>NZ_BLAF01000006.1:207528-323389 GCF_009687885.1 Acrocarpospora pleiomorpha
CACCGCGGCCGCCGCCTCCGTACGCGCCTGCTCGATCGCGGCCGCAGCATCGGCGTGTGCGGCGGCGATCAGCTGCTCGGCGTCCCGGTGCGCCTGGCCGATGCCGGCGTCCCGCTCGGCGCGGGCCTGCTCGATCGCGGCCGCCGCCTCGGCCCGGATCTGATCGGCCTCGACGCGCAGCTGCTCGCGCGCCGCGGCGAGCTCGTCGACGGCCTGGGCGCGGGCGGCCTCGGCCGCCTCGGCGCGGGTGATCGCGTCTTCGGCGACCTGGTCGGCCTCCTCGGCCTGGGCGTGGGCCTCGGCGGCGGCCGCGGTGGCCGAGCGCGTGAGGCGTTCGGCCTGAACGGCGCGGGACTCTGCGGCCGCGATCTGCTCGGCCGCGGTCGCGTGCACGGCCTCCACCTCGGCCTCGGCCACCTCCGGGTCCGCCACGGTGGTCAGCTCGTTCACCACGCGGGTCATCTGGTCGATCAGCCGCTCGGCCGTCTGCTGCGCGCCGGCGAGCAGGTCGGCGGCGCGCGCCTTGCTCATGGTCACGGCACGGCCGGAATCGTCGGGCAGGGCAGGCTGGCCGGCCAGCGCGCGGCGGCGGCTCAGCGCGGTCTGCGCGGTGTGCCCTGGGTCGGCGCAGTAGGCCGGTCGGCGGCCCGTGCCCGAGCCGGGCTCGGGCGCGTTCTCGCATCCGGGGTAGCGGCGTCACCCCGTCGACGGTTTCGGGGGCGGGGGTGCTCATCGGGATCTCCTCGGGGGATTTCATTCGCTGCGGTGCGAACGAAATGAATGGAACGAAACGAAACGAATGAAATGAAAGTGGATAGTTGAAGTTTCAACATCATTGCCGGTGGGGCGAGGCCCGGCCCCGGGGTGGGGCCGGGCCCTGGCGGTCAGCCGCCCAGGACGATCGCGCGCAGTTCCGCCCAGCGGGGGTCGGTGTCGTGGGTGATGAAGAGCTCGGCGTACGCCCTGGCCTGCTCGACCGTCCCGCGGTAGGAGACCTGGCGGAGGAACTCGCCGTTGCGGTGCAGGTTGACGATCTGGCGGCCGATGCCGGGGAGGATGCGCTCGGCGGGGATCTGGGCGGTGGTGGCGGTGGTGTTCATGTCTGGCTCCGTTTCGTTTCGTTCCTTGCTGTTGAGACAACTGTACCCGATTCCGTGCACTAGCGGTACCGTTTTCTGTGCATTGAGGGCAACCGTTACGATGCTGTGATATTCGGGAAATGGGTTGCCTAACTGCACAGAATTCGGTACAGTCATCTCATGCAAGCAGACCTGACCGACATCGTGGGCTACGTCGAGATCGCGGCCCGGGCGCGCGACCAGTACGGCGTCGACATCCCCATCGAGACGGTGCGCTCCTGGGAGAAGCGGCGCGCGGCCTGGGACAAGGGCGGTCGCCTGCAGCGCAGCGCGGCCCGTCCCAGCCACGAGCCGCTCCCCGACCCGGCCATACCGGCGGTCAACGGGTCGCCGGCCTGGCTGTGGTCGACGGCCATCGCGCCCTGGCTGGAGCGGACCGGCAAGGTCACGCCGTCGGCCGAGGCGTAGTAGACGCTTGTCTAAATCCCCGATGGTCCCCGCTCCCGGTGGGGAGCGGGGACCCCGTTCTGTTGCGCCGCGACGGCGGCCGGTCTATGCAGCCCGGACGGCAGTTGAAATTTCAACTATCACCCTTCGCGCCGTCGTCTCGTCGCCGGCGAGCTTCGCGGCCAGATACGCGCGTACCGTGTTGGCCGTGCCCTGGCCGCATCCCAGGGCCTTCATCACCGCCCGGAAGGTCGGGAGCTCGCCCCGGTCCAGGAGCGGGCGGAAGGTAGCCGCGGCCTGGCGGTAGATCACAGGCACACGGCGCCGCTGCGGGTCCACGCGTAGCCGGCGACGTACCCCGGCGCGGGGCACCCCGGATACATCCGTAGTCGCGGCCGGTGCGGTCCGGGCGGCCAGCGCGGCGTGCAGGGTGGCGATCGCGTCGCCGGCTTCCTCGGCCGCCACGTCGGCGGCCGCCGACATCGCGGCGCGGGCCCGGGCCAGATCGGCGGCCGCGAGCTCGGCGGCGCGGGACTGCGCCATCCGGGCCACCCGCCGCGCGGCCGCGACCGCCCGGGCCAGCAGCACCACGGCGAGGACCAGGAGGAGGACGACGGCGAGGCCGGGCAGCCACACGGCGGCCGGGATCGTCGGGAGCGTGAGGTCAGGCATAAGGATCTCCGGGGGTGGAGCAAGTCGTTCGGGTGGGTGGGGGCGTATCCGCCGCCTCACCATCGGCGGACACACATACTCAGCAGCCGGATACGTTCCGCAGCTGCGGGCCAGATCCCCGGAGTGCGCCCGGACGGGATCGGCTCGGCCGACAGTACACGTACCCGGTGGCGGATACACGCGTATCCGCCGCATTCCTTGGGGGTGGGGTGCCCTCGCCCCCGGCACGCGGTGAGGGAGGCGAGGGCCATCCCCGCACTGCCGGGGTGGATCTTCCGGACGGCCGTGTGGGGAAGTGGGGGGACGGGCAGCCCTTGCCCTGCCGATATGTCTCAAGCAAGGGCTGCCCACCCGTCCGCCGGTACCCCCCAGCAGCGGCGGGCGGGTTGGATGGGGCACGATCCGCGGCGGGGGCACACGGACCGTGCCCCGGTCATAGGGGAGCCTGGCGCTGCCGCCGGCCGTCGATGATCACCTGAAGGATGTCCAGGCCCTCAGCGCAAGTGACGACCCCGCCTCGTTCAGACCAGCCGCCGCAGTCACCGTGGCCCAGATCGTGCAGCACTTCGTCGATCCCGAATTCGGCATGCTCAGGGCGCCCGAGCACCAGTTTGGGGAGCCTCATCGCGCCCTCCCCGCCAAGAGGTCCGCCCACAACCGCTCGGCGACGTCCCGGACAGCGTCGGGGCTCTCGTGGACCTCCCGAAGTCGGCCCTGAACGTAGGTGAGGCGGCGCACAACGTAGGTGTCGCCGGAGACACACAGCTCGTACTCCATGCCACCGCCGTCGACGGCGCGGGCACGGATATGGGCCTGGCCATGGCGGGGGTTCATCCAAGTGATGGGCTGTGCGTCAGGGGCGGCCGGGGCGACGGTCACGGCCGCTCCCGAAGCCGGTCGTGCATGTCAATGGCGTCGGCGGCTGTCACCTTAGCGCCGCCCTTGCGGGCGGTCCACGGCTGGCCAGCCCACGGCCGACCGGGGGTGATGGCCCAGTCGGGGTGTAGGTCGGCCAGTGTGCGCTGGTTGCGTTCGATCACTTGCTCGCGGGTCAGTTCGCTCACGCTGGCTCCCGTCCGGGGGTGGCAATAAGCGGGCGGTTGGGCCGGGTGCACCAGGGCTGGAGCCCCAGGTGGGACGAAGTTAAGGGGCGGGCGGGAGTGTTCACGGGCACAGCCTTTCCAATCCGCCGATCGCTGTTAGCCTAGACTCAAATGGCATACCAAGTATGTGAATCCGAACCTGGTATGTCAATGCATACCAACTAGAGCGTGATTCTGGAGGGGCAGCTATGGCACGGGGCAACGGCGAGGCCGCAGCTCGAAAGGTGCCCGCGTACGTGCGGATCGCCAGCGAGCTCCGCGAGAAGATCAAGGCGGGGACGCTGTCTGCTGAGGATCCCGTGCCCAGCGCGGCGGCGATCTGCGACAAGTACGACGTCAGCATGATCACGGCCAAGAGCGCGCTCAACCTGCTCAGGACCGAAGGGCTCGTCTACGGCATCCCCGGGAAGGGCACCTACGTCGCGCGCATCCGCAAAATGATCCGGACCGCGCCGCACAGGTATTTCGAAGGGCGGGCGCGCACTTACGTTCACGAGGCCGAGCGCGCGGGCCTGGTGCCGGAGGCGGAGCACGAAAGCCGGATCATGGACGCGTCGGATTGGGTCGCGCAGCGGCTCGACATCGCCCCCGGCGAGCCCGTCATGACCACCGACTACCGGGTCTTCGCTGAGGGCCGGCCCATGAGCATGTCTACGTCGTGGGAACCGCTCTCCATCACCAGCGGGACGCTGATCGAGCACCCCCACGAGGGCGAGCATGCCGAGAGCGGCCTAAACGCGCGGTTCGCAGCCATTGGTTGGACCATCGCACAGGTCGAGGAGCACCTGATCTTCAGGGTTCCCACGCCGGAGGAGACTGCCGCCCTCATCATCCCGGACGGCGTGCAGGTCATAGAGATCAGGCAGACCGTCCGCGCTATCCAGGACGGGACCGACAACCTCGTGCCCGTTGAGGGCGCGGACATCGTGATCCCCACGGACAGGTACGAGCTCCGCTACTTGATGGACCGGCCCAGCTGACGGACCATGTGAGGATGGCCGACTCGGAGGAAAGTGACGTTGTCTCGTTCGGCGAACCAGTCGAGCTACGTCCTGGAGGGTGCCCGCATTGCGGTACACACTTCGTGACGGCTAGCGCACCCTCGTGTTGGAACTGCGGGAATCAGCTCGGATCAGCGCAAGTTCCTGCTGATCCGAGCGACGAGCCTCATGGATCCTGACCGCCGCCACTCCGTGAGCCCTCACGCATGATCATCGAGAGCCTCGGGCGCGAGAAGCGTCCGGGGCTCTCGCATTGCCGGGCTCCTCGTTTTGGGTGATGAGTGGGTGATCGCGAGCCGTCTGGGATGCGCTCCACTCGTCTCAGCGAGTCTCACGTATGCCCGCTGAACAGGCCGGATACCATTGCTACTGATCAACAAGAAGCCCGGAAACGCCTTGTAAACAGAAGGTCTGGGGTTCGATTCCCCAAGGCGGCTCCGCAGGTCAGAGGCCCATTGCGATCATCGCAATGGGCTCCTTCGATCTTCATACAGCAGCGAAATACAGCAACGCCATCAGCCGGAGTCAATGCTCTGGTTCAGCGGTTCGAGCGCCCTGCGGGTCTCTGGGCTGGCGATCTGGGTGTAGACGCCCATCGTCACCGAGATCTGCGAGTGGCGGAGGATGCGCATCGCCACGCGCGGGTGCACGTCGAGGGCGGCCAGCAGCGAGGCGCAGGTGTGCCGGGTGTCGTGAACCCTGATTCGAGGAACGGCGGCCTTTCGACAGTGAGCCTCGAAAGCGCGATTGAGATTGCGCGGCTCGATCGGCTTTCCATTCTTTGTGGTGAAGACGAGATCCGAAGCGTGCCATTTCTCGCCCGCCGCTTCCCTGGCCGTTTCCTGAACGAGCAGACGATGTTTGAGCGCCGTCACACAAAGGCCGATCAGCGGGAGCGAGTTGTCCGAGTTTTCCGTGAAGCGCGCTGGCGGCCTAGCGCTAGCGCGCCGCGCCGCCTTCCGCCGCACCGCCAGGATCGCGGAAGATCAGGCCGATGAGTTCGCGCAGGTCGCCGACGATCGCGGTCGCGCCAGCCGCCACCAGCCGCGAGACGCCGGTGTATCCGTCGGCCACGCCGATCGGGACGTAGCCGGTGGCGAGCGCGCTATGAATGTCGTGAACGGTGTCGCCCACGTAGTACGCCCGCTGGGCCGTCCCCCGCCGTGCGCGCAGCGCGCGGGCCTTGTCCGGCACCGCGGTGTCGATCGTGGCGAACGGCGTGGGCACGCCGATCCGCAGCAGATCCGTCTCGATCACCTGGGCGGCGGCCGCGGACACGATCCCCAGGGTGGCGCCCCGGGAGGCCAACTGCCCGAGCCCTTCCACGAGGCCGTCGCGCGGCCGCGCCACCCGCCGGGCGACCGCGGCGTTCCACTCCGACTCCGCGTCGGCCGCCTCCGACCGCCGGACCCCGAGCGCGGCGAACATTTCGGCCATCGGTAGCCGGAATCGTACGGCGAAGTCGCCCGGACTCAGGGCCGCCAGCCCTCGCGCGCGCAGCACGTCGTTGAGCGCGTCGCGGGCTCGCGCGGTGTCGAGCACCAGCGTCCCGTTCCAGTCGAACAGCACCAGTAGCCCAGCCGCGGGTACAGGCGTAGGGACGGGCGCGGGCGGCTCGGTCATCGGCGGCACACCACGACCCCCGCGTCGTCCAGTCCCCCCAGGTGTCGGCCGGTCCGCTGGGAGAACACGCGCACGGCCCCTGGCGGCGCCGATGCGGTGATCCGCGTCCCCGGCGCCGGGGTGGCGGTGCCGGCGGGGCAGCGGATCGCGATCGCCTCGCCCCGATCGGTCCTCATCCGTACGACCCGGTCGACCCCAGTGGGCTCGACGAGCACGACGAGCCCGCTCACCGGCCACGCGTCGGCGGCCGGCTCGGCGAGGGTCAGGTGCTCGGCGCGTACCCCCAGGGTGACACTCTCGCTCGCCTTGACTTGGACCGCGTCGAACGAGGACTCGCCCTCGGACTCGACGGGCAGCAGGTTCATCGGCGGGCTGCCGACGAACCCGGCGACGAACAGCGAGTCCGGGTGGTCGTAGAGATCGTCCGGTGTGCCGACCTGTTCGATCTTCCCCTCGTTGATCACAGCGATCCGGTCGGCCATCGCCATCGCGTCGAGCTGGTCGTGGGTCACGTTGAGGGCCGTGGCGCCCACCTGCCGCAGCATGGCCGCGATCTCCACCCGAAGCGCGGCATGCAGCTGCGCGTCCAGGCCGGACAGCGGCTCGTCGAGCAGGACGACGCCGCTGCGCCGAGCCAGGGCACGGGCCAGGGCGATGCGCTGCCGCTGGCCGCCGGACATCTGGCGCGGCTTGCGGGCGAGCAGGTGCTCCACTCGCATCACGGTGGCGACCTCGCGGGCCCGCGCCTCGGCGGCGCTCTTGGACAGGCCGAGCCCGTACCGGAGGCCGGTGGTGATGTTGCCCATCGCCGTCATGTGCGGGTACAGCGCGAACTGCTGGAAGACGATCGCGCAGTCCCGCCGGTGGGCCGGGATCCCGCGTTGGGAGACGCCGCCGAACGCCACGTCGCCGGCGTCCGGCGTCTCCAGGCCGGCGATGATTCGCAGCAGCGTGGACTTCCCCGAGCCCGACGGGCCCAGGACGGCGACGTTCTCGCCGTCCTGGACGGTGAGGCCGATGCCGTCGAGGGCCAGGACCTCGCCGAAGGTTTTGCGGATCGCGGTGATCTCGACCGTGGGCATGGCTACCCCGAGACCAGGCTGTCGATGGCCCGTACCGCGGTCTGGATCGTCGGCCCCGCGTCGGCCCCGGACTGCAGCCGCTGCGCCATCGTGCGGAAGGCGTCCACGATCTGGCCGGTCACCTCGCCGCGCCGCCATCCGCCCCAGGGCGTCAGCTCGCGGTCGTAGCCCCAGGCGTACTTGGTCTGAGGGGTCGCCGCGTCGCTGGCGAGCAGCCGTTCGGCGGCGGCCGAGTCGACCGGGATGTAGCTGTAGGCCGTGCCGCTCGCCGCCATCACCCCGTCGGTGGACAGCAGGTCTCCGATCATGGTGTTGGCGAACGCGGCCCGGCACGGGTCGTCGCTGAGCACGAGCCACCCGTTGCCCCCGGCGGGCATGGGACCACGCTGCCCGTTGACGGTGGGCAGGTCCACCGGCATCCACTCGAACGAGTCGCCGATGCTCTTCTGCAGCCCCGCGATGCCGGCGCTCGACGTCATCAGGAACGCCGCGGTCCCGCCCGCGAACGCCGCCTGGCTGTCGGCGTCCATGACGATCCCCAGTTCGAGGCCCTCTCGCTTGAGCCGGCTCCACAGGGAGATCGCGTCACCGCCGAGCTTGTCCCCGAACGCGGGGCGGCCGTCGCCGGTGACGAACGTTCCGCCCGCACCCTGGACGAACCCCTGGCTCAGCCAGTCCGGGATGTTGTACGTCGCCACGGTCACCGACGGACGGCGGGTCATGGCGGTCACCTTGCGGGCGGCCGCGATCAGGTCGTCGTAGGTGCGGATGCCGGCGGCGTCGCCCGCGCCCGCCTTGCGGAGCAGTGTCTGGTTGACGGCCATCATCGGCACCGAGACCTGGGCCGGAGCCACGTACACCTTGCCGTCGAGGGTGCCCGCGCTCAGGAACTGCTTGCGATATGTGGCCGGAAGCGCGGCGGCGTCGATCGGCGCGGGCTTGTACTGCTCCGTCCAGAACCGGATCTGGCCGAGCCCCGAGATGATCAGGTCGGGACGCTTGCCCACCGCGATGTCGGCCACCACAGCCCGGGTGAACTCGTCGTATGTCTTGGTCTGAAGCGCATTGACATTGATTTTGAGGTTCGGGTACCGCGCTGCCATGCGCTGCTTGGCGACGGCGACCGCCTCGGTGGCGGGCGGCTGGTGGCTGATCGTGAGGGTGGACTTCGCCGGGTCGCACTTGGCGACGTCCGTCGGGGCCGCCACCTGCGTCGCAGCCGGTCCGGACCCCGAACCGCAGCCGGCGAGCAGCAGCGATCCGGCGGTGAGCGCCGACAGGGCGGGTAAGAGGCGTCTGCGCATGGCGAGTTCTTTCTTGTCTGAACGGTCTGAACGATCGCGGGGCGGTGGGGTGGAGGAGTGGCCGGTCATTCGGTGATCTCGGTACCGCTCATCCCGTGGACGAACTGCCGCTGGGCGAGCAGGAACAGCACGACGATGGGCGCGGTGACGATCACCGCGCCGGCGGTCAGGGCGGGGTAGTCGTAGCCAACGTCGGCCTGCTGGAAGGCGGCCAGCGCCAGCGGCGGGGTACGCAGCTCCGCGCTGCGCACCGCGAGCAGCGGCCACAGGTACTCGTTCCAGTGCGCGAACACCGAGAACACGCTGAACGCCGCGATCCCCGGGGCCGCGATCGGGATCACGACGCTGGTCAGCCTGCGTACGTGGCCGAGCCCGTCGGCGCGGGCGGCGTCGAGCAGAGCGTCGGGAATCGACATGATCTGCTGCCTGATCAGGTAGATCCCGAAGGTGCTGGTGCAGAACGGGAGGATCAGGCCCGAGATCGAGTCGGCGATCCCCAGCACGTTCACGCCGACGAACAGCGGGATCAGCGTCACCTGGCTCGGCACCAGCAGCCCGCCCAGCACCAGGGTCAGCGCGACGCCGGTCGCGCGGTTACGCACCTTGGCCAGCACGTACGCGGCGGGCACGCAGGTCACCAGTTGCAGCGCGAGGATGCCGAGCGTCTGGACCAGGCCGACGACCATGGCCCGCCCCAGCTCGCCGGACGTCCAGGCCCGCCCGTACCCCGACAGATCGATGCGCGTCGGCACCCACGAGATCCCCTGCGAGAAGGTCTCGTCGGCCGGCGCGACCGAGGTGCGCACCATCCAGTAGAACGGAAACAGCGACACGGCGACGGCCCCGCAGATGGCCACGATCACGGCCGCGCGCGACAGAATCCTCATCGCCCCCACCCCGACAGGGTCCGGCGCTGCAGCACACCGACCGCGATCAGCACGACGAGCAGCAGGAACGCCAGCGCGGAGGCCGTGCCGAGGTCGAAGTACCCGAAGCCGATCCGCCAGGTCATGGTCAGGACGGTCTCTGTGGACCCGAGCGGCCCGCCCCCGGTCATGACGCTGACGGTGTCGAAGACCTGTACGGAGTTGAGGATCGCCAGCACCGCCGCGAACACGGCCGTCGGCCGGATCATCGGCAAGGTGATCAGCACGAGCTTGCGCAGCCCCCGGATCCCCTCGGCCCGCGCCGCCTCGTCGATGGTGGCGGGCAGGGTGGCCAGCCCGGCGACGAAGACCAGCATGGTCAGCGACGCGGTACGCCACACCCCGACCAGCGCGACGACGTACAGGGCGGTCCCCGGCTCCCCGAGCCAGTTCACCGGTGCCACTCCCACGACGGCGAGCACCTGGTTGACGAACCCTCCGGGATAGCTGAACATCCAGGCGTACACCACCGAGATCGCGACCAGGTTGGCCGTCATGGGCAGCAGCAGCGCGGTCCGGACCAGCGGCCTCCTCCGCCCGGCGGCGTTGGTGAGCAGCGCCAGCCCGAGCCCGAGTACCAGGCTCGGCACGATGGTGATCGCGCTGTAGACGATGGTGTTCCCGATGGCCTGTCGCACGGCCGGGTCGTCGAGTGCGCGGCCGAAGTTGTCCAGGCCGACGAAGGTCCACGCCCCGCCGGTGAGCGGCACCCGGAACAGGCTCGCGACCAGCGACAGCACCGCGGGGATCAGGACGAACAGCGTGACGCCCGCGGCGGCCGGGGCCATCAGCAGCATCGGGACGAGCCCCTCGCGCCGCATCGAGCGCCGGGTGCCGTCGCCGGGGCTCCGTTTCACGTTCACCCTCATCGCTAGATCCGATGCTCGATGAGGACGTCCTCGGTCATGGCCAGCCCCGCCGCGCTGCGCGGATGCTGCAGCGCGATCGCCACGTAGAGCGCGTCGAGCACGGCCAGGTGCACGATCCTGCTGGCCATGGCCTCCACCCGGTACGACGTCTCGGCGCTGCCGGCGACCAGGCTGAGATCGACGAGTTCGGTCAGCGGCGAGGACGCGAAGCTGGTGAGCGCCACGGTCGCGGCGCCGGAGTCCTTGGCGGCGCGCGCCACGGCAAGCGTCTCGAAGGTCGAGCCGGTGTGGCTGATCGCGAACAGCAGGTCCCGCGGCCCGAGCATACGCGCGGTCACGTGCTGGATGTGCACGTCGGCCACGTACGTGGCCGGGATGCCGAGCGTGGTCAGCCGGTAGGCGATGTCCTGCGCGAGGGGCGCCGACGTGCCGACCGCCCCCAGCAGCACCCGGTCGGCGTCCATGACGCGGCGGGCGATCGCGGCGAGCACGTCCGAGTCGAGGGCCTCCGCGGTACGCAGCAGCGCGGTGGACGTGCCGCCAAGGATCTTCCGGACGATCGCGTGCGCGTCGTCGTCCTTGGCGATGTCGCTGTGCATCCGCGCGGGCGCCGGGATGGACTGACTGGCGAGCGTGATCTTCAGCTCCTGGTAGCCGCGCAGCCCGAGGCCCGTGCAGAGCCGTACGACGGTGGCCGCGGAGGCGTCCGCGCTCTGGGCCAGTTGGGAGACCGATTGGTGGATGACGCCGAGCGGGTCGCGCAGGATCGCGTCCGCAACGCGCCGCTCGGCAGGGCTCAGCCTGCCGAGCGCCGCGCGCAGCCGTTCCAGGATCGGCGCGGTACGCCCGGCGGTCGGGGAAGCCGCCTCCAGCGGCATGCCAGTCACGGGACCGACGCTAAGGACCGGTTATGAACCCGGGGGAACCGGAGACCGAACGGTGAACGAAATTTCCGTCCGACATGCCGTAATGAAATTTCATACCGCCTAAATTGTGTGGCGCACCCCACTCAGGAAGGCGACTGCGATGACCTCCCCCGAACCCCCCGAGCGCTGGTACCGCGGCAACACCCACACGCACACCAGCGCCCCGCCCGCGTCGGACGCCAACGGAAGCCCGCGGTTCGCGGCCGACTGGTACCGCCGGCGCGGGTACGACTTCCTGTTCATCACGGATCACGAGCACCTCACCGACGTCTCCGCGCTCAACTCCCCATCCGGCGATGGCGATTTCCTCGTGCTGCCCGGTCAGGAGATCACCCAGATGATCCGCGACGAGACCCACCCCCACGGCGTGCGGCAAAGCCACATCAACGGGCTCGGCACCGACCGCGTCATCCTGCCGGTGGGCTACCCAGAACTCCCCCCGGACCTGGACGCGCTCTGGCGCGCGTGCCCGCCCGGCGGCCGGGAGGCACTCTTCGAGCGCAGGCCCGACATCGCCGCCGTCTTCGCGACCTATCCGGCCGGGGGCCATTCGCTGGCGTCGACCTTTCACCGCAACGTCGCCGAGATCCGTGCTGCGGGCGGCATCCCCCAGATCAACCACCCCAACCTGCACTGGTCGGTACGCCTGTCCGACCTGATGGACCTGCCGGATCCGTACCTGATGGAGGTCTGGAATGCCTTCTCCATCGCCGGAAACCTCGGCGGCGTGAGCGATTCGGGCCACCGCGCGCCCTCCACCGAATGCCTGTGGGACGAACTGCTGAGCGCCGGCAAGGTGGTGTGGGCTGTGGCGAGCGACGACGTCCACGAGTACGAGGATCTCGGCAACCGCGACGCGCCCACTCCCGGCAAGGCCTGGATCGTCGTCCGGGCGGCCTCCCTCAGCCGCGAGTCCATCATGGGCGCACTGCTGCGCGGCGACTTCTACGCCTCCACCGGAATCGTGATTGACGGCTACCGCGCGGATCCCGGCGCGATGGAGATCACCCTGGCGCCTCTTCCCAGCTGGCGCGGGGTCAAGTTCCCCGCACTGACCCGCTTCACCACCCGGTTCACCGGCGCGGGCGGCCGCCTCCTGGCGGAAGGGCACGGTGCCGCCCCCCGGTACGAGATCCGCGGCGACGAGGGCTACGTCCGGGCCACCATCACCGACGGCGACGGCCGCCGCGCCTGGACCCAGCCGGTGTTCCTCGACGGGAGAGCCGCCACGACCGGATGACGCCCGCTATCGGGGAACGGTATCGGGCCGCGCACTCCTGGCTGGGACCAGCATCGGGCCCTTCGTGGCCAGGGAGAGCTCGAAAAGTCGAGTGCAAGAACGGCTCCGCGTACTCACTCGCCGCCAGAGTAGCCCCGCGTATTGGGGCTTGGTGGAGGGTTGCTGTACAGCAACCGATACAGCAACGCCCGCTCTTATAGCCTGACAGGAACTGTCCAGAAACGACGTCTGAGCAGGACATCAAGGGCTTGACCTGGGCCGCGCCTCTCTCTTGTAAACAGAAGGTCTGGGGTTCGATTCCCCAAGGCGGCTCCGCAGGTCAGAGGCCCATTGCGATCACCGCAATGGGTCTTTCGATCTTCATGCAGCAGCGAAATACAGCAACGCCATCAGCGGGTGTTCCCGGCGGTCGAGGCCGCCGTTCGGCGCGATGCTCGCGGGGCTCGGCCGTTCGGGTGCGCATCCCGGGGAGGAGCCGTGGTCGGCGCTGGCTGTTGTCCACTTGATGAGTCCACCGTGACGGCCGCCGCGGAGCTGGGGCTCGGGCCACCGGGACGACGAGAGTCCACGGGGCGTTGACTTTGTCGCAAGGAATGACGCATTCTATTGCTACAAAGCTTGCGACAAAGGAGGCGCTATGACCCGCGAACCGCTACCGGACACCGGCCCGCCGACGCGCACGACCGATCTGCGCATGGCGGGCGAGTGGCTGGCCCACCACGACCTGGCCGACACCCACCCGACCCCGCTGCTCGCCAGCCGGCTGGCGGTCCGCAGACGCGCCCGCCTGGCCACTTACGTCATCCTGGCCGCGCTGATCATCGTGAGCGCCCTCGCCGCCACTTCCGCCTTCGGCGGCCTCCAGCCGCATCACCCGCTGCCGCTGCTCGCCCTGACCGCGTCGGTTGCCGGGCTACTGCTGGCACAGTCCCTGCTCGACCGGTGGGTGCGACGCGTCGACCAGCGGGCGGGCGCGACGCTGTCCCGCAGGGCCGCCCATCTGATCCAGCCCGGCTGGCGGGCCGTGCTCGGCCGGCCGTACGCGGTCTTCGCGGTTGTCACGTCCGTCGGCGCGATGGTGCTGGCCGCAAGCGCCCTGGCCGTACCCGACCCCACCGTGCGGCAGCTGGCCGTCGTCGTGCTGATCGGCCTGCTCGGCGCTACGGCCATCACCGCCATGCAGCTGCGCCACCTGCTCAGGCACCCGGTCGTGGCGGAGGACGAGGAGTCGCTGACCGCCGACCTCATCATGCGCGTCGAAGACGCCCGCGAGCTCACCACGCCGAACGTGCAGTGGTCGCTGCCGGTGGTGCTGTTCGGCACCGCGCCCGGCTGGTGGAACGCCGCCGCGTTCGCCTACATAATCCTGAGCCTGGCCGCGTGCATCGCGCTCCATGCCAGAACGCCGTCGATCGCGACGGTGGCCCAGCGGGCCATGAGCGCCCGATGATCATCATCGATGCGGCCTCGCCGGTACCGCCGTTCGAGCAGCTGCGGGCCCAGCTCGCCCGGCAGATCCAGGACCGCACGCTGGCCGTGGGCGCCCGGCTGCCGACCATCCGCCACCTGGCGGCCGACCTCGGCCTGGCCGTCAACACGGTCGGCCGGGCCTACCGGGAACTGGAGGAGGCGGGGCTGATCGAGACGCGCGGGCGGGCGGGCTCGTTCGTGTCGGCCGCCGGCGAGGAAGGCCGGGAGCGGGCCCGCCGGGCCGCCGCCGACTACGCCGCCGTGATCGCGAGCGTCGGCATCGACGCGGCCGAAGCGCTCCGCATCGTACAGGCGGCTCTGACGTCTGGCGCGGCAGCACCGGCCTCGTCATGACCGCCCCGCCGATGAATACCCGCGTTCGGATGGCGCTACGGTGATCCACGGCCCTGGGCGGGGGGAAGCCGACCCGGGGCCTTCACGCCGAGCGGGCGTCGGTAAGGACCAGGAGCTGCTCTAGGAATTCCTGGCAATGTCGGCGCACTCGCGGCATGCCTTGTCCAGGTCAGAGGACCACGCCTGCTGCTTGTCTTCCCAGCGAATAAGCCTGCGTAACACGGGTGCCGCCGCAGCCCACGGTGACCACCTGGTCTTCATCGACGCCGACGTGGAGTTCAAGGAGACCAAGGGCGAGCTGGAGGACAAGTGATCAAGCGTAGAGGTCGTCAAGTGTGATCAGGCGCACGTCGTTCCCTGGTTCGGCGCCGAGTTCCGGGGTGAATCCAGCGCCCGAATAACACGTGAGCGCCGTGTCGCGGGTGTCGTATCCCTTGGCCGTGAGCAGGTCGCGCGCACGCCGGAGCCGGGCCACATGCTCGGCTCCCATGAGCCTGTCCCACTTGACCTCGCCCAGTGAGAGAACCCGTCGCGGGCGTCCGTGATCCGCGGGCGCCAGAACAGCGACATCGACCTGGATCTGCGTGCGGTTGGCGGGATCGGGTACGACTCCGCTCCCCACCTCACCGGCCGCTGCATCGGCATGCAGGGCGTACTCGCGGCAGAGCACCTCGACATGGGGGCCGACGACCTGAGACAGGAAGCGTGCCCTGCTTCCCCGCCACACCGTCGCCGCGTCCCCGCGCTCCAGTCGCGCCCACTCCCTGACCATGATCGCCTGATAGAAGGTGATGAGCGGTTCGGCCACCCGGTAGTAGCTCCGGTTCGGCCGGAAGAGATCGCGCTCTTTGACCAGGAGATGGCTGTCTTCCAGGACGCGGAGCGGGTGCGCGATCTCGTTGGACTTCCGCCCCACGTAGCCGGCGATCCCTCCCGACGTCGTGTTGCCGTCGGCGACGGCGGCGAGGACGGAGTGGTAGAGCGACGGGTCGCGGATCTCGGTCTCCTCCGCCAACAGGTAGCGCGCCTCCCTGAACAACGGGACCTCGGCGTTCAGCACGGATCTGATCACCCAGTCGTCGAAATCCGCCGGTCCGGCCGGGATATCGCCACGGACGAACTCCTTCCGGTAGGCCGGTGTCCCACCCACCACCGCGTGGACCTGGGCTGCCAGACGCGGGTCGCTGATCCCCCAAAAGCGGGCGGCCTGGCGGTAGTCGAAGGGCCTGATGAGCATTTCCAGTCCCGCGCGTCCGCGTAGCGGAGCCGTACCGGACAACAACCCGCCCATCACCGACATCGCTGAACCGCAGAGCAGCACCCTGGCCGTGCTGGTGGCTCCGGAGCCGCCAGGACCCAGCTCCCGCTGGATGATCGAGGGAAGCTCCGGGGATGCCTTGACAAGATATGGAAACTCGTCAAGAACGACAGGCACCGCCCGATCGCGCACGACACCGAAGAGGTAAGGGATGGCGTCGATCCAATCGCGGAAGGCCGGAACAGGCGCGCCGGTGAATCTGATCAGTTCGTCCGCGAAGAGGCGCAACGCCACTGCCTCCGTCACCTCAAGCGCGGGGAAGTAGATGCCGCCCATGCTGCTCGCCAATGCCTGCAGGAGATAACTCTTCCCTTGGCGGCGGCGGCCGCTCACCACACCGAGCCGAGCTCCAGGGCTCACTTCCGAGGCGAACGAGACCAGGCCCGCCCACTCTCGCTCACGGTCGAACACATGCTGGGGCTTCTGCATGCTCGAAGTATACTTGACCGAACTAAAGTTGACTCAACCGCACTTCACCATCTCTGGCGAGTCTTTGCGCCGGCCCACGGAGGCGTTGCCATACCCGTCCGCGTTGCCCCCTCCAGCGAAACAGCGCCCTGTTCGTTCTCATTGCGACGCCGTCTGGCCCGCCGGTACTGCGGCATGGCTGAGTTGGACGTTGCGGGTCGCGGTCAGCAGGACCGTGCGAGTCGCATGTTTCCAGCTTGTTTCGGGCCTTCTCTAACATGGCATCAAACGGTGACCGATATCCTCGGGTGGGACGCCGCCAGCGTTGTCGGCACTTGTCATGGTCGATCCCCCGATTGAAGGAGTGACCGCGTGCCGGTCCTTGGCGAGAAGCTGTACGACATCTACGACGAGGTGCTGCGCCGCAACCCCGGGGAAACCGAGTTCCACCAGGCCGTACATGAGGTGCTGGACAGTCTCGGGCCAGTCGTCGCCAAGCACCCGCAGTACGCGGACGCGGCCGTCATCCAGCGCCTGTGCGAACCCGAGCGGCAGATCATCTTCCGGGTTCCGTGGGTGGATGACGCCGGTCGGGTCAACATCAACCGGGGGTTTCGGGTCGAGTTCAACTCGGCTCTCGGGCCGTACAAGGGAGGTCTGCGGTTCCACCCCAGCGTCTACCTCGGGATCGTCAAGTTCCTCGGCTTCGAGCAGATCTTCAAGAACGCGCTCACCGGGATGCCGATCGGCGGCGGAAAGGGCGGCTCCGACTTCGACCCCAAGGGCCGCTCCGACGGCGAGGTCATGCGCTTCTGCCAGTCATTCATGACTGAGCTGTACCGGCACATCGGCGAGTACACCGACGTCCCGGCGGGCGACATCGGCGTCGGCGGCCGTGAGATCGGCTACCTGTTCGGCCAGTACAAGCGAATCACCAACCGGTACGAGTCGGGCGTCCTCACCGGTAAGGGCCTGGCCTGGGGCGGCTCCCAGGTCCGTACCGAGGCCACCGGCTACGGCACCGTCTACTTCGTCGACGAGATGCTCAAGACCGACGGCCGGTCCTTCGACGGCAAGCGGGTCGTCGTCTCCGGCTCGGGCAACGTGGCCATCTACGCCATCGAGAAGGTCCACCAGCTCGGCGGCGCCGTCGTCGCCTGCTCCGACTCCAGCGGGTACGTCGTCGACGACAAAGGCATCGACCTCGACCTGCTCAAGGAGATCAAGCAGGTGCGGCGCGGGCGAATCCAGGAGTACGCGGAAGCCCGCGACGACGCCCAGTTCGTATCGGCTCGCACCGTCTGGGGCGTCCACTGCGACATCGCCCTACCCTCCGCCACCCAGAACGAACTCAATGGCGCGGACGCGCTCACCCTGATCAAGAATGGGTGCCAGATCGTCGCGGAAGGCGCCAACATGCCCACCACCCCCGACGCCGTCAAACTGTTCGCCGAAGCCGGCGTGCGCTTCGCCCCCGGCAAGGCCGCCAACGCCGGCGGGGTCGCCACCAGCGCCCTGGAGATGCAGCAGAACGCCTCCCGCGACTCCTGGACCTTCGAGCACACCGAGGAGCGCCTCGCCCACATCATGCGCGGCATCCACGACCGCTGCCTGCAGACCGCCGACGAGTACGGCACCCCCGGTAGCTACATCGCCGGAGCCAACATCGCCGGTTTCACCCAGGTCGCCGAAGCCATGCTGGCCCTGGGCGTCATCTGACCGACCACCGAGGTCGTGCGGGGCAGGTGAACCGCTCGATTCCTTGAGAGGATCGAGTCATGGCACGTCCGTCCGTACCCTCCCGAGCTTCGTGAGCGCGCGGTGCGCATGGCCGCAGTCGATTGCACCACGCCGCCGACGCGCGGGTGACTGTAGAAGGAGCTCTGATGGTACGGACTACCCCGCTGCGACCGGTTGACATCGCTTCCATATTCCCCGAGTTGGCCCCGCTGGCAAGGCAGGCGGTTCGGCTGCACCCACGCCCCGGAATACCGACGCCTTACGAGAGTTCCATCGGTGGCCCGCTGCTCTGGCCCGCGAACGAGAAGTGGCCGGTCTGCACGGAAATGCACGATGATTCGGAACTGCCGGTGTCGCTGGACGACGTGCGTAGGCGTCGTGCCCTGCTGGAAGCAGCATGGCTTCGCCCCCGTGGCCCTAAGGAGAACCTGCTCTCCCAGGAGGAGCGGGCCCTATTGGACACATTGCAAGCAGGTCACCCTTCGGACGGCGAGCCGAACGCCCTACTGCCCGTCGCGCAGCTCTATCTGCGCGACATCCCAGGGCTGCCCTGCCCCGATGGGGCGGATCTGCTCCAGGTGTTGTGGTGTCCCCTCGACCACGAAACCTCACTGCCTGCGGCCTACCTGGTGTGGCGGGACGCAGCGAGCGTCGTCGATCCTCTGGTCAGCCCGCCCGAGCCGGCCGATGTCGATCACTACGGCAACTACGTCCCCGAACCTTGCATCCTTCACCCGGAGCCCGTCATCGAGTATCCGGCTCCGCACGAGTTGCCAGAAGACCTCCTGGACCGTCTCGCTGTCTGGGCCCGCGCGGAATGGACCAAGAGCCACCCGGAGGATGAAGACCATGGAAGTGGCGACGCTTACTACCAGTATGAGCTGTCGGTTGCCCCCGGATGGAAGCTCGGCGGATGGGGGCCATGGAGCTTCAGCGACCCATGGCCCATGCTCTGCGCCACCTGCAAGACCGAATGCCGACCGCTACTGACCGTCAGCTCCGGTGAATGGGACGGTGGGAGCGGAAGCTGGATTCCCCTCGAAGACCGCGTACCGCCGGCTGGACCAGTTGGCCTCCGCGAGCCCTCCGACCCTCCGATGGTCTCCATCGGCCGCGGCTACAACATGCAGATCTACATCTGCCCGGTGTCGTTCGACCACCCGCATCTGGAGAACATGCAGTGAGTCCTCTCGGCCTGCCCGCTTCCCCGTAGGGCGCTTGTTTGGGGTGCACTGGGGGCCACATCGCAGTGGAAACTGGTGGCAAGCGGTGGCAAAGAACGGAAGTGTTTTCGCAGGTTGCCTGTGGTTCAGAGCGAATCCGTGCAGGTAGGGGGAAGAGACCGCTGCCCGCGTCACAGCCGAGCACGATCCCGCTGCCCGCCGTCTCCGGTAGCACAGACCCGCCCCGTGCGCGGGAGGCAGGCCAGGACCGGCTGGAACGGTGACCGTGGCGGCCGCTGTCCGCGATGTTATGCGATGGGCATTTCATGCGGCGGTGCTGACGTTTGCCGCCTTTTGGTCGTTGCTCTTCCCAGAACCGGTAAGGATCGACATAGGAGATATCGCGGTGCCTCTGATCACGAGGGGATGGTCAGAGTGAGCTGGTGGCGTCGTCGCTCGATCCGGACCCGCCTGGCTGTGGTGGCCAGTGCCGTCATGGCGCTGCTGTGCACCGCTGTGGCGGTGTTCATCGTGGTGATGGTCCGGCAGGCGGCCATCGACGACCGGACCGAGCAGCTCTTCGCCAACGCCGTGATCCTGGGCGCTCAGATGCGCCGGCGCGTCCCCGATGTGATCGAGGGCGGTCCAGGGCAGGCGGTCCAGGTGTTCAACCCGGCCGGCACCATGGTCACGGCCAGCCTTGACATGGTGGGCAAGCCGCCGATGACGAACCTGCGCCCCGATCCCGACGCCTACGCCACCACCACCGTCTGCGACGGGAACGTCTTCCCTGGCCGGTGCATGATCGTGCTCGCCTACCCTTTCCACCGCGAGGACAGCGTCTGGCAGCTCAACATAGCCGCCCCCGACGTCCCCTGGTACGTCGGCTCGAAGCTGATCGTCCCGCTCGCCACCGGCAGCGTGCTGCTGGTCGCAGCGACCGCAGCGGGCAGCTATCGGATCGTGGGCAAGACGCTGCAGCCGGTGGGCGCCATCAGCGGCAACCTCGCCCAGATCACTGCCAGCGACCTGAAGCACCGTGTGCCCGTGTCGAAGTACCGCGATGAGCTGCGGGAACTGGCCGAGACCGCGAACCGGACGCTGGAACGCGCCCAGTCGGCGGTGGAGCAGCAGCTTCGTTTCGCCTCTGACGCCTCACACGACTTGCGCAGCCCCCTGACCGCCATACGTACCCAAATCGAGGAGGCGCTGATCGACCCGTACCAGGCCGACTGGCCACGAACCGCCGACGCGCTGCTGGACAGCGTGGAACGCATGCAGGCTCTGATCGGCGACCTGCTGCAGGTGGCCCGGCTGGACGCCGGCGTCATCGGCCACCACGAGCCGATCGACCTGACCAATCTGGTGACCGGTGAACTGGAGCGCCGCCCGGCCAAGGTCGACCTGCGCCACCGCCTCACGCCCGGTGTGACGGTGAACGGCTCGCGGATCGAGCTGACCCGGCTGCTGAACAACCTGCTGGACAACGCCGAACGGCACGCCACCTCCGCCGTCACCGTCACCCTGACGCTGGATGCCGGCGTCGCGGTGCTGGAGGTGCGCGATGACGGCGAGGGCATCGCCCCCGACCAGCGGGAGGCCATATTCCAGCGGTTCACGCGCCTGGAGGCCTCCCGAGCCAGGGACCCTGGCGGCACCGGGCTCGGCTTGCCGATCGCCCGGCAACTCGCCCAGGCCCACGGCGGCACCCTAACCGCCGAGGACAGCCCCCGCGGCGCCCGGTTCGTACTGCGCTTGCCCGTCCGCACCGCGCCTTGGCCGCTACCGGGATGAGCCTGCGTCGGGCCCGCACCGCAGGCCCCAGCACACGTTGCTCAAGCCGACCAACAAACATTCCTGTTTCTCGCAGCAATCTGGTGCCAGCAGTCTTGTTGGCGACAGCCCTGGATTTGGCTTGCTTAGGTATTCATCTCATAGCGGTACCAACGGTGCGGATCGCCGTCCTCGTGCAGCCATAGTGTCCCATCTCTGCCGATCATCCCCCGGGCCCAGCTGGTCGGGCGTCGGGTCGCTTGGCAGCAGCAGGTTCTCCCGGTCCGTCTCGGTGGTGCCATTGACCCGGTAAGAACAGGGCACTCACGGCTACTCAGGATCGAGCGCAACCGCCAGGCCGTCACGAGGCATGTTCCCTGCAATTCCCAAGCTGATAACACTGCAACGAGCCCTCACCCTGGCCTGTATCGAACGGCGAGCCGAAACGCGCCAGATAGTGCCAGACCTTCTTGAGCGCCTGCGGGTCATAGCGGCCCGCGCAGGCCGCATCGCCGATGATTCGCGGATCGAGATGACCGTCCACGGCGATCTCGGTAGCCAGGTCAACATATTCCTGCCCGCGATAGTCCGGATAGCGCCGCAGTTGATCAATGGCGAGCCGAAATCCCGCATGCCATTCAATTGGGCATGGAAGCCGGTGGGCGGCGGCTTGCACGGCTGTTCCGCGATAACTCGGATCCAGGACCAATGCCTCCACGTCACGGTCGAGCCTGACCGGTCCGTGCACCTGGGCCTCGATGTAGTCATCCAGGGCATCCGGATTATCGGCCGTAGCCAACTCGATGAGTGCCATGCGGGAGACGACGCCGAAGGTCGACGGTTCAAAGAAGCTGTCCGGATAACAGAACGTGGCTCGTGAAAGGGCCTCTGCTGTCAGCCTGAAGTGGGCGGATCCGAATCGCGCCGCCGCACCGATGGGCTTACGGCGGAAGTTCAGTGCGCCGTAGACAGGGCGATCGTGAGCAGGTGCGTGGTCGTATGCGCCGCCGAAGATCCTGCTCTCCCAGCGCCACCGGTCCCCGCCTGGATGAGCGGTCAGACCGCCATTGCTCGTACCCGTGATGAACTGCGAGTGGTAGAGGCCGTCGTCCGCGAGCCTGAGCAAAATTAGCCGGTCGCCCTCCCGTCGGTCCGGATGGAAGTTCAGCGTCACCCGCAGGTGGGGCTCGAGAGGGCCACCTGACGACAGGGCCGCGACATGGCGTAGGGCTCGCTCTTGCGGTGACCCGGACGTATCAGCGCTCATCTAGCCGATTCCCAAGCTGACAGTGTTCCTAGTGCCCAGTCACGCCAGGAGTTCTCCTCGTCGTCACTGAGCGGGAGGAAAGCTGGGCGGATGATGGTCACCACTGCATCTCCGCATAGGCGTGGACCTTCATAAAGATAGATGCGATCTCCTTCACCGACCGCGTGCCATGCCTCAGGAGACAGGGGAACCAGAACGGCTCTAGTGGATTCGCCCGGATGGAGCCATAGTCGATCGAGGCAGAGCACGGGTGCCCCGGTTTGGCTTAAAGGATCCTTGCGCCCTGCCACGTCCCAGTTCGGCCGATAGGAATACGGTTCGCCGGACACTCCGGACTTGCGTCCACCTTCTTCTGTGGTGAACAAACGCAACTGGACACCGACAACGAGTCCCGCCCTCTGTTCGCCCATACGGACATGATGACCTACCGCCTGATTTGGGAGCCACTCTGGGCGCCACCGGAGGTCGAGCCGCATGGGTATGAACAGCCGCGGTATTGACGACCAGCGCCGCGAACCGATTCGGACGCCGCTGGAGATCGTTTGCGAAGCCGGACCTGATCAGGGTGCCAGTGTTTTGAAAGACCGGGCAGCCCAACCCCGTTGTGATAGACCGTTGTTCTGCAGGTGCCTTTGGTCAGGAAATCACGGTAGAGCTTGGTGATCGTGGCGGGCCGAAGCACCCGACTGGAATGCCGTAGGAGCCAGGGCTTGGATCATTCGTCGGTACGCTCACACGGCCAGGGGGATACACGGGAGGTGGCTGAATGGTCGCCGAGGTCGACTGGGCAGGGCTCGTTAGCGGGCGTACCGATGACTTCGACCGGCTTCAAGCGGTGGCCGTCCTGGAACCTGGCCGGGCTTCGTGGGGGTCGCCTTTCCAGGCGCTGGGGAGTGATGGCAGCGACTACTTCGTGAAGACCCTTGAAGGCTGCTCCCGAGACTGGGCACGCGGCGCCCTGGTAGCCGAGTATGTCGTCAGCCAGGTCGGGGCGCTGATCGGCGCGCCCGTCTGCCCCAGCAGCCTGATCCGGATCCCTGAGGAACTTTGCGGCTACGAAGTCGCCAAGGGCCTGATCCTCAAGCCGGGTATCGGGCACGCCAGCAGAACCATCAGGCACGCGGATGAGCAGCGCGACATCTTGAACCGCAGGCGGCGTGACGATAACCGCAGCCGACACGTCGGCCTCTACGCCCTCTACGACTGGTGCTACGGCGACGATGCCCAGTGGCTGCACGACCTGAACGACGACTACGCCGTCTATTCCCACGACCACGGGCTGTACTTTCCGCCAAATACCGGGACGATCTCGCCCGACATCCTGCGCATGGCCAAGGACGAGCCGAACGAACTCCCAGACCTCAGGAATGGCTTAAGCCCCGAGTCGGTTTCCTCGGTGGCAGATGCCCTTGAGAAGATTGAACGTGAAGCCCTCGTCAACATCCTGTGCGGCGTGCCAGCATCGTGGCCAGCGGCCGACGAGGAGCTAGCCACGCTGGGCTGGTTCCTCGAATATCGCGCCACCGCTGTAGCAGCCCGAGTACGCGATCTGATCCGAAGGGAGAGATAGAGATCCGATGAGCCGCTATCTGTACTCAATCATCCGCTGCCTCCCCGATCCGCAAACGGGTGAGTTCGTCAACGTCGGGGTGATAGCTGGTGACCCGGACACCGGCGACTGGGCCATCCGCCGCCTGAGCAACATCGAACGCATCCGTAAGTTCGCTTCACAGGCGGCACTGGAAGTCTCTGATCGATTCATTGCGCGCATCACCGGTGAGATCGACGATGCGCGCGCGGCTGCCGAGGCGGACACGGGGGAGCCGCTCGGAGAAGCTTGGCTTAACCGGCTCTGCCGCGATCACCGTAACACCGTCCAGCTCAGCGCACCGGCACCCGTGCTGGCCGGCCATGCGGAGGCCGCGCTAGAGCTGATCTTCCGCAGCATGATGATCGATCCGGCTATGCAACCGCGACAAGAGACGGTCAGCCGGAACAGGGCGATCCAAGACCTGCGAGATGCCTACAACAGAGCAGAGATCCCAGGATCGCTATTGAAGCCGAGGGTGCGGGTCTTCGTAGGCGAACGGCTGCACTCTCCCATCGACTTCGCAGTCGCCAACGGCACGGTCGTGCAACTCACGCAAGCATGGTCTTTCCAGGTCACTGTGATCGATGACCTCTCAACCCGAGTGAAGGCATGGGGCTATGCCATCGAACGGCTGAGGCGAGGCGATGCGGCCCGCTTGGTCGATGCGCAAGATTCGGTTAGTGGAGTGTCCTCGGACGTGGACCTTCAGATTGTCGTGGTGCCCCCCAAAACAGCCCATCAAGGAATCGCATACGAAGAGGCCCAGCAGGTCTTCAGCGGTCTTGGCGCGGCGGTACACACTCTGGATGACGTTGACGCGGTCCCCGCCCGCGCTGCGGCCCTGTTGGCGGCTAGGAAGCAGCGCACGGCCGACTAGACCCAAGACGAGCTTGCGCAGGAGCGTGGCCGGGCCTGATCCTGCGTCGTTGACGCCGTCAGGTGTTGAGGGTCGCGGAGTCCGATTGGCTGAGAGTTGAGAGCCCGGCGCGGACCAGGGCCGAGCCGATGCCCTGTCGCTGGTGCTCGGGTAGCACGCCTAGTGGGCTGAGCGCTTGCACGTTGACCAGCCGCCTTGGGGCGTCGAGCAGGCTGCGGGTGAACATGACGTGCCCGACGACCTGTCCGGCGTGCTCGGCCACGAGGGTGAGTCCCTCGCCGGAGTGGATCCCGTCGCGCAGGGTGTCGACCAGGTTGGCCACGACTCCGCCGTGGTCGCCGAGCGCTCGTAGATGAACGTGACGTACGGGGTCCGCGTTGTCTCGAAGCTCTACTCCCGGAGGGTAATCGGTCTGTCCCGTCGTTGGCATCTTCGTTGGTCCGGTGACGATGGCCGGTGGCGTACCTATTCGAACTTCGCCAGCATGTTCGTCCCCAGCACTGATCAACATCCCGGTCATAGCTTGAGCCCGCTTCGTGTCGGGAGCGCGGTCGGTGGATTCGATGCCAAGCCGATCACTAGTCGCGGCCAAGTCCTTCTTCAGAGCCCTGCCCCAGCATTTGGAGCGACAGGAACAGAGAGGGAAGACGATGACCGACGATCTGGCTTTGCGGCACGTCGTACGTGGCCAGGTGGTCGTCCTGGGAGGGCAGGTCCGGTTGCCTGGAACCGTCGCGTGGGTCAGGGGTCCGCGTGGTTGCGGGCGTCGAGGAGGCGGCAGATGCCGCAGCCGTCGTGAGCCGCGTGAAGTCGGCCGGGGGCGTTGCGGTCAGGCGCGCATGGCCTGGTCCGCAGCAACGTCCTGTCCTTATGTCTCCTCACCCATCCAGCCCAACATTCAGGGCACGACTACGGAAGGCTCACTATGAAGAAGAACTTCGGGCGAAACGCCGCTATAGCGGCAGGTACCGCCCTTGCACTGACCCTCGGCGCGGCGGGTGTGGCGGTTGCCGCGATATCGTTACCCGGCGAAATCAACGCGTGCGTCGACGACAAGACCGGCGCGACCCGCATCCTGTCCGGCCTCGGCTGCGCGCAAGGCGAACATCAGATCACCTGGAACGTCCGCGGCCCGGCCGGACCGGTCGGGCCCACCGGACCCGCAGGCTCCACTGGCCCCGTGGGTCCAGCAGGCCGTGTGGGGCCGGCCGGTCCGGAAGGTCCGGTGGGGCCGACCGGTCCGGCGGGGGCCAAGGGGGAGAAGGGGGAGAAGGGCGACCCTGGCGTGAGCTACGGGGAGACATTCCTGACAGAACCGGCTAGTGCCATCTATCGGGCCGGGCAGGAGGCGGTCGATGTGGCCAAGCTCGCCCCGATCGCTCCCGCCTCGTACGTGATTCACGGGGACGTGACCTTCACGCAGATGAACGGATCGGATGTGGGCGGAACCGACCAGCGCTACACGGTCCGGTGCGACATCTACACCCAGGTTCCGGATAACCGGCGTCTCGTAGGAGGGCAGTACGCCACATTCGGCCCTGGTGGTCACGGTGCCCTGTCCTTCCAGGTGGCCACTACCACTCAGGTGTCCGGCTCGGTGACTCTCAGGTGCTACACCCTCACCGGGGCCGGCGTCGATGTCTACTTCAGGAACATACGGCTGATGGCGACGAGCGTTCCGAAGATCACCGTGTCATGACGTCGTCCTGATCCCTCGGACGAGACAGGCCAGGGCAGGACGTGTTCGCGGACGACGCGAGACGGGCGGGGCCGGCACCGGACCCAAGGCGGGGGAGCTTTCACCACCCGCGGTCCCGCGACCCAGCCGCATCCCCGATAGCCCGACGGCTCCCGGCCACACCCGGCCGGGGGCCGTCCCGTTCACTCGGAGATGAGCTGGAGGGGCAGTTCAACGATCGCGTAGGCGAGGAGTGAGAAGGGAACGGCGACCAGGAGGGCCAGTGCCCGCTCCTTGTGTGTGCGGGCCATCAGCAGCGGTACGAGGAGGAAAACTGCCAGGCTGGCCAACGCCTGGGGGGTGTAGTTCAGGACCCAGGCATAGTAGATGGCCTCCATGCCGAAGACACCCGCGAGCGCGGCCAGAGCGGTGACGCGCTGCCCGCTGGATCCCCGCCGCCACCAGAGGCCCGCGATACCGAAGATCGGTCCGGCGACGAACGCTATCGCCAGCCACACGAGCGGAAAGAACAGGCTGCCCATGCCGTCCCTGCCGAACTCCGCGTAGCCGTAGTAGCCGATGACCAGTCCGGCTTCGGCGCACAGGCCGCCGAAGGCCGCGATGGGCAGGGAGGATCGACCGGCAAGCAGGGCGCCGGCGGCGAACGCGGCGACAGACCAGACCGCGCCGGAGTTGGCCACCTGGTTCCAGGCTCCGGGCAACCAGCCTTGGGCAAGATTGGTGAGCACGCCCAGAGCGAGGCCCCCGGTCAGCGACGCCCCCAACGCGTATGCCCATGCTCGCGCGTTGCGTGTGGAGGTGTGAGTGGCCGGGGGAGAACCGTACTCGCTCATGGTCGTGCTCCTTGCTCGCACGCGCCGGGAAGCGGCGGCGTGGGTGGTCGGCCGGGCAGGGGTCTTCTCACGAACGTGAGCCCAGTTCCAGTAGCTTTGGGCGATCCCGTGACGCCGGGCGGTCGGGCCTTAGAACGTGAACGACGCCCGCCCGTGTTCGTACGCGGCTCGCGCCCGCGTGGTCACCCGCTCCTCGGTGTAAACCATCCAGCAACGGTATATCTCGATTCGAGGCACGTCGGCACCAGGCGTCTGGCTCCGCAGCTGAAGGGCAGCAGCCCTTGGTGGGTGGCCGTGCACGCGAGAACGCGGGATGTCTTCCCGAGCCCGCCCCCCAGACGACAGCAACCTCGGTCGAGCCGTCCTGACCGGCCGTGGAGCGGGGTTCAAGGCCTTCGCGGGTCAGTGGATGATCCCGTCACGTCGGGTTCGTGACTCGCATAAAGGCAGTTGTTTTCGCACTACAAATCGGTCTTGCATAGGAAAGTTTCCTAATAAATACTCGCGGGTGACGACGTAGAACCCGGGAGGTTCCCATGCTCCGCCGTGTGTTCGCCTTCATCGCCACCGCCGCTCTCGCCTCGGTCGGCTTCCTCTCCGCCGCCACCCCGGCCCAGGCCGCCATCGTCGACATCCCGTTCGGGCCCTTGTCGATCGGCGAATACTGCACCGCCAAGATCCACCCCGATGCCTGGATCGGCTTCTACGAGGCCTCTGGCCTCAGGTGCTACACCCCGTCGGGCTCCTCCGGCCTGATCTTCCGGGGCACCGGAGACCCCTACCTGGCCTGCAAGCACCTCACCGCCGACGTCATCATGGCCGCCCTCCGCGGCCCTTCCGACGGCATCATCTGCCGAGCAGTTCGATAGACGCACGCGAAACGCCCGCCCCCCGAGATCGCGGGGCGGGCGTCCGTGCCTTGTCGGCCAGGCTGCCGGTGAGGGCTTAGGGAACCTGGACGAAGAAGGGCTGATTGGCGGCTTGGCCGTTGGTGCCGGTGTAAACCAGGACCGTGTTCGAGCCGGCACCGCAATAGATGCTGTCGGTGCTGGCGTAGATCTCGCTGCCCCGGTCCGCGCCTGCTTGCAGGGTGGCGATCGGAACCGACCGGGCGGCGGAGATGCGCCGGTCCAGGTAGATGCAGTACTTGCCGACGTTGACTCTGGTGACCTTGATCACGCCTTTGGAGCTCACGACTGCGCCGGTCTTGGTGACCCGGACCACCGCCTGAGCGTATGGGGCGACGGGGTCAGCGAGGGCGGTGCCGGTGAGCGCGAGCACGGGCGCCATCGCCGCGGCCGCAATGATCATTGTTCTCATCATGATCTCTATGCCGTCCTTCAGAGGAGCCTTGTTCACGGAATGCATGCACAATTATCACTCTGTGGGCTCTTATGGTCACGCTTCGTGGTTTCCTTGGCGTGGCGGCCGACGGATCCGGAGCGGCTAGCCGCTCTTGACGAAGTGCTCTTGGCCCAGTATGGCGAGTAGCTGCAGCTTCTCGTACCCCTCGGTACGCGGGGGAGCGGTGAGCACGAGCAGCGCCTGAGACTGGTCCTCGGTGAACAGCACCTGGCAGTCCAGCTCGATCGGGCCGATCTCGGGATGGATGAGCGTCTTATGGTCCTCGAAACGCTTCGCGACCTCGTGCCGATCCCATATCTCGGCGAACTCCGCGCTCGCCTTCTGCAGCGCCCGTACGAGCTCGCCAGCCCGGGACTGAGGGCCCATGGATCCGTAGGCGGCGCGCAGGTTCGCGACCTGGGCGCGGCTTTGCCTGTCGCGGTCGTCCTCGGGATAGCGCAGCCGCTCGGACGGATCGGTGAACCAACGATAGATCTCGCTGCCGGCCAGGCCCGTATAGCGGGACTTGTCGCCGAACAGAGCGTCGGCCATCCGGTTCTGCACCAGAGTCTCGCCCAGGTTGGACAGGATGAGCGCCGGGGTGTCGTGGAGCCGGTCAAGCACCCGAAGCAGCGCGGGGGCGACGTGCGTCGCGGTCGTCACTGACTCTGGGGCGTTATGTCCGGCTATCCGGAACAGGTAGTCGCGCTCGTCGCCCGTCAGCCGTAGCGCGCGGGCAAGCGAGGCGAGCATCTGCTCGCTGGGCTGCGGACTGCGGTGCTGCTCAAGCCGCGTGTAGTAGTCGGCCGACATCGCGGCGAGAGCCGCCACCTCCTCGCGTCGCAGTCCCGGGGTCCGGCGGCGCGCGCCCGCGGGGAGCCCGACATCCTCCGGCCGCAGCGCCTCACGGCGACGGCGCAGGAAGTCGGCGAGTGCTCTGCGGTCCATGCGTTCAGTATCCGCCCCGCGCCCGAAAGCTCACGACCGCCAGCCAGGGATCGCCGATCCCCCGATAAGCGCTCTCTGCACCGGTGGCCGCCCGCCGCTCAGACTGCAAGCATGAAAATCTCAGGAAACACGATCTTCATCCCGGGGGCCACGAGCGGCATCGGCCTGGCCCTTGCCCTCGCCCTGCGGGCCGAGGGCAACACCGTCATCGTCGGAGGCCGCCGCACCGAACTGCTCGACCGGATCGCGGTGGAGCACCCCGGCATCGACACCGTACGGATTGACACCGCCGACGCCGCGAGCATCGACGCCGCCGCGAAGGACGTGCTGGCCAGACACCCGGACCTCAACATCCTGGTCACCATGGCCGGCATCATGCGCATCGAGGACTGGCACCAGCCCGAGTCGTTCCTCGCCTCGGCCGAATCGGTCATCACGACCAATGTGCTCGGCCCGATCCGCCTCATCGCCGCGTTCATCCAGCACCTGCGGGCACAGCCCGACGCCACCATCGTCACGGTCTCGTCGGGCCTGGCGTTCGCACCGCTCAAGATCACACCGAGCTACAACGCGTCGAAGGCCGCGATCCACATGCTCAGCGAGTCGATCCGGCTGCAGCTCGCCGACACGAGCGTGAAGGTCGTGGAACTCGAGCCGCCGTCGGTCCGCACCTCGCTGCTTCCCGGCCAGGAGGACAGCGAGTTCGCGATGCCGCTCGACGAGTTCGTCGCCGAGGTCGTCGCGCTGCTCCGGGCGCAGCCCGACGCGAAGGAGATCCAGGTCGAGCGCGTGAAGTTCCTGCGCTACGGCGAGATGCGCGGCGACTACGACCAGGTGGTCGAGACGCTCAACGCATCTGACCCGCACGGCAAAAGGTGACAGCTACGCCGGTGGTATGTGGTGGTTGCCGCGGAACAAGTCGTCCGGGTCGTACAGGGCCTTGACACGACGAAGCCGATTCCAGGTGTCGGTGTCGAAGAAGGCGCTCCCGTCCGCCGGTTCCTCGACGAAGTTCAGGTAATCGCCGACGCGGTGGGGCGCGAAGACGGCGGACAAGGCTTCGAGCTCCGCCAGGACTGCCGGCTTCGCGGCCGCCTCGGGGACGACTCCGAGGCCGAACACCGCGATGTGGCCGGGGAGCGTCGCGCGCGCTCCCGCGCCCGGCTCGTGCCGGGCCAAAGCGCCGCCCATGTGGCGGAACTGCACCATCGTGAGTGGCGAGCCGGGGCCGGCGATCCGCGCCACGTTCTCGATCGCGGCGGACGGCATCTCGTCGATCAGAGCGGTCGTGGTCCAGTACGGCAGCGGGTCGGGCGGGTCCATCGCGAGCTCGCTGAGGGCGGCCGGCGGCTGGGTCGCGAACGTGTCCATCTCGGGGCCGAGCAGGCGTAACGGTCGCAGCAGTTCGCGCCCGTCGGGCTCGGTGCCCAGGAACGCCGCCATGACGATGATGAAGGAGCGTCCGCGAAACATCTCGGGGACGGATGGCAGCGGCGGGAAGTGCAGGATGGTGGCCCACGTGGTGATCTCCTCGGGCAGAGCCGGCAGCAGGTCGGTCCATGCGTGGAGGATCTCGGAGGTCCGCTCGATCGGGAAGAACATCGCGCCGGAGTAGAGCTCGCGTACCGGGTGAACGGCGAACTCGATCGCGGTCACGATGCCGAAGTTGCCCCCTCCGCCGCGCAGCGCCCAGAACAGCTCGGGCTCGTGTGCCGGGTCGGTGCGGATGAGATGGCCCTCGGCCGTGACGAGCTCGATCGCGGTCACCGCGTTCGCCTGCATGCCGTACTTGCGGGCGAGCCAGCCGATCCCGCCGCCGAGCGAGTAGCCGACGATTCCCACGTCCGGCGAGGAGCCGTGCAGACCCGCGAGCCCGAGCTCGGACAGGCGTGGTGTCACCTTCTCCCATTTGGTCGCGGCGCCGACGCGGACCCGGCGGGCGTCGGCGTCGATCGAGACTCCGGTCAGCGCCGATGTGTTCAGGATCAGCGTGCCCGCCAGCGAGCCGAGCGGGCCGGGGTTGTGTCCCGTGGCCTGGGCGGCGATGCGGAGACCGCGCCGGCGCGCGTAGGCGATCACGGTGGCCACCTCGCGATCGTCGGCGGGGAAGGCGATCGCCTCGGGGCGCTGGTCGATCAGCAGGTTGAAGGTCCCGCGGGCGGCATCCCATTCGGGGTAGTCGGGGTGGACGATGCGGCCCAGGTCGCTCGCGATGTCGACGATTGTCATCTGAAGATCCCTTCACTCGATGTCCCCGCCAGCATCCGGCGATGGCGGCCCGGCGGGCATCGAGGCGGATCCCATACAACCGCCCCAAGGATTTCGAGTGGGGACCCCTAGGAATCCCTAAGTGATCGCGGCGAGCACGCGCTCAAGTTCGGACCGCGAGCGGATCCCGAGTTTGCGGTACGCGTTGGAGAGATGGACCTCCACCGTCCCGGGAGTCACGTACAACTCCTGGGCGATGTCGCGATTGGTGCGCCCGGCGGCCGCGAGGTCCACGACGCGGCGCTCTCCGGGCGTGAGCGACTGGACGCCGCTGAGCGCGTCGCGCCGCGGGCGGGCGCCGCTGGCGTGCAGCTCCGAGCGGACCTGTTCGGCGAGGCGTTCCGCGCCGCAGGCACTGGCCACCTCCAGGGCCCGCCGCAGCGGCTCACGCGCCTCGGTCGGCTTCCTGTCCCGTCTGAGCGCGAAGCCGAGTGCGGCCAGCGCCTTCGCGTGCTCCAGCCGCGCGGTGGATCCTTCGAGTACGGACACGGCCTCCCGCAGCCTGTCTTCGTCGCGCTCCAACACGCCCAGCACCCGTAACGTCCGCCCGAGCGACCACGGCGCGCCGAACTCCCGCGTGACCTCAAGCTCCTGCCTGGTCAGCTCGATCGCCTCCGCGCGGCGGTCCAGCCGGTCGAGCGCCTCGGCCTTCAGCGACCGCCACCAGAGCCTCGCGGGATCGGGAATGGCCGCGCAGTGCGCCGCCAGTTCGTCGGCCGTGGCCACAGCCTCCACCGCACGGCCGGCGGCGGTGAGCAGCACCACCCGCGTCCCCAGCCACCAGCCCGTCGTGTTCTCGCCGGGATCGATCGTTCCAAGGCGTACCAGCAGGCCGGACACATCGGAGCGGCCACGCTCATGCAGGGTCTCGGCCAGGAAGGTGCGGCAGATGCTGACGGAGGAGTCGGCGTGACCCCAGAGTGCGAACTCGCTCTCGGCGGTCCGGAGTGACTCCTCGGCCGCGGCCAGGTCACCGCGCCGCAGGTTGCTGAAGCCGTGCCAGATATGAATCGATGCCGCCGATAAGAGCGACCCGCGCCGGTGCGTGTCCGCGATGACCGGCTGCCAGACCTCGACCACCTCGGGACGGTCTGTGACGACGAGGGTGACGATCGCCGCGAACACGATCAGGGCGGGATCGGCCGCCCTGAGGTGGTCGCCCGCGAGCGCCGCGAGGGCCAGCGCGGCGCACTCCGCGGCGTTGCCATCGGTGCAGACCGCCTCCCACGCGGCCATGGCGGCGAGCATTCGCGAACCGGGGCCTCCGCCGGGGAGGCGGCGGTACTCGCGGAGACGAGACAGGTGTCGCGGGTCGCCCGCCCTGAAGATGATGGTCATGAACTCGAACGCCTCGAGTCCCATGCGAAGGTCGTCCAACTCGTCCGGGAGTTCCGTCGCCGCCCGCCGCGCGATCGACGCGGCCTCCTCGGCTGATCCCAGGAACAGCAGCGCCCTGCCCAGCAGCCCGGCCGCCGCGGCGCGGGAGGCGGGTTCGGCCAACTCCTCGTAGGCGAGGGCCAGGTGCTTCGCCGCAGCCTGGCCGCTCGTGAACACTTCCGCCGCGCCCAGTTCCAGCAACAGCCGCCCCCGGTCGGTGTCCGCAGGGGTGTCATCCAGCGCACGCCGCAGGTAGGCGACGGCGCTGTCCACCGCTCCGGCGTGCATCGCGTCGCGCCCCGCCTCCCGCAGCAACTCGGCGGCCCAGCGCTCACCGCGCGGTGAGGTGTGCAGCAGCTGCGCAGCCACCTGCTCGGCGGGTGCACCGCGGTCCCGAAGGAGCGCCGCCGCCCGCGCGTGCTGCAGCTCGCGCTCCCCGGGGGACAGCTCATGGTAGATCGCGTCGCGCACCAGCGGGTGGACGAAGGAGAGTGGCAGCTCCGGGCGCAGGATGTCGGCATGGGCGAGGCCGCGCGTCGCTGCGGCCAGGCGCCCTTCCGCGACGTCGGCCAGCTTGGCCACCGTGGGGATTCCAGCCCCGTCGCCCAGCACCGCGACCGCCTGGGCGACCGCCCGGGCCTCGGCCGGCAGGCGGGCAAGCCGCAGCAGGACCGTACGCGACACCGCCTGGGGGCCGATGGCCTTGACGCGCCCGACGTGCCCGGCATCCGGGCGCACGCCCTCGCTGCGCAGCGCCGTGACAAGCTGGCTGAGCAGGAGCGGGTTGCCCCCCGTGGACTCGTGGCAGGCGGCCAAGAACCCCCCGTCCGGAGCCATTCCCAGGCGCTCCTTGATGAACTCCGCCACGCCCGCCCCGCTCAGCGGCCTGGGACGGACGCTGATCGCGGCCGGGTCATGCGTGATCTCCCCGAGTAACGCGGGGTCGGTGCCGGGTTCGGCGTCTCGCAGGCCCATGAGCAGCAGGATGGGCTGGCTTTCCAGTCGCCGGGCCAGGTACGCGAGGAACAGCAGCGACGGCCGGTCGCACCAGTGCAGGTCATCGACGGCCAGCAGCAGCGGAGCATCCTCCGCCAGGTTGAGAACAAGCCAGTACAGCCCGTGCAGGGAGGCGAAGGTAGCGCCCCCACCATCCGCGCCGGAGTCCGGCTCGCCGAATACCGCCGCCGCTGAGACCGCCGCACCGGCGAGCAACGCCTCCCTGCGCTCCGGCCCCGCCAGCTCCGCCTCGAACAGCTGCCGGACCACACCGAACGCGAACTCCCCTTCGAGCCCACTGCCACGGGCCCAGAGCACGCGCATGGACCCCTCCGCGCGACGCCGGATCTCGGCCAGCAGCCGGCTCTTGCCGATCCCGGCGGGTCCCTCGACCACCACCAGACGCCCCGCTCCGGCGGCGGCCCGCGCGAAGTGGGCGTCGAGTTCGTCGAGTTCACGTCCGCGTTCGAACAGCCCGTCCATCTCGCCCATGCTAAGCACGGAGAGCCCGCGTAGCCACGGGCCGGTCGTCAGCGAACCCCGGCGGCGAGTGCCTCCTGGGGGAACAGGTCGTCGAAGACCGCGGCCCGGTCGAATGCCATCGCGCGGGTGCGCGCGCGTAGTTCCAGGTCCTGCCGCTCGGCGGCGGACATGTCCAGGACCACCCGGTCCACGGTCGCGGCCAGCGCGCCGATGTCGCCGGGCTCGACGATGACGGCGGTGTCGCCGACCGCCTCGAGGGTCCCGCCCGTCATGGTGGTGATGATCGGTCCACCGCCGGCCAGCATCTTCTCGGCCAGGGCGATGCCGAACGTCTCGACGAAGTCGGGCTCGGGCTTGGTCGGCAGGGCGTAGGCCGCGCAGCCGCGCATGAGCAGCGGCTTCTCGTGATCGTCGACATCGGTGAGGACGACCACCCGGTCGTCCTGGTTGGCCAGCGCCTGGACCTGCTCCAGCGACGGCCCGGTGCCGGCGACGACCAGTTTCACGCGTGACCGGCAGCGCATCCGGCCGAAGGCGGTCAGCAGGTCGTAGATCCCCTTGGCCGGAGTCACCCGGGACAGGAACAGGATGTACCCGTCACGCTCCAGACCGCGTCTCGCGAGCGCGGCGTCCACGTGCGCCGGATCCAGGTCGAGAAAGGCGGCGGAGTCGATCGGGGGGTAGCTGACGGTCACGCGGCGACGGCATTGATCGGCGAACGTGGTGCCGCAGCGAGCGTCCACCTGCTCGGCCGAGGCAATGATCTCCTCGCGGGTGTACTCGGAGACCGCGACGACCTCGTCGTTGGCCAGGAATGTGGTGAACAGCAGGGTCGCCGCGCCGAACCTGTCCTCCCGCAGGCACGACCGGATCACGTTGGTCACGTCGGAGCCGACCGCTTTCACGATGGTGCGGACGTTGGGCGCGAACCCGGCCGCGCGCGCGGACGCGACCGCGTCCATGACCACCGCGGCGTGCGGCATGAGATACATGGACAGGCAGGTCGTGGGCACCGGTTCGGCGAGCAGCTCGACGAGGCGGCCGGTGAGGCCCGCCTGGTGGCGGCCGTCCGGCACCCGGTAGTCGCCGACCGCCTCGGGCCGCTCCACGGTGATCCCAGGGCTGTACGGCAGCAGCCGGTCCAGCGGTTTGAGCGGCAGCCCGGCCGCCTGCAGCGTCGAAATAGGCCAGGTCAGCAGCCGTACGTCATCGAACCCGCGGGTCAGCGCCACCTCGGCGAGGTTACGGGCTTCGCCGGAGTGGCCGCAGATGACCGGGTCAGCTCTGACCGCGATGACGAGACGGCGACGGGGGGTGGTCATCGTGCTTCCTCCTATGTCGCGGGCGGATCGGAAAGGGACGGGGGCCGGACCTGCCGTCCCCACGCCGAGGGCTCCGGGCCCAGGCGCAGGTGCAACCGGCCGCCACGGTGCACGGTGGTGGCGCTCAGGTGCGTCGCGTGCAGGGGTTTGCCGTTGAGGGTCGCCGACTGGACGTACTGCGCGGGTGGGTCACGATCGATGCCGTCGACACCGATCGGTGTTTCGCGGTGGCCGCTGGTCTCGATGACGAACTCGTTGCCGCCGGCCCGGAGCACGGCCCGCTCGAACGCGGGCGCGTTGATCAGGAACAGGTTCTGCCCGGCGATCGGGAACAGCCCCAGCGACGCCCAGACATACCACGAGCTCAGGCCGCCGGAGTCGTCGTTGCCGGGCAGACCGCCAGGTCCCGTACCGAACTGCCAGGTCAATGCCGACTGTACTATCTCGGCCGTGCGGTCGGGGCGGCCCGAGTAGTGGTAGGCCCACGGCGCCTCCATGTCGGGCTCGTTGTTCAAGCCCTCGAACCGGTTCAGGGCGTATCCGGCCGCCATCTCCGCCGGGTGCGGGCGCTGGCCGGGCTGCTTCACCGGGGCGGCGCCGAAGCCGAAGAACTTGTCCAGCTTGTCGATGAAGGCCTGGTCGCCGCCGGCCAGGGCGATCCGCGCGGCCATGTCGTGCAGCAGCCGGAACGAGTAGTTCCACTTGCCGCCCTCGTAGAACTCCGAGTCGCGCAGCAGTCCCGTGCTCGGGTCGAAGGCGTTGGTCCACTGGCGGCTGCGATCCTCGAGGTCGTTGGCCAGGCGCTTGTCGTTCAGCGCCCGGGCTACCTGTGCGGTGCAGTGGTGGCCGTAGGCGAGGTCGAGGGTGTGGGTGATCGGGTGCACCACGCCGTGCTCGAAGAAGTCCTCGCCGTACATGCGGCGCAGGTCATCGGCCATGTGCACGAGCGCCCAGTTCCAGTCCAGGCCGGGCAGGCCGAGCGCGTGGGCGTCCGCGAGCGCGGTGTGCGCGAGCGCGCTGCCTTGGCGGAAGAACCGGTCGGCGCCGCGAGCCATCCGGTAGCCGATGGGAAAGTTGCCTTCCTCCTCGCAGACCCTGATCAGCGACTCCAGCAGGTCTGCGGCCCGGTCCGGGACGATGGCCGCGAGGAGCGGCAGCTGCGTCTTGTAGATGTCCCACATGGTGCACACGTCGAACGCGTACGGTCCAGGGGTCGGCCAGAACGGGCTCTCGTCGTCGCCGAAGCACGGCTTGATCAGCGCGTGGTAGAGCGCCGTCGCGTACACGGTGCGGCGGGCCGGCGTGCCACCCTCGACCCGGACGCGGTCGAGGTGATCGCCCCAGCGAACCTGGGTCTGGGAACGTACCGCGTTGAACGCCGGGCGCGCGTGCCCGCACTCGCGTTCCAGGTTCTCTCGCGCCTGGTCGCACCCGCGCAGCGAGAACCCGAGCCGCACCTCGATGGTCTGCCCCGCTACGGCCGGGCCCATGAAGAGCATGCCGAAAGGTCGCAGCGTGGTGTGCCGGATGCTGTCGAAGTCCAGGCGGGTGCCGCCGTCGATGAGCCGCCGGTCGTACCAGAGCATCTGCCGCCAGCCCGGGCTGTCGACCTCCACGTACACCGACAGCGGGACACCCTCCATCACCACCGTGCCCTGGGCCCGGCCGTGACCCATGTTCTCCACCTGTGCCCGCAACGGCACCGTCCGGCCGAGTTCGATGGCCAAGCCACCACAGGACAGGTCGATCACGACCCGAGCGCTGCTGTGCTCCGGAAACGTGTACCGATGCACGGCGACCTTGGTGCCCACGGTGAGCTCGCAGCGAACCCCGGTGTCGAGCGTGGCCGCGTAGTAGCCCGCCTCCGCCACCTCGTCGCGCAGCGGCCAGGCTTCGCCCAGCACGTCCAGCGGCTGCACCATCGGGGTGACCCGGACGTAGTTGTAGTACTTGCGGATCGCGCCGGTGCCGGACTGCTGGAAATGGGTGAACCCGGACGCCTGCAGCTTCTCGAACATCTCCTCGGGCACGCCCTCGGTGTTCTTCCGGTACCGCCCGTATCCGGTTGGGTACGCACCCGAATAGGCGCAGGCCGAAACCATGCCCAGCGGCGACGTAGCACCCGGATGGGTGTTGCCTACCTGAGGTTTCGGCCACCACCAAGTAGCGGCCAGACCGCGCGCTTCAGGCAGGTCGGTGGCCGCGATGCCGATGAATGGATCAACGTTGTCGAGGATGTCGGGACTCTACCCAGCACGCTCCCACCTTAGGTTTCAGCAAGATGAAATCCTTCGTCCAGCGCTACAAAAAACTGTCTCTGTGGTGCTCTGATCTCTCGCTGTAGTCGTGGCGAAGGGCGACCGGCAAGGAACTCGCAGGCTGGCGGTTGCCATACGGTTGCCAATTTGTCACGGGGGTTGTTGAGGATTCGGGCCATAGGTGCCTATGGCCATAAATGCCATGATCCGCCTGAATCCAATCGTAGGAGTAATCATGATCTTCCGGCGTGTCCTGGCCGTCGCCGCGGCAGTGGCTATCGCCCCCCTGTGGGCAGGTACGGCCACCGCGGACAATGGCCACCGCACCAAAGGTTCGGAGAAGGTGCGCTTCGCCACCTTCAACGCGTCTCTCAACCGGAACGCGGAAGGCGACCTGGTCCGCGACCTGTCCACGCCGGCGAACACCCAGGCGAAGGTGATCGCCGAGATCATCCAGCGCGCGCGGCCCGACGTGGTCCTCATCAACGAGTTCGACTACGACGAGAACGGCACGGCCGCGCGGCTCTTCGAGCAGAACTACCTGTCGGTCGGGCAGGGCGGCGCGAAACCCATCTCGTACCGGTACCGCTTCACCGCGCCGAGCAACACCGGCATCGCCTCCGGCTTCGACCTCAACAACAACGGCGCGACCGTCACCACGCCCGGCGCCCCCGGCTACGGCGACGACGCCCTCGGCTTCGGCAACTTCCCCGGCCAGTACGGCCTGGTGGTCTACTCGAAGTACCCGATCGACCTCCGGAACGCCCGGACCTTCCAGAAGTTCCTCTGGAAGGACATGCCCGGCGCCCTCCTGCCGGACGACGCCGCGACCGCCGCACCCGCCGACTGGTATTCGGCGGAGGAGCTCGCGGTGTTCCGCCTGTCCTCCAAGACCCACTGGGACCTGCCCATCCGGATCGGCAAGCAGTCGGTGCACTTCCTGGTCAGCCACCCGACGCCGCCCACCTTCGACGGGGCGGAGGACCGCAACGGCCGGCGTAACCACGACGAGATCCGGTTCTGGGCCGACTACGTGCGTCCCGGGCACAGTTACATCTACGACGACCGCGGCCGGCGCGGCGGGCTCAAGCCCGGCGAGGCCTTCGTGATCGCGGGCGACGAGAACGCCGACCCCAACGACGGCGACAGCTACGGCCAGGCGATCCAGCAGCTGCTCGAGCACCCGAAGATCAACAGTCGCTTCACGCCCTCCAGCGATGGGGCCGCGGAGGCGTCGGCCCTGCAGGGCGGAGCGAACGCGACCCACACCGGCGACCCCAAGTACGACACGGCGGACTTCGCGGACACGGCGCCAGGCAACCTCCGGGCCGACTACGTGCTCCCCGCCAAGTGGCTGAAGACAACAGGCGGAGGCGTCTTCTGGCCGGTCTCAACCGACCCGCTGTCCCGCCTCTCCGGCGTCTTCCCCTTCCCCAGCTCCGACCACCGCCTCGTCTGGCTCGACCTGAAGCTGTAGAGCATGAAAGGCGCACTGTCGCAGCGCCTCCAAAGGGTGGCGCAATATTCAGATGTGATGTCGCAGGGAACCGGATAACGTAGGAAATGCTTCAGGCGCGAAAGTTCCGGTTGCTTATTCCTGCCAAGAGCTGGCGGAGCTCATCGCGCCGATATTGGCGTGGTGAACAACTTCATATGCACCTCTCCGGTGCGTCGTTTGCGGTTACTTCTTCACGCCCGCTCGGGTGGATCCGGATTTCGGGTCTGGCCGAGGGGTGTGAAGAACCCGGACAACCGCTGGCACTCTGATCTCGGAGAGGCACAATCTCAGCAGCGTGCCCGGTGCGCAGGCTACGGTTCCTTCGATTCGAGATCGAGAGGTTGTAGGTTCGAATCCTGCCGCCCGGCCCTCCCGCCGGACGTAGCTCAGTTTGGTAGAGCGCTTAGTGTCCGTCGCCGCCTTGATCTCGGGCACGACTTCTGAAGATTGGGCCTCTCCCCATTTTAAGGAAGGGGCCCTTTCATGTCAAAGTTCAATTCCGGCAAGGCCCAGGCGGCCGTGTTCAGTCCGGTTACCACGGAGGCCAATCCGACCGGTCTCACGCACGAGGGCGCGCCCGGATACGTACGTGACGCCAAGGGCGAGCTCTTCCTTCTCGCGATTTCGAACATGGTCGGCGAGGACACCTTCTACGAGAAGGCGGGCGCCCGTGACGAGCGGTTCCGCGCGCTGGTCCACCAGGTTGCCGTGGAGGACGTGGACTGGATGTCGCGGTTCCTGCCGTGGCTGCGTGGCACCGCGAACATGCGGTCCGCGCCGGTGGTCGCGGCGCTGGAGTCGGTACGGGCGCGCCTGGCGGCCGGTCTGCACGGGGGTAACCGGGAGCTGGTCGATGGCGTGCTCCAGCGAGCGGACGAGCCGGGTGAGGCGCTCGCTTACTGGACGTCCCGCTATGGCCGTACCATCCCGAAGCCGGTCAAGCGCGGCGTCGCCGACGCGGTGCGGCGGCTCTACTCCGAGCGGAACCTGGCGAAGTACGACAGCGACTCCAAGGGTTTCCGGTTCGGTGACGTCGTCGATTTGGTGCACCCGGCTCCGCACGCCGACAAGGTGAGCTGGCAGGGCGACCTGTTCGCGCACGCGCTCGACCGCCGGCATGGCCGTGACAAGCCGATTCCGGAGGCGCTGCGCATGCTCCGCGCCCGTGCCGAGCTGCTTGCTCTGCCGGTGGGGGAGCGGCGAGCGGTGCTCTCCGAGCCGGAGCGGCTCGCGGCGGCGGGCATCACCTGGGAGGCGCTGGCGGGCTGGCTGCAGGGGCCGATGGACGCCCAGGCATGGGAGGCGATTCTGCCGTCCATGGGCTACATGGCCAATCTGCGTAACCTGCGCAATTTCGACGAAGCGGGGATCAGTGATGAGGTCGCCAACGGGGTGATCGCGAAGCTCTCCGACCCGGATGAGGTGGCGCGGTCGCGGCAGCTGCCGTTCCGGTTCTACTCGGCCTACCAGGCGGCTCCGTCGCTGCGTTGGGGTTACGCGCTGGACAAGGCGCTGTCGCTGGCCACCCAGAATGTGCCGACGTTCGGCGGGCGTACGCTCGTGCTGGTGGACACGTCCGCGTCGATGAGCGGTGGCGCGATCTCGGCCAGGTCGACCGTGACTCCGGTCCAGGCGGCGGCCCTGTTCGGTGTCACGCTGGCGGCGAAGGGCGAGCAGGTGGACCTGTGCGGGTTCGCCGACGGCGTGTTCCTGCACAAGATCAACGCGGGCGCGTCCGTGCTCAAGGAAGTCGGCAGGTTCTGCGGTCGTATCGGCGAGGTGGGGCACGGCACCCAGATCGCCGAGTCGATCCGCCGCACCTACCAGGGCCACGACCGCGTCGTGATCCTGTCCGACATGCAGACCATGAACGGGTACGGCGGCAATGTCACCGAAGCCGTTCCGAAGCACATCCCGATGTACGGTTTCAACCTCCAGGGTTACCGCCACGCGGCGATGCCCACGGGTAAGGCCAACAGGCACGAGTTCGGTGGAATGTCGGACGCGACCTTCAAGCTGATCCCCCTGCTGGAGCGGGGAAATTCGGCCGGCTGGCCGTTCTAGGTTAATGGGAACGCCGTCGTGGGCGTTCCCATTAACGCCTAGCGGAATGAATGGTTGCTCGCCGTTATTCGGCGCCGTTTCGGCGTATCGAGATCAAGGCGAGCAGGGCTCCTGCCAGGACGGTTAGGATTCCGCCTGAGATCAGGACCGTGAGGCCATGTGTGCCGGTGAATGGCAGCAGGCCGGATCCAGATGATCGCGAACTGCCAGGACCGCTGTGCGGTGAGTCCGGATCATGGCGGGATGCACCGCCCCCAGGTGATCGACGATCAGGCGAGGTCGAATCGCCACCGGCGGACGTAGCGTCACGTGAGGTCGAGTTGCCACCGGTGGACGAACTGTCACGTGAGGTCGAGTCAGTAGGCGAAAGGTCTCGTGAGGTCGAAGGATCGTGCGAATCGCGGCCGGTCGGTGGAGGGCCAGGCGAGGGTGAAGCGCCGCCGGGCGGGAGGACGCGTACTGAGACCTCCGTGGAAGTCGAGAACGATTCCTGCCCGCCGTCCGGTCCTCCCTCGGCGACGGAGGCATACGCCACAGGCACCCAGAACAGCAGCACCATCCCCACACCAACCGCCGAAGATATCCTCCACCCACCCATTATTCCCCCAAATAAACGACTGTCCACGTTCGTAATCCATCAACGGATAATTCGTTTCCAGGTGGATTTACCCAGTTGGTGGTAGATGTCACAGCCAGTTGCCATTCACGCGGAACCCCCACGCCCGATCCACGGCCTTTAGAGCGAAAAGTTCCCGCCCCCATACCCTTTCGAGAGACACCAAAGGGAATCCACGACCGCACCCGAGCAAGCCCCTTGGTGATCAAATAGCTACGTTCTAGAGCTGATCACTCTCTGGAGCGTCTAATTTGAACCGCACCGTTCGATGTGCCGGGCGCTGGCTGGCGATGGGCGGCGTCCTCTGCCTCTTCTGGGCTGAGGCCCCAGCCCTCGCCCACACCCCACCTCAGCCGAACTTCTCCCTGCAGGTGAGCCCCACCCGCCTGGTCATCCCGGCGGGCACGACCACCACCGCCCAGCGTTTCCAGCTCACCAACAAGGGCCGCTCAGCGTTCGACGTCACCGTCGAGAAAGCCGACTTCACCGCGGGCGAGAACGGCGCGCTGAACTTCCAGCCGAACGCGTCCTACGCGGCCGCCGCCTGGGCGGCCGCCGAGCCGGCGAACTTCCGGATGGCCGCGGGCACGACCCGGACGGTGACCGTCCGGGTCAAGATGCCCCCAGACCCCGAACCGGGCGACCACCAGTTCGCGCTGATCTTCAAAGTCCCCGCGGCCCAGAACGCGGCGAACATCAGAATCAACCGCGGCATCGCCACCCCGGTCTTCGTCACCGTCCCCGGCCCTGTCGACAGTTCGGTCGAGATCGCGGGACTCCAGGCGCCGGAGTTCGTGCTGGGCGGCCCCGTGCCCCTCACCGCGAGGATTCGCAGCACCGGCACCGTACACCGGGATTTCCGCGCGTCCTCCCGCCTGCACGCCCAGGTCGGCGGCTCCGCCGTGCCGTTCCCCGACTTCACCGTGGTGCGCGGCGCGACCCGCGAGGTGGCCACCCGCTGGGACCCCCTGCTGATGTGCGTCTGCCACGCCACCCTGTCCGCCGGTGACTCCACCCGCACGGTGCGGATCATCGTGCTCCCGCTGCACCTGCTGGGCATCGGCCTCGCCGCCCTGCTGGCCGCGTTCCTGCTCGCCTGGTTCGTACGGCGCCGCTACCGAGCCCGGGTACTCGCCGCCGCGATCGCCCTGAACGGGACTGACAACGACACCCATGTCTAGGTACCGCCTCCGCCGCCTGGCCGCCCAGGCGCTCACCGTGGGTCTGCTCGCGACCCTCGCCGACCTGCCGGACCGCGTCGCGTACGCGGCGGGAACCATGCTGTTCAACCAGCCGTTCAAGACCAACACGCCGGTCCCCGCCTTCCCGGTGTCGTTGCCCGCCCTGCCCACGGGCCAGAGCGGCACGAATGTGGCCTGCCTGACCGCGACCGGGAACACCGGTTCCGGCCTGCACAGCTGCACGACCAACACCGACGCGACCGGGCATGGCACGCTGCGCCTCACCGGCAACTCGACGAACCAGGAGGGCGGCCTCTTCGGCGCGATCAGCATGCCGACCTCGGCGGGCCTGGATGTGACGTTCAACGCCTACCAGTACGGCGGCACCTCCGCCGAAGGGCTCACGTTCATGGTCGCGGCCGTGGATCCCGCCAACCCCCTGTCTCCGGCCAATATCGGCCGCAGCGGCGGCGCGCTGGGCTACTCGTCGTACGCGGGCGGCCCCGGTCTGGCGAACGCCTACCTCGGCTTCGGCTTCGACGTGTACGGAAATTTCAGCAACAGCGTCTATCAAGGGAGCGGCTGCACCAATCCGGCGTACATCAGCACGACAGGCGAACGGGTCCCGGGCCAGGTGGTCGTGCGCGGCCCGGGAGCGGGCACGGTCGGCTACTGCGCGATCAACAGCACCGCGACCACCACCAGTTCCCCGGCGGTCGCCCTGCGCGGCGCCAACCGGGCCGCCGCCCAGGTGCCCGTCGAGATCGTCATCAATCCGACCGCGGCCAGCATCGTCACCGCGTCGGGCCTCACCGTCGCCTCCGGCATGTACAAGGTGGTGTTCACGCCCGTAGGCGGGAGCACCAGGACGCTGGACGGCGCTCTCCCCTCCGTCCCGCCCTCCCTCTACCCGTCCTCCACCTGGACCACCTCCGCCGGCATTCCCCGCCAGCTCGCGTTCGGCTGGGTGGCCTCGACGGGTTCTCTCACCGACTTCCACGAGATCGACAGCGCCAAGGTGGTCAGCTTCAACCCCGTCCCCGGGCTCACCGTCGCCCAGACGAGCTACAACGGATCGTCTCCGCAGCCGGGCGATCCGGTGACCTACACGGTCGTCGCCGGGGTGGGCGCCTCCGGCGAGAACGAGACGTCCCCGATCTCGGTGACGGAGACGTTGCCGACGGGTGTCGTGCCGGTGGGCGCGTTCGGGAGCGGCTGGACGTGCCAGGCCCCGGCCGGGCAGAAGATCACCTGTACGAACAATTCCACCCCGTTCGCCGCCGGGACGACCCTGCCCGCCATCACCGTGGTCGGCATCGTCACCGGCAGCAGCGTCACGCCCACACTGATCCAGTCCTCCTCCATCGCGGTCGCGTCCTCCAACGACGCCAACCCCGCCATCGCGCAGACGACGACCGCCGGGACGATTCCGGCCACCCCGTCCGGCATCACCGTCACCCCCGCCACCAGCACGATCGCGGGCGGGATCGCCGTCACGGTCGGCGGCTCCAACATCACCGGCGCGACCGCCATCGAGATCGGCACCGTGGCCGAGCAGCGCGTCGGCACGCCCGTCACCCTGCTGCCCTGCCCCTCCGGTCCCGCGGCCGGATGTTTCACTGTAAATCCCAACGGCACCCTGAACATCTCCTCGATGCCGGCCCGCGCGTCGGCGGACACGGTGACCGTGACCATGGTGACGCAGGGCGTCGCGGGGGCCGCGAACTTCGTCTACACCGACAAACCCGCCACCCCGGCCGCCCCCACGGCGACGGCGGGCGTCACCAGCGCCACCGTGAACTGGGTGGCTCCCAGCAGCCACGGCAGCCCGATCACCGGCTACATCGTGACGCCCTACCTCGGCGGGGTCGCGCAGGCGCCGCAGTCCTTCGACGCCTCCACGACCACCCGGACCTTGACCGGATTGACGGCAGGCGGCTCGTATACCTTCACCGTGGAGGCCACCAACGCCATCGGCACGAGCACGGCGAGCGCGCAGTCCAACGCCGTCGTCCCCTATACGGTTCCAGGCAGGCCGACCATCACCGCCGCCACCGCCGGGGACGCCTCGGCCACTCTGACCTGGACGGCTCCGGCCAACGGCAGCAGCCCGATCACCTCGTACGTGGTCACGCCCTACATCGGCGCGGTGGCCCAGCCGACGCAGACCTTCTCCGGCACCGCCACGACCGAGCCCATCACCGGCCTGACCCCCGGAACCGCCTACACCTTCACGGTGACAGCCGTGAACCTGGCCGGTCCCGGCCCCGCCTCGCTACCGTCCGGCGCGGTGACCCCCAACGCCAATCCGACGCTGACCTTTCCCCCACCGCCGGGCGGGCAAGCTGGCGTGTCCTACAGCGACCAGTTGACCTTTTCTGGAGGTACGGCACCTTTCGTGTGGTCGGTGAGTTCGGGCACGTTGCCGCCCGGTCTCACGCTGAACTCGGCGACAGGGCTGCTTTCCGGCACTCCGACGACCGCCGGAGGCTACCCCTTCACGGTCAAGATCACCGACTCCGGCAACCAGGCCGACACGAGAGCGGTGACGCTCGTCGTCGTCGCCAGCCCGACGCTGAACTTTCCCGCGCCGCCGGGCGGGCAAGTGGGCGTGCCGTACAACGATCAGCTGACCGTTTCGGGGGGTACGGCGCCGTTCGTGTGGTCGGTGAGTTCGGGCACGTTGCCGCCCGGTCTCACGCTGAACTCGGCGACAGGGTTGCTGTCGGGCACACCCACGACCGCCGGGAGTTACCCCTTCACGGTCAGGGTCACCGATGCCAACGACCAGAGCGACACCAAGGCGGTCACCCTGGTCGTCGGGGTCGGTCCGCTGATCATCACCAAGACGGCCGACAAGACGGCGGCTGCGGCGGGCACCACCGTCAACTACACGATCACGGTCAACAACACCGGGCCGAGCACGTTCACGGGGGCGACCTTCACCGATCCGCTGACGGGCGTGCTCGACGACGCCACCTACAACGGCGACGTGGCCGCCACGCAGGGTTCGGCCGCGTACGACGACCCGAACGTGACCTGGACGGGCACCCTCGCCCCGGGCGCCGTCGCCACCATCACCTACTCCGTGACGGTGGAATCCGGAGGAGACGGCACTCTCGCCAACACGGTCACCTCGCCCACGCTCGGGGCGAACTGCACGTCCGGCAGCACCGACTCCCGCTGCCGGGCGAGCGTCGGCCTGCTCGAACTGACCATCGTGAAGACGTCGAACCCGTCGACAGCGTCCCCAGGTGACACCGTCGAATACACCATCACGGTCACCAACACAGGCGGCGCCGCCTACCCGGCGGCCGACTTCTCCGATCCGCTGTCCGGCGTGCTCGACGACGCGACCTACAACGCCGACGCCGCCGCCACCTCGGGTACGGCCTCCTACAGCGCCCCGATCCTCAGCTGGAACGGAAACCTGTCGGCGGGCGCATCCGCGATCATCACGTACTCGGTCACGGTCCGATCCCCGGATCCGGGCGACAAGAGCCTGGCCAACACGGTGACCTCGACCAGCGAGGGCAGCAACTGCCCCACCGACCCGCGTTGCACCAGAACCGTCCCGGTGCGCGTCCCGCAACTGACGCTCACGAGCGCGGTGGATTCCAGCACCACGGTTCCGGCAGGTGTGGTGCGGTACACGGTGACGGCGACGAACTCGGGTGAGGCGGCCTATTCGGGGGCGGGTTTCACGTTCTCGCTGGCGGGGGCGTTGGGGAATGCGACCTATGACAATGACGCGGTGGCGACTTCGGGGGGTTTGACGTTCGACGCCGGGTCGCTGACGTGGTCGGGTGCGCTGGCCGTGGGGGAGACGGCCACCATGACGGCGTCGGTGACGGTGAACAACCCGGCGACCGGGAATTTGACCACTTTGCTCACCTCGACGACGACAGGGAACAACTGTCCGGTAGGTAGCAGTGATCCGGCGTGCGCGACGACGGTGGGGATCCTTGTTCCGCAGCTGACGATCGAAAAAACGGCAGATGTCGCCACAGCTGAGCCGGGTGATGTCGTGGCTTATACGGTGACGGTCACCAACTCGGGGCAGACGCCGTACACGGGGGCTGCTTTCACCGACTCGCTCACCGGGGTGCTGACCGACGCGGTCTACAACAACGACGCAGCGGCTACCAGCGGCTCGGTCGACTACAGCGCGCCTACCCTGACCTGGACCGGCGACCTGGGCATCGGCGCGGTCGCCACGATCACCTACACCGTGACCATCCGTGATCCCTATCCGGGTGACGCGTTCATCTCCAACACGGTGACTTCCACCACGCCAGGCAACACCTGCCCGGCCGGGAGTAGCGACAGCCGGTGCACGGTTTTCGTCACCGTCCTGGTCCCGGCTCTCACCCTCACCAAAACGGCAGACACCTCGACGGTCACGGAAGGCGGCACCGTCGAATACACCGTCACGGTCACCAACGCCGGACAGGTCCCCTACACCGGAGCGAGTTTCACCGACCCGCTGGCCGGGGTGCTGGACGACGCCACGTACAACAACGACGCGGCGGCCACCAGCGGCACGGTCGACTACAACGCGCCCACGCTCACCTGGACCGGCGACCTGGCCGTCGGGGACTCGTCGACCATCACTTACACCGTGACCGTTCGCGCTCTGGATCCGGGCGACGGGCTGCTCACCAACACCCTCACCTCGACCGCGCAAGGCAACAACTGCCAGGCGGGAAGCACCGACACCCGCTGCCAGACCACGGTCAGACTGTCCCGGCTGATCCTGGAGCAGAGCTTCGCCGAACCCACCGCCACCCCCGACTCGGTGGTACGGCTCAACGCAACCTTCACCAACACCGGGCAGACGCCGTACACCGGAATCACTGTCTTCGCCGCGAGCGGTGACGTTCTGGACGACGCCGTCCCCCTGGGCGACCAGGTCGCCAGCACGGGCACGCTCACGCTGGGGCCCACCGGTATCACCTGGACCGGGAACATCCCGGTAGGCGGCGTCGTCACCGTCACCGGCGGCCTCACCGTGCAGGATCCGGACCCGGGGAACAAGGTCCTCACCGGCACGCTCGTCTCCGCCGCCCCGGGGAACAACTGCCCCAGCGGCGGCTCCGATCCCCGCTGTACCGCCCGGCTGGACGTCCTGCAACCCGAGCTGTCCATCAGCAAGGCCGCGGACACGGCCACCCAGGTTCCCGGCGGAACAATCAACTACACGGTGACCGTGGAGAACACGGGGCAGACGCCGTACAGCGGGGCCGTGACCAGGGACGACCTGTCGGGGCTGCTCGACGACGCCACGTACAACAACGACGCGAGCGCCACCGTCGGCTCCCTCGACTTCACCAGCCCGATCCTGACCTGGACCGGCGACCTGCCGGTGGGCGGCACCGCAGTCATCACCTACAGCGCGACCGTGCGCGACCCTGATCCGGGCAACAAGCTGGTGTTCAACACGGTCAGCTCGGACGCGGACGGTAGCACCTGCCCGCCGGGACAGGGCAACCCGGCCTGTTCGGCGAGTGTCACCGTCCTCACGCCGGCGCTCACCATCGTCAAGACCGCGGACCAGGAGACGGCGGTGGACGGCGACACCATCACCTACACCCTCAAGGTCACCAACAGCGGGCAGACCGCCTACACCGCCGCCAACGTCTCCGACGACCTGTCCGGCATTCTCGACGACGCCGTCTACAACGGCGACGCCGCCGCCGACGTGGGCACGGTCGGCTACACGGCTCCCACGCTGACCTGGAGCGGGAACCTGGCGCTTGGCGCGGTCGCGACCATTACCTACACGGTTACCGTCAACAATCCCGACCTCGGTGACAGGAACCTCGCGAACACGGCCGTCTCCACCACTCCGGGCAGCAACTGCCCGTCGGGGTCGTCCGATTCCCGGTGTACGGTGACCGTCGCCGTCGCCGACGCGGCCGCTCTGACCTTCCGCAAGACGTCCGATGTGACCTCGACCGTCCGGGGCGGCGTCGTCAGCTACACGATCACCGTCGTCAACTCCGCTGCCACGCCCTATCTCGGCGCGACGTTGACCGACCCGCTGACCGGGGTGCTCGACGACGCCGACTACAACAACGACGCCGCCGCTGGCGCGGGAACTGTGGGCTACACCGCGCCCGACCTCACCTGGACCGGCGACGTTCCGGCCGAGGGCTCGGTCACGATCACCTACTCGGTGACCGTGAAGACCGCGGCGACCGGAGACGAGATCCTGACCAACGTGCTGACCTCGACGTCGCCGCAGAGTAACTGCCCCTCGGGCGGCGATGACCCGCGCTGTACGGACACGGTCACCGTCTCCGACCTGACCATCGACAACAGCGCGAACGTCACGACCACCACGCCGGCCGGAGTGATCGAGTTCACCAGCACGTTCACCAACACCGGCCAGACCCCGTACATGGGAATCAGCGTCGCCTACAACGGCGACGATCTGCTGGACGATGTCATCCCCAATGGGGACGAGACGGTCACCTCCGGGACCTTGTCGATCAGTCCCACCGGACTGGTGTGGACGGGCAACATCCCGGTCGGCGCCACGGTCACGCTGACATCCTCCTTCACCGTCAAGAATCCTGACGACGGCAACCGGGACGTAGTCGTCGCCTCTATCTCCGACACGCCCGGGAGTAACTGTCCGACCGGTAACTCCGATCCGCGGTGTTCCGCCAGCGTGCAGGTCCTGATCCCCGGGCTCACGATCACCAAGGCCGCCGCCGCGCCGACGACGGTTCCCGGCGGGACGGTCGCGTACACGGTCACGCTTGAGAACACCGGCGAGACGCCGTACACCGGGATCAGCGTGACCGACCAGCTCGCGGGCCTGCTCGACGACGCCGTGTACAACGACGACGCCACCGCGACCACCGGAAGCCTCTCCTTCGACAGCCCGATCCTGACCTGGACCGGCGACATCGCCGTCGGCGCGACGGTGACGATCAACTACTCGGTCACGGTCCGCGATCCGGACCCCGGGGACAAGATCATGATCAACGTGATCTCCTCGACGGCCGCCGGGAACAACTGCCCCGACTCGGCCTGCACGGTCACGGTCGCCGTCCTGACGCCCGCGCTGACCATCGTGAAGAACGCGAACGCCGCCACGACGACGCCAGGCGCCACCGTGGGCTACACGATCACGGTGACCAACACCGGGCAGACCTCCTATCCGGCGGCGACGCTGACCGACTCGCTCTCCGGCGTGCTGGACGACGCCGTCTACACCGGCGACGCCGCCGCGACGACCGGAGCCGTCTCACCCTCCGGTTCGGACCTCAACTGGACCGGCGCGCTCGCCCCCGGCGGCTCCTCGACCATCACCTACTCGGTGACCGTGCGATCGCCGGACCCGGGCGACAAACGCCTGATCAACACGGTGTCCTCGACCAGCGCGGGCAGCAACTGCCCGGCCGCTGGTTCCGACCCTCGCTGCACGCGCACCGTGCCGGTCTCCACCCTGGCCCTGACGAGTACGGCGGATGCCACCACGACGATTCCGACAGGTGTGGTGCGGTACACGGTGACGGCGACGAACTCGGGTGAGGTGCCGTATTCGGGGGCGGGCTTCACGTTCTCGCTGGCGGAGGCGTTGGAGAAGGCGACCTATAACAATGACGCGGTGGCGAGTTCGGGAGGTTTGGCGTTCGACGAGGCCGGATTGGTGACCTGGTCGGGTGCGCTGGCGGTGGGGGAGACGATGACCGCGACCGCGTCGGTGACGGTGAACGATCCGGCGAGCGGGAATTTGACCAGTTCGGTCACTTCCACGACGGAGGGGAGCAACTGTCCTGGTGATCCGTCGTGTGTGACGACAGTGGAGATCCTTGAGCCGCAGCTGACGATCGTCAAGACGGCGGATGTGGCGACGGCTGAGCCGGGTGATGTCGTGACTTATACGGTGACAGTCACCAATTCGGGGCAGACGCCGTACACGGGGGCGGAATTCACCGACTCGCTCACGGGTGTGCTCAACGATGCCGCCTACAACAACGACGCGGCCACCAACGTCGGCGATGTCGACTACACCAGTCCCAACCTGACCTGGACGGGAGACCTGGGCATCGGCGCCGCCGCCACGATCACCTACTCCGTCACCATCCGCGATCCTTATCCAGGCGACGCGTTCATCTTCAACACGGTGACCTCCACCACGCCCGGCAACACCTGCCCGGCCGCGTGTACGGCCACGGTCGCGATCCTGGTCCCCGCGCTCACGATCATCAAGACGGCGGACGTCGGGACAATCGTCGCGGGCGGCAGGGTCGCCTACACGGTGACGGTCGCCAACACCGGACAAGCCCCTTATACCGGGGCCGATTTCACCGACGCGCTGGGCGGGGTGCTGGACGACGCCACGTACAACAACGACGCGTCGGCCACCAGCGGCACGGTCGACTACGACGCGCCCACCCTGACCTGGACCGGCGACCTCGCCGTCGGAGCCACCGCGACCATCACCTACAGCGTCACCACCAGCCCCAGCGGCGGGAACGCCACCCTGGTCAACACCGTCAGCTCGGACACCCGGGGGAGCACCTGCCCGGACGAAGGCACCGACCCCCGCTGCGCCAGCAGCGTCCCCGTCATCGCGCAGAGCCTCGCGCTGGCCGACCTCACCAGCGGTTTCACCCTGACGGGCGTCCCGGCCGCCACCGTGCGCGGGGACGGCGCCGTGACCATGACCGTGATCACCAACAGCCCCGGCGGTTACAACGTCGCCGTGAGCGCCGCCTCGCCGGAATTCACCGCGCCCGGAATCGCCGCCACGATCCCCATCTCAGCGCTGAAGGTACGGAAGAGCGGGACGACCCCCTTCAGCCCGCTTTCCAGCACCGAGCCGGTCTCCGTGCACGATCAGTCCACCCCATCGGCACCACACGGCGATCCGCTGAGCACCGATTATGAGATCGATATCCCATTCGTCCCATCCGGGAATTATTCGGCGAGCCTCGACTACATCACCAGCACACAATGACAGAGATTCTCCATGTAGCGATATGACTGATATTGCCGCCTTAACGTCTTCATAAAAGAGGTTTGCCTGGCACTCGGTACGGTGATCATCCCGGCTGGAATGAAAACTCTAAGGAGAGTCGATATGTCAACAATGCGGAATGCGCGTATTGTGTGCCTTTCTCTGGCTCTGACCGGCGTGCTGACCGTGGGAGCGCTGGAGTCGGTAGTGTCCCCCGCCCTGGCGGACACCGACACGGGGAACACGACGGCCAACATCGAGGTCTCCTCCTCGATCACGCTGACCGACCTCACCGCATCGTTCACCCTGACGGGATCGCCAGGCCAGACACCCACAACCGGCGGGACTCCGGTCTCCATGGAGGTGACCACCAACAACTTCGCGGGCTACAACGTCACCGTCGCTCCGGCCGCCGCCAACCTCACCGGGGGGATCGTCGGCAACACCGACACCATCCCGGCGAACCTCCTTCAGGTCGACGGCCCGGCCCAGGCGGGAACCTTCGCGCCGCTGACCTTTGGAACGCCGCTCGTGGTGGCCAGCAAGGCGTCGGCGTCGGCCGAGGGGGGCGATGCGATCACCAATAACTACCGGATGACCATTCCGTTCGTCCGCCCGGACACCTACACCGTCACGCTCAACTACGTCACGAACACTCTTTAATCGAAGGCGTTCTTCAGGGCCGGTGGATTCTCATCCACCGGCCTATTATTGGCCCGTCCTATTCGCGCACGGCGGCGCCGATGTGCGAGAGTATTTCTAGTCAAAGGTATTGTTTAAATGGTCTTTCGGGTCAGTTGTGTCCGGAGAGCCGGCACACGGGATTCGCGCCGGCGCGTGTCCCGCGCCCACGTCGCGGTGGCGGTCACGCTGATCGCCGCCCAGTCCGGGATGGGCGCGGCCCACGCGTCCGTGGCGCGTGAGCCCGAGGCCACGCTCCCGCTGAACATCTCCATCGACAACGGGCAAACCAGCGTGCGCCAGGGCGACCGGCTCACCTACACGATCAAGATCAGCAACACCGGAGACACCGAAACGCCGGAACTGCGGGTCTTCCAGACCACGGTGCCAGGGCTCGAAGTGCTCTCCACGACTCCTGAGGCCACGGCCTCGACGAAGCGGATCGAGTGGAGCAAGAAACTGTCGGGGAGGGAGGAGGCCGAGTTCAGCGTGACCGCCCAGGTGGGACCGCAGGCCCCGCAGATGCAACGGCTGACGGTCGTGGCCTGCGCCTCGAACAAGAGCAGCGACCGGCCGGTGGTCTGCGCGGCCCACTCCGACCGGCTGGAGACCTTGGGATTGCCGATCGAGAGCGAGGAGTCCGGCGCCGGGCTCTGGTACACGATCGCGGGAATCCTGGTGCTGCTGGCGGTTTCGGGAGGAATCGTGGGCCGGCGACGGCTCCGGCGGAAGACGGCGTCCGAGGCCCCTCGAGACGACATGTCCGGAAATATGCGCCTCTGACCATCCGCGACGATGCGGCCCCTGACCAGGGTGTCAGGGGCCCGCGGCCGGTCACATCTCGGTGCCGCCGGTGTTCATGACCGGGCGGACTTCGATCGCGGTCAGCCGGGCGTCGGGGATCATGGCGGCCAGTTCCGTCGCGCGTTCGGGTTTGTCGCAGTCGATCACGTAGTAACCCGCTAGAAACTCCTTGGCCTCCACGTACGGGCCGTCGGTCACGGCGGGAACGCCGTCCCGCACCCGGACGGTGGTGGTGCTGGAAGGGTCGGCGAGAGCGGTGAAACCGACCAGTTCGCCGGACTCCTTGGTGAGAGCGGTGAAAGCGTCGTGTTCGGCGAAGATGGCGGTTCTCTCCTCCTCGGAGAGCGCGTCCAGGGCGGCGGGGTTGACATGGATCAGCAGCAGATACTTCATGGATGGCTCCTCGTCGGCGGGCCCTCGATGGGCCTCTCATGGAGGATGTCGGAACGGGCGGCACGTTCTCGACATCCCTGGCGTGACGGGGGACCGCCAGGAGGGCTGAGCGGGAGCGCCTCGCGTGTGGAAATCGTCAAGACGGCCCTGCTGAGCTGCGATGGGTTACATAATGAAACGCAATGGATGCGCTAAGTGACTACCCCGTTGATGTCAGTGTGCTCGTCCCTGCGTACAACTGCCGGGCTTTTCTTGATCGTTGCCTGACCTCGTTGCTGGTCCAGCGGGTCAGCAAAGAGATCATCGTGGTGGATGACGGTTCCACGGACGACACCCGGTCGCTGCTGGAGCTGTACGCGCGGCATCATCCCGCCATCACTGTCGTCCATCAGGACCATACGGGCATGCCGGGCTCGGCTCGTAACCGTGCGCTGGCGCGGGCCCGCGGGCGCTACGTGTTCTTCTGCGATGCCGACGACTACCTGGGGCCGTTCGCCCTGGAGAAGATGCTCGCGACGGCGGACCGGAACGGGTCGGACATCGTGCTGGGGAAGGTCGTCGGGCATGGCCGGAAGGCTCCGGCGTCCATGTTCCGGGCCAACGCCGACCGGGTGACGTTGCAGGGCAGCACGGTCTACAACAGCTTGAACGTCTTCAAACTCTTCCGCCGGACGATGCTGGACCGGCATCGCATCCGTTTCGACGAGTCGTTGCGGGTCGGGGAGGACATGGAGTTCGCGGTGCACGCGTACTGCCATGCCGACGTGATCTCCATTGTCGCCGACTACGACTGCTATCACCTGATGGACCGGGAGGACGGTTCCAGCGTCATGCAGGAGCCGGGCAGCCGGGAGCCGCTCGCCTGGTTGCGGATGGCCAGGATCCCGATCGCGCGCATGATCCAGCATGTGCCGCCAGGGCCGCTCCGCGATCACCTGCTGTTGCGGCATTTCACCTTTGACGTGCTCGCCCAGCTGGGGGAGCCGTTCCTGGCCGCCGACGAGTCCGCGCGCGAGAAGATCGCCGTCGAGGTGGCCGACCTCTGCCAGGAATGGCTGACCGACGGCGTCCGCGCCCGGCTGAGCGCCGCCGACAACACCCGCCTCGCCTCGCTGACCGACCCCGACCGGCTGGTACGGCTCGCGCGCGTGCAGGCCGCCCCCCTCCGCCGCCGCCTGACGTCCCTGGAGTGGACCGGCGACCGCCTGCAGATCTCCGGCAGCGTGAAACTGTCCGGGTTCGAGGGAACCGTCGGGCTGCTGCTGAAAGAACGCTCCCAGCGGGCCGAATGCCGGATCCCCGTCACCCGGGTCGCCGATCTGTTCAGCGCCACCATCGACGTGGCCGACCTGGCTACCGGCATCTGGGACGTCTTCGTCGCCGTCGAATGCGAGGGCATCCGCCGCCTCGGCCGGCTCGGCGCCGATCGGGACCGGCGGTCGACCCGGCCCGTGCCGCGATTCACTGGTGGGGTGGTGGCATTGCCGTACCTGACCCGGCCGTACGGCAATCTGAGCCTGGACGTGGGGGGACATGTCGTTCGGGTGCCCGCGTCGGTGCGGTTGACCCGGACCGAGTGGGTGGAGCGGAGGTTTCGGATCGAAGGGCAGGTCATGGTGGGTGGGCGGGCGGGGGCGGCAGCCGTACGGCGCCTGGTCTGGCGGGAACGCCGGACCGGCAGGGAACGCTACGAGGAAGCCGTCGCGACCGGTTCCCGGGCCTTCGCCGCCGAGACCAGCCCGCTCGGCCGGGGGATCTGGGACGCCTACCTCGAACTCGACATGGGCGGACCGATGGCGAGATTTCCCGTCAAAGTCGTCGAACCGAAAAGCTTGGAGCGCGCTCGCACCTGGTGGCAGGGCACCACGCGCTGGACCACCCGCCCCTACGCGACCGCGGTCAGCCACCGCCTGAGCACCTCGGTCCGCCGCGCCACCCTCTTCACCCTCGCCCGCCGCGCCTTCCGAAGAATCCGCCTGTGAACCGTACGTACGTCCGTCGTTAATGCGAATTATTTGCAACTGCTCTAACCTTGTGGGGGCAAGGTTCAGAAGTACGCGGAGGTATGGCCGTGCATGTGCCCGATGGGTTCTTTACCGCATCCGTGTCGATAGGGGCGGCCGTGGTGGCCGCCGCCGGGGTGAGTGTCGCGCTGCGCAACGCCAAGCAGGAGCTTGACGATCGCACCGCGCCGATGGCGGGGCTGGTAGCCGCGTTCATTTTCGCCGTCCAGATGCTCAACTTCCCGGTCGCGGCGGGGACCAGCGGTCACCTCCTCGGGGGTGCGCTGGCCGCGATATTGGTCGGGCCGTATACCGCGGTCCTCTGCGTGGCGGTTGTCCTGCTCGTGCAGGGATTCTTCTTCGCCGACGGCGGGCTGACCGCGCTCGGCATCAACATCACCCTGATGGGGATCGTGACGGCCGCCGTCGCGTGGGGGATCTTCCGGCTGATCGTGCGGGTGGCGCCCAACCGGGCGGCCATCGTGGCCGGCTCGTTCGTGGCGGCGTTGGTGTCGGTGCCGGTCTCGGCGCTGGCCTTCGCGGCGCTGTTCGCGATCGGCGGGACCGCGCCGATCGACGCGGGCGCCGTGGCCGCCGCCATGGGCGGCACGCACGTGCTCATCGGCATCGGCGAGGGGCTGATCACCGCCGTGACGGTCAGCAGCGTGCTGGCCGTCCGCCCCGATCTTGTGTACGGCGCACGCGGCCTGACCAGGCCCCTCGTCCTCAGAACGGCGGACGGCGAGCGAGTCGTGGAAGCGCCGCAGGGGCCTGAGGCCAAGCCGATCCGGCCGTTCCTGGTGGGCGCGGGAATCGTCTCGCTACTGCTGGCGGGGATCGTCAGCTTCTTCGCGTCGAGTTCCCCCGACGGTCTGGAGAGGGTCGCCGAGGACAAGGGCTTCCTCGGCCAGGCCAGCGACCACCTGTTCGGCGGATTCGCGCTGGCCGACTACGGCGACGTCGGCGGCATCCCGGTCGGGGTCGCGGGCGTGCTCGGCGTGCTGATCACGCTCGCCGTCGGCCTGGGCATCGCCCACCTCGTCCGGCGAAGGCGGAAGGTCACCACGTAAGTGGGCACCGGACACCACCACCAGCTCTACCGCCCGGGGGACACCCTCGTGCACCGGCTGCCGCCGCAGTGCAAACTGCTGGCGGTGGCCGCGTTCGCGATCGTCGTCGTGGCCACGCCAAGAGAACGATTCCTCGCCTTCGGCGGATATCTCCTGCTATTGGCGGCGGTCGCCGTGGTCGCCAGGGTGTCGCCCGGGTTCGTGCTCCGGCGCATGGTGGTCGAGCTGCCGTTCGTGCTGTTCGCGTTCGCGATCCCGGTCATCGGCCTGGGCGAGCGCATCACGATCTGGGGCGTCTCGCTCAGCGTGGACGGCCTGTGGGCGAGCTGGAACATCCTCGCCAAGGCCACCCTCGGCGTGATCGCCTCCATCCTGCTCGCGGCCACCACCGAACCCCGCAGCATGCTGCTGGGCGCCCAGCGGCTGCGCATGCCCCAGCTGCTCGTGCAGATCGCCACGTTCATGCTCCGCTACCTGGACGTGGTGCTCGACGCCATGCGGCGGATGAAGGTCGCCCGCGAGTCGCGCGGCTTCCAGGCCAGGGACATCCGGCAGGCCCCGATCCTGGCCAAATCGGCGGGCGCGCTCTTCATCCGGTCGTACGAGCGCGGCGAACGGGTGCACTTGGCCATGCTGAGCAGGGGCTACACCGGCACAATGCCCATTTATCGCGATATTTCGGCGGACGTTCGCCAGTGGTTGTCCGCAGGCGCGCTCCCTATCGCGGCGGCGGCCTTACTGTTCATTTCATGACGCTCGAAGTACGGGATCTCGCCTACGCCTACCCCGACGGGACCCAGGCCCTGTTCGGGGTGGACCTGCGGATTACCCGCGGCGAGCGGGTGGCCCTGCTCGGCCCGAACGGCGCGGGCAAGACCACCCTGGTCATGCACCTGAACGGCATCCTCACGGCCGGGCACGGGACCGTCCGGGTGGCGGGCCTCCAGGTCGGCAAGGAGAACCTCCAGGAGATCAGGCGCCGGGTCGGCCTGGTCTTCCAGGACCCCGACGACCAGCTCTTCATGCCGACCGTCCGCGAGGATGTGGCCTTCGGCCCGGCCAACATGGGCGTCCGCGGCGCCGAACTCGACCACAAGGTCACCGACGCCCTCACCCGCGTCGGCATGCTCGACGCCATCGACCGCCCGCCGCACCACCTCTCCTTCGGCCAGCGCAGGCGCGTCGCCGTGGCCACCGTCCTCGCCATGGACCCCGAAATCCTGGTCCTCGACGAACCGTCCTCCAACCTCGACCCCGCCTCCCGCCGCGAGCTAGCCCAGATCCTGAAAAATCTGGACGTGACCGTGCTGATGGTCACCCACGACCTCCCCTACGCCCTCGAACTGTGCGAACGCGCCCTCATCCTCAGCGACGGCGTCATCGCCGCCGACGGCCCCACCCGCGACATCCTCGCCGACGAGCCCCTCCTGACCGCCCACCGCCTCGAGCTCCCCTTCGGATTCGCGATCCCTTCCACGGGGACATGACTCAGGGTGATGCGGAAGTAAAGTGGGGCTCGCGGAGGAGGTTCCTATGAAGCTGCGGCTCGCGCGGAGGTCGCTCTCCGGCGCTGTCGTGGTGGCTGTCGAGGGCGAACTCGATCTGTTCACCGCACCCTTCCTGCGCGATGAGGTCCGCGACGCCATCAAGCAGGATGGCGCCATCCTGGTGCTCGACCTCACCTCGCTGTCGTTCATGGATTCGAGCGGGCTGAGCGTGCTGATCGAGGCGTGGCGGCTGGCCACGAGCGAGGGCGGCGGGGTGACCCTCGCCGCGCCCCAGGCGCCGGTGGCCCGGATCCTGCGGACCACGGGGCTGGATCGGCGGATCAAGGTCTACCCGGATGTCGACACGGCCATTTTGGGGCACCCCGAGTAGAACTTCATTCGGTTGGCGGGTTAGGGTCCGGCTATGGACCTGAAGGATGCAGCAGCAATCATCTCGGGCGGTGCGAGCGGTCTCGGCGAGGCCACAGCCAGGGAACTGGCGGGCATCGGCGCGACCGTGGTCATCGCCGACCTGAACGAGGAGCGCGGCAAGGCGCTGGCCGACGAGCTCGGGGGCGTGTTCGTCCGCACGGACGTTTCGGACGAGGCCTCCGTACAGGCCGCGGTGGACGCCGCGGTGGCGACCGGCAAGCCGTTGCGCGCGGTGATCAACAGCGCCGGGATCGGCTGGGCCTCCCGGACGGTGAACCGGGACGGCTCGCCGCACGACCTCGCCGCATATCGCAAAGTGATCGACGTCAACCTGATCGGGACCTTCAACCTGATGCGGATCGGCGCCGCCGCCATAGCCAGGACCGAGCCGGTGGGGGAGGACAAGGCCCGCGGCGTCGTCATCAACACGGCGTCGGTGGCGGGGATCGAGGGGCAGACGGGGCAGGTGGCCTACTCGGCGTCCAAGGGCGGCATCATCGGCATGACGTTGCCCGCCGCCCGCGACCTGGCCGCCATCGGCGTCCGGGTGCTGACGATCTGCCCGGGCATCATCGACACCCCGATCTACGGCTCCGGGCCCGAGTCGGACGCGTTCAAGGCGCAGCTGTCCGCGCCGGTGCCGTTCCCCAAGCGCATGGGCCGCGCGTCGGAGTTCGGCCACCTGGTCCGGGCCCTGGTAGAGAACGACTACATGAACGGCGAAGTCATCCGTTTCGATGGCGGAATCCGATTCCAGCCGAAGTAACCCAAGCCCTGGAGAGGTCTCGTGTCTGACGAGGTTCTGGTAGAAACCGACGACGGCGTGGCCGTCATCACGATCAACCGGCCGAAGGCGAGAAACGCGGTCAACGGCGCGGTGGCGCGCGGCATCGCCGCGGCCGTGGACGAGCTGGACGCCCGGGCGGACGTCTCCGCCTTGGTCCTCACCGGCGCGGGCGGCACGTTCTGTTCCGGGATGGACCTGAAGGGCTTCCTGACCGGGGACTTCCCGGCGCTGGAGGGCCGCGGGTTCGGCGGTCTGGTCGAGTCGCCGCCGAAGAAGCCGCTGATCGCGGCTGTGGAGGGGTACGCGCTCGCGGGCGGCTTCGAACTGGCCCTGGCCTGCGACCTGATCGTGGCGTCGGAAGAGGCCAAGTTCGGGCTGCCGGAGCCCACGCGGGGTCTGGTCGCCGCCGCCGGGGGGATCATGCGGCTGCCGCGGCGCATTCCGTACCACGCGGCGATGGAGATCGCGCTCACCGGCGCTCACTATCCGGCGGTGCGCCTGTACGAGCTGGGCCTGGTGAATCAGGTCACGCCGGCCGGGGGAGCGCTGGCGGGCGCGCTGGAGCTGGCCAAGAAGATCGCGGCGAACGCGCCGCTGGCGTTGACGGCGACCAAGCGGATCGTCCTGGAGTCCCAGGATTGGTCGCAGGAGGAGATGTTCGCCAAGCAGAGCGAGATCGTCAACCCGGTGTTCGGGTCGAAGGACGCGATGGAGGGCGCGGCGGCTTTCGCCGAGAAACGCGCGCCCAACTGGCGGGGCGAGTAGCCGTGAGGGTGCGCCGGTGTCTGGACTGAGGAGCGGAGCGACGAGGGAAGACACCGGGGTTGAGCACCCGAACCGCGATGCGAAGCATCGCAATCAGTGGGTGGTCCGCGCTCATGGCGGGAACTGCGTACGGTAAAGGCATGAGCGACGGACTCCCCCTCAACCCGACCCCCCGGGAGCGCACGGCCAGCTTGCTGTCCGGGGCCCTCGGCAGCGTCATCGTCATGCTGTTCCTGGTCGGCGGCATGTGGGCGCTGGAAATCGTCGACTACCTCCAGGACGGCGCCCTGGACCGGTATGGCATCGTGGCCCGGGACCCGGACGGCCTGGTCGGCATCTTCGCCGCGCCGTTCCTGCACGCGGGCTTCCCGCACCTGATCGCGAACTCGCTGCCGCTGCTGATCCTGGGGTTCCTGGCCGCGATCCGCGGGGTGGGCCGGTTCCTGGGCGTGAGCATGATCATCATCGTGGTGAGCGGGCTGGGCGTCTGGCTGGTCGCCCCGCCGAACACGGTGACGATCGGCGCCAGCGGGCTGGTATTCGGATATTTCGGTTATGTCGTGGGGCGCGGGCTATTCGACCGCCGGATTCTCGACATCGTGCTGGCCGTTGTCGTCGCGGTCATGTACTACTCGATTATTTTCGGGATTCTGCCCGGCGAGGAGGGAATCTCCTGGCAGGGCCACCTGTTCGGCCTGATCGGCGGAGTCCTGGCGGCCTGGCTGCTGCGCCGCAGGCGGGAGTACTGACACAATTGTTCTTGTGAATTTGGGCCCCCTGGAGCGCGCGATCATGGACGTGATCTGGGACGCACAGAAGTCCCTGCTCATTCGTGAGATCCAGGAGCGGCTCAACGACGGCGCCGAGAAGCCGCTGGCGTACACCACGATCCAGACGGTGGCCGAGCGGCTGGTCCGCAAGGGCCTGCTGAGCAGGGCCCCGGAGCGTAAGGCCTTCCGCTACGGCGCGGCCCGCTCGCGCGCCGAGCATCTCACCGAGCTGATGCTGGACGCGCTGGCCGAGAGCCCGGACCGGTCGCCGGTGCTGAGCAGGTTCGCGCAGAGCGTCGATCTGGACGACGCCCTGCGCCTGCTGGACGAGCTGGCCCGCCGTGCCGGGCGGGGCCCGGCCGAGCAACCGCCCGGCTGGGTGCCCCCGCCCGGTCAGGGCGACTAGAGCCGCTCGACGACGTAGTCGATGCAGACCGTGAGCGCTTCGACGTCGGCCGGGTCGATGGCCGGGAACATGGCCACCCGCAGCTGGTTGCGGCCCAGCTTGCGGTAGGGCTCGGTGTCCACGATGCCGTTGGCGCGCAGCGCCTTGGCCACCGCGGACGCGTCCACCGAGTCGTCGAAGTCGATCGTGCCGACCACGTTGGAGCGCTGCGCCGGGTCGGTCACGAACGGCGCGGTGTAGGTGGTCTTGTCGGCCCAGGTGTAGAGCCGGGAGGCCGAGTCGGTGGTCCTGGCGGTGGTCCAGGCCAGGCCTCCGTTGCCGTTCATCCACTCGATCTGCTCGGCCAGCAGGAACAGCGTCGCCACGGCGGGCGTGTTGTAGGTCTGGTCCTTGGCCGAGTTGTCGATCGCGATCGGCAGGCTGAAGAACTCGGGGATGTATCGCCCGGACGCGGCGATCTCCTCGACCCGGGCCAGCGCGGCCGGGGAGAACAGGCCCAGCCAGAGGCCGCCGTCGGAGGCGAAGCTCTTCTGCGGCGCGAAGTAGTACACGTCGAAGTCCTCGGCGGTGACCGGCAGGCCGCCCGCGCCGCTGGTGGCGTCCACCAGGACCAGCGCGTCGCCGGAGCCGACCCGGGAGATCGGCATGGCCACGCCGGTGGAGGTCTCGTTGTGGGTCAGCGCGTAGACGTCCACGCCGGCCTCCTCGACCGGCAGCGGGTGGCTGCCGACCTCAGCGGAGATGATGGACGGGGCGGCCAGCCAGGGGGCCTTCTTGGCGACCGCGCCGAACTTGGACGAGAACTCGCCGAAGTGCAGGTGCTGGGACTTCTCCCGGATCAGACCGTGCGCCGCGATGTCCCAGAACGCGGTGGTGCCGCCGTTGCCGAGCACGACCTGGTAGCCCTCGGGCAGCGAGAACAGGTCGGCGAGGCCGGAGCGGATCCGGGCCACGAGGTTCTTGACCGGCTGCTGGCGGTGCGAGGTGCCCATCAGGCTCGCGCCCGGCCCGGCGAGGGCCGCCAGCTGCTCGGGACGCACCTTGGAGGGCCCGCAGCCGAAGCGGCCGTCGGCGGGCTTGAGGTCAGCGGGAATCACGATGTCAGCCACTCAACCAAGCCTACTGAGCGGGTGCGATGGTCCGGACCCGGGTCCGCATCCTGAGATGGAGCTCCCCCTTGACGTAACGGACCGCAGCTCCCATTGTTCGGCATGAGGAGTCGCTCCCACTCCGCCCTAGCGAAGTGTGAGAACACGCATATGGCCGATTCCGGTGGCACCCTCTCCGAGCGCGAACTCACCGTGCTCTCGTTGATCGGCGCGGGCAGCAGCGCGAAGCACATCGCCGCGCAACTCGGGATCAGCGCGTCCACGGTGGAGAGCCACAAACGCCGCATCTACGCCAAGCTCGGCGTCACCCACCAGAGCCAGGCGGTCTCGCAGGCCATCGCGCTGGGCCTGTTCGACACCCCGCCCAAGGACCGGGACGAGGCCGAGATGGTGGTAGTGCACGCCCGGCCGGGCGCGCCGGTGGACCGGGTCACCCAGGCCCTGCTCGGCCACGGCCGCCCGTTCGTGCTGACGCCCGAGCTGGACCCCGCGCTGTGGCGCTGGCGGGGCCGGTTCATCACCGTCCTGATGGATCCGGCCCCGCCAGACTGGCAGGCCACCGCCCGGTTCCGCGCCCCGGTGGTGGTGATCCCGTCGGTACGGCCAGGCGACGATCTCGTCCGGGAGGCGATGCGGTACGGCGCCCGCGCCCTGGTCTGGCTGGAGGACGTGCCCGACCTGCTGTGCACGACCCTGGCCATGGTCGCCCACGGCTACGTGATCATGGCGGGCACCCACCTCCCGGCCGGTCCCTCGCCGGAGCTGAGCGCCAGGGAACGCGACATCCTCGACTCGATCGCCACCGGCCACACCCTCCAGCAGACCGCCCGCTCCCTCGGCATCTCGGTCAAGACCGTGGAGAACACCCAGGGCCGCCTGTTCCGCAAGCTGGGCGCCCGCAACCGGCCGGAGGCCCTGACGAACGCCTACCGCCAGGGCCTGGTGCCGGGCTGAGCTACTGGCCGCGGCTGGTGGGATCGACCCGGGCGAAGGTGAGCAGGTCGACCATGCGGAAGTCGCCGGCGCCGCCCGAGCGCCGGGGCAGGGTCGGCACCCAGGACGGGTTGGTGCGCAGGTAGGAGGCGTTGTCGAGCTGGAGCAGGCCGATGAAGACCTCGCCGACGATGCGGGCGCCTACGCCGGCCAGCTTCAGGCCGCCCGCGACCTCGGCCTCCTTGAGGATGTAGTACCAGAGCGGGGTGCTGGCGGGCAGGCCGTGCCCGATCGCCTGGAGCTCCGGGAAATGCTGGGACTCCAGGGCGGGGATGCCGATCGCCCGCGCGATGTTCTGCCCGGACGGGATCGACCAGGTCACGTGGCGCAGCAGGTTGCGCTGGACCAGCGAGGTGGGCGGGTCGCCGGACGAGATCGCGGCCAGCGGCAGGTTGAACAGCGGGGTCGAGATCTTGGTGTCGATGCGCTTGTTGGGCCGGACATTGCCGTCGCCGAAGTCGAAGAAGGTCTGCCAGCCGATGAAGCGCCGCGCCGCCCTGGCCCCGCCGCGCAGGTCCACCGGGTCGGCCTGGCCCTGCCCGGCCGGGTCGAAGATGAAGCCGAAGAACGCCGAGCCGTCGCTGTTGCCGGCCAGGTTGGCCCGGTAGGACGGCCGCACCATGCTGTGCCCGAACCGGTAGCAGGCCCCCTGGAACTCCACCGGGATGAACTGCTGGCCCGGCGCGGGCCGGTAGAACCGGCGTCCGCCGGTGAGGATCGCGTTGACCACGTCCTGGCCGATGACCAGGGGCAGGAACTCGTGCAGGATGATCCACTGGTAGTGCCAGCGCACCAGCTGCTGGGCGGCGGCGAAGACGTTCCCGCCCTGGCCCTGGGCGCGCAGGTGGTCGACCACCCGGTTGTGGAACAGCAGGAACGCGCAGTGCAGGCCGGAGATGATCAGGTTCTCGTCGTTGCGGGGGTCGCCGATGATGGCCTGGCCGTTGGCCATCCGGGGCAGGTCCTCGAACAGGCCGCCGCTCTCGACCTTGAGCTTGGCGGTGTCGGCGGGGTTGTAGAGCTGCGGGTCGGCGACCGGGCCCCGGCCGTAGACCGAGTCCAGGTCGAGGCCGGGCGTGCGGGTGTTGGGGGTCGCCTCCGGCGCGGTCACCGTGCCGAGCGGGGAGGACCGGTCGAACGTCATGTCGTGGTCGAGGAACTGGCCGAGGAAGGTGACCCCCGCCGTGTGGGTGGCATTGTCGAGATTGTTAGGGCTGAGTTCGGGATTCGTGATCAGCCGGATCGGGCCTTCCGCCAGCGGGTCCTTGGCGTCCACGATCCCGCCGGGACGGCCCATTTCGACCAGGGCGTTGCGCAGGCTGGGCGGGTTGAAATCGGCGAACGGCGGCAGGTTGAAGATACGCCCGAAACGGTCAGGCGAGACCGCCATTCCGCCTGCCTGTGTGGTGACTGTCCTGGCTATCGCTTCGGCTGGGGCCAGGGTCAACGCCCCAGCTCCCGCGCCCAGGCCGGCGAGAAATCCCCGCCGGCTCACCCCCCGGTCCGGTCCGTGTACGGCCATCGAGGCTCCCGTGACTTAGCGGCATTTGTCCGGAAATTATGTAATCCGTAACTTTCGCGACTCAAGGGACATCGGTTGACAATAAACCCTTAAGGGGAGTTTTCTGGCAATTTACCCCTAATCGGAATTGGGGGTAAATTGCCATAAGGATTGAGCGGAAGGACACGGATGATCGCGGCGGACCAGCGGCGACTGCACGGAGTGCTGGAAGGGCTCCTGCGCCGGCCCTCGTTCTGGCGGCGGGATCCCGCGTTGCCGGTGCTCCTGCTGGTCGGCGAGCAATCCCCGGCCGCCGCGCTCGCGCTGGCGGAGCCGTTCAAGGGGAGCCTGCCGTACGCGGCCCCGGCCGGGGAGGAGCTGAAGGACGTCGCGGCGCTGGTCAACGCGCTGGCGGGGGAGAACGGGGATCTGGGGGCGTCGGTCGGCGGGTCGTTCCTGCCGGCGCCGCGGTTCCCGCTGGCGCAGTTCGTCCTGTGGGCGCGGGAGCAGCGCGCTCTGCGGCCGGAGGATTGGACCGGGGTCTGGCCGCCCGCGCCCGAGTCGCGCAAGGGTCAGGACGAGTTCCGCGCCCGTTACCGGAAATGGCGCTGGGAACGCTACGGCGAGCGCCGGGTCAGGCGGACCGCCGCCGACTTCGTAGTCAGGGCCGCCACCACCTGGGTGCCGCTCGGCATGGCCGTGGCGCTGCTGGCCGGGTGGGATGTCGTCGATCTGCTCTCGCTCATCCCCTGGGTGGTCGGTCTGATCGTGGCCGCCGCGGGCACCGCCGTGCAGGCCGCGTTGTCGATCAGGGGCACCTTCTTCTCCGGGTGGTTCCGCCGCCACCGTTACGAGAATCTTCGCCGTAAACGCTTCGAGAGCCGTCACAAGTACGCGCTCCGCCTGGCCGCCGTCCCCGATCTGGACAAACTGCTGGTGTACGCGATGTTCCAGGATCTGCGGCAGGCGTACCAGAAGTGGTTCATCCCCTGGCCGAGCTGGGGCCGCGGCTGGTACTGCCTGCTGGTCCTGGCGGAACCGGGCACCGGGGGAACACGCTTCCTGAGCGTGATGCGCGATGTCATCGCTGATACCGGCATATATCCGCCGATGCTCGTACTCGCCGCCGGAGACGCGCCGCTCCCGGCCACCCCGCCGGTACGGCCGCTGGAACGCCTCCCCGAAGCGATCGACGACTGGCGAGCCCAGGTGCCCGACCTCTTCATCCCGGTCACCGTGAATGAATCTGAGCTCTCCGACATAGGGGCATTTCGCCCCACGCCGCTGCGGGCCTTCGGCTACTGGGCGGTGGTCGCGCTGCTGGCCTTCGGACCGCTCGCGGTGGTGGGCCGGACCTGGATCGGCTGCGGCGGCGGGCTCCGCGAGGTCGCCGAACAGTGCGTCGGCCTCAGCGACGACCTGAACGAGATCGACCCCGACCCGCTGCTGGCTCCCATCCTGGAGCGGATCCAGCGGCAGAACCGCGACGTCGAGGACGGCCAGCGGGTGATCACGGTCTTCTACCTCGGCCCGCTGACCACCAACCGGAGCGGCGGTGACCAGATCAGCGGCTCGATGGGGGAGCTGGCCGGGATCGCCGCCCGGCAGCTGGCCTACAACCGGCTGCACAGCTGGCAGATCAGGGTCGAGTTCGCCAACGCGGGTCAGGACTTCGTCAGCGCCGCGTACGCCGCCCAGATGATCAAAGATCGGGCGGCCGGGGATCCCGACATCGCGGGGGCGATCGGATTCGCCTGGAGTCGCACCGAGACGCAGGACGCGATCCGGCTGCTCAGCGACGCGCACATGCCGATGCTGAGCACCACCAACACCGCCGACACCACGCCCCTGGTGTACGGCAGGAAGCCCTCCCCGTCCTTCTTCCGGATGGCCGCCCCCAACTCGGCCCAGGCCAAGGCCGCCGAATACTGGCTGCAACAGGGGCTGCCCGGCGGCGCCAAGGTGCCCGCCGACAAGGTCGCCATCCTGCTGGAAGCCGACGAGCTCAAGCGCGAGCTCTACAGCCAGGACCTCGCCGACGGCCTCACCAAGCGGCAAGGGGCGCTCTACGCCAAGGCCAGGCAGTACGTCTTCCGGGACGGCGACCAGCTGGCCGCCCAGGTCGACCAGGCCTGCCAGGACGGCGCGGCGGTGCTCTTCTACACCGGGCGCTCCAGCTATCTGGGCACCCTGATGGACACCAAGGAACACCAGTGCGACGGCGCGGTGCGGGTGCTCGCCGGGGACGAGGTGACCGGACGGCTGTCGCAGATCCTGGCCGACGGATCATCGGTCAACAACCCCGAGATCTCCTTCATCGCGCTGAACGACGCGCGCGCCGAGCAGGACGGCTCCGGCGCGATCAACGACACCCAGCGGGAGATCGAGGCGTGGATCCGGGACGTGCTGCCCGAGCGCGGCCGGTCGGTGTCGCGGGTGCACGCCCGGATGGGCTACGACGCGCTCCTGGCGATCACCAGCGCCATCGACCAGATCAAGGCCACCAACGTGGATCCGGCGGTGAACATCGCGCAGAGCGTCGCGTACAACCTGCGCGGTCTTGGCGTGGACGGGCACATCCAGGGCGCGACCGGGAGCTTCTACTTCTCCACCGACGCCGACTTCCACACCGCGCTGCCCAGGGAACTGTGGCTGTTCTCCAGCGAGCGGGGCCAGGCCGTCCCGGTGCTGCGCGGCAAATGCACCGTGGATTCGAACACGGCCAGCCCCGCCGAGCTCGACGTCAGCTGTACGACAGAGCCCGCGACTCCATGAGCCGCGGGCTGATCGGCGGCTACTGCCTGACGGCGACGCCGGGAACGTCGGAGACCGAGCGCAGCGGCGGGCCCACATAGGTCGCGCTGGGGCGGACGAGCCTGCCCGTGCGCTTCTGCTCCAGGATGTGGGCGGCCCAGCCGGCCGTGCGGGCGCAGGTGAACATCGAGGTGAACATGTGCGAGGGGACGTCGGCGAAGTCCAGGATGACCGCGGCCCAGTACTCCACGTTGGTGGCGAGCACCCGGTCCGGCTTGCGCGCGTGCAGCTCCTCAAGAGCGGCCGTCTCCAGCGCCGCCGCCACCTCGTACCGAGGCGCGTCCAGCTCCTTCGCGGTCCGCCGCAGCACCCGGGCCCGCGGGTCCTCGGCCCGGTACACCCGGTGCCCGAAGCCCATCAGCCGCTGGCCCTTGTCCAGCTCGCTCTGCACCCACTTCCTGGCGTCGCCCATCTGCTCGACGCCCTCGATCATGTGCAGCACCCGGGCCGGGGCGCCGCCGTGCAGCGGACCCGACATGGCCCCTACCGCGCCGGACAGGGCCGCGGCCACGTCCGCGCCGGTCGAGGCGATCACCCGCGCGGTGAACGTGGAGGCGTTCATGCCGTGCTCGGCGGCCGAGGTCCAGTACGCGTCGATGGCCTTGACATGCCGCGGATCCGGATCACCCCGCCAGCGGATCATGAAACGCTCGACGATGGTCTCCGCCTCGTCCACCCGACGCTGCGGCACCATCGGCAGGCCGAGGCCGCGGGCGGACTGGGCGACGAACGACAGCGCCGTCACCGAGGCGCGGGCGAGATCGTCGCGGGCCTGGGCGTCGTCGATGTCGAGCAGGGGCCGGAAGCCGTACGCGGGCGCCAGCATGGCCAGCGCGCTCTGCACGTCGACCCGGATGTCACCGGAATGGACAGGAACGGGATACGGCTCCGCCGGGGGGAGGCCCGGCTCGAACTCGTTGTCGACCAGCAGACCCCAGACGTTCCCGTAGGAGACCCGGCCGACCAGTTCCTCGATGTCGACGCCCCGGTATCGCAGGGCGCCCCCTTCTTTGTCCGGTTCCGCGATCTCGGTCTCGAAAGCTACCACGCCTTCGAGCCCGGGTTTAAAGTCGGACACTCTCGGCCGCCTCCCTCTCTTGTGAAGTCAAAAAGCCTTGATGTCGAGATACCGGCGGGTCAATTTAACCTCTCGCGTTCCTGCGAGTCGCCCCCGGTCCCTCCCGAACGCCGTCGTCCCAGGTAGGGGGTCGTGCGTCAGACATCTACCAAGCGCGCAAGAATACCTTTTCGTGGACAGCGAGACGCACATGGCGGGGCTCCGCCGCAGCTACAACGGCGAGCCGCTGCTCGACGTGGCCGACGACCCGGTGGCGCAGTTCACCAGGTGGTTCGCCGACGCGGTCGACGCCGGGCTCCCGGAACCCAATGCCATGATCCTGGCAACCAGCTCGGCCGGGGGAAGACCCTCGGCGCGGACAGTTCTGCTGAAAGGCTTCGACGAGCAAGGTTTCACGTTCTTCACCAACTACGAGTCGCGGAAGGGACGCGACCTCGCCGAGAACCCGCGCGCGTCGCTGGTCTTCCCGTGGCATGCGATGCGCCGCCAGGTGCGGGTGGAGGGGTCGGCCGCGCGGGTCGCGCGCGAGGAGACCGAGGCATACTTCCGGTCCCGGCCGTACGGCTCGCGCATCGGGGCGTGGGCCTCCCGGCAGTCGGCCGTGGTGCGGTCCCGGGAGGAGCTCGACCAGCGGTATGCCGAGCTGGCCGAGCGGTGGCCGGAGGATCCGCCGGTGCCGGACTTCTGGGGTGGCATCCGGGTGGTGCCGAGCGAGATCGAGTTCTGGCAGGGCCAATCCGACCGCATGCACGACCGCCTCCGCTATCGCCGCTCCGCCGGCCGCTGGATCCTGGAACGCTTGGCTCCCTAGGTCCCTGATCGTGCGGGACATTTCGTGACGTGGGAGGCTTGGGGATCGTGAGCTTTGCTAAGGGTCTCCTGAGGCGGCACTTCGTCGACACCAGGCCGATCCAGATCCCCGACTACCGCCGTCTCCTGACCGGGCAGGCGGTGGCCTTCGTCGGATTCCAGCTCACCGCCGTCGCGGTCAGCGCCGAGGTGTACGCGCTGACCCGCTCCTCGTTCTGGGTCGGCATGCTCGGCCCGGTCGCCCTGGTTCCCCTGATCGTCTTCGGCCTGTGGGGCGGAGCCATCGCCGACGCCATGGACCGCCGCAAGCTCCTGCTGGCCGCCTCCCTGATCAGCTGGTCGGCCACGCTCGTCCTGCTGGTCAACGCCTTCACCCTGAAGAACGTTTGGGTGATCATGGCGGCGGTGGCCGTACAGTCCACGGGGTTCGCCGTCGCCTCGCCGACCCGCAACGCGATCATTCCCCGGCTGGTGCCCACCCCGCTGGTGCCCGCGGCCAACACGCTCAACTTCCTGTTCAGCAGCATCGCCTCGGTGCTCGGCCCGCTGCTCGGCGGCTTCATCCTCGCGGGCGGCGGGTACGGCTTCGCGTACCTCATCGACGCGGTGCTGTTCACCGCCGTCCTGTACGCGGCGCTGCGGCTGCCGGCGCTGGAGCCGCTCGGCGAGGTGACCGCGCCGGGTTTTCGCGCGGTGGTCGGCGGGCTGCGCTACATCATGGCCACGCCGATCGTGCTCATGTCGTTCGTGGTGGACATCATCGCGATGGCGTTCGCGATGCCCCGGGCCCTGTATCCGGAGATGACCGCGATCAGGTTCGGCGACTCCGGCATCGCCTACGGCTGGCTGTCGGCGGCGATCGCGTTAGGGGCGGTGGCCGGCGGGGTGTTCTCCGGATGGGTGGGCCGGGTGCGGCGGCAGGGTCTTGCGCTGACGTTCGTGATCGTGGTGTGGGGGCTCACCGTGGCCGCGGCCGGGCTAGCCCAGGCGCTCTGGCTGATGGTGCTGCTGCTGGCCTTCGGCGGCTTCGCGGACCTCGTCTCCGCGGTGTGGCGGCAGACCATCCTCCAGACGTACGCACCCGACGAGATGCGCGGCCGGTTGCAGGGGGTCTTCTTCGTGGTCGTGGCGGGCGGGCCGCGCCTGGGCGATCTCCGGGCGGGCGCCACTGCCTCGGCGTTCGGGCTGGTCCCGGCCTGGGTCGGCGGCGGGGTGTTGTGCGCGGTGACGGTGGTGATCGTGGGGCTGGCGGTGTCCTCGTTCCGCCGATATCACGTTCGGTCTTGAGGTGGCTCCCGGACATGGAAGGATTCAGATCCCTCGCACGTTGCCAATCGTGCACCGGTTCATCGCCGAGTTCGGCTGAACCCGCTGGTAGGTCGTAGCATCGAGGGCAGACCGGGAGGAAGACGTTGTGACCGCACACGGCCTGATCGACACGACGGAGATGTATCTCCGGACGATCTTCGAGCTGGAAGAGGAAGGCATCGTCGCGTTGCGCGCGCGCATCGCCGAACGACTGCAGCAGAGCGGCCCCACGGTCAGCCAGACGGTGGCGCGGATGGAGCGCGACGGCCTGGTCAAAGTGGAGGGCGACCGGCATCTCACCATGACCGATCTCGGGCGCACGCTCGCGATCCGGGTGATGCGCAAGCACCGCCTGGCCGAGTGCCTGCTGATCCAGGTGATCGGCATGCCGTGGGAGGAAGTGCACATCGAGGCGTGCCGGTGGGAGCACGTCATGTCCGACTCGGTGGAAGCCCGGCTGGTGAAGCTGCTGGACAACCCCACCGTCTGCCCGCACGGGAACCCCATCCCCGGCCTGGACGAGCTCGGAGCGTCCGGTTTGGAGGAATATGAGGCGGTCTCCGCTATGGCGGATCTGGCCGGACCCCGAGATATACCCGTTGTGGTTCGCCGAATTAGCGAACAAGTGCAAAGCGATCCCGCTGTGATGCTTAAACTCAAGCAAGTTGGGATACAACCCGGACGCGAGGTGACGCTCGCGGCGAGCGACGACGGTGTGCGGGTGACAGGTGACGACGAAGCGGACAACACTCTCGCGGAGCTACCGCGTGATGTCGCCACGCACGTTTTCGTCACCAGACGTTGATCTCAGTGATGCTTTTCGGGAGCCCCTCCTCTCCCACGACAGCGCAGGCTCTGTTCAGGTAGGAGCATTCGTGGTCCGCATGCCCCGAGGGGTGGTCGTTGGATGAAGCGTTGGGGGGATCTGTCGCAGGACACCGCCGACCATCTTTCCGCCGGGTCAGTCCTTGACCACGCGGAGATGGCGGTCGTCGTCACCGACCGTTTCAGTAACGTCCTCTACTGGAATCCGTTCGCGGAGCGCCTGTTCGGGCGGCCCGGCCAGCATGGCATGGACGACGTGCTGTCGCTCGGGCTCATGGAGAAGGATCATCCACTCGCCGTGGATCTGGCCAAACATGTCCTGAAGGGCAATGTTTGGGAAGGCACGTTCGATGTCGTACGTGTCGACGGCACGATGATCTACGTGCGCGCGCAGGCGGTGCCGATGCGGCATCCGTCGGGTTCGGTGACCGGCATCGTGATCACCGCCCGGGAGGCGATGCGCAGCAACGAGCGCGAGAAGGACCGGTTCGGGCTGCTGGAACGTATCGGCGAACGCCTGGCCGGTTCGTTGTACGTGGAGGAGACCCTCAACCGGGTCGCCGAGATGCTGGTCCCGCAGTTCGCCGACCACTGCTTCATCGAACTGATGGAGGGAGACAGGCTGATCCGCAAGGTGTCCACGCACGTGGGCACCTGGAGCCCGCCGCCGGACACCTGGAAGCCGGTCGGCTCCGAGATCCGCTACCCGCAGGGCCACTACGGCGACGCCGCCCTGCGCCGCCAGGAGACCATCCTGGTGGAGGACTTCTCCCAGGTCAGCTACCCCTCGCCGAGCGAGGGCGCGGCCCGGCTGTGCGGCGAGATCGGCATGACCTCCGCCATCGTCGCGCCGCTGTGCGCCCGGGGCGAGACCCTCGGGCTGATGTACCTGGCGATGTCCAACCTCACCGACCGCCGCTCCCCGCACTACGACGCCTTCGACCGCGACTTCGTCGGCGCCATCGCCACCCGGGTCGCGCTCGCCGTCGACAACGCGCTGCTGTTCGAGGAGGAACGGCACACCGCCGAGTCCTTCCAGAAACACCTGCTTCCCCGCGAACTGCCCATGCTGGACGGCCTGGAGATCGCCGTCCGCTACTATCCCGCCGCCCCCCTGGCCAGCCACGGCCAGGGCATCCAGACCCAGGTCGGCGGCGACTGGTATGACGTGATCCCGCTCTCCGCCGGGCGTGTCGGCATCGTCATCGGCGACGTCGAAGGCCGCGGCGCCAAAGCCGCCGCCGTCATGGGCCAGCTCCGCGCCGCCCTCCGCGCCTTCGCCCAGGACGACAAGCCGCCCGCCGACATCCTGGCCCGCCTCGACGAGTGGACCAGGGTCGTCGCCGCCCCGGAACACGACGACTTCGGCGCCGACGTCACCAGCCCGCCGATCGTCACCTGCCAGTACCTGGTGTACGACGCCTGGTCCCGTCAGCTGTCCTTCGCCAACGCCGGCCACTCCCCGCCCCTGCTGATCGTGGACGGCAGCGTCACCGAGCTGGACATCACCGAGGTCGGCCAGCCGCTGGGGGTCCGGGCCTCCGGCATGCACGCCGACCTGGTCTACAAGGAGGAAACCCGGGTCCTGCCCCCCGGTGCCACCCTGCTCCTCTACACCGACGGCCTGGTCGACCGCCGGCCTGCCCGAGGCACCGACGAACCTTCCCTCTCGGACGACGAAACCCTGCAGATCCTCTGCGACAAGGTCGCGAAGATCGCCAGCGAGTCGGTCGAACGAATAGCCGACACCGCCACCGTCGCCGTCCCCGGCGAGATCGACGACGACATGGCCATCCTCGTCGTACGGTCAGTCGGCACCGAACTCGAATTCGAGGAACGCACCTTCCCCGCCCAGCCCATCATGGTCGGCGAGGCCCGCCGCATGGCCTCCGAAGCCTTCGCCAGCTGGAACGTCCCCGAAGAACGCGGCGACCTCGCCTGCCTGCTGGTGTCCGAGGTGGTCACGAACGTGGTCCTCCACGCGGCCGCGGCCAGCGCGCCCCGGCGCGAACTCGCCCTCGACGGCCCGCCCCTCCCCTTCGACGAATCCTGGGACGTGCCCGGCCTGGACGAGGATGTCGCCAACGACAAGGAGTTCACCCTGCGCCTGCGGCGCGGCGACGAGTCGATCTGGGTCGAAGTCTTCGACCAAGACCTGCGCCTCCCACGCATCCGCAGCGCCGGCGAGAACGACGAGGGCGGACGCGGGCTCTATCTGGTGGATCAATTGGCTCGCCGTTGGGGTTCCCGACCCACCAAGGAGGGCAAAGCCGTGTGGTTCGAGATTCCGCTCGGCGGCCGCTGACTCTGTTTCCCGGCGCGGGTGCGAAGCGCCCGTTGCCGTATTGGCGCCCCAACTTCTGTGACGGTGTCGGCGTGGCGACATGAGTGCCGGGAATAGGCCGATATATCCGATTCGGGGGATCGGGTGGCCTTTCACAGTAGCGACAGGGCACCCACCGGGAAGGAGTCGCTATGCACAGCAGACGACTGGCCATACTCGGCGTGACGTTCCTCGCCACGCTCACCCTCTGGCCAGCGGAGGTCGCCCTGGCATCAACGGTCTCCAGCCCTAAGCAGGCAGTGGCGGCGTCGTCCGCGCAAAACGATCCTTGCATGTCCGCCCGCCGCTGCTGGAGGCCAAGGCCCTGCCGCAAGTGCTGCCGTAGGCACGGACACACACGCTGCTGGCGGACCTGCCACCGCCCTTGGTGGCGCTGACCCGACCGGGCTCACATGCCGACGCCCCGTCCCCTCTCAACTTCCCCTCTCGACTGGGGACGGGCGTTCCATGCTGGCGTGGAGTGGGGTTCGGTGCTTGACTCGGAGTTATGGAGCTGGTTTATGAGCGTCGGGGGTCTGGGCCGCCGTTGGTGTTGATGCATGGGATTGGGCATCACTGGCAGGTGTGGACGCCGGTTCTTGATCTGCTGGCTGAGCGGTTTGATGTGATCGCCGTGGATCTGCCTGGGTTTGGGGCTTCGCCGCCGTTGCCGCCTGGGTTGCCGTACAACGCGGAGACGTTGGCGTATGCGGTGGAGGCGTTCTGGGGGCGGTTGGGGGTTTCCGAGCCGCATGTCGCCGGGAGTTCGCTGGGCGGGTATCTGGCGCTGGACATGGCTTCGCGGGGGGTTGTGCTGTCGGCTACCGCGCTGTCGCCGGCGGGGTTCTGGTCGCGTTCTGAGCTGTTCTACGGGCGTTCGGTGCTGCGGCTGCTGCGTGCGGGGGCGATGGCGACGGCGCCGGAGCTGGTGGGGTCGGCTGTCGGGCGAGCGGTCACGGGGCGGCTCCTGGTCTCGAAGCCGTCGCGGGTGTCGGATCGAGAGCTGGTGTCGGCGGCCGGGGCGTTGCGGGAGTCGGTCGGGTTCGACGACACGCTCGACTCGTTTCTGTGGCTGGCGCCGCCCGCGCCGCCCAAGGTGCCGATCACGGTCGCCTGGGGCGAGCATGATCGGCTGTTGCCGCGCCGCCAGGCCGTCCGGGCGGGGCGGTGGGCACAGCAGCGCGTCCTGCTGCTCAAGGGGTGCGGCCACCTGCCGATGAGCGACGATCCAGAACTGGTCGCCCGGGTGATCACGGACGGGACACGCGAACTCAGCCCAGCCGCCAAGTGATCACGGACGGAGTGCGCGAACCGAGGCGATCACGCGGTTGATGTCCGGCCAGAGGCGTTTGTGGGTGTCGGGGATGGTGATCCACAGGATGCCGGGGCGGGCTGTGCCGGTGTTCAGGGCGGCCACCGCTGACAGTTCGATACGGGACTTGCGTCCGGCGTCGCTCTCGGGCATGCGCATCTGCCGGACGATCACCCAGCCGTTCTTGATCGGCTGCGAGGCCAGGTCGACCCCGACTGTGCCGCTGGGGAAACTACGGCTCTGCTTGTAGTCGAGAGTCGCGGCGGCTATGTCGTACAGACTCTCCCCGGGAGCCAGCTCAGCCGTGTGGCGCTGGCTGTCGATGTCGGCCCACCATTGGCGATCCAGGGCGGGACCGTACTCCTCGGTGACGAACGTCTGCCGCTTGCTGTACGTGCCGTCCACGATCGGCCCGGTTCCGAGTGACTGGCTCCGCCCCCAGGGCGCGCCCAACTCGACGAACGTGAGCCGCGCCTTCTTGTCCTTGACCTGCCCGATCACGGGCGACCCCGCCCCGGCGAATCGTTTCAGCCGGACGATCTCGCCTTCGGGGATGCGCTTGACCTCCATTGTCGGAGTAGGGCTGGGGCTCGGCGGTTCGACCGGTGTGGCCGCCACCACCTCAGGCGTCGGAACCACGTTCATCGTCGGGGGCGGTGGAATCAAGGCAACCGGATCCGGTTCGTCCGAGCCGACGGCCAGCGAAATACCCACCACAACCTGGGTGATCAGCAGAGCCGAGCCGACGAGGTTCACGGCGGTGGGAACGCGGCCGAAGATCTTCTCGGCCCGGGGGGAGACCTTGGGCATCAGCTGGCCTCGGGCAGCAGCACGAGCCCGGCCCGCCGGGCGTCCTTGACGCTCTCGCGGAGCGCGGCCTCGACCAGGCGGGCACGTTCGGTCATCGCGTCGATCTCCCCGGCGGCCAGGCGATCCCGCACCGTCCTGGCCAGCAGCTCCCGGTACGCGTCACTGTCCTCAGCCAGGTCCTGGAGCGTACGCCACTCGACATACGCCTCATCCGCCGCCATCGTTCGCAACGCGTAATCCTCCAGCGCGTCCACCCGCTCCGCCAGCGACTCGGTGGCCAGCCGCAACGCGTCCCGATGCGAGTCGAGCATGGTGGAGATCCGGTCGGTGACCTTCCCTTGCCGTACGGAGCGTTGCTCGCGGCGGAGCCGGGTCATCTCGGCCAGAGTCTCCGCGATCTCCCATTCCTGGCGGGGAAGGGTGACCCGGTTGGCGATGTCGTCCAGCAGTCCCGCCTCGTTGACCTTGGACTCCAGCACGGCGGCGACGGCGGCCTGGGCGCGCTCCATCAGGGTGGCGTCCTCCTCGTCGAAGTCCGCGGCCAGCCGGAAGCGGCCACGGTGGCGGCGGGCCAGGCGGCTCACCGGGGACTCGCCGGACAGCGCGAGCAGGAGCAGGAAGACGACGAGCTCGATCGCGAGCCCGGTCAGGAACATGGCGGCGAAGCCGTACCCGATCCAGACGGTGAGCAGGCCGGCCTGCAGGAGCAGGCCGCCGATGAGGGCGAGGCGGCCGTAGAGGGGAGCGACGAGGGCGGGGAGGAATCCCCACAAGGAGGCCGAAAGCAGGCTGGCCCAAGCGTCGGCGGGCATGCGGCCACCCCAGCGGGGGCGGGCTTGCGGGGCGTTCAGGAACTCGGGATGGGCCGCCATCGTGGCACGGTCCGACACCGGGAGCTCCGGGTCCAGGATCGGGTTCATCCGACGGTCTGACCCCAGATCAGGAGCATGGTGATGACGAACACGATCATGATTCCGGCGTACGCGACATTGCCCAACCGGAAGAACCTGCGCACCTTGTTCAGCAACCAGACGAACAGGAACGCCAGGAAGATCAGGAGAATCAGCCCGGTGGTGTCCATGGGCTCATTATGAGCGGATATCCGGGCCAGTGGCGGGGATCAGTCAGAAGCCGAAAGAGCGGCCGATGATTTCCTTCATGATCTCGGTGGTGCCGCCGTAGATCGTCTGGACACGGCTGTCCAGCCAGGCCCGGGCGACCGGGTATTCGGTCATGTAGCCGTAGCCGCCGTGCAGCTGCACGCAGCGGTCGATGAGCTTGGTCTGGAGCTCCGTAGTCCACCACTTGGCCTTGGCGGCGTCCACCGCCGTGAACTCACCGGCGTTCAGCGCGAGGATGCACTTGTCGATGTAGAGCCGGGCGATGTCCACCTCGGTCGCCAGCTCGGCCAGGACGAACCGGGTGTTCTGGAACGAGCCCAGGTTGCGGCCGAACGCCTGCCGGGTCTTGCAGTAGTCGATGGTCATCGCCAGCACCGCCTCCGCCGCCGCGACCGCGGCCACCGCGATCGACAGGCGCTCCTGCGGGAGGTTCTTCATCAGGTGGAAGAAACCATGACCGTCCTCGTCGCCGAGCCGGTTGGCGGCCGGAACCCGGACGTTCTCGAAGAACAGCTCGGCGGTGTCCTGGGCGTGCATGCCGACCTTGTCCAGGTTGCGGCCCCGGACGAAGCCCTCCATCCCGCGCTCGACCACGAACAGCGTGGTGCCGCGCGCGCCGGCGGTGGGGTCGGTTTTGGTGACCACGACGACCAGGTCGGAGTTGATGCCGTTGGTGATGAACGTCTTCTGGCCGTTGACGATGTAGTCGTCGCCCTCGCGGATGGCGGTGGTGCGGATGCCCTGCAGGTCGCTGCCCGCGCCCGGCTCGGTCATCGCGATCGCCGTGATCAGCTCACCGGAGGCGAAACCGGGCAGCCAGCGCTGCTTCTGCTCGTCGTTGGTGAGATCCACGAAGTACGGCGCCATCACGTCGTTGTGCAGCGAGAAACCGATGCCGGAGGTGCCGGCCCGCATGATCTCCTCGACGATGACCGCGTTGTAGCGGAAGTCGGTGATGCCGGCGCCGCCGAACTCCTCGGGCACGCCGAAGCCGAACATGCCCAGCTTTCCGGCCGATTTCCAGATTTCGCGGGGGATGATGCCGTCCTTCTCCCACTGGGGGTGGTGCGGGACGACCTCGCGGGCCAGAAACTCGCGCACGGTCTCACGGAAGAGCTCATGCTCTTCGTCGAAGAGGTCACGCTGCATCGGGTACGCCTTCCGGGTTCGGGCCGCTTCCGCCGTGAACAGAATACGATTCGGTTTCGTGTGGGTACACCGTTCTGAGGGATTCGTACCCGCCCTCCGGCCGCCGACGGCCTCCCCAAACGCCCCTTCTGTTACAAGTGGGCCACATCTCGTCGAACTGATGCTGAAGTGGCTGCTGGGGCATCCTCGAACCCCCTAGGCTCACGCCTGATTCGTGTTGAGTGGTCCGATCTGGGCCGATCTTCGACCACTTGGAGCGTGCGGTGTTCAGGCGGCGATCAGTACTCCGACAAGCAGCTGTCGCATCCGCCTTAGGCGTTTTGGGTGCCACCGTCATGCTGACCTCATCGGCCGAGGCAGTTGACACAGATCACTGGAACTACACCTACACGTGCCTCACCAAACCGCTGGGGTCGTTGGTGGGCACGGACGACAAGCCCCTCAACGTTGAGGTCTCGATTCCCAAGACCGTCGTTCTTGGCCAGGCGTTCCAGGTCGGCTGGACGCTTGGCGAATCGCCGCTGATCTCACCCGGGAACTACGTCAAGGGCGCAAAGCTGAGTGTCAGCGCCAGGGCGGCGATGACGGGGTATTGGGATGGCGTTGGAGAGCTCGTCTCAGCTGGGACGCTGACGACCGATGTTGATCTCAAGACCGGTGATCCCATCAAGTTGCCAACGCTGACGCCTGGCTCGCATGTGACAGGTCGTGAAGGCGAGATCAAGGTCAAGCCGTTTCCTATAGAGATCGGATTCAGCCCCAAGTCGACTGGTGAGGTCAACGACACCAACCTCTTGACTGCGGACACGCCCACGCCTCCCGCTAGTGATCCTCCGATCACCTACACCGGTACTTGGGAATACGACACGGGTCGCGCGGCGGGATTGACCGACTGGGTCGGCAGTAAGCGGCCGTTCCGCGATGATGTTCACGCCACCCAGGACGAGAGCGCGACGGCCACCATCGCGTTCGAGGGAACGGGCATCGAGTACATCGGTGAGCGTCATGCTGCGATGGGCAAACTGGACGTGGAGATTGTCGAAGTCGCCAATTCGCGCGTGACCATCGATCCGTCGAGAACGACATCCGACCCGGCCGCGCCGAAGGTACCGGCCAACCAGCGTCACGGTCACGAGGTCCTCTGGTCCAAGACCGATCTCCCCTACGGGAAGTATCATGCGAAGATCACGTCGAAGCTGGCCGCCAATGAATGGGCAGTGCTCGACAGCTTCAACGTGATCACTAAGGAGTCAACGACTCCGCCTGAGTACTTCGACACGGTCTGCAAACCGCCTACGAACGTCACGGTCGCCACGGTAAAGGTTGTGAAGGCCTCTACGACTCCGACGCCTACTACTACCCGGACGGCGACGGTGACGCCGACGCCTAAGCCCACTACCACGGTGACGGTGACGTCTTCCGCTTCTACCAGTCAGTCGCCACAGGTGGCTGTGACTCCTGTGGGTGGGGCGCAGACCGGGGAGATGGCGGTTGGCGGGACTTCGGGGCGGGTTTATCTGTGGTTCGGGATCGTGTTGGTGGTGGGGAGCGTTGGCGCGGGGCTGGTTTGGCGGCGGCGCGTCAAGGCGGATTCCGGGCGCTGAGCTTTTCGGGGTGTCATGAACGAGCTGGAGCCTGGGCAGATGCCGGTGCCGTCGGCTGAGGAGCAGCGGCGGCAGCGGTGGAACAAGGCGCTGCCCGCGATCCTGATCGTCGGGTCCTTTGGCGGCATCGCGCTGATCATGGCGGGGTTGCTGGCGGTGCTGGCACCGGAGGAGCCCTTGGTCGAGGGCATGCCGGGTCCGGGGATCACGCCGATGGCCCAGCAGATGCCGGGCGCGTTACCGCCGACCGTGGGACCGGGAGGGGCCGATGTTCCGCTGACGGCGGCGGCTCCGACCGCGCCTCCGCCGATCCCGGCCGTGGTCCCGGTCGCCCCGATCGTCAGCACCGGCTCGGTCGCCCCTGCCAAGATCGTGATCCCGCAGGTCGGACTGAACGCCGCATTGCGCACGGTCGGCGTACAACGTAATGGCGAAGTTCAGGTGCCTCCGCTGTCCCAGCCGAAGGTGGCCGGGTGGTACAAGCTCGGCCCGGTGCCCGGCCAGCCAGGACCCGCGGTGATCCTCGGCCACGTGAGCACCCGCCGGGGACCGGCCGTCTTCTCCCGCCTCCGCGAGGTGAAACGCGGCCACAAGATCCAGGTTGTCCGAACCGACGGCACGGTCGCCGAATTCACCGTGGACGGCGTCGAACAAGTCAGCAAGAACACCTTCCCGACCAAACGTGTGTACGGCAGGCTGGATACAGCCGGGCTTCGTCTCATCACCTGCGGCGGCGTCTACAACCGCAGAACCGGCCACTACACCGACAACATCATCGTCTACGCCACCCTGAGCGCCACCAAGACCGCGTAGACCCGCTCGGCGGCGATGGATTCCAACCAGAATTCACACCGGATTCTCAGGATCCACGCCGCATAACTCCAGATATTTCCTGAAATGCTGTTGCGCGATCGGGCCACCATCTACGGGAGCGGAAGTGACAACCAACGGATGGCACCGGATCGCCGTCAGAGCGGCCATCGCCGGCATCGCGCTGTTAGCAGCCTTGATCGCGATACCCACGTGGGCCTTCGGCGCGACGACAAAGGTGCTGTATTCCTGTGTGGCCGACGGTCCGACTTTCCCTATGTCGATCACCTTGGATGGGTCCCCGGCCAACCCGGTCGAGGATGACGAGGTGGTGGTGACGTGGAAGCTGGTTCCCGCAGATCCGGAACAAGGTCAGGCAAGCGAATCTCTCATGATTCCGCCGACGCCCATCCAGTCGGGAGACACTGTCCTGATCGAAGGCCAGCTCTCCATATCAGGTACTCCAGTGACCGCCAATCCCGGTGCCACGACTCTCGACGCATCCGTGGTTGCGCAGACGTCGGTGGCAACGACCACGGCCATGTCGCCGATCCCTGATCTGGTTCTCCGTCTCACCCCGTCGGCGACGGGGACGATTGGGGTTGTCGCCGATTCATTCAAGTTGAACCTGGTTCCGTCGGGAGCACAGTCCACTAGCGCGCTGTACACCTGCAGCAAGGTCGCCACCGCAGCTGCGGCTTCGCTGCTACTCACGGTCGTTTCCGCGTCTACCTCCGACACCGACGATCCGACCACGACCTCCACCGTCTTCGAGACGGAGACCGAGACCGTCTCGGTCACGGACACCGCGACGGTTACCAACTCGGTCGATGTCACCAATACGTCGACGGTTTCGGTCACCAATACGGCGCAAGTCAGGATGACACCCGTCGGCGGGGCGCAAACCGGAGGCGGAGGCGACATGGGCCCAGATGGACGATTGATCATGCTGGCCGGAACCGCGTTCATCGCTGCCGCTGCCTTCGGTGGCCTGCTGCTTCGTCATCGGCTCAGCCGCAGCAGTGGCGTATGAGACGTGTGATGCGACAGTTTTCGGACTTGACTGTTACCTTGGGTCGATGTGGGTAGTCGATGACGGATGGGCCGTATCCACCACAGATCCCGTGCCAACTCCATAGGATCGGGATACCGAACCGTGACCATGGCCTGGAAAGCTGGCCCGACCGTAAACCGGGCATACTGTCTGAAATGGGAGAGAAGTCAGTGCTGAAGTTGAGGGCACGGCGTCGCATCGCCACCAAGGCCGCCGCAGCCGGAGTTGTCAGCGCAGGCATTCTCTTCGGTGCGATCCCCGCTGCGGCGAACCTCCTCGCACCGGTGCCAGTTACCTATACATGCACGGGTACGTCCTCCGAGCTCAGATTCAATATCGAGCTCGTCGGTCCGGCCACCAACCCCGCTGTCAATGCGGGTGCGGTCATCACCTGGCGGATCAATCAACCTGCCGCCGCCCCGAGTCTTCTCGCGCCGTCGCCGATCGCGCTAACGGATCGGGTGGTGATCGACGGGCAACTCATATTGACCGGAGTACCGGTTGGGGCTGCGGCCGTGACCAGAACGGCCACGGCAACGCACGTTCCGGTGGCGTCGCTGACGGCGCAGGCACCGGTGCCCCTTCCCACGATCTTAACGACCGTTACCCCCACTGCGGCCGGGACATTTACCGTCAAACCTGGTCAGTTCATTCTCAAAGCCGTTTCTTCGTCCGGCACCCAGGCGACCTGGTTCACTTGCACTGTCGAGACGCTGACGGAGGCGGACGCGGCAGCGCTCGCGGTTGTGGTGGGTTCGGCCAGCACGACCCCGAGCCCGAGCTCCACGCCGACGCCCACCCCCTCGGCCACGAGCCCCACGCCCAGGCAGACCCGCACTTTCACGCAGACCGTCACGGCCTCCCAGCCCAATCAGGTGGACAACACGCCTGACGGCGGCATCGCGACCGGCGGCGGCGGGGAGATGGGCCCCGACGGCCGGATCCTCGTCCTCACCGGGACCGCGCTCATCCTCGCCGCCATCACCGGCGGGCTGATGTTGCGTTCGCGTCGCAGCTCCGTACGCGACTAGGACGCGTATGACGACGCCGTCGGGACACTTTCCACCCGGACATCCGGGTTACCAGCAGCAGCCGGTCTACGGGCAGCCTGTCTATCAGTCGTACGTTCAGGAAGAACGGCCGCGGCTGAACGGCACGCGGATCGTGCGGGCGGTGCTGATTCTGGCGGCGTTGGCCGGGATGCTCACGGTCGGGGCCGGGCTGATGTTCTGGCTGGGCTCTCCGGAGGAGTATGCGGCGCCCGAGCGGACCACGCTCCGGGCGCAGACGGGCGCGCTGGCGCCGAGCGTCGGGCCCGGCGGTCCGGGCCAGCCGCTGACCCAGGCGGATCCGACGGCGCCGCCCCCGGCCCCGCCCCTGCCTGCGGCCGAACCCCTGCTGCCCTCCTCGCCGAAACGGCTGATCATCGCCAAGCTGGGCATCAACGCGCCGATCAAATCCGTGGGCGTGGACAAGAAGGGCGCGATCGAAACCCCGCCGATCGGCAACCCCAACCTGGTCGGCTGGTACCGGGGCGGACCCACAGCGGGCGAGGCGGGCCCCGCCATCATGCTGGGGCACAAGGACACCCAAACCCGCAGCGCCGTCTTCAGCCGCCTGCACGAACTCCGGTACGGCGACACGATCGAGGTCATCCGGGGCGACGGCACCATCGCCATCTTCACCGTCGGCGGCGTCGAACAGGCCAACAAGGAAACCTTCCCCACCAATCGGGTGTACGGCAACGCCGACGACGCCGAACTGCGCCTGATCACCTGCGGCGGCACGTATAACCGAAGCACGGGGCACTATGTGGACAACGTCATCGTGTACGCGAGGATGACCAGCACGCGGCTCGCCAACTCCTGATCACAAAGACCATCAAATACGACTATCGTGCTCCTCAAAAAGAGGAGGAGGACTCGTGGGCCTGCTATCGAATCTTCTGTTGCCCGGGCGGCTGAGGACGGGTCCGACGGTTTTGCTGCCCGCGAAGGTGAAGCCGGACGCGTTGCTGGAGGCCGTTCAGCTCGCTGACCCGACCGCCGCGCAGGACGGCGAGGAACTGCTGGCGGCCGGAACCCGGATCCACGCACCCCTGGAACTCACCGCCGACCTGCTGCGCAAGCTGAGCATCCAGGACGAGGACCGGCTCTGGGCCTACCGGGTGGTGGCCGAGCGACCGCTGCCGATGGACTACTACGACAAGTTCCTCGCGGCTGGAATCGCCTACCGGTATGGCGGCTGGTCCCTGTGCGAGGGCTCGGCCGACGACCCGGCCGAGGACGAATCCCGCCTTGCCGCTGTCTACGTGCCGGAAATGCCCGACCAGGAGGAACTCGCCACCCTCCTCCGCGGCCTGCTCCGCCTCCCAGAACCCACCACCGAAACCGACGCCGAAACCGACGCCGAAACCGACGCCGATGCTGAGGCCGGGATCGACGCCGAAGCCGGAACCGACGCCGAGGTGGCCGAGCTCGCTGGGGAGTCCTCGGACGAAGTCGCGGCAAGCGCGGACGCGTCTGACGAAACCGCAGCCGAGAAGACGGCCTCGGAGGAATCGGCACCTGAGGGCGCCCCGCCCGCAGCCACCACGGCTGACGTAGCCGCTCCCGAAGCCGAAGCGTCTGGGGAATCCGCGTCAGGCGAATCCGCGTCCGCGGATGGTTCGGCGGAGGATGCGTCCGACGAAGCGGAGGATGCGTCCGAGGAAGGGCCCTCTGACGAGGCCGCGTCCGCGGAATCCGAGCAAGACGACGAGGACGAGTCCGACAAGAGTGGGCTCGTGCAGATTCAGTCGGGGCAGACCATCGTCTACACCGGCGCCGACATTCAGGTCACCGCCAGCTATGAAACCCGATTTCCGGCTGTGGTCGCGGGGCTTATGCCGTACGCGACGGAAGTGGTCAGGATCGCGGTGCGGGCCCTTGAGGACGGCGAGCTGGACGGGGACGACCTCGTGCTCGAACCCGGGAAGGTGGCCCTGGCCCTGGGGAACGCGCTGGACGGGCCGGTCGTGGACGCCTGGGGGTTCCAGATTCTCGAGGTGGAGGATCTGCTGCCCGCGCGGCGCGTCTGATTAGACGGGACAAACAGACGGATCCCTCCGTGCCAGGCACGAAGGGATCCGTTTCTGTTTTTTCCTATTCTCGCTAGGTCACCCCGGCAAGACCTCGGCTATCGCCTTCAACCAGCAACCGCGAACCGGCCGCAGTGGTGGTGCCGGTGGTGGATGACGCCGTGGTGGTGGTGACGGTGGTGGAAGTGGCCGTGGCCGTGGTGGTGGTGACGGTGGTGGCCCCAGTGACGGTGCTCACCGTGGTGGTGGGCCCAGTGCCGGTGCTGTCCGAACTCCTGGTGGAACAGACGGTGGTGCCCGAACAGGCGGTGGTGGCCGCGGTGCTCGTTGAAGAAGCGGTGCTCACGGTGATCGTTGACGCGCTGCTCGACGTTCTGGCGCTGGTCGTTGTCCTGACGCTGACGGTTGTCGATGTCGATGTCGATGTCGTCCCGGTTCTTGTTCCGGTTCTCGACGTCGTTGTCGTTGTCGTTGTCATTGTCGTTGTCCGGGTCGTAGGGCAGGAGGTTGGCCTCCTCCTCGACCGGCTGGGCCGGCTGCGGCTGAACCGGCTGGACCTTCGTGACCTTGGTGCCGAGAGCGACAGCAGCCGCCTGGGCGCTGGGGGCCATGGCGAACATGGCAGCCATCGCCGGGACAACGGCGATGCCGGTCGCCACTGCGAGCTTGAGTTGGCTCTTCATTAGACGATCCCTTCTTATTTTGAAAGAAACGATGCGAGATTCGTCGATCTCGTATCTAAGTGATCTTCTTACTCGAATCGCTTGCTAATTGTCGATCTCCCCGATTCTCGAAAGAACCAGACACACTAATGCGTAAAGGACGCTTGATTTTCACACAAGCCGTTTCTTTGCCATTTAGTACGGCGTGGCGCGATTGATTGGCCGGAACATGATGGTAGGGACCGAGCTGGGTTACAGGGAACGCTCGTGTCGCTTCCACTGATTTCAGGTCTTCGCATGCCATAGTTCGTTCGTTGGTTTCTTTCGGAGGTGTCCGATGCGAGTACCTTTTCTGCTCTCAATAGCCACGGGTGGCGCGCTCTGCGTCGCGGTTCCTGCTGTCGGCGAGGTCATGGGCGCGACCGCCTATGCCGCGACCGTCCACGCCAGGACCGTCCACGCGCAGCACGCCGACAGGACTGCTTCGCAGGCGAATCCGCCAGGCGAGGTCAAGCGCTCTCATGAGCGGAAGTCCCGGCACGCCAAGCGATCCCAAGAGCGGCGACCACGTGAGGGCACGCGATCGCAGCAACGGCAATCGCGTGAGGTCAGCCGGTCGCATACAGAGCGTTCAGAGCGTTCAGAGCGTTCGCATGTGGGGCGTTCGCATGTGGGGCGTTCGCATGCGGGCAGGCGGTTCCATGCGGGACGAGCGCACGAGGTCAGGCGAGCGCACGTGATCCGGCGATCCCATGAGGAGCCACCGCGTCAGATCAGCCAGTCCCACGATGACCGCCGGCACGAGCTCAACCGGTCTCAAGTAGTGCGACAGCAGCTCCACCGCTCTTACGACGATCGCCCACGTGAATTCAGCCGATCTCACGAAGAGCGCCCGCAGGAGATAATGCCGAGGCAGCTCCCGCACGGACTAAAGCAACGATTGCCGCGTGTCACGACATGGGCGACATTGCGGAGAGTTCCGCTGGATGAGTACACCTTCGACCGCACCGAAGGCCGCACAATCCATCCAAGTAAGCAAAAAGTCGTATATAACCGCCCAGGCGGCATGCCCGTCGCGGTCCTGCCCACCCATTTGCTGGGAAATCCGACATGGGTGCCCGTGGTGGATTCGTACGGCGATTGGGTACGCGTCCTGCTCCCCAGCCGCCCTAATCGTTCAACAGGCTGGATCCACACCGGTTCAGGCGTGGATTGGGGCCAGACCAACTACAAAATCTACGTTTCCCTGCGACTGCACCGAATGTCGATCCACAAAGGCGGACGCCGGATCGGCACCTGGCCCGTCGCCACCGGCGCGGCGAACACCCCCACTCCCGTCGGGCGGACGTTCGTCATGGCCTCGGTCGACACCGGCCACGGCTACGGGGTGCCGGTCCTACCTTTGGGCACGCATTCGCCCACCATGAGCCACTTCGGCGGCGGCCCCGCCACGATCGGCCTGCACGGCTGGCCCCATGGTTCCGGCGTGTTCGGGCACAGCGTCAGCAACGGCTGCGTCCGGGTGCCCCAGTCCGCCCTGCCCGTGATGCGCCGGGTCCCGCTCGGCACCGTGGTCACGATCACCAGGTGACCCGTCGACGGAATAACGTTCTGGGTTACGCTGTTACCCGAACAATGCTCGGTTTCTTTGTGGGAGGGCACTGTGGCAGAGGCGTACATCGTGGGAGCGGTCCGGTCCCCGGTCGGTAAGAAGAAGGGCGGCCTGTCCACAGTCCACCCCACCGACCTGGCCGCGCACACGCTCAGCGCGCTCATCGAGCGCACCGGCGTCGACCCGGCGGCCGTCGAGGACGTCATCATGGGCTGCGTCATGCAGTTCGGCCCGCAATCGATGGACATCGCCCGCAACGCGTGGCTGAGCGCGGGCCTCCCGGAGACCGTGGCGGGCGTCACCATCGACCGCCAGTGCGGCTCCTCCCAGCAGGCGATCCACTTCGCCGCGCAGGGCGTGCTGTCCGGCACCCAGGACCTGGTCGTCGCCTCCGGCGTCGAATCCATGTCCATCGTTCCGATGGGATCGAGCATCACCGCCGCCCTGGAGAAGGGCATGCCCTTCCCGTTCGGCGAAAAGTGGGTCGAAAGGTACGACAAGCAGGAGATCTCGCAGTTCCGCGGCGCGGAGTTGATGGCCGAGAAGTGGAACCTGTCCCGGGAGGACCTGGAGCGCTACGCGTACGAGAGCCACCAGCGGGCGGCGAAGGCGGTCGCCAACGGGTACTTCCGCGAGCAGATCGCGCCGCTCAACGGGGTCGAGGACGACGAAGGGCCGCGGCCTGACACGACCCTGGAGAAGATGGCCGAACTGCGGACGCTGCGGGAGGACGGTCGCATCACCGCCGCCACCTCGTCCCAGATCTCCGACGGCGCGGGCGCGCTCCTGATCGCCTCAGAGCAGGCCGTGCGCGACCACAACCTGACGCCCAGGGCGCGGATCGTGACGCTGGCCCTGACCGGAGACGACCCTGTCTACATGCTCACCGCGCCGATCCCGGCCACGCACAAGGCCCTGAAGAAGGCCGGTCTGAGCATTTCCGACATCGACGTCATCGAGATCAACGAGGCGTTCGCCCCGGTTCCGCTCGCCTGGATTCAGGAGCTGGACGCCGACCCCGCCCGTACGAACCCGAACGGCGGCGCGATCGCGCTCGGCCACCCGCTCGGCGGCACCGGCGCGATCCTGATGACCAAGCTCCTGCACGAGCTGGAGCGCACCGGCGGTCGCTACGGGCTCCAGACGATGTGCGAGGGCGGCGGCCAGGCCAACGTCACCATCATCGAACGCCTAAGCTCACCGCTCTGATCAACCGCTTGGAACGAAGGGGCATCCCGCTCAAGGGGTGCCCCTTCGCTGCTATGTGGCGCTCAGGCCATCCCCAAGCCGACCCCAACTCCAGTCCAAGGGCGATCTTGCAAGCTAACTCCTGTCACCAGAACGACAACCTGAACAGGAGACTGAAATGCGCACTCTGAAGCGCGCCGCCGCCGCCCTCGCCACCACCGCCGTGGCCATCACCACCTTCGCCGTCCTCACCGGCCCGGCCCAGGCCCGCCCCAACGAGTGGTACCCCTGCAAGGTCGACGGCAAGTGGTACTGGTGCATGGACCTCTAATCCGTGGCGAGGACCGCCCTGGGGCATCCGGGGCGGTCTTCTCATTCCCCCACCAGTTCGCCCACGCGGAGGGCGGGGAGCTCGATGTGGACGATCGTGCCGGAGCCGAGAGCTGAGGTGATCCAGCAGCGGCCGCCGTGGGCGTCGGTGATCGCCTTGACGATGGACAGGCCCAGGCCGGCGCCGTCGGAGAGGCGTTCTTCGCCTCGGTGGAAGCGGTCGAAGGCGCGGGCGGCCTGTTCGGGGGCCATGCCGGGACCGTCGTCGGCGATCTCGAGGAGGAATTTGGTGCCGGTACGGGAGATGCGGACGAAGGCGGGAGTCCTTGGGGGAGTGTGGGCGCGGACGTTGGCGAGGAGGTTGACGACGACCTGGCGGATGCGGGCTTCGTCGACGACGGCCACGAGCGTGGGAGGCGCGTCGACGATGATGGGGGATTCGGGGTCCAGTGCGGTGGCATCCGCCGCAGCTTCTCGCGCTATTTCCGACAAGTTGGTTTCGGAGAGGGTGAGGGCGGCGCTGCGGTCCAAACGGGCCAGTTCCAGCAACTCGGAGACGAGCTTGCCCATCCGGGTGGCTTCGTCCTCGATGCGGCCCATCACCTTCGGGAGCTCCTCCTCGGGGATGGCCCCAGCGCGGTGGAGCTCCGCGTAGCCGCGGATGGCCGCGAGCGGAGTCCGGAGCTCGTGGGAGGCGTCGGCGGCGAAACGGCGAACCCGATCCTCGGAAGCCCACCGATCCCGGAACGAGGCGCTGATCCGGTCCAGCATGAGATTGATGGCGCTGCCCAGCTTGCCCACCTCGGAGGTGCCCTCCGGCATCCGGGCGGACAGATCGCCGCCCCGCGCGATGCCCACGGCCATGCGCGCCATCCGCCCCAGCGGCGCCAGCCCGGTCACGATGAGCAACCTGCCGACCAGGGCGAGCAGCACGATCAGCAGCCCGCCGGTGACGAGCTCGGCGAGCAAGATCTCGCGGACCGGATCGTTGACGCCGTCCAGCGGGACCGCGACGATCACCAGCCGGGCCCCGATCCGGGTCCGCGCCGCCGCGGCCATCAGATCGCCGCCGAGCTCGAACGTACGCCCGGCCGAGGCGTGCGCGGTGAGCCGCTCCTGCCCGAGCTGCTCCACCAGGCCCGGCACCGACCCCGCCTGCGGCGCGTCCCCGCTGACCAGCCGGGTCCGCTGGCTGTTGAGGTTGAAGGTGACCACCGCGAAGGTGGACCCGGTCAGCGCCTGGGTGAGCGTGTCGGTGGCCTCGACCCGGCGGGAGGCGGTGGCGGTGGCCGCCAGCAGTTGTCCTTCCAGCCGGTCGTACAGGTGCCCCCGCAACACGACCGCGCTGACCACCGACAACACCACCAGCAGCAGGGCGCTGATGGCGAGCAGTCCGGCCAGGAGTCGGGTGCGCAGCGACATCTACGGCCGCAGGGCGTACCCCACACCCCGCTGGGTGTGGATCAGCGGCGGCCCGAGCGGGTCGAGCTTGCGGCGCAGGTAGGAGATGTAGGTCTCCAGCACCTGGGAGGACCCCCCATACCCCCAGACCTGATCGAGCAGCTGCCGCTTGGTCAGCACCAACCCCGGATGTTCCATCATGAACGCCAGCAACCGGAACTCGGTCGGGGACAGATCCACCCGGACACCGCCCCGCCGCACCTCCCAGCGCGCCTCGTCCAGCTCCAGGTCGGCCACCCGGAGCACGTCCCCGCTGGGCCGCTCCTCGGCGTCAGGCACGCTCGTACGGCGCAGCACCGCCCGGATCCTGGCGACCAGCGCCTCCACTGAGAAGGGTTTCGTCACGTAGTCGTCGGCGCCCATGGTCAGCCCGCGCACGGTGTCCGACACGGCGTCCCGCGCGGTCAGGAAGATCACCGGAGTCTGCACGCCTTCGAACCGGATCCGGCGGCACACCTCGAACCCATCGATGTCGGGCAGCATCACGTCGAGGACGATGAGATCCGGCCGCCTGGCCGCGAACTCGCGCAGCGCGTCGCGCCCGGTGGCCACGGCGGTCACGCTGAAGCCGTGAAACCGCAGCGCGACATCGACGATGTCCCGGATGTTCGGTTCGTCCTCGACGACGAGGATTCTGGTCTCACTCATGACGGGATAAGTATGGGGCCTCCGTACTAGCCGGAAGCCCTATATGTCCGTATTTAGCTCACCACGGCTTTATTCTTCGGGACGAGGACCGCGGTGGCCGTCGGGTTCGGGGTCCCGGGGACGCCGATGGTGAACACCCAGTCGCCCACCACGAGCTTGGTGAAGTCGGCTTTCGCGCCGGCCCGCCGGAACCGGGTGTCGGTGGCCGTGTTCCAGGTCCAGGTCACCCCGTCACGGCTCTTCACGGTGAGCGTGGCGGCGCCCTTCGCGGTGATCGCGCCCCGCTGCCAGGTGTAGGTGACGAAGGTGTTCTTCTTCTCCCGCACGGTCGCCGAGCCGTGGATGCCGACCACCCACCGGTTGAACTTGCCGCGCAGGCGCGGCCCGCGCAGCGTCGAGTCCGCCGTCACCAGCGAGTCGGCGATCGTGTACGCCCCCGCCGGGATGTACGCGGCACCGGTGGCGACCGCGGGCGCGGCCGGGGCGGACGGAGCGGCGGGGTCCGCGGCGGCGGTGGCCGAGGTCAGGAACACCGTGGCGACGATGGCGGCGCCAAGCGCCAGCTTCGTTCTCATAGCACCCAGCAAAGCGCCGCAGCCTGGGCCGACGACCGGAGAAAGGTGGGAAATCCGTGGGAAAACGGCTGTCTAGATCACGACTTTCTGATCAGAACGGAACCCGGGCCACGCAGAACACCGTCTGCCCGAACGGCGGCCGGATGAACCGCTCGATGAAGCGCGTGGTCGGCACCACCGTACGGTCATAGATCTTGACCAGCCGGGGATTCGGATACCCGACCCCGCCCCGCCGCACGGCCAGCCACCAGGCGATGCCGCCGATGAAGTTGATCGGCTTCAGCACGTCCACGTCCAGCCCCGCCGCGGCGACGGTCCGCCCCAGCGTCGCCGGCGTATACCGCGTGACATGCCCGACCTTCTTATCGAAGTCCCCATAAAGCTGCATATATCCGGGCACCCAAATGATGATCCTGCCGCCCGGCTGGGTGACCTCCGCCAGCGAGCGCAGCGCCGCCACGTCCTCCTCGATGTGCTCCAGGACGTTCATCATCACCACGGTGTCGACCTTGTTCTCCAGCGGAATCGCGGTCGGCAGCCCGAACTGCAGCACCTCGATGTCATCCCGCTCGACGAACCGCTTCTCCAACTGCTCCACGCAGTACGGATCGAAGTCGCTCACCACCAGCCGATCCAGCCGGGGCAGGAACTGCTCGGCGAAGTGCCCGAGCCCGGACCCGATCTCCAACATCGACCGCCCCACATGCGGCGCGACCATGTCGAACTCATACTGCCGGTAATTCCGGGCTTCGTCCCCGCCCAGATGGTTCTCCAGGGCCTCGTCTCCAGCCGCCGGCTGAACTACTCGGTCATACCCAGACATGCGTCCCTCGTTTACGGCAGGTGGCGGTGTGCCGAGTCTAGTGCCCCAACCCGGACGGATGATTCAGAACCCGCAGTCCCGGCATCGAGGGATACGATTTGTGAATGCCCGCCGAACTGGCCAGCTTCGTCGGCCGCAGGTCGGAGATCACCCAAGTCGCGCGTCTTCTGGAGCTGTCCCGCCTGGTCACGCTGACCGGGGTCGGCGGAATCGGGAAGTCCCGGCTGGCTCTGGCGGTGGCCGAGAGCGTGCGGGCGAGCTTCCCCGACGGCGTCACTCTGGTGGATCTCGCCAAGGTTCGCCAACCCGACCTGCTCAGCCACGCGGTGGCGGACGCGCTCCCGCTCGCCGACCAGACGGCCCGGCAGGAGGAGGCGCTCGCCGCCTACCTGGCCGATCGCCGGCAGCTGCTGATCTTCGACGGTGCCGACTCGGTGGTGGACGGCTGCGCGCAGCTGGCCGAGACCCTGCTCAAGGCCGCTCCCGACCTGCGGATCATGGTCACCAGCCGGCAGGCGCTGGACGTGGCGGGTGAGCACCTGTTCGTGGTCGGCCCGATGGCCAGACCCGACGCGATCGCCCTGCTCAACGAGCGTGCCCAGCGGTCGCTGGTCGAGGACGGGGGGCTGTGCGAGCGGCTCGACGGCATCCCGCTCGCCATCGAACTGGCCGCCGTCCGCCTCGCCGACCAGTCGGTGGCCGAGATCATCCGCGGCCTCGAGGACCGCTTCCACCTGCTGGACGGCCTGCGGGCCGTGATCGGCTGGAGCCACGAGCTGTGCTCCCCGGGGGAGCGCCTGCTCTGGGCCCGGCTGGCGGTCTTCGCCGGCCGCTTCGACCTGGCCGCCGCCGAGGAGGTCTGCGCCGACCGCGTCATCCCGTCGCACGAGGTGCTGGACCTGATCAGCGGCCTGGTGGAACGTTCGATCCTGGTCCGCGAGCAGGGTTCCCGCTACCGCATGCTGGCCACCGTCCGGGAGTACGGCGAGGAGTGGCTGCACCGCCTCGGCGAGGAGGAGACCTTCCGGCTCCGCCGCCGCCACAAGAACTACTACCTGCGGCTGGCCCGCCGGGGCGAGACCGAGTGGTTCGGCCCCGGCCAGGAGGAGGTCTTCGCCAGGACCCGCGCCGAGCACGGCAACCTGCGCAGCGCGCTGGAGTTCTGCCTGAGCGTCCCCGGCGAGGTCCGCGACGGCCTCGACCTGGCCGCCAGCCTCTGGTTCTTCTGGGTCGGCTGCGGCTATCTCGGCGAGGGCCGCCACTGGCTGGAGCAGGGCCTGGCGCTCGACTCCGCGCCGACCCCCGAGCGGGCCAAGGCGCTGTGGGCGGGCGGCTACGTGGCCCTGCTGCTCGGTGACATCGACCACGCCATCGCCCTGCTGGAGGAGTGCCGCGAGGGTGGCGGCAACCAAGCCGACAACAGGACCAGGGTGAGGGCCGCCCACCGGCTCGGCTGCGCCGCCCTGTTCACCGACGACCACGCCGCCGCCGTCCCGCTCCTGGAGGACGCCCTGGACCAGTATGCCTGGCTCGGCATCCTGGACAGCCAGGTCCTGCTCGGCAAGGTCGAACTGGCCATGTCGCTGGCCGTCGCCGGCCGGTTCGACGACAGCGCCGAGCTCTGCCAGGAGGTCACGGCCGAATGCGAGGCCCACGGCGAGAGCTGGGTGCTGTCGTACGCGCACTACGTCCAGGCGTACGCGCACTGGGCGAACGGAGAGCTGGCCGCCGCGGACCGGCTGGCTCGCGAGTCGCTGCGGCTCAGCCGGGCCTTCAACGACCCGGTCGCCGCCGTGCTGGACGTGCAGCTGCTGGCCCTGGTGCTGGGCGACGCGGACGAGCACGAGCGGGCGGCGCTGCTGCGGGGCGCCGCGGCCAGGCTGTGGCGTTCGGTCGGCCCGCCGCTGTTCGGCTCGCGGCATTTCCACGCCTCGCACGCCGCCGGTGAGACGCGGGCCAGAAGTGCCCTGGGGGACGCCGGGTACGAGGCCGCGCTGGCCAGGGGCCGCCAGGCCGGCCTGGACTATGCGTTAGAAATATCTTCCCAAGGAGTGGTTTTCTCCACAGGTGTGGTCCAATACCGGCCCTGAGCGTGATTTGCTGCGGGCGTGAATCTGCCCGCCGAGACGAGCACCTTTGTCGGCCGCGACCTGGAATTATCCGAGGTCAGCCGATTAATGGGCGATTCACGACTGGTGACGCTGACCGGCCCAGGCGGGGTCGGCAAGACCAGGCTCGCCATCCGCGCCGCCGCCACCGCGGTGGAGCACGTTTACTTCGCCGAACTCGCCGCCGAGCAGAACGGCGACCTGCTCGCGCACGCGGTCGCCGCCGCGCTCGGTCTGCGCGAGCAGTCGGTACGGCCGCAGGCCGAGGTGGTGGCGGAACACCTGGCCGACAAGCGCTTGCTGCTCATCCTGGACACCTGCGAGCACCTCATCGCGGCCACCCGCGACCTGGTCACCCGCATCCTGGTCGCCGCCCCCGGCGTGCGCGTGCTGGCGACCAGCCGCCAGCCGCTCGGCCTGCCGTCCGAATGCGTCTACCGGGTCGAACCGCTCGCCGACGCCGACGCCCAGCGCCTGTTCTGCGACCGCGCCGTCGCGGTCCTTCCCCAGTTCACCCCCACCGACGCGGTGGTACGGCTCTGCACCCGCCTGGAGGGCATCCCGCTGGCGCTCGAACTGGCCGCCCGGCGGCTGCGCGCGCTCTCCCCGCAGGAGCTGGCCGACCGGCTGGATGATCGGTTCGCGCTGTTGGGCGGCGGGAGCCGTACCGGGCGGCATGACGGGCTGCGGTCGGCGGTGGGGTGGAGCCACGAGCTGTGCACGCCCGACGAGCGGCTGCTCTGGGCCCGGCTGTCGGTCTTCGCCGGGTCCTTCGACGTGGAGGCGGCCGGGCAGGTCTGCGCCGACGAGCGGCTCGGCAACGTGCCCGGGGTGCTGGCCCGGCTGGCCGACAAGTCCATCGTGCGGGCCGACGACGACCGCTACCGCATGCTCGACACCATCCGCGAGTACGGCCGGGACTGGCTGCGCGAGCTCGGCGAGGAGGAACTCCAGCTCCGGCGGCACCGGGACTATTACCTGACCCTGGCCCGGGAGGCCGACGCCGACTGGTTCGGCCCCAACCAGTTCACCTGGGCGCTGTGGGTCCGCTGCGAGTTGCCCAACCTGCGGCTGGCCCTGGACCACAGCATCGCCAGCGCGGTCGGCCTGGAGCTGGTCGGCGCGCTGTGGTTCGTCTGGTTCTGTCTCGGCGAGATCCGGGAAGGGCGTTACTACCTGGACCGGGCGCTGGAACGCAACGGCAAGCCGGGACCGGCCAGGACGAAGGCGCTGTGGGCGGCGGCCTGGGTGTCGTTCGCCCAGGGCGACCTGGATCTGGTCGCGCATCGCACCGCCGAGGCCTGCGAGGCCGCCCTGGAGCAGCGGGACTGGGTCGGCGCCGGCTACGCCCACCTCAGCCTGGGCGCGCTGACCATCGTCAAGGGCGATCCCGAGCGCGGCGGCGTGACGGTGGAGCAGGCGATCGGCTACTTCGAGCGGGCGGGTGGGCGGCATGTCGGCAAGCTGGTGGCCGCGACCGTGCTCGGCCTGTGCCTGCTGATGCGCGATGAGCACGAGCGGGCCGCCGCCCTGATGGCCGAGCAGCGGGCCGAGTGCGAGAGCGCCGGGGAGGTCTGGGCGAGGTCGGGCGGCGATTACATCAGGTCCCGGGTGGAGCTGGGCCGGGGCGACCCGGTGGCGGCCGATCGGCTGGCGCGCGCCGGGCTGCGGGCGGTGTGGCGGTTCGGCGATCTGCTGAGCAGCGCGGTCGCGGTCGATCAGCTGGCGATGACGGCCTGCGCTGTGGGCGATCATCCGCGCGCGGCCCGGCTGCTCGGCGCGGGCCAGCGCATCTGGGATAGCTTCGGCCTGAGCCAGTTCGGCTCGCCCGACTTCGGCGGCCCTCGCCTGGAGACCGAACGCCAGGTCAGGGCCGCGCTGGGCGACGCGGAGTTCGAGCGCGGATATCGCGAAGGCGAGCAGTCGCCGGAAGGCGCGGTCGGACACGCTCTGGGCGGGCTTCCCAATTCGCGAGTTGTACGGTGGAATCTTCCCGCTCCCGAATGATCCCGTCCCCCTGGAAGATGATCCCCCGCGCATGCAGGACGACGAGGCGATAGCCCGCGCGTTGTCCGGCGATCTGGGCGCCTACGAGGTGCTGGTCGCCCGGTACAGCGCTGTCGCGCACCGGACCGCGCACCTGCTCGGCGCGGGCCACGAGACCGAGGACGTGGTCCAGGAGGCTTTCGTCAAGGCGTACCGTCATTTGTCGGGATTTCGGCGGGATTCGGCGTTCAAGCCGTGGCTGCTGCGGATCGTGGCCAACGAGACGCACAACCTGACGCGTTCGCGGGGTCGGCGGGCCGAGCTCGCAGTCCGCCTCGGTCAGGAGCCTGAGGGCTTGTCCGCGGAAGGGGATCCGGAAGAGGTCGTCGTCGCGGCCGACCGGTCGTCGCGTTTGCTCGCCGCCGTCCGAGGGTTACCTGATCGGGAACGTGAAGCGGTGGTTTGCCGGTATTTCCTGCAGTTGTCGGAAGCCGAAACTGCCGAAGTGCTGGGTTGCCCCGTGGGCTCGGTGAAATCCCGGACCTTCCGCGGCCTGCGGCGACTTCGAGAGGAGGTGGGCCGTGAACTTCTCTAACGATTCTGATGACATTTCGGGATTCGGGGAGCTAGAGGACGAGCTACGCGCGCTGAGCGACGCACTGGCCGTCCCCGAGCCGAGCCCACCTGCCGACGTCGCCCGCGCCGTCCGCGCGACCCTGGAACGCGACGCTTCCGAGGCCGCCGCTCGGGGAGTTCGCCAGCGGTTCCGCTTGCGGCCTTCCGCGCTGGGAGCGCGCTTCCGCTCGCGAGGTTCCGCACCGGAAGCGCGCCGACGGTTCCGCTCGCGGATCGCGGCGATCGTCGCCGCGTTCCTCGTAGTGCTGGTGGCGGCCACCCCACAGGGCCGCGCCGCCGTCGTTTCCATCCTCCGCTTCGCCGGAGTCGAGATCCGCGTCGGCGAACCGGCCCCGCTCCCGTCCGGCGCGCCCTCCCCCCTGCCCGGCGAACGCCGCGTCACCCTGCCCGAAGCCCGCACCCAGGTACGGTTCCCCCTACTCGTCCCCACCGCCCTAGGCGACCCCGCCGACGTCAGAATCGCCGACGGCGGCCGAGTGGTCTCGATGTTCTGGCCCGGCATCCGCCTCGACCAGTACGACGGCCGCCTCCAAAGCACCTGGCGCAAGGAACTGGGCCCACCCTGGCCGGAGGAGGTAACCGTCGACGGCGTCATCGGCATCTGGATCCAACAGCCCCACGGCCTCCAGTACACCCCAGCCACGGGCCCACCCCAGGACCTACGCCTAGCCGGACCAACCCTGATCTGGCAACACGGCCCAATCGGCATGCGCCTCGAAGGCCCCACCACCACCGTCGAAGCCCGCCAGATCGCCAACTCAGTCCGCTAGCCCGCCAGCCAGGTGTCGATCTCGGTGAGTAGTTCCTTCTTCAGGGAGTCCGGGGCCGCCGAGGAGCGGATCGATTGTCGGGCGAGTTCGGCGAGTTCGGCGTCGCGGAAGCCGTACACGTCTCTGGCCAGTTCGTACTGGGGGAGCAGGCGGGCGCCGAACAGGAGCGGGTCGTCGGCGCCCAGGGCGATCGGGACGCCGGCGTCGAAGAGTCGGCGCAGTGGTACGTCCTCGGGCCGTTCGACCACGCCGAGTCCGACGTTGGACAGCGGGCACACCTCGCAGGCGATCTGCCGGTCGGCGAGTCGCTCCATCAGGCGGGCGTTCTCGGCGGCCCGCACGCCGTGCCCCACCCGGTCGGCGTCCAGATCGTCCACGCACTCGGCCACGCTGACCGCGCCCAGCAGTTCGCCCCCGTGTGGCACGGCCAGCAGGCCCGCCCGCTTGGCGATCCGGAACGCGCCGTCGAAATCCCTGGCCCGGCCCCGGCGCTCGTCGTTGGACAGGCCGAAGCCGATCACGCCCCGGTCCTGATACTGGGTGGCCAGCCGGGCCAGCGTCCTGGCGTCCAGCGGGTGCCGGGTGCGGTTGGCGGCGACGATCACCGCCATCCCGACCCCGACCTGCTTGGCGGCGCGTTCCGCCGCGTCCAGCATCAGCTCCAGCGTCGGGGTCAGCCCGCCGAACCGCTGGGCGTAACCCGAGGGGTCCACCTGGATCTCCAGCCAGCGCGAGCCTTCCGCCCGCTCGTCCTCGGCGGCCTCCCTGAGCAGCCGGTAGACGTCCTCGGGGCGGCGCAGCACCGAACGGGCGATGTCGTAGAGCCGCTGGAACCGGAACCAGCCGCGCTCGTCGGTGGCGCGCAGCTGCGGCGGCCAGTCCTGGACCAGCGCGTCCGGCAGGTGCACACCGTGGTCGATGGCCAGCTCGATCAGCGTGCTGTGCCGCATGGAACCGGTGAAGTGCAGATGGAGGTGGGCCTTCGGGAGGGCCAGGAGCGGGCGCGACATCTCCTTATCCTGCCGTAACAGCGCTCAACCTCGGGCGGGCTTCACGCGTTGTGGAGGGTCGAAAGGGGAGCTCATGACCGAGGAAGACGAAGCGGCCTTCGACGAGTTCCTGGCCGCGCGCAGCACCGCGCTGCTCCGCACCGCCGTCCTGGTCTGCGGGGCGTCGCCGCATGACGCCGAAGATCTGGTCCAGGGCGCGCTGGAGCGGGTCTACCGGCACTGGGGTCGCATCCGGCACGACAACCCGGAGGCGTACGCCCGGCGGGTGGTGGTCAACGCGGCGATCAGCCGGGCCCGGCGCAACCGGGTGATCCAGGAGATCACCTTCGCCCGCCCGCCCGAGACCGCCGTGGACGCGGTCGACCACGGCCTGCGCGACGCGCTCATGGCCGAACTGCGGAAGCTGCCCGCCCGGATGCGGGCGGTGATCGTCCTCCGCTACTGGGAGGACATGTCGGAAGCCGAGACCGCCGCCGCCCTGGGCTGCGCGATCGGAACCGTGAAAAGCCAGGCGGCCAGAGGGCTCGCCCGGATCAGAGAGCGTCTTGTGGAAGGAGTGCCGGTATGAACACCGAACACGCACTGAAGGAAGCGATGGCACAACATGTCGCGAACGTGCACGCCAGCCCCATGATGGGCCGGTCGGTGCGCCGCCGCAGCCGCCGCGCCACCATCAGACTCAGGACGGCGGGCGCCGCCCTGGTCACCGCCACGGCCGCCGTGGCCGTCCCGGTGACGATGAGCCTGACCTCCGGCCCGCCCGTCAGCGTGGCGGCCACCCCCACCCCCGAGGCCACCGACATCCTGCCCGCCCCTGTGACGCCCGAGCCGGTCACCACCCCCTTCGTGGTCGAAGGCGTCAGCGTCGGCTACCTGCCCCAGGGCTGTGACACCCCGGGCGAGTGCGGCGTATGGGTTGGCGTGTACAAGGACGGCGCCACGACCCTGGACCAGGACGGCAGGCTGGACGGCAAGAAGGTCGCCGAGAACACCTACCTGAACGACGGCAACATGATCGCCCGAGTCCTCGACGACACGCACGGCGTGCTCGTCGTCCTGGAACCGAGCGTGGCCGAGAAGCTGGACGCGGCCACGCTCGAGGCCGAGCTCATCAAGGTCGCCGAAGGGCTCACCCTGGCGGGCTAGCGCGCCTCGGCGAACAGTTTGGCCAACCGGCTGATGCCCTCGGCGAGGTCCTCGTCACCGAGCGCATAGGAGAGGCGGAAGTAGCCAGGTGTCCCGAAGGCCTCACCCGGAACCAGGGCGACTTCCGCCTCTTCCAGGATCAGCTCCGCCAGCTCCGCCGTCGTCGCGGGCCGCTGCCCCCGCAGCTCCTTGCCCAGCAGCTCCTTGACCGAGGGGTAGGCGTAGAACGCCCCGAAAGGTTCAGGGCACACCACGCCCGGAATCTCGTTGAGCAGCCGCACCATCGCCTGCCGCCGCCGGTCGAACGCCTCCCGCATCGCGGTCACCGCGGTCAGATCCCCGCTGACGGCCGCCAGCGCCGCCGCCTGGGCCACGTTCGACACGTTCGAGGTGGCATGCGACTGCAGGTTGGTGGCCGCCTTCACCACGTCGGCCGGGCCGATCAGCCAGCCGACCCGCCAACCCGTCATCGCGTACGTCTTCGCGACCCCGTTCACCACGACGACTTTGTCCCGCAACTCGGGCACGGCGGTCGCCACGCTGGTGAACTTGGCGGAGCCGTACACGAGATGTTCGTAGATCTCGTCGGTGACCACCCAGAGGCCCTTCTCCAGCGCCCAGCGGCCGATCTCGCCGATCTGGGCGGGGGAGTAGACCGCGCCGGTCGGGTTGGACGGCGAGACCAGCAGCAGCGTCGTCGTGCGCTCGGTCAGGCCCGCCTCCAGCTGCTCCACCGAGGCCAGGTAGCCGGTGCTCTCATCGGTGAGCACGTCCACCTGCACACCCCCGGCCAGCTTGATCGCCTCCGGATAGGTGGTCCAGTACGGCGCGACCACGAGCACCTCGTCGCCCGGGTTCAGCAGGGTGGCGAAGGCTTCGTACACGGCCTGCTTGCCGCCGTTGGTGACCAGCACGTGCGCGGCGTCCACGGCGAAGCCCGAGTCGCGCTTGGTCTTCTCGGCGATGGCCTGCTTGAGCTCGGGCAGGCCGCCCGCCGGGGTGTACTTGTGGAAGCGCGGATTGCGGCACGCCTCGACCGCGGCCTCGATGATGTAGTCGGGCGTCGGGAAATCGGGCTCGCCGGCGCCGAACCCGATCACCGGGCGGCCGGCCGCCCGCATCGCCTTGGCTTTGGCGTCCACGGCCAGGGTGGCGGATTCGGTGATAGCGGCGACACGCGCGGAGATTCGGGTCATGACTCCATGTTTTCAGAACACGCCCCGTGTCTCCTCCGCAATTCCATCATCCGGACAACCCCGCACGGTAGCTTTGAGCTGCGGTGAAGGTGCGGCTGCCAACTGGTTCGACGAAGCAGCCATTCCCACGTACACTTCACCGTCTAGTGGGCCACAACGCCGAAACAGTCGGGTAGGGTGGTGCACGGCTTAGGGCACTAGCGCAATTGGTAGCGCACCGGTCTCCAAAACCGGCGGTTGGGGGTTCGAGTCCCTCGTGCCCTGCGGAGTGCGGTCCGCGCACTATGAGGGCGTAAGAGCCGCCAGTTGCGATGGACACGACGGATCAGGTGAGGACTGTGGCGATCGACACGCGCGGCGAGGCCGCGGCACAGCCAGGCAAGCCGAGCGGCGAGAAGAAGAAACGCACCTCTCCCGCCCTTTTCTATCGGCAGGCCGTCAGCGAGCTGCGTAAGGTCATTTGGCCCACCCGGAAAGACCTGATCAACTACACCATCGTGGTGCTGGGGTTCTGTCTGATCATGGTGGGAATCGTGTCTCTGCTCGACTTCCTGCTGACGAAGGGCGTGCTCGCGGTCTTCGGTTCCTGATCGCGCATGTCCAGTTCATCGAGGAAAGAGGAATAGTCACCGTGTCCGAGTCCCCGCTGCCGGTCGACGGCTCCCACGACGAGCACGACGAGTGGGAAGCCGAGACGACGGAAGAGGCAGAAGAGGTCGAGTCGGAGGTCGAGGAGGCCACCGGCGACGCTGAAGCCGAGGCTGTCTCCGCTGTTGACGAAGACGGTGATGTGCTTCCCGATGTCGACCCGATCGAAGAGTTCAAGCGCCAGCTCCGCGGCCAGTTCGGCGAGTGGTATGTGATCCATTCGTACGCGGGCTACGAGAACCGGGTGAAGCAGAACATCGAGAGCCGCACCGGCTCCCTCAACATGGAGGATTTCATCTTCCAGGTCGAGGTGCCGACCCACACGGTCACCGAGTTCAAGGGTGGCAAGAAGACGCCGATCAAGGAGCGGGTGCTCCCCGGCTACGTGCTGGTCCGGATGGACCTGACCGACGAGTCCTGGGCCGCCGTGCGGAACACGCCCGGCGTGACCGGCTTCGTGGGCCTGTCCAACAAGCCGAGCCCGCTCAACCTCGACGAGGTGGCCAAGCTGCTCGCGCCTGAGCCGACCGAAGAGGTCAAGAAGGCCTCCGCGAAGGCCACGGCCTCCACGGTCGAGTTCGAGATCGGCGAGTCGGTCACCGTCATGGACGGCCCGTTCGCCACGCTGCCCGCCTCGGTCAGCGAGATCAGCCCCGAGTCGCAGAAGCTCAAGGTGCTGGTGTCGATCTTCGGCCGGGAGACCCCGGTGGAGCTCTCGTTCAACCAGGTCTCGAAGATCTGACGCCAGGCATCTGTCCCTGTCCCGGGTCTCTGCTTCGGTCAAGTAGACTCGTCTAGTTCTCCCCGCCACGCGGGGACGCCCCAGGCTGCCCTCAGGCAGGTAACGCCGGGGCACCACGGAAATCATTGAGGACCCGGAGAGAGTCATGCCTCCCAAGAAGAAAATCGCGGCGTTGGTGAAGGTCCAGCTTCCCGCTGGCCAGGCCACGCCCGCGCCGCCCGTCGGCACCGCGCTCGGTCCGCACGGCGTGAACATCATGGAATTCGTCAAGCAGTACAACGCGGCGACGGAAGCCCAGCGGGGCAACATCATCCCCGTCGAGATCACCATCTTCGAAGACCGCAGCTTCACCTTCATCACGAAGACGCCCCCGGCGCCTGAACTGATCAAGAAGGCGCTCGGCCTCAAGGGCGGCTCCGCCAACCCGCTGAAGACCAAGGTGGGTCACCTCACCAAGGAGCAGCTGCGGCAGATCGCCGAGACGAAGATGCCCGACCTGAACGCCAACGACATCGAGATGGCCGAGCGCATCATCGCCGGCACCGCCCGGTCCATGGGCATCACGGTCGCCGAGTAAGACTTTTCGCAACCCAGTGGAAGGGCCTCGCGCGGCCCGTACCACGAACTCCATTAGGAGAAGAAAGTGAAGCGCAGCAAGAACTGGAAGAACGCGGCGGTGCAGATCGACCGCGAGGCCGTCCTGTCGCCGCTGGACGGCGTCCGGGTGGCCAAGAAGACCGCCACCACCAAGTTCGACGCCACCGTCGAGGTGGCCCTGCGGCTGGGCGTCGACCCGCGCAAGGCCGACCAGATGGTCCGCGGCACCGTCAACCTCCCGCACGGCACCGGCAAGACCGCCCGGGTCCTGGTCTTCGCGACCGGTGACCGTGCCGAGGAGGCCCGCGCCGCTGGCGCCGACATCGTGGGCGCCGACGAGCTCATCGACGAGGTGGCCAAGGGCCGCCTCGACTTCGACGCCGTCGTGGCCACGCCGGACCTGATGGGCAAGGTCGGCCGCCTGGGCCGGGTGCTCGGTCCGCGTGGCCTGATGCCCAACCCGAAGACCGGCACCGTCACCCCGGCCGTCGGCAAGGCCGTCACCGACATCAAGGGCGGCAAGATCGAGTTCCGGGTGGACCGGCACGCGAACCTGCACTTCATCATCGGCAAGGCCTCCTTCGAGGAGCGCCAGCTGGTGGAGAACTACGCCGCCGCCCTGGACGAGGTGCTGCGGCTCAAGCCGTCCGCCGCCAAGGGCCGCTACCTGAAGAAGGTCACCTTCGCCACGTCCATGGGCCCCGGCATCCCGGTCGACCCGAACGCGACGCGGGGCATGACCGCCGAGCTCGACGCCTGATCGTTTCAGGTCTGAACGACCCCCATCCGGGTAGCCGGGTGGGGGTCTTCGTTTGTGTGGGAGCCATCTTGTGTTGAGAAAGTGTGCGGATATCGCGCCGGCGACGCGTCGATCTTCCCGCGAACGTAGGCTCTGGGCGACGAAAGGACGAACCATAATGCGCCGACTTCTGGTGGCCGCCGCGCTGATCGCCGCGGCCGGGTGTGGCACGACGACGGCTCAGCCCCTCGGGGAGGTCCAGCTTTCGGCGGCCGACGCCTTAGCGCAGACCGCCCAGAAGGCCGAGGATGTCACGTCCTACGCCGCCGACATCGTGGTCGACTTCAGTGACCCGAAGGGTTCCACGGGCAACGTGCGCGGCACCATGCTGCTGCAGCAGAAGCCCACGCTCGCCTCCGACATCAACCTCAGCCAGGTGAGCTTCGCGGGCCAGCCACTGCCCGGCGGCGTGCGCGCCATCCTGGTCGACGAGACCGCATACCTGAAGCTGGACGTGCTCAAGCAGCTGACGGGCACCACCAAGCCGTGGGTCAAGGTGGGCCTCAGCGAGGTCGGCGACGACGCCAGCGTGCGGCAGTTCCTCAGCCAGGCCCAGCAGATCGACCTGAAGTCCAGCGTGGCCCTGCTCACCGCCTCCAAGGACGTCAAGGCGGTCGGCAACGAGACCGTCGGCAACGTGCAGACCACGCACTACGCGGGCACCTTCCCGGTGGCCGAGGCGGTCAAGCTGCTGCCCAAGGAATCGCAGGACGCGCTGAGCGGCCAGCTGTCCACGGTCAAGGACATGAAGTTCGACGCCTGGATCGACGACCAGGGCCTACCCCGCAAAATCCAGCTGAACGGCGACGCCGAGGGCGCCACCTTCACCGCCGCCCTGGTCTTCACCTCCTTCAACGAACAACTCTCAATCGCCGCCCCACCGGCCGACCAGGTCGGCGAAATGCCAAAGAACGCCCCTGTCACCGAATGACCCACGTTCGGCGGGCTCACTGATTTGGTAATTGGGGGATTGACACGTACTCTGGTCCATGCCAAAGACCGCCGGTCGTCTTCGGGTGCCTACAAGCCCGTTGACCGAAGGATCCACGTGAGTGGACGGCCCGCGCAGGTGTGGATGTGAGCTTCGCTTAACTGTGAGCCCCGTGCGCCCTGCGCCGGGGCTTGTTCGTTTTCACGCCTTCGCCGGTGGCACATCTGGAAGGAGGGCCCATGGCGAAGTCGGAGAAGACCGGCGCGGTCGCCGAGCTCACGAGCGAGTTCGACAGCTCCAGCGCCGCTGTTCTGACCGAATACCGCGGTCTCACCGTCGCCCAGCTCAAGCAGCTGCGCGTCTCTCTCGGTGGGAATGCGAAGTTCGCCGTGGCGAAGAACACGCTGACCAAGATCGCGGCGAACAACGCCGGGATCACCGCCCTGGACGGGCTGCTCACCGGCCCGACCGCGATCGCCTTCGTCAAGGGCGACGTGGTGGAGGCGGCCAAGGGTCTGCGTGAATTCGCCAAGGCCAACCCCCTTCTGGTGATCAAGGGCGGTGTCGTCGACGGCAAGGCGATGACCCCGGCCGAGATCTCCAAGCTGGCTGACCTTGAGTCCCGCGAGGTGCTCCTCGCGAAGCTGGCCGGCGCCCTGAAGGCCAAGCAGTCCCAGGCTGCCGCCACCTTCGCCGCGCTGCCCACGCAGATGGCTCGACTGGCCGAAGCCCTGCGCGCCAAGCGCGAAGAGGCCGGCGAGTAATCAGGAAGGTCCGCGAAAGCGGGGGGAAGCGCAGACCGCGGTCCCTTTGAAAACGTAGCTAGATCACTGGAGGAACACCATGGCGAAGCTCAGCACCGAAGAGCTGCTCGACACCTTCAAGGAGATGACCCTCCTTGAGCTGTCCGACTTCGTGAAGCTCTTTGAGGACACCTTCGACGTCAAGGCCGCCGCCCCGGTCGCCGTTGCCGCCGCCGCCGGCCCCGCCGCCGCGGTGGAAGAGGTCGAGGAGCAGGACGAGTTCGAGGTCATCCTCGAGTCGGCCGGCGACAAGAAGATCCAGGTCATCAAGGAGATCCGGGCCCTCACCAGCCTGGGCCTCAAGGAGGCCAAGGACCTCGTGGACGGCGCTCCCAAGTCTGTCTTCGACGGCAAGGTCAGCAAGGAGCAGGCGGAGAAGGCCAAGGCCGCCCTGGAGGGCGCCGGCGCCGGCGTCACCGTCAAGTAACGCTTGTCGCGCTAGTCAAGAAGGAGCGGTTCACTTCGGTGGGCCGCTCCTTTCGCATTCCTATACCGTGCCCAGTGTGGGCGTGGAAATCGGGATATCGGAGGACGCCGCCGAGCTGGCGGCCAAGGCGCTGCCCGGCCACGACCCCGGCGAGCCGCCGCCGATCCCCCCGCAGCTGATCTCCTGCGGAGGCCTATGCCGGTCGTCCGTTCGACGCAGAGGTCTATCAACGCGGCTGACTTCCAGCGGAGGTCGGTGGCGGTCGTTCGTTCGGCGAAGAGGTCTATCAACGCGGCTGACTTCCTGCGGAGGTCGGTGGCGGTCGTTCGTTCGGCGAAGAGGTCTATCGCCAGAGCTGATCTCCTGCGGAGGCCTATGCCGGTCGTCCGTTCGACGTAGAGGTCTATCAACGCGGCTGACTTCTAGCGGAGGTCGGTGGCGGTCGTTCGTTCGGCGAAGAGGTCTATCGCCAGAGCTGACTTCCTGTGGAGGTTGGCGTGCGTGACGTGCGCCGGGCGCCGGTCCGGCTGAACGTTGCCCTGGCTCTGCTCAGTGTTGGGTTCGCGGGGCTGGGGTGGCTGGCCTGGCAGAGCAGGGCCGAGGAGCTGGCCGTGGCCGCCGATCGGCAGGCCGCCATCCAGATCGCCGCCACTCACGCGATCAACCTGCTGTCTCTGGACCACCGCACGCTCGACTCCACCCTCAACCGCATCCTGGCCACTTCCACCGGCGAGGCCAAGGCCGACTACGAGACCACGCTCCGGCGGGCCACGCTGGCCAATAAGTCCCAGCAGACCGGCGTGCTCCGCAGTGCGGGGCTGACCTCCTTCACCGGCACGAGCGCCCAGGCGCTGGTGGTGGCCGACGCGGTGATCGACTGGGCGGACCGGGACGACCCGGCGGAGGAGCGGTTCACCCGCTGGCGGATGACCCTGGTCAAGGAGTCGGGCAAGTGGCTGGTGTCCAAGGCGGAGCTGGTGCGATGAAACTCCGGCCGATCGCGATGAAACTCCGGCTGACCGCGTTCCTGGCCCTCCTGGCGGTCGTGACGGGTGTCGCGGCCCTCTGGGTGTTCCTGGACGCGCGGCGGCTTGAGGAGAGCCGGCGGGCGGGCCAGGAGGCGTCGAACGCGGCCGTCACCTACGCGGCCGACATGTTGTCCTACGACTACCGCACGATCAAGGAAGATCTGGCCCGCGCCAAGGGGCACGCCACCGGTGATCTCGTGGCCCGCTACGAGCGCCTCGCGGCCTCCCTCGAGCCCGCCGCGACCCGGCAGAAAACGGTGCAACAGGCAGTAGTCGCCGACGCCGCCGTGGAGTCGGCGACCCCGGACGAGGTCCGCGTACTGGTCTTCCTCAACGTGACCACATCCTCGTCCGAAACCAGCGCCGGAAGCCCTCTCCGGCAGGTGGTCCAGAACAGAGCGCGCCTGGTCATGGTACGGATTGATGATCGTTGGCTGGTTTCGGACCTTTCGACCCTCTTGGGCAACACGCCCATCCGATGAGCCGCGTTATTCAATTGTTAGTCAAGGTTGGGTTTGGCTCCCCCCTGTCCGGGGATGCCCTATGCACGGCAGAGGTCGACCGTCGGTCAACGTTCGGTCCTCCGCGTGACAGAGCGTTAGCTGCCCCCGGTCGAGGGTATCGACAGGGTCTTGCGGCTTTCGAATGTGGCGCGGAAGGGAAAAACCCAGCGTGCTGGCCATTGGTTAGCTGAAATGTCGGCTCTCGGGCTTGACGTTTCGGCGCAGACGGGTGATGCTGCCAGCAACGTGGAGCGCAGAGCGAGAGCGGAGTGGACAGGTGTATGCCCATCGGCTACACTGCCCCTTTGCGCTGCCCTTTGACGACCGCTTCTCTCAGTAACCTTGCTGCATGGTCGTCTGGCGTGCGTGTAGTCAGTCCGCGAGCCCTCGGAAGGACATCTGTTGGCAGCCTCGCGCAACGCCTCCGCCGTACCCGCCGGTCCCCGTACCGTGTCTTTCGCACGTATTCAGGAGCCACTCGAAGTTCCTGATCTTCTAGCTCTTCAGACCGAGTCCTTCGACTGGTTGCTCGGTAACGAGAAGTGGAAGGCTCGGGTCGAGGCGGCCAGGCTGGCCGGACGGAAGGACGTACCCGCCCAGTCGGGCCTCGAAGAGATTTTTGAGGAGATCAGTCCCATCGAGGACTTCTCCGGAACCATGTCCCTGTCGTTCCGGGACCACCGGTTCGAGCCGCCCAAGTACTCGGTCGACGAGTGCAAGGACAAGGACATGACCTACTCCGCGCCGATGTTCGTGACCGCGGAGTTCATCAACAACACCACCGGTGAGATCAAGAGCCAGACGGTCTTCATGGGCGACTTCCCGCTCATGACGTCGAAGGGCACCTTCATCATCAACGGCACCGAGCGTGTCGTGGTCTCCCAGCTGGTGCGGTCCCCGGGTGTCTACTTCGACCGCAGCGTCGACAAGACCTCCGACAAGGACCTGTACGGCTGCCGGGTGATCCCGTCCCGCGGCGCCTGGCTCGAGTTCGAGATCGACAAGCGCGACAGCGTCGGCGTCCGTATCGACCGCAAGCGCAAGCAGGCCGTCACGGTCCTGCTCAAGGCGCTCGGCTGGACGACCGACCAGATTCTTGAGCGTTTCGGTCAGTACGAGTCGATGCGCGCCACCCTGGAGAAGGATCACACCTCCGGCCAGGACGACGCGCTGCTGGACATCTACCGCAAGCTGCGTCCGGGCGAGCCTCCGACCAAGGAGTCCGCGCAGACGCTGCTGGAGAACCTGTACTTCAACCCCAAGCGGTATGACCTGGCCAAGGTCGGCCGATACAAGATCAATAAGAAGCTGGGAGTGGACTCTGAGATCACTCAGGGCACGCTCACCGACGAGGACATCGTCTCCACCATCGAGTACATCGTCCGGCTGCACGCCGGCGAGGAGACCATGGGCCCCGACGGTTCGGTGATCATCGAGACCGATGACATCGACCACTTCGGCAACCGCCGCCTGCGCACCGTGGGCGAGCTCATCCAGAACCAGGTCCGGCTGGGCCTGGCCCGGATGGAGCGTGTCGTCCGGGAGCGCATGACCACCCAGGACGTCGAGGCCATCACGCCGCAGACCCTGATCAACATCCGCCCCGTGGTGGCGTCGATCAAGGAGTTCTTCGGCACCTCGCAGCTGTCGCAGTTCATGGACCAGACCAACCCGCTGGCCGGTCTGACCCACAAGCGGCGCCTGTCGGCCCTCGGCCCCGGCGGTCTGTCCCGGGAGCGCGCCGGGTTCGAGGTCCGAGACGTGCACCCGTCCCACTACGGCCGGATGTGCCCGATCGAGACGCCGGAAGGCCCGAACATCGGCCTGATCGGTTCGCTGGCCTCCTTCGGCCGGATCAACTCCTTCGGGTTCGTCGAGACGCCGTACCGGAAGGTGATCGACGGCAAGGTGTCGGCGCAGGTCGACTACCTCACCGCCGACCAGGAGGACCGGCACGTGGTGGCCCAGGCCAACACGACGCTGCACTCCGACGGCGCCTTCGCCGAGGAGCGCGTGCTGGCTCGCCGCAAGGGCGGCGAGTTCGAGGCCGTGCACCCGAGCGAGGTCGACTACATGGACGTCTCGCCGCGCCAGATGGTGTCGGTGGCGACCGCCATGATCCCGTTCCTGGAGCACGACGACGCCAACCGCGCCCTGATGGGCTCCAACATGCAGCGCCAGTCGGTGCCCCTGCTCAAGAGCGAGGCCCCGCTGGTCGGCACCGGCATGGAGTACCGCGCCGCCACCGACGCCGGTGACGTGATCAACGCCGAGAAGGCGGGCGTGGTCGAGGAGGTCTCGGCCGACTACGTGACCGTCATGAACGACGACGGCACCAGGACCACCTACCGGGTGGCCAAGTTCAAGCGGTCCAACCAGGGCACCTGCTTCAACCAGAAGCCGATCGTGGCCGAGGGCGACCGGGTCGAGGTCAACCAGGTCATCGCCGACGGGCCGTGCACCGACACCGGGGAGATGGCGCTCGGCAAGAACCTGCTCGTGGCGTTCATGCCATGGGAAGGCCACAACTACGAAGACGCGATCATCCTCTCCCAGCGGCTGGTCCAGGACGACGTCCTGTCCTCGATCCACATCGAGGAGCACGAGGTCGACGCCCGCGACACCAAGCTGGGGCCTGAGGAGATCACCCGGGACATCCCGAACGTCTCCGAGGAGGTCCTGGCCGACCTGGACGAGCGCGGCATCATCCGCATCGGCGCCGAGGTCGTCACCGGCGACATCCTGGTCGGCAAGGTCACGCCCAAGGGTGAGACCGAGCTGACTCCGGAGGAGCGGCTGCTGCGCGCGATCTTCGGGGAGAAGGCGCGTGAGGTGCGCGACACCTCGCTGAAGGTGCCGCACGGTGAGTCCGGCAAGGTCATCGGCGTCCGTGTGTTCAGCCGAGAGGAGGGCGATGAGCTTCCTCCGGGTGTGAACGAGCTGGTCCGGGTGTATGTGGCGCAGAAGCGCAAGATCACCGACGGTGACAAGCTGGCGGGCCGGCACGGCAACAAGGGCGTCATCTCCAAGATCCTGCCGGTGGAGGACATGCCGTTCCTGGAGGACGGCACCGCGGTCGACATCGTGCTCAACCCGCTGGGCGTGCCCGGCCGGATGAACGTCGGCCAGGTCCTGGAGACCCATCTGGGGTGGATCGCCGCCCGAGGATGGGACGTCTCCGGGATCGAGGACGCGTGGGCCGAGCGCCTGCGCGACAAGGGCCTCGGCGAGGTCAACCCGTTCACCAAGGTCGCCACGCCGGTGTTCGACGGCGCCCAGGAGGAGGAGATCGTCGGCCTGCTGAGCAACACCCTGAAGAACAGGGACGGCTCGCGCATGGTCGGGGAGAACGGCAAGGCCCGGCTGTTCGACGGCCGCTCCGGCGAGCCGTTCCCGCACCCGGTCTCGGTCGGTTACATCTACATCCTGAAGCTGCTGCACCTGGTCGACGACAAGATCCACGCCCGGTCGACCGGTCCGTACTCGATGATCACCCAGCAGCCGCTGGGTGGTAAGGCGCAGTTCGGCGGGCAGCGGTTCGGCGAGATGGAGGTGTGGGCGCTGGAGGCCTACGGCGCCGCCTACGCGCTGCAGGAGCTGCTGACCATCAAGTCCGACGACGTGCTGGGCCGCGTGAAGGTCTACGAGGCCATCGTCAAGGGCGAGAACATCCCCGAGCCGGGCATCCCGGAGTCCTTCAAGGTCCTCATCAAGGAAATGCAGTCGCTGTGCCTGAACGTCGAGGTGCTCTCCAGCGACGGCATGTCCATCGAGATGCGCGACACCGACGAGGACGTCTTCCGCGCCGCGGAGGAGCTCGGTATCGATCTGTCCCGGCGCGAGCCGAGCAGCGTGGAAGAAGTCTGAGGGGGAGATAGCACATGCTGGACGTCAACTTCTTCGACGAGCTCAGGATCGGCCTGGCGACCGCGGACGACATCCGTCAGTGGTCGCACGGCGAGGTCAAGAAGCCGGAGACCATCAACTACCGGACCCTCAAGCCCGAGAAGGACGGACTCTTCTGCGAGAAGATCTTCGGTCCGACCCGGGACTGGGAGTGCTACTGCGGCAAGTACAAGCGTGTCCGGTTCAAGGGCATCATCTGTGAGCGCTGCGGCGTCGAGGTGACCCGGGCCAAGGTGCGGCGTGAGCGCATGGGCCACATCGAGCTGGCCGCGCCGGTCACCCACATCTGGTACTTCAAGGGTGTCCCGTCGCGTCTGGGCTACCTGCTGGACCTCGCCCCGAAGGACCTGGAGAAGGTCATCTACTTCGCGGCGTACATGATCACGCAGGTGGACGCGGAGATGCGCGACCGCGACCTGCCCTCGCTGGAGGCGAAGATCTCCGTCGAGCGGCAGCACGTCGAGCAGCGGCGCGACGCCGACATCGAGGCCAGGCAGAAGAAGCTGGAAGGCGACCTGGCCGAGCTGGAGGCCGCCGGGGCCAAGGGCGACGCGCGCCGCAAGGTGCGCGAGGGCGCCGACCGCGAGATGCGCCAGCTCCGGGACAGGGCCCAGCGCGAGCTGGACCGCCTGGACGAGGTCTGGAGCCGCTTCAAGAACCTCAAGGTCCAGGACCTTGAGGGCGACGAGATGCTGTACCGCGAGATGCGCGACCGGTTCGGCCGCTACTTCAAGGGCGGCATGGGCGCGCAGGCGATCCAGGAGCGGCTGCAGAGCTTCGACCTCGACCAGGAGGCGGAGAACCTGCGCGAGACGATCCGCAGCGGCAAGGGGCAGAAGAAGGCCCGCGCGCTCAAGCGGCTCAAGGTCGTGGCGGCGTTCCTGAACACCAGGAACTCGCCCGCCGGCATGGTTCTGGACTGCATCCCGGTCATCCCGCCGGACCTGCGCCCGATGGTGCAGCTGGACGGTGGCCGGTTCGCGACCTCCGACCTGAACGACCTGTACCGCCGGGTCATCAACCGCAACAACCGCCTCAAGCGGCTGCTCGACCTCGGCGCGCCCGAGATCATCGTGAACAACGAGAAGCGCATGCTGCAGGAGGCCGTCGACGCGCTGTTCGACAACGGCCGCCGCGGCCGCCCGGTCACCGGGCCCGGCAACCGCCCGCTCAAGTCCCTCAGCGACATGCTGAAGGGCAAGCAGGGCCGGTTCCGGCAGAACCTGCTGGGCAAGCGTGTCGACTACTCCGGCCGTTCGGTCATCGTGGTCGGCCCGCAGCTGAAGCTGCACCAGTGCGGCCTGCCCAAGCAGATGGCGCTGGAGCTGTTCAAGCCGTTCGTGATGAAGCGTCTGGTGGACCTCAACCACGCGCAGAACATCAAGTCCGCCAAGCGCATGGTCGAGCGGGCCCGCCCGGTCGTGTGGGACGTGCTGGAAGAGGTCATCACCGAGCACCCGGTGCTGCTCAACCGGGCGCCGACGCTGCACCGCCTGGGCATCCAGGCCTTCGAGCCGCAGCTGGTCGAGGGCAAGGCCATCCAGATCCACCCGCTCGTCTGCACCGCGTTCAACGCGGACTTCGACGGCGACCAGATGGCCGTGCACCTGCCGCTGTCGGCCGAGGCCCAGGCCGAGGCGCGCATCCTGATGCTCTCGACCAACAACATCCTCAAGCCGGCCGACGGCAAGCCGGTGACGATGCCCACCCAGGACATGGTCATCGGGCTCTACTCGCTCACCACCCAGGGCGACGACGCCGTCGGTGAGGGGCGCGTGTTCGGCTCGGTCTCCGAGGCGCTCATGGCCTACGACCGGCGCGAGCTGGACCTGCAGGCCAAGATCCAGGTCAGGCTGAAGGACGTCGCCCCGCCGCGTGGCTGGGAGGCGCCCGACGGCTGGGAGGTCGGCGACCCGCTGCGGCTGGAGACGACGCTCGGCCGCTGCCTGTTCAACCAGACGCTGCCCGCGAACTACCCGTTCGTGAACTACCAGGTCGGCAAGAAGCAGCTGTCCGCGATCGTCAACGAGCTGGCCGAGACCTACCCCAAGGTCGAGGTCGCCAACGCTCTGGACGCGCTCAAGGACGCGGGCTTCCACTGGGCCACCCGGGCCGGGGTCACCATCTCGATCGACGACGTCATCGCCCCGCCGAACAAGGCGGCGATCATGGAGTCGTACGAGAAGCGGGCCGACAAGGTCCAGCGGGAGTACGACCGCGGTCTGATCACCGACGAGGAGCGCCGCCAGGAGCTCATCGAGATCTGGACCCACGCCACCAGCGACGTCACCGAGGACATGCAGAACGCGTTCGCCAAGACGAACCCGATCTGGATGATGGTGCAGTCCGGCGCGCGTGGAAACCTGATGCAGGTCCGGCAGATCGCCGGTATCCGCGGCCTGGTGTCCAACACCAAGGGTGAGACGATCCCGCGGCCGATCAAGTCCTCCTTCCGGGAGGGCCTGTCGGTGCTGGAATACTTCATCTCCACCCACGGCCAGCGGAAGGGTCTGGCGGACACCGCGCTGCGGACCGCCGACTCCGGCTACCTGACCCGTCGACTCGTCGACGTGGCCCAGGACGTCATCGTCCGCGAGATCGACTGCGGCACCGACCGCGCGGTCCCGCTGCACACCGCCGAGCGCGACCACGCCGGGAACCTGGTCAAGGCCGAGAACGCGGAGAGCAACATCCACGGCCGGATCCTGGCCGAGGACGTGGAGGTCGACGGCAAGCTGATCGCCACGGCGGGCACCGACATCAACGACCAGACGGTGACGGCGCTGGTCGAGGCCGGCATCGCGACCGTGCGGACCCGCAGCACGCTGGTCTGCGAGGCCAAGATCGGGGTCTGCGCCACCTGCTACGGGCGGTCGCTGGCCACCGGCAAGCTCGTCGACGTCGGCGAGGCGGTCGGCATCATCGCCGCCCAGTCGATCGGCGAGCCCGGCACCCAGCTGACCATGCGGACCTTCCACACCGGTGGTGTGGCGGGCGCCGACATCACCCACGGTCTGCCGCGTGTGCAGGAGCTGTTCGAGGCCCGCATCCCCAAGGGTGTGGCTCCGATCAGCGAGGTCACCGGCCGGGTCCGGATCGACGAGACCGACAAGACCCGCAAGATCGTGATCACGCCGGACGACGGCTCGGACGAGATCGCCTACCCGGTCTCGATGCGGTCGCGGCTCGCGGTCTCCGAGGGGCAGCACATCGATGTCGGCCACCAGCTGATCGCCGGTGCCCGCAACCCCAACGAGGTGCTCCGCATCCTCGGCCCGCGCGCCGTGCAGCTGCACCTGGTGGAGGAAGTCCAGCAGGTGTACCGCTCGCAGGGTGTGTCCATCCACGACAAGCACATCGAGGTCATCGTCCGCCAGATGCTCAAGCGCGTGAACGTGCTGGAGTCCGGCGACGCCGACATGCTGCCCGGTGAGCTCGTGGAGCGGCCGAAGTTCGAGCGCATGAACCGCGAGTGCGTCGCCGAGGGCGGCACCCCCGCCTCCGGTCGTCCGGTGCTGATGGGTATCACCAAGGCGTCGCTGGCCACCGAGTCGTGGCTGTCGGCGGCTTCCTTCCAGGAGACCACCCGGGTTCTCACCGACGCGGCGATCCACGCCAAGTCGGACTCGCTCCTGGGCCTCAAGGAGAACGTCATCATCGGCAAGCTCATCCCGGCCGGTACGGGCATGCCCCAGTACCGCAACATCCGGGTCGAGCCCACCGAGGAGGCCAAGGCCGCCATGTACACGGTCGGCGGCTACGACGGCTCCGCCTCCGACTACACCTTCGGATCCGGCTCCGGTGAGGCCGTTCCGCTGGAGGAGTACGACTTCGGCCAGTACGGCCGCTAGTCCTGCCCAACGAAGCACCCGGATCCTCGAAGGGTCCGGGTGCTTCGTCATTTCGTTGTTTTCGGGGTTCTCCCACCCAC
>NZ_BLAF01000007.1:0-255421 GCF_009687885.1 Acrocarpospora pleiomorpha
CCCCGGCCCCCTCCTCACCCGCCGCCGCATGTGGAACGGCGGCCCCCCAGTCGGCCGCCTCCGCTCCCTCCACGTCGCCTTCGGCTTCACCTTGATCGCCACAACCCTGACCCTCGCCGACCCCCACCCCTGGCTCCTAACCGCAGAAGCCATCATCGGAGCGACCATCGTCCTGACCGTCGCCTTACCTCAGGCGGCAACCCGAAAGGACCCGGAGGCCGAGCGTGAGCGCCTCCTAACGACGTTTTGCACAACCCTCCGCTGGGCCGGACTTCTCGTTTATGGGGCCGCGCTACTCGTTCCCCTGTCCGGACCCGGCGAGCAAGCCACGCCTGGACCGCTCCCGGGCTTCGATCCGATGGTGGAGAGCGTTTTCTGGACGCAGATCGCGTTGATGGTCGTGGTCGCGATCGGTGTCGCGATACTCGCCCGGGGTCAGGAGGATGCCTCGGGCGACAACCGTTATGGGCGAGCGCTGCTGGGGCTCGCGGCGCCGGCCACCATGCTCATCGCCTGGACCTACACGGCGGCGCTGGCGATCGGCGCGGCGTTCATCGTCGCCGAGATGGTGGGAACGCCCGCGTTCTCGCGGGTCGACGTGCCTGAGGCGATCGTGCTGCCGGAGTCGTTCGCGTGGGCGCTCTACGCGGTTCCGATCGCGGTTGTCATGCTCATCGCCCTCGCGTTATGGCTCTGGCTGACCTACCGCCGGACCGCCCGCAAGATCAACGACTTGATCTCCTCCCACTACCCGCGCCCCGAACACGAGCGCGTGAGCAAAGCGTGGGCCGCCGCTGCGCTCACCGACAGGGCGCAGGCCGTGTTCGCCACGATCGCGCTGACCGCGATCGGCACCCTCGTCCTGGTCGGCGTGATCCGCACCACCCAGCTGACCATCAAACCCTGGCCTCCCCTGGTCCTGGCCGGAGCGATCATCCTGATCGTGTTCGTGATCGCCCTGATGGTGGTCGGCTACGCGGCCTACCGCCTGCCCAGCCTGCGCCGCACGGTCGGCGTGCTCTGGGACATCAGCACGTTCTGGCCCCGGGCCACCCACCCCTTCGCACCCCCCTGCTACAGCGAACGCGTGGTCCCCGAACTCATCACCCGCGTCAACCACCTCATCGCCGACGGCAACACGGTGGTCCTCTCCGGCCACAGCCAGGGCAGCGTGATCGCCGCCGCCGTCGTGCTCCAGCTCGACCCCGCCGCCCGCCCATCCACCCGCCTGCTCACCCACGGCTCTCCCCTGCGCCGCCTGTACGCCCGCTACTTCCCCACCTACTTCGACACGACCACCCTGCGCGAAGTCCAGAACGCCACCCCCTGGAACAACCTCTACCGCAACTCCGACCCCATCGGCGGCCCCGTCGCCACCGACATCGACCAGGCCGTCTGGGACCCCGTCTCCCCACCCCCGGACTCCCCCATCCGCGGCCACATCGACTACTACGTGGACGACGACTACCGCACCGCGCTGAACTCCCTCACCACCCCCTGATGCCATGATGACCTCATGGGGACGATTGTCGTAACCGGTTCCACCGGCCGCCTGGGCGGCCGGGTGGCCCGCCTCCTGGCCGCCGCCGGAGTGCCGCAACGCCTGCTGGTCCGCGACCAGTCCAGAGCGCCACACCTACCCGGCGCCACGGTGGCCACCGCGGACTACAGCGACCACACCGCCTGCCGGACCGCGCTGACCGGCGCGGACACGGTCCTGATGGTCTCCGCCGCCGAGAACGCCGACCGCCTGGCCCAGCATCGCACCTTCGTGGACGCCGCCGCCGAAGCCGGAATCGGCCACCTCGTCTACATCTCCTTCTACGGTGCGGGCCCCACGTCCACGTTCACCCTGGCCCGCGACCACTGGGCCACCGAGGAGCACATCAAAACCACCGGCCTCCCCCACACCTTCCTCCGCGACAACCTCTACGCCGACTTCATCCCGATGATGGTCGGCGCGGACGGCGTGATCCGCGGCCCCGCCGGAACCGGCCGCGCCTCCGTGGTCGCCCAGGACGACATCGCCGACGTGACCACGGCAGTGCTCCGCGATCCGGCCCCGCACACCGGCCTCACCCACGACCTGACCGGCCCCGAGGCCCTCACCCTCGCCGACATGTGCGAGATCATCACCGAGGTCACCGGCGCCCCCGTCCGCTACGAGCGGGAAACCATCGAGGAAGCCTACGCGTCACGTTCCGCCTACAACGCCCCCAGCTGGCTGGTTGACGCCTGGGTGTCCACGTACACCGCCATCGCACATGGCGAGATGGACGGGGTCAGCAGCGCCGTACCCGACATCACCGGACATCCGGCGACACCGCTGGCCGAGGTGCTCCGCCGAAGCACCACCTGATCACGCGGTCAGCGCGAACCCCAGATCCCGCGTCTCAGCCGCGAGCGTGTTCAGGATGCGCGCCCGCTGCCGCCCCGACAGCTCACCCCGCACGACCACTCCCATGGCCAGCAACTCCCCGCCCACACACCGCTCCAGCGGCACGAAAGCACACCAGAACCCCGCGATCACCTCATCCTGCTCGATGTACACCCGCCGCTTCGAACCCTCCCTGATCGTGTCCCGCAGCCCCTGCCAGTCACTGGTGGTCCGCGAGGTCAGCCGCGGGTACGGCTCCGGCGGCAGCAGCTGCGCCTGATTCGCGGGCGACAGCCGGCTCAGCAGCGCCCGCCCGCTGGCCGTCGCCCACAGCGGGTAGGTCGAATTGAACGTGGCCGTCAGCCCCGGCCGATCCCCCTCCCGGCCCGGCAGATACACGATCGGCACGTCCTGACTCCCGAGCAGCTGGGTGAGGAGCACGATCTCACCGGTGGCCCGGCTCACCCGGGCCATCGGCGCCGCCGCCGCGTTCCGCAGCCGGGAAATCCAGTGCGTCGCCATCGGCAGCGACCTCGGCCCGACCGTGAACCGCCGATCCGGGGTACGGCTGGCGTATCCCGACTCGACCAGGGTGGCCAGCATGCGCGACGCCGTACCCTGATCGACTTCCAGATGTTCGGCCACGTCGACGACCCGCACGGTGTTCGGGGCCGCGGCCACGAGCAGATCCAGAGCGGCGAGGCCGCGCCGCACCGATCGGATGTGGCCGTCGAACGACGGGCTCACACCGGCACGCCGGCGATCACGTGCTCGCCGAACAGCTGGATGGTGTCCAGCATCCGGGCGTGCTCGGTCGCACCGCCGGCCGCCATGAACACGAAGTGCTGGACGCCCAACTCGTCGCGGAGTCGCTCCACCTGCTCACCCACCTCGTCCGGGGTGCCCACCAGCATCGCTCCGGCCGCCACCATCTGCTCCAGCGTGCGCGGCACCGGACCCTCCTGGCCGGGCAGCCGCCACGCCTCGAAGAACCCGAACCCGCCGAGCCAGTCGGCCGTGATCGACATACCCTGCCGGGCGGTCTCCCACGCCTCCTCGTGCGTCCGTCCCACCGCGAGCGCCCGGCAGATCGCCACTCCCTCGCCGGGCAGGGTGGGACGGCCGTATCCGGTGGCGAGGTCGGCGTACTCCTGGATCAAGCCGCGCAGCATGTCCAGGTCGGTGGCGATGGTCACGACGGTGCTGCCCACCTTGGCCGCCCAGTCCAGCGTGGCCGCGCTCTGGGTGAGCGTGGTGAACAGCGGTGGATGCGGGGTCTGCAGCGGCTTGGGCACCACCGCGATCCGCCTGATCTCGCCGTCCTCGACCCCGGCGCCGAGCCGGGCCGAGACGGGGTGCGGCCACTCCAGTCCGGGCACCGGGATCTCGATGAACTCCCCCTTGTAGGACCACAGGTCCTCGGTCCAGGCGCGGCGCAGCACCTCGAACCACTCCTCGAAGACCCTGCGGTTGCGGGCCTCGACCTCGGCCTTGCCGCTGCCGGCCACGTTGGCGCCGTAGTGCTGGCCGAGCACGCCGACCGAGCGGTTCTGGTAGCCGCGGCTCAGCCCGATGTCGAGCCGCCCGCCGGTCATGTGGTCCGCCATCGCGATGTCCTCGGCCAGGCGGAGCGGGTTCCAGTTGGGCAGGACCAGGCCCATCTGGCCGTGGCGGAGCCGGGTCGTGTGCTGGGCCAGGTAGACGTTGAGCAGCAGCGGGTTCGGGGTGACCTGGTAGCCCTCCACCTCGAAGTGGTGCTCGGCGAGCATGAGCGAGGTCCAGCCGGACTCGTCGGCGCAGATCGCCTGCTCGCGAAGTTCGTTGATCGTCGTCTGGTAACGCTGTCGATCCAGGCCGAGCAGGCCGGTCCCGAGCTCCTCGGCACCGGCCACGGCGACTGGGTAGAACAGGGAGAACCTCATGCAAAGATCGTCAGATACCCGCATATTTTCGAGCAATGCGGGTCTTGCGCCTGGCGCAAGCCGGGGTGAATACCCTGTAAACCCTGTTAACTCCGCGGCATCGGGATGCGCAGCGAGACCGCGCCGCGCAGGTCGAGCCAGGCCGCGTCCGGGGTTCTGACCAGGCGCAGCACGACCTCCTCGCAACTGGGGCAGCGGGCGACCAGGCCGGGCTCCGGGCCGTACACCTGCAGGGCGGCGACGGGGCCCGCGGTGCCGCAGCCCGCGCAGGTGCCGATCGCGGCGGTCACGTCGACCGCGAACAGCTCGCCGAGCGGGCCCGCCAGCGCGTTGCCGTCCAGGTAGTCGATGGACATGTCAGCCTCCAGTGGGTCCGAAACGTTCGGTTCTGATGCGGCCCGGGGCGTGGCCGAGAGCGATCAGATGGTCGGCGGCGGCCTCCACGAACCCGGTCGGGCCGCAGACGTAACTGTCGATGTCCGTGGACGCTCCGGTCAGGTCGGCCTGGGTGATGCGCCCGGGCGGTCTGGCCCAGCCGTCGGGGGCTTTGCGGGTGAACAGGTACGCGATGTCCAAGCCGGGGTCGGGATTGGCCAGTTCGTCCAGGTAGAAGCGCTGATCGGGTTCCCGTACCGAATAGATCAGGCGGAACGGCGCGGAGCTGCCCGCCGCGCGGCGGGCCCGGATCATGGCCATCAGCGGCACCACGCCCGAGCCGCCCGCCACCAGCAGCACAGGCGTCGTGTGATCCGGCCGCCACACGAACCACCCGCCGACCGGCCCGCGGATCTCCACCTCGTCGCCGACCTCCAGGATCTCCAGCAGGTACGGCGAGACCTCCCCGTCGGGGACCAGCTCCACGGTCAGCTCGACCCGATCCCCCTGCTCCGGCGCGGCCACCGAGTAGCTGCGCTCGGTGCTGTACCCGTCCGGCGCGGTCAGCCGCACGTCCACGTGCTGACCGGCCAGATGCCCCGGCCAGCCCGGGATCTCGAAGACCAGCGTGCGCGCGGTGGCCGTCTCCTGGCGTATCTCGACCAGTTTGGCCACGCGCCAGGGCAGGCGCGGCATCAGTCGCCCTGGTAGCGCTGCTCGCGCCACGGGTCGCCGTAGTCGTGGTATCCGGCCGTCTCCCAGAAGCCCGGCCAGTCCTCGTTCATCAGCCGGATGCCGCGCACCCATTTCGCGGATTTCCACAGGTAAAGGTGGGGCACCAGCAGCCGCGCGGGCCCGCCGTGCCGGGGCTCGAGGTCGTCGCCGTCGTATTTGTAGGCGATCCACGCCTTGCCGTCGAGCAGGTCCTCCAGCGGCAGGTTGGTGGTGTATCCGCCGTAGGAGTAGGCCAGCGCGTATTCGGCGCCCGTCTCGACGTTCTCCAGCAGCACGTCCAGCGACACGCCCTGCCAGCCGGTGCCGAGCTTCGACCATTTCGTCACGCAGTGCAGGTCCACGGTGGGCGTCTCGGACGGCAGCGCCATCAGCTCCGGCCAGGACCACCGATGGGTCTCCCCCAGCTCGGTGTCGATCGCGAACTCCCACCGATCTAGCCCGATCCGCGGCGTCGGCCCCGCCGACAGCACCGGGAAGTCGTGGGTGAGGTACTGCCCAGGGGGAAGCTTGACGTCCCCTTCCCGCCGCCGCCCAAAGAAGCCACGCGAAACGATTCCCATGATTCCTCCCAGGACCCACGATATCCGGCCCCGCCTCAACCACCCGGTACCGCCAAGCCCACGTTGACCGTGACTTGACGCGTCTGGGATTCCCCGTGGGCGACCACGCCGTCGACGGAGATCGTGACTTGACGGGAGGCCCTGACAATGCGGCTTTCCTGGGCTGTTTCGGCCACGTGGCCGTAGCCGTAGGCCGGGAGGAGGGTAACGGGCGCGATCAGCTCGAAGGCGGCAATGCGATCACCCTGGCGACCAGTTTGGTAGATCTTATAGAATGCCAGGTCAAAGGGGTTGCAATGCCCTTGCCAGGGGTTAGACTGACATTGCGTCATCGCGCAGGATCCTTTACCTGGATACCCGGAGCCTGACCCTCGGAAGCGGGATTACGGGCGAGCCCTATGCCGTTGACAAAGAAGTACACAACTCAAACCACGCCGCAGCGGCTGGCCGATCGCCAGGCTGCACCGCGCTAGGGCGGTGAACACACCCGCCACCCCCGGTAAGGGGATGGAAAGCGCAATGAAAGCAAACTGTCAGCGCCGCGGCGCACTCTGATCTCGCGAGACCGGACGACCACCCGGAACCCGGAAAAATACCACGAAATTGTCGGTGGGGACTGGGACACTCTAGGCGAACGGATCGCTGCATACCACGAAGAGGACGTGATGAGGATGGCACAGATCAGGCTCCGGCCCCGGCCCAAGCGGCCGACCCGGCTCGCCGCTGCCGACCTCCGCACGCCATCGGGGCGCACGTTGCCCTACTGAAGACCAAACCTGGAGAGAAACACCCGAGAAGGACCAAGACCATGTGCAACCACCAGCCGCACTGCCCCTCTCCGTACGCACCCGACCGCGAGGCCGCGCACGTCACCGCCGCCCACCCGGAACAGGGCTGGAGCCTGCTGTGCAACGGCGTCATCCTGTTCGAGGACACCGGCCTGCTCATGCCGGACCGTTCCGTGATGACCCCGCACCGCGGCACCCTGGTCGCCGCGTGAACCCCGCCGCACAGGCCGCGCCATCAGTCATCGACGCGGCCTGAGGCCTGTTTCAGGCCCCGGCGCAGGAAATCGCGCCACCTCGTTCCCGGTCCTGGCCAGCGCCGCCTCGTAGGCGGCCACCGCCTCGTCGTCCCGGCCGAGACGACGCAGCAGGTTCGCCCGGACCGCGTGGAACACGTGATACCCATCAAGACCCAGCCCGTCGACGAGGCCCAGCGCCTCTCCGGGCCCGGAGACCTCCGCCACCACGACCGCCCGGTTGAGCTCAGCCACCGGCGAAGGTGCAACGACCATCAGCTGGTCGTACAGCCGGAGGATCTGCTCCCAGTCGGTCCCACCCGCATCCGTGTGCACGGCGTTGATCGCCGCCTGAATCTGGTACGGCCCCGGGCTACCCCACCGCAGGCATCGCCTGACGAGGGTCCGCCCCTCGGATATCAGCTCAGCATCCCACCGGCTCCGATCCTGCTCGGCCAGCGGCACCAGCTCGCCTCCGCGGACGCGCGCGTCCCGCCGGGCTTCGATGAGCAGCATCAGCGCCAGCAGCCCCAGGGCCTCAGGCTCGTCGGGCATGAGCTCGGCCAGCACCCGCCCCAGCCGGATCGCCTCCCCGCACAGGTCCTCCCGCACCAGGCGATCGCCTGAAGTGGCGAAATATCCCTCATTGAAGATGAGGTAGATCACCGCGAGGACCGCGCGCAACCGGTCGGGCAGATCGGCCTCGCGCGGCACCCGGTAGGGAATGCCCGCGTCCCGGATCTTGCCCTTGGCCCGGACCAGACGCTGCGCCATCGTCGGCTCCGGCACCTGGAACGCGTGCGCGATCTCCCCCGTGGTGAGCCCGCCCAGCAAGCGCAGCGTCAGCGCCACCTGAGCCGCCGTGCCCAGCGCCGGATGGCAGCAGATGAAGATCAGGCGAAGCCGTTCGTCGCGCACCGCGCCCTCCTCCACGTGCTCGGCCTCGGCGTTCAGCAGGGCGGCATGCGCGTGCTTGGCGTCCCTGGCGGCCTCCCTGCGCAGCCGGTCCACGGCCCGGTTCCGCGCGGTGACGATGATCCATCCGGCCGGGCTGGGCGGCACGCCGCTCTCCGGCCAGAGCCGTACGGCCGCCGCGAACGCGTCCTGGACCGCTTCCTCGGCGATGTCGAGGTCGCCGAAGACGCGGGCCAGGACGGCCACCGCGCGGCCGTACTCGCCCCGGAAGATCCGGTCGATGTCGTGCATCAGCCCTCGTGGACGGGGCGCACCTCGATCGGCAGCGTGGTGATCCGGCCGAGCTTGCCGGCCCAGACGAGCGCCGCGTCCAGATCCTCGGCCCGGATCACCGTGAAGCCCCCCAGGTGCTCCTTGCCCTCGACATACGGGCCGTCGGTGAGGAGCAGGTCGCCGTCCTTCGCCCGGACCACGGTGGCGGTGCTCGCCGGGTGGAGCGCTCCGGTGAAGACCCACGCCCCCTCGTCCCGCAGTTCCTGGTTCCACTCCTCGACCTCGCGCATGATCGCTTGCAGGTCGACGTCGGGCGGCGGGTCCCCGTCGGGCTGGTAGACGCTGAGCAGATACTGCTTCATCTCTGATCCCTCCTCGTTCAGCTTCTCACCCCCTATACGAACGGCCCGCGCCCGGATCGACACCGGTCAGCCGAGAACCGGGTGGTTGCTGCGGAAGACGCCCTGGGGGTCGCGGCGGCGCTTGATGTCGCGCAGGCGGTCGAGGGTTTCGGCGGGGAAGGCGGCTTCGGCGGGGGCGTCGTGGCTGAGCAGGGTGAAGGGGCGGCGGCCGCTCAGGGATGGGGCGACCGCGCGGGCGACCGCGTGCTGGCGTTCCTGGATCGGGCCGGCGAGTTCGGGGAAGGGCAGGATGCCGAGCATGAACAGCAGGTAGGGCTCGGTCAGGTGGCCGCAGGCGCCGTCGGTGGGGGCCGGGCGGCTGAGGGCGCCGCCCAGGTGGCGTACCTGGAGGACGGCCAGGGGGGCGACGGTGCCGGGGCCGGCGGCGGCCAGCAGCGCGGTGGCGGTCTCCTCGTCGAAGCGGGTGAGGAGTTCGGTGTGCTGCAGGGCGGAGGTGGGCTCGGTGGGCTCGGCGCAGATGTCGCCGAGGTCGGCGATGTTCACCTGGCCGCGGGTGTCCATGATCACGCCGGGGATGCGGTCGAAGGCGGCGAGCAGATCGGCGGCCTCCGCGGTGGCGCCCAGGTAGGTGGCGTCGACGGCGACGGCGGACAGGCCGCGCAGGAAGTCGGGCAGTTCGGGGAAGGGCGGGAACTGGATCAGCGAGAACCAGGTGGTCAGCTCCTCGGGGGCGGTGGCGGTGACCTCGCGGAAGGCCGCCATGACCTCCTGGGCGCGGGCGGCCGGCCAGAGGATGCGCCCGCCGTACAGCTCCGGGGCCGGGAACAGGTCGAACTCGACGCTCGTGACCAGGGCGAAGTCACCGCCGCCGCCGCGCAGCGCCCAGAACAGGTCGGGGTCGGAGTCGGCGGTGACCCGCTGCGGCACGCCGTCGGCGTCGACGACCTCGAAGGCGTGCACGTTGTTGGCGGCGAAGCCGTGCTTGCGGCCGAACCAGCTGAGGCCGCCGCCGAGGGTGAAGCCGGTGGTGCTCACATGGGTGGTGCTGCCGGCCAGGCCGGTCAGCTGGTGCTTGGCGGACTGGGCGAGCACGTCGCCCCAGAGCGCGCCCGACCCGACCTTCGCCCGCCGCTGATCCGGAAATATCTGGATATCGGAGAGGTTCTTGGTCCGCACCAGGATCGCGTCGTCGAAGCTCGCGGGGGCGTGGCCCAGCGGCTGGGTGGCGAGGCCGATCCCGGCCTCGCGGGCGTATCCGACCAGCGCGGCCACGTCGGCGGCGTCGGCCACCTCGACGACCGCCTTGACCCGCTGCTCGACCGCCGAGTCCCAGGGCGTCCTCGCGTCGTCGAAGCCGGAGTCGCCGCTGACGAGCACCCGCCCGCGCACGGCACGGCGCAGATCGGACCGGAGGGCGCTGAAGTCGTTCATGGTTCTCCCCTGAAAAGGTCTTTTGTGATGACTTCAGGGTGCGTGGGAGCGTTTGCAGGCTTCCTGGAGGCGACTTGGACACTGTCCAAGCCACTTCCAAGCCGTTCGCGGCGGGCCGTACGCTTCATCCATGAATCCGCTGGAGTTCCAACTTTTCGGCCCTTTTGAGGTGGGTACGGCCGACGGCGAGCGCCTCGATCTGGGGCCCCGCAAGCAGCGCGCCGTGCTGGCCCTGCTGGCGTTGGAGCCCGGGCGGATCGTGTCCATGGACCGGCTCATCGACGAGCTGTGGGCGGACACGGCTCCCGCGAGTGTGATCGGAACGCTCCAGGCGTACATCTCGCACCTGCGCCGCGTGCTGGAACCCGGCCGCGCCCCGCGGACCCCGCCCACGATCCTGCTCACCCGCGAGCCCGGCTACCTGCTCGCGGTCGAACCGGAACAGATCGATCTGGTCCGTTTCACCGCCGGGACCGAGCAGGGCCGCCAGGCCCTGTCCCGCAAGGCGTACGGCGAGGCGCTGGACGCCCTGGACCGCGCGCTGGCCATCTGGCGCGGCGAACCGCTGGCCGAATTCTCCGCCTACGGCTTCGCCCAGCCGGTGATCGCCCGGATGACCGAACTGCACGCCTCGGCGACCGAGGACCGGTTCGAGGCGCGGCTGGCCCTCGGCCACACCGGCTCGTCGATCGCCGACCTGGAGCGCCTGGTCGAGGCGCACCCCTACCGGGAACGGCTGTGGGGCCTGCTGGCGCTGGCGCTGTACCGGGCCGGGCGGCAGGCCGACGCGCTGGCCGCGCTGCGGCGGGCGCGGGCCCGGCTGGCCGATGACCTCGGTCTGGAGCCGGGTCCGGAGCTGCGCCGGGTGGAGCAGGCGGTCTTCGACCAGTCGGTGACCCTGGAGGCGCCACCGCCGCCGAAGGTCGTCACCGCCGGCCTGATCGCCAGGGAACCCCAGCTGCGCCGGATCGCCGACCGGCTGGCGGAGGCCGGCCGCGGCCAGGGCGGCGTGCTGCTGGTCGCCGGGGAGGCCGGCATCGGCAAGACCCGGCTGGCGCAGGCCGCCGCCGACGCCGCCGGGATGCGCGTGGTGTGGGGGCGCTGCGTGGAAGCCGACGCGGCGCCCGCGTTCTGGCCCTGGCTGCAGGCCCTGCGCGCGCTCGGCGAGCGGGCCGCCGACACGGTCAGGCGGCTCTCCTCCGGCTCAGGCGACCCGGCGGCCGACCCCGACGTGGCCCTGTTCGACCTGCACGAACGGGTGCTCGGCACGCTCGCCGCCGAGCCCGTCATGGTCGTCCTCGACGACCTGCATTCGGCCGACGCCGCCTCGCTGCGGCTGCTCAGGTACGCCGCCAGGGAGCTGCACCGCAGGCCGATGCTGGTGCTGGCCACGCTCCGCCCGGAACCCGGCCGCGAACCGGAGCAGCTGGCCGACACGCTGGCCGCGCTGGCCCGCGAACCCGGCACGGAACGCCTCCGGCTGCCCCCGTTCAGCCCGCGCGACGTGGCGGCCTACCTGGGCGGCGCCGACCCCGCCCTGGCCGAGGCGCTCTACCGGCGGACCGGCGGCAACCCCTTCTACCTGGGCGAGCTGCTGCGCCTGCTGACGGCGAGCGCCTCGACCAGGTCCCGGAAACGGTCCGCGACGTGATCTCCCGCCGGGTGGCCCGGCTGCCGGAACCCACCCAGGACCTGCTCAGGACCGCCTCCGTGCTCGGGCGGGACGTCCGGCTCGACGTGCTCGCGGCGGCGTCGGCCACTTCGGCCGAGGACGTCATGGCGCGGCTGGCCCCGGCCGTGGTCACCGGCCTGCTTGCCGAGACCCCCGACGGTTTCGACTACCGGTTCTCGCACGTGCTGGTCTGCGACGCGCTGTACGCCGGGCTGGACCGGCTGGCGAAGGCCAGGCTGCACCTGCGGGCGGGTGAGGCGCTGGAATCGACCGGCGGCGAGACCGCCCCGCTTCCGGTGCTCGCCCACCATTTCGCCCTGGCCGCCCGGGTCGGCGGGGCGGCCAGGGCGGTCTCCTACGCGGCGCGCGCCGCCCGGCAGGCCACCGCCCAGCTGGCCTTCGACGAGGCGGTCGAACTGTGGCAGCAGGCGCTCGCCGCGTACGGGCCGGGCGACCCGGCCGAACGCTGCGCGCTGCTGATCGAACTGGGCCGGGCCCGCCGGGCCACCGGCGACGTCACCGGCGCGCACGCCACCCTGGCCGAGGCCATCGACCTGGCCGCCGGGATCGGCGACCGGACCGCGATGGCCGAGGCCGCGATGGTGTTCGGCGGGGTCACGGTGTGGAACTGGCGCTTCTACGGCACCGTCGACGACCGGATGGTGGCCGTCCTGGAGGACCTGCTGGCCGGGGAGCTGCCGGACGAGCAGCGGGCCGCGCTGCTCGGCACGCTCAGCCTCGAACTGCACTACAGCCCGCGCCGCGCCGAAGGCGAACGCCACGCCGCCGCGGCCGTCGAGCTCGCCCGGCGCAGCGGCGACGTCGCGCTGCGGGCCAGAACCCTGAACAACTACATGAACGCCGCCTGGGTGCCCGGCGCCGGACGCGACCGGCTGGCCGCGGCCGAGGAGATGATCGCCCTCCCCGGGCTCCCCCGGTCCGCCGAGCTGGTCGCCCGGATCATGCGCATGACGGCGCTGCTGGAACTCGCGGAGGTGGCCGAATGGCGCGCGGAGCTGGCCCGGTGCCGCCGCCTGACCGCCGAGGTGCACCAGCCCGACCTGGTGGCCATGGTGTGGCTGGCCGAATCCACCCGGGCCGCGATGGCCGGGGAGTGGGCCGAGTCGGAGCGGCTCACCGGCGAGTACGGCCGGCTGCTGAGCCGGACCACCATGTGGGGGCTGGAAGACTGCCGGCTGGCCACCCTGTTCACCAGCCGCCGGGCGCGGGGCCAGGCCGGGGAGATGGCCGCCGACCTGGTGGCCACCGCCGAGCAGCCGGTGCACGCGCCGATGCGGCCGCTCGCCGTGCTGGCCACCGTCGACGCCGGTGACGAGGCCGCGGCCCGGCGGCTGACCGGGCGCTGGGCGGGCTGGCAGCCCTCCGACTGGAGCACCCGCTTCGTCACGGCGGGCTGGGGCATGGTCGCCGCCCGGCTCGGCGCGCCCGACCCCAAGGTCATGTACGAGCTGCTGCTGCCGCACGCCGACGAGCTGGTGGTGATGGGCAGCCAGGTCGTCTGCTGGGGCGCGACCCACCAGATCCTGGCCGAACTGGCCGACGTGCTCGGCGACCACGACCTGGCCCGCGACCACGCGAAACAGGCTCTCACCGCGCACGAGCGCCTGGGCCTCGCCGCGCTGACGACTCCGCGGACGTACGCGCTCAGCCAGACGCGAGTGCCTGGTCCAGCGAGGTCTCGTAGCGGCCGAGGAACTGGGGGTCCGAGCGCAGGATGACGGCGTCCAGGAAGCCCTTGCCCGAAGCGAGGAACTCGCGGGCCGCGTAGACGTAGGTGGTGCCGCGGAACGTGCGGGTGGAGTCGTCGCCCACGCCGTACGCCTCCAGGCCCGCCGTGCGGCACAGGGTCACCGCCCGGGGCAGGTGGAAACTCTGGGTGACGACCGTCACCGCGCTCGCCCCGAAGATCTTCTTCGCGCGGACGCAGGAGTCCCAGGTGTCGAAGCCCGCGTAGTCGAGCACGATCTTGTCCTGGGGCACGCCTTTGGCGATCAGGTAGTCGCGCATGACGGTCGGCTCGTCGTACGCCTTGATGTGGTTGTCGCCGGAGACGAGGATGGCCTTGATCTTGCCCTGGGCGTACAGCGTGGTGGCGATGTCGAGCCGGGAGCCCAGCATCGGCGTCGGATTGTCGCCCCAGATGCCCGCGCCGAGCACCAGCGCCACCGGCGCGGCGGGCACGCGCTCGACCCAGTCGCCGCTGACCGCGTCCGTCCGGTACGGCGAACTCACCAGCCACGCCCAGGTCATGGGAGCGATCGCCAGCACGCTCAACCCCACCGCCACCTGGAAAGCTAATCGCTTCATAACTGTGATGTTAGAGAGAACCGGGACCGAAGAGGTCGTAAAGGGCCACCAGGAGGGCGGCCAGCACGAACATGGTCGAGGTCAGCATGCCGAGCTGGAACGCGGCCGCCCAATCGCCGCCGGAGCCGGCGAGGTGGGCGAAGAACACCGCGCCGACGGTGGCGATGCCGGCCGCGCCGCCGATCCGCTGACCGGTCTGCAGCACGCCGCCCGCGCTGCCCGCGCGGATCACCGGCACCTGGCTGAGCGTCAGCGTCTGGTTCGGCGTGATCACCAGGCCGCTGCCCAGGCCCGCCAGCAGGAGCGGGCCCGCCGTCGCCCAGCCCACGTGCGGGCCGGGCACCTGGTGCACGGCCAGCATCGTGCCCACCAGGCCCACCGCCACCATCAGCAGCCCGCCCGCGACCATGGCCCGCCCTAACCGGAGCACCAGCCGGCCGCCGACGGCCGCCGTGAGCGCGGAACCGAGCGCGAACGGGGTCGAGGCGACGCCCGCGAGCAGCGCCGAATAGTGCAGCCCGTTCTGGAGGAAGAGCGTGAAGGTGAAGAAGATCGCGGTGAATCCGGCGAAGTAGCTCAGCGAGAGCAGCGCGCCGAGCCGGTACTCGCGGATGCGGAACAGGTCCATGTGGACCAGCGGCTCGATCCCTTTCGCGGCGCGGCGCTCCCAGCGCACGAACACCACGATCAGCAGCAGCCCCACGGGTTCGAGCAGCCATTTCTGCCACCCTGGCCACATACGTTCCTGCAGGAAGGGCAGCAGGATGAGCATCACGGCCGTGCCGAGCACCAGGGTTCCCACCGGGTCGAACCCGCGCTGCCTCGCCTCGGCGGCCGGTTTCGCGATCGGGTGACGCGCGGGCAGCAGCCGCCGCGCCAGCACCAGCGCGGCCAGCCCGATCGGCAGGTTCACGTAGAACACCCACCGCCACCCGTCCGCCGGGCCGAACACCTGGATCAGCACCCCTCCGAGCAGCGGCCCCACCGCCGTCGACAGCCCGATCACCGCCCCCTGCATCCCGAACGCGCGCCCCCGCTCGGCCCCGGCGAACAACTCCTGAATGAACCCGGAAACCTGCGGCATCATGATCCCGCCCGCCACGCCCTGTACCAGCCGCGCGACCACCAGCCACCACTCATGCTGCGCCGCCCCCGCCGCCGCACTGGTCACCGTGAACAGCGCCACCCCGATCATGAACACGCCCCGCCTGCTACGCGCGTCCCCCAGCCGCCCCGCCGGAACCAGGGCCAGCCCAAAGGTGAGCGCATACCCCGACAACACCCACTGCAACGCGCTGTCCGAGGCATGCAAGGTCGCCTGAATCGACGGCAACGCCACATTGACGATGCTGATATCCAGCAACGTCATGAACCCCGCCACCAGGCAAACCGTCAACGCCCGCCACCGCCGGGGGTCCTGCCCCGGCTCGTACGCATCCCGCGGGCCAGCGGGTGGACTACTCACATCAACGCCTTCAGGTTGATCACTTCCACCCACCTTGCCCAGAACCAACCCCTACGCCGCAGCGCCGCAGCCCTCACGGGGGTGGTCGTGGTGATTCCCGTCCTCGTCTTTTACCTTCGAGATCACAGTCCCGCTGCGATTGCGGCGCCTGTCTCCCTCGCCGTCAGATAAGGGCGGACATCGTGGGCGTGCGAACCGTTGTGGACGAGTTGGTCCGAGAGCGCTTCGCCGAAAAACGGGGCCAGCCCCTTGGATAGGGCGACAGCATCTCCTTGGTCGGCGATATTGACCCAGTTCTTCACGCTGGTCGGCCAGAAGCCCTGGCCACTCGCCGGTTTGGGTTCCAGGCGGTCGAAGATCAGACCACGGATTCCGAGTGGCGAACCGAGCGTTACCAATGTCACGTCACGGGCTTGGGAGCTCTCGTGGAGTGCCTCGTAGGCGACGACCGAGCCAAGCGAGTGGGCGACCACGACTCTGGTCACCGCGCTGATTTCAGCATTCACCCGGGCGCGGGCCTGCGCACGGATTCGAGGGTCATTGAGATAGAGGCGGACCTGGCGGGCGCTGAGAACTAGCAGATGCTCGGCGAGCCCGGCGAAGAAGGTCGAATGGCTGAGTGCGTTGAGGGCTCGCTGGAGGATATCCGGGGTTCGCATCCGGGTGGCGTCGCCGGGTCCGGGAACCGCGGGTTCCAGAACAGCCGCAGCCTTCCACCAGCCGAGGATCAGGTCGCGTTCGTCGTCCGTGAGATCGGTGGCGTCCAGAGGAACGCTGCCGACGGCTCTGGCGCCGGATTTACGGAACAGGTCTCCGTAGAAACCCATGACGACCTCGTCCCGACCGACGGCCGCGTGCCCGGCCCTGGCCAAGCCGTCCAGCAGGGCCGGATACCAGCTTTCGAGCAGGGTGTGGGAACCCTTTGTTTGTTGTGCGATTCCGTGTACGCAAACGATCCTGCTCACAGATCCCCTTTGATGTTCTTCACTGTGGTGACGTCGAGATCGAGGGCAAGCACGCCCATCTGGGTGGCTACGAATATGCGGCCGTCGGCGGTCATCACCATCTCCATGACGCTCGCCCCGATGTCCGCCTCGGCGAGCAGGGATTGGTCGGCCAGATTCCAGGCTCTCAGCAACCCGAGGCTGTCGGCGACGGTCGCGACAGGGACGCCGGAGATCTGCGCGCAGGAGATGGATCTGATTGAGCCCGCATGCCGCGAGAAAGGAAAGTCGAGGCGTTCACCAGTACTCAGATTCCAGAGCAGAACGACACCGTTGACGTCTCCACTGACCACCACATCCACGCCCAGAACTTTCTCAGCCGCCAAGGTGACGACGGGATAATCGTGCCCGGTGAGCGGATTTCCCTCCGGCCTGCCGGTGGGAAAGTCCCAGATTCGGATGGTGCCATCGGCGCCGCCGGACACGATGCGACAATATCCCGCGTTCTGATTCACCGTCAGCGCCTGCACAGCGCCCCTATGGCCAGTAATCATCGGAGCGAGAGGGGCGAGAGTTATCGGACTCCACGCGTAGATGGCCCCGTCCGTGTCTCCAGTGATCACGACTGACTGATTGTTCGCCTGCCCCGTCCACAAGGTATTCGCAGAAGCGAGATGGCTTGTGAACACCCCTACTCGCTCACGCGAAGAAAGGTCCCAGACATTGATGTTCGTGCCGCTGGGCAGGATTGCCAACTGCGCCTGCTCCCCTGATACCAGGGCGACTGAGAGGCCGAGGTCGGTCAGCAAATGGGGCGCGACCTGTTCGCCTGTGTCAGCATCGTATGTTCGCAGGGCTCGTTCGCCGTCAAGACTGACAACCACTTGCCGCTCCCCTACCGAACCCACATCTAGGCTCATCACGGGGAGATTTCGCGTACTGAGGGGTTCACCCACCGGCGACGAAGTCAGAATATCCCACACACGTTCGGTGTACGAGGTGGTGATCACGGCGACCGGCCTGTCCAACGACGTACCCAAAGACAGACTCTGGATACTCGCCGGTCCAGCCCGGAAAGGCGATCCATAGGAGACGCCAGTGTCCAGATCCCAGAACATCGCGGTATTGGAATCTTCCGCCGCCACGATCACACGACCGTTGTGTTCATACAACCGAGCAACAAACGCTCCTTCGTAATCGAGAAGCGCCGTGCCGATCTCGGCACCGGAGATCAGCTCGCAGGCTACTATCGCGCCGTCGTGCCGGACTTTGAGAGCGAGTGCACTACCGCGAGCAAACCCTACTCCGATCAAACTATAGCGCGGCGGCCAGTCTTCCGGTATCAGTGCGGCCAACTGCTCTGGCGCGGCTCCCGTGTCGGCAATTTTCCACAGATACGCGCAGGAATGCGAGGAAGCGACCAGAATCCTTAGCCGTCCGCGATCGCGATCGGCGACGACGATGTGTTCTACGCCTCCCAGATGCCCCTCAAGAGGAAGGCCGATCAGCCTGCCAGTATCGATGTCCCAGAGTCGCACAGTCCCGTCGTTGCTACCACTGATGACGATATTCACCTCACCAAGACGCGTTAGCGCCAAGGCTGTGATCGTGTTCGTGTGTCCACGTAACGGTTCCCCATGCGGGGTTCCGGTCGGTGTGTTCCACACCCGGACCGTGCCGTCGGTCTCGCCGGTGGCCGCGACCATTCGGCCGTCCATCTCACCGACCGCGACGACCACCACCGAATCGGAATGGCCTTCCAACGGGCGTCCCAACTCCTGCCGTTCTTGGAGATCCCAGAGACGGGCCGTCCAGTCCCGGCTACCGGTGATGACGACAGGCCGGCCATCCAGCAACCCCACCGAGGATGAGCACACGACTCCGATGTGGCCGGATGATGGCCGATCCGCTGTCAGATCCCAGATACGAGCGGAGCCGTCGTCACCAGCGGTGACCGCGATAGGGCGATGGTTGCGAACATCGAGGACTGCTCCCTTGAGGTATCCGCTGTGCCCAGAAAGGCCTTGACCCTGCTGCCGCCGACTTCGTAGCTCCCAAAGGCGAGCGTTGGTATTTCCGCATGTCAACACAATGGGGATGCCGTTCACTTCGCCGAACGCGATAGTGTTCACACCTCCGAACCGCCAGTCCACATGGGCGGCGATAGGCTCTCCCAGCTGCTGACGGCTGGTCAAATCCCAGACGTTCACCTGGCCCAGGCCATCCCCGCTGACGGCCACCACACGTTCGTCGAGCACACCGATGGCGACCGCGTTCACAGCACCGGAGTGTCCGCTCAGCTCTTCGGCCACAGGCCGAGCCATGTCGCTGAGGTCCCAAACCTGAACCCGGCGATCTGTGCCACCGGTCACGGCGATGGGGTGTCCGTCCAGCATGCCCAGAGCGACGGCTTTGACCGTACCCCGATGCGCGATCAGCGGGGATCCGATTTGCTGGCGAGTCTCCAGATCCCACAGCCTGGTCGTGCCGTCGTCACTCCCGGTGACGGCGACGTAACGATCCCCGATCTTGGCCATCTCCACGGCGACGACCGAGTTGGTGTGTCCACGCAACGCGGGGCCAACTTCCGTGGCCGCCGAGAGATCCCAGACGCGAACGGTCCCATCAATGTCCCCGGTCAGCGCAACCGTATAGTCCGCAAGCTCGCCGACAGCGATGGCCTGAACGGATCTGTGGCCCCCCAAGGGCTTGCCGATCTGCTGTTGAGTGACGATGTCCCAGATTCTGGCGGTGCCATCGTCGCTGCCCGTGACGGCGATGGCACGATCGTCGAGGTCACCGATTGCCACGCAGAGCACGGCGGATGTGTGACCTCTCAATTGCCGGTGCGCCCCCGTGGCAGACCACCAAGCCCACCGGGCGGACACGGGAAGCGCCAAACGAAGGGCGCCGACCCGGTCGGCCAGTTCGTCCGCCCCGCATCGCCGGGCCGACAGCTGAAGTTCCGCCGCTCGCATCTCCAGGGGACGATCACCGGTGAGCTGGTGGGCGATCTGCTCGTACGCGCTGCGAATAGCCTGCGCCCGCTGGTCCCCTTGCAGGGTAGGGATCGCCCGCAGCATGGCGAGTCGATCGCAGGCCAGCAGAAAGCTCGGATCCGCGATCAATCCGTCGAGTAGTTCGGCCGCAGCGGCATGGGTGGGCAGATGGCCACGGATGTACGGGTGAGCCGCGAACCAGTCTCGTCTTCCCGCCACGATGGGGATGGCCTCCACGAGCCCTTCCACGATCATCGCCTGGATCTCCCGTTGCCTGCCGGTACTCACCCGTAGATGTTCGGCGAGCGACTGATGGTAAAGGCGGTAGACGGACCGGCCTCCGTCCACAACTTCGGCCACGTACGCGGACGCGGCGGTCAGAGTCTCCGCGACATCGGCTTCGGAACACTCGAAGCCCGACAGCCGGGTCGCCAGCAAGGTCCAGATCTGACCTCGGGGCAGCCCTTGGCCCTCGGCAAAGGCCAGCGGCACGAGCATGCGGCGAACCTTCGCCTCGTCGGCTTCGAAACGGGCGAGAAAGTCGTCGAAGGCCTCGCCGATCTCGCTCGGCAACTGCTCCATCCAGCCGGGTTTGGTGACATCGACAGCCAGCGTTTGCCGCCGCAGCGATCGTGCCGTCATTCGAGCGACGAGAAAGACTCCAGCGGCTCTGCGCGCGACGCCCTCGCCCACCTGGCGGGCCAAATCGGGGCGCGTGCGATAGGGGGTGAGCACGTCCGGCTCGTCGCTGGCCTGCAAGACCCGCCGGACGTACCCGGCCACGTCGTGATCGTCACGAAACTCCGGACTGTCAAGATCGAGCACGGTGGGAGCGGTGCCCAGGCTCGGCACCAGTTCCCTTCGGGTACCGATCAGCAGCCGCACTCCGTGGATCTCCGAGAGCGGTCGCAGGAACTCCCTCGCGATCCGCCGGGGCTCCCCACGGCCACCCGAATCCACCAGCGTGCCCGAGCCGGCCTCGTCCAGGGCATCCACGACGATGACAATCGGCGGGGCGTTCCGATCTCGGCGGCTGAACTCCTGAAGCAGGGTGGCCGGGGAGTCGGTTTCGACACCCGCCGCCGGCGCGATCCTCGCGACGATCTCCTCCAGCCGCTTGTGCCGAGCATGCACCGCGACCGTGACCAGGCTCTCCGGTACGACGACGGCGAGATCGATGTCCGAAACATCGAGCCTCGCGCGATACACCGGATCGGAGAGAGCGACAATTCGCCCCAGAACCGCAGATTTACCGCACCCCGGATTGCCGGTAACGACACGCCCGCCCCCATCGGCGTCCCGGGCGGTCATCCACGCGACCAGCTCGGTGAGAACTCTCGTGCGCCCGCTGAAGTACAGTCCTTGCTCCGACTCGAACTCCACTCCCCTGGAGCGAGGACCGAAATGCTCAAGAATATCTCTCGCGGCGACTCTGAGCTGGATCTCCAGATCAGTGCCCAATGCGGGAAGGCCCTCATGATAGTTCTCATTGGGCAGGAAAGGGGCGAGACCCGACACCAAGCCGCTCGCGAGTTCGGCGCGCTGACCTAACTGCTCCGCGGCGAAGACATCATTGATCGCCTTCACCAGCTCCGTGAGGTCCAGATACCGTTGCCGCTGCCCCGTACGCTCGGCCGCCGAGGCCAGCGCGATTTCGAATGCCGTCACGAATGCGCCATCCATCGCCTCATCTTTGCGTCGCGCGGACGCGAGAAACCACAGCCCCGACGAATCTGCCGCCGTGTGCTGCCGGGCGAGGGACTGGAGAGCGGTCATCATGCTGTCGGCGTTGCCCGCTCCGGCCATGCAACAGTCCAGGATGACGAGCAGGTGCCGCAACCCGCTCGCCCTCCGGCACAGCACCCGAACGAGATCCTCGGTCGGCAGCCCCGTGGCTACCAGGTCATCCGGCCTGGTGTCCCAGCACATCAGGTGGTGGCGATCGTACGGTTCGGCGACCCCGTGCCCGGCGAAATAGACGACCACAACGTCGTTCGCGTTGAGCCCGACATCGTCGGACCAGTGGCTCAGCGTCTGTCTCACCTGGGCCGCGCTGGCATATTCCCCGAGCCCCGGCAGCACCGCCTGGTAACCGATGCTCTCGAAACGATCGCGCATGGCGGCGAGATCGGAGGAGACCCGGTGGAGTTGGTCCGCCTCTTCCAGGTGCAGGTATCGACCTGTTCCGAAGCCGAGAAAGAACCTACGTCCAAGATCTTGGCTCAAGATGTTCGCCTACCTGTCGACGAGCGCGAAGCGGTACTCCAGACAAAATAATGCTGATCATATTGATTTGCACCGCCAAGTTGGGGATCCTGCGGTGCGTTGCTGTCGCACTGTTACGCGCGAAAGCCATGCGAAGATCTCAATCTGGGCAATAGGCCCAAAAGCATGCAACCATCGCGGGAGCCACTGCTAATTCGTAGTCGCTACGTCAAAGAGATATTTCGCCAAGAGCATCACGACGCCGTCGCGACGACCGGCTTACCGCTGGCGGATCCGATGAGGCTGATCACCGCGTTGGGCTCGTAGTCGTCGTACGCCACGGTGACCGCCGCCGTCAAGCCTTGCTTGTCGACGACCTCGAGTGTCGCGGTGACGTGGCCGGTTTCGCGGTTCCATTTGCCCGAGCCTGAGACCTTCACGTCGGTGGTCCAGCGAACGTTCCGGAACGTGAGCGTGTAGACAGGACCGTCGCCGTCCGTGTGGAATGTTCCGCCGCGGAGGCCGGTGCCGCGGTCGGCGGAGATGTAGTACCACTGCCAGATCGCGTCCTCGACGACGGCCGCGCCGATGGTGGCCAGGCGGAGCGCGGGTGTGCCGGCCTGGTTCCCGGGGGCGGGGACGGCAGGGACGGCTTGGGCGCGCTTTGTGGGGAACGCCCCGACCAGGCGGATTTCGGGGGTCTCGGCTGCGCAGGAAGCGTCGAGGGGCTGCGCGGGGTGGCGGATGAACGTGCGTACCAGGCCTTCGGCGCAGCCGACGTAGTCGAGGAGCGCGGAGACGTGGATCATGTTGTTGACCTGGATCCACTGGGCGTGTGGGCCCATGTGCTGGGCGGCCCGTTCACCGTCGGCGGGAGTGGTGAGGGAGTCGAGTTCGCCGGAGAGGACGAGGACGGGAAGGGACGGAGGTGCGAGCGGGGCGCCGGAGACGATGGGTGGGTCGTCTGTGGTGGGTTTCGGCCAGTTCAGGCAGGAGTCGAATTCCTCGGCGCCGCTGGTCGTCCATTCTTCGACGGTGAAGGGGGCGAACATGTCCTCGGGGAGGGCGGCGACGGCCTGCTGGTATTGGGCGGCGCGGTCGCCGGTGTAGGCGAACGGCTGGGGGTAGTCGTTGCAGAAGACGGCGGAGTAGAGGCCGGCGGAGAATTCGGCGGCGGGGCCGGAATCCTCGTCGGGGAAGATCGTCCGGGCGGTTAGGCGGAGGATCGGCTGCTTGTCGCCCCGGTCGAGATAGGCGCGGATCGCGGGGTCCAGTTCGCGGTAGACGCCGCTGTCGGGTCCGGCGGCGAGGACGAGCTGGATCATGGTGTCGACGTTCACGGTGGCCTGGACCGCCGTACCGTCCGGGTCTCGGGTCTCGCCCGTGAACGGGGCGGCGCGGACGGCCGAGACCATCTCCTCGATGGTCGCCCATCCGCCGCAACCCGTGGAGCGGGCGCAGGCCAGGTCGAACGCGGTCCGGGCGGTTTTGATCGCGTCCGGGTAGAACGGGTCGGCGTCCAGGACCGGATAGGCCGCGTCCAGGATCACCGAGCGGAGTTTCGGGGCGTAACGCGAGGTGAAGACCTGGGCGAAGTAGGTGCCGTAGGAGTCGCCGTACAGGTCGACGCGGCCGGGGGCCAGCAGGTCGAGCAGGCGGGCGATGTCGCGGGCGGCGTTGGCCGTGGTGTAGAGGTCGCTGCCGCGGACGTACGAGCCGTCGGGCCGCTGCCGGGTGTGGTTGAGACGGCGGCCGCAGGCACCGACGGCGTCGATGTAGGCCTGGTTGCCGTCGGCGGTGGTCGCGTTCTGCAACTGGGGGCAGCGGACCGGGTCGGAGCGGCCGGTTCCGCGCAGGTCGGCGATCAAAACATTCCGGGTCCTGGTCAGCGGGCCGAGCATGTCCAGGTAGTAGTCGCGGGAGGCCGTCGAGGAGTATCCGGGGCCGCCCTCGACCGCCAGCACGGTCCCCCGGGCGTTCCCGGTCGCGGGAAACCACTCGAAATACAGAGCGGTGGTCCCGGCGTCGGGGTCGGTGTACGAGAACGGCACCTGGACGGTCGCGCACCAGGCCAGCGCCGAGGTCTCGCACGGTTCCAGGGTCAGCGACCCGACCTTGATCGGCACGCGCGCGGCCGCCTGCGCGGGCGGGGCCGCGGCGCCGAAGCCGACGACGAAAGCCACGATGATCGCGACCGCACGCAAGGGGGACATACCTCAAGACGATCTCCCCGCCAGCCCTCGCCGTCAATATCCCAATTGAGCGCTCAGTCAGCCGTGCCCTGGATGACCACGGATTGTGCGCTTGAAACTGACGCGGGAGGATCCTTTCCATGCATTACGACGTCGTCATCGCCGGTGACGGGGCGTGGAAATGGAACACCTCCGAATCCTGCGCTGTGGTGCGAACGCCCGCCGCAGCGGCGGCGTGAGCGGGATCCCCGGCCACAACGCGGCCATGGCCGCCCTCGGCTGAAGCTGAAGCTGGAGCCGCCGGTTCGTCCGCGCGGATGGACTTCATGCCGTCGGCTCGTCGCCGGGGACGAATACGGCACGCATGGGCGCACCTAGGGTGACGCGCATGTCAAAGATGCACGAGGTCGGCGGCTGGTTGCAGGAGCGGCTGCCCGCGCTGCTGGGCGAGCACAAGGTGCCGGGCGCGGCGGTCGCGGTGTCGCTCGACGGCCAGGTCGTCGAGCACGCGGCCGGGGTGCTCAGCACGGCCACCGGCGTGGAGGCGACGACGGATTCGCTGTTCCAGGTCGGCTCGATCACCAAGGTCTGGACGGCCACGCTGATCATGCAGCTGGTCGACGAGGGCCTGCTGGATCTCGACGCGCCGGTGCGGCGGTACCTCCCCGAGTTCCGGCTCGCGGACGAGACCGCGGCGGCGGCGATCACCACGCGGCAGCTGCTGTCGCACACCGCCGGGTTCGAGGGCGACCTGTTCACCGACACCGGGCGCGGCGACGACTGCGTGGAGAAGTACGTGGCCACACTCGCGGACACGGCACAGCTGTTCGCGCCCGGAGAGATGTTCTCCTACAACAACGCCGGCTTCTGCGTGCTGGGCCGCATCGTGGAGGTGCTGCGCGGCAAGGCGTACGACGATTGCCTGCGCCAGCACCTGTTCACGCCGCTGGGCCTGACCCACGCGGCGGCCGACCCGTACGAGGCGATCCTGCACCGCGCCGCGGTCGGGCACATCCAGCCGGCCCCGGACGCCGACCCGCGGCCGGCGCCGGTCTGGGCGCTGGTGCGCTCCAACGCGCCGGCCGGGGCGATGCTGGCGATGTCCCCCCGCGACCTGCTCACGTTCGCCGGCATGCACCTGGCCGGCGGCGTCGCACCCGACGGCACGGTGGTGCTGAGCACCGGCAGCGCGGCCGCGATGCGCCTGCCCCAGGTGACGGTGCCCGACGTGGCCCTCATGGGCAACGCCTGGGGGCTGGGCTGGGAGCTGTTCGACTGGTCCGGGCGCACGGTGATCGGTCACGACGGCGGCACCATCGGCCAGTCGGCGTTCCTGCGGGTGGTGCCGGACCGCAACCTCGCCATCGCGCTGCTCACCAACGGCGGCAACCCGGTCGCCGTCTACGCCGAGATCTACCGGCACCTGCTGCGCGAGCTCGCCGACATCGAGATGCCGGCGATACGCACCCCACCGGCCGAGCCGGCCCCCATCGACGCGCGGCGCTACCTCGGCACCTACGCCAGCGAGGTGGCCGACCTGACCGTTACCCAGGACGCCGACGGCCGCCTGTGGCTGGAACAAACCCCGAAGGGCATCCTCGCCGAGATCGGCGAGCGGTCCGAGCACCTCGAACTGGTGCCTCTCCACGGGGACACCTTCGTCCAGGCGCAGCCGCGGATGGGCCTGCACATCTCGCACGTCTTCGTCGGCGACGACGGCGACGGGCACGCGCTCTACCTGCACAGCGGCCGCGCCACCCGGCGAGTGTCCTAGCCGCACCCGCTCTGTCAATCCCGGGGGACGCACCTTGGAGGCACGATGAAATCTCGGATAGCCGTCGGCGCGCTGGCGCTGGCCACCCTCACCGCGTGTGGCAACGGTCCCGCCGCCCAAGAGCCAGCGAGCGGCAAAACGTTCACGCTGGTGCTGGGCGCCGACCCGGGCAACCTCGACCCGCATTTCACCTCGCTGGCCAGCGCCCTCCAGGCCGACCGGTTCCTCTACGACTCGCTGGTCAACATCGACGAGCACGGCAAGATCGTCGCGGGCCTGGCCGACAAGTGGGAGGCGACCACCACCACCGCGACCTTCACCCTGCGCAAGGGCATCACCTGCGCCGGCGGCGCCCCGCTGACCGCCGCCCAGGTGGCCGCGAACATCAACTTCGTCGGTGATCCGAAGAACGCGTCCAGCCGCGTCGGCGTCTACGTGCCGCCCGGCGCCACGGCCAAGGGGGACGACGCCGCCGGCACGGTCACCGTCACCTCGCCGGCCCCCGACCCCTTCCTCGACCGCAACGTCGGCAGCCTGCAGATCGTGTGCGGCAAGGGCATGGCCGACCGCGGCCTGCTCAAGCAGGGGGCCGACGGCACCGGGATGTTCACGGTGACCGAGGCGGTCACCGGCGACCACTACACGCTCACCCGGCGTCCCGACTATGCCTGGGGTCCCGGGGACTGGAAGACCGATCAGCCGGGGCTGCCGGACAAGGTGGTCCTCCAGATCGTCGCGAACGAGTCCACGGCCGCGAACCTGCTGCTGTCCAAGGCGGTGAACGCGGTCCAGCTGGTCGGCCCGGACTCGCAACGAGTGGCGGCGACCAAGGCGTTCGAACGCAGCACCGAGGCGCCGCTGGGAGAGCTGTGGTTCAACCAGAAGGCCGGCTTCCCCGGCGCCGACGAGGCGGTCCGGCGGGCCCTGACGCAGGCGATCGACCTGAGCCAGCTCGCCCAGGTGGTGGGCAGCGGCCGCGGCAAACCGGCGACCGGGCTGATCATCCCCGGCGGGCCGTGCGGGCGGAACACGATCGGGTCGAGCCTGCCTGCCCACGACGTGAACGCCGCGAAGGCCGCCCTCGACACCGCCGACTGGACGGCCGGAGCCGACGGGGTACGCGCGAAGAACGGCACGAAGCTGTCGATGGCGCTCTATTACTCGACCAGTCTCGGTCCGGGCATGCAGGCCGGCGCCGAACTGGTGCAGACCATGTGGCAGGGCGCCGGTGTGGACGTGACGCTGCGCGGGGTGGCCGACGCCGAGCTCGGTCAGCAGATCGTGGGCGGGCAGGCGCCGTGGAGCGCCGTCATCCTTCCGCTCGGGATCAGCCTGCCCACCCAGGCGGTGCCCTTCATGTCCGGCCCCACGCCCCCGGACGGGACCAACTTCGCCGGCATCGACAACGCGGACTACACCGCCGCGGTCAAGGCCGCCTCGGCGGTCGCCGGCAGCAGCGGCTGCGCCCAGTGGGACGCCGCCGAGCAGGCACTGTTCAAGGGCGTCGACATCGTGCCGTTCGTCAACTCCAACGTCTCGGTATTCGGGCAGGCCGCCACCTTCGAGCTCAGCCAGGGCTCGGTCACCCCGGGCTCGATCCGGATGCTCGGCTGATCCCGTGACCGCCATCGCCGATACCGGGAGCCGGATGGGGATCAATCCGTGGCTGCGCTTCGCGCTGCGGCGGGCGGGGCGGCTGCTGGTCTCGCTGTGGGTGCTCGTCACGGCCGCGTTCCTGATGATCCATCTGATCCCGGGCGACCCGGTGCGGGCCGCGCTGGGCAGCACGGCGCCGCTGAGCCTGGTGAACGCGCGCCGGGAGCTGCTGGGGCTGAACGACCCCCTGTGGCTTCAGTACGCGCACTACCTGCGCGATCTGGTGACGGGCGAGCTGGGGACCGCCATCACCTCCGGGCTGCCGGTCTCGCAGATCATCGGGGACCGGCTGCCCGCCACCCTGGAGCTGGCCGTGCTGGCCTTCTCGCTCGCCGTACTCGTCTCGATCCCGCTCGGCCTCGGCATGGCGGTGCTCACCCGGGGCGGCCGTCGCCGCCCGGGAGAGCTGGCGTTCACCTCCTCCAGCGTCGTCCTCGCCGCCATCCCGGACTTCCTCGTCGGCGTCGGGCTGGTCTACGTCTTCGGGGTCCAGCTGGCCTGGCTGCCGGTCGCCGGTCGCGGCGACCCCGGCTCGTACGTGCTGCCGGTGCTCGCCCTGGCCATCGGGCCGGCCGCGGTGCTCGCCCGCATCGTCCGGGTGGAGACGCTCGCCATGCTGCGGGCCGACTACCTGCGCACCGCCCGCGCCAAGCGGCTCCCCGGCCACGTGATCTACCTGCGGCACGCCCTGCCCAACGCGCTGACCGCCACCATCACCCAGGCCGGCCTGCTGCTGGGCGCGATGGTGGCCGGCACCGTCCTGGTGGAGAACGTGTTCGCCTGGCCCGGTCTCGGCAGCACCATCGTGCAGTCGATCCTGGCCAAGGACTATCCGGCCGTGCAGGGCGTGATCCTCGTGTACGGCGTCGGCGTGCTGCTGGCCAATCTCGTGGTCGACGTCGCCCTGGCGCTGCTCGACCCGCGCTCGACGATCCGGGAGGGCTGAGCGGTGCCTGCCTCACGCGGATCAACCTGGCACGGCGTGCTGCGCACCCCGCTGGGCGCGGCCACGGCCGCCCTGCTCGCCGCCGTGCTCCTGCTGGCGATCGTCGCGCCGCCGCTGTGGTCAGGCAGGGCCGCCGCCACGGACACCGGCCAGATCCTCGCCGGTGCCTCCCCGGCCCACTGGATGGGCACCGACAGCCTCGGGCGGGACATCTTCTACCGGGTCCTGGTCGCCACCCGGCTCTCCGTCCAGCTGGCGCTGGCGGCCGCCGGGATCGGCGTGCTGGCCGGCCTGCTGCTGGGCACCGCGCCGCTGCTGCTCGGGGCCCGCGCGGGACGGCTGGCCGGTGCGGCCATCAACATCGCGGTGGCCTTCCCCGGCCTGCTGCTGGCCCTGTTCTTCGCGGTGATCTTCGGAGTCGGGAGCACCGGGGCGCTGCTGGCGATCGGCCTCGCCATCGCGCCCGGCTTCGCCCGCCTCACCCAGACGCTGACCGCCCGGATCGCCGGGCTGGACTTCGTGGCCGCGGCCCGCATCGCGGGGGTGGGCCGGGTCGGCCTGCTCGTGCGGCACATCCTGCCGAACGCCGCCGAGCCGCTGGTCGTCAACGCCACCATCGCGGCCGGCAACGCGCTGCTCGCCTTCGCCGGGCTGTCCTTCCTCGGCCTGGGCGTGCAGCCGCCCGAGTACGACTGGGGCCGGTTGCTGGGCGAGGGACTGAGCAGCATCTACGTGCATCCGGCCGCCGCGCTGGCCCCCGGCGCCGCCGTAATCGTCGCCGGTCTGGCCTTCAACCTGTTCGGCGAGGCGATCGCCAAGGGCATCGGCCTGCGCGGCCCGCTGCCCGCGCCCGGCCGCCGGGAGCCCCGCCCCGCCGCGCCCGTCGCGTCGGCCACCGGCGGGGAGACCCTGCTCGAGGTACGCAACCTGCGGGTCGGCTTCCCCGGCCAGGTCACGCCGGTGCGCGGCGTCAGCTTCACGATCCGCCGGGGTGAGGCGGTCGCGCTCGTGGGAGAGTCCGGGTCGGGCAAGAGCCTCACCGCCCTGGCGGTGGCGCAGCTCATCGAGGAGCCGGGCGACGTGCGCGCCGACGGGCTCCACTTCCTCGGCGCCGACCTGACCACCGGCGCCGACCGGGAGCGGCGGCTGCTGCTGGGCACCTCGCTGGCCATGATCTTCCAGGATCCGATGACCTCCTTCAACCCGACCATGCGCGTCGGGCGGCAGCTCGCCGAGGTCGCCAGGGAGCACCAGGGGATGAGCCGGCGGCAGGCCCTGGAACGGGCGGTCGACCGGCTGCGCGCGGTGCGGGTGCCCGCCGCGCGGCGGCGCGCCGGCCAGTTCCCGCACGAGTTCTCCGGTGGCATGCGGCAGCGGGCGATGATCGGCATGGGGCTGATGGCCGCCCCGGCCCTCATCATCGCCGACGAGCCGACCACGGCCCTGGACGTCACCGTGCAACGGCAGGTGCTGCGGCTGCTCGCCGACATCAGGGCCGCCGACGACGTGGCGCTGCTGCTCATCAGCCACGACATCACCGTCGTCGGCCAGGTCTGCGACCGGGTGATGGTCATGTACGCCGGGCGCGTCGTGGAGGAGCTGACCGTCGCCGAGCTGCGCGCCGGTGGCCGGCATCCGTACACCCGGGCCCTGCTGGCCGCGGTGCCGGACATGGCCACCGACCGGCACGCCCCACTCGCCGTGATCCCCGGCCGCCCCGCCGACCCGGCGGAGCACGCGCCCGGCTGCGCGTTCGCGCCGCGCTGCGCGCTCGCCGACGAGCAGTGCGCCCGCGCCGTCCCGCCGCTGGCCGCCGACGGCACCGGCCGGCGAGTCGCCTGCTGGCACGCCGGGGTTCAGGTCGGTGATCTGTCATGAGCGAGCTGCGCTTCGAGGACGTCACGGTGCGGTTCGGCGGGCGCCGGCACGCGCTGACCGCCGTCGACCGGGTCGACCTGGCCGTGCCCGACGGCAGCGTCGTCGGGCTGGTGGGCGAGTCCGGTTCCGGCAAGTCGACGCTGGCCCGGACGGCCGTCGGGCTGACCCCCGTCACCGGTGGGCGGGTGCTGCTCGACGGGCGGCCCCTGTCCCCCGCCGCGCGAAGGCCCGTGCAGATGGTGTTCCAGGATCCGTACTCCTCGCTGGATCCGCGCATGACGGTCGGCGCCTCCATCGGCGAGGCCATCCCGCGCGGGGCCGGGCGCGCGGAGCGCCGCGCCGAGGTCGCCCGCCTGCTCGAGCTGGTCGAGCTGCCGGCCGACCGGGCCGGCCGCTACCCCGCGGAGCTCTCCGGCGGGCAGCGGCAGCGGGTGGCCCTCGCCCGGGCCCTCGCGGGCCGCCCGCGGGTGCTCATCGCCGACGAGATCACCTCGGCGCTCGACGTCTCCATCCAGGGCACCGTCCTCAACCTGGTCCGCGAGCTGCACCGCAGCCTGCGCCTGTCGATGCTGTTCATCTCGCACAACCTCGCCGTCGTCCGCTACGTCAGCGACTTCATCGCCGTCATGTACCTGGGGCGGATCGTCGAGTTCGGGCCGGCCGACGAGTTGCTCGCCGATCCGCGGCACCCGTACACCCGGGAGCTGCTCGCCGCCGCCACGCCCGGCCGGCTCGAGACGGACGCCGCCCCGCGGGCGGTGGCCGACGCCGAACCCGCCGACCCGCACCGGCCGCCGACCGGCTGCCGCTTCCACCCCCGTTGCCCCGTCGGCCCACTGGTGCGCGCCGACCGCGACATCTGCCGCACCACCGAGCCGGCCGCGCCGGCCCACGGCGCCGCCTGCCACTTCGCGGCGCCTGCCAGACCTGAGCCCGCCGCATGAACTCTCATCATCCGACCGAGGAGGAGCCGGTGACACGACGCCAGCGCATCGACGATCTGACCGATCTCGCAATACCCGAGCAGCCCGCCCTCTCCCCGGACGGCAGCCAGTGCGTCTACGTGCTGCGCACCGGCGACGCCGGCGCCGACCGCGCCGGGCGCTCGATCTGGCGCGTCGGCACCCGCGCCGGGCTGCCCCACCGGCTCACCAGAGGGCACGCGGACTCGGCTCCGGCCTGGTCACCGGACGGCACCCAAGTAGTGTTCCTCCGCGCCCAGGACGGGCCGCCGCAGCTGTGGCTGCTGCCGGTCGACGGCGGCGAGCCCCACCAGCTGACCACCCTGCCGCTGGGCGCAGGCGCGCCGGTGTGGAGCCCGGACGGCTCGAAGATCGCGTTCGCCGCCCCCACCGACCTCGACGCCGAACCTGGCGAGGACGAGGTCGCCCGCACCCGGCGCGCGAACATGCCGGTCGTCACCGAACGGCTGGACTACCGCGCCGACGGCACGGGATTGCTGCGTGGCGTGCGCATGCACCTGCACGTGCTCGACGTGGCCGGCCGCGAGTGCCGACAGGTCACCGAGGGCGACTGGCACGCGGGCGCGCCGGCGTGGTCCCCCGACGGGACCACGCTCGCCTACCCGGCCGCCACCGCGCCCGACGCCGACCTGACCGCCCGGGTGCCGGTCCACCTCGTAGATGTGACCGTCGCCGCGCCAGTGCCCCGGCAGGTCGGCCTGGCCGAAGGGGTCGCCGGGACCGTCACGTGGACGGCGGACGGCTCGGCCCTCCTGGTCGTCGGCACCCAAGGCGCGCCGATCGGGCACGCCGGGCTGTTGCGGGTCCCGCTGGACAGCGGCCCGATCATCGATCTCGCCCAGCCGCTGGACCGCAACGTGATGCCCGGTGGCCCCGCGTATCCGGGCGCGGTGCCCCGGCTCACCGGTGACACGGCGCTTTTCTGCGTCCGGGACCGCGGCTGCACCCACCTGTACTCGGTGCCCGTCGGCGGCGGCACGCCCCTTCCCGTCGTCGCGGACGCCGGCCACAACGTCAGCGGGCTCGACGTCGCCGACGGCACCGCCGTGGTCATCCTCACCACCCCGGACTCCTTCGGCGAGGTCGTGACGGTCGATCTGGCCACCGGCGAGCGGACCGTCCGTACCGAACACGGGGCGAACCTGGCCGGGATCGAGCTGTTCGCCCGGCAGGAGCGCGAGTTCACCATCTCCGACGGCACCGTCGTGCACGGCTGGCTGATCCGCGACCCGGCCGCGACCGGACCCAGGCCGCTGCTGCTGGACATCCACGGCGGACCGCACAACGCCTGGAACGGCGCGGCCGACGAGATCCACCTCTACCACCAGGAGCTGGCCGCCCGCGGCTGGAGCGTGCTGCTGCTCAACCCGCGCGGCAGCGACGGATACGGAGAGCGGTTCTTCACCGCGGCCCTGGACGCCTGGGGCGTCGCCGACGCCGGCGACTTCCTGGAGCCGATCGACGCGCTGGTCGCCGAGGGGGTGGCCGACCCGAACCGCCTCGCGGTCGCCGGATACAGCTACGGCGGCTACATGACCTGCTACCTCACCAGCCGCGACAACAGATTCGCCGCGGCCGTCGCCGGTGGTGTGGTCAGCGACCTGACCAGCCTGGCCGGCACCTCCGATCTCGGTCACCTCATGGGCGAGTACGAACTCGGCGGCCAGCCCTGGGCGAATCCGGAGCGATATCGGGAATCCTCTCCGCTGCCTCTGGTGGAGAACGTCCGCACCCCCACCTTGATCGTGCAGGGCGCCGACGACATCCGCTGCCCGGTCGGGCAGGCCGAGCAGTGGCACACCGCGCTGCGCGCGCAAGGTGTGCCGGTCCGCCTGGTGCTGTACCCCAACAGCTCGCACCTGTTCATCCTCGAAGGACCGCCGTCGCACCGGATCGACTTCAACCGGCGCGTCGTCGACTGGCTGGAGGAGCACGTCACCGGCGGCCATCCCCGGATCCACGCCGCGCACTGGCAGCGCCGGCTGGAGGTCCTCGCCGCCCGGCATGGGGTGCCCGGAGCCTCCCTCGGCATCCTGCGCCTGCGCGGCGACGAGGACGAGCTGGTCGAGGCGGCGTACGGCGTGCTCAACGTCGAGACCGGGGTGGCGGTCACCCCCGACTCGCTGTTCCAGATCGGCTCCATCACCAAGGTCTGGACCGCCACGCTCGCCATGCGCCTGGTCGACGAGGGACTGCTGGACCTCGACGTCCCGGTCGCCGAGTACCTGCCGGAGCTGCGCCTCGCCGACCCCGACGTGACCAAGCGCGTCACCATGCGGCACCTGCTCACCCACACCAGCGGCATCGACGGCGACGTCTTCACCGACACCGGGCGCGGCGACAACTGCCTGGAGAAGTACGTCGCCCTGCTGGGCGAGGTGGCGCAGAACCATCCGCTCGACGCCACCTGGTCGTACTGCAACTCCGGGTTCTCCCTGGCCGGACGGGTGATCGAGAAGATCACCGGGAGCACCTGGGACCAGGCCATGCGCGAGCGGGTCTTCACACCGCTCGGCCTGCGGCACACCGCCACTCTCCCGGAGGAGGCGCTGCTGCACCGCGCCGCGGTGGGCCACGTCGGCGACGACGAGCCGGTACGGGCGCCGGCGTGGACTTTGCCCCGCACGACGGGACCGGCCGGCCTGATCACCTCGACGCCGGCCGACGTGCTCGCCTTCGCCCGGGCGCACCTGCGCGGCGGCACGGCCGCGGACGGCACCCGATTGCTGAGCGAGGCGGGCGCCGCCGCGATGAGCGAGAAGCACGCCGACCTGCCCGACAAGTACAGCCTCGGCGACTCGTGGGGAATCGGCTGGATCCGGTTCGGCTGGGACGGCCACCGGCTCATCGGCCACGACGGCAACACCATCGGCCAGGCGGCGTTCCTTCGCCTGCTGCCCGAGCAGGGGCTCGCCGTCACGCTGCTCACCAACGGCGGCAACGCCCGCGACCTCTACGAGGAGCTCTACCGCGAGATCTTCGCCGAACTCGCCGGGGTCGCCATGCCGTACCCGCTGAGCCCACCGGACCAGCCGGTCAGCGCCGACATCGGCCCGCACCTGGGCACGTACGAGCGGGCCGCCTCGCGGCTGGAGGTCTTCGCCGGAGAGGCCGGGCCGACGCTGCGGATGACGCTCACCGGACCGCTCGCGGAACTGCTCCAGGAGCCGAGCCGGGAGTACCCGATGGTGGCGGTGCGGGAGGACCTCTACGTGGTCCGGGAGCCGAACGCCCAGACCTGGATGCCGGTGACCTTCTACGCGCTGCCGACCGGCGAGCGATACCTGCACTTCGGGGTGCGGGCGACGCCGAAGGTGACGTGACCATGACCGATCCGCGGCATGCCGCGTTCACCGCCGCCGAGACCGCCGCGCTCGCGGCGGGCGTGCGCCTGCGCGAGCTGACCGCGCTCGACGACCTGGAACCGGTGTACCGGCTCTACGACGGGATCTGGCACCCCGACCCGAAGAACCCGCCGGTCACCACCGCGCTCCTGGGGGCGCTGGCCAAGGCAGGCAACTATGTCGGCGGAGCCTACGACGGCAACCGGCTGGTCGGCGCCTGCGTCGGGTTCTTCAGCCCACCGGCCGACGCGGCGATGCACAGCCACATCGCGGGCGTCAGCGCGCTGGTGTCCGGCCGCGGCGTCGGGTACGCCCTGAAGCTGCACCAGCGTGCCTGGGCGCTGGCGCGCGGAGTACGGACCATCGAGTGGACCTTCGACCCGCTGGTGCGCCGCAACGCCTACTTCAACCTGGCCAAGCTCGCCGCCACCCCGGCCGAGTACCTGCCCAACTTCTACGGCGGCATGCGCGACGGCATCAACGGCGACGACGAGTCCGACCGGCTGCTGGTGCACTGGGACCTGGCCGCCGACGACACTGTCGCGGCCTGCGCCGGGACCCCGCGCCACATCGACGCGCGGGCCGCCGGCGCGGTGGTCGGGCTCGGCCGCGGCGACGGGGACGCGCCGGTCGCGGGCAGCCTGGACGGCGACACGATCCTGGTGGCCGTGCCGGCCGACATCGAGGCGCTGCGCCGCGCCGACCAGGGGCGGGCCAGGGCGTGGCGGGCGGCGGTCCGCGACGTGCTCGGCACGCTGATGGCCTCGGGCGGACGCGTCACGGGTTTCGACAAGGACGGGTGGTATCTCGTCACCCGGAACAGGAGCACCCGATGAAGCTGACCGGAGTCGAGCTGCGCAGGATCCGGATGCCCCTCGTGGCGCCGTTCCGGACCTCGTTCGGCACCCAGACCTCCCGTGACATCCTGCTCCTGCGGGTGGTCACCACCGACGCCGAGGGGTGGGGCGAGTGCGTGGCGCTCGCCGACCCGCGCTACTCCTCGGAGTACGTCGACGCCGCCGAGGACGTGCTGCGCCGGTACCTCATCCCGGCGATCATCGACCGTCCCGCGCTGGACGCGGTGGCCGTCGGGCCGGCGCTGGCGCCCTTCAAGGGACACCGGATGGCCAAGGCCGCGCTGGAGATGGCGGTCCTCGACGCCGAGCTGCGCGGCCAGGGGCGTTCGTTCGCCCGGGAACTGGGGGCGGTGCGGGACCGGGTGCCGTGCGGCGTCTCGGTCGGCATCATGGACTCGATCGGCGAGCTGCTGGACGCCGTCGAGGGGTTCCTCGACGCGGGATACGCGCGGATCAAGCTGAAGATCGAGCCAGGCTGGGACATCGCGCCGGTGCGGGCGGTGCGCGAACGTTTCGGCGACGCGCCGCTGCTGCAGGTCGACGCCAACACGGCCTACACCGTGGCGGACGCGCGCCACCTGGCCCGGCTCGACCCGTTCGACCTGCTGCTGATCGAGCAGCCGCTGGACGAGGAGGACATCCGCGGCCACGCCGAGCTCGCCAGGATCATCAGGACGCCGATCTGTCTCGACGAGTCGATCACCTCGGCGGCCACCGCCGCCGACGCGATCCGGCGCGGCGCCTGCGGCATCGTCAACGTGAAGCCGGGCCGGGTCGGCGGTTACCTGGAGGCGCGCCGCATCCACGACGTGTGCGCCGCCCATGGCGTGCCCGTCTGGTGCGGGGGGATGCTGGAGACCGGCATCGGGCGGGCCGCCAACGTGGCCCTCGCCGCGTTGCCGGGTTTCACCCTCCCCGGTGACACCTCCGCCTCGGACCGCTACTACCGGACCGACGTCACCGAGCCGTTCGTCCTAGACGACGGCCACCTGCCGGTGCCCACCGGCCCCGGCATCGGCGTGCAACCGCTGGCTGACGTGCTGGCGGAGGTCACCACGGCGACCGAGTGGCTGCCCGGGTAGAGCCACCGGGAGCTGATATCGTCACATATGGCGACTCAGGCGCGGTGCTCATGTCGGTAAATCTCCGGCCCCAGGCGAGTCTCGGCCGCGTGCTGGACGATCTCGGCGCGACCCTGCTGGAGCTGATCCACGGCGATCCCGGCAAGATCGGGGACATCGGCGGCGTCGCCATCCACGACCCCCTCGACGACCTCGCGCTGCCCCGGCACGCGCTCGTGCTCGGCGTCGGGCTGCGCGAGACCGCCGAGGTCGCCGACGTGCTGCGCGTGCTCGGACGGCACGGCGCCGCCGGGCTGGTGCTGCGGGCCCCGGTCGCGCGCGGCCCGGAGCTGACGGCGGCGGCGGAGGAGTCCGGCGTGGCCCTGCTCGGGCTGACCCGCGGCGCGTCCTGGGCGCAGCTCGCCGCGATGCTGCGCGGCCTGCTCGCCGAGGGCGACGTCGGCGAGGACGGGCCGCAGACCATCGGCGGCATGCCCAGCGGCGACCTCTTCGCCGTCGCCAACGCGGTCGCCGCGCTGCTCGACGCGCCCGTCACGATCGAGGACCGCAGCTCGCGGGTGCTCGCCTTCTCCGGCCGGCAGGACGAGGCCGACGCCTCCCGGGTGGAGACCATCCTGGGACGCCAGGTGCCCGAGCGCTACTCCCGCCTGCTCACCGACCGCGGCGTCTTCCGCGACCTGTACCGGAGCGACCGCCCCGTCTACGTCGAGCCGCCCGGTTCCGAGTTGGAGGAATTCTCGATACCCCGGGTGGCGGTGGCCGTACGGGCCGGTGACGAGGTGCTCGGCTCGATCTGGGCGGCGGTGCGGGAGCCGCTCAGTCAGGAACGCGATCAGGCGCTCTGCGACGCGGCGCGCCTGGTCGCGCTGCACATGCTGCGCATCCGGGCCGGCGCCGACGTCGGCCGCCGGCTGCGCGCCGATCTGCTGGGCACCGCGATGGAGGGCGGCGTCGGCGCCCGCGAGGCCCTCAACCGGCTGGGCCTGGCCGACCAGCCGGTGAGCGTGCTGGCGCTCGCGATACCCGACGCCGGAGTGGATCCTTCGCTCGACGCCGACGTCAACCTGGCCACCGAACGGCAGCGCCTGGCCGACGGGCTGTCCATGCACCTCAGCGCCGTGCATCCCCGCTGCGTGGCGGCGCTCGTCGGCGATGTCGCGTACGGGCTGCTGCCGGTGGCCCGCGACGAGGACGCCGAGCAGCGCGCGATGCGCATCGCCACCGAGTTCCTGGACCGGGTCGGCCACCGGGTGCGTGCCGTGATCGGCATCGGCCCGGTGGCCCACGATCCGGCCGAGCTGCAGGAGGCGCGCGGCAACGCCGACCGCGCGCTGCGGGTGCTGCGAACCGGCAGCGGCCGCGGGCGGCGGGTGGCCCGGCTCAGCGACGTCCACGTCGAGGCGCTGGTGCTGGAGCTGCGGGACCTCGTCGCGGCGCGCGGTGACGGGCCGACCGGCCCGGTCGCCCGGCTCCACGAGTACGACGAGCAGCACAACGCCCACCTGGTGGAGACGCTCCGCGCGTGGCTCGACGCGTTCGGCGACGTGATCGTGGCCGCCTCCAGGGTGTACGTGCACCCCAACACGTTCCGCTACCGGCTGCGGCGCCTGGCCGAGGTCGGCGGGATCGACCTGGCCGACCCGGACGCCCGCTTCGCCGCGATGCTCCAGCTACGGGTGCTCTCACCAGCGCCCCGCCGCACACTTCCCTAGTTCCTGGGCTCAGTCACTTCCGGCTGCCGCTGCTGTACGCCAACCGGCCCAACCCCCCGTTGCGCACATCGCCGACGTACAGCCGCCGGTCGTCCCCGATGCCGGTCACGACCGAGAAGGGGTTATTGGCCGGGATCGTCCGGACGACAGACAGAGACTGCTGGCCGACCACGTCCACGCGGCCTTCCCCGGCCACGTACGCCTGGTGGGCGTGCGGGCTGACGGCGATGGCCCGGGCCGGGCCGCTCAGGTTCACCTGCTTTATGATCTCGCGGGTGGACAGCTCGAGCACGGTCACGCTCGGATGGACGGGACCGCCGCCCAGGTTGGCGGTGTACAGGCGGTTGTTGAACGGGTCCACGGCCACGTCCGTCGGCTGGGTGCCGACCGGGCCGAGTGGGACCTGCGGGTGGATGGTCCGCGTCACGCCGTCGTCGGTCACGGAGCCGAGTGCGGTCACGGGCGGCGACGCCGACGGGCGGCTCATGGCCACGTAGATCGTGTTCGTCGACTCGTCGACCGCCATGCCGAGCGGTCCGACGCCCATGTTGATCGGAGGCAGCTCGGTGTTGGCAGCGCCGTCGATCACGTGGAGAAGACCGAGGTTGTTGGACACGTACACGCGGTTGGTACGCGGATTCACGACCACGTCGGTGGCGGTCTGGGCGGTGGCTATCGAGATCGTGGTGATGACCGAGAGCGTGCGGCGGTCGATCACCGTCAGCTCGTTGACGTTCGGATGACCCGGCCTGCTGCCGTTGAGCACGTAGATGCGGTCGCCGGCGGTGTTGACCGCGACGGAGCGCGGCCGGTACCCGACCGGGACGCGGGCCTTCGGCCGCAGGGTCGCCCGGTCCAGGACGACGAGCGAGCCCGGCTGGTCGGAGGTGTGCGGCTCGGCGGCGGTCTCGTAGTAGTGCGTCGCGTACAGGCTGGTGTCGTCCATCGCGACGCCCAGCACGGGCTCGCGGTAGCCGGCGAGTTGCCTTTGCAACTGGACGTTCCGGTCGGGGGCGAGCGCCTGGTCGTGGGACTGCTGGATGGTCTCGGCCTCGGCCGCGGTCAGCTCGGCGGGCGGGCTGGAGACGGGCGCGGGGTCGGCGTCCAGCTTCAGGTGGGACCAGTCGTCGAAGCCGCGCAGGAACCGGCCTTCGCCCACGGGCATCACCTGTACGTCGTCGCCCGACGCGCTGGAGTCGCACACGAGGTCGCCGCCGCTGATGATCAGGTTGTTGACCGGCTGGTCCATGGGGTCCATGGTGGAGTCCAGCACGCCGTCGGGGCCGGGTCTGACGCACACGCCGCCGTTGACCGCGACGGGGACGTCCGCGTCGTCGGGGGAACCGTCGCCGTTCCAGTCGATGGGCTGGTCGGCGGCGCCGGTGCGCTTGTCGCGCGCGGCGTCTCGCCAGCGGGTGAACAAGGCGGTGTCGGGCTCGACGCCGGTCTGCTCGCTCAGGTGGAGCGCGTCGAGTTCGCTCAGCTCCTCACCTGAGTAGTCCACGCCCGTGCGGTACTTACCGGTGGTGCCCGTGAGGCCGGTGAGCTGGAAGCTGTAGTTCATCACGCTCAGGTAATTGGGCTTGTAGTTGACGCCGGGCTCGTCGCCGCCGTGATGCAGGCCGAGCGAGTGGCCCAGCTCGTGCATGAACGTCCCCGCCTGCTCGATCAAGGTGCCGTTGCCGCCCGCGAACGCCCCCAGGCTCACCATGAAGTCCTGCTTGTCCCCGGTAAAGGTGGACAGCCCGGAGCTCTCAGACGACGTGCCGCCGAACCCGTAGTCGTGCACCCACAGGTTGTAGTGGACGTACGGATCACGTGCCGGATCGAAGTTGGCCGGATCCGCCTTGACCCCCGTGAAGTCCGACGGATCGAACACCGGCTGCTCCGGGATCGTGCCGCTGACGTCGACGATGAGCTGGACGCCGGGCTCGGCGTCGGCCCCCGCGTACGGGCAGGACGCGACGGCCGGCACCGGCGCGTTCGCGAACGCCGCCGCCACCTCCTCGATCGGCCCGGCCGGGCGCTTGGCGTCGAACACCTGGATCTGGCCGCCCTCCGACGCGTCGGCGATCAACGCCTCGGCCGTGTGGTGGGAGTCGCCGTCCACGTTGCCGGCCGCGAGCTGGTTGTGCCCGCTGTTGTTGAACCGGGTGTCCGTGATGCCCATGCGCGGGTTCGGCTTGCCGGTCGTCGCGTCGAACACGTCGATGCGGCCGCCCGAGTCGTTCGCGACGAGCACCTCGTCCTGGCCGTCGCCGTCGAGGTCGCCGGTCGCGATCTGGTTGTGGTCGTCGTTGTCGAACGTCGTGTCCGGGATGCCGGTGTCCGGAACGTTCGCGTGGGTCGTCGCGTCGAGCACGTCGATGCGGCCGGTGCTGTCGTTGGCGATGAGGACGTCGTCGCGGCCGTCGCCGTTCACGTCGCCCACGGCGAGTTGGTTGTGGTCGTCGTCGTCGAACGTGGTGTCACGCACGCCCAGCCCCGGCGCCGTCGTGTGCGTGGTGGCGTCGTAGACGTGGATGCGCCCGCCCTCGGAGGCGTCGGCCAGCACGATCTCCTGCTTGCCCGCGGCGTCGCCGTCCACGTTGCCGACCGCGATCTGGTTGTGCTCGTCGTCGTCGAAGCGCGTGTCGCCCACCCCCAGGCCGGGCGCCGGCGCGTGGGACACGGCGTCGAGAACGTCGATGCGGCCGGTGTCGGCGTTGGCGATGACGATCTCGTCGCGGCCGTCGCCGTTCACGTCGCCGACCGCCATCTGGTTGCGCCCGTCGTCCTCGAACGTCGAGTCCGCCACCCCGAGGCCGGGCGCCGTCGTGTGCGTGGTGGCGTCGTAGACGTGGATGCGTCCGCCCTCGGAGGCGTCGGCCAGCACGATCTCCTGCTTGCCCGCGGCGTCGCCGTCCACGTTGCCGACCGCGATGTGGTTGTGGCCGTTGTCCTCGAAGCGGGTGTCGTTCACGCCCAGGTCGGGATGGGGCAGGCCGGTCGGGCCGCTGAACAGGTCCGGGCGATGATCATGCGTGCTGTCGGCCATGTAGTCGATCTCGACCAGGATCGTTTTGCGACACGGGCTCGCGCCCAGCTTGGGCAGGTCCATGGCAAGGCTGCCGTCAGCGTGCTTGATCCCGTTCAGTTCGACCTCGTCGGGGATGCCGTCCTCGTCCACGTCCCCGTCGGCGAGCACGGATAACGCGCCGGGCGGCCCCGCCGCCGTGGCCATCGGCTGGCCGAGCCCGGCCAGCACGAGGGCGGTCAGCAACGCGACGATCTTGTTTCTTGGCATGACTGAGCTCCGCTGCACGTGGGGTGATGTGATGGAGCAATCGTCTGCGCGGCCCTCGGCCGAATGCCACTTATTACGTAGAACTATGCAATGCCCGGGATCAGAGTATCTGCGGGCCGCCACGCGGCTCCTACGTGCTGGATCGGACCGGGGGGACGACCGTGGCATCGCTTAGCGCCGCTGACCTGAAGGCTGTGCTGGAGTTCACCACCTCGACGCTGCGCGTGCGCACGTTCACACAAGTGCAGCCGCTGCTGAGCGGGCTGGCCCGGCTCGTGGGCAGCGACGCGGCCACGGTCACCCAGCTGAACCTGCGCAGCCGCCACGAGATCGCGGTGCTCTGGCCGCCGCGCCGGCCCGTCCTGGACGTGCTGCCCGCCTACGCCGCGCTCGGCCACACCCATCCGCTCCGCGCCCCGCTGCTGCGGCTGGCCGAGTCCCCACCCGCGCGCGCTCTGCCCGTGCGGATCTCGGACGTGCTCACCCCGAGGGCCTGGAAGGCCACCCCGCTCTATCTGGAGGCGATGACGGGCACAAGCGACCAGCTCTGCCTGCCGATGTCGTTCTCGGGCGCGACCGTTCGGGCCGTCACCCTGTCACGTTTCTCGGGCGCGTTCACCGTCCGGCAGCGCGACGTCCTGGCCGCCTGTGCCGAGCACCTGAGCTTCGCGTTCTGCCGCTCCCGGCCCAACGGGCAGTTCGGCCTGCAGCTCGCGCCCCATCCCGCGCGGATCCCGCTGGCCGTCGCCGGCCCTCCCGTCAGGACGGACGAGACCGAGCCGGGCGAGCTGGACGAGACGTTGCTGTCCCCCCGCGAACGCCAGGTCCTGCACCTGATGGCCGCTGCCCTCACCGACGCCCAGATCGCCCGGCGGCTCGGGCTGCGCCCGGCCACCGTCTCCAAGCACCTGCACCGCGTCTACACCCGGCTCGGCCTGCGCAACCGCGTCGATGCCGCCCGGATGTGGACCGGCCGCCCGGCGGAATAAATCTATGCTTTTCAAGTAGGAAATACCTAGATAGAGTAATCGCCTATGACCACCAAGTTCATCGCGGCCCCAACCGATCCTCTCCTTTCCGCCACTCCCAGCCGCCGCGGCTTCCTGGCTCTCGCCGGGGCCACCGTCAGCTTGTTACTGGTCGGCTGCGGCACCGACGGCACGTCGGCCGTGGGCACGAAGAGCGGGGGCGCTCCCGTCAAGGGCGGGACCCTCAAGTTCGCCTGGCTGGGTGCCCCCGAAACCATCGACCCGCAGGTCAACAGCAGTTTCGCCGGCGCGAACCTCTCCAACAACATCGTGGACCGGCTCCTCTTCCAGGACCGTGACACCGGCGAGTTCAGTCCATGGCTGGCCACCAAGTGGGAGTACAACGACGACATCACCGAGTACACCTTCACGCTCCGGGAGGACGTGACCTTCAGCGACGGCACCAAGTTCAACGCGACGTCGGTCAAGAACAACCTCGACCAGTTCTTCAACGGCGACGAGGCGCTCGGCATCCTGCCCAACGGCAAGAGCTACCTCGGTCCGTACAAGGAGACCGAGGTCGTCGGCGACTACGTCGTCAAGGTGCGCTTCAGCGCCCCCAACGCGAGCTTCCTGCAACTGACCGCCCACAGCGGCACCGGCAACATCGGCTTCCTGGCGGACAAGACCCTGAAGTCCTCGGCCGAGGATCGGCTGAAGCCGGAGAACGTGATCGGCACCGGGCCGTTCACCGTCACCGAGTACGTCCCGAAGGTGCGCACCGTCATCGCCCGCCGCGAGGACTACGCCTGGGCGCCGGCCGCGCTGGGGCACCAGGGACCGGCCTACCTGGACAAGATCGAGTTCATCACCATCCCCGAGGCGAGCGTGCGCGTCGGCGCGCTCCAGTCCGGTGACGTGCCGGCCGCCTTCGACATCCTGCCCACCGACGAGAAGGTTCTGACCGCCCAGGGCTTCGAGCTCACCGCCAGGATCAACCCCGGCTTCACGCTCGGCTGGCAGTTCAACCTCAGCCTCGCGCCGACCGACGACATCAACGTCAGGCGCGCCATCGTGGCGGCCACGGACCGAGCCGGGTTCAAGAAGACGCTCCTGTCGGAATCCGAGGGCGAGGCGCACTCCGTGCTCACCGACGGCGTGCCGGGGTTCGCCGACTACAGCCAGGGCGCGCTCAAGTACGACCTCGACCTGGCCAGGAAGCTGCTCGACGACGCCGGCTGGAAGCCCGGCGCCGACGGGATCCGGGCGAAGGACGGCGTCAAGCTCAAGCTCAAGGGCACCGGCAACGTCCTGGTGCCGGACGCCCGGGTCACCTACGAGGCGACCCAGGCGGCGCTGAAGTCGATCGGAGTGGACGTCGAGATCGTGTTCGACCCCAGGAACATCCCGGCCGAACAGCTCACCGCGCAGTACCACCTGGCGAACATCAATCGTGGCCGCAACGACGTGGCCGTGCTCAACACGCAGCTCAACCCCGACCGGGGGAACGGCGCGGTCATCCCCGCCGACTTCCCGGACCGGGCGCGGATCGTGGAGACCTTCAACGCCCTGGACACCGCCACCGGAGCCGCGCAGGCTCCCCTGGCCAAGGCCGTGCAGGACCTCATCCACGAGGAGCTCGTGCTCGTCGACCCCCAGTTCCAGACCTCGCAGGTGGCCGCCGCGAAGGGTGTGCGCGACATCTACCTCGACGGAGCCGACCGGCTGATCTTCCTCAGCACCTGGGTGGGCGGCGAGTAGCCCGTGCTGAAGTACGCCTTGCTGAAGCTCGGCCGCGCGCTGATCGTGGTGTGGGGGGCCTTCACGGCCTCCTTCATCCTCCTGTATCTGATGCCGGCCAGCCCGATCGAGCTCCTCTTCCCGCCGGACGAGCGTGCGAGCATCGACCCGCAGGCGTTCCAGGAGATGGAGCGCGCCTACGGTTTCGACCTGCCCGCGTGGCAGCAGTACCTCGACCGTCTCCTGGCGGCCCTGCGCGGCGACTTCGGGACATCGGTGGGCACGGGTCAGCCGGTGCTCACGGCGATCGGCGAGGCGTTGCCCAACACGGTGATCCTCGCGGTGTGCGCGCTGGTGCTGGCGTCGCTGTTCGCGCTCTCCATCGCCTGGGTGGCGACCTATCTGGAGTCGGCGTGGCTGCGCAACCTCATCGCCGGCGTTCCGCCGCTGCTGGTGTCGTTTCCCAGCTTCCTGCTCGGCCTGATCATCATCAAGGTCTTCTCCTTCCAGCTCGGCTGGTTCCCGCCCATCAGCGGCGAAGGGCTGCGGGGGCTGGTGCTTCCCGCCGTGGCGCTGGCGATCCCGGTCTCGGGGCCGATCGCTCAGTTACTGCTACGCAACTTCCAGACCGAGTACGCCTCGCCCTACGTCCTGACGTCCTACAGCAAGGGCATCCGCAAGGGGCGGGTGCTCAACTCCGACGTGCTGCGCAACGCGAGCCTGCCGGCGCTGACCCAGGGCGGCATCATCGTCGGTGAGCTGCTCGCCGGCGCCGTGATCACGGAGACGATCTTCTCGCGCGCGGGGATCGGCCGGCTCACCGAGGATGCGGTCCGGGCCCAGGACGTCCCGGTCGTGCAGGGCATCGTCATGCTCGTCGCCGTCTGCTTCGTGACGGTGAACTTCGTCGTCGACGTCTCCTATCCGCTCGTGGACCCGCGGCTCAAAGCCGTACCTGAGGGTGTGATCGCGTGACCATCCGCCTCGATCAGCCGACGACGGCCTCCCTTGACGCCGCGACGCCTTCCGCTCCGCCGCGACGGCGGTTCGGCGTGTCGCACCCGGTCGTCGCCCAGCCCGGCCTCGTGCTCGCCGTCGTGGTGATCCTCCTGGCCGTGGCGTTCTGCGTCGTCCCGGGAGTCTTCACCTGGAAGGACCCCTACGTCCCCGACACGAGCGCGATCCTCGCGGGACCCAGTGCCGCCCAGCCGTTCGGAACCGACCGGCTCGGTCGCGACATTTACACCCGTACGGTGTACGGCACGGTTATCACCCTGACCGCCACCCTGCTGGCGGTGTCGATCGCGTTCTTCATCGGAACGGCGCTGGGTTTGATAGCGGGCTTCGTCCGGCGCGTCGTCGACCTGGTCCTCATGCGCGTCGTCGACGTCCTGCTCTCGGTTCCCGGCTTGTTGCTGACGATGGTGGTCGTCTCGGCGCTCGGCTACGGCACGACCAATGTCGCGATCGCGGTCGGCATCTCGTCGGTGGCGAACTTCGCACGGGTGATGCGCGCGGAGGTTCTCCGGGTGACCCAGGCGGACTTCGTCGAGGCGGCCGCCAGCATCGGCACCCACAGGTTCGCCATTCTCCTGCGGCATGTGCTGCCGAACTCGATGAGCTCCGTCGTCGCGCTGATCCCCCTGCAGTTCGGCTCGTCGATCCTCGCGATCGCGGCACTGGGATTCCTCGGTTTCGGTGCTCCGCCGCCGCAGCCGGAGTGGGGCATGCTGGTCGCGGAAGGCCGTGACGTGCTCGCGGTCGCGCCCTGGATCTCGCTCTTCCCCGGTGCGGTCATCCTGTCGGTGGTGCTCGCCAGCAACCGGATCAGCCGTGCGTTGCAGCCCGGAGGGGGAGTGTGATGTCGCTGCTGTCCTTCACCGACGTCAACATCTGGTACAACCGCCGCGGGGAGCAGCCCAGCCAGGCGGTCGCCGGTGTGTCGCTGGCGGTCGAGCCAGGCGAACTGGTGACGATCGTCGGCGAGTCGGGTTCTGGCAAGTCCACGTTGATCCGCTCGGCGATCGGGCTGCTGCCCGGCAACAGCCGGATCAGCGGCGAGATCCGTCTCGCCGGTGCCGGCGTCGCGGGTTGGTCTCACAACAGGTTCGCCCGCTATCGGGGCACATATGTCGGCTTCATCCCGCAGGACCCCGGTGTCTCGTTGAACCCGGTCAAGCCCATCGGCCGTCAGATCGAAGACGCGTTGCGCACCAGGCTGCGCCGGCGCCGGCTCCTGCCGTTCGGCAACGGGGCGCACACCCAGCGCATCCGATCCGAGGCGTTCCGGTTCCTGGAGTTGGCCGGCCTTCCGGCGCCAGAGGCGATCTATTCCAAGTACCCGCACGAACTCTCCGGTGGGATGAAGCAGCGGGTGCTGATCGCGATCGCCCTCTCGGGTGAGCCGAAGCTGCTCATCGCCGACGAACCGACCAGCGCGCTCGACGTCACGGTGCAGAAGCAGATCCTCGACCACCTCGACCTGCTCCGCGAGGAGCTCGGCATCGGGATCCTGCTCGTGACCCACGATCTCGGGGTGGCCCTGGACCGAGCGGACCGCATCGTCGTGATGCGCGATGGTTCCGTCGTCGAGGAGGGCACCGGCGGCGAGATCCTGCACGGCGCGCGCGACGGCTACACCCGCCGGTTGCTGGACGCGGCGCCCGGGCTGCACACCGGCCGGCTCACGCCACGCCCGATCGGCCTCGGTTCGGCCAAGCTCACGCGGGCCGATGGGCACGAGCGGAGCACGGCGGAGTACGCCATCGAGGTCACGAACGTTTCCAAGACGTTCACCACGCGCCGGGGCGGCGTCGTGCACTCGGTCAAGGCCGCCGACGAGGTCTCCTTCAAGGTCAAGTCGGGGACCACCCACGCGCTGGTCGGCGAGTCGGGCGCCGGCAAGTCGACCATCGCCAGAATCGTGGCCGGGCTGAGGGCGGCCGACAGCGGGGAGGTGCGGCTGCTCGGGCAGGCCGGGCGATGGAGCCGCAAGCGGCTGAGCCGGAGCCTTCAGTTCGTCTACCAGAACCCGTACTCGTCGCTGGACCCGCGCTTCTCCGTCGCGGACCTGGTCACCGAGCCGATCCGGGTGCACCGCAAGGACATCGGCCGGCGGGACCGGCATGAGATCGCCCTGGAGCTGCTCGACGGAGTGCGACTGCCGCGCAGGTATGCCAGGCGCAAGGCGGGTGAACTCTCGGGTGGGCAGGCTCAGCGGGTCGCGATCGCGCGGGCGCTCTCCCTCAACCCGGAGATCGTCATCCTCGACGAGGCGGTGTCGGCCCTGGACGTGTCCGTCCAGGCCGAGATTCTCCAGCTCCTGGCGGACCTTCAGGCGGCCTACTCCCTCACCTACCTGTTCATCACCCACGACCTCGGTGTCGTGAAGCTGTTCGCCGACACGGTGTCGGTCCTTCGAGCCGGGTCCGTGGTGGAGTCCGCGGACACCGCGAGCGTCCTCGGCAACCCGCAGCAGGAGTACACCAAGCTTCTGATCGACTCGGTCCCCGGCTCCCACCTGACGGCCTGACCACTACCCTCGGGTGTACGGCACCGCGAACCGCTCGCGCAGGGTGTTCTCGCCGTACTCCCACCGGAAGATCCCCTTCCGCTGCAACAGCGGCACGACGTGCTCGATGAACAGCTCCAGGCCGCCCGGGAGCGTGTCGAACTGGATGACGAAGCCGTCGGCCGCGCCCGTCCGGAACCATTCCTCGAGGTCGTCGGCGACCCGCTCCGCGCTGCCCACGAGGGTGCGATGCCCCTGCCGCCCGTCGGCGGCCAGCTCCCGCACGGTGCGGTGCCGGTTGCGCTCCAGGTAGAGCCGGGTCGCGGTGTCGAACCCCACCGAACTGTAGGTGTCTCCGGTGGACTTCAGCAGCTCCAGCGGGAACGGCTGGTCCGGGTCCAGTCCGGCGGGGTCCACCCCGACCCACTTGGCGAACCGCTCGACCGGATCGCCTGCCTGTCCGACGATCTCGTTGTGCTCGGCGACGCGGCGGCGTGCTTCTTCCTCGGTCGAGCCGACGACCGGGTTGATCCCCGGCATGACCGCGATGCTCTCCGGCGAACGCCCGTGCCGGGCGACGGCTGCCTTGAGCTTCGCGTAGGCTTCCCGGGCCGGCTCGATGAAGAGCGCGGAGGTGAAGACGGCGTCGGCGAACCGCGCGGCCAGGTCGATGCCGCCCTCCGAACCACCGGCCTGCGTGATCAGGGGACGGCCCTGAGGTGACGGGGGAAGCTGCAGCGGCCCGGCGACGGAGTAGTGCTCCCCCACATAGTCGATCGGCTTTATCAGGCCCCGGTCGACCGCGACCCCGGACTCGGTGTCCAGCACGAGCGCCCCCGGCTTCCAGCTGTCCCAGAGCGCGGTGACGACCTCGACGGCCTCGGTGGCGCGCGCGTACCGCGTCTCGCGGTCCGGCAGGTCGGTGAAGCCGTGGTTGCGGCCCTCCGGCTTGTTGCGACTGGTCACGACGTTCCATCCCACCCGTCCGCCGGAGAGGTGGTCGAGCGAGGCGAAGGACCGCGCGATGCCGTACGGGTGATGGAAGGTGGTCGAGTACGAGCCGACCAGGCCGATCCTGGACGTCGCTGCGGCCATCGCCGACAGGGTCACGATCGGGTCGAGCCCGGAGTTGGGGTAGCCCTCGGGATGCAGGTAGGAGTTGTCGGCCATGAAGGCCGTGTCGAAGAGCCCGGCCTCGGCGATCTTGGCGATGTCGGCGTAGTGGGCCGGATCGAAGAAGGCCCGGGGGTTGGCCTCGGGAAGCCGCCAGGCGGCGGGGTGGGCGCCGGCGGAGATCACGTTGACGTTCAGGTGAAGGGTGCGCTTGGACATGTGATCGACCTCAGTTGGCGAACTGCTCGAGACGGGCGGGGCGTACGCGCTCGGAGAGGGCGCGGACCTGGAGGAACAGCGCCGCGCGGGCGCGGACCTGGGCGATGTCGCCGGTGAGCAGCCCTTCGCCGCCGCTGGCGATGAGGCCGGCCGCGGTGGCGCGCATGGCGAGCGCGTCGAGCTGGACACGCCAGTGCGGCTCGGCGATGGGCGTGACGGCGGCTCGCTCGAGCTCCTCGGAGAGCCGCAGGAGCGACGGCTGGCCGGGATATGCCGCGAGCGCGTCGGCCAGCGCGGCCCGGGCCAGTCCGACCGGACCGGCCGTCGGCAGCGCGGGCGTCCCGGCGGCCTGTGCCTGGCGCGTGCTCGGCCACACCTGCCCGTCGGTCTCGTTCCACTCGGTGATGTCCACCACTGCGGTGATGAACTCGTCGGGGACGACGTAGCCGTCCAGCTTGAGCGACACGGTGCGCGAGCCGTGCACGGCGGCCAGTCGCAGCCGGGTGGCGGTTATCCCGGGCCGGGTCAGGTCCGCGATGCCGAACACGTACGTCGAGGTCCGCTCGTCGACCGCGCCGATCCAGGCGGTGTCGACCAGGCCCCAGCCGGAGATCCACCGCACCGGGCCGTCGAAACGGTAGCCACCGGGCGCCCTGGTGGCCATGAGGCTGGGCCGCTTCGGCCAGGCGCGGATCTGGGACATGCCGGCGCCCCCGATCCGCTCGCCCGTGGCGAGCTTCGGCAGCAGGTCCAGGGCCGGGGGCGTCCCGGCGGTGAGCGCCTGCGCGACCTGACTGCCGTGATGGACCACCGCGAGCGCCGTCGAGGGGTCCGCGCCGAACAGCAGGTCGTCGACGGCGCTCTTCACCTCCGGCGGGATGGGCGCGCCGCCGTACTCCCGCGGGACCGTCCACGAGAAGTAGCCCACCTCGCGCAGCGCCTCGACGTGGGAGCGCGGCACCTCGGTGGCGTCGACCTCGACCGCCCGCGGCGCGATGACCTCCTCGACGAGCTGGGCGAACTCCCGGTAGGCCGGATGCTCCATGGACCCCCCTTCCGGAATCTATGGTATTCAAGTAGGAAATAAATAGATATGCTAGCCGACGATGGACCAACCTGCGAGAAAGTTGGTATCAGTGGTCAACATCGTCGAACTGGGCCCGGTGTACACCGAGGCCACCACCACCGAGTTCCACCTGGTCAGCCGTGCCGGTGGCTGGGGTGCGCGCGAGATCGCCGAGCGGCTGGCGCACGAGCGGGGTCACCGCTACACCCGTCCCGCCGACGGCGGTGTGACCGAGGCCGAGCTGGACCGGCTCCTCGCCGGAGCGGACGCGCTGATCCTCTCTCCGTCACTGAACGGTGGCGCGGGAGTGATGGCGCAGCCCGAGGACGGGCCCGCCGCCGGGCGCACGATCGGCCACCGGCTGCTGGACCGGCTCAGCGCCGACCGGCCCGGCGTTCATGTTGTGCTGCTGTCGCACTTCCTCACCGGCCACGGCGTCAACCACCGCAACTACCGGGCTCACGCGCACGCGCTCCGCGCGCTGGAGGCGCACCTTCGCGCCGGGCGCAACCGCTGGACCGTCCTTCGCGCCACCTGGCTGTCCGCGATCCACGATCCGTCGTACCAGATCCGGCTGACCCAGGACCAGTACGCCGACGGGCTCGTCAGCACCGAGTCGCTGGCACGTGCCGCGCTGGCCGCCATCGAGAATCCCGAGGCGTCGACCGGGCGCACCGCGGCGGTCTACAACCTCAGCATCCCCGGCGCGGCGCACCGTGACATCGCCGGACAGTTCGCGACGCTCGTGCCCGACTTCGAGGCGCGGTTCGTCCGGGAGCCGGTGGCGGGATGAGCAGCCTGCCCGCGGGTCAGCACGAGTGGGAGGCGACGTTCGGACACGACGAGCTCGGACGGCCGGTGCCGCCTCGCCATCACCGGCTGATCCTCGCCGATCTGATCGAGAGCCCCGACGAGGACGCCGCGCGACTGCTGGAGTCGCGGTTGGCCGTGCTCGAGGAACGCCATGCGTACGGTCCCGACGGTCTGCTGACCACCGTCGGCTGGGGCCCGGCTTGGTGGGACGAGCACACGTCCCACGTGGGCCTGATCACCGTCCCATCCAAGATGTCACGCTGGGAGGATCCTGTCCTCGAGACGCCCCACGCGATCTTCCACCTCGCCAGTGATCACCAGGACGTGCTCGAGTCGGCCGGCGACGCCCTCTTCGGGAGTGCCGGCGTGGGCGAGCACCTGAAGGTCCGCGAGGTCCGCACCGGCTTCGTCGGCGCGGGGCTCGTGAGCGAGGCCCTGCCGCATCTCAACGTGCCGGAGACAGCGCCCCTCCTGCTCGGCTTCCATTCTGTGCTTCGCGGCAACCAGGCCACCGAAGAGTCGATCACGATCCTGTCCGGCCCGCTGGCCGGAGGCACCACCCAACACGTCAGCCGGATCGAACTCGACGTGGAGCGCTGGCACGCCAAGGATCGTGACGAGCAGGCCGCGCTCCTGTACGCGCCGACGGTCACGGCGGCGGAGGCGGACAGGTTCTCCGACGACGCTCCGAGCGACTACGAGTCATATGAGCGGACGGTCCGCGAGCACGGGATCGTGGGCCACGCGCAGGCGGCCGCCCGGGCGAGGGTCGACAACGTGCCGGTGATCAATCGCCGCGACTTCGCCACGGTCGACGACGGCAAGCCGGGCACGCACTTCGTCTCGTTGCAGCGCGAACTCCGCGACTTCAACAACACGCGCGCGATCATGAACGCCGCGGACGGCTCGGGGTATCACCACTCGGTCGGGACCCGCCGGCGCAACGGCATCAACGCGTTCTTCGATGTCACGCATCGCGCGACGGCCGGGATTCCACCCCGCGGATCGCGCGCCTACCCGGAATTGAGATCATGACCGGAATCCCCACTGCCGCCCTCGACGAGAAGACGGTAGTGGCATTGCGCGAGATCCTCGACGACCCGTCGCTTCCCGTCAGGACTACGGACGGACCCCAGATAGCGCGGCTTCGTGAGGCACTCGACCACTTGGTGGCGGTTCGTGCCGGGGCGACGGCGATCAGGTCGCCGGAGGCCGGGAGACAACTGCTGACTTCCTTGGCGGCCCTCGACGCCGAACTCGCCGACGTGCTCCGCTGGCACGTCACGGCGGTGGAACTCCTGTCGGCCCTCGAGCCGGGTCGTGCCCGGAACGCCGTACTCGGGGACATAGGCCGGGGCGATCTGGTGACCTTCGCTTCCGCCGTACGAGCGTGGAGCTGGGGTGCGGCTCCCAGTCTTGAGCAGCCGCTTCAGCGTGCCGACGGCGAGATCGCGGTCGACCACTTCCCCGGCTTCTATAACACCGTTCTGGCTTGGGCCCCCGGCATTGGCGGGCTGATCGCGATCCCAACTCACCGCCAAGGCGTCAGCTGGGCGCCGGCCGGCGACGTATGGGTGATCACACTGGCCGGAGTGACCTTCCATGCCGATGACCTGATCCTGCTCGACCGTGATCCGCGCGGTGCCGAGTCCTAGCGAGACAGAGGAGCCTGTGAACGCATCGAGTGACGCGCGCCCCCTTTGGGCGGGAGGACCGTCGGTCGCCTTTCTCGGCTATGGCGCGATGGAGTTGCGTGGTGGTGCCGATGTGCACCGGCGCCCCCGTCCGCTGTCCCGGGAGATCGCACACGACGTACTCAACACCGTGCTGGACGAAGGGATCACCTTCATCGACACCTCCATCGACTACGGGCTGTCCGAGGAGATCATCGGGGCGGCGATCTCCGGTCGGCGGGATGAGTTCCTGCTGGCCACGAAGGCGGGATGCCCGCTGGAGCACCAGCCGACCGCCCCACCGGGGATCCTCCCGCACGACTTCAGCCCGGAACACATCCGCCGGGGAGTGGAGCAGAGCCTGACCCGGTTGAGGACCGATCACCTGGATCTCCTCCAGCTTCACGCCAGCCCTTCGCCGGACATCCTCGAGTCGCAGGGGACGCTGGACGCACTGATCCGATTGCGAGACGAGGGGAAGATCCGGGCCATTGGCATCTCGTCGGTCCTTCCGCACCTTCCCGCACATCTCAAGATCAAGGAGTTCCAGGCCTACCAGCTCCCGTATTCTCCGTTCGAGCGGGAGCTCGAACCGTACCTCGGCGTCGCCGGGGAGCGTTCCGCGGGAGTGATCGTTCGTGGTGGAGTGGCTCAGGGGTTGAGCCGGCCCAAGCCGACGGCCGCCGGCGTCGACGTCGATCCCGCTTCGGTCCCTCTCGAGGATCTGCTGGACGGGGACACCGTCCCGGGCTTCCTGCTGCGACTCCTGCTGGGGAACACGCACATCAGCTCGGTGATCGCGGGATCCGCGAATCCCGGCCACATCCGTTCGAACGCGAGAGCCGTACGCCGGGGGCCGCTGCCGGAGGACACCCAGGCGGAGGCCTGGCGGCGGATCGGCGCGGCGGGATTCAGCCGATGACCATCGAGTCCGTGGACCCCATCGCCCGTCCGGCCGGAGTGCCGACTGTCAGCGGCCTCCGCGCCGCCGCCGCTCCCGTTCTGGCCCGGCTCGGCGCGACCGCCCGCGAGCGCGAGGAGAGCCGCGACTTCGCGTTCGACGACGTGCGGCAGCTCATCGACACCGGCATCCTCCTGCTCGCGGTGCCCGCGGCCGACGGCGGAGCCGACGGGTCGCAACGCGACCTCTTCGACTTCGTCATCGACCTCGCGCGCGCCGACTCCAGCCTGGCGCAGGCTCTCCGGGGCAGCTTCCTGGCCACCAGCCGGCTGTCGGCCAGGACCGACTTCCCGGGCCGAGCCGAACTGGTGGAACAGATCCACGCCGGCCACCTCTTCTCCGGAACCAACAACGAACGCACCGGAGGACCGACCGGCACGATCAACGCCACGCTGCGACGAGACGGGGACAGCTACCTCCTCAACGGCGAGAAGTACTACTCCACCGGCGCTCTGTACGCGACGTGGTTCGGGGGAACCGCCAGGGACGACGACGGCGACGTCGTGCACTTCCGCGTCCCCGTCGACCGGAAGGGCGTGGAACGAATCGACGACTTCGACGGCATCGGGCAACGGCTCACGGCAAGCGGCACCACCCGGCTCACGGACGTCCGCGTCTACGAGGACGAGGTCACCAGGGCCGACACGACGGCTCCGGACAACCCCTGGCGGGACGCCTCCGGCGCACAGCTCTACTTGACAGCCGTGGAGGCCGGTATCGCCGCACGGGTGTTCGACGACGCGGTCTGGTACGTCCGCGAGAAGGCTCGTCCGATCAGGCACAGCACCGCGGACAGAAGCATCGACGATCTGTACGTCCGCCACACGGTCGGTGAGATCGGGGCGCGCGCGTTCGCGGCCCGCTCGGTCGTCCTGCTGGCCGCGGAGAACTGGGAGGCGTCGTGGCACCCCGCCGGGGCGCAGGCCTACACCGCGGGCGCGGAGTCCTCGGTTCTCATCGCCCAGGCCGGCGTCATAGCGATCGAATCCGCGCTCCGGGCCAGTGAACTGATCTTCGACGTCGCCGGCGGTTCCATCACCAGCCGGACGCTGGGCTTCGACCGGCACTGGCGCAACGCGCGCACCGTCGCGAACCACAACTCTCGCGACTGGAAGGCGGGAGTCGCGGGAGGTTACTTCCTGGCCGGCGAGGTGCCGCCGACCATCCTCTTCTGAGGCCTCGTGGTCTCACCCCGGATCCGTGAGCGGCAGGCGGAGGACGAAGCGCGCGCCGCTGGTGGGCGGGCATTCGACGTGGAGGGTCCCGCGGTGGGCGCGGACGATGTCCCGGGCGATCGCCAGGCCGAGGCCGGTGCCTCCCGCGCCACGGCTGCGGGCGGTGTCCAGGCGGGCGAAGCGCTCGAAGATGTGCTCGCGTTCGGTTTCGGGGACGCCAAGACCGTCGTCGGTGACCGAGAGCTCGGCGCTGCCGCCGCTGCGGCGCAGGCCGACCTCGACGCCGTGCTCCGCGTGGCGCTGGGCGTTGTCGAGCAGATTGGTCAGCACCCGGCCGAGTTGCCGGGGCACGGCGTCGATCACCACGCCGGGTTCGAGCCGGAGCCGTACCGGGTGCCGGTCGCGCCCGCGGCGGGAGACCTCGGTCTCGACCAGCCGGGCCAGGTCGACCTTCTCCGGCGCGGCCGACAGGTCGGCCCCCAGCCTGGCCAGCAGGAGCAGGTCGGAGGTGATGTCCTGCAGCCGGTCCACGTCGCCGAGCGCGTGTTCGAGCAGCTCGTCGAGGTCGGTCTCGTCGGGGTGGAGCTGGGCCTCCTCGAGCTGGGCTCGCAGCCCGGCCAGCGGGGTGCGCAGTTCGTGCGAGGCGTCGGTGGTGAAGCGCCGCTCCCGATCGAGGGACTCCCTCAGCCACGCCTGCAGGCGCTCCAGCTCCTGGACGCGGGTGCGCTCCATGTCGTACAGGCGGGCCCGCGCCAGGGCCTGGGAGACCAGCCCGCAAACCGCGGTGAGCGCGGCGCGATCCTCGCTGGAGAAGCGGCGGGGCCGGTCGAAGGAGATCACGCAGCACCCGGTGTACTGGCCGGGCACGAGCAGCGGGAGGATCACCGAGGCGTCCAGGTCGGGGCCGTCCGGATAGTCGGTCTTCGACGTGACGAAGAGCGGTGCGCGTGATCGAAGCGCGTCGGAGAGGGCGGAACGCTCCGGCAGCGGCTGGTTCTCCAGACGGCGGAGGATGTCCGGCGGGTAGTTGAACGCTCCGGCGACGTGCAGACAGCCGTGGTCGACGGTGAGGATGGCCAGGCCCGCCGCGCCGAACGACGGCAGCACCCGCTCGGCGATGACCCGCACCAGGTCACAGGCGGTCACGGCGTCGCCGAAGGCGCGGGTCAGCTCCTGGATCCAGGCGGCCCGCTCGGCGGCGGCGCGTTCGGCCGCCTCCCGCTCGGCGTCGCGCAGCCGCTTCTCCGTGACGTCGGCGAGGTAGAGGGTCAGGCCGTCGGGCACCGGCACCAGCCGCACCTGGTACCAGCGCTGATCGATCGGCCACTGCACCTCGAGACCGACGGGCACGCGCTCGGCGGCGGCCCTGCGGGACGCCGCCTGCAGATCGGGCAGCTTCCCCGCGGGCAGGTCCCACAGCACCTGACCGTAGGGGTCGATGACCCCCAGGAGGCGTTCCGCGTCGAGGTTGACGAAGGTGACCCGCCAGTCACGGTCCACCGCGAGGAAGGCGTCGCTCATGTAGCGGAGCGCACGGCTGACCGACTCGCGAGCGGCGCGGCTCTCCGTGGTGTCCCAGACCGTGCCGATCATGCGTACCGGCTCACCCGCGTCGTCGAACACCAGGTGGCCGCGCTCCTGCACCCAGCCCATGGTCCCGTCCGGGCGGCAGGCGCGGTACTCGACGTCGTAGAGGCCCCTGGTGCGGAGGGCCTCCTCGGTCGCGATCATCACCCGCGGATGGTCCTCCGGGTGGATGAGGCTGACCCAGGAGTCGGTGTTGTGGGGGGCGGTGCCGGGATCGATGCCCAGCACGGTCAGCGCGGGCTCGTCCCAGTACAACTCCCCGGTCAGGATGTTCCAGTCCCAGGATCCGATCCTGGTCGCCTTCAGCGCCTGCCGGAGATGGGAGTCGGCGGCGTGCCACCACGGGCGCCTGGTGTCCGAGTCGGCGCTGGATCTCGCCAGCCGCAGGGCCAGCCAGTCGGCCAGCGACGCCAGGAACGCCCGCTGGCGGCCGGTCGGCCTGCCGGACCCGAGGGAGAGCACCGACAGCACGCCGATCGGCGCGTCCCGGCCGGGCAGTGGCACGGCCGTCATCGTCACGGCGGGCGGCGTGACCGCCCCGTCCCTCTTTTCGTCCCTCTTTTCACGCCGGACCCGCAGGATGGCGGATGCGCACACGGGCGCCCCGTCGCGCAGCGCCTGGACGATGACCTCCCTGATCTCCCCCCACTCCCGCAGTTCCGCCGGGGGCAGTCCGGTGGCGACCACCAGGCGCGGCTCGCCACTGCTGGCGGGGGCGCCGGACCAGTGCACCATCCCGCTCAGCGCACCCAGGTCGGCGACCGCCTGGTCCAGCGCGTACTTCAGCACTTCGATCTCACCGAGGCCGGCGGACGCGAGCGCGAGAACGCGCAGCCGCTCGTCCTCTTCGGAAGCCGCGGCCCAGGGTTCGTTCATCGCCGTTCTCACCCCCCGGCTGTCATGGCAGAGGCATGACGCTGGACCGATTCGTCCGAACGTTTGTCCTGTTTATCATAGTAATGACCGGTTTCTAGAGTGAGAGCAAAGTCCCTGGAGAGCGGAGAACTAGCCGTGCCGAAACAGCTCATCGAGCAGATGGACAACCCCGCGGAGCAGGGCGTGCCCTTCACCCGGGGCGACTACATCCTGCTGTTGCTGGTGACCTTGGTCGTGCCGCTCATCGCACTCTGGACCGGGACGGCGCTCTGGTGACCGGCGGATGGCCGATTCCCCGCTCGGAGCGTCCGTGGAGTGGCCTGGCCGTGTTCTACGCCTCGGCCTCGACCGCCATCGCCACCTGGTGCTTCTTCATCGGAGGGCAAGTCGCGGACTATCTGAACGCCACAGCGGGCACCCTGACCATCATCTGCGGGTCACTCCTCGGCATCCTGCCGGTGATCCTCGCCTGCCTGCCCCCCTGCGGGAAGTACGGCGTCGACTCCGTCGTCACCAGCAAGGCCCAGCTCGGCACGCGCGGCTCGATCTTCGCCATCGCGCTCATCTACCTCTCGGTCGTCGGCTGGAACATCGTCCTGACGATCTCCTTCAGCCGGGCGGGCGCCGAGCTCCTCGTCGCGACGGGGATCGCGCCGCGGCCGGCGCGCACCCTGCTGGAGACGGCCATGTCCCTCACCGGCGCGGCTGTCGTCTGGTACGCCCTGCGCAAAGGAGCGGACTCGCTACGGAGCGCGACCACCTACATGGCCCCCGGAGTGATCGTGCTCGGCCTCGTCGTGCTGGCCCTGCTGATCCAGCGGATCGGCTGGCACGAGATCATCGCCGCCGAGCCGGTCGCCGCCCGCCCCGACCCCCGGTACAACTACGCCACGGGCGTGGAACTGCTGATATCGGCCAACCTGTCCTGGTGGCCGTACGCCGGCGCGATCATCAGGCTCTCACCCAGCGTCCGGGCCACACTCTGGCCGGCGGTGTTCGGCCTGGGCCTGTCCGTGGGCCTGGTCTCACTGATCGGCCTCTACACCAGCCTGGCCGTCCCGGGCTCCGGCGGCGACCCGACCCGGCACCTCTTCGCGCTCGGCGGCCCGTGGGTCGCCCTGGCGGGCCTGGCCTTCATCGTGCTCGCCAACGTCGCCACCATCATCGTGGGCAGCTACGTGGCCACCCTCGCGCTGAGCCAGGTCCCTCCCGTGAACCGCGCCCCCTGGAACGTCAGCACCCTCACCGCCATCATCCCGGTCACGATCGCCTCAGCGTTCTTCGCCCTCCCCGCCGCCGAGCACTTCCGCACATTCCTCGCGTTCTGCGGCGTCCTGTTCGGCCCGATGGCAGGAATCCAGATCGTCGACTACTACCTACTACGCCGCCGCCGACTCGACATGGCGGCAGCGTTCGACAACTCCCGCCACTCCGCCTACTACTTCTGGAAAGGGATCAACCCCGTCGGCTTCGCCGCGCTGGCCGCCGGCTCCGCCGCCTACTTCTACCTGCTCAACCCATTCACCTACACGTCCCGCCCGCCCTACGACTACATCACGGCCGCCATCCCCGCCACCCTGCTCTCCGCCGCGATCTACGCCCTGGGCGTCACACTCATCCTCCGCCCATCCGGAAAGGGCGGCTACATCAGATGATGAAAAAAGCCGGTTCGCTTGGCTGCGAACCGGCCTGGGAAACCTGGTGGGCGATACTGGGATCGAACCAGTGACCTCTTCGGTGTGAACGAAGCGCTCTCCCGCTGAGCTAATCGCCCGGGATGATCGCCGGGCCACTGGCCCGACGTGGAAAACCATACCGTACTTCGGAGGGTGGTGGCGAAGGCTATAGATGGGTAAGGGGCCTGTGGGTAACAAGGGGCCTGTGGGTAACCGGAGAGTCGCGAGGTGTGTACGGAGTGGCGGAATCTAGGCAGTTCTGGTGGTGTGAGGGGCAGCGCATCGCAAGTTGGGGCGCATCGTCACCGAAAGGTTCTCTGGAGTGCGGCGGCGTGGCGGTGTGTTGTCATAGCATCGTGATGCCCCACACTCGACCAATACGCACCACCTGAGACCGATACACCCCTCCCGGGGACACGCAAAACCCTTGCAAACATGCACCTGTTGGTGACGTTTGCGCAGGTAGTCGCCTAAATGTCTTGCTGTGAACTGCGTTACAGAAGGGCCTGAGAGCGGAATCTTTCCTACAGGTTTCTTCGTTCCGCGTCATAGCACGGGACGTAGTCCGTGTGAGCAGTGAAAGCCCCGATGAGGGGACCCGACGACGAAAAGGTTTGGCTGACGATGAACAGCACCACCGTCTCTGCCGAGCTGGGCCTTCGGCTTGTGGTCCCTGACCGTACTACCGTCCCCCTGCTCGCCGGACTCAGCTACACGGCCGAGGATCCGTATGCCATCCGGATGGCCTTCCACGTGGGGAACGACGAGCCGGTCGAGTGGATCTTCGCGCGCGAGTTGCTGACCGTCGGCATCGTGCGGCGGGTGGGTGACGGGGATGTCCAGGTCTGGCCGGCGCGGTCGGACGGTGAGCGAACGCTCAACATCAGCCTCACGTCGCCGTTCGGGCAGGCCCTGTTCGAGGTGCCGCTGGCGCCGCTGACCGAGTTCCTGCACCGTACGTATGAGCTGGTGCCGGCTGGGCGTGAAGTCGACTTCATGGACCTGGACGAAGAGTTGACGAATATGCTCTGGAGCTCCTGAACTGTTACCTATTCCCGACACAGCCCATGCTTTCCTGACATAGCGTCCTGTCTGGAGATTGGGGGCGCCGAGATGGGGCGTGGGACGGGAGCGTCGCTGCTCGCGGGGGTCTTACTGCTGGGGGCGTGCGCGTCGCCTGCGGTGGAGGAATCGCCGCAAACCCGGCCCCCGGTCGCCGCCACGATCCCCCCGGAGACGGGCGGCACGCCCGGCGTCGACGAGATCAAGCACAGTGACAACGTCAGGCTGGTCGCCAACGTGCCACTGGAAGCGCCGTTCGACGGGCCGCAGGCCTGGGGGACGGATCTCGCGTTCCAGGGCACGTACGCATATGTCGGCAATTATGAGGGTTTTACGGTTGTTGATATTGCGGATCCGGCGGAACCCGTAGTGGTGTCGCGGACCGTGTGCCTGGGTGGGCAGAACGATATTTCGGTATCTGGGAATTTGCTCTTTCTGTCGGTGGATTCGCCCAGGAGTGATGACACCTGCCAGGGTCAGGCGTCGGATCCGGGCGCGCCGACGGCCTGGGAGGGCATCCGCGTGTTCGACATTTCCGACAAGGCCAAGCCGGAGTACGTGACCTCGGTGCGGACCGACTGCGGATCCCACACGCACGCGCTCGTTCCCGGTGAGACCTCGATATACGTGTACGTGTCGTCGCCGTCTTCCGTACCGGACGCGCGGAACTGCCCGCCACCGCATCAGAACCTGACGATCGTCGACGTACCGGTGCAGAACCCCAAGGCCGCTCGGGTGGCCGCGAAACCCAACGTTTTCCAGGATCGGCCGGGCGGCGACGGGGAGTCCGAGTTCAATCCGGCCGGATGTCATGACATCACCGTCTATCCGGAGCGGAAACTGGCGGCGGCCGCGTGTTTCGGGGACGGGTTCCTGCTGGACATCACCAATCCTTTGCGGCCGAAGACGCTGCAGGTCGTACAGGACGAGAATTTCGCGATCTGGCATTCCGCGACGTTCAACAACGCGGGCACCAAGGTCGTCTTCGGGGACGAGCTGGGCGGCGGCATGGCGCCGACCTGCGACGCGAACGTGGACGAGACCCAGGGCGCGAACGCCATCTACGACCTCGTCGCCGGTCCGAAGCTCCAGAAGCGCGGATATTTCAAGATTCCGCGGGCGCAGAGTCCGGAGGAGAACTGCGTGGCGCACAACGGCTCGCTGATCCCGGTGCCGGGCAAGGATGTCATGGTCCAGGGCTGGTACCAGGGCGGCGTCTCGGTCTGGGACTTCACCGATTCCGACAATCCTCGCGAGATCGGGTTCTTCGAGCGCGGACCGCTGCCGCCGGGCAAGCAGCTCGGCGGGTCATGGTCGGCGTATTACTACAACGGGTACATCTACTCCAGTGACATCACCAAGGGCCTGGACGTCCTGGAGATCACCGATCCGCTGACCGATCCCGCCAAAGCCGTGAAGATGACCGAGCTGAACGTGCAGACCCAGCGGTCGTACTAGAGCATTTCGCGCATGCGGCCGATCTCGATCCGCTGGCCGCGCGCGACGTCGGTGGCCAGGGTGCGCATCATGCGGTCGCGGCCGTCCCGGAGCTCCTCGGCCGCCATCGTCAGCGCGCCCTCGTGGTGCCTGATCATCAGGGTGAGGAAAAGCCGGTCGAAGGCCGCGTTCCTGGCCGTGCGGAGGCTGTTCATTTCGGGCAGGCCGGCCATGCCGTACCCCTCCGGGTGATCGTGGGCGGGCGCGCGGCCGAGGGCGGCCAGCCAGGAGGTCAGCACCGCGACCTCCGGGCGCTGCGCCGCCTCGATGCGCCGCGCCATGGCCGTGACCTGGGAATTCGTGGTACGGCCCGGGACCAGCCCGGCCATCTCCAGGGCCTGCCGGTGATGCGGGATCATCATCTCCGCGAACCGGACATCCGCGCCGGTCGCGCGCGACTCCCCCGTCCCGATCCGCTCCCCCGGCGTCGCCGTACGGCCCACGCCGCCGGGCCCGCCCGGCACGACCACCGGCGCGCCGGACCCGGCGACCAGCGGCGTCTCCGGCGTGGCCGCCGAGCAGGCGGCCACGAGCACGGCGGCGAGGGCGAGGGCGACGGCGGGGGCCGCTCTCACGGATCGAGATCGTCCGCCGAGCGCGCGGCGAAGGTCCGCATGGCGGCCAGCGTCACCGGGCCCGGCGCCTGCGGCAGGGGCTTGCCGTCGACCCAGCCGATGGGCTGGATGTCGCGGGTGGTCGAGGTGAGGAAGGCCTCTTCCGCGTCGTAAAGCGCGGAAAGCGGAACGTCCTGTTCGGCGCCGTCGCACCATTCGAGGGTCAGCGCCCGGGTCACCCCGGCCAGGCAGCCGGCCGCGAGGGTGGGCGTGATCAGCCGCCCCTTGCTGACCAGGAACACGTTGCTGCCGGTGCCCTCGCACAGGTTGCCGACCAGGTTCTCGAAGATGGCCTCGCCGCCGCCGCGTTCCTTGGCGTAGGCGAGGGCTTTGGCGTTGTCGCCGTACGAGGTGGATTTCACGCCGGCGAGGGCGCCGCGCTCGTTGCGCGGCCAGGGCACGACGACGACCTCGGCCGCCGCGGGGAACGGCTTCTGCTCGCCCACGATGATGATCGTGTTGGTGCCCTCGGCGCCCCGGTCGGAGCCGAGCGGGCCCGGGCCGCTGGTGTAGGTGACGCGGATGCGGCCGAGCGGCCAGGCCGGGGCGGCTTCGAGGCAGCGCCGGACGCCGTCGGCGATGGCGGCCAGGTCGGGTTCGGGAAGATCGACCCGCTTCGCGGAAAGCGCCAGCCGGTCGAGGTGGCGGGTCAGCGCGAACGATTTCCCGTCCACGCATTTGATCGTCTCGAAGACGCCGTCGCCGACCATCAGGCCGTGGTCGAAGACGGACACGACCGCCTGCTCCGGTGCCAGCAGGTCGCCGTTGACCCAGATGGGGACACTCATTACCTAACCTCCAAAGGACGCCAGACCGATGAGCCGTTCGGCCTTCAGTTCGGTTTCCCGCCACTCAAGCCGGGGATCGGAGCCCCAGGTTATGCCCGCTCCGGTGCCGAAATGGATCTCTTCACCGGAGATCCAGAAGGTGCGGATGCCAACGGCCAGCGCCGCTTCACGCCGGTCGGCATCCACCCAGCCCACCGCCCCACAGTAGGGCCCGCGCGGCTCTGGTTCGAGCCGATTGATGATGCGGAGCGCCGAAGACTTGGGGGCCCCGGTGACGGAACCGGGCGGAAAGGTCGCGCCGAACAGCTGCGGCCAGCCCGCCGTGGTACGCGCCCGGACGGTCGAGACAAGATGCACGAGACCGGGATGTTCCTCGACTTCGCACAGCGCGGGAACGCTGACGGTTCCGACCTCGGCGACCCGGCCGAGATCGTTGCGCACCAAGTCGACGATCATCACATTCTCGGCGTAGTCCTTTTCGAGGAGGTCGCCCGGGGTCACGCCGGTGCCTTTGATCGGCCGTGACTCAACTATGTCGCCATTTTTACCGAGATAGAGCTCCGGGGAGGCGGAGATCACGGCCAGGCCGGGGACGCTGATCACGGCCTCGTACGGGGCCGGGTTGCCCTCGGCGAGGCGGACGGCGAGGGCGAGGGGGTCCTGCGGGCCTTCGAGGGGGGCGGACATGATTCGGCAGAGGTTGGCCTGGTAGACCTCACCTCGTTCGATCTCGTCGCGAATCTCCTGGACGGCGTGCTCGTAGCGCTTCTGGTCGAGGGAGGAACGCCAGGAATCCCGGGCGGGTCCTCGCCAGGGGCGGGTGGGCGTGGGGAGCGGGGAGGGCCGTGCCTGGTCGAAACGGGCGCAGGTGACCTTGCCCTCGAAATCCACGACGACCGCCCACCAGCCCTCGGAGTCCAGCGCCGCGAGGTCGGTGGTCACATCCCGCAGGCCGACGGCCAATCGGCCGCCGATATGGGCGAACGCGTCGTGCATCCGCCCATTCTCCCAGCCCGCCGCCCGTGGGGGTTAGCGCCCCGAAATTTCAGGACAATTGCCCGGTTGCGGCCTCGACTGCCGCGACGAGGGATCCGTCCGCGACCAGCCGTACCACCGCCTCGATCTCGGGCGCGAGGAACCGGTCGGGCCCCGGCCCCGCGACGGACTCGCGCAGCAGCGCGACGGCCGCGCCCGTTCCCGCCGCGGGCCGGTACGGCTGCCGCAGCTCGATCGCCCGCGCCGCGGTCAGCACCTCGACGGCGAGCACCCGGGTGAGCCCGTCGACGGCCCGCCGCAGCTTCCGCCCCGCCGACCACCCCATCGACACATGATCTTCCTGCATGGCCGAACTCGGAATCGAGTCCACGCTCGCCGGAACGGCCAGCCGCTTGAGCTCGGAAACGATCGCCGCCTGGGTGTATTGGGCGATCATGTGCCCCGAGTCCACTCCCGGGTCATCCGCCAGGAACGCCGGCAGCCCATGGTTCCGCGCCACATCGAGCATACGATCGGTACGCCTTTCGGACATGGAAGCCACATCCGCGACCGCGATGGCCAGGAAGTCGAGGACATATCCCACCGGCGCGCCATGGAAGTTGCCGTTGGACTCCACCCGCCCGTCCGCGAGCACGACCGGATTGTCGATCGCGCTGGCCAGCTCCCGCTCCGCGACCGCCGCCGCGTGCGCGACCGTGTCCCGCGCGGCCCCCGCCACCTGAGGCGCGCACCGCAACGAGTAGGCGTCCTGCACGCGCGTGCAGGACCCGTCCCGATGCGACTCCATGATCCCCGAACCGCGCAGCAGCTGCCGCAGATTGGCCGCGCTCGCCGCCTGCCCCGGATGCGGGCGCAACGCCTGCAGATCGGCGGAGAACACCCGATCCGTCCCCAGCAGCCCTTCCACGCTCATCGCCGCGCTGATGTCCGCGACCTTCAGCAACCGGGTCAGATCCTCGATGGCGAGGACCAGCATCCCCAGCATCCCGTCGGTCCCGTTGATCAGCGCGAGCCCTTCCTTGGCGGCAAGCTCGACCGGCTCGATCCCGGCCCGCTTGAGCGCCTCGGGCGCGTCCATGAGCGCACCGTCCGCGTCCCGGACGACCCCCTCCCCCATGATCGTCAACGCCACGTGGGAGAGCGGAGCGAGGTCCCCCGAACAGCCCAGACTGCCGAACTCATGCACAACCGGCGTGATCCCCGCGTTGAGCAGGCTCTCCAGCACCCGCGCCGTCTTCGGCCGGATCCCCGTGTGCCCCGACGCCAGCGTCCTGAGCCGCAACAACATCAGCGCCCGCGTCACCTCGTCCTCGACCTCGGCCCCCGACCCCGCCGCATGCGACCGCACCAGGCTCCGCTGCAACTGCGCCCGCAACCCCGGATCGATATGCCTGGTCGCCAGCGCCCCGAACCCGGTCGAAACCCCATAAGCCGGGGTGTCCCCCTCGGCGAGTTCCTCGATCCTCCCCCGCGAGGCGAACATCTCCGCGACGGCCACCTCACTCAGCCGCACCCCGGCCCCGTACCTGGCCACCCGTACGACATCCACAAAGCCCAACGGCCCAGGCCCAACCTCAACGTCCATAATCACCCTCCGGAGGTAACCATCGTCAAGCATGGTAGCTCCTTACACGACAATTGATTTGGGGAGTCAGCCAGGATTCGCTAGTGTTCTCTCCGTGAGCCGGGCCCCAACCCGGCAAGATCACGCGGAAGTGGCTCAGTGGTAGAGCATCACCTTGCCAAGGTGAGGGTCGCGGGTTCGAATCCCGTCTTCCGCTCGCAGTTCCCGGACGATTAGCTCAGCGGGAGAGCGCTTCCCTGACACGGAAGAGGTCACTGGTTCAATCCCAGTATCGTCCACTCGGAGGCGGAGGTCTGTGGTCGCGAGCGGGAGCTCGCTCCTGCGGGCCTCCTCGTCGTTACACGGGGGGACGACCCCCCGAGCCCCCCGATGTGGGGGGCACAGCCCCCCACGCCCCCTGGGGGTGCTAGCGCGGTTGCCGTGGTCGACTACGCGGTCATCAGGTCCAGCATATTTCAACAGGTGATTCAGGGCTCCGGAGTTTCTCCGGGGTCCTTTTGATCTTTCAAGACTGCATCGAGTCGTCGGGCGTAGGTGGGAGGGCGGAGGCGCACTTCGAATTCAAAGCAAGTAGGATCATGGGGTGAGTGACCCGGCACCCGGCCTGAACTCGAAGCAACTCGGTGCGTACTTCGCTCTGATGGAGGTCAGCAGCCTTCTTCAGTACGCGGTCGACGAGCACCTGCGCGCCGACGGTGACCTCAGTTACGTGCAGTTCCAGATCCTGGCCCGGCTGGTGGACACGCCCGAGGGCAGGCTGCGGATGACCGATCTGGCCGACGGTGTCGTGTACAGCCGCAGCGGGCTCACCTACCAGGCGGGATTGTTGGACAAACGCGGCCTGATCACCCGCTCACCGTCGCCGGACGACGAGCGCAGTGTCATGGTGACTGTCACCGACGCCGGCCGGGCCCTGATCGCCCACGTGCTTCCCGGGCATGTCGACCGCGTCCGGCAGCTGCTGTTCGAACCGATGACCGGCAAGGACCTCGCCGCCCTCAGCACCGTTCTCGGCCGCGTCCGCGACCACATGCGCGCCACCCCGCCACGGTCCGCCAAACCCCGCGCCGGACGCAACCGAACCGACTGAAAGGCGGAGAGAGGGATGGACCGGGCACTGCTGGCGGACTTTCTCCGGGCACGGCGGGAGAGGCTGCAGCCGGAGGACGTCGGGCTTCCCCGTGGCTCCCGGCGTCGTACGGGCGGGCTGCGGCGCGAGGAGGTTGCGGTGCTGGCCGGCATGTCGGCCGATTACTACAGCCGGCTCGAGCAACAGCGCGGCCCGATGCCGTCCGAGCAGATGCTCGTCGCCCTGGCGCGGGCACTGAACCTCAGCCCGAGCGCGCGGGATCACCTGTTCGCCCTCGGCGGGCACTCGGCTCCGCAGCGCGTCCTGCGCGACGAGCAGGTCAGTCCCGTCATGAGCCGCATCGTCGAGCGTCTCTCGGACACGCCCGCGATAGTGCTCTCCCGGTTCGGCGAGGCACTGTCGCAGAACCGTGGGGCGGTTGCCCTGCTCGGCGATTACACCAGGTTCAGCGGCATGTCCCGCTACCTGGTCTACCGCTGGTTCACCGACCCGGCGCAACGCGCCCTCTATCCCCCCGAGGATCACGCCCTCCGCGGCCGGGTCTTCACCGTGGAGATCCGGGTGGCGTACACGGCCGACCCTACGGGCACAGCCGGAGAGATCGTCGAAGCGCTGCTGGCGGACAGCCCCGAATTCGCCGAAATCTGGCGGCTGCACGAGGTGGACGTCACCCACCACGACGATCTCAAGCGCTACCTGCATCCGGAGCTGGGCGAGTTGGAGCTCTTCGCCCGCCGGCTGGTGGACCCCGACGAGGGCCAGGAGTTGCTGGTCTTCCTGGCGGAGCCCGGCTCACCGAGCGACGAGAAGCTCCAGCGCCTGATCACGACGATCTGAGCCGCCCGGTTATCCACGGACAGTTTGTCCGTGGATAACGGTGACATTCACCCGGCTTCCGGTTCGCGCCACGCTTGATCGGTCGGACACGGAAGGCGGTGAGAAGCGTGGACCGGGAACTGCTGGAGCACTTTCTCCGGACGCGCCACAACGAGGTTACGGGCGATCACGCCGGCCCCGTCATGACGCGCATCGTCGAGCGCCTGTCGGACCACCCCGCGATGGTGTTCTCCCAGTTCGGCGAGGTGCTGTTGCAGACACGTCCGGCGATTGCCCTGTTCGGCGATTACACACGGTCCGGCGGATCGTCACGCTACCTGGTTGACCGCTGGTGCGCCGACCCGGCGGCTCGCGAACGCTACCTCGTCGAGGTGGGCGTCACCGACGACCGCCACCTCCGACGCTACCGGCATGCCGCACTGGGCCGGCTGGAGCTGTACCGCCAGCTTCTGCTGGATCCCGTGGAGTACCAGATGCTGCTGGTCTTCATGGCCGTCCCCGGCTCCTCGAGCGACGAGAAGCTCCGCCTCCTGGCTGCCGCGGGCGACTAGGTCGCCTGCTCACACCGTACGCAGGTTGCTTCGAATCTGAAGCGTGCTATGTTTCAAGAGTGCTTCGAAAACGAAGCACCTAACAAAGGAAGAGACGAGGGCTTGTGATGAAGGCAGTGCGTTTTCACGAGTACGGCGACCCCAGCGTCCTGCGTTACGAGGACGTCGAGCAGCCCGTCCCCGGCGCCGGGCAGGTGTTGATCCGGGTTGCCGCGACGTCGTTCAACGGGGTCGACGGCAACATCCGCGCGGGTTTCATGCAGGGCCCGATCCCGGTGACGCTGCCGCACACGCCGGGCATCGACGTGTCCGGCACGATCGCAGCACTGGGCGAGGGCGTAGGCGGTTTCGAGATCGGTGACCGGGTCGTCGGGTTCCTGCCGATGGCGGGCGATGGCGCGGCGGCGGAGTACGTCGTGGCTCCGGCCGATATTCTCGCGCCGGCGCCCACACGTGTCCCCTTGGTCGACGCCGCGGCGCTGCCGATCGTGGGTCTCACCGCGTGGCAGGCGCTGTTCGACCACGCGAAGCTGGCGGCGGGCCAGCGCGTGCTGATCAACGGCGCGGGCGGGGCGGTCGGGGGCTACGCCGTTCAGCTGGCCAAGAACGCCGGCGCGTACGTGATCGCCACGGCCAGCCCCCGCAGCATCGAGCAGGTCAAGGCCACGGGCGCCGATGAGATCATCGACCACACCACCACCGAGGTGACCGCGGCGTTGAGCGAGCCGGTCGACGTCGTGCTCAACCTCGCCCCGATCGACCCGGCGCAGCTGTCCGCGCTGGTCACCCTCATCCGTTCCGGCGGAGTGCTGGTCAACACCACGGTGTGGATGCCCGCGCCCAGCGACGAGCAGCACGGCGTACGCGGCATCGACCTGTTCGTCCGCAGCGACGCCGACCAGCTGTCCCGGCTGGCCGCGCTGATCGACTCCGGCGAACTGCGCGTCGACGTCGCCCAACGGGTCCCCCTCGCGGAGCTGCCGGCCGTGCACGCCCAGGCCGCCGCGGGCGCGCTGCACGGCAAGACCGTCATCGTCGCCCTCACCGCCTGACGCCATCCAATGAGGCCGACCCGGCCACCTTCGAAGCACAACCCATGACAGGAGAAACCTCGATGTCTCACGACAAGGTGATCACGGTGCTCGGCGCGACCGGCACGCAGGGCGGCGCGGTCGCGCGGGCGCTGCTGGCCGACGGCGAATTCACCGTACGGGCGGTGACGCGCAACGCCGCATCACCCAAGGCGCAGACTCTGGCCGGGCTCGGCGCCGACGTGGTGGAGGCGACCCTCACCGACGAGGGCAGCCTGCGCCGGGTATTCGAGGGAGCATACGGCGCGTTCCTGGTCACGCCGTACTGGGAGCACCGTTCGCCCACCCGGGAACTGGCCGAGGTGGAGAACCTCATCAGCGCGGCCCAGGCAGCCGGCCTGCGGCACGTCCTGTGGTCGACGCTCGAGGACACCCGGGAGGCGATGGCGGCCGACGACAACCGGATGCCGTTCGTCGACGGCTATCGAGTGCCGCACTTCGACGTGAAGGGAGGGGCCGCCGACGCCCTGTTCGCCAAGTCCGGCCTCCCTACCACGTACCTGCTGCTGTCCTTCTACTGGGACAACCTGCTCACCCTCGCCAAACCGCAACGCGACCCCGACGGGACGCTCGCAATGCACCTCCCGCTCGGCGACACGCCCATCGCCGGCGTCGCCTCCGACGACATCGGCCAGGTAGCGCTGCGCGTGCTGCGCCAGCCGTCAGAGACGATCGGCGCCACGATTCCCGTGGTCGGCGAGTACCAGACCGGCGAGCAGATGGCGGCGGCGCTCAGCACGGTGCTCGGTGAGCCGGTGGCATACCGCCCACCCACCCACGACCAGTTCCGCGGCTTCGGCTTCCCCGGCGCGGACGAGCTGGGAAACATGTTCCAGTACTACGCTGAGTTTCCCGGATCCTACCTCGGCCGCCGCGACCTCGAGGTCGCGCGCGTGTTCAACCCGGATCCGCTCAGCCTGACCGACTTCCTGGCCGCACATCGTACCGAACTCACGGCCTGACCGACTTCCCGGCAACTCGGAGGAGCCCCGGTAGACCCGGCCGGGGCGTTCACCGCGGCTCAGGCTGGGCGTTGGGAGGGCTTGGCGAGTTCGATGGAGTTGTGGGTGAATCGGTTGCGGTAGGAGGTGGGGCTGAGGCCGAAGTGGGTTTTGAAGCGGCGGGCGAAGTAGTTCTGGTCGCTCCAGCCGACGCTCTCGCCGATGTGGGCGACCGGTTCCTCGGTGTGGAGGAGCAGGGCGGCGGCCGTTTCGACGCGTTGGCGGGTGAGGTAGGCCATCGGCGGCAGGCCGGTCTCGTTCTTGAAGAGCCTGACCAGATAGCCGGGTGCCAGGTGCAGGTGTTCGGAGAGTTCGGTCAGGGTCCAGTCGTGGGCCACGCTTGATTCCAGCACGCGCATGGCCTGGACGACCGCTGGGTGGGTTGGGCCGGTGGCGTCGATGAGGTCGTTGTCGGCGACGGCGCGGGCGAGGTGGCCCAGGAACAGCGACAGCCGTCCGATGATGTCGGCGCGGTGTTTGGCAAGGGGCCGCGCTTTCCGGGCTCCCCGGTGGCCGAGGGCAGGGTCAGGTAGACCTGGCTGGTCTCGGTGCCGGTGCGGTCACCGGTGTTCTCGACCTTGAAGCTGACCTTGATGTTGTCCTTGTTCACCACGAGGTTGAGATCGCGGTAGGAGAAGGATGTGTACGACAGGCCGTAGCCGAAGGGGAACAGCGGCTCGATGCCCTGGGAGTCGTACCACTTGTAGCCGACCTTGAGGCCCTCGGTGTAGTCGACCTGGCGGATGGTGGCGCCCGTGGGCTTGGTGCCGGGATACTGGGCGGCCGTCTGGGTGGGGGTGTCGGTGATGGCCTTGGGGAAGGTCATCGGCAGCTTGCCGGAGAAGTTGTCGTCGCCGTACAGCAGGCGGGCGATGGCGGTGCCCTGCTGGTCGCCGGGGTACCAGGCCTCCATGACGCCCTTGACATTGTCCAGCCAGGGCATGAGGACGGCGCTGCCGGTCTCCAGGACCACGATGGTGTTCGGGTTCGCCGCTGCGACGGCGGAGACGAGCGCGTCGCCGTTGCCGGCGAGGTTGAGGTTCGGTCGGTCGCTGCCCTCGCCCATGGTGTAGTAGCCGAACACGATGGCCACATCGGCCGAGGACGCGGCGGTCGCGGCGGCGGTGGTGTCGGAGCCGTTGGCGTAGGTGACGGTGGCGCCGTTCGCGGCGGCTCGCTGGGTGATGGCGTCGAGTGGGGCGACCGCGGGGATGGAGCAGCTTCCGGCGCCGAATCCGCTCATACCGCACACAGTGTTGGTGCTGACCCCGCCGGTGGGGGTGTTGGAGGCGGTCGGCCCGATGACCGCGATCTTCTTGGTGTCCGCGGTCAGCGGCAGGATTCCGTCCTGGTTCTTGAGCAGGACCGATCCCTGGGTGGCGATGGCTTGGGAGACGGCCTTGTTCTGCGGGGTGGAGACCACGGCGTCGGGGCTCGCGGGCACCGGGTGGTCGAACAGGCCGGCGGTGATGTAGGCCCGCACGACCCTCAGCGCGGCGCCGTCGACCTGTGCCTGGGTGATCTGTCCGGCGGTCTGGGCCGCCTTGAGCTTGGCCGGAGTGAGGTAGTTCGGCCGGTTGAGTTCCTGGTCCATGCCGGCGACCAGGGACGGGGCGGTGGAGTGGACGGCCCCGAAGTCGGAGACGACGTAGCCCTGGAACCCGAGGGCGTTCTTCAGGTTGTCCTTCAGCAGCGGGTTCTCACAGGCGTAGACGCTGTTGATCTGGTTGTAGGAGCACATGACGCCGCCGGGCGCGCCCTGGTCGATCGCGATCTCGAAGGGCAGGTCATAGACCTGGCGCAGCGTCCGCTCATCGATGTTGGAGGAGCTGGTCGTCCGGTCGAGTTCCTGTTCGTTGGCGACGTAGTGCTTGACCACGGCCATCGCCGGCTCGTCGGGGTTGCCGGTCTGCAGCCCGTTGATGTGCCCGGCGGCCAGGGTGCCGCTCAGCAGGGAATCTTCGCCCAGGTACTCGGGAGTGCGGCCCAGCAGCGGGGTGCGGCCGCTGGCCAGGCCCGGGCCGAGGACGACGTTCTTGCCCTTGCGGAAGGCCTCGTCGCCCTGGGCTTTGCCCTTGGCGTAGGCCAGGTCCTTGTTCCAGGAGGCGGCCAGGCCGATCTGTGCGGGGAAGGTGGTCACCCCGGTGCTGCCGCGGACGCTGTCGGGCCCGTCGGTGTAGGTGACCTTCGGCGTGCACGGCAGCTGAGCGGGGTAGGTGATGCCGCTGAATGTGGTGGTCGCGGGCTGGTTGGCGGGTTGTTCGACCAGCCAGCGCAGCTTCTGGTCGAGCGTGCTGGCGTTCAGCAGGAGACGCGCACGCTGATCGGGGCTCTTGGTCGGGTTCATCCACGGGCACTCGGCGGGGAAGGACACCTCGGCGCCCGCACCCGGTGAGAGGCCGATCTGGGTCAGGGCGACGATCGCGAGCGGCAGCGCCGCCCGCAGCCGCCTCCGGAGGGGGGTGATTGATCTTCGCATCCGGGGCTCTCCTCAGGTGCAGGGATGTTTCCGACAGGTTTCCTGCCGCTTGCTCGATGGATCGTGCTCCAGATCACACCGGAGGAGTTAGCCCGTGATTCACCTGTACTAGCAGAAAGTTCACCTCACTGGCCCTGGCGCGTTGATGATCAAGGTCAGGTGCATTTCGTGCTAGTAGAGGTGCACTGCGGGCTAACTCCGCGCCCGCGGGTGGGCGCATCATCGATCTTTAAGAAATGCGAAACGCGCTTGAAACATGCGGCGATCGCGCAGGTCAGACAGGGTCCACCTGAGAAACCGCCCCGGTTGATCTCAGTGGAGCCGCTCGGGGGTTGGGCGGCCCGGCCATCCCAGCCGGGCCTTCGGCTGGCTTTCGACACCCACAGGAGAACAAGTGAGATCCCAGAAACTCGCGGCGATCACCGTCGTGTCGTCCCTTCTCGCGACCGTCGCGTGCGGCGGTTCGAGCAAGAGCGGTTCCAGCGATGCCGGGGCGGACGCCTCCGGCCCGGTCTCGGTGGAGTTCCTCAGCGTCCAGCAGCCGACGGACAACTGGCCGACGATCCTCACCTCGTTGATGGACGGCTACAGCAAGGCCCACCCTGGCAGCACCCTGAAGAACAGCTACACCCCGCAGACCGACCTGGACCAGAAGCTCCAGCTCCTGGGGGCCCAGAACTCCCTGCCGGTGCTGTTCAACGCGCCGAACACCCCCGCCGCCCAGGCGGAGATGGGGCAGTCGGGGAAGGCGGTGGACCTGGAGGCCAAGCTGACCGAGCTCGGCGTGATCGGCCAGGTGAGTCCCGCCGCGATCGCGGTCATCAAGCAGCTGCAGGGCGGCAAGATGTACGCCCTTCCGTTCGAGCTGAACATGGAGGGGATCTGGTACAACAAGAAGATCTTCGCCGACAACGGCATCACTCCGCCCGCCACCTGGGACGAACTGGTCGCCACGGCGACCACCTTGAACGACAAGAAGATCCAGCCGTTCGCCGCCTCCGGTGTGGAGGGCTGGCCGATCAGCCGGCTGCTCGGTGACTACATCTTCCGGCTGTTGGGCCCCGACGCGCTGAAGAAGGTCGCCGACGGCACCGCCAAGCTGACCGACGGGCCCTACGTGCAGGCCGCTCAGGCCATCGCCGACCTCGGCTCCAAGGGCTTCTTCGGCAAGGGCGTCACCACTCTGGACTACCAGTCCGCCGAGGACCTGTTCCTGCAGGGCAAGGCCGGCATGTTCTACATGGGCAGTTGGGCGGTCGGTGACTTCAACGACCCCGCCAAGAACAAGATCGGTGCCGACACCATCGGGTACATGCCGTTCCCGACCGTCGCCGGCGGCGTCGGCACGGCCGACCAGACGCCGATGAACGTGGGTCTGCCGACCATGGTCTCGGCCAAGGCGTACACCCCGGCCGTCGGGGAGTGGCTGAAGTACTTGGCGACCAACTACGGCGACACCGCCCTGTCCAAGCGCGGCATCGTCACCGGTTTCAAGGTCAACAACCCGCCGGCCACGATTCCGGCGACCACCAAGGTCGTCCAGGACCAGATTGCCGGCACCAAGGATCCCGTGCTGTGGTTCGAGGCGCTGTTCTCGGCCAGGGCGACCTCCGTCGCGCAGAAGAACGCCGCTCGGCTGGTCACGGGCAGCTTGTCGCCGCAGGACTACATGTCCGACGTCCAGGACGCCCTCAAGGGCTGATCGGCCTTGTCGACTCTGCGGTGGCCGGGTCGGACGCGGCCCCGGTCACCGCGGTCCAGCCCCACCCCGTCCCATCCGTGCTCTGGAGGCCGCCTTGGAGAAAATGCTGCGGGATCGCCGCGCGATCCTGCTGTTCATCGGGCCACCGCTGGCCATCTACACGCTGATGATGCTGCTGCCCATCGTCTGGTCCTTCGGTTACACCTTCTTCGAGGGCAACGCGCTGACGGGGTTCTCCTTCACGGGTCAGTCGAACTACACCAAGATCTTCCATGATGACGCGTTCTGGGCCGCGACATGGGTGACGCTCAGGTACTCGGTGCTCGTCACCATCGGCCAGGTGGGCGCCGGGCTGTTCCTGGCCCTGATGTACGTGTTCTACCTGCGGAGAACCTCGTCCGTCATCCGGACACTGGTGTTCTTCCCCGTGGTCCTGCCGACCGTCGCCGTGGCGCAGATGTTCGTGAAGCTCTTCCAGGTCTCTCCGCAGAACGGGCTGGTCAACTCGGTGCTGGAGGGCGCCGGGATGGGTTCGCACGTGCAGGACTGGCTCGGCACCCCCTCCGGGGCGTTCTGGATCCTCATCGGCATGGACATCTGGCGATCCATGGGCTTCTACGCGATCCTCCTGTACGCCGGCCTGGTCGACGTGCCCGAGGACATCATCGAGTCCGCCCGGCTCGACGGGGCCTCGGGGTGGAAGCTGACCCGCCACATCGTCCTGCCGCTGCTCACCCCGATCCTCGTCAGCTCGATCATCTTCAGCATCAACGGCACGCTGAAGGTCTTCGACTCCGTGCTGGCGCTCACCAAGGGCGGGCCGGGCGAGACGACCACGCCGCTGACGCTCTACATGTACAACACCGCGTTCACCTATGGGGACTACGGCTACGGCAGCACGATCGCGATGTCGCTGACGATCCTGAGTCTCGCCGTCACGCTGGTGATCTTCCGTACCGCGCGAAAGGACGTCCGGCTGTGACCGCCTCCCCTCTGCGTCGCCAGGTCGGCCGGATGCCGCTCCGGCTGGCGATCACCTTGCTGGTCGTCATCGAGGTCGCGCCGCTGGCCTGGTTGCTGATCTCCTCGCTCAAGGCCGAAGACGAGTTCTCCTCCAGCCCCGTCTGGTCGCTGCCCCGCGGACTGCACTGGCAGAACTACGTGGACGCCTGGACGACCGGCAATATGAGCGTCTACTTCCGCAACAGCCTGCTCGCCACCCTGCCCGCCCTCGCACTGATCATCGTCCTGAGCGTCGCGGCCGGGTTCGCTCTGGAGATCATGCGATGGAGGGGCCGCGACGGCGTGCTGCTGCTGTTCCTCGCCGGGGTCATGGTGCCGCTGCAGATGGTGCTTCTCCCGCTGTTCACCATCTACTTCCAGACCAACCTGATCAACACCTTGTGGTCACTGATCATCACCTACACCGTCTTCGGGCTGCCGCTCAGCGTCTTTCTCATGGCCGGCTACTACAAAGCCATCCCGAGAGAGATCCTGGAGGCCGCGGCGATCGACGGCGCGGGCATCTACCGGACGTTCTGGAGCGTGGTCCTGCCCACCGTCCGCAACGCGATCTTCACCGTCGCCCTCGTGCAGTTCTTCTTCATCTGGAACGACCTGCTGCTGTCGCTGACCTTCATCAGCGACGACAACCTGCGGACCGTCCAGACCGGCCTGCTCAACTTCGTCGGCCAGTACGGGCAGCGCGAATGGGGACCGACCTTCGCCTCGGTCTGCATGGCCGTCTTCCCGACTCTGGCCATCTACCTGGTGCTCAACCAGAAGGTGATGAAGGGCCTGACCGCCGGCTCCGTCAAGGGCTGACCTCCCGCCCCGCCACCCGTTTGCGCCCACGCCCCACTTCGCAGAAGAGGTATGCCTCCGCATGGCCAGCCCACGCGTGATTAACGTCCGCTTCGAACATCTTCGAGAGTCTTTGGGAATCGGTCTCGCCCGTCCCCGCATCTCGTGGAACGTGGCCACGTCCAACCCCGGCTGGGCTCAGACCGCCTATGAGATCCAGCTCGACGGAGTGCCGCAGGGCCGCGTCGCGTCGGCGGATTCGCATCTGCGGGCCTGGCCCGGATCGCCGCTCGGCTCACGGGATCGCCGGGCGGTCGCGGTGCGGGTATGGGGTGCGGAGCAGGCACCACCGACCGCCTGGAGTGATCCGGTGGTCGTCGAGGCCGGTCTGCTGGAACCGGCGGACTGGACCGCGGCGATGATCGCACCCGACCTGCCCGAGGCCGAACTGCCCCGGCCCGCTGCCCTGCTCCGGCACGGGTTCTCCCTTCGCGGCCCGGTGGTCGCGGCCCGGCTGTACAGCACCGCCCACGGCGTCTACGAGCTCGAGCTCAACGGCAGCCGGGTCGGTGACGACGTGCTCGCCCCGGGCTGGACGAGCTACGGCCACCGGCTGCGCTACCGAACCCACGACGTCACCGCGCTCCTGTCCGACGGGGACAACGTGCTCGGCGGCTGGCTGGCCGACGGCTGGTACCGGGGCCGGGTCGGCTTCGAAGGCGGGCGCCGGCATGTCTACGGCGACGAGATCGGCCTGGTCGCCCAGCTCGAACTGCGCTACCAGGACGGCACGGTGGAAACCGTGGCCACCGGTGCCGGTTGGCGGTCGGCGCCCAGCCCGATCGCCTCGGTCGGCCTCTACGAAGGGGAACGTCACGACGCCCGGAAGAACCAGCCCGGCTGGTCGGCTCCCGGTTTCGACGACACCTCGTGGCAGAGCGTTCACGCGATCCCGTACGACCCGGAGACCCTGGTCGCGCCGACCGGCCCGCCCGTACGCGGGGTAGAGATCATCGAACCCGTCGAGGTCCTCACCTCGCCGTCGGGCAAGACGATCCTCGACTTCGGGCAGAACATCGCTGGGAGGCTCCGCATCACCGTGCGAGGCGAAACCGGCCGGGTGATCACGTTGCGCCACGCCGAGGTGCTGGAGCACGGCGAACTGGGCGTGCGCCCGCTGCGGACCGCCACCTCCGTCGACACCTACATCCTGAGCGGCGACGGCACCGAAGTCTGGGAACCTCGGTTCACCCTGCACGGCTTCCGCTACGCGCAGGTCGACGGCTGGCCCGGCGAACTCGCCACCGGTGACGTCGTCGCCGTGGTGTGCCAGACCGACATGGAGCGCTCCGGCTGGTTCACCAGCTCCGACCCGCTCCTCGATCGGTTCCACGACAACGTCCTGTGGAGCATGCGCGGCAACTTCGTCGACATCCCCACCGACTGCCCCCAACGCGACGAACGCATGGGCTGGACCGGAGACATCCAGGTCTTCGCCCCTACGGCGGCCTACCTCTACTCCTGCACCGGAATGCTCGAATCCTGGCTGGCCGACCTCGCCGCCGAACAGGAGCAGTACGGGACGGTCCCGGTGTACGTCCCGTGGATCGACCTGGGAATCTTCCCCACCGAACCGACCGCGGCCTGGGGAGACGCCGCCGTCATCGTCCCCTGGACCCTCTACGAACGCACCGGCGACGTCGAACTCCTGAGCCGCCAGTACTCCAGTATGAAGGCCTGGGTCGACCAGATCACCGAACGTGCCGGAGACGCCCACCTGTGGGACAGCGGATTCCAGCTCGGCGACTGGCTCGACCCCACAGCCCCGCCCGAACGTCCCGCCGAGGCCCGCACCGACCCCGCGCTCGTCGCCAGCGCCTACCTCGTCCGCTGCACCACGATCCTCGCCGACACCGCCGCGCTCCTCGACCGAGCCGACGACGCCCTGCGCTACAAGGACCTGGCCGAACGAGCCCGCGAGGCGTTCGACACCGAGTTCCTGTCGTCCTCGGGCCGGATGGCCAGCGACACCCAGACCGCCTACGCGCTCGGCCTGCAATTCGACCTCATCGAAGGCGCGGACCGGCGGGCCCGCGCCGGCCGCCGCCTGGTCGAACTGGTCCGCGCGGGCGGCCACCGCATCGCCACCGGCTTCGTCGGCACCCCGCTGGTCTGCGACGCGCTCACCTCGGTCGGAGCCATCGACGACGCCTACCAGCTCCTCCTGCAGACCGAATGCCCGTCCTGGCTGTACGCGGTCACCATGGGCGGCACCACCGTGTGGGAACGCTGGGACAGCATCCTGCCCGACGGCAGCATCCACCCCGGCGAAATGACCTCCTTCAACCACTACGCCCTCGGCGCCGTCGCCGACTGGATCCACCGCACCGTCGCGGGCTTGGCCCCCGGCTCCCCCGGCTACCGCCACATGATCATCCAGCCTCTCCCAGGCGGCCGCCTCACCCAGGCCAGAGCCGCTCACCTCACCCCATACGGCCTCGCCGAGGTCAGCTGGGAACGCGCCCACGGCGAACTGGAGCTGACCGTCCAGATTCCGCCGAGCACCACCGCGACCGTCCATCTCCCCGGACACCCCGACGACCCGTTCGAGATCACAGCCGGGACACACCGATTCACCTGTCCCTTCCGCGACGCCGATGACGACCGCGTCATCACCGCCAACCCGGCGCCACTCGGCTAGAGCGCCACACCGGCCTACCAGCTCGGCCGGACAGCGGCGAACCTGCTGCTCCAAGAGTGCGACCGCCCCGAGCAGCACGCCCATCGGCACGTGCTGTTCCCACCAGCGCTCGCCGCCCGCACCACCACTGATCGCTCTCCCACGACCCGAGAGAAGGCATGATGACCGCAATGGTGATGGCGGCGGGCCGCTCGTGTGGCCCGCCGCCATCGTCGGCTACGCGAAGGGCAGCCGGATGACGCTCTGGTTGCCGATCCCGACGGTGGTCGTGGTGGAGCCGATGGCGCTCCAGATCTCGACCCGCACCGAGCCATTGGCCAGGTTGCCGAGCGCGCCGGTGGCCGTCTTCACCCCGGACGCCTGGGTGTAGTGCTCATAGCCGATCACCGGGTCGGTGGCGAAGTACGTGTACGTCTCCACCCGGTCCCAGCTGCCGTTTCCGGTCAGGTCGTAGGAGACCCTGACCTGCGTGGCGTTGCCGACATTGGTCCCAGCGTCCACGAAGACGTCGAACGTGGTGGCCGCGCCGCTGAACGTGCCGGTCAGCCCGGTCGCGTTGTAGACGGCGGCGTTGGTCGGGACACCGTCGTGGTTTCCAGCGGCCGCGGCCAGCGTGACGGTGCCGGCCGCACCCGTCGTCCCCGGCAGGGAGCCGTTCGACTGCGGGTACCGGTTGGCGGAGAACTGAGCGGGCGGTGAGGGCGACGGGCTTGGGCAGACGCCACCGCCGTAGACCTTGAACTCCCACAGCGAGTAGCCCCATGCGGTGCCCCGCGCCGTACCGTAGAGCCGCACGTAGCGGCCCGACCCGGACACCGTCAGGTTGTCCGTGCCACCGTCACCGGTGGTGGTGGAATAGATGTCGGTCCAGGTCGTCCCGTTGGTGGAGGTCTGGATCTGGTACGACCGCCCGTAAGCGGCCTCCCAGGTCAGTTGCACCGACGAGATGTTCTGCACCGAGCCGAGGTCTACCTGGACCCACTGCGGATCGCTGAACGCGCTCGACCAGCGGGTGGCCCCGTCACCGTCGAACGCCAGGTTGGCCGGGTAGCCGCTCTCGGTGCTCGACGAGGTGGCCGGTCGGCCCTGCGAGAGCAGGGAGGCCGGTGTGCACGGCGAGGGCGACGGGCTCGGGGACGGGCTGGGCGACGGGCTGGGCGACGGACTCGGGGACGGGCTCGTGGACGGGGACGGGTTGGGCGACGGCGTGCCGCCCCCGGTGGCGTTGCCGCCGCTCCAGGTGAACAGGCCCGAGGTGACGGTCTTGCCGGCCGGCGCGGTCAGCGTCGTGCCGTTGGAGAAGGTCACCGTCAGCGAGCTGTTGGTGATGTTGGAGGCGACGTAGGTCCGTACCCCGTTCTTGACGAAGACCTTCGCCAGCGGGTGGTTCGCGGTGACCGTGGTGTCCACCGTGCCCAGCGAGGCCAGGTTGCGCAGCCAGTGGAAGGTGTGCGCCTTGCTCTCGCCCTCCTCGGAGGTGAAGCTCGGGTTGGCCTGGAAGGCCGCCAGAGCAGCCGGTCCGTCCGCGAGTGCCCGGAACTCCTGGAGGATGTCCTGCCAGACCGTCGGTGGGCCGCCGTTGTTGGTGACCAGCTCGTTGTAGTTGGTCAGCACGTAGGCCGGGTACTCGCCGAGGTAGAAGTGGCCACCGGTGATCGGCAGCATGTTGATGCCCTGGATCATCTCGGGCTCGGCGCTGAACCAGGTGGCGTACGCGCCGCCGGAGCCCCAGACCATGCCGACCGTGGAGTGCCCGAAGGTGGACGGGAAGTTCTCGTTGCGCACGTCGAACCAGTACTCCTGGATCGCCGCGGTCTGGGTGGCGTAGATGAACACGCCGGCGTCGCGGACGGCGGTGTTGCCGGTCGCCTGACCCCACTGGATCAGGGCGTTGGCGAAGTTCATCCCCTCCGAGGAGGACTCCTGGTTGTTGCCGGAGCCGAACGCGCCGTGCCCGGAGGCCCAGTCGTGGCCCGCGTAGATGTCGAAGTCACGCAGGTACGGGAAGCGGGCGTCGCCGCGGTCGTAGTTGTTGGCGTCCCGGATCAGCAGGTCGACCATGCCGCCGTACTGGCCGCTGGTCGCCCAGGTCGGGTCGAACTTCGCCAGCGTCGCCGCGGCCGCGATGTAGTAGCCGTAGTGGAAGTGGTGGTCGTTGAGCTCGGCGTCCGAGCCGTACGAGGCCGGGTAGCCGAGCAGGGTGCCCCAGGCCGAGTTGTAGTAGAAGACCCGGCTGGTCTTTCCCGAGCTGGCGGTGAACCAGTCGTTGAGCCTGGTCCGGATGCTGTTGAGCGCCGAGTCCTGGACAGCGGTCAGGTTGAGCTGGTCGGCGATCTCCGCGATGCGCGCCGCCCGGCCCAGGCCCTTGCCGGTCCAGTAGGTGTCGTCGCCGAGGCCCGCTGTGGGGTCGCCGAGCTCCGCGTTCAGGTAGTTGGTGACGGTGGTCAGGTCGCCACCGGCGTTGTCGCCGACCGCCGGGATCTCGGGCAGCACACCCTGGAACTTCATCGTGGTGCTGAACGAGGTGCCGGTGACCACCTTCATCTGGCCGCGCGCCGAGATGTAGGTCTGCGCCAGCGGCGTCGAGCCGGTCAGGTAGTTCCACTGGTGCGGGTAGAGCGCGATGACGGTGCCGCTCGCGCTGCCTTCCCGAGCCGTGGTGGTGAAGGTGTAGGTGGTGCTGACGTTCGAGTTGCTCGGGTTGTAGGAGTACGACACCCGGGTGCCGGTGACGTGCGCGTGGGCGTACTGCGCGTAGGTGTTCGCCAGGCTGGTGCGAGTGGCCGCCGGGGTCGACGGCGACGTCGGCAGCACCGCGACCGAGAAGTAGTTCTGCCCGTTCAGCGTCGAGGAGATGCTGGTCCCGCTGACCGTCCAGGTCGAGCCGCTGGGGGCGAAGCCGAGGTAGTCCTTGCCGTTGACGGTGAACCCGATGGTCGCGCCGCTGTTGGACCACACGGTCGGGGTAGCGCTGGTGGTGATCTGCGCGTTGCCGCCGGTCTTCTGGAAGTAGGCGAACGGCAGGCCGTGCCCGATGGTGGCCTTCAGCGTCCGCGTGCCGTCACTCCAGTACGGGGTGACCGTCCAGTCCGTCCAGCCGTCCACCTTGGCGTCCGGCGAGTTCAGCCCGGTCACGCCGACCAGGATGTCCTGCACGTACGGGTAGTGGTACTCGCCGACGCCGGTCGCGGTGCCGCTGATCGCGGCGACGGTGTTGTAGGAGAAGCCGAGGCCGCCGGGGAACGTGTCGTACGAGATCGGGTGCGCGTGCAGCGGCTCGCTGTAGGCGCAGTCGAACCGCTTGAACAGCAGCGACGACCACCAGTCGTTGGTGGGGACCGCGCCGGCCGGGGCGTTCGCCGTGACGTAGGCGCGCGGGTTGGTCGACAGTGATCCGCAGCCGGACGGCAGCGCACGGCCGGCCGGCAGCGTCTCGGTGTACGACCCGGCGCCGACCGTGCCCGCCTGGGCGGCAGGCGTGCTGACCACGAAGGCGAGCATCGCGGCGATCATCGCCAGCACCACGCTGACCACGACCGACCGCGACACGGTACGGCGAGCCGGCGGGCGGGCGCTGGGCGGTGAGGTGCCGGGTAACTGAGCCCCAATGGGCTGGTCCATTTTTCCTCCGTGGGGTGACGACCAGGGGGTGCGGGGAGTCGGGGTGCGGACGGGATCGAGGACTACAGCGGGTGATGTGTGGGTTTCGCGGTGGAATCGGGGACGCACCGGAGAAAGCGTCCTGCGGGACGGGCTCTCTCCACCGCGATGAGAGCGCTCTCTCAGCGCGGAAACTAGTGCCCGGAATACTTCTCGTCAATGTTTCTCACTGATTGCCCGGAGGTTAATCCCTCCCGTGCACGTCAAGGCGGTCCGGTGACACGGCGCCGAAGCCGCCCCGGCGCCGCACGCCCTCGGCTGCGGGCCGCGACGTCGCCCTCCGCCCATTGACGAGCGATGGAGCCCGGCCTACTCTGCGAGAGCGCTCTCTACGCTGGAGGCTCTTCCAAGACGAGTGCTCGTGAACCTTATCCCGGCGAGGTAACCCGTCCCGCTCCTCTTACCTGAGCCACCTCACTCGACGAATGTGAGGACTTCGCAAATGCCTACCAAGCGAAGGGTCTTAGGCACCCTGGCCGCGATCGCCATGGCCATCCCGATCGCGCTCGCCGCCGCCTCGCCCGCCCAGGCGATCGGACCCGCTCTCCTGCCCGTGACCGTCACCAACAGCACGGGCCGCGCCGACGCGGTCTATCTGTACGTGATCGGCGTCAACCTCAGCACCGGCCGGCTCGGCTACGTCAACGCGGCCGGCACCTTCGTTCCCTGGACCGGCGGCCAGATTCCGCCGTCACCGGCCCCGGACGCGTCCATCGCCGGACCCGGAAACGGTGCCAGCACGACCATCCGGTTCCCGCGTGGCTTTTCCGGCCGGGCGTACTTCTCCTTCGGCGAGAAGCTCAAGTTCTTCCTGACCCCTGACGGACTCGTGCAACCCGCGCCGTGGGCGAGCGGCGACGCGAACCGGAACATCCTGTTCGACTGGAGCGAGTTCACCTACAACGACTCCGGGCTCTGGCTCAACAGCTCCCAGGTCGACATGTTCGCCGTCCCGCACGCCGTCACCGTGACCGGCGCCACCGGCGCCACCAAGCGCACCGGCGACGTCGTCTCCAACGGGCGCCAAACCACGATCAACTCGATCCGGGCGCAGGCAGGATGGGCGAACACCGCCTACACCCGTTCCGACGGCACCGTGCTGCGCGTCCTCGCGCCGGGCAAGGCGGCCGACGCCGGCCTGTTCAGCCCCACCTACCTGGACGGCTACATCACGTCGGCGTGGAACGCCTACACCGGCAGGACACTGACGGTGGTGCCGTTCACCGACCAGCCCGCCATCAGGTACTTCGGCCGGACCAGCGGCAACGTCATGAACTTCACCAACTCCGCCGGACAGCAGGTCGCGTCGTTCAACAAGCCGACCAGCGCCCATGTCTGGGGCTGCGACGGCAACCTGCACGCGCCCAACGACCAGGTCGTCGGGCCGATCGCCCGCACGCTGTGCGCCGCCCTGAACCGCGGCACCCTCGGCACCATCGACACGCAGCCCAGCCTGGACGCGTCCCAGTTCTATCTCAACAACCCGACCAACCAGTACGCGAAGATCATTCACGCGAACATGGTCGACAAGAAGGCCTACGCCTTCGCCTTCGACGACGTCGGCGCCTTCGAATCGCTGGTGCACGACGGCGACCCGCGCTCGGCCGGCATCATCCTGAGCCCGTTCGGCGCCGGCGACCCCAATCCCCCGGCCTCGTGGGTCAGCCTGGTCAACAAGACCAGCGGCAAGTGCCTTGACGCCCGCTCCTCCGGCACCGCCAACGGGACGGCGATCCAGCAGTACACCTGCAACAACTCCTACGCGCAACAGTTCCAGCTCCAGCCCACCAGCGGCGGCTACGTGCGGATCAACAACCGCAACAACCCCGCCCAGGTGGTGGACGTGAGCGAGGTGTCCAGCGCGGACAACGCGTTGCTGCACCTCTGGGCCTACGGCGGCGGCAACAACCAGCAATGGCTGGCCGTTTCCGAAGGCGGCGGTTACTACCACTTCACGGCCCGGCACAGCGGCAAGTGCGTCGACGTACCCGGCGCGTCCACCGCCAACAGCGTCCAGTTGGTGCAGTACACATGCAACGGCACCGGCGCGCAGTCGTTCCGATTCGTCACCCAACCCTGAGATCCCCTCGGTCAAGGCAGCCGGCCAGCCGGTACATCGGCCTGGCCGGCTGCGACCTCAAGGCGCTGGGTTGAGTCCGGCGTCGGCCTGAAGATAGATCAGCGAGGTCGGCGTGACGATCTCCCAGGGCTCGTCGACGGCGGTCTCCATTCCCGGCCGGTCGAGGGCGTCGCCGATCAGTTCCTCGATCGGCGGATAGGGGTTGGAGCGTCCGCGCCACCCCTTCGGCGACAGCTTCGGCACCTCCGAGGTGGCGAAGTAATCCCCGACCGCGTGCTCGTACCCCGCCCGGACCGGCACCATCACCCGGGCCGCCCCGGCCCGCAGGAACGCCTCGTGGGTCGGATCCGTGCTGGTCCGGGCCCGGAGCGTGCCCCAGCGCTCCCGCCCGGCCCACTGGTACGGGTAGAACAGATACACCATGTTCTCCCAGTCGAAGACGTCCTCGAAGAACTGGATGTAGTCGGCCTCCTTGGCGAGCTCCATCCGGTTGACGCGCGGGGCGTCGCCGGCCGGGAAGGTGAGCGCGCCGAACAGGTCGAAATCCTGGCCGCTCAGCACGGTCTGGCACGCCCGCTTCAACTCCAGCTGCTCGACGCGCCGGTTGACCGAGGAAGGCTGATCCGACCGGTACGCCTCGCGCGCCTGCCGCCGTCGCTGGTCGTTCTCGTAGGCGGACAACTGCGCCAGATAACCGGCGCGGATCGTCTCGTACGTGCGCAACCGCCACGCCTCGAAGGCGGCTCGCGTACGCTCGCAGCGCACCCGCACCACCACCGTGAGGCCGCCGCGCTGATCGGCGCTGAGGCCGATGGGCAGCGGCCCGGGAAGCACATGGTCGAGCGAGACGGTGAGTTCGCCGTCGTCCGCGTCGCTGACGGTGACACGCTTCTCGCCGATCGCGATCTGCACCGCCTGGGTGGATTGGCCTTCCTCCGTGGAATACTCGCCGCTCTCCAACGCCCAGGTGACGGTCACGTAGGCGTCGCCGGCCGCATAGCCGTTCGGCACGCCGACCTCGCCGACGTAGGAGCTGTAGCCCCATTCCGGCTGGGACTTGTCGGTGGTGTTCCTGGGGTAGTCGAACGGCCGCGCCGCCGGATCGGCGAAGGTCGCGGTCGCGAACACCTCCTCCTCGGGCGGCGGCTCGACGCCGAGCACGTCCCAGCGCGCGGCCTTGGCGACGTAGTTCTTCTCGGTCAGCTCCGCGATCTCCAGGAACCAGCCGGCCGGCTTCGGGACGGCGCCCTGATCGGTGTCCTGCTGATCCAGGTAGACCAGCTGCGCGGCCGGCTCGGGGACGATGAACTCCAGCATCAGCCGCTCGCCGTAGTTGTAGAGCTGGGCCTGGTCGACCTTGTTGAGCCAGCGGTAGACGCCGGCGATGTTCGCCGAGCCGCCCGCGTTGTCGAACCTGTGCTCGTTGGTCTCCGTCACGCGCGTCGTGCTGGTGATGGTGCGGCGCTGGGAGACTTCGGTGCGCAGCAGCTCGGAGGCGCTCTCGGTCATGGTCTTGGCGTACGAGACGGCCGAGCTCATGCTCGTTTCCGTGGTGGTGGAGCGGTCGGCGTTGATGTCGACGCCGGCCTGGATCGGGCCGAAGCCGCCGGAGACGCTGACGCCCAGTGACATGGAGGTGCTCTGCGTGGCCGCCGTCTGGAGCGCTCGGTCGAGGCTGTTCCGCTCGGTGGTCTCCAGTTCCTGAGTGGTCTCGGAGATCGACTGGGTCGAGGTGGTGATCGTCTCGCTGGTCCGGGTGTCGACGACGTGAGTGCGGGCCCGCACCTCGCTGGCCAGTACATTCTCGATGTGCGAGATCTCGCCGGGCTCGTAGCGCAGATGCGTGGTACGGATGATCACGAGGTCGCCGCGGCCCGCGATCCGCGCCTGGGCCGTCAGCACCGGAACGCTCGGCGGAATGTAGGCCGTCTCGGCCTCGACCGTGGCCTCGAAGTCTCCGGCCTCGACCGTGCTCGACCGGCGGCGGGCGACGTCGCGTTCGGTGTCCAGGACCTTGCGGAGGCCGCGCAGCGTGGCAGTGGGCGGCACCCCGAGTTCGGCGGCGCCGGCAGCTCCAGTTCGCGGCCCTCGATCAGCGTGCGGACCAGGCAGGCGTCCTCGGCCTTTGAACTCGCGAGGCGGAGCAGCGCGATGCCGCGTAAGAGGCGGGTCAGCGCCGCCGCGCCCCTCGGCCTGCCCAGGAACCGGCCGAGGACGATCATGTCCACGGCCCAGCGGGACAAGGCGGCGACCGCGCCACGGAGCTGGTCCGGCGCCATCCGGCGTTCGGCGATGACCGCGCGCAGCTTTCCGACCGTGAGGCGCGAGTCGACGGCGGCGCGCAGCAGCAGGGCCAAGGCCAGCCGCCCGACGTCCTCCAGCAGGTCGTCGCGTTCCCCTGCCCGCGCGGTGTGCAGAGCCAGAGCCTGCTCACGGTCGCCCGCCGTCACCGCCTCCTTCACCTGCGGCGACCAGTCGTCACCGAAGTCGACGACTTCCGTGACGGCCTTCGGTCCGGTCGAGCACGAGCCGTCCGGATCGCTCGTACGGCGCAGCTGGACGAAACGTAACGAGCCCTCTGACATCAATCCTCACCTTCAGATTTCCGGCAAACGCAGGGCGGCCGGCATGCCGTAGTAATCGACCTGCCGATTGAGCCTTCGCACGAGCCCGTTCCACTCCTCACGACGGTCCGCGTCCTGAAGCAACCTGAGCGCGTTCTGCCATTCGTCCTCCTGCAACGCGCTCATGAGTTCGGCCAGGGTCCGCTGGTCGAATCCGACGACCGCGTCGGCGGCCCGGTCGAAATCGGTAAGGGGGAACGACCCCAAAGTCTCCCCCGACGGGAACGTGAACCCCGTGGGCCCCTCCGCGCGCTGCTCATAGGTGTAGCGGGACACCTCGCGGCGCGTCGGAATCGCACGGTTTCCGTAGCGGTCGAGCCGGGCTCTGATGAAGTTGCGCCCCGCCTCGAGGTCGGTCCGCGCATGGTCCCATCGCCCCAGCAGATGCAGATTGCTCGGCTCCGACGCCCCGGTGATCATGGCGAGCCGGCTCGCCCAGAACTCCTGAGGAAACTCATCGGGATTGCTCCGGTACTGATTGCTCAGCCGCCGGACCCATTCATCCATGTCCTCGATGAAACGCTGGGTCCCCCCGACATGCTCCCACTCGTAGACCAGGGATGCCACATCCAGCGCGTTAGGACGCGCCAGCGCCATCTCGAATAATTCGTCCCTCGACAGCCGGTAGTACGGATCACGGGCATAGCGGCTGCGGAAGTCGAGCGAATTTCCGGACCGCCGGACCGTGTCACTGCCGATCCGGGCCCGGATCTGCTCAAGTTCGGCTTCGCCGGCCGCCAGAATCCTCTCGTTCTGGAGCCGGGCCGCGAGTTCCCACCGCGCCTGCTCCACAGTGCGCGGCTTAGGTGGCCCCTTCTCGTACCTGAAGCTGTAGATCGGCGGGTTGCCGGTCGAAATCATGTGCGCGATCTGCACCTCGGAGAGCAGCAAGTCGGGGTCGTAGTCCCACGCGTGCACCTCGTCGTAGCTTCTGACCTGCAACCCCGGAACAGTTCCACACCACGCGCGGTCAGCGGGATCTCCCGGTTCCAGACCCGCGACGCCATCACCATGCCGATCGAGCGGTGGCCCCGCTTCGTCACCTTGTCTCCGTAGGGCGGGTAGTGCAGGTCCGGGCCGACCGGCGCGTTCATGGGCATGACGTTGAGCTTGGCGTTGAGATCGTCCGGAAACTCGACGTGGAAGCCCTCGTGATACCGGTACGAGCCGTAGGACACGCCACCGTCGAAGGGCGTCATCGTCGTCCTGAAATCGATATACGCCCGCCGGAGCGCGTCAACGTACTCCTCGGGATTCGAGGTGCGCAGCAGCGTCGCCGAGGCCGGGCCGAGTCACGCGTCGACGACGGCGTAGAGCAGCGACCGGGAGTCTCCGCCGGCCAGGAAGCCCTCGATGCTGATGTTCGGAAAGTCCTCGCGTACGGCCTCGAAGGCGTTCTGCAGCCATCCGGACCGCACGCAGAGGCCGGATGGGTCGATCAGCTCGCGGGGATCCCGCGCGAACGAGCGGGGCGCGCGGCCGGCGGCGAAGATCGCCCGGACCTGCGGTGTCATGCGCTGGAGCTGGTTCAACAGCGCGAGCTGCTCCGACATGGACCGGATCGGCGGGTTCGCGAGGAGATCACCCAGGCGCGTTCGGACATCCCTCGGCGGGCTCACGGTGAACTCGCTTCGGCGCGCTCGGCCGTCGCCTTCGCCAGGGCCGCGTCCGCGGACTCGGCCGCCTCCGCCGCGTCGCGCAGGCGAGGCGTCGGATTGTCGCCGACGGTCAGGACCCGGCGGCCCGAGGCCAGCAGGGACCTGCCCGCGCGTTCCGCGACCTCGGGGACGAGAACGCCGCCGAGGGTGAGGGCGGCCTCCAGACCGCTCATGGGCTCGCCGTACAGGTCCTTCCCGGTCAGCACATAGGCGCCGACGCTGCCCAGGTCGCGCAGGTCGTACATGGCCTGGATGGCCGGGTGCGGGATGAACTCACCGATCGCGAGGACGATCTGCAGGATCTCCTGGATGGTCGCCGGTCGCGACCGCAGGTCCGCGACGTCGACCTGCTCGTCCGCCGTGATCGCCAGTGGCACGTCGTCGAAATCCGCGACCGTCTCGCGGTACTCGACGATGCCCTCCAGATCGGACACGCCGGCGGCGCCGATGGCGTCGTCCAGGAAGACGCGCACCTGCTCGGTGCGGACGACCGTCAGCCGGAAACTCGGCCCGCCGGGCACGGCCCTCGCGGGCGGCTCGGCAACGGGATTGCCGTCCGGGTCCAGGTAGTCGAGCCGGTAGGCGAAGCGGTCCGCCGCGCTCGCCGGATCGACCCGGACGCGGATCAGCGCCGGCGCCGTCTCCGGCAGCCCGCCGAGCCATTCGACATAGGTGTCGAGAACGCTTATCACCAGCGAGAAGACGAAGTCGTCGAGGGCGTACGCCGCCTTGACCATCCAGTCCGGCTGCCAGCCCCACGGGCGTCCCTTGGGTGGCCGGCGGAGATCCGGCTTCATCAGCAGCAGGTCGACGCCGTCCGGGCGCGTCTGCTGCACGGCCAAGGGCTTGGGCACCTCGTTCTGCTCGCCGAAGGCGTGACGCATCGCCACGGCGCTCGCCACGATGTCGGGCTCCGCCAGCGGCGTCGGGCGGAGCGGCGCGCCAAGCGGCGGCAGCGTCATCGGATGGCGGTGGCGCTCGAACTCGAAGATGAGCGCCTGATCGCAGGTGACCTCCGCTTCACCGGCGACGTAGGCCGCGCGCGCCGCGCTCAGCGCGGCCTCGCCGAGGAGCGGCTCCTGCGTGAAACCGACGCCGGGCGCGGCGGCGATCCGGAGCCGCATCGCGCTCCAGTGATAGAGCGCGGCCGGGTCCAGTGTTTGATCGCCGTCCGGAGGCGACTCCGTGACGCAGAAGCCGCGGGCGGGCGTGAAGGCGTAGCCGAAGGGCAGGAGTTCGTATTCGATCGTTTTCGCCTCGGCCGCGTCGCCGAAGCTCCAGCCGGTCTCACCGCGGCCGCCCGCCCGGACCTTGACGGTCTCGGTCGCGCCGCGGACCTTGTTCACCACGGTCAGGTCGAAGGAGAGCGGCTGTGCCGTTTTGACGTCCACCACGGTCGTCGTCGACAGCTCCGGAAGCCGGCCAAGGGCGCTGCTCGCCACCTCGAAGAACCAGCCGGGCAGATAGACGATCGAAAGGGACCCTCCGCCATACCGCGCATGCAGCACGTTGCCCATGGCGTCGACGCAGACGAACACCGAGCTGGCCGGCGACCCGAGCCGGAGCTCCTCCCAGCGCCCTCCGATGGTGTCCGGAGTATCGAGGGCCCTCCAGACGTCCTCCAGCAGAGGGCGCAAATGGCGCACAGTCTCCTCGACGGCCGCAAGCTTGGAGGTTTCCTCTTGCCCCATGGCCGGGAGAGTATCCGATAGCCGTATGTGACACCCATACCAATTCTCAGCCGGCCCGACATCGGCACTCCCGGTCCAGCTGACAAGTTGAACGCCGCGTTCCGTTCGGCTGATTCCCCTCCTTGAACGGGAAGCGTTTACTTTCATGCGTTCTACCTGCTGGATTCCTGTTATTAGTTTGGCCGATTGACAAACTGCGAGCAGGGATCTTACGGTGCGCCCGTCTGTGAACGCTCCCACATCCAAGGAGGGCGCAATGCCCCTTCGTCACAAGGCCGGGATCGGAGCGTCAATGCTCGCGGTCCTTGTCTTGTCCGTCATGTTAACGCAAACATCAGCAGAGGCGGCCACTCCCGTCGCGAACGGCGTCTACACCCTCGCCTCGGCCTCCAGCGGGAAATGCGCCACCGTCGCCGGCACCGCCAACGGCGGCCTGATGACGCAGGTCGCCTGCGTCGCCACCGACACCGCCCACCAGTGGAAGGCCGTTCCGCAAGGCGCCGCCTTCAACCTGGTCAACGGCGCCAGCACCCGCTGCATGGACGCCCCCGCCACACCCCAGCTCCAGCAGTGGGGCTGCGGTGACGGCGCCAAGCCCAACCAGCACTGGACCTTCACCGCGTCCACCGCCGCCTCCGGCAAGTTCCTCGTCCGCAACGTCGCCACCGGCCTGTGCGTCAGCAACCAGGGCGGCTCGACCGCGGGGAACAACCCGATCATCCAGGAGGCGTGCTCCGACGTCGCCCGGATGCAGTGGACCTTCAACCAGGTCACGGCCGGGTCGGCGGTCGTGGCGGCCGACGGCACCGGGCAGTTCCGGACCGTCCAGGCCGCGATCGACGCCGTGCCCTCGAACAACACCGCCCGCAGGGTGATCACGATCAAGCCCGGCACCTACCGGGAGATCGTCACGCTCAACAAGCCGTACGTGACGCTCCAGGGGCTGGGTTCGTCACCGTCGGCGACGTTGATCGTGAACAACCGCTCGGCGTACACCCACGGCACCTCGGGCAGCTTCACCGCCCAGATCTCCGGCCGGGACGCCATCGCCACCAACCTGACCTTCTCCAACGACCTCGACGAGAACTCCGTGCCCAGCGGCGCGCAGGCCGTGGCCCTGCGCCTGGACGGCGACCGCACCCTCCTGACCGGCGTGCGGGTGCTCGGCGACCAGGACACCCTGCTGGTCAACGACTCGGCGCGGGCGTACGTGAAGAACTCCTACGTGGAGGGCACCGTCGACTTCATCTTCGGCGGCGGCACCATCGTGTTCGACGCGTGCGACATCTACGAGAAGCGCACCACCGGCGGCCCGATCACCGCCGCCAGCACCCCGGCCGCCAAGACCTACGGGTTCCTCTTCTACCGGTCCCGCATCACCGGGGCGACGAACAACACCACGCAACTCGGCCGCCCGTGGCGGCCCGACGCGCAGGTGCTCTACCGCGAGTCGACGCTGAGCGCGACGATCCGCACCTCGCAGCCGTGGACCGACATGTCAGGCAACATCTGGCAGAACGCGCGGTTCCTCGAATATCGCAACACCGGCTCCGGCGCCGGGACCAACTCCAACCGGCCGCAGCTCAGCGACTCCCAGGCGGCCAACTACACCCCGCAGCGTTACCTGGCCGGATCCGACGGCTGGAACCCCGTTTTCTGAGAGGGCACGATGAAACGACTTCTGACCGTGGCCGCGACGGCGGCCATGCTGATCGGCCTGACGGCGTGGCCCGCCCAGGCGGCCACCCCCGTCGCGAACGGCGTCTACACCCTGGCCTCGGCCTCCAGCGGCAAGTGCCTCACCGTCGCCGGCACCGCCAACGGCGGCCTGGCCACCCAGGTGGCCTGCGTCGCGACCAACACCGCCCACCAGTGGAGGGCGGTGCCGCGAGGCAGCGTGTTCAACCTGGTCAACGGCAACAGCACCCGCTGCCTCGACGCGCCCGCCACGGCCCAGCTCCAGCAGTGGGGTTGCGGTGACGGCGCCAAGCCCAACCAGCAGTGGACCTTCACCGCCTCGTCGGCGGCGTCCGGCAAGTTCCTGGTCCGCAACGTCGCCACCGGCCAGTGCGTCAGCAACCAGGGCGGCTCGACGGCCGGGAACAACCCGATCATCCAGGAGGCCTGCTCCGACGTCGCCCGGATGCAGTGGACCTTCAACCAGGTCTCCGGCCCGACCGACCCCGGCCGGACCTGGCCGAGCACCCCCGACGGCTTCGCCGCGGCCGGCGGCACCACCGGCGGCGCGGGCGGCACGACCGTGACCGTGACGACCTACGCCGACCTTGTCCGGTACGCCACCGCGAGCCAGCCGTACATCATCAGGGTCAACGCCACCCTCAACGCCTCACCCCGGGGCAACGAGATCCGGGTCGCCTCGAACAAGACCATCGTCGGCGTCGGCAGGAACGGCTCCGTCGCCGGCGGCGGCTTCTTCCTGGACGGCGTCTCGAACGTCATCATCCGCAACCTGACCATCCGCGACACCCTCATGCCCGAGGACGACCCGGGCGACGACACCTACGACTACGACGGCATCCAGATGGACGGCGCCCGCAACGTCTGGATCGACCACAACCACATCACCCGCATGAACGACGGCCTGATCGACAGCCGCGAGGACACCACCGACCTGACCGTGTCCTGGAACGTCATCGCCGAGAGCCGCAAGGCGTTCCGCATCGGCTGGACCTCGAACGTCACCGCGCGCATGACCATCCACCACAACTGGCTGCGTGACAACGTCTCCCGCAACCCGTCGACCGACAACGTGGCCTACGCGCACCTCTACAACAACTACCTGCAGAACATCACCGGCTACGGCAACTACGCCCGGGGCGCCACGAAGATGGTCCTGGAGAACAGCTACTTCCAGAACGTGAAGGACCCCTACTACCGCGACGACGCCGCCCAGCTCCGCCAGTCGGGCAGCATCTGCTCCAGCTGCTCCGGGCAGCAGGAGACGGGCGGCTCGGCCTTCACGCCGAGCTCGTTCTACTCCTACACCCTCGACCCGGCCAGCCAGGTGCCCAGCCTGGTGGGCACGTACGCGGGCCCGCAGGCGAACATCGGCACCTGACCGAACGCCCGGACGGCATGGAACACCTCGCGGGGCGCGTGCGATGTTGATCGCACCATGCCCAGAGCCGCGACACCGTTCCGTGCCGTCCGGGCAAACGCGGCCGTACGGGCCGGGGAGCTGGGATGGCGGAGATCCTCGTCTCGGGCGACTGGTTGATCAAGGCGTGTCGGGTGACAGGACGTGCTGGACGTACGCCAGGGCTTCCTGTGACTCGGCAAGGGCGGCCTGGAACTCCCGCGGATGATCCCGGGCCAGCTCGCGGCGCAGCCGGACCGCCTCGTCGAGGCTGGTGTGCGCCTGCCGCCAGCGTCCCAGGCCGATGAGCCAGGCGCCGAGATTGTGCAGCGCTCTGGCCAGACGAGGCTCGAATGCCGCCGGGTCCGCCTGGGCCAGGGCCCGGTAGACGCGTACTGCCTCCTCCGAGGCCGTCCGCGCCTCCTCAAACCGGCCGAAAGGCACCAGCCAGGCACCCAGATCGCTCAGCTGCCTGGCGAATTCGGATCGGTAGGCGTGCGGGTCCACGTCGGCGAGACGCCGGTAGATCTGTACCGTTTCCTGGGCCGCCGACAGGGCTTTCTCCATCTCGCCCAAGGCACTCAGACAGACGGCGAGATTGCGCAGCGGTCCGACGAACTCCGCGTCGGCGTCCAGCCTCCGCCCGATCTCCACGGCCTCCTCCAGTTCGGGGCGCGCGGCCGCCCATCGGCCCAAGGCGGTCAAGCGGTTGCCGAGCGAGTTGAGCGACGCGGCGAGTTTGGTCCGGAAAGCCTCCGGATCGGCGGCGGCCAGGGTTCGGTAGAGGGCGACCGCCTCCCGCGCCGCGATCAGCGCCTGGCGGGCCGCGCCCGCCTTGGACAGGGTGGCCGACAAGCGCATGAGCGCCCCGGCGAGGCCGGGCCGCGCGCGGCCGGGGGCGGTGCCGGCGAGCTCGCGCTGGATCAGCACAGCCTGCTGCGCGGCGTCCGTCGCCTCGCCGTGGCTACCCAGCAGGGAGAGCTCGTCCGCCAGGCAGTCGAGCGAGACGGCCAGTTCCAGGGCGAAGTCCCGGCGCCGGGTCTGGGACAACCCGCGCCGGATCTGAACCGCTTCCTGAATGGCCGCCAGGGCCTGCTCGTGCCGGCCGACCTTCGACAGCAGGTTGCCGAGGTTGTGCAGCGCTCTGGAGAGCTCGGGCCGGAAGGCCGCCGGGTTGGCTTCCGCCACGAGCCGGTATCCGGCGATCGCTTCGAGCGCGGCGTCCAGCCCTTCCCCGTGGCGCTTCAGCATGTGCAGCGTGCCCCCGAGGTTGCTCAGCGCCAAGGCGAGCTCGGCCTGGTGGACCTGCGGCTGGGATTCCCTCAACTCGCGCCACAGGTGGATCGACTCCCGGGTGGCGGCCAGGGCCAGGTCGTGGTGGCCCAACTCCGTCAACTGGACGGCGAGATTCTGCAGTGACTTGGCCAGGCCGACCTGATAGGCCTGCTGCTCAGTTCGGGACAGCCCCCGGTAAAGGAGCACGGCCTGCTCGGAGACGGCCAGCGCCTCGTTGTGCCGGGACAGCTTCGACAGCCAGATACCGTGGTGATCAAGCACCTCGGCAAGGTTGGGCTGGAACACTTCCGGCTGGTCGTCGGCCAGCGCCTGGTAGATCCGTTGCGCCTCCCGGGTGGCGACCAGAGCTTGTTCGTACTGGCCCAGATCGCCCAGGCACGCCCCGAGTTTCGCCTCCGACCTGGCCAGATCCGGGAGGAAGAGCGGGAGGAGCGCCGCCAGCTCGCGGCGGATCTCCAGCGCTTGCCGTGCGGCGGCCAGCGCCTCCGTATACCGGCCGGCGGCGGACAGCCGATCGGCCAGCACGGCATGCAGCCGGGCCCGGGACACCGCGCCGGTCTCGGTCGCGAGCCGATGCTCGGTCACCCGGGTGGCCAGGGCGGCGATACCGACATCCAGATCGACCCGCCGGACGGGCAGCACGTCGTCGATCGCCTCCAGCACGGCCGGGTCGAGCTCCGGTAAGTCGGCCAGCGCGGCCAGCACGGCTCCGCCGGCCTCAAGCGCCAGCTGCGGACGTTCTCGTAACAGCGGAGCCAGTTGCCGGTGCGCCAGGTGCGGCCAGCGGCGGGCGGCCTCGGTGAGCATGGTGAAGGCCGACTGGACCACACCGGGCGGGGGCGGGTGCTGATCGTCGGTCAGCAGCCGTGCCGGCATCGTGGCCGCCCAGGCGTCCGGTTCGTAGCCGCCCGTACGGTGACCGGGGGTGAGGATGGCGATGAAGTCCTCGGCGAGCCGGTCCGGATACAGCGGCTCCAGCACGGTGCCCGCGTCGGCCGGCGGGTAGCAGACGCGGTGATCCTCCAGCACGATGGCGGGCGGTTCGGCGGATGACGACACACCGGCGCGGTCCAGGATCGAGATGGCCGTCTCGTATCCCAGCGGTCGGGTCAGGATCGCGGTGAACACCGTCCGCCCCATCGTCTCCGGCCGGGTGCGCGCGCGACCGCCGCCGTGCAGACGCTGCCAGTAGGCATGTTCGCGATCCAGCAGATACGCCGACAACGCGGCCGGGTCGTCCGGTGCCCGTTCTCCTCTGGCGTGGGCGTCCACCGCGGCCAGCGCCGCCATGTGCACGGCCAGCACCAGCCCGAACGCCTCGTCGGCCAGGTCGGCCGGGCCGTGGACGCGCTGCGGGTCGCGCACGCCCAGGACCTCGGCGAACCGGTCCCGCGCCTGGTCGAACAGCGCCTGCCGTTCCAGCGCCGTGGCGGCCAGCGAGCCCAGCCGCAGCTGGTCGACCTCGAATCCCAGGTTGGCGAAGTCATGCCGGGTTCCCGCCCACCAAGGCGAAGACCGGGCCACCAGGAGCAGTCGCACACCGGTCCGCGGCGACAGATCGGCGGCCAGGCCCAGCAGATCCTCCAGCGGCCAGCGCTCGGCGTAGTCCACCACCCCGAGCACGCCCGCCGTCCCCGCTTCCCAGGACTCGGTCCCGCCTCGGCGTACCTCGCCGACGTGCCGGACCGCCGTCACCCCCCAGCCCGCCCGCCGGCTCTCCGCGGCGAACCGCGCCGCCAGCCGCGTCTTGCCCTGCCCGCCCGGGCCGTGCACCAGCAGCGCGGCGAGCCCGGCGTCGTCGTCACGCCATCGCCGCAACCGGGCCTGTTCCTCGTCGCGGCCGGCGAAATCCACCACGCCGTTCCGCGTCGCCAGCAACTGGCTCAGCGACAATTCATTCACCGGCCGGCGCGGCGGCGACATCGGCTCCAGTCGATAACGCGGGCCCGCGTCCGCCGTGACATGCTGATTCAGCACCCCGCCGTGAATCGTGTGCGCCTGAATGACCGATCCGGTCACCGTGCCACTGACGTCGTTGCGTACGGCCGGGACAACGCCATCACGCTCGTTCCCACCTGGCTCCCGCATCCGCACAGAATAGGTTCTATTTCAGCCGGAGGCCGAGCGCGGCTGGCTACGCGGCCCCCGCCGATGTCATCTCGGGCCAGAAGTCCCGGTAGCGGCCGGAGTGGAAGACGAGCGGCTCCCCTTCGGCCCGCTGGTAGCCCTCCACCGCCCCGACGAAGATGTGGTGGTCCCCGCCGTCGTGGACGCGCTCCGTACGGCAGACGAAACTGGCCAGGGTCCCGGCGAGTATCGGCAGGGGAGCGCCGAGCAGCTCCACCCCGGCGAACTTGTCGGTCGAGGGCGTGGCGAAGCGCCTGGACAGGTGGTCCTGGTCGGCGGCCAGGACGTTGACGGCGAACCGCCCGGCCCGCAGGAAGAGCGGCGCGCTGGGCGCCCGGTCCGACAGACACCAGAGCACCAGCGGCGGATCGAGCGAGACCGAGGTGAAGGAGTTGACGGTCACGCCGGCCCGCTCCCCGTCGTCGGTCACCGTCGTGATCACCGCGACCCCGGTCGCGAACTGCCCGAAGGCCTCACGGAGTGATCTCATGCCGCGACCCTGCTCAGGTAGGCCTCGGCTCGGCCGGCGTCCATGAACCAGTCGGCGTAGTCGGCCGGGTCGTCGAAGCCGTTGACGAATCGGGAGGCGATCTCCGGGTGCTGTCCGGCGGCGCCCAGGAGCGCCAGGTGGTGGGGTTCGGCCGGCGCCAGCAGGGCGTTGGTCCAGTTCGTGACGTGCTGGGCCTGCGTCCAGAAGAGGTCGAAAGTCCGCCGCATCCAGTCCGCGTCGAACGGCTGCGCGCCCCGTTCCACGATGGCCCGCAGGTAGGTGGCGGCGCACTTGGCGGCGTTGTTGCTGCCCTGCCCGGTGATCGGGTCGTTGAGCACCACGACGTCGGCGACGCCGAGCACCGGTGCGCCGGAGGGCAGAACGGCGACAGGACGGCGAACCGTGGGGGCGAAACGGCCGGTCAGGACCGCGTTGGCGTCGGTGAGCTCGATCCCGGCGCAGCGCTCGGCCTCCCATGGGAAGAAGGTTTCCAGGATCTGGCGGCTGCGCGCCAGATGCTCGGCGGGGCCGCGCACGTCGCCCCAGCAGTCCATGGGACCGCCTGGCACGCCCTCGAACACCATGATCTCGCAGGGGCCGGTGTGCGTGAGCGCGGGGAAGACGAAGTACTCGCCCACACCGGGGAGCAGATTGAAGCAGACCGCCGAGTGATCGGGGCGGGGGGCGAGACCGTTGACGTAGGTGACCGCCAGCGCGCGCTGCGGAGCGGCATACGGGGAGCGTGCGGGGTCCCGCTCGAAGAGCGAGGCGATCTGTCCCTTCCCCGCGGCGACGAGGACCAGGTCGTACCGGGCGGCATAGCTCTCCAGGTCCTCTGGGGTGGCGTCGTGCAGGACGAGCTTGCCGCCGAGCCGTTCGAACTCGCCCAGCCAGGCCGGCATCTTCAGCCGCTGGTCGACCGAGCGGGCCGGGACGTCCAGCCGCGCCGCCCAGTCGAGTGCTTTGCCGCCCTCCGGGCTCGGAACCGTGAGCGCGATGCCCTCGATGGGCGGGCAGACGTCGGCCCACCAGTCCAGGCCGAGCTCACGCTCATGGGCCTGCGCGGTGCCGAACATGGCCTGGCCGGACATCACCCGGCCGTCGCGGATTGCCTCGGGGGTGCGGTTGGAGATCACGGTGACGTCGTAGCCGTGCTGGAGCAGGCCGATGGCCAGGTGGAGGCCGGCCTGACCGGCGCCGACAATGAGGATGTCGCGCATGGTGGTGGTGTCCCTTCGGTGTCAGGAGTGGAAGTTGCGATCGGCGCCTGACAAGAAAGGTACGGCCGGCGCGTCCGCCCGAGCCATCCGCTGAGCGCGGATCTCATCCACCTGACGCCGAACCCCTGCGCAACGTCTCCGACGGCGGCAGCCCGTACCTCTCGCGGTACTGGGCGGCGAAACGTCCCTGGTGCAGGAAGCCCCATCGGGCGGCCACCGTGGTCACCGTGGCCCTGGCGGGATCGGCCGTCCTGAGTTCGTCGTGCACCCGCGCCAGCCGTACCTGCCTGAGGTAGCCCGTCGGGGTCAGCCCGAGATGCGCGCGGAAACCCTCCTGGAGAGAGCGGCCGCTGACCGCGACGGCGCCGGCGATGTCGGAGGTGGTGAGCGGGAGATGCGCGTGCCCTTCGATGAACTCCATCGCCCGGCGCACGACCTTCGGCAGCGCGGCCGGCCTGGGCGCCGTCAGCCGCTCCAGGTAGTTGGAGGGCTGCATGGTCAGCAGCAGGGTGATCAGGGCGTTCTCCAGGTGCGCGATGGCCAGCGGATGGCCGGTCAGCCCGTCGTCGCGTTCGGCCTCCCTGACGAGCAGGTCCGCCATGTCCCGCCAGGACCGGGTCCAGCCCATCGTCAGGTCCATGCCGAGGTCGAAGACGACCGGACCGTTGAGCTGTTCGCCGAGCATCTGCTCCAGCGAGCGCTCGATGGAGGTGCGCTCGAACTTGATCAGCAACTGGGGGCAGCCGGCGGCCCAGCGCATGTCGAGGTGGCGGGTCGGCGAGGGCAGCGCGGCCAGCGACGGGGTAGAGACGATCTCCTTGTCGCCGGCGCGGATCAAGCTGCGTCCGGCGAGCGGGATCATGACCAGGAAGAATGTGTCAAGGTCGCCTGGTTCGATGTGTACGTCGGCCCCGTAGTCGAGGTAATTGACGCGGACCGAGCCGAGCTGGACGGAGTTGAACCGCGCCGACAGCAGGTCCGCATCCCCGGCCAGGTCCAGCCGATGCGGGCAGAACACCTTGGCGACCTCGCCGCGGACCTCGTCAAGGTCGGAGCTGGTGAAGACGGCACGATTGCTGAGGAGCACATCAAATGATCGTCGTTCTCGACCCCGGTGTTCCATGCAAAAGGACGCACAAGCCTCTGGCGGAGCGGTGGCCTCGCGTTGGTAGGCGGCAGAGAATCAGTGGGCGCTTGGCAGGGGGTGGGATGCTCGTCGGCCGATCAGTAGCAGCAAGCCGACGGCGGCGAGCATTCCGACGGTGATGACCAGCGCTAGGGGCTGGAAGCCGAATTCGGTGGCCACCAGGCCGAACAGCGGGGGGCCGAGCAGCGATCCGAGGCTGCCCGCCTGGGCTATCAGGCCGTTGCCGACGTCGGCGTGGTCAAGGCGCTGCAGCACCAAGGGGAGGGCGGCGAAGGCGAGGGCCCCGAGGAATCCGTTCTCCAGCGAGATGAGCCCCGCGCCGACCAGCGTGGCGGCCGGGGAACCCTCACCGCCATACATGATCCAGGCGGCCGGCACGGCCAGGAGCCCGAACGACGCCAGGACGCCCACCGGCGTGCCGCGTCGCAGCAGTAATCCCACGGACAGCCCGCCGAGCACGCTGAGCAGCGAGATCGCCGAGGTCATGGCGCCCGCGGCGGCAGCCGTACGCCCGTGCTGCTCGATGAGAAGCGTGGGCAGAAGCACGACCACCGGAATGGTCACCAACGCGAAAAGGCAGAAGGACGCGGCGAGCACCGCCGGCCACGTCAGTGCCCTGGCCCTGGGGACGGACCCGGCCGCCGCCTGCCGCCTGGACCCGCGCGGGAGCCGCATCCAGACGGCCAGCGCCATCACGAACGTCAGGCCGGCGATCAGCCCGATCCAGCCGCGCCAGCCCAGGGCGGAGCCGGCCGCGCCTCCCGCCAGCGTGCTCAGCCCGAGCCCGACCGGCACGAACGTAGCCCAGAGGGACAGGGCCGTGCTGCGGTCCCGCTCGCGGGCAAGGCGGAGGATCAGCGCCGGGCAGGCGATGCTGATCAGGAGATATCCGATGCTTTCGACGCCCCGGACGGCCAGCAACCAGGCGAGGTCGCCCGCAGTCACACTGACCGCGCTCGCCGCCGCGAGCAGGACCAGGCCGGCGATCAGGGATCTCTCCGTGCCGAAGCGGCGGACCAGGTATCCGGCGGGCAGGCCGACGACGGCTCCCACGCCGACTACCGCCGAGATCACCCAGCCCAGTTGGGTGAGCGACAGCCTGAGCTCGGCCGCGACTTCCGGCCCGACCGAGGAGAACTTGCCCAGGCTCATCGCCGCGACGACGCCGCCGAGATAGACGATGATGATCGTGACCCACTGCGAGCGCTGCGGGGACTCGTCACCCGACTTCGACCTGTCTGTTGCCGGCTGGAGGTTCATGAGCTCCCTTGCACGATGTCGCGGGCTGATCGTTCGTGACCACATGGAGCGGTCTTCCGGGCACGGCCCTCGAATTGGATCTTCACTGCTCCGGCGGCGCAGATCAACCCGCTTGCGTGCCAATTCTGCTCCGGGACTACGGGGTGAGCAGACCCCAATAGGCTGCCCAGGGAACGAAGACCGCTGCGCCTGTCATGAGCAGGCCGAGCCGGACGCCGCCGCCCGACCGGTGCCGGCGAACGGCGAGTGCCGTCCCTGCGGCGATCACCCCGACCGCCAACACCTGCAGGAGCAGCCAGAGCGGCGGTCGGCCGAGCACGGTGGCGCCCACGCCGGTGGCACCGGTCGCGACGATCGAAAACAGATACGTCGGAGTGCCGAGTACGGTTACCAGTCCCCCGAGAGCCACCAGCACGGCCAGCCGGCGGACCGGCGCCGGACTGCGGCGGAAGAGCCCGCTGAGGAGAAATCCGGCGAACGCCGTCAGCATCACCGCCAGCAGGGTGAGCTGCAAGCCGATCGACTCATACCAGGCCAGCGGGCGCACGGGCTCGCTCACCAGCGTCTGGGGAGGTGGCTGGTCGGAACTGGCCGCGGGCGGGCCGTCTGCGAGTCCGGCTATCCAACGCGTGACGGTGTCCGTGTAGCCAGGAGCGAACCCTTGGGGCTCATCGAAGCCGGTGGTGCTGCGCCGGAGGTTGTGATCGGCTCCGCTGATCACCCTCAGCGTGTGGTGGGTGTTGCCGCCTCGGGCCAGCGCCTGGCGGAACAGGCGCATGCTCTCGCCGGGCGGCGTCGACCTGTCGTACTCGGCGAACACGGCGAGCAGCGGCTGGCGTACCTTCTCCAGCGCGGCCACCGGGATGTTGCCGGCGTCGCCGAACAGTCCGGCGGCCACCAGCATCCTGCTGAGGTTCACTCCGATCGGCGCCTGCAGTGCCTGTTTCACCCCGGCGTGGGAGAGGTACGTGCGGTTGCTCCACAACTGGGTCCTGTCGGCAGGTAGCGCGCTGGCCCCCGCTACCACCACGAAGTCCACCGCGTCCGATCGGGAGGCGGCCAGCGGCGCCACCCAGCCGCCTTCGCTGTGGCCCCAGACCCCGACGCTGGACGGTCGCACGTCGGGGCGGGCGCGCAGCGTTCGGACGCCCGCTACGGCGTCGTCGGCGAGGTCGGAGAACGAGCTGGTCGCCCGGGAGTATCCGGCGCGCTTGTCGTAGATGAGCACCACGATCCCCGCTCTCGCGAAAGCCTCGGCCTCAGGCCGGTAGGAGTCGCGATCACGAGCACCGGCTCCGGCGATCAGCACCAGTCCTGGCCGTCTCTTTCCGGTCGCGGCGGGAGCGATCACGGTGCCGTACAGCGTGGTGGTGCCGTTCTGGAAGGTGACGTCGGTGTTCACCAGGTCATCCGCCGCGGCCGGTGCCGTGACAGTCAGCGGGGACAGGACGACCGAGACGGCCGCGATCCAGCGGCCTAACCTTCGGAATTTGCTTTTGGGCAGCACGGAGTGCTCTCCTTTGGCTGGAAGTTGGTACATCAGGGAATCGCCCATCGGGCGAGGTGTAGCGGCTTCCGCTGCCTGGGCCGTTGAGTTGCCGCTCGACGGCCCAGGATCAATTCAGATCAGACGTCCTCCCCAGGGTCAGGAAAGGCGATGAACCGGGTGAGCACGGTACGCGCTCCCTGGGGGGCCTCTTCCGGGTCGCGCTGATATCGCTTGAGCAGGGCGAGGTAGTCCTCGAAGAAGTCCGCGAGCTCATCCAGGTCCACACGGATCGAACCGCGTGAGTACGGCATGGCGTCCGACCACTCGCCCATCCGCTCACGCTCCATCTGAAAGCGGGCGAAAGTCTCCAGATCCTCGGTCAGCCACAACTCGTTGAGCTGCTCGATCGCGGCCCGCAACTCAGGACTCCGCCGGCTGAGAATGGGGAAGCGGATGCTTAGGCGGGACAGTTTCCACCACCGCTCCCGCCCCTGCCCTCGATCCGGCACCTCTTCGACAAGCCCGTGCTCGGCCAGGATCCGCAAGTTGTAGCTGGTGCCACCCGTAGTGATCCCGAGCCGGTCGGCCAGCGTCGTGGAGGTGGCTTCACCCAGGATCTCCAGCTCCCGCAAGATGCGCTGACGCACCGGATTGGCCAGCGCCTTCGCCGTCCCCAGGTCCGCGATGGAATCAGTCACACCATCCACGATAAATCATGCACGAATAATCGTGCAAACCCCGCCCTGGGAGGGGAGCCGCGGGAGCCAATGCCTGTTACTCGGTTCGTCAACCCCGGAAGCACCGCACGCGGAGTAGGTGGGGACCGCTCATCCAGCCGCGGGGCTGGGAAGATCCGCGTGCTGGTACGGCGTCGGCTCCATCCCCGGTTGCACGACCAGAACGGTGCCCGACGACTCGGCGTGGAAGGCCGCCTCCACCACGGCTGCCACGTCCTCCGCCGTCAGCAGCGGGAATCCGGCGTTGACCATCATCTCTTTGACGGGCGCGACCAGCGGGGTGTCGGTGAAGCCTGGGCAAACAGCGCCGATCCTGACACCGTCCCTGGCCAGCGGCTCCACCAGTGCCCGGACCAGGCCGACTGTGGCGTGCTTGCTCATCGAGTAGATCGGGTCGATGCCGAAGCCGACGAGCCCGGCCAGGGAAGAGGTGACCACGATCGAGCCGCCGCCGGAGCGCTTGAGCAGCGGGAGGGAGGCTGCGACGCCGTAGACGACGGCGTCGACATTGACCCCCATCACCGTCCGGTACCGTTGCGCGTCGAAGGCCGACATGTCGACGCCGCCGTTGGTTCCGGCGTTGAGGTGGACGAGGTCGAGGCGGCCGTACCGCTCCTCGGCGAGCGCGACGGCCCGCAGCGAGGTCTCCTGCGAACTGACGTCGCCCACCACCCAGCCGCCGCTGACTTGTTTGGCGACCCGCTCGACGCCCTCGGCGTCGCGGTCGACCAGAACGCAGGCGACTCCGCTCGCGGACAGGCGTCGTGCGACCGCGGCCCCGATGCCGCTCGCCGCTCCGGTGATCAGTGCAACTGTGCTCATGAGCGCTCCTTGGGGAAGGGCTGTGACGGGGATGTACACGAACTGGTGGAGCATGCGAACGGCCGCGCCGACGCGCGAACAACCGTTGTCCAGCTGGGACCTGGCGCGCCCGGACGCGATGGTGTTCCGGGCGCGTGTGCCTGTTGATCAGCGGCGGGAAGCTCGAACCGGGAGCGCTTCGACAATGGTGTGGATCATTGACTTCCAGCTGGGTGTCACCCACGATCTGGCCGCGAACCCTGCGGCCGCTTCGACGACGGCGTGAAGGACCGCGAGCACGGCGCCGATGATGAGGCCCACATTGGTCCAGTGCGCCACCTGCGACGGCCACCCGGCCGCGTCCACGAAGGCGGGGTTGAGTAACCGGTCGTTGGCCGCTATCCAGATCAGCAGTGTGGTGCTGGCGATGCTGAGCAGGACGGCGGCGACGGCGACGGGGACGCTCCAGCTGACGTAGCTCTTGGCGACGGTGACGCCGAGAGCGGCGATCGCGAGGGCGAGGAACACGTACACCACGCCGGTCCGCCACAGCCAAGGCGAGAGTATGCCGATGGGATCGCCGGTGGCGTCGGTCTGGGTGCTCACGACCGGTGAGAGCATCACGATCGTGGCGAACAGGACCACAGTTACGACCTCGGCGATCACCGTGCCGTGGCGGGCGCGACGGCTGGGCGGCTGCGGGAGCGCGTCGGGAGTCCACTGCCGGGCGGGCACCGTTCGAAGGCTTGGTGTGCGTTCGATGACGGCGAACAGCAGCGTGGTCCAGAAGACGATGTGGACGGTCGTGGTGACCGCTGTGCCGATGGTGGCTCCGATCACGGACCCGGCGGCGCCGCCTTGCAGGATGCGGATGAATGCGGTGGCCGCCGCGGTGGCGGGCACGACGGTCACGAGGATGGCCACGATGAGCCGGATGTAGTCCAGATACAAGCCGGGGCCGATGAGGTGCAGCGGGCGATCGGCATAGTCGGCGGCCAGCCGTGCCGGGTCGCCGAGTTCGGTGAGCACCGCGTGCTCTGCCTCGCCGGGGTCGTTCCCGGCGTCGATGCGGCCATCGATGGCGTCCGCGATCGAGGCGCGCAGTTCTCTTTCGATGTCCGGGCGTTGTTTCGCGGGTAAGCGGCGCAGGGTGAGGTCCACGTAGCGATCGGTGAGGGTGCTGGTGGCGGCGGTCATGATTCCTCTTTCAGGGCGTGGAAGGCGGTGTGCAACTCGTTCCAATCGCGGCTCAGGAGATCGGCGAGCGCGAGGCCTTGGTCGCTGGTGCAGTAGAACTTGCGGGGCCGGGATTCTTCGGTGTTCCAGTCGCTGGTCAGCAACCCTTGCTTTTCCAGTCGGCGCAACAGCGGGTAGAGGGTGTTGGCGTCGACGGCGAAGCCGGATCGGTCGAGCTGGTCCAGCAAGGCGTATCCGTAGTTCGGCTGTTTGAGGATGAGGAGGCAGGCGAGGACGACGGTCCCTCGCCGCAGTTCCTGCTGGTGCAGCGCGTACAGCTCATCAGCTGGCATACACACACATTAGTGTGTGTCACACACTATTACAAGACACACAATGACGTGTTTCGGTTACATGTGTCGACGCCGCGCGGGGAGATCCCGACACGATCCTGATGCTGCCGCGGAATCTTTGATCCGCATCGCGGCTCTGTGGCTGCCCTGGAGGCTCAAGCGGACAAGCGTGACTATTTAATCCTCTTTTCACCCTGGCCTTGTACGGTGAAGCGGTGGAACGCGGGCCCGAGAGGGCGAACGCTGACAGGTCAGTCGTGGCCGGGGTTCCGGGTCGCCTGCTGATCGGTGGTGGGGTAGGTGCGGTCGCCTTAGTGGTGGTGCTCGCATTCCTGCTCGGCAAGACGACCAGCACGCAGAGCGCGCCGTCGCCCACCCGGAGTCCCACCCCGACGGCGACCACCAGTCCCACGGTGTCGGAGATCTTCCAGCGGGTCGGGCCCTCCGTGGTCGTCATCCGCACGGACGACGCGATCGGCACGGGCGTGATCGCGGCGGACAACGGGACCATCGTGACCGCGAACCACGTCATCGCCGGCGCCAAGGACATCACCGTCACCTTCGCGGACGGCACCAAGGCGAAGGCACGTGTCGCATCGGCCGATCCGGGTCAGGACATCGCGCTGCTCGCCCCGGCGTCGCTGCCCGAGGTCCTCGTTCCCGCGGTTCTCGGCGGCGGCGCGGAGGTGGGCGCGCCGGTCGTCGCCATCGGCAATCCGCTGGGGCTGACCTTCAGCGTCTCCTCCGGCGTCGTCTCGGGCTTGAACCGGACATCAGAATCCGACGACGACGGCGATCTGGAGGGACTCATCCAGTTCGACGCATCCGTCAACCCGGGCAGCTCCGGCGGCCCGCTTCTCGACGCGCGAGGGCTCGTCATCGGCATCGTCGTCTCGATCGCCGACCCGGGCAAGGACGAGGCCTTCGCCGGTATCGCCTTCGCGGTGCCCATCGGTACGGCTCTGTCCGGAGGAGACGGAGACGGTGACGGAAACGGACCCCAGATCTAAGGAATCCCCCGATGACCTCTCCCGCGAAGTCCACCAACCCGCTCGAACGTATGCTGTTTGAGGTCAAGCGTACGATCGTCGGCCAGGATGTGCTGCTGGAACGCATGGCCGTGGCCCTGCTCTCCGGCGGTCACCTGCTCGTCGAGGGCGTGCCCGGCCTGGCCAAGACGCTCGCCGTCAAATCGCTCGCCGCCGCGATCGCCGGGCAGTTCCAGCGGATCCAGTTCACTCCCGACCTCGTCCCGGCCGACCTCATCGGCACGCGGATCTACCATCAGCACTCCGGCGAGTTCCGTACCGAACTGGGGCCGGTCTTCGCGAACCTGCTGCTGGCCGATGAGATCAACCGCGCTCCGGCCAAGGTGCAGAGCGCGCTGCTCGAGGTGATGCAGGAGCATCAGGTCACCATCGGCCGCGAGACGTTCCGGGTGCCTGAGCCGTTCCTGGTCATGGCGACCGAGAACCCGATCGAGTCGGAGGGCACCTATCCGCTGCCCGAGGCGCAGGTGGACCGGTTCATGATGAAGGTCGTCGTCGACTACCCCGGCGGCGCCGAGGAGCACGCGATCGTCGACCGTGCGCTCAGGCCGCCGGAGCCGACGCAGGCGATGCTCACCACCGACGACCTGATCCGGATGCAGGCACGCGTGCGGGAGGTGTACGTCGACCCCTCCATCGTCGACTACGCCGTACGCCTGGTCACCGTGACCCGCGCCCTGGGCAACGCCGGGCTCGGCCAGCTGGAACGGTATGTCAACTACGGCGCCAGTCCCCGCGCCTCGATCGCGCTCGTGATCGGCGCGCGCACCCTCGCGTTCCTCCGCGGCCGCGGCTACGTGCTCCCCCACGACGTCGTCGAACTCGCCCTCGACGTGCTGCGCCATCGGATCGTGCTCTCCTACGAGGCCCTCGCCGACGACGTCGACGCCGACACGATCGTGACGAGCGTGCTCGGGGCCGTACGCATGCCCGATGCCGTTCTCCAGGACCGCTGATCCGATGCGCGCCCCCGAGAAACTCCTGCTCCGCCTGGAATGGCGGGTCGTCCGCCGTCTCGACGGGCGGCTTCAGGGCGGCCACCGTACGGTCCACCGAGGGGCGGGGATCGACTTCGCCGGGCTGCGCGCGTACGTGGAGGGCGACGACGCGCGCCATATCGACTGGAACGTCACCGCCCGGCTGAACGAGCCGCACCTCAGGCTGTTCAACGAGGATCGCGAGATGACGGTCTGGCTCGTGCTCGACCGGTCGGCGTCGATGGCGGCGGGCCGGCCGGGACGCGGTAAGCACGAGGTCCTCGCCGAACTCGCGCTCGTCCTCGCCCGGCTGTTCTGCCGCAGCGGGAACCGCGTCGGCGCCCTGCTCTTCGACACGGGCGTGCTGCGGGTCGTACCGCCCGGCACGGACCGCAGGCACGTGCTGCGCATCGGCGCCGAGCTGGACCGCACCGCCGCCGCGAGCAGCGGCCAGACGACCGATCTGGCCGCGATGCTGGACGCGGTCGCGCGCCTCGCCCGCCGCCGCAGCCTGGTCGTCGTCGTCTCCGACTTCATCGGCGACGGCGACTGGGAACGCTCGCTGCTGCGCCTGGCGCGACGGCACGAGGTCGTCGCCCTCCGCATCGTGGACACGGCGGACGACGAGCTGCCGGAGGCCGGGCTCATCGTGGTGGAGGACGCGGAGACCGGCGAGCAGCTCATCGTCGACTCCGGCGATCCGCTGTTCCGGGTCCGCTTCCGTGAGGCCGTCGACGCGCGCGACGCCCGGCTGGCGGACGGCATGCGCGAGGCGGGGGTGCCGGTCCACCGCGTCGACACCGATCGCGATCTCGCCGAGGCGCTCGTCGAGGTCGTCGCCCGAACCCGGGACCGGCGCACGTGAACCTCTATCTTCTCGCCCTCGGCCTGCTCGTCACCGCCGCGCTCGCCGCCGCGGCCGTCGTCTTCGCCCGCCGCCGGTCGGCCGCATGGGCCGCCGCCGGAATCACCGCGCCGAACCGCCGCCGTACGCAACTGGGCACCGGGTTCACCCTCGGCGGCCTCGCGGTTCTCGCCATCGCCGTCGCCGGTCCGACCGCGTCCGTGCCCGTGCCCCGCGCCTCGGGTACGGTCATCCTGGCCATGGACGTCTCCGCGAGCATGGGCGCCGACGACATCGCGCCCACCCGGCTCGCGGCCGCGCAAAAGGCGGCACGGTCGTTCATCCAGGCGCAGCCGGCCAGCGTCGACATCGGCGTCGTGGCGTTCGAGCGGGGCGCGCTCACCACCGCGCGTCCGGACGCCGACCACTCCGCCGCCCTGGCGGCGATCGATCGTCTGAAGGTCACCGGCGGCACCTCGCTGGGGAGCGCCATCATCGCCTCGCTCTCGGCGATCACCGGCAAGAGGGTCGCCATCGGACGCGACGGCGCCACCCCTGACATCGGGTACTGGCCCTCGGCGACCATCGTGATGTTCACCGACGGCCAGGACCTGGGCGGGAACCTCGACGACGCCGTGGCGGTGGCCGAGCAGGCGGGCGTGCGCATCCACACCGTCGGCATCGGCACCACCGCCGGAACCGCGGTGAAGGTCGACGGATTCAGCCTGCAGACCGCGCTCGACGAGGACGCGCTCACAGCGATCGCGCGGGCCACCCGCGGCACGTACTATCCCGGCTCCGACGCGGGCGGGCTCGACGGGGTCGCCTCGACGATCGATCTGCGGCTCACCGTCAGCGACGAGCCGCTTCCCCTCGCCGGCGCGTTCATCGCGGTCGCCCTCGTCCTGCTCATCGCGGGGTCGGCGCTCACCGTCTTCCGTACCGGGCGGGTGGTCTGAATGTCCTTCACATGGCCCTGGGCGCTGCTCGCCCTCCTGGCCGCCCCGCTGGTGTTCGCGATCTGGTGGCTGACGCGGCGGCGACGCCGGCGCGCCGCGATCCGGGTCACCTCGGTCGCGCTGGTCCGGGTGGCGCTGCCCGGACGCGTCCGCTGGCGGCGATGGATCCCGGCGGCGCTGCTCGCGGCGGGGCTCGCCGTGCTCGGTCTTGGGGCCGCGCGCCCGCAGGCGACCGTACCGGTCCCGATGGACTCGGCGACGATCCTGCTCTCCCTCGACATCTCGGGCTCCATGTGCTCCACCGACGTGGACCCGAACCGCATCACCGCCGCCACGGAAGCCGCCGCGGACTTCATCCGGTCCCAGCAGGGCGGGCCGCGCATCGGCCTGGTCACCTTCGCGGGCAGCGCGGGCCTCATCGTCCCCCCGACCGATGACACGCAGGCGCTGCTCGACGCGCTCGAGGACCTGGTCACCTCCCGTGGCACCGCGATCGGCCAGGCCATCCTCGCCTCGCTCGACGCCATCGCGGAGGTCGATCCCTCGATCGCCGCGATCGGCGCCGAGCCCGCGGACCGTGGCCCGGGTTATGCGAGCAGTGCGATCGTCGTGCTCACCGACGGTGCGAACACCCAGGGCGTCGACCCGCGGACCGCCGCCCAGGAAGCCGCTCTCCGCCGCGTACGCGTCTTCACCATCGGGTTCGGCACCTCCACACCCGCGCCCATGGTGTGCGACAACTCGCAGTTCGACGGCGGCTTCGGCTTTCCCGGCCGCGGCGGCTTCGACCGGGGGCGCGGCCGGCTGGCCATCGACGAGAACGCGCTCCGCCAGGTCGCCGACACCACGGGAGGGACGTACTACCGCGCGCAGAACGCCGACCAGCTCCAACAGGCCCTGGGCAAGCTGCCGGGCACGTTCACCGTCGTCCACGAGCATCTCGACATCGCCGCCTGGTTCGCCGGCGCCGGCGGCCTCCTCATCGCGGCCGCCGTCGCGCTCTCACTTTGGTGGAACAACCGGCCCGCTCGCCGGAACTGATTGATCAGGCCTCTTATCAGATTGTTCAACAATACTTACATTGAACATATGACCAGACTATCGATCGGTGTCTTGATCGCTGCCCTGACCGGGCTCACCGCGCTGATCACGTACGCGACCGGGTTCACCCACACGGACGCGGGAGTCGTCGCCGTCATCCGCGACGGCGGCCCACTGGACGAGAGCGGCATCCGCCAGGTCCTCAACCCGGCCACCGGGCCCACCTGGACCGGGTTCTGGTCCACCGCGCACACCTACCCGGCCCAGCAGCGCATCTACACGATCACCTCGGACGCCAAACGGGCCACCACGCTCGGCGTGGACGAGGTCATCGTGCCCACGGGCGACGGCGTCAACGTGGGAGTGGAGGGCACTCTCTATTTCACGCTCAACCTCGACCACGAGACCCTCAAAGCCTTCGACGACCGGTACGGAACCCGCACCTACATCGGCGAAGACGATGACATGCTCTACGCCTGGGACGGCGACGAAGGCTGGAGTGCCTTCTTCGGCCAAGCGGTCCGCCCGGTCATCTACAACACGCTGCGCGTGCAGCTCGGGGCCCTGCGCTGCCAGGAGCTGGTGCCCACCTGCGCCTTCCTCAACGGCGCCGACACCCCCGAGCCGAGCACCGGCCTGGCCAACCTGGCCCGGGTGCAGTCCGGGGTCAACGCCAGCCTGGAACGGGAGATCCAGGCCATGCTGGGCGGGCCGTACCTGACCGGATTCCGGTTCAACCTGGTCCGGATCACCCTGCCCGGCGAGGTCCAGCAGAGCATCACCACCGCCCAGGGCGCGCAGGCGGGCATCCGCGAGGCCGAGGCCAAAGCCGAGCAGGCCGAGATCGACGGCAGGGCCCTGGTGAGCAGCGCCGAGGCCGAGGCGGAGGCCAACCGGGCCCGCCAGAAGGGCTACCAGGCCTGCCCCGCCTGCGTGGAGATCGACAAGATCAGAGCGCTGCCGGACGGCATCACGGTCTACGCCCCCGGAAATCCCGACGGCGTGGACGCCTCCGGCAAGTAGAGATTCGACAACGAGGACGAACTAGTGATTTTCTGCTGACTGTGAGTGAACCAAACTCCTCGGACGCGTACGAGGAGACCCGCCCGATCCGGGTCCGCAGCAGTACGGCCGAGTGGGCCGCGGCGATCCTGCGGCAGCGGGTCACCCAGGGTGGCCTGCTGCCCGGCAGCCGTCTGATCGAGGACGAGCTGGCCGCCGAGCTGGAGGTCTCCCGCAACACCCTGCGGGAGGCTTTCCGCCTGCTCGGCCACGAGCGACTGCTGGAACACAAGCTCAACCGGGGCGTCTACGTCCGCGTCCTCTCCCCGGCCGACGTCGCCGACATCTACCGGGTCCGGCGCCTGATCGAGGGCGCCGCCGTCCGCCGGCCGGACAAGGACCCCCTCTCCCTGGCCGCTCTCCGGGACGCGGTCTCCGCCGCCGAGACGGCCGCCGCCAACGACCGCTGGTTCGACGTCGGCACCGCCGACCTGCGCTACCACCAGATCATCGCCTCCCTCAACGGCAGCCGGCGCCTGAACACGATGATGTCCCAACTCCTCGCCGAACTCCGCCTGGTCTTCCACGCCATGGACCCACACGCCCTGCACGCGCCCTTCCTCCCGCGCAACCGCGAACTACTGACCCTGCTGGAATCCGGCCAGGACACCGAGGCCGAACACCTGCTCGCGACCTATCTGAACGAGGCCGAACGACTGCTCCTGTCCGCGTACGCCCAGACCACGACCGGGTGAGCCCGGGTGCATCATGATGCAGGCATACGATTTCGCAGAGTGAGCGAGAATGTCGGCGAACCTTTCTTTTTCAAGACCCACCACCCGCACAACCGGGTCGTGGGCGGCGGCTTTTACAGCGGCTTCGCCTCGCTGCCCGTCTCCGAGGCGTGGAAGTTATTCGGCGAGGGCAACGGCGCCGGCAGCCTCGCCGAGATGCGCCTGCAAATCAGCCGGTACCGCAAACAGCCCATCGCCCCCGGCGAGGACCCGGTCATCGGCTGCGTCATCATCCGCGATATCACCTTCTATCCCCAGGCACTGATCGCCGACCCGCCCCCGGACTTCGCGTCCAACATCGTCCAGGGCAAGAGCTACGACCTCGCGATCCACCCGGCCGCCGACTATTTCCACGACCTGCTCTACCGGATGGGCATCCAGGTTGAGATCGACCTGTCCGAACCCTGGCACCGCGACGGCCCCGTCTTCGGCGACCCCCGCCTCGCGCCCCGACGCCTCGGCCAGCAGGCGTTCCAAGCCGTCGTCCTGCACGCCTACGACCGGCGCTGCGCCATCACCGGCGACAAGATCCGTCCCGTCCTGCAGGCCGCCCACATCCGCCCCATCACCCGCGGCGGTGCGCACCGCCTCGATAACGGCCTGCTCCTCCGCTCCGACGTGCACACCCTCTACGACGCCGGGTACCTCGCCGTCGACCCTAAACATCGGCTCCTGGTCAGCCCCCGGCTCCGGGAGGAGTTCGGCAACGGTGAGGAGTTCTACCGCCGCGCCGGACACGAGATCGGGCTCCCCCAACGCCCGCAGGACCGGCCTGACCGCGACATCCTCGAATGGCACCTCGACGAGGTCTTCCTACGCTGAGGCGCCCCGATCATCTAGTCGGTAGGCCTCCCAGCACAACCACGATCACCTACCTGTGCCGGTCTCCCGCCCACCGACCGCGCCTGTAAGCCCGTCACCGGCCTCGCCGGCTTATATCCCGCAGGAGCTCGTGCCCGGTGGTGTAGCTCGGAGGAATCGGAGTGCTGCCGCGCCGGAGAGGTAGGCGATCAGGTATGGGGTCGGCCACCCGAACAGGGTGGGGGTTGTGCTGGGTAGCAGGCTGTTGCCGAGCATGCCCAGGATGACGCCGGCGAATCCTGCCACGACCAATGCGAGGCGTGGCGCTGGGCGGCGCGCTGCTTGGATCAGGCTGGGCGGGATCCAGTTGGGGGGTCGGGCTCGGCGGCGGGTGCCACGGACCTCGATCGGTCCGAAGATCGCGACCAGGAGCGCGAGCATGAGGGTGAACATGAGCAGCAGGGGGAGTCGCCCGGCGAACCAGGCCGCCGAGCCGACGCTGGGGGTGGGCAGGACGCCGGCGAAATTCAGTGTGGCCAGGAGCAGGATCGCGGCGGTGATATGCCACAGGAAGATCGTCAAGATCACCGCGTTGACGGCGATCACCGCCAGCCACGCGCGCGAGTGCCGCAGCCATCGCTCAGCCCGGTCACGCAGCAGCAGCGCCGCCCCGAGTTGGACGGCCGCCACCGCCAGCAGAGCCAGGCTCGGCGGCGACATGTTGTGCAGCCGCTCCCCCGGCACGTCGATCATGCTGATCGGGTACGGGCCGACAAGCGTGAGCAGCAGCAACGCGCCGGACCCGCCGAACAGCAGCGGCAGCGCCACGCGGTTCCGGGACGCCAGCAGGCCGTCGCACCAGGCGAACCCCATCTGGTGGATGGCCAGCCAGCCGAACAGGAAGTTGCCGTTGCCCCAGGACGGCTCGCCGAGAAGGCGGGCGAGGTCGCCGGCGGCGACGAGGCCGACCAGCACGACCGGAACCGCCAGGCCATACCGGCGGTGCAGGGCGTACATCACCGGGGTCAGCACCACCACGACCAGGTACGCCACGAGGAACCAGAGCGGAATCGAGGCGAACCACACCACCAGGCGAACCCGGGCGGGGCGGGCGTCGAACAGGCGGGCGACCAGCGCGCCACCGGCCATGACCAGCACCAGGGTGGAGGTCGGGCGGATCAACCGGCCGCCCCGGTGGAGCAGCCATTCCGTCGCGTTTCCGCCTCGCCGGCGTTCGGCCGCCAGCGACAGCGCGTTGGCGTACCCGCCGACGAGGAAGAACACCGGCATCACCTGCGCCACCCAGGTGATCGGATATGCCCAGGGCAGGTCGGGCAACGCCGACCGGGCGGTCAGCTCGCCGTGCTCGTCGTGGCCGACCACTGTCACCAACCAGTGCCCTAGGACCACGGCGAGGATGGAGATTCCCCGCAGTAGATCGATGAACCGCTCGCGCGACGGCGGCGTCTGTTCAGCGCGCCGCCGAACACCTCGCAACGCGGCACCCAAACCGTCCATGTCGTAAGTGCCTCGTGATAGTGGGCGACACCAGACCCCTACCCGCTCGTCACCCGTTCACTTTCGTGGTGGTGAGCTCTTGGGCGAAGTCGGCTGTTTCGAGGCGGCTCTTGACCCAGCTGAGGTAGCGGGCCGCGTCGGCGCCGTCGACGATCCGGTGGTCGTACGACAGGGCGAGGTACGCGATCGACCGTAGCGCGATGATCTCGTTGCCCTCGGCGTCGCGGACGGCGGCGGGGCGGCTGACGACGGCGCCGGTGCCCAGGATGGCCGACTGGGGGTGGTTGATGATCGGGGTGTCGAACAGTGCCCCGCGGCTGCCGGTGTTGGTGATCGTGAAGGTGCCTCCCGACATGTCGTCGAGCGACGCCGTTCCGTCGCGGGTGCGGCTGGCGAGGTCGTCGATGGCGTGCGCGAGTTCGGCAAGGCTTTTCGCACCGGCGTGCTTGATGACGGGGACGTACAGGCCCTTGTCGGTGTCGACGGCGATGCCGAGATGCTCGGCGTCGGGGAAGGTGACCGTGCCTTCCTCGAGGTTCAGGGTCGAGTTGACCAGCGGGTAGACCTGCAGGGCCTCGACGGCCGCTTTGGCGAAGAAGGGGAGGAAGGAGAGTTTGACGCCCTCGCGGCGTGCGAAGGCCGCCTTGTGCTGGTCGCGCAACGCGGCGATGCCGGTGACGTCCACCTCGACGACCGTGGTCAGCTGGGCCGAACCCTGCAGTGACTCCATCATGCGGCGGGCGATGGTCTTTCTCAGCCGGGTGAGCTTCGCCGTGGTCCCGCGCAGGGGCGAAGGCGTGATGATCATCGTTCTCTTCCTGGTCAGGGGGCTAGGCGTGGCTGTGCAGCGGCTTGCCGGCCAGCGCGTCAGCCACCTCCACCGCGTGTAATAACGCCTTGGTCGGAACGCACCCGTAGTGCAGGCAGGTTCCCCCGACCTTGTCCTTCTCGATCAACGCGACCCGCAGGCCAAGCTGGGCGGCACGCAACGCCGTCGCGTAGCCGCCGCTTCCTGCGCCCACGACGACGATGTCGAAACCAGTCCTCTCGCTCACCGATCACCCTTCTCGATGGTGTTTACCTAGTCGCGCGGGATCAGGACCTCGCCCGATCCCTTGGCCTGGACCTCGCCCCGCTGGTTCGTCATCACGTAATCGAGATGGATCTTGCCCATGGCGGGGTCGACATCGGGCGACTTGTCGGTGACCGTGGCGCGCAGATAGGTGACGTCGCCGGACAGCGCGGGGCCGCGGTACTGGGTGTTGGTGTGGTGGACATATCCCCACTCGCCGGCCCAGGAGCTGAGGTAGTCGAGCACCCAGGCGCCCATGGAAGCGCCGTACCCGTAGGGGCGCGGCATGCCGATGCGCTTGGCGTACTTCGCGTTCAGGTGGCCTCGCGCGGCACCGTAGTAGGCGCCGTCGGCGAATTCCGGGTCCCAGCCGGCGTGCTCCTCGTTGACCGACATCTCGGCCGTCCAGCCGCTGTTTCCCGGGTCCGCGAGCTGCTTGCGCCACGCCGTGTTCCAGCCGGTCATGGAGTACGCTCGCCACTCGGTCGTGAACGAGACGACGCTGTGCGGTCCGATGACCTTGGCGGGAAGCTCGTCGCCCACCTGGACCGAATCCCAGCTTCGCCGGTCGTGGCCTAACGCGATGATCGAGGAAACGTACTCGTGCTTCTCCTTGGTGATGCGTGCCAGGTCGTCGTCACTCCAGTCGATCTCCTCGTCGCGCTCGTCGAAAGCGGCTGACGCTCGTGCCGTCGCGGGCTGGTAGCGGATCGCGGATGAGCGCTGGATCGCGATCCGCTCGCCGCGCTGGTTCACGTAGTGGTTGTCGCCGCGTTGTACGACGGTCGGCCCGGCGAACTTCGTCGTCGTCTTGCGGTAGTCGAAGACCATCTGGTCGATGGTGACGCGGTCCCCCGGGAAGATCCGCGGCCCGAAGAACCACCACTCGTCTCCGGCGAAGAGCATGTGCGACTCCGGGATGTGGCCTTGGGTCGAGGGCCGGGCGCCGTGTCCCGCCTCGCAGACCACGGTGAAGGACTGCGGCGCAACAATCTGGCCGAAACGGCTCGCCGCGGCGTATTCCGGGTTGTAGTACAGCGGGTTCGGATGGTGCATCGCCTGCGCCCACCGGCGGATGTCGTTGAGCTGGATCGGTTCGACCAGGCCGCTCTGGCTGAGCGGGACGCCGACCCAACGGTCGATGTCGGACGTGTCGAGTTCCTCGGCCATGGGTTGCCTCCTCGCCTCACCGCGGCGGACGGCCGCGATCATTTGACAATTCCCGAAATGAGCGTACGGACGATGACGGCGCTCGCTAGACGCGGGTCGAGCGCTCGCCCCGGACTCGCTCCAGGAGGTCGGGGACGAAATACTCGAATACGTCAGTACGCAGGTCGTAGTGGTAGAAGCGACCCTCCTTGCGGATGTTGATCAGGCCCGCTTCGTAGAGGATCTTGATGTGGTACGAGATCGTCGACTTGGAGATGGGCAACCGCTCCTCCAGATGAGTGCAGGCACAGCGGCCTCCTTCGTCGAAGAGGGAGAGGATCTCAAGCCGCAGCGGCTCGGAGAGCGCCCGGAAGATGCTGATGTACTGGGCTTCCTGCGACTTCTCCAAAGGAGACTGTTTCGGGGCGGCATTGACTCGAGGCATTTTCCTTATCCAGTCATGGTTTTACGTCCGCCCAATCCTATCATGTTTCTAGATCTATGGATTCGTACGGCCTCGGCGTCGGAGCATGTTCAGCCCAGCTCGGGAGGCGTGAGATTCGCCACGAGGGTGACGATCCGGACCTGCCTGAATGTCTACATTTTCAGTAACATCGAAGAGTACTGTAACCGAACCGCCTGATGGACTCAACCCGAGCGGGGCCTGCCGAACGACGAGTTCGCCTCGATCGCGGTGTCGACGACCGTCTTCCGAAGTCAGGGCATGCGACGCGAACCCTCGTGTCCCAGCTCGTGGAAGCGATGACCTGTCGATCTCTTGACATGTCGAAGCAGGTTACGAATGATGCTTCGGGAACTATAGAAGTGTGGAGGCCCAACTTGCCGAGCCAACGATCTCAAGCGTGCACGTGCGGCGCGCGGATACGAAGAGCGTGAGTGACCTTGCAGCAGATCCACGTCGACCCGGACCTGACGTTCCCGGTATTCCTGCGCGCGATCACCGAGCAGTACGGGGACCGCACCGCGCTTGTCTTCGGTGACGAGAGCTGGACGTACCGCCGTCTCTACGAGGAGGTCACGAAGTTCGAGGCGGCGCTCATCGGCCTCGGCGCCGGAAAGGGGACGCGGGTCGCCCTCCTCATGGGTGGACGGCCGGAGTGGGTCGTCGCCTGCTTCGCGACCATGTCGATCGGCGCGGTGTGCATTCCGCTGAGCACGTACGAGCCGGCGGTCAAACGGCACCAACTGCTGCGGCACGCGGACGCCTCGATCCTGATCCTGCAGGATCGCCTGCTCCGGCATGCCTACCTTGACGACCTGGTGGAGGCGTTCCCCGGGCTGGCCGGTTCCGAACCGTTCTACGAGCCGCGGCTGCCGTACCTGCGCCATGTGGTGCACGTCGGGGACGGTGCCGTCGGTGGGCAGGTCATCGGGTGGGACGACCTGCTCGCAAGGGCTCCCGGCCTTTCTTCTGAGTACTTGCGGGCCCTTGAAGATGAGATCCACCCGACCGACGACTCCCTCGTCATCTACACCTCCGGCACGTCGGGACCGTCGAAGGGGGTCATTCACACCCACCGGAGCGTTCGGGTCCAATTCGACCGGCTGCCGGACATGTTCAGCCTGCGCCCGGATGACGTGATCTGGGGGACCTATCCGCTGTTCTGGAGCGCCGGAGTCGCCTGGGTGCTCGGCTCGGCCATCGCGTCCGGCGCCACCTTGGTGATGCAGGAGTGGTTCGACCCGGCCGAGGCGGTCCGCCTGATCGAAAAGCGCAGGATCACGGTCATCCATGTGACGCCGCCGCAGCTCACGCAGATCGAGGAGGTGCTGGACGAGAACCCCGCCGACCTGTCCTCGCTCCGGATCTTCCCGAGGGCTGCGCTGGCCAGTCACACCGACCTGCCGCCCGACCGTCCGTTCGGCGGCGCTTCGCTGGGGCTGACCGAAGCGCTCACCTTAGCTGCCGCGATCCCCTGGGACTCGCCCGTGGAGCTACGCACCAGCACCCACGGCCGGCCGCTCCCGGGGATGAGGTTCAAGATCGTCGACCCGGAGACGGGCGAGGAGCTCCCACCGAACACGTTCGGGGAGATCGTCTTCAAGGGCACCGGCCTGATGCGCGGCTACCACAAGGTGTTCCCGGAGGACTACCTGGATGCCGAGGGCTTCTACCACACCAATGACGGCGGCTATCTGGACGAGGACGGCTACCTTCACTGGACGGGCCGGATGTCCGCGATCATCCGTACCAATGCGGCCAATGTGTCTCCGGGGGAGGTCGAGTCCGCGCTCTACGAGAACCCCGATGTCCGGATCACCTCCGTGATCGGCGTGCCGGACGCGGCCGTCGGCGAGGCCATCGTGGCCGTCGTCGTGCCCCGTGACGGCGCCAGCCTCACCGAGGACGGTGTGAAGGCCTACCTCAAGGACCGCCTGGCAAGCTACAAGATCCCGAGGCAGATCTTCTTCGTCGAGGAGTCCGACCTCCAGATGACGGCGACGAGCAAGCCGGTCCTCAGCCACGTCAAAGCGCTCGTGGACGCCCGGCTGAGCGGGTCGAAGGTTGGTTAGGCTGGCGCGGAGCGGGCCGAGCTGATGGTCGCCGAGGCCGGGTCCGCGCCGGAACCCACGCCGGGGCTCCTGGCGCGGCTTCTCGCCAAGCTGCCGCAGACGGGCGCGCTGCGCAGCCTCCGTCACCAGTCCTACTTCCTGCTGTGGTCGACCTTCCTGTTGACCCAAGGAGGCTTCTGGGTCTCCAACGTGTCGATGCAGTGGCTCGTATCGAGGCTTTCGGGCAACGACGAGTTCATGCTGGGGCTGCTCTACTTCTTCAATCTCTGCCCGCTGCTGTTCTTCGCGCCGTACGCCGGGACGCTTGTCGACCGGTTCGAGCGCAAGCGCATCGTGGTCGCCGCCCAGGCTCTCATCGGCCTGGTCTCACTGGCGCTCGTGTTCGTGCTCAGCATGCTGGGGGATCGGGTGAGCGTCGCGGTGGTTTTCGCGTTCGCGTTCGGTCTCGGCACCCTGCAGGCCCTCAACGCACCGGCGAGCTCGGCGGTGATGGTCAATTCCGTCCCGCCGGCCGATGTCGCGAGTTCCGTCGCGCTGCAGTCCGTGGGGCTGAACCTCTCCAGGATCGCCGGTCCGGCGCTCGCCACTCCGCTGCTTGTCGCCTGGGGCGCCCGTCCTTCGTTCGGGGTGTTCGCCGCCACCAGCCTGCTGAGTTCGGCGATCGTCTCACGCGCGAGGATTCGGCCGATCAAGCTGGCGCGTGACGAGGCGTCGGCGCTGGGGCGGATCGCGGAGGGCATCCGCATCGCCCGGGAGCGGCCACCGGCACTGCTCGCCCTGCTCGTGACCTCCGTCTGCGCGCTCTTCGCCTCGGCGTATGTCTCCCAGCTTCCCGTGTTCGCGTACACGATCCTCGGCGGGGACGACACGACGTTCACCCTTCTCCTTGTGGTGACCGGATTGGGTGCCGCGGTCGGCGCGCTCACGACGAGTTCCCGCCGCACGCTCCTCAGCCTTCGCGCGATCGCTCTGCGCATGCTGCTCATGGCGATCGCCCTGATGGCGTTCGCGGCGTCACCCTCCTTGCCGCTGTCCCTGGGGCTTTCCGCGCTGGTCGCGGGCTGCAACTTCTCGGTCATGACCTCGCTCCAGACGACGTTGCACTACGTCGCGCCGGAGCATGCGCGGGGTCGCATCACGAGCCTGTACATCGTGGCGTGGGGAGGTCTCGTCCCCATCGGAGCGCTGGTGCTCGGCGCGACGGGGAGCCTGATCGGCGCGCCGGCCGCGGTCGCGTGCTCGGCCGGCGTCGCGGCGGTCTTCGCCGCCTTCGTGGCGGCGACCGGTCCGCGCGAGGCGCCCGGCTACTCGGGCGAGTGAATTCTCGTAACTATCTTTCTGAGGAACCATGTCCGCCGAACCCGAAACACGTTCCGAATCCGCAGCGGCGACAGGCTGGCAGTACGTCCGACTCGTACTCCTTCTTGGCTGCCTGACCGCTCTGCCGCCGCTGAGCATCGATCTCTATCTCCCGGCGTTGCCGCAGGTCCGTGACGATCTGCAGGCGACCGACTCGATGACGCAGCTCACGTTCACCGGGATGCTTATCGGGATGGGACTGGGCCAGTTGATCGTCGGCCCGCTCTCGGATGCGGTGGGCCGGAGGCGACCTCTGCTGTTCGGTCTGCTCGCGCATGCGAGCGCTTCGCTTCTCTGTGCGGTGGCGCCGAACATCGAGGTGCTCGCGGCGTTGCGGCTCCTGCAGGGGCTCAGCGCGTCCGCGGTGTCGGTGGTGATCATGGCTACCATCAGGGATCGGTTCCAGGGCACCGCGATGGCGCGGATAATCTCGCGGAACATGCTCGTGGTCGCGATGGCTCCCATCCTCGCTCCGAGTCTCGGCAGCCAATTACTTCGCTTCACGGACTGGCGCGGGATCTTCGCCACGTTGCTGGTCATCGGTCTCGTGCTCGCTTTGGGCGCGTTCTTGTTTCTGGATGAGTCGCTTCCCCGGGAGCGTCGCCGGTCGTCGCGTCCCCGTGCGGTGGCGTCGTCGTACCTGGAGATTCTGCGCGACCGCACCTTCATCTCATTGGCGATGATCGGTGGTCTCACCGCTGCCGCGGTGTTCAGCTACATCGGGGCGTCCTCGTTCGTATTCCAGGACGGGTTCGGTCTCTCGGAGCAGGAGTTCGGCCTGGTCTTCGGGATCAACGCGATTCTCTTTCTGGCCGGGGCGCAGTTGAACCCTGTCCTGATCTCGCGATTCCCCCTGATCAGGGTCATGATGGCCGCCAATCTGGTCGGCCTGCTGGCCGCGCTCAGCGCGGTGGTGCTGGCCCTGGGTGAAATCGGCGGGCCGGCCGGTGCGGCGGTTCCGATGGGAGTCGTGCTGTTCACCATCGGGATGGTGCTTCCCAATACGCCCGCGCTCGCGCTCCATCGCCATGGTGTGAACGCCGGACTCGCGGCGGCCGTTCTGGGCTGCCTCCAGTCGGGAACCGGGGGCCTTGTCGCCCCACTCGTGGGGGCCATCGGGGTCAAGACGGCCCTTCCGCTAAGTCTGGTGATGACCACAGCACTTGTTCTTGCCGGGGCGCTCCTTCGCCTCACGAGCCGGGACACGAGCGTCTATGAGATCGGCGGCCGCAAGTCCTAGGGCCGCTTCGGTAACTATCGAATCGACCCCGGCCCAAAGGATGCCGGGAAGGGATGAGACCCTAGAAGACCAGACATCGAGAGTTCGGCATTGGCAGAAATTTGCCGCTTTATCAGTGCGCAGCGTACGATAGCGGAGAGTGACAGCCAAGCTGGGCTACATCACAATCTTTACCCATGAGTTACTCAATCCGGATGGCGGGGGATCATCGGTGAAACGAGGACAGGCCGTACTCGGCGCGTCCCCATTGGAGAAGTCGCAGCTCGATCAGTACATCAGCGTGTTCAGGGCGCTCTCCGAGCCGCTCCGCCTCGAGATCATTTCGATGTTCGGCGTCGATGACACGTGCGCGTGCACCTTTCTCGAGGAGCACTTGCCGATCGCCAAGTCGACGATCTCCTATCACGTGAAGATCCTCTACGAGGCCGGCCTCATCGACGTTCGCAAGGAAGGCCGTTTCTACCACTACGACCTCCGCCGCGAAGTGTTCGACTACTTCGTCCCCGGCCTTCTGGAGCGACTGCGCCTCGGGCGACTCCGCGACGAACAGGCGGCACTGACCCACTGACCGGACCAGCGAACTCCACCCAGGAGCTCGGGGCATCGTCCAGTACTACTTGCTGAGGCAGGACACGAGTGCGGGGCTCCCGGAGAGTGCTGGTCGCGGGCACGGGGCTGGCCGTGCTGCCGGTTCTCTGGTGGGGGTTCTCGTGGTATTCGCCCTGGGTGCCGGATGTGCTCGGGCTGGTGGATCGGACCTCGGACGCCGCGATCACGGTGGCGATCCGCGGGCCGTACCTGGCGATTCCGGCCGTGTTCCTGGGCGCGCTCGCGGTGTGGGCGTGGCGGTGGCGCTGCCGGAAGACGGCGGGAGCGGCGGCGCTCGCGGCCCTGCTCGCGCTGAGCCTCGCGGTGGTGCCGTGGCTGGCGGCCTGGCGGACCGCCGCGGCCATGGGCGACGCGGTGTCGTTACTCGGCTTCTTCGACGAGCCGACCGGCGGCGGGCCGACCGCGACCGAGGTCTACCACCGGGCGGACGGCCAGGACCTCAAACTGGACGTGTGGCTTCCCGAGCGTCCGGCTCCCGGCAGGCCAGCGGTGATACGGATCCACGGCGGCGGCTTCACCAAGGGCGACCGCACCGAGAGCGTCCAGTGGAACCGATGGCTGAATGAGCAGGGCATCGCGGTCTTCGCCCCGGACTACCGCCTCTCTCCCCCGCCCCGCTGGCTGGCACAGATCGCGGACGTGAAGTGCGCCATCGGCTGGGTACGCTCCCGTGCGGACGACTACGGCATCGATCCCGGCAATCTCTCGCTGATGGGCGGCTCGGCTGGCGGCTCCCTGGCCCTGGTGGCCGCCTACAGCACCGGCGACGACCGGCTCCCGACCGGCTGCGACCAGCCCGACCTCCCCGTCGCCAGCGTGATCGCGTTCTTCCCCATCACCGACATGTCCGCCATGATGCGTGACTCCCGGCTCCCCAGCGTCGCCCGCTCCATCGCGACCGACCACCTGGGCGGGTGCGCCCACCGTTTCCCGGACCGCTACCGGCTGACCTCCCCGGCGACCTTCGTACGCCCCGGCCTGCCCCCCACCCTGCTGATCCACGGTGAGCGCGACCACCTGGTCCCCGTCTCCCAGTCCATCGACCTGTCCCACCGCCTCACCAGCGCGAACGTCCCCCATCAGACAGTGCTCCTCCCGTGGGAGGAGCACGCCTTCTCCGACCAGTGGGGACGCTGGGGGTCGCAGGTCTCCCGCCCCGTCGTGGCCAGATTCCTCCTGGGTCAACGCCCCACGCTCGGAAAGACGTGACCGAAACGGAGGGCGGAGGATAACGTCCGATCTTCTCGCCTTGCCGGTATACGGAATAAGCAATTATCACAACATGGCATTTGAAGCAGGCGCCTGAGCTCCCCTGCTGGCGAGACGCCGGCGTTCGTTTCGGTTCCGGTAGCCGGGTTGTTATATGGACGAAGATCCTTTCGATGCTATTTATCGCTATGATCGCCTGCTATGAATCCGCTGGTGAATGTCGTGGTCGCAGCCTCGCTCGCCGCACCGGTGCCGACAGGTCCCGGCGCTCTGACGAAGAACCCGATCTACGCGACGGGGAAGCTGCCGCAGGTCACCTGCGAGGAGAAGATGTTCAATCCCGCGCGATTCGACTCCGTCCAGTTGTACGTCGAGGACATCTCCGACTGCTTGGAACAAGCGTGGCGTCCGCAGCTGGCGAAGGCCGGGATCCCGTTCAGCAAGCCTCGCTTGGTCGTCAAGGGCGGGAAGCGCATCAAGGCGTGCGGGTTCTCCGGCGAGCCGTACGAGACGTTCAGCATGTACTGCCTGAAGAACAAAACGATCTACATGCTCATCCCCGACCGGTCACTCGCAGACGAACTCAACCGGCCGACCATCCTGTTGAGCCTCGCCCGTGGGTACGGTTACCATATCCAGCAGCTGACGGGCATCGTCGGCCAGCAACTCAAGGCCGAGAAGAAGCTGTCGAAGCGCGGCCTGCTGGCCCAGCGTAAGAGGTTCGAACTACAGACCACCTGCTTCGCCGGCGCCTTCCTCGGCAGCGTATGGGACTCGCTGGGACACACCGCCGAACCCAGCTCGGAGCACATGCTGTGGGTGCTGGTCAACACCACCATCGGGCCATCGCAGGGAAGCACAAAGAACCGCACCTATTGGGCGACCCGCGGCTACGAGAGTTGGTCCCCGGGTTCCTGTAACACCTTCACGGCCCCAGCCAAGCGCGTGAGCTAGCCAATCCAATCCAACATTCGGGCGGCGTAAAACACCTGGCACCGTCTTCCCTGCTGCGACCGACACCCGCTCCGGGTCAGCCCTGAACGGCCCCCTCAGGCATTCAGATTTGCTCTCAAAGTCGGCGGGGACCTTCCCACCGGGGGCATCATGGGTGAGGTGCGCGATCCGCTCGAAGGCTGGACTCGCGCCCTGGCCGACTCGTTCAGCGTCCAGTGGGACGTTTTATGGCGCCCGAGACAATGCTCAATGGATCGTCGAAGTGCCACCGTCGATTACGAAAGTGGTAGCGGTCACGAAGGTGGACTCATCTGAGGCGAGGTATAGCGCGAAATTGGCGATGTCCTCCGGCTTGCCGATCCGTCCCATGGGGATCGAGGCGGAGAGTGTCGCGACCAGTTCGGGAGTCAGGTGCTCTTTCAATACGGGTGTCTCGATGAGACCGGGGGCAATGCTGTTGACGCGGATTCCCAGCGGAGCGCCCTCAGCGGCCAAGGCGCGCGTGAATCCCATGACGCCCGCCTTCGCGGTGGCATGCGCCACCGTGGGGGTGGTTTTGGAAGCGCCTAAACCCGCGCCGGACGCGGTATTGATGATCGAGCCGCCCCCGCGAGCCACGAGGTGGGGCCACGCCGCGCGGGTCACGTAGAAGACGAGATTAAGGTCGTTGCGCATTGTGAACGCCCACTCGTCCAGCGAGATCTCCGCGAACGGACTGAACTTCTGCGCCGACGCGTTGTTGTAGACGATATCGAGCCCGCCCCACTCGGCCGCGGCCGCTTCGACGAACTCCTCGGCGCTCCTGGGATCGCCCAGGTCCACCGGCGCGGCCGCGAGCATGGTGCCGCCGGCCGCCTCGACCAGTTCCTTTGTCTCCCGGTTTCCCTCGACCTTCAGATCGCAGCCGATCACCTTCGCACCCTCACGGGCAAAGATCTCGGCCGCCGCTCTCCCCTGTCCGCCACCGGTGCCGGTGATCAGCGCGACCTTGCCGTCCAGACGCCCCACAGGAACTCCTTCTTTCGATATTTTTGATATCATAGAATTAAGAAAAGCTTCCGGGCAAGAGGTCCACCAAAAGCGAGGGCAGGCAATGGCCGGAGTAATCGTGGTTTTCACCTGTGCGGTCGAGGGAAAAGACGCCGAGTTCAACGAGTGGTACGACAACGTGCACCTCCCCGAGCTCCTCGAATTGCCCTCCATACGGTCGGCCAAGCGTTACCGCCTCAACGAGGCGACGAACTCGTCGGTCAAACAGCGCTACCTCACCGTCTACGACGTGACCGACCCCGGCCAGGCGGCCAAGGAGATGGCCGAGGCCGTTCAGAATGGCATGTTGATCTCGCCCGCCCTCGACCGAGCGTCCGGTCTCCAGGGCTACTTCGACGAATTGGCATCGAGCTAAGACACAGCTCCCGGTGGGTGTGGTGGCTTGACGCCGCAGCACCCACCGGGCACCACCCAGGCCGATTCAGTCGACCCAGACCCGCTCCCACGTCGCGCCCCCGACATTCACCGGGTTGATTCCGTGCACGGTCGGAGCCCCGATCACCATGTCATGCTCGTACGCGAACAGCCGGACCGGAGCGTCTGCCTTGGACAGTTCGGCGCCCACCGCTTTCCATGCCGCCGCCAGTTCGTCCGCATTCGTCGTTCGCCGCGTGGTCTCGAGCGCCTCGTCCAGCGCGGGGTTGGAATAGCCGTAGTAGTTCAGATCCCCGTTGGTGCTGAACGCGCGGAACATACTCTCGGGCGTCTGGCTGTTGGCCGACGAGACATACGACAGCTGGAAGTCGGACTCCCGCCAGCGCTGCACCAACACCAGGTTGTCAAGCGGCCGCACGTTCACCGTGAGCCCCTTGATCTTGTTGAACTGTGCCCCGATCACTTCGATCGCCTGCTTCGCCACAGGCGCCGTCCCGAAGCCGATGAGCTCGAGTGTGAGACTCGCCTTCCCCGTCTTCGCGAGGTACGCGTCGAACAACCGCTGCGCCTCGGCGAGATCGAACGCCGGATACTTGACGTTATCCTCCCGGTACGGGCTGTCGGGTGCGTACCAGGAGTCGGGCGCCACATCACCCGGATAGATGGCGGCGGTGAGCTGCGCGTTGTCGAAAGCGTGCATCAGCGCGGCGCGAAGGTCGGTGTCCTTCAGATCCGGGTCCTTCACGTTGAAGCCCAAGGACGTGCCACCCCAGACCACCATCCGGTGCACGTTGTTGCCCGCGTCCTCAAGCGCCTTCGCGTCCCGCTTGATGTAGGTCCGGTGCACATTGACTTCTCCGGCGCGGAAGGCGTTGATACGCACGTCGTCACCCGGGATCAGCTTGAGCGTGAGCTTGTCGATATAGGGCAGCCCTTTCTCGATGTAGTCGGGATTCCGGGTGTAGCGCAGGTATGAGTTCTCCACGAACTGCTCGAGGATGAACGGACCCGCGCCGACCGGCTCTTTCCCGAAGGCATCACCCTTCTCCTGGATCGCCTTGGGAGAACCGATCATGCCGAGCTCGTACTGCAGCGCCCAGGGAAAGTTGTAGTTCGGTCCTTTCAGCGTGACTTCGATCGTCAGGGGGTCGACTACTTTCCACGTCATCTGCGACAGCCAATACAGGGCCGGCGAAAGCAGGGCGGGGTTCTTCGCCCGCTCCCAGTTGAACGAGACAGCGTCCGCGTCGTAGGGGGTGCCGTCGGTGAACGTGATCCCGCTCCGCAGCTTGAGGGTCCACACCTTGCCGTCCGGCGACGATTCGAGTGACTCGGCCATCGCCGGCTCGAACTTGTCGTCCTTCGCTATGTAACGCATCAACGAGCCATAGATCGGCTCGCAGTAGATCCACGCGGTCGGCGTGCCACACCTTGCGGAGTCCGGGATCGGATTGCTCAGCACCACGCCGGTAACCTCTCCCCCACGTTTGGGGGATCCGTCTCCGGCGCTTTCCGCAGCGTTCTTGGCCGAAACTCCGCCGCACCCGGCCATAACCGCGGCCATCGCCAACGCGACCACGGCTCGCGGGAGCGCTCGCCGACTTGCCTTCATGCCCTACTCCTTCGGCACTTGCAAATATATCGAATCGTGGAGCCGAAATCACCCTGCCTCGCACGCGCGTGGCGGAGCACGCGCCTCAAGCGCGTACCCCGCCCCCGGCGACCGGTCAGGCCTGGCTGTCGATGAATCCGATCTCGGTACCCACCGGATACACCTCTTCGGGCTGGGCCACCCCATGGCGGAGGACACCGCTCGCCGCGGCCTCCACCTCCACCTCGACCTTCTCGGTCTCCACCGAGTAGATGTGGTCGCCCGCGGTGACAATGACCCCGTCCTCGACCAGCCACTCGATGAACATGGCCTCGGTCATCGCCATCGACACCTTCGGGATGCTCACGGGAATCCGCTCAGACACGTACCGCTCCCGCCACCTTCTTGACCGCGGCCACGATGTCTCCGGTGCCCAGCGTCACCGCGGCCTCCGACGCGCGCGCGGGGATCGGGCTGAACTTGGCGCCGACCCGCACCACCGGCTCGACGAGCTCGTTGAACAGGGCCTCGGTGATCTGCGACGCCACCTCCGCGCCTGGGCCGCCGAATGCGACCGCGTGGTGCGCGACCACCGCGCGCCGCGTCTTGGCCACCGACGCGAGAACCGTCTCCAGGTCCAGCGGGAGCAAGGTGCGAAGATCGACGACCTCAGCCTCGATCCCCTCGGCACTGAGTGCCTCGGCAGCCTCCAGCGCCTCCCACGTGGCGGGACCGTACGTCACAATCGTGACGTCCCGACCTTCGCGCTTGACGTCGGCCTTGCCGATCGGGATGCGGAATCCATCCTCGGTGGGCATCGGACCGCGCTTTCCGTACAGGCGCGACGCCTCCATGAACAGGACCGGGTCCGGGTCGAAGATCGACGAGAGCAGCAGGCCCTTCGCGTCGGCCGGCGTGCTGGGGTAGACCACCTTCAGACCCGGGATGTGCATGAACCATCCCTCCAGGGACTGCGAGTGGGTCCCACCTGCGCCCGAGCCTTCGAGCACCACGGCGCGCACCGTGATCGGCGATGTCGTACGACCCGCCGACATGTACCTCAACTTGGCCGCGTGGTTGACGATCTGGTCCATCGCGATCCCGATGAAGTCCATGATCATGATCTCCGCCACCGGCAGCATGCCCTCGAGGCTGGCGCCCACGGCCGCGCCGACGATCGCGGCCTCCGAGATCGGGGTGTTGAGGACACGGTCATGGCCGTGCTCCGTGGCCAGACCGCGCGTCACGGCGTTGACTCCCGCGGCCGGATCGGCCAGGTCCTCACCGAGCAGGAATACGTGCGGGCTGGTCCGCAGCGCCTCGTCCAGCGCGGAGTTGATGGCCTCGCGGATCGTCGCTTTCTTAGACATTGCCAGCCACCAATCTCTCGGCGTACACATCCCGCTCGATCTCTGCCGCGTCCGGCTGGGGCGCCGCCTTGGCGGCCTCGACCGCCTCGTCGACCTCCTGGGCCGCCCTGGCCTCGATGGCGGCCAGCTGTTCCTCCGTGATCTCCGGGTGGCTGAGCAGCGTCTCCCGGAACGTGATCATGGGGTCGTGCTTCCTGGCCTCTTCCAGCTGCTCGGCCGGGATGTACTTCATCTGGTCGCCGGCGTAGTGGCCCTCGAATCGGAAGGTGACGGCCTCCACGAGCGTGGGGCCCTCGCCCGCCCTGGCCCGGTCGACGGCTTCCCGGATGGCCAGATACGTCGACACCGGGTCGTTCCCGTCCACCGTGACGCCGGGCATCCCGACCCCTTTGGCCCGGTCCGCCACGTGCGGGATCGCCATCGTCTCCTCCACCGGCGTCATCTCGGCGTAGAGGTTGTTCTGGCAGACGAACACCACCGGCAGCTTCCACGTCGCGGCGAGATTCACCGCCTCGTGGAAGGACCCCGTGTTCGTCGCTCCGTCGCCGAAGGTGACGGCGGTGACGCGATCACTCTTCTGGAACCGAGCGGCCAGGGCCAGTCCGACGCCGACCGGCAGCCCGGAGCCGACGATGCCGGTCGACATCATCAGCCCCTGCTCGGGAGCGGCGATGTGCATCGTCCCGCCCTTGCCGTTGCACGCGCCGACGGATGTCCCGAGCACCTCGCCGGCGATCTCGACCAGCGGAACGCCCTTCGCCACGTGATCATGCAGTCCGCGGTACGTCGTGATCAGCCGGTCGTCGGGCCTCAAGGCAAGGCTGAGCGCTCCGGCGACCGCTTCCTGGCCACGCGCGGGCCAGATGATCGTGGCGAATTCGCCGCTGCGCATCCCTTTAAGGATCCGCAACTCCAATGCCTGGGATTTGCACATCACTTCGTACATGCTGCTCAGTTGCGAACTGGTCAGCTGCGCTATGTCACTCATAATTCTCCCTTGCCCTAGCTGGGTACGTCCTCCGGAACCCGCACGCCCTGCTTGTGCAGCACCAGGCCGTCTTTTCTGACCGTCAACCGGCAGGCCAGCCGCACCATCGGGCCCCGCACCCGGGCCACCATCTTCAAGCGCATGGCGTCCAGCTCCTCCGTACCGGCCGGAACCGCGGACAGCTCGCCGTCGACGATCTTCGTGAAGCACGACATGCAGTCCGCCTGGCCCCAGCACTTCGTCGGCCAGACGTAGCCCTGCCGCCAGGCGGCCTCGGCTACGGACTCGCCCTCGCGCACCTCGAACCGCGCACCCGAAGGCTCAACAGTGACCCACGGCATCATTGGCCCCACTTTCGGAGACGTTTCGACTGGAAATTTCGCCGCGAAAGCGGCTGGGCACGACCGCACCGGTTCGAGCCCAGCCGTCGATCCGAGGTCAGTACTCGGCCGCCAGCCGGCGGTCGAGCTCCTCGTGCATGTTGGAGATCGTCAACTCCCACTTCGCCGCCAGCCGCGTCTCGGTGAAGCTCGGCGCCTTGATCCCCTGCTGCATCCGCTCGATGTTGGAGAAGTCCTGCCGCGGGATGAGACCCCAGTGATCCGCGTCGTCCTTGTCGAACCTGCCGAGCGACTCGGGCCGTCCCGGCTCGTTGCCCTCGGGGTAGGCCGTCAGTGACCAGACCTCGAACTTGCACTGCTCGGGGTCGTCGTTGTGCGGCGTCACCCGGTAGCAGAGGCAGTTGTTGTACATCGGCAGCATCAGGTAGTTCGGGAACATGAACACGTCCCCGCCCCACAGCCTGAGGGCCTCCGGACGCCGCTCGTACGCCGGAATGCCGGCGCTCTCCCAGTACTCGAACAGGGCGTCGACCGTCGCCAGCCCGAACTGCGGGTCCGTCGGGTCGACCTTGCCGGAGACGCTCTCCATGACCCACAGGTCACGCTCGAGGGTCATCGCGTCCTGGCCCGACCACAGCACCCGAGCCATCTCCAGGACGTTGGTCGCGTTCCCGTGGGTGCTTCCCCGCTGGGCGTCACCGCCCTGGAAGAGCCCGTGCCCGTTCACGAACGACTGGTATTCGGGGAGCGAGCGGTTGGTCTCGTCGGCGTCGTCCTGGTTGTGCTGGGTGTACAGCTGGGGGTGTGTCTGCTTGACGTGGTAGCTCTCGAAGAAGGCCTCCTGCGCCAGCTTCCAGTTGCAGTTGAGGACGACCTCCTTCCACCACTTCACCCGCATGTTCCCGACGTTGACATGGTCAAGGATGTCCGCGACCGGGAACAGGGCTTCGCGGAGCGGCCCGGCGTCGCGGTCCATGTTGATCCACACATGACCGCCCCAGGTGTCGACGAGGCACTCGGGCAGGTCGATCTCGTCCCGGGACAGCACGCCGTCGGAGAAACCTTCCCGGCCGAACACGTGCGAGCACTGCCCGTCGGTCTTCCACCGCCACCCGTGGAAGGGGCACACGATCTGACCGCCGGGGAACCGGCCGGACCCCTTGCCCAGCTGAGTGCCCCGGTGCCGACAGGCATTGTGCAGCGCCTTCACCGAACCGTCGTTCTGGCGCACGAGCAGGAACGACTTTCCCACGATCTCGTACTCCACGAAATCGCCCGGGTCCGGGATCTCCTCCTCGCGGCACGCCATCTGCCACACATGGGACCAGAGTTTCTCCTTTTCCAGGTCGTAGAACTCGCGGGAGTAGTAACGCTCCGCCGGCACGTGCAGCGAGTCCTTCATGTGGAACGGGACCTTCGAGGTCACCTCCTCTCCGTTCGGCCCGATCGGCGTGACTTTGGCCGGGGTGCTGGTTCGCGGATCAGTGACAGTCATTGCTCTTCCTCCTGCTACTCACTGCGCGGTCTGCTTGTCATCAGTCGTCGCGTACACCGGCTGAGCGGCGGCCAGGTGCTCCTCGAGCCGCGTAGTCCATTCGGTACGCACGTCGGGCCCTTCGAGGGCGATCAGGCGACGCTCCAGCTCGGCCACGATCTCGAGCAGGCCGAGGACGGCCTTGCGGAGCACCAGAGAATCGTTGGCGGCAATGCGGTGGTGATCGATGTCGAGGAGTTTCGCGAGGAGCGCGTTCACGTAGCCCGACTCGCCGCTCACTTCAACGTCTTGAACGGTGCTCGCTCTGAACATGCCACCCCTTTCTATGATTCTAGAAATTTAGATATAACGTAACGCGGGCTACAGCTTCAAGCAATGCTCATGCCGACGCGAGTTCGCCTTGCTCAGGAGCGGTCGCGGCTTCCAGGAGCGGGAAGTGGCACGCGGCGAACCGACCCGGAGCCGCTTCCCTAATCTCGGGTTCTTCTCGCGAGCAGATGTCCTGGACTCGAGGGCACCTCGTCCGGAATCGGCACCCGCTCGGAGGGTTCAGCGGCGACGGAAGATCGCCCGACAGGGCGGCTTCCTGGATGCCCGCTTCCGGGTCAGGCTCGGGGATGGATTGGATCAGGGCGCGGGTGTACGGGTGGAGCGGCGCGGCGAACAGGGCGTCGGAGTCGGCCACTTCGCAGATCTTGCCTAGGTACATCACCACGACGCGGTCACTGAGGTTCTTGATCACCGCGAGGTCGTGCGCGATGAAGACCATCGTGAGTTCGTATCTCGCCTTCATCTCCTCGAGCAGGTTCATGATCTGCGCCTGCACCGAGACGTCCAAGGCGGACACCGGCTCGTCGCAGATCACCACCTGGGGGTCGAGGACCATGGCGCGAGCGATGGAGATCCGCTGGCATTGGCCCCCTGAGAACTCGTGCGGCCGGCGGTCGGGAGCGGTGTCAGGGTCGAGTCCGACCCGCTCGATGATCGTGCGTACGCGCGTCTCGATCTCGCGTTTGCTCAGTTCGCCGTGGATGCGCAGGCCCTCGGCGATGATGTCCTTGACCTTGCGGAGCGGGTTCAGGGAGGAGATCGGGTCCTGGAAGATCATCTGGAGCTTGTCCCGCCGCTGCCGCAGCGCCGCACCTTTGAGCGCGGTGACCTCGACGCCGTCGACCAGGACCGAACCCGATGTCGGCGGAGGCAGCTGCATGATCGCTTTGGCCACGCTCGACTTTCCGCAACCGGACTCGCCGACGAGTCCTACGGTCTCGCCTCGGCGTGCGTCGAAACTCACGTCGGAGACGGCGAACACGCGTTCGCCGCGCCGTCCGACGTACTCGACGGTCAGGTTGCGTACGTCCAGGACGACGTCGTCGCTGTCGCGAAGGTGGGCGGTGCCGCTACCGGCCATCAGTTGACTCCCCTGCGTTCACGGCGGTGCCCGCTGCGTTGACGCCGACCTTGATGTTGTTCTCTCGTGCCGCGTCGCCGGCCGGAGTTCCCAGCGGGAAGAAGCAGGCCGACGTGTGGGCGGGATCGATCGGTGTCGGCTCCAGGACAGGGGTCTCGCTGAGGCAGCGAGGCTGCGCCGACGGGCATCTCGGCGCGAAACTGCACGCCTGCGGTGGATCGATCAGCACAGGTGGGCGGCCTGGGATCGAGGCCAGCCGGGTGTGACTGGGGTGGGAGACCCGGGGAATCGCGTCGATGAGCGCCCGCGTGTACGGATGCCGCATGTTCGAGAACAGCTGCTTGGTGGGCGCCTTCTCGACGATCCGCCCGGCGTACATCACGGCGATCGAGTCGGCTCGCCCCGCGACCACCCCGAGGTCGTGGGTGATGAGCACCATGCCCATGCCCGAGTCCGCCTGCAGCCGCTCGAGGAGGTTGAGGATCTGGTGCTGGACCGTCACATCGAGGGCGGTCGTCGGCTCGTCCGCGATCAGCAGCTCGGGCGAGCAGGAGATCGCGAGGGCGATGGTGACACGCTGGCGCATGCCGCCGGACAGGTTGTGCGGGTACTGCTTGGCGCGCTTGGCCGGCTCGGGGATCCCCACCAGCGTGAGCAGGCGGATCGCCTCCTCCTCGGCCTGCTCGCGGCTCAACCCGAGGTGGAAGCGGAGGGTCTCGGTGAGCTGCGCGCCGACGGTCAGCACCGGCGTGAGCGAGGTCATCGGGTCCTGGAAGACCATGGACAGGTCGACACCCCAGAGGTGCTTGTTCTGCTTCGGCGAGACCGTGGCCAGGTCGAGGCCCTTGAGGCGGATCTCGCTTCCCGGAAGGACCCGGGCGCTCGGGGCGAGGATCTTCATGATCGACCGGGAGAGCACGGACTTGCCCGAGCCTGACTCGCCCACGATCCCCAGGGTCTCCCCCGCCCGGAGGTCGAGATCGACTCCGTCGACGGCCCGTACCAGGCCACGGGGTGTGTCGAACCAGACCTTCAGGTTTCTCACCTGCAGAAGACGGGCCTCGGTGGTGCTCATAGCGACGACTCCCTGCCGATTCGGCCCCGTGCCCAGTCACCGAGCCTGTTGAACGCGAACACCGTGAGGAAGAAGAACATCCCGGGGATCATGACGAGATGGGGGTGTTCGTTCATCTGGCTGCGGCCGTCGGCGAGCATGCCGCCCCAGCTCGGCGTCGGCGGCGGCACGCCGAGTCCCAGGAAGCTGAGACTGCCCTCGGCCACGACGAGCGCGGCCATCACCACGAGCATCAGCGACATGACCGGGAGCATCACGTTGGCCAGCAGTTCGCGGGTCAGCACCCGGAACGGGCTCGCGCCGAGCGCCTTGGACGCGGTGACGAACTCCCGTTCGGCGAAGGCGATGGTGTTCGCGCGAGCGATTCGGGCGAAGTTCGGGATGCCCAGGAGAGCCAGGCCGAGGACGAGGTTCGTCAGGCTCGGCCGCATGGCGGCGACCAGCGCGATGAGGAACATCAGCGGGGGGAACGCCATCAGGAAGTTCACCAGCAGTGAGATCGTGGAGTCGACGGCGCCGCGGAAATAGCCTGCGGCCATCCCGAAGGCGACACCCACCACCATGGCGAGGGCGGTGGCGCCAAGCCCGACCGCCATGGAGATCCGGGCGCCGTAGACGCACCTCGAGAGGATGTCGCGTCCCAAGATGTCGGTGCCCAGAAGGTGGTCGCCCAGGCCAGGGGTGGCGCTGAAGACGTTGCCGATCTCATTGGGATCGGCCAGCGGAAGCCAGTCCGCGGTGATCGCCCCGACGACGACAAGACCGAGCCACACCGCGCCCAGCGGCGCCCCGTAGTCGCGCCGGCGCCTTCGCCTCTTGACGACCGGGGCGGCGTCGGCCGACTTCACGGTCGGCGGGACTTTCAGACCGACGACATCCGTCATGTCGTAGCCCTCCTCACGCGCGGGTCCAGCAGCGGGTACGCCAGATCCACGAGGCTGTTCAGAACCAGATAGATGAGGGCGCTCAGCAGCACGATCGCCTGGACCGTGATGAAGTCGCGGTTGTTGATCGCGATGACGACGAGCGAACCCAGTCCAGGGATCGAGAAGATCATCTCGACGATGACGGCGCCGCCGATGAGCCGGCCGATCACGACGCCGGAGACCGTGACCAGGGAGAACGACGACTGCCGCAACGCGTGCCGTACAAGGATCCGCCAGGTTGGAAGCCCGCGCGCCCGAGCCGACAGGACGTGGTCCTGCTGCAGGGTCGCCATCATGTCGCCCTTGAGCAGCCTGATGAACAGGACGCACTCACCGGCGGCCAGGGAGACGACCGGGAGGATGACCGCCCTGAGGTGCTGGAACGGATCCTCGCTGAACGGCACCCAGCCCACGATGGGCAGCCATCCGAGCTGGACGCCGAACACCCAGACGAGAACGATCGCGAGGACGAATGCCGGGGTCGCCAGCGTCGCGGACGCGATGAACGTCGCGATCCTGTCGATGATCCCGCCGGGCCGGTACGCGCTGTATATCCCGACGGGGATCGCGACCGCGAGCGCGACCGCCATCGCCAGGACGGCCAGTTCGAGAGAGACCGGAGCCCGCTCGGCGATCGTCGTCGCCACCGGGATCCTGGTCTGCCACGACGTCCCGAGGTCGCCGTGGAGGAGGTCGCCCAGCCAGGAGACGTATCGCGTCACCAGGGACTGGTCGAATCCGTAGAGCTGGATGAGCTGCTGCCGCATCTCGTCCGTCGCGCCTTCGGGGAGCAGCCCGTCGACGGGATCGCCGGGGATGAGCTCGAGCAGGAGGAACGTTGCGACGCTCACCATGACGAGCAGGAGGACGAACCTCGCCATGGAGAACATCCGCCGTCGGATCAATGTGGTCACGAGATTTTCCTCGCCATCGGTTCGCGCCCTTTCTCGCCGCCCGTCCCTGAAGGCACGGTCGGCGTGTTACTTGTCCACCCACAGGAGTTCCGGCGACGCCGCGTAGAGCGTGACCGGGTTGACTCCGTGCACGTGCTTGGCGGCCAAGATGACGTCCTGCTCGTAGGCGAACAACCGGTTCGGCGCGTCCTTGGAGATCTCCGCGCCCACGACCTTCCACGCCGCGGCGACCTCGTTGGCGTCCGTCGAGTGGATCGTCGTGTCCAGCGCCGCGTCGACCTTCGGGTTGGAGTAGCCGTACACGTTGAGGTCGCCGCCGGTGTAGAAGGTGCGGTAGACGGTCACCGGGGACTGGCTGATCACCGACGCGTGCACCGAGATCTGGAACTTGCCCTCCCGGAACAGCCGGCCGATGACCGCGTTCTCCGTCGGCTTGAGCTCTACGTGGAGGCCATTGATCTTGTTGAGTTGGGCCGCGACGACCTCGCCCACCTGCTTCATGATCGGGGCCGGGCTGTAGGTGAGCATCTCCAGGTTCAGGCTGGTCTTTCCCGTCTTCGCGAGGTACGCGTCGAAGAGCCGCTGAGCCTCGGTCAGGTCGAACTTCGGGTACGTCACGGCGGCATCGCGATTCGGGCTGTCCTTCGGGAAGAACGCGTCCGGCGGCTCATCGCCCGGGTAGGCGGCCGCCGTCAGCTGGGGCGCGTTGAACGCGTGCAGAAGAGCCTGGCGCAGGTCCGGGTCTCCGATGATCGGGTCCTTCAGGTTGAAGCCCAGGCCGGTGCCGCCGAACAGCGGGATCGCGTGCACTCCGTACCCTTCCGGCTGGAGTTCGCGGCCGAACCGCTTCAGGAAGGTCGCGGTGAGGTCGACCTGGCCGGCCCGCAGCGCGTTCACGCGCTGGTCATCCTGGACCACCGTCGCGTAGGTGATGCGATCGAGGTACGGCAAGCCCTTCTCGACGTAGCCGGGGTTGCGCTTCAGCTGGATCTGGGAGCCCGGCACCCAGGTGTCCACCAGGAACGGGCCCGCGCCGACGGGTTCGGTCGCGAACTTCTCGCCCTTGGCCTTGATCGCGGCCGGCGAAGCGATCGAGCCGAGGTCGTACTGCAATGCCCAGGGGAACTGGTAGTTCGTGCTGGCCAGCGTGATCTCGAGGGTGAGCGGGTCGACGACCTTCCACGTCATCTGGGCGAGCCAATAGCCCGCGAACGACAGCAGGGCCGGGTCCTTCAGGCGCTCCCAGTTGAAGGCGACCGCCTCCGCGTCGTAGGGCGTGCCGTCGGTGAATTTGGTCCCGGACCGGAGCTTCAGGGTCCACACCTTGCCGTCCGAGGATTCGAACGACTCCGCCATCGCCGGCTCAAACTTCTGATCCTCGAAGCTGTACCGCGCCAGCGTCCCGTAAAGCGCGGCACAGATGTAGTAGGCGCTGCTCGAGCACAGCGCGGAGTCAAGTGAGTTGAGCTGGCTCAGCCTGGACATCGTCAACTCGCCGCCCTGACGCGGCGTCCCGTCGTTCGGAACACTTCCGCCGGTGGGTTCCGCGGCGCTGCTGCCGCAGGCAGCGACTGTCGATGCCGCCACGAGGGCGACCACCATGCGGGATAGCCGTCGACCGACCCTCATATCCCTGCTCCTTTGGTTGGGAACGTGTTTGTACTGATGCCAGGTCGACGCACTTGAACGACGGCTGACCACAGGAATCCGCCCGAAACACCGCTGTAATGCTTGGCCCGACGCTAGGACGGCCGAGGTGGCATGTCAATGCTTCCAAATGTATAGAAGTAGTCACTAAGTTGCGGCGATCTTGAAGCCGAGGCCAGCAGGTCCCGATCAGAGCCGGGGAGCGATCTCGGACGCGAAAAGCTCGAGGTAATCGGCGTTTCCCAGAGGGCGTGCCTGCCGTGGGCGAGATCACGAAGCCGGTCACACCTACTGCTACATGCTGGCTCGAAGTCGTATAGTTCCATAATCATGGAACTATCTGATTGCGCCAAGGGGAGACACGCCCACATGACAATGGCAACCGCGCGCTCAGCGGGATGGCGCTGATGCGAAGCCGGTACGTGCGCCGCGCCGACAGCCCGAACGCGGTCATCGTGGTCCTGTGCATGGTCGGCATCGTGGCCGCGCTCGGGGGGACCCTGCTCGTGCCGCTGGTGTCGCGCCTTCCCGAGATCTACGACGTCAGCGCCGTTCAGGCCTCCTGGATCATCACGAGCACGCTGCTCGCGGGGGCGCTCGCGACGCCGATCCTCACGCGCCTGGCGGACATGTTCGGCGAGCGGCTGATCATCGTGGCCACGCTGATCGGCTTGGTGCTGGGCTCGTTGCTGCTGGCGGTCAGCGACAGTTTCGCGCTGGCCATCGTCGGGCGTTCCCTCCAGGGAGTGGCGGCAGCGCTCGTACCCGTCGCGATGAGCCTGATGAAGCACGTGCTGCCACCAGAGAGGGTCGGCTTCGGGGTGGCCCTGATGAGCGGGACGCTGGGCGCGGGCTCCGCGCTCGGGCTGCCGCTGGCCGGCTTCATGTACACCCATCTGGGCTGGAATTCGCTGTTCTGGGGGCTTGCGATCGTCGGCGCACTGCTCGCGTTCCTGGTCTGGACGATGCTGCCCAAGCGCGTGACCTCGAAGCAGTCGATCGACTGGTTCGGGGCGCTGCTCCTCACCGTGGCGCTGACTCCTCTTGTTCTCGTGGTCACCCAGGGCAACGTCTGGGGCTGGCTGAGCCGTCCGATCATCGGGCTGGCCCTGCTCAGTCTCGTCGCGTTCCTCGCGTGGGTGCCCTGGGAGCGGCGGCAGCGTGATCCCATCGTCCATCTGGGGCTGCTGGTGCTCAGGCCGGTCGCCTTGACGAACATCGTCGCGATCATCATCGCGATGGCGATGCTGATCAACCTTTTCCTGGCCGGCCAGCAGTTGGCCGTGCCGGAGTTCGTGGCGGGTGGCCTGGGCCTCTCGGCGGATGCGACGGGGCTGGTCATGGCGTTCCCGGCCGGTGCGGTGGCGGCCGCGTCGCCCCTGGCCGCCCGGCTTCTGCGTCGTTTCGGTGGTCGTTGGGTGCTCGTCGCCGGTGCGCTGTTCATGGCCGCCAGCTACGTGGCCCGGGTCCTCCTCGACGGATCGGTGTTCGAGGTCGCCCTCGGCGCGGTCCTGGTCTGCGTGGGAACCTGTCTCGCGCTGTCGGCCATGCCGATGATCATCATGGCCGCCGTCCCGTCCGAGCACACCGCGTCCGCCAACGGCATCAACACGCTCTGCCGGATGCTCGGCACGTCGTTGTCCACTGCCGGCATGGCGGCCGTCACCTCGTTCACGGCGGTCACGTTCGATGGAACGGAGTACCCGACCACCGAGACCTATCACCTGCTGTTCTGGGCGTGTGTCGTTCTGTCCGTGGCAGCGGCGCTGCTGACGACCGCGATCCCGCGGCGCGATCAGCTCCCGGACGGGCTTGTGACCGAATCGGCGACCGCGCCCTTGCGCTAGGTCCAGTCCAGCACCAGCCGACCTCGGACGCGGCCACGTTCGAGGGTTCGGTGCGCTTCCGCCGCCTGGGACGGCTCGTACGTGGTCGCGACCCGGAGAGTCAGCGAACCGTCCTCGACTCGGTCCCTGAGGTAGTCGATCTTCGCCCGGTCGTGGAAGTACGCGACGCAGACCGTCATGAACTTGGTGATCGCGCGTTCGGGCTGCCAGTCGTCGGGTCGTACGGTCACGAACCAGCCGTTGTCCCGGACCGCCGGCATCAGGTCCTCCGGTCCGATCAAGGCGGCGTCCACGACCGCGTCCAAGGGCCTGCCGGCTGCTGCCAGGAAGCGCTCGCCGACATCATCTCCACGTGCGATGACCCGGTCAGCGCCCAGGTTCTCGATCAGTGAGACGTCCCCAGGCGACGCGTCGGCGACCACCGTCCATCCGCGGATCTTCGCCAGCTGGATCGTGTAGCCGCCCACGGCGCCGGCGCCACCCGTCACGCCGAGCATGCCCCCGGGGGGAAGGTCGTCGAGCGCGCGCAGTGCCGTCAGCCCGTTCATGAGCAGGGTTGAGCCGGAGACGAAGTCGCTTCCCGTCGGAAGAGTGGTCAGGGAGTCGTCTTGGACGATCACCTGGCTCGAGTAGGCGCCGCTCGCCGGGTCCATGCCTGGGAGAGTCGCGCCGATCACCCGGTCCCCCACCGACCAGGTCGCCGAGTCACCGACCGCGCTCACTACCCCGGCGAAGTCCATCCCTGGGACGAGCGGGCATCCGTCCTCCCGGAGTCGGCCGGTGATCCGGCCGGTGCGGAACAGCACATCGGTGGGGTTGACCGTGGCCGCTTTCACGTGCACTCGGACTTGGGCGCCCTCGGGCTCGGTGATCGGGACGTCGACGAGGCGCAGTACCTCCGGTCCGCCGAATCCCGTGAGCCCGACGGCAGGAACCTGTTCCTTACTGTGCATCCCGTACGCTCTCCTCGTCAGGACGCCGGGACCTGCGTCCGCAGGTCGGCCACGTGGTGGGCGGCTATGTAGCCGAAGGTCATCGTGTGGGCGATGCTCGCGCCGGCCCCGGGGTAGGTGCGCCCGACGACCGTCGCGGCCATGTTTCCCGCGGCGTACAGGCCGGCGATCGGTTCGAGCTGCTGGTCCAGGACCTGGGCGTACTGGTTCGTGATGACGCCGCCTATCGTCCCCACATCGGCGGCGAAGATCTCCGTGGCGTAGAACGGCGGTTCGGCGAGCGTGCCGACGGCCGGGTTCGGCTTGTTGCCGGGGTCTCCCAGCGCCTTGTTGTACTGCGATACGCCGCGGTTGAACTCCGGGTCCTGGCCCCTGGTGGCGTACTCGTTGAAGTTCGCGACCGTGGTGGCCAGTGTCCGCGGGTCGACGCCGATCAGCCGGGCGAGTTCTTCCACGGTGTCCGCGCGCTTGATCCAGCCTTGGGACACCCATTCCTCCGGCAGCCGGCCCGGAAGCACCGAGGCGAGGTTGCGGATCTTGGGCATGCCTCGTCCCCATGGGTACTTGCGCCGGAACGCGTCGTCGAAGATGAGCCAGGCGGGTACGGCGTCGTTCGCGTACATCGCCTTCACCACCTCGATGTAGGAGTTCGACTCGTTGACGAAGCGGCGGCCCGACTTGTTCACGAAGATCGTGTGGGGGAACTGCCGGGCGGTGGTGAGGTTCGAGATGGCGATCTCTCGGCGGGGGGCGGGGTTCCAGACCGCCTCGTCCATGTAGTCCACCTTCGCTCCGAGCGCGATGGCGGCCTGCAGGACCGTGCCGGTGTTGCCCGGGTTGCCCATGGTCCGCTCACCGTCGTTCGGCTGTGTGTCCGCGTTGTAGCTGAGCCGCATCTCGCCGTTGCGTTCAAAGCCGCCCGCCGCGAGCAGGACCCCTCCGGTGCCGGTCACGACCGTGGGCACACCGTCACGCTCGGCCCGTACGCCGACGACCCGGCCCTCGGAGACAACGAGTTCCCGGACGTCTGTGTTCAGCCAGATCGGGATGCCCGTATCGACGCAGGCTTTGGTCAATTGGCCGACCAGCGACATGCCGTTGGTGAGCAGATCCTTGCCGAGTAGCCTGCTGATCTTCGTACGCAATACCACTCGAGCCGCGGCTCGGAACGAGCGGGCCGAACGGAACGCGGCGGGAAGGTTGCGCACCTCGTTGGTCATGACCGCCAGATCGAGGCTGCGGCCCATGCCCGGGTTGATCTTGCTGTGCCATTCGCCGAGTTGCCTGCCGTCCCAAGGGATCCCCTCGATCGAACGGCCTCGGGCGTGTCCGCCCTTGCGGTTGTCGTAGTAGTCGCTGTAGCCCTCGCAGCGGGTGAGCTTGACGCCCTTGCGCTGGATGAACGAGATCATCGCAGGACCTTGAGCGAGGAACGCCTTCCGCCGTTCCATCGACGAGGCGTCGTCCGGGTCCCCGACCACGGACTGAAGGTAGGTCAGTCCCGCCTCGTAGGAGTCCGGCACACCCGCGGCCCGCATCAAGGGATTGTTCGGCATCCAGACGACGCCCCCCGACATCGATGTCGAGCCCCCGACAACCTCCCGCTTCTCCAGGATCACCGGCTTGAGCCCTGCTTCAGCCGCTGCCAAGGCCGCGGTCAGCCCTCCCCCGCCACTTCCGACGATGACGAGGTCGAATGATTCAGCTGGGGAACCCACGGCCACCTACTTCCACGTTTCTAGAATCTTGGTAACGTCACGTTAGCCGTAGGTCGGTCAGGCAACAAGGCCCCTTAGCGGCCTCATCCTTCAGGGCCTTGAGGTCGGCACCCGGCGAGTCGACGTCCCCAGTCCGCCATCCGCGCCGCCCACTACGGGTATGCGCTGATGCTCGCGATCACCGGCGGCCCTCCGGCCGCTCCGCGCCGTTCTCCCAATTCTTCGGCCAGGCGCGGCCGCGACCCGCTGCCGGTCGGGATCCACTCCCCCGGCCACATGGCCGTCACCGGCGAGCAGGCCCGCGAGGAGTTCTGGCCGCTAGATGGGCTTGTCTGGTTGGCCGAGGCCGAGTTTCGCGCGCAGGCGGGTGACGCCGGCGTGGAGGACGGGAGGCACGGTGATCAGGATGACCACGGCGTCGCCAAGGCTGTTCCGTGCGGTCTCCACGATCATCCAGCCGAGCAGCACGGTCAGTGGGGTCCAGGTGCGCAGGTCTGTCCGCAAGATCCAGCGGAGAAAAGTCAGGAGACAGCCGGTCAAGGTGTGCCGCGTCGGGCGGCGCAGGGTCAGAGCCAGAGCGGGCATGCTGATGGCCAGCCTGAGCGCGAAGCGGGTGCGGGCCCGACGATCCCGCAGGACGTCGAGCTCGCCGAGCCATTCGTCCAGATAGCTCGCTCTAACCGCCACTGGGAGAAGCAGCGCGCCGAAGGCGAGTACCTGGTACGTCGCGCCGGTGTCCCCGGGGAGGTGGGTCAGGCGGGCGCGCGCGATCGATTCGAGTTCGTCCGCGACGTCCCGCAGACCGAGGCGCCCGGCGAGCGGCGCCATGACGTCCAGGGTCTGCTGGCTCTTCAGCCGCTGTTTCTCCTGGTCGAGGTGCTGGATGGTGCGCATGTTGTGCAGCCGGTCGATCACCTTCAGGGCAAGACTGCGGTCGTCTGCGGCATCGATGGCCGCCTGATCGTGCCTGCGGTCGAGCTCGGTCATGCTCTGGACCAGCGTGGTGATCTCCTCGCCGAACTCCGCGCGAAGCTGCGCGGCGTCGCATCCGGTGTCCTCGATGACATCGTGCAGCAGTGCAGCGCAGACGGTGGCACAGTCCAGACCGGCATCGATCGCGATCTCCGCCACTGCGACGGGGTGGGTGATGTACGGGTCGCCGCTCTTGCGCACCTGGCCAACATGGCGCCGGGCGGCGAACTCGTAAGCACGCCGGATCCTGCCACGCTCCGCAGCCGTGAATTCGGCGGGCAACCGCGCCAGCAGCGGCTCCACCAGGCCGGCCCTAACGTCACCAGCCGAAGGCTCACGACCGGTCATGACGTCACCAGCCGAAGGTTCGCGACCGGTCATGACGTCGTCTGCCGAAGATTCGTGGCCGGTCATGACGTCGCCGGCCGGAGGTTCGCGGCCGGTCCGCGGGACCGCTCGGCTCGATCGAGGGCGGCGCGAGCCCGAAGTGCGCCCTTCTCGGTCAGCGTGTAGTAGTACCGGGCGCGGCGTCCCTCGGCCAGGTGCTCGGCCGCGGACTCCTTGCGGCGCTCGATCCAGCCGAATTCACGCTCCAGCCGGGCCAGGATCGGGTAGATGGTGCCGCTGGGCTGGCGGGTCTTCTCGCACAGTTCCAGCCCGTAGCGGCGCTTGGCCGGGTCGGACAGCATCTCTTCCAGCACGAGCATCGTCTGCAGCGTCATCCGCGGACCATCCGTCATATATCGGACTCTAGATATCCAACGCGGAACGTGACATCTCCTCACGGGTGATAACCATCTGACTAGTCGCCAGCCGCAGGCGACAAAGCGGACCAAACTCCTGGCCGCCGCCCGCGCCCGTGATCGCCTGGCCACCCGCACCCGTGGCTTCGCCGCCCCACCCGTGATACTTGCCGCCCGCGCCCGTGGCCTTGCCGTCCGTGCCCGTGGTCGCCTTGTGGATCGGCTCAATCTTGTTCGCATCCAGCGTTCTCCAGCTCCGCGGTCTCCTCGCCGACCAACTGCTCGCTGCCCGTGGCGAGCCGGAAACCCAGCACATCAATGCTCGACTTGATCAGCGATCACCCGTTTCAAGGGGATTGAAAGTTCACTGAAGGCGGATGGAGCTATTTCTAAATATGCCCAGATCAAAGGATTCCCAGAACCTCGGAGTCGGCGAAAAACCACGCTTATGAATTGAGGCGAGCGCGTACTTATCCGCATTGCGGATTCCGCCATCCTCATCATCGCCGCACCGGAACAGATTTGCCTACTCACCGGGAAGGCGTGATGAAGATGACAACGGCGACAACCAAGATCGAAGGCACGACGACCAAGGTCGAGAGCACGACGTCCCGGGCGGTATGGGCAGATGTCGCCAAGGGCGTCTGCATCCTCTTGGTCGTGCTCTGGCACACGGTCAACAAGCACTACCTGCAAGTGGATTGGAAGATCAGCGCGCCGATCCCGGCCATGTGGGGATTCTTCGGCGACCAGCTGATGACCCTGCGGATGCCGCTCTTCTTCACCATCTCCGGCATGTTCGCCGTCAGCGCCTACCATCGCCCCTGGCGAGTGGTCGTACGCTCCCGCGTCGCCAAGTTCCTCTACCTGTACTTAATCTGGATGCTCATCCACACCGCAATCCTGTGGTTCACTCCGGGCTTCGACACCACCGCCGCACGCAGCCTCGGCCAATTCGCCGAACAGCTCACGATCACCCCACCCAACCTGTGGTACCTCTACGCACTCGCGATCTACTTCGTCGCCGCCAAAGCCCTCCACCGGGTACCCGTGCCGATCCTGCTCGGCGCCGCCGCCCTACTGGCGGTCGTGGCCGCCGCCGACCTGATCGCCACCCCCGGCAACCGCGGCTCGCTCCTCCAGAACTTCGTGTTCTTCCTGCTCGGCCTGCACCTGCGCCCACACATCGAACGCCTGGTCCGCAACACCAGCTGGCGCCGGGCCGCCGCCGTAGCCGCGGTGTACGCCGTGGCTACGGCGGCAATGGCCGCCACCGCCACCCAGCAGACCCCCACAATCTGGACGACGGTGTCACTGATCGGGACCGTGTTCGGCCTCAGCGCCGCCCCGCTGGTGGCCCGATGGACCCACATCGGCGCGGCCCTGTCCTGGCTCGGCCGCCGCACGCTCCCGATCTACGTCATCCACATGCCGCTGCTGGCGCTACTACACATAGCCCTGATCGGGAGGCTGTCCAACGCGAGCCCGGCCGTGCAAACCGTACTCGCCGTCGCCTACCCGGTCATCGTGACAGCACTGCTGGTGGCACTGTGCCTGCTCGCCGAGTACGGCCTGAAGGCGGCCCGGGCGACCTGGCTGTTCGAACTCGCCTCCCGACGTACCCGAGTCTGACTCCCCCCGAATGGGGGATCGAACCCACCGCGGCGCAAGGTCACCAGGGTACGACCCCGTTGTCGTCGAACAGCTGGCCGGTCGGACCGTCGTCCGGCAGGGTCGCCAGCCGGATGGCGATCGCCGCGCCCTGCTCGGGGGTCTGTGTCCCACTGAATCCGTTGAGGTCGGTGGCCACGTAACCGGGGCAGGCGTTGTTGATGAGGATGTTGGTGCCGCTCAGCTCCTTGGCGTACTGGATGGTGACGGCGTTCAGGTAGGTCTTCGTCGGCGCGTAGACCCCGCTGATCCCCCCGAGGTCGACGCCGGGTGTGGTCTGTAGTGTCAGGGAGCCGACGTGGCTGGACTGGTTGACAATCCTCGGGTGCGCCGAACGGCGCAGCAACGGCAGCATCGCGTTGGTGACCCTGATGACGCCGATGACGTTGGTCTCCATCAGTCGCCGCACGGTCTCGAGGTCGATGGTCGTGGGTTCCTCCGGCCAGCCGCCGGCAACGCCGGCGTTGTTGACCAGTACGTCGAGCCGTCCTGCCCGCTCCTCGATCAGTTGGACTGCGGCGGTCACGCTCCCGCCGTCGGTCACGTCCAGGGGTACGCCGAACGCGTCGGCGCCGGCCGCGCGCAACTTCGCCACGGCGTCCTCCCGGCGCTGCTCGTCCCGGGCGCCGACACCAACGCTCCAGCCCCGCGCACCCAGCCCGGCCGCGATCTCATACCCGATTCCCTTATTCGCGCCAGTGACCAGCGCGATCGTCTTCTCGCTCACGACAGTGAGCATGCCCGCACTGCAGCCGGGCACCCAACACCATCTCGGTAATGCAGTAATACCCGAGCGGTATCGATCAGCCGTCTGCCGTCATTAGCCTGGGCTCATGGAGATACGCGAGCTGCGGTACTTCGTCGCCGTCGCCGAAGAGCTGCACTTCGGCAAGGCTGCCCAGCGCCTTGGGATAGCCCAGCCGCCCCTGTCCCGCACGATCAACCAGCTCGAACGGCGGCTCGGAATCGCACTGCTGGAACGCAACAGCCGCAAGGTCACGCTCACCGAGGCCGGATCCGTGCTGCTGGCCGAAGGACGCGCGATCCTCAGCGCAGTGACCGCAGCTGAGCGGCGTACCCAACGGGCCGCGACAGCACCCCCCAGCCTTGTCCTCGCCGTCAAATCCGGCACCGCCGGCGAACTGCTGACGAAACTGCTCGACGCCTACGTCGCAGAACCCGGCGCAGCCACCGTCGATCTGCTGCTCTGCGAGGCACACCAGCACCAGCAGCTGCTGGAGGACGGGCAAGCCGACGTGGCTCTGCTACACCTGCCCTTCGACTCAGCAGCCGGGCTCGACACCGAAACCCTGTACACAGAGGGACAGGTCGCGATCCTGCCGACCGCACACCCGCTCGCCAGCCATTCCCAGGTCCGGATGGCCGACGTCACCACTCTGCCAAAGCTCCCGATGGCCCGCTGGCCCGGTCCCGACGGCAACTACCCAGAAGGACCGGGCGCAGAGGTAAGGAACCTGACACAGCTCTTCCAGCTGATCGCGCTAGGCCGTACCACCGTGGTCATTCCCGAGTCAGCCAGCGCCGACCTGCGCCGGGACCTCGCCGCCGTACCGGTCCTGGACGCTCCGCCCGTGACAACGGTGATCGCCTGGCCGCCGCACAGCCGCCTTCGTACAGTTGCTGACCTGATCCGCGTTGCAACGGCGGCGGCTGCGCCGGTCACGCTTCCGGGTCGTGGGCGAGGACCGTCCGGCCTCCGTCGACCGGGAGGGTCGCGCCGGTGATGAAGGCGGCGTCTTGCGACAGCAGGTACGTGATGGCGGCGGCGATCTCCTGCGCGTCGGCCACCCGGCCAAGCGGGTGCACGACGGCCATCTGTTCTTCGATGCGGGCGGCGGCCTCCGCTTCTTGGGAGGACAGGAAACCGGCGTAGCGCTCGGTGTGCACCGAGCCGGGTGCTACCGCGTTGACCCGGATGCCGTGCGGGCCGTATTCGACCGCCAGTGCCCGGGTCATCCCCTCGATGGCCGCCTTGGCGGTCACGTACGGCAGCGAGCCCGGGACCGCTTGGCGTGCCTGATGGGAGGAGACGTTGACGATCGCCCCGGGCGTTCCGGCGGCGAGGAACCGGCGGACCGCGGTCGTGCACCCGACCACGGCCGCGTCCAGGTTCAACGCGATCAGCTCCAGCACCTGCCGACTGGTGGCCGAATGCACCGAGGCGTTCCGGAACACGGCGGCGTTGTTGACCCAGCCCGCCAGCGGCGCCACGGCCTCGGCCGCGTCGGCGGCCCGCTCCGTGACGCGCTCATCGGCGGCATCACCGGCCACGCAGACCAGGCGCCCTCCCGCAGGATGTTCCTTCGCCCAGGCCAGGGCCGCCGGATCCCGCTCGATCGCGACCACCATGCCGCCCCCGGCGACCAGCCGCTCAACCAGCGCCCGGCCGATCCCCCTGCCTCCCCCTGTCACCACATACGAACGGCTCATGCCCCTCCTCGCCCTCCGCCACACACCATCACAGCGCAGACTCGACGGATATCGCACCGCGCTCGCCGAAGCAGGCCATGACCTCGGCGACGTACGCCTGGTCCGGCACCGCACGACACGCCCTGACCACTGCCCGAGAACTGCTGTCCTAAAGGAGCGTCCGGTCGCGGTCTTCGCCGCCGACGACACCCTCGCCACTGGCGATCCTGAGAGCCGCATGAGGTCACCCCAGGCCAGCACGAGGGCGCCGTCGTCCGCCCTAGTCCACGAGGACCGGCCTTGCGACGTGGAAATCGCCTTTAACGGTGGCCCGATTCATCATTCGATTCCGGGCTCACCATTTCGATACGGAACATCGCGGAATTGACCTGCCCTGTCCCGGTGGTCGTTTCCACTCGGCCGGCGACTGCTTTGAGAATGTCGATTGTCGTGATGATGCCGGCAATCCAGCCCTGCTCGTCGACCACGGGGAGCGCGTCCCTGCCCGAGTCGAGCATCAACGCGGAGACGTGCGCGATCGATTGATCCTTCTGAATCCGGGGCAGCCTGCGGTCGTTCAGGAAATCGCGGGCTTCCCGTCGTGCCAGGTCACCCACGGCGCCCGACCAGCCCGTCGCCAGTTCGTGCAGGCTGAGGATGCCATGCAGCCGGCGGTTCTCGTCGACGACCGGAATATGGTGGATCCCCGCACGCCGCATCACCTCCCACGCCATCAGCGGTGATTCCTGCGGTGTGATCGTCACCACGACGCGGGTCATGATGTCGGCCGCGGTGAGCGGGAGCGTGGTCATCGCTCCTCCTGGCACGGGCGGACGACGGCGACGGGACATGATGCGCGGTGGAGAACGCCGTGGCTCACCGAGCCGAGCACTGCCGAGCCGAAGGCGCCCATCCCGCGCGAGCCGACAACGACCAGTCCAGCCATAACGGTCTCCTCTGCAGACTCGGGTTCCCCTTCTATGGGACCCTGTCGGCACGACCGCGAACTGCGGGCGAACGTCACTTTCACAAGGGACCTTTGGACCACCGCGAGTACCGGTTCGCATCCGGCTCCTGATGGACGACGCGCTCGGACCCGCCGAGCGAGCCGGGGTGATCGAGGTCGAAGCGCCTGCCAACGCGGTGCACGGCATCCCCTTCACCGTCATCTGACGACCGCGATGGGACAGGTGGCACGGTGCAGGACCGGGCGGGTCACCGACCCGATCCGGCCCAGCGGACCAGGCGATCTCGCGGCGCCGACGACGAGCAGCGTGGCCGTGGCCGACAGCCGGGTCAGGACATCGGGAACCGGACCTTCCTCCAGTAGGTGTGTGCTCTCGACCTCGGGATACTTGGTCCGCCACGCTTCGGTGATCGGTCCGAGGACCTCCTCACCTAACGAGTCAGGCAGGAACAGCGACGTCCCGGGCGACCAGGCGACCGGATACTGCCAGGCCTGCGCCGCCACCAGGGGCAGGCCACGCATCGAGGCCTCCCGGTAGGCGAACTCCAGCACGTGATCGTCGGCAGGGTGGTCGTGTCCGGCGACGGCGGCGACGATCGGGCCGGGATCGGGCCGCCGGGGCACTGAGCCCGCGCCGCGGACCACGATGACCGGACTGTGGGCGTGGGTCACCACACGGTCGGCGACCGAGCCGATCATCGTACGAACCAGCGCCCGCCGCCCGCGCGATCCGACGACGACCAGGTCGGCGACACGGGACAGCTCGATCAGATGCTCGGCCGCCGGACCTTCGCGCAGGTCGCTGTCCACGGTCAGGCCGCTGGTGCAGTTGCGGGCGCACTCGGCGCCGTGCCACAGCACGTGCTCGGCCGCGCGCCGCAGCGAGTCGCGGCCGAGGTCGTCGCCCGGCTCGTACGGCCAGTGCCAGGCGTGCGCGACCAGGAGGGGCGCGTGCCGGTGTTCGGCCTCATCCATCGCCCAGTCCAGGGCCTGCATGGAATAGTCGGTTCCGTCGTAGCCGACCACGATGGTCATCGCACCCACCTCATCCCCTCATCTCGGCCAGGTTGGCCCGTTGCCGCCGAGCAGGTCCTCCATGCCCTTGGTTCCGTCGGCGAAGTCGTACAACATCGCGCCCGCCTCCATCGGATGGGCGTCCGTCGATTCAACGCTCCCTCAAGGACGACGTGCTGATCAGAGCCCGAAGCCCGCCGGGCACGGGACCTTCGGCTCTGATCCAGCGACAGGAGGTCAGCGGCAGGAGGTCAGCGGCAGGAGGTCAACGGCAGGAGGTCAGCGGCTACGCCAGATCGAGGCCGCCCGCCCAAGGGCCTGCGGGCTTGGGATAACGGGCGCCGCGACCCTCAGATGGCGCCGCGGCGGGTCGAAGACGACAAGTGCCGGATGATTTGGGCCGATCCGCTCTGTATTAATGGGAAAGATGGGGGTTGGTAGCGCGGTTTCGGGAAATGGACTCTTGGCCTGCGGCAAAGGACTTCAGCCCCTGACGTGGCGCGCCCGTGGCCGGGCAGGGTGGCGTCCATGAAAGTCCTCGTCACCGAATCCGTTCCGGCGGCTGGAACGGTCCCAGGGGCGATGCTGGCCCTCGACGGCCACAACGTCGTGTTCTGCCATCCGGCTGGCGCCGATGTAGGACCCGCGCCCTGCATCGGGCTGGCGGTCGGCGGCCGTTGCCCGCTGAGACCTGGTGAGGTGGATCTGGTGGTGGACATCAGACCGGCTCCCGGGCCGTTCACCATGCGGGAGGCGGGAGCGATGTGCGCGGTGCGCACCGGCACGCCACTCCTGATCGCCGGTCGCCCTCCCACTGGATCCACCCTCGCCGAGGAAGCCGTGGAGGTGTGCGAGCAGGATGAGCTCCTCGCGGCGTGCGCGAAGGCGGTGGCGCCCACCGGCCCGGTCGTCCGCCGAGCGGTCATCGAGGCGGTGGCGCCCATCGCACGACGACTCCGAGAGACACCTGATGTCCGGCTGCTCGACGTCGAGGGCGCCGTGCACATCCATGTCTCGCTGCTCAACGATCCCGACGACGTGGTGATCGAGGACATCCGCCGGGCGGCCTGGCTCGCCTTCACCAGGGCGACCCGTGGCCGGGTGCAGGCCGTGAGCCACATAGCGGTACGGACGAAGTCCACAAGCCGGCCCCGATGACGACGCGCTGCTCGCGGGCAGGGACGTGGCGCAGGAGCCAGGGGGCGGATGGGCATCAGCGGCCGGCGACCTGAACGCCCGTACCCTCCGGTGTGGTTCGTTCCGCCCGTTCGCGGATGCCGAGCAGCATCTTGCGCTCCATGATGAGGCTGCCCGGTTCGACGATCAGCAGGTTGAGCAGCTTGGCGGACGGTCCCGCATCCGGAGTGGAGATTCGGTTGCGGCTGATCAGGCGCGTGGTCTTGCCTTGGGCGAGGAGGATGAAGGCCCACACCCAGGTGCCGTCGCCGGACCTGAAGACCAGCGCCCGGCCGGGTTCCACGATCTCGGCGCACATGACCGGTCCGGTGTCCCCCAGCGGGAGCTTGTCGCCGACCTTGAGATCCTGGTACTCGGGAAGGATCTTGTCGGCGCTGTGCATGTTCAGGCCGAGCAGGTTCTCGATCCAGTCATAGGTGTACGCTCCCGCGCGGCCGCTGCCCATTTGGACCAGCCATGGCCAGACGGCGTCCGTGGTCGCCCCGATGGTGACGGCGCGGGTGGAGATCAGGCAGGGCGGCGGCAGAAGTTCGTCTCCTGGTAGTTCGCGCCCTGCTTCCTCCGGGGTCGCACCCCAGGTGAGGCTCCACTTGCGCAGGAACAGCGCGTATGTGGCGGTGACCGCGCCGACTGCCACGCCCGCCTTGACGAGAGATCTGATCATTGTGTCCTCCGCTGGGACGGTCTATCGATGGCGACCACGCGGTGGCGGCTCGCCGTTCCCAGCCAAACAGTCGGCAGCGGTGGAGGCGAGGGACGTACGTCCCATTGCCCGCGTCCTTCGGCCTCCACCTGGCGCGGGCAATCCGAGGATCACCGGCGTGAACGCCTGTCCCGGCGAGCCGACCAATGGCACCACTGATGATGACCTCCGCCTCATGACGAGCGGCGTGCGGCCGGGCCAGGCTGGGAACGCGTACGGGTGTGAGGAGCACGGGCTGTGACACACGCGAAAATCGACCGCGCCAGCGGCACCGACCTGGTCAACCTCGCGGTCGATGTCGGGCCGGTTCCCATGCAGTTCGGAGCCTGCCTGATCCTCGACCCGGGGCCGGGTTTCGACGTGGCGCTCGCGCGGCGGCTGATCGCCCAGCGCGTCCAGGCGATCCCGCGGCTGCGCCATCGACTGGTCCGCACACCCGTGGGCTGCGGCCGCCCCATCTGGATCGAGGACCCGTCCTTCGACATCGACCATCACCTGCGGGTCACCCGCTGCCCACCGCCCGGCGACCAGAACGCGCTGCTCGACCTCGCCACGGAGATGCTCAGCGAGCCGCTGCCGACGTCCCGGCCGCTGTGGTCGATGCGGCTGGTGACCGGCCTGCCGGATCACCAGATGGCACTGATCGCCTGCTTCCACCACGTGCTCACCGACGGCATGGGAGGCCTGGCCATCCTGGCCGGGCTGGCCGACGGCGTAACCCCGCCCACACCTCCGGACGCGTTCCCGCGGCGGCTGCCGCCCTATCACAGGCTCGCCGCCGACGCGTGGGCCGGTCGCCTGCGTGCGCTCGCCCGCGCACCGCGTGCCTGGCGGTATGTCAGGCGCGCCGTCACGGACCTGCGGGCCGTCCCACGGGCGGCCCGCAGTTCCCTGAACCGGCCCACCGGCCGACACCAGCGGGTGGCCGTGGTCACCGCGCCCCTCGAAGAAGTCCGGCGAACCGCGCACGCCCATGGCGGCACCGTCAACGACGCCGTCCTGGCCGCCGTCACCGGCGCTATCCGGACACTGCTGCACACCCGCGACGAGACCCTACCGGCGCTGGTGGTGTCCATCCCGGTGTCGGCACGGCCGTCGGCCACCATCGCCCAACTCGGCAACCAGGTCGGCGTCCTGCCGATCAGCCTGCCCACCGCGGGCACCCTGGCACACCGGCTGGAGCGGACAGCGGCGATCACGCGAGCCGGCAAGGCGGCGGCAAGACGGGGAGCTTCCGCCGAACTGGTCGCCGGGGTGAACCGGATCTCCGCCCGCCTGCACGCGCTGCGCTGGATGCTCAACCACCAGCGTCTGATCCACACCGTCGTCAGCAACCTGCGCGGCTCCGAACATCCGCTGACCCTCGCCGACGCCCCGGTCCGCACCGTCATCCCGATCTCCCTGGTACGGGGAAACGTGACCATCGCCTTCACCGTCCTGTCCTACACCGGCGTTCTGACAGTCACGATCGCCGCCGACGCCACCCACGTCCCTGACCTGCCCATCCTCATCGCGGCCTTGGAGGAGGAATTCGCGGCGATGAAGAAACACCACACAGGCAACCCGATCGGGTGAGCAGTGACCCAAGGTGGTGGTCGCTGTCGGGGACGCTTCCGGGCTGACTCGGTGTTCGTCGCCGACAACCAGGGATTTCCCGGTGCAGGACAGGCGGCCTTCAGGGCTCGATGATGAGGTGTTCGATCAGAGCGTCGCGCAGGGTGAAACGGTAGTGAAGATCCACGGTGCCGCCGGGGAAGTCGCCCTCCACGTGCTGGGTGACGGTGTACTGGCGGTCGCCGGTCCGCTCGGCGGCGGTCGGTGTGGTGGTGTAGGTGAATGCGCTGGTCGTGCGGTTCAGCCAGGTCTCGATGGCGTCGATTCCGGTGTGGGTGCTGCCGTCGTCGACCACGGTGGCGTCGGGGGTGAAGTGCGCGAGTTCGGCGGCGATGTCGTGGGTGTCGTGCGCGGCCAGGAAGCCGGAGATGGTGCCGGGAAGCGAGTCGAGGGCGATGGGCATGACGGTCTCCTCTGTAGTTACTGCTAAAATAGAAGCAAGTAGCTTCGACAATAGCAGTAACCGAGGAGCGGTATGCCAGGGCGCACCAGACCACAGGACCGTGAATGTCCGTTGTCGACCACGATCGAGCATGTCGGTGAGTGGTGGACGCTGCTGCTCCTGCACGACGCCTTCGACGGCTACACCCGTTTTGACCAGTTCCAGGAGAACCTGGGCATCTCTTCCAGCATGCTCACCGCCCGCCTGAAGACCCTCGTGGCCGACGGGTTGCTGGAACGCCGCCCGTACCAAACCAATCCGGTGCGCCATGAGTACGTCCTGACCGAGCTGGGCCGATCCCTGCGGCCGGTCATCGTCGCCATGGCGGCCTGGGGCAACGCCCGCCTCGCCCCGGGACAGCGCAGCATGATCCTGATCGACGCGGCCACCGGCGAAGAGGTCGAGCCGGTGGTCGTCGACGCCAGGACCGGCCGCCGCCTGGAGGACAGCCGGACGTACGTCTTCACCGCCGGCCCGGCCGCAGGCCCGGGCATGCGCGCCCGCTACACCTCCCAGGAGAGTGTCAACCGCCGCTGACCTGCTCGGCTTCGACGCGCTCAACGCGGGGTCCTGAGCTGAGGCGGTGTGGCCCGCTGCCCTTCTCGCCGAGCTTGTCCCCCGGGTTGACCAGGGTGCACTGCTCGAACGACAGGCAGCCGCAGCCGATGCACTCGGTGAACAGATCGCGCATGCGTTCCAGTCGTTCGATCCGGGCGTTGAGCTCCTCGCGCCAGCAGTCGGACGCCCGTACCCAGAACTCCCGGGTCGGGGTGGCGCCTTCGGGCAGGAAGCCCAGGACCTCGCCGATCACCGCGAGTGGGATGCCCACGTTCTGCGAGGCGCGGATGAACGCCACCACGCGCAGCGTCGTCCGGTGGTAGCGGCGCTGGTTTCCGGACGTACGGCGGCTGCGGATGAGGCCCTGGCGCTCGTAAAAGCGCAGCGCCGACGCGGGCACGCCGCTGCGCTCGGCGAGCTCGCCGATGGTCAGTTCCTTGGTGTTCCAGGGCACGGTGCTCACATCCCAGAGCCTATTGACTTAAACAAATGTTTAAGTCCGAGCATTGTCGCCATGACTGATCTGAAGAAGAAGGTGCTGGTCACGGGGGCAACCGGCAATGTGGGCAGACGCCTGATCGCCATGCTGGTCGAGGCGGGTGTCACGCCGCGCGCGCTCGCCAGGGACCCACGCTCGGCCGGGTTGCCGGCCGAGGTCGAGGTGGTACGCGGCGACCTGACCGATCCGGGCTCCCTCGACGCGGCGCTCGAGGGAGTCGACTCGGTGTTCCTGCTGTGGCCCTTCCTCACGGCGGAGGGGGCGCGGCCCGTCGTGGACGCGATCGGCAGGCACGCGCGCCACGTGGTCTACCTGTCCGCCTTCTCCGTACGCGATGACCGCACGGAGAACGGAGTGTGGGGCGAGATGGAGCAGCTGATCGAACAAACCGGAGCGCAGTCGACGTTCCTCCGCGCGGGCGGGTTCGCCACCAACACCCTGGGCTGGGCTGGCGAAATCCGCGGCACGGGCGTGGTGCGGGCGCCGTACGCGGGCGCGGCCCGGTCACTGATCCACGAGGCCGACATCGCCGCCGTGGCGGCCCTGGCGCTGACCGAGGACGGGCACACCGGCTGGCGGTACGTGCTCACCGGCCCGGCGGTGCTCACCCAGGCAGAGCAAGTGCGCGTCATCGGCGAGGTGATCGGGCGGAGCCTGCGCTTCGACGAGCAGCCGCCCGAGGAGGCCCGCGAGCAGATGATCGCCGCCTGGGGAAACCCGGCCTTCGTGGACCAGGCGCTCGGATATTGGGCCCGCATCGTCGACGAGCCGGAGCCGGTCACCCGCACCGTGGAGGAGCTGACCGGCCGACCGGCCCGTACGTTCCGGGAGTGGGCCCACGACCACGCGCCCACCTTCCAGCGCTGACGGCATCGACGGTCCGTTCCTGGCAGGTGGCCGGTTCGCCGTCAAGTTGACCTTCGACGAGACCGACCAGCGAGGAGCTGCGGTTGGGGCGGTTCAGCTATCGCGGCAGCGACCGGCTGCGTAGGCGGTCAACCGCCGGGGCCGGTGTTCTGGATTGGGGCGCCGTCGCCGGTGGTGGGTAGGTCGCCGCGGACTATCGGGGTGTGCGAGGGTCGCGGCGTGGCGGGGGCGGTGGTGGTGACGCGGCGTGCGCCGGCGACCGCTGTCTTCAGCGTGGCGCGGTCAACGTCGTCGAGAGAGCCCGCCAGTTTGATGAGGTGGTCCTCGTGGACGGCGACGTACTCGTGGTGGCCACCGCCCTCGCGGTACCAGCCGACCTCGTCGCGCTCGCACCGTACCGGTGCCGTCAGTGGGTTCATGTCCGTTACCGGTACGCCGGGGCACAGGGCATCGGTCATGGTGCCACGATCGATTCTGAGTTGCACCCGTCGGCCGTCCGTTGAGGAGTAGAAGGCTCCGAATCCCTCGTCGTTGATGACGCCGATCGATTGCTCGGCTATCTCGTAGCCTTTCACCTCAACCAGGTAGATCAGGTCCGGTGCCGTGCCTTGGCGGAGGGCCTGGTCGAGTGCGGCGGGGCTGAGCGATGAGCCGCGGCCGACCAGAAGAGCCCGGCCGAGGAGCACCAGCGCGGTGATCAGAATGGCAAGTCCGAGGAACACCAGCACGGCGCGTGTCATGAGACCACTGTCCAGGACGCTGGGAGAAATCGCGACAGGGTGGGGCCCCAACGCTGGAGCCCCACCCTGAAGGTCAGGCCAGGTGGGTCTCGCCGCACAGATGGACGGTGACGCCGAGTTCGGCGAAGAGGGCGGCCTTGGCGGCGAGCGCCTTGTCGGCTGTGGCCGCGTCAGGGGCGTACGCGACGTTGAGGTGGTTGGCCTTGTGGCGGGCCATGAACTGGTCGCGGGTGACGCCGTGGAAGACGGCGTGCATGATGGGCCACGCGGGGGTGGTCGCCTGGGAGCGGCGTTCGGTCTCCTCGGCGGGTAGGGAGATCGCCGAGGCGCGGCCGAGGTCGACGTGGAGGGCGCCGCCCTGGACGAAGACGCGGCTCCAGACGATCTCGCCGGGCTTGCAGACGCCCTTGATGGTCGATCCGCCGAGCGGGAAGTAGACGGGGTCCTGCCGCCAGCCGACCGCGCCCGCGTATCCGTCGGCGAAGTGCGAAGGGGGCACCGAGCCGGAGATCTCGAAGACCCAGACGAACTGGCCGTCGTATTCCTCGCCCCAGCGCACGTCGTGCAGGGTGGTCGCCGGGTCGAGGCCCATGGCGGTCCACAGGCGGTTGGTCACGAGCGCGTCGACCGCGACGCCCTCGTCGGCCTCGTTGAAGTGCGGCAGGGCCTGCCCGTCCCACAGCACCCGCGCCCCGTCGCGCGAGGTCACCGGCGGGCGGTCGACGTTGTTGAGGATGCCCTCGGCGAGGTCGGAGGCGGGCGAGAGGTCCTTCAGTCCCTGCTGGTACTGGATTCCCACGGCGTCCAGGCCGAAGTCGTCGCTGATGCGCAGCGCCGCGATGTACATCTTGTACTGCCAGCGCAGCTGCGCGGGGGTGAGTTCGGTGGCTTCGTCCGTACCGAGGCGGAATGTCATGCCCTTGGCGACGAGCCAGGCACCGATCGCGTCCGCCTCCTGGTCGGACACGGTCTGCATCTCGGCCCAGAGGGCGCTCTGGGAGAGTCGCTCCTTGTAGATGCCGATCGGGTTGAGCAGCTCGTCGTCGATGATCGCGTTGTACATGCCCATGCATCCCTCGTCGAAGACGCCGATGATGGCCTTGTCGGCGAGGAGTTGCCGGGCGAGCGCCTGCCCGAGTGCGCGTTCCGGACTCTCGGGCAGGGCGGGCAGGTCCCGCACATGGGACAGATCATGCGCGATGGTCCCGTTCTCCACCCAGCTCTTGATGCCCGCCTTGAACCAGTCGTCGGTGAAGTCGACGCTCCAGATCGTCGAATAATCCACGCCCATCTTCGCCATTCCGGCGTTGAGGCCGAGCAGGCCGACGAGGCCCGGCCAGTCGCCGGCGAAGTTCGCGACGGTGAGGATCGGGCCCTGGTGCGTGCGCAGCCCGGCGAGCACATGGTGGCTGTACTGCCAGACAGCCTCGGCGACGATGAGCGGCGCGTCGACCGGGATGTTCTTGAACACCTCCAGCCCCATGCGCTGGCTGGAGATGAAACCGTGGCCGGTGGCCGGGTCGACCGGGTTCGCCCGCAAAACCGTCCAGCCCAGCTCGGCGAAGGCGGCCGTGAGGTCGGCCTCCATCCGCACCTGGGTGGGCCAGCCCGCCAGGTTGGCGGTAGGCCGCAGGTCTCCGCTGGCGATGAGATAGGCCGTGTCCGGCGAGGAGGCCGGGCGGCTGGCCGGAGCGGGGAGGGCGTAGCTGTTCATTGTGTCTCCTCCGAGGGTCACGCGAGCATCCGTTCCCGGGCCGCGAGCGTGTGGGCGATGGTTCGGGTGGCCGGATAGAGCTCGCGGTACAGCGCGTACAGCTCGTCGTAGCCGGAGCGCAGCGCGGGATCCGGGGTGATGGTCCGCGCGGGTGGGTTCCAGTCGGTGATGGCGGCCGAGACGGTCGTGCGCGCCGCGAGGTAGGCGGCGCCGTAGGCCGCCCCGATGGTCGTGGCCGGGATGATCTGGGGCAGGCCGGTGACGTCGCTGACGATGCGCGTCCACAGCTCGCCGCGCGTGCCGCCGCCGACCGCGACGACGCGTTCGACGTGCGCGCCCGCGGCGTGGAGCGCCTCGACGTTGTGGCGTACGCCGAGGGCGGTCGCCTCCAGCGCGGCCCGGTAGAGATCGCCCCTGGTGTGGCTGAGGGTCAGACCGGCGATGACGCCGCGGGCGTCCGGGTCCTGCAGGGGGGTGCGCTCGCCCGCGAAGTACGGCAGGACGAGCAGGCCGTGCGCCCCCGGCCCGGACTCTTCGGCCTCGGCGAGGAGGGTGGCGTAGTCGGGCGCGCCGACGAGGTCGCGCAGCCAGGTCGTGAGCGCGCCGGAGGTCGCCATGCCGCCCGCGAGGTTGTGCGAGCCGCGGAACGCGCCGACCGTGCCCCACATGGACGGCGTCCTGAGCGGTCGTTCGACGGTGGCGATCAGGAACATGGTCGTGCCGTACATCAGCATGAGGTCGCCCGGGTTCTGGGCGTCGACGCTCACGGCCTCGGTCCACGCGTCGATCGAGCCGGTGATGACGGGAGTGCCGGCGGGGATGCCCGCGACCGGTTCCCGGGTCGTCCCGGCGATCTCGTCGGACCAGGCGAGCGCCGGCAGCTCCAGCTGCGGCGCGATATGCCCGGCCCACGGCCGGTGCCAGTCGACGGCGCGGATGTCGAACATCGGCGTGCACTGGCTCGCCGAGTGGTAGTCCAGCGTGTACGCCCCGGTGAGGCGATACGCGAGCCACGAGGCGGGCATGAACAGGCGGCGGGCGCGGCTCCAGGTGGCCGGTTCGTTCTCGGCGACCCATCGGAGCTTCGGCCCGACGGCCTGGGAGGACAGGACGGAGCCGCACCGGTCGAGGATCGCCTCCGGGCCGCCGAGTTCGGCGGTGAGGTCCTCGATCTGGGTGGCCGCGCGGGTGTCGACGCCGTAGAGGATCGCCGGTCGCAGCGGCAGGCCGTCCTCGTCCGTCAGCAGCACGCACGGTCCCATGCCGCTGACGCCCACGGCCGCGATCTCGGCCCCGGCGGTCAGTTCGGCGGCGAGTTCGCGGAACTCGATCCACCACAGCTCGCCGTCCATCTCGACGTGGCCGGGCCGCGGGCGGCTGACCTCGTGTTCGCGTACGGCGGAGGCCAGCAGCCGCCCAGTTTCGTCCACCAGCACGCCCTTGCTGCTCGACGTGCCGATGTCGACGCCCAGAAAGGATTTCACTGCATCTCCCCTAATGTGCGGTCGGCGCGCAGGACCACCGTCCGCGCGGGGCCGTCGTCGCCGGCGATGCGGTCGAGCAGCACGCCCGCCGCCGCCTCGCCGAGCTTCCTGGCGGGCAGGTCGACGACGCGGATGCCTCGTCGCCCGAAGGACGCGAACGGCAGGTCGCCGAAGACGGCGAGGCCGAACCCGGGCGGCGCGAGCCCCGCATCATGCAGGGCGTCGAGCGCTCCGGCCGCCATCAGGTTGTTGGCGACGACCGCGGCGTCCGGCGGCTCGCGCAGGGCGAGCAGCTCCGCCATGGCGGCGCGGCCGCCGTCGACGCGGTAGTCGGCGTAGCGCAGCAGCTCGTCGTCGCCCGCGCCGTGGCGGTCGCGGCTGGCCTGCTGCCAGCCCTCCATGCGGAGCTGGGCGGTCTCGACCGAGCTGGGCCCGGTGATGCAGGCCACCCGCGAGAACCCGGCGGCGAAGAGCGACTCCGCGGCCGACAGCCCGCCGGCCCGGTTGTCGACGGTGACGGCGTCGATGTCGGGCCGGTTCAGGCTCCGGTCGACGGCGACGACAGGACGTTTGTCCGCGATGAGCCTGCTGACGTCGCTGGTGGCGTCGGCCGGGGCCAGGATGACGCCGGCCATGTGCTCGGCGATCGCGATGTCGATGTACGTCGCCTCGCGGGCCGGGTCGTCGTCGGTGTTGCACAGCACGACCGAGTAGCCGCCTGCCCGGGCTCTGTTCTCCACGCCGCGGGCGAGCGCGGTGAAGAACGGGTTCTCGATGTCCGGGATGATCAGCGCGATGACCTCGGAGTACTGGCGGCGCAGCCGCCGGGCGGTCCGGTTGGGTGTGAAGGCCAGCTCCGCGGCGGCGGCGCGCACGCGCCGTTCTGACTCCGGGGAGACCCGCGCTCCGTTCATCACCCGGCTCACGGTGGCCGCGGAGACTCCGGCGCGAGCGGCCACCTGGTAGATCGTCACCTTCGCGTCGGCCATCCGGTCCCGCCTGGGGTCATTGCCGCGAACCCTGAAGTTCGTCGATCTCGCCGAGGAGCGCGAGCGTCTGGGTGGCCGTGATCGCGAGCAGCAGCGGCAGGACCACGACGGCCAGGACGCCGGTCGAGGCCGCGACCGCGAAGCCGCCCAGCCAGCCCAGGCCGACGAGCGTGAACGCCCAGCTCGGCCGGTACGCGACGAGGATCGCCCCGCCCCGCAACGCTTGCAGGCCGTACCGCCCGCGAAGCGCGCCATATACGAGCGAGTACGGGAAGACGAGCAGCAACCCGGCGGCGCCCAGAGTGGCGGCCAGCGCGGCGGCTCCGCCCGAGGCCAGCCCGAACCCGGCGAGCGACACACCTGCCGCGAGCAGCAGCGCGAGCGCCGGATCGACCTGGCGCAGCATGGCCAGGCGCGGGCCGTCGCCACACGCCAGAGCGGCGGCGAACCGGGCGAGACCGGTCAGCGCGAGCGCGATCGGCACAGTCGCCGCGGCCAGCATCCACGTCGGGGCCGCGGCGAGGATCGCCACCAGGAGCGGGACCGCCGCGGCGAGGCCGAACACGCCCGCGGCGAGGCAGCGAGGCAGCTCGTGCCAGCACGCCTGCACGCCGCTCTTGACCAGCCACGGCAGCGTCGCGGTGCGCATCAGAGCTTCAGCCCGCTCGACGCGATGGACTGCACGATGTAACGCTGCGCCGCGATGAACACGACCAGGACCGGGACGATCGCCATCGCGATTCCCGCCGCGATGGTGCCCAGGGATCCGGTGGAGAACCGGCCGGCGAGCAGGACCAGGCCGACCGGAAGCGTCTGGCGCTCGGTGTCGCTGATCATCACCAGCGGTAGCAGCAGGTCGTTCCACCAGTAGGTGAAGCACAGGATGCCGAGCGTCGCGATCGACGGCCCGGACAGCGGCAGGATGACCCGGGCGAAGGTGCGGAACCGGCCCGCGCCGTCGATCTTCGCGGCCTCCTCCAGCTCGCGGGGCAGCGACAGGAAGTGCTGGCGCAGCAGGAAGATCCCGAACGCGCTGAAGATGCCCGGCAGGATGAGCGCCCACAGCGTGTTGGTCAGGCCGATCTTCGACATGACCAGGAAGAGCGGGACGATCGTGACCTGGATCGGGATCATGAGCGACCCGATGACGACGGCGAACAGCACGCCCTTGCCGCGGAAGTGCAGCCGGGCGAAGGCGTACGCGGCCGTCGAGCAGGTGATCAGCTGCGCGGCGGTGACCGTGCCCGACACGATGATCGAGTTCAGGAAGAACCGGAAGTACGGCACCTGCTCGGCGACCTGGCCGAAGTTGCGCACCGTGAGGTTCTCGGCGTGAAAGGCCGGCGGCAGGCGGTACAGCTCCGCGTCGGAGCCGGAGAAGGCGCCACGGAAGATCCACAGGAACGGCGCGGTGATGGCGAGGGCGGCGACGGCCAGGACCAGGAAGGTCAGGACGCGGGCGGTCAGGTGACGGATGCTCATGAGTAGTGCGTCCATCTGCGCGAGAACCAGAACTGGATGGCGGTGAGCACGACGAGGACGAGCGCGAAGGTGATGCCGATCGCGGAGGCGTAGCCGAGGTCGAAGTCCCCGAACGCCCGGTCGTAGAGGTATTCCACGATCGTGCGGCTGGAGTCGCCCGGGCCGCCCTGGGTGAGCACGCGCGGCTCGGCGAAGATCTGGAAGGAGTTGATGGTGTTGATCACGACGAGGAAGAAGATGGTGGGCGAGAGCAGCGGGAAGGTGATCCGCCAGAACCTGGTCCAGGCGCCGGCGCCGTCCACGATGGCCGCCTCCCGCAGCTGGTTCGGGATCGACTGCAGGCCGGCGATGTAGACGAGGATCGAGAACCCGATCGTCTTCCAGGAGTTGACGATGATGACCGAGATCGGGGCGAAGGCCGAGGAGCCGAGCCAGTCGATCCGGTCGATGTCGACCAGGCCGAGCAGGTAGTTGACCAGGCCGAGGTCCTTGTTGAGCAGGAACCGCCAGATCAGGGCGACCGCGGAGGCCGACACGACGAAGGGGAACAGGAAGGACAGTCGGAAGAAGCCGCGCAGCCAGCGGGGCATCCGCGTTTCGAGCAGCACCGCGAGCAGGAGCCCGAGAACGACGTTGACGGCGAGGATCGCGAGCGCCATGTAGGTCGTCGAGCCGTAGACCCCGAGCAGCCGCTCGTCGTGCAGGAGCCGGTCGAAGTTGTCGAGGCCGACGAACGTGCCGTCGCTGAGCAGGTTCCAGTTGTAGAAGCTCAGCCCGAGCACGCCCACGGTCGGGGCGAGGACGAAGACGAGGAACATGAGGATCGACGGCGTCAGGAACGCCAGCGCGGCCGGCCCGTCTCCCCTTCGGGTGCGCAGGGCCGGGGGCCCGGGGTCGGCGACCGCTGACTTTTCATAGTGGTCGCCGGCCCCGGGCCGCAGTGTGCTACTGGTTGTCATGATCTGCCTTTCAGCAGGTGACGATGCCGCTCAGTTCACTCTGCAGGCTCTTGAGGCCGTCGGAGACCGGGGTCTCGGCCGCGAAGATCTGCTGCAGGTGGCGGAGGACGGTCGACTCGAACGTGCTGTACTTCGCCGGGGCGGGGTACGGCACGAGCGTCGGATACTTGTCGATGCTGTTGTAGTAAAGGTCGGAGTTGGCGGGAGGAACGCCGACCTTGGAGATCGTCTCCGCCACCGAGCGCCGCGACGGGATGGAGTCGCCTGGCTTGTCAGGGGTCCCGACGTACTGCTTCTCTATCTCGTCGCTGACGGTGAACTTCTGGTACTCCCAGGCGAGGTCCGGGTTCTGCGACGACTTGAGGATCGGGTACCCGGCGCCGCCGAACACCGTCTTGTAGGTGTCGCCCTTGGGGTAGAGCTGGATGTCGAACGCCTTGAACCCCGCCGGGAGGAAGGTGGCGATCGGCCACCGGCCCGCGCCGAACATGGCGACCTGGCCGTTCTGGAACCGGGTGAAGACATCGCTCATCGGCATCGGCGCCGGGGCGATCCCCTCTTTGATCAGGTCGTTGAGGAAGGTGACGGCCTTGTTGACCTGGGGGGTGTCGGCCGTGGCCGTGCAGACGTCGTCGCTGGTGAGGTTGCCGCCGGCGTTGGCGACCCAGGGCATGATGCCGGGGAAGATCTCGTTGCTGGCCCAAGTGAAGCCGTACTGGTCGGGTTTGCCGTCGTTGTTGGTGTCGGCGGTGAGCTTCTTGGCGGTGGCCTTGAAGTCGTCCCAGGTCCAGTCGGCGCTCGGCGGCTGCACACCGGCCTTCTTGAAGACGTCGGTGTTGTAGTAGACGACCATGTCGTTCCAGCCGTAGGTGAGCGTGACGACGTCGCCCTTGACGGTGAATCCGTCGATGAGGCCCTGGGCGATGTCGTCGACGATCGCCTTCGCGCCGGCGTCCTTGTCGAGGTAGGCGTTGATCGGCTGGACGAGGTTGTTGGCGTGCACGAACTGGGCGCCCTCGCCGGAGATGACCATCAGGTCGGGGCGCTTGCCCGACGCGATGAGCGTCGCGACGTTCGCGTAGTAGGTGCCCCAGTTCTCGCCGGTGACCGGGGTGAGGGTGACCTTGACATCGGCGTGCGAGGCCATGAAGGAGTCGGCCGTGGCCTTGTTTCCGCTCTCGGCGGCGGGGCCGTAGTTCCAGTAGACGATTTCGAGTGATTTGTTGCCGGACGACGACGGCGGCGTGTCCGAGCCGCTTGCGCAACCCGCAAGGGCGGTCGCCGCCAGCGCGGTGACCGCGCAGGCCAGCGCGACCTTGCGCTGGGGGATGTTCATAGGCCTGCGTCCCTCTCTAACAGCTGTGGGGTGCGCCACAGTGAAGTCTAAGAAATCGATTTCGTCAAGAGTCGATTGAGAAGTCTGCAGAACGCCCTCTGATCAGGGAGATAACGTCCTGGCATCGATTACAGGGCTAGGCCTTTGCCCGGTGGCACCGGAGGGCTAACCTCCGCGCGCAGGACCACGGTGCGGAGCGGCTGGGTGTCGCCGCCGATGCGGTCGAGCAGCATCGTCGCGGCGGTCCTGCCGAGGTAGCGGGCCGGAAGCCGGACCTGCACCACGGTGGCGGGGGCCAGCACCATGAAGGGCAGTTCGCCGACGGCGGCGAGGCCGAACGTCTCCGGCGGGATCCCCGCCTCCGCGATCGCCTGTAAAGCCCCGATGGCCATCAGGTTGTTGGTCGTCACGACCGCGTCCGGCGGGGTGTCGAGGGCGAGCAGGGCCTTCATCGCCGCGTGGCCGCCCTCCACCCGGAAGTTCGCGTGCTGCAGGTAGCCCTCGTGCGTGCCGGTCCCGCGCGCGGTGACGACCTGCCGCCAGCCGAGGAAGCGGTCCTCGGTCATCTCGATCCCGGCCGGGCCGGCGATGCAGGCGATCCTGCGGTATCCGGCGTCGAAGAGGGCGGTGGTGGCCGCGATCCCGGCGGCGCGGTTGTCGATCTTTACGGCGTCCACCGGATACGGCGTCGTACGGTCGACCGCCACGACCGGGCGACCCAGCGACACGATCGCCCCGAGATCGACTTCGTCCGAGGCCGGGGACAGGATGACGCCCGCCATCTGCTCGGAGGCGGCGATCTGCAGGTAGCGCAGCTCCTTGCCGGGATTGTCGTCGGTGTTGCAGAGCACGACCGAGAAGCCCGACTCCTGGGCGCGGTCCTCGACCCCGCGGGCGAGCGCCGTGTAGAACGGGTTCTCGATGTCGGGGATGAGCAGGGCGATGATCTCCGAGCTCTGCTTGCGCAGCCGGCGGGCCGTCTTGTTCGGGGTGAAGGCCAGCCGCGCGGCGGCGTCGCGGACGAGCCGCTGCTTCTCCTCCGAGACGGTGAGCCCGTTGAAGACGCGCGAGACGGTCGCGGGAGAGACTCCGGCGAGCGCCGCTACCTCGTAGATCGTGGCCATAGAGCTCCACATTACCGAGAAGTCGCAGAAGGCCCCGTCGTCCTTCAGGGCGGGGATGAATGCGGTCCCCGGAGCGCGGAGCGCGGACCCGGGACCGGTCAGGGTGGACGGCGCCGTTGCTCGATGTGCCGCCTGATGATCGAGGTTGGGCACAGCTGGGGGAAGCGGAGAAATAGTTCTTCGCGGTGGCGCGCCATCGCGCCATCGCAGACATTCCGTGACGTTGCGCCGATATGTGGTCACAAGGACCGGATGGACGGGGGAGGCGCCTGCCATGCGGATATTCGGCTTCCGCCGCCATCGGTCACACGCTACTGTGTTCGAGTCGTGACGGTGTGTGGCCGGTGTGGGAGGAGGCCCGGGAGTGAGGCTGCGCTACAACTACCGGCTCTACCCCGACGCCTCCCAGAGTCAGGCCCTGGCTCGATTGTTCGGCTGTGTCCGAGTGGTGTGGAACGACGCGCTGGCGATGCGCAAAGCCGCCCGCAAGGCCGGGCTGCCCTGGATCGGTGGCGGAGATCTGCAGAAGATCTGTGTCACCGCGGCCAAACGGACGCCGGAGCGGGAGTGGCTGGGTGCGGTGTCCCCGGTCCCGCTCCAGCAGTCCTTGCGCGACCTGGATGTGGCGTACCGGAATTTCTTCGACTCGGTCAGCGGGAAGCGTAAGGGTCGGCGGATGGGGTTGCCGGTGTTCAAGTCGCGGCGGGACCGGCGCCAGTCGGCCCGGTTCACCCGCACCGCCTTCCGCCTGCCCGGCGACGGGAGCCTGTATCTGGCCAAGATCGGGAGCATCGAGGTGCGCTGGTCGCGGGAACTGCCCGCCGTGCCGTCCTCGGTCACGGTCATCGTGGACGCGGCGGGCCGCTATTTCGCCTCGTTCGTGATCGAGGTCGACGACGCCGGGCAGGTGCTGCCCGAGGCGGAGGCCGAGATCGGAATCGATCTGGGGTTGACCCATTATGCAGTCCTGTCGGACGGCACGAAGATCGCCAATCCGCGGTGGCTGCGCCGCCGGGAGAAACGATTGGCCCGCCTGCAGCGGGCGCTGTCACGCAAACAGAAAGGATCGAAGAACCGGGAGAAGGCGCGGATCGCGGTGGCCCGCCAGCATGCCAAGGTGGCCGACGCGCGCCGGGATTTCCTGCACCAGACCAGCACAGCGATCATCCGTGAGAACCAAACGGTCGTGATCGAGGATCTGGCGGTGCGAGGGCTGGCACGCGGCCGGTTGGCCAAATCGGTGAACGACGCGTCATGGGGCGCGTTCCGCACGCTGCTGGGCGGCAAGGCGGCCCGATATGGGCGGGCGGTCATTACGGTGGGCCGCTGGTTTCCCTCCTCGCAGTTGTGCCCGTGCTGCGGCTGGCGGAACGGGACGGTGCCGCTGGGGGTGCGAGCCTGGGATTGCCCGTCCTGCGGGGAGCATCACGACCGGGACATCGCGGCCGCGTTGAACATCTTGGCCGAGGGTCTCCGCCTGCGTGAGCAGGCGGAGACCCTCGCCAGGGAAGGGCAGGACAAAGACATGGTGGCCGCCGGGCTGGCGGACACTGAAAACGACTGTGGAGGGCGGGTAAGACCAGGTGAGGCAATTCCGACCCTGGCGCCGCCCGCAACCTACGGCGCTCACGCGGCGTAGCAGAAGCAGTAAGGACTCCACGGCGACGTGGGGGAATCCCCGGCGTTTCACGCCGGGGAGGATGTCAACGACCCGGCGTGAAACCGGCCTCCGTCGTGACCGCACTTGACACCTCCTGTGACCTCGCCCTACGTTTGTGAAACCGATTTCACGATCAAGGTCTTCAGCCGTCCGTGCGACTGGTTTGACGAAGGGAAGGCGCCGGTGAGGCGTTACACGGGAGAGGCCCGGCGCGCGGTCGCGTTTCCGCTCGGCGGCTTCGGCACCGGACACGTGGCTCTCGGCGGCGACGGCGCGCTGCGCCAGTGGCAGCTGTCCGGGGTGGCCAACCATCGCGGCTTCCTGCCCGACAGCTTCTTCGCGCTGCGGGTCTCCTCGACCGAGCCGCCCGGCGACGTGGTCCGGCTGCTGCGGTCCGCGCCGCTGCCGCCACACGAGCGCCCGGCGCCGAATGTGTCCGACGCCGAGGTGCCCGACGCGGATCGCCTGCCGCCCTGGCCGACCGTGGCGAGCACGGAGTTCCGGGCAGAGTATCCCTTCGCCGAGGTGTCGTACGTGGACGAGGAGCTGCCGGTCGCGGTGTCGCTCTCGGCGTTCACGCCGTTCGTGCCGCTCGATCCGGACGCCAGCGCGCTGCCGCTGGTGCGGTATCGCTTCACCGTGACGAACACCAGCGCCGAGTTCCGGCACGGCTGGCTGCTCGGGACGTTGCAGAACGCGGTCGGCTGGGACGGTGTCACGCCGATCGACGGCACTCGCGGCGCGGGCTACGGCGGCAACGTCAACCGCCTGCTGCGCCGTCCCGGCCAGACCGGCGTGCTGATGGATCATCCGGGCCTGGCCGAGGACGACCCGGCATACGGCGAGATGCTGCTGTGGACCGACGGTCCGGCCGCGGCGCTGCCCCGCGCGATGAGCGCCGAGGCGATGCTGCGTTTCGTCGAGACCGCGAAGCTGGTGACCCCGATCCAGCTGGGCGACTACAGCGACGCGGCCCTGCGCGACGCGGTCGCGGACGGGGTGTCTCCGCTCCGCGCCCCGGCCGGCCCGAGCCCGGCCGGGCACACCTGGGACGCCGCCGTGGCGGTCGCGTTCGCGCTGCGTCCGGGTGAGACCACCACGATCGATTTCGTCCACGCTTGGTGGTTCCCCAACCGGTACGCGGATTTCGACCGGTTCGGTCCCACGCAGTCGTACGGGCCGAGCAAGTTCTGGGTCGGCAACCACTACGCCGGCCGGTTCGGCGGCGCGCTGGACGTGCTGGACGCCTACCTCGCCGACCGGGATCACCTCGACACCGCCTCGCGGGCGTGGGCTGACGCGGTCGCCCACAGTGACCTGCCGGAACCGCTGCGGGAGGTGGTCTACGCCCAGGGCACGCTGGTGCGCTCGCCGACCCTGTTCCGTACGGCCGACGGGCGCGCCTACGGTTTCGAGGGCGCGCTCGGCGCCTCCACCCGCAACTGGAACGGCGACGCCGGCGGCTCCTGCCCGCTCAACTGCAACCACGTCTTCAACTACGAGCAGGCCCTGGCCAGGCTCTTCCCCGAGCTGGGGCGCAGCATGCGCGAGACGGAGCTCTCCGTGCAGGGTCCCAATGGATCGTTGCCGCACCGGGTGGAGCTGCCGCTGTTCCTCCCGCAGTTGCACGACGTGCGGATCGGCGGCCCGGAACGCCCGGCGCTGGACGGCATGCTCGGCGCGGTGCTCAAGACCTACCGCTCGGTGCTGGACGGCGCGGGCGTCGACTGGCTGCGCGGGCACTGGCCCGCGCTGCGGCGCCTGATGGATCACATCACGACAACGTGGGATTCCGACGGCGACGGAGTGCTGCACGGCGATCAGCCGGTCACCTATGACATCAGCCTGCACGGGCCGAACATGTTCGTCGGCGGGCTGTGGCTGGCCGCGCTGCAGGCGATGCGCGCGATGGCCGAACTGGTCGAACCGGCCGCCGCGCCGGCCTTCGCGGACCGGTTCGCGACGGGCCGCGACAGCTACGACAAGCTCCTCTGGAACGGCGAATACTATGCCCAGCCGGTAACCGGCGAGGACAACGACTTCGGCGTGGGCTGCCTGTCCGATCAGCTCCTCGGCCAGTGGTGGGCGCACCAGCTCGGCCTCGGCTACCTCCTGCCTCGCGACCGGGTGCGCGCCGCGCTCGCCGCGATCGTGCGGCACAACCTGCGCACCGGGTTCGGCGAGCACGACTACCGGGTCTTCGCCGACGGCGACGAGACCGGCCTGGTGGTGTGCGGCTGGCCGAACGGGGGCCGTCCGGAGGTGCCGTTGCGCTACTGCGACGAGGTGTGGACCGGCGTGGAGTACCAGGTGGCCGCCCACTGCCTGTACGAAGGCCTCGACGACGAGGCCATGCGGATCGTCACGGCGATCCAGGAGCGCTACGACGGCACCCGGCGCAACCCGTTCAACGAGGTCGAGTGCGGTGACCACTACGTGCGGGCGATGGCGGGCTGGTCGCTGCTCGACGCGTACACCGGCTTCGGCTACGACGCCACCACGCGGCGGCTGCGCATCGGGCGGCGGCCAGGCAGATTCCCGTTCGTCGCCGGGACCGGCTGGGGCACGGTCACCGTCACCGGCGACGACGCGACCATCGACGTCCTGGGCGGCGAACTACCGCCCGATCTGACCATCGACCTTCTCTGACACGCGCGCGTGTTGCCGCCATGGCAGGAGGATCGCCGTGCCGATCAGCAAGATCCCGGCGATCGTGATCGCGGTGCGTGCGCTCGTCAGCCCGGCCAGCACGCCCCAGAGTGCCGTGGCGGCGGCGATGGCCGTGCGGGTGCTGATGGTCCAGGCGGTGAGGACGCGGGCCACCGCGTCATGCGGTGCGCTCCGCAGCCGGTACGTGGCGAAGACCGGATTGAACACGCCCATGCAGAAAATCATGGCCCCCTCGACCGCCATCACGACGAGGAGGCCCGGCGTACCGGGGCCTACGAAGGCGAGCCCCGCCAGCCAGAGGACTCGTGTCACGCCGAATGTGAGCAGGATGTCGCGCTGGCCGAAGCGCTGGACGAGTGGCTGGGACAGTCGCGCGCCCACGAGCCCGCCCAGGCAGGGGATGCCGAAGCCGAGCCCGTACTGCAGGGGTGTGAAACCCAGGTCGTTCAGCATCAGGTACAACAGCAACGGCGCGGTCGCCATGATGAGCGCGGCGACGAGCACCGTGTTGGCGAACAGCAGGCGCAGCACGCGATCGGCGGCGATGACGCGCCAGCCCGCCACGATCTCGGCCAGGCTGGACCTGCCTGCCGCCCGGGCCGGCGGCGCGGGATCGGGCCGTGAGATCACGCGCAGGCCCAGCGCTGACAGCACGTAGCTGATCGCGTTCAAGGTGATCGTGGCGACGGGGCCCAGCACCCCGATGAGCGCGCCGCCCGCCGGCGGGCCCACCGCCGTCGAGATCCAGGTGATGGTCTCGAAGCGGCCGTTGGCCCGCACCAGGTGCCGCTCGGGAACGAGGTCCTTGAGATGCGCGCCGCTGGCCCCGATGAAGACGATGTCGGCCGCGGCCACCACCACGGCCACTGCCAGGAGGTGGACGTAACTCAGCACCCCCATGCCGTACGCGATCGGCACCGTCATCAGGGCGAGGCAGCGCAGCACGTCAGCACGGATCATCAGCCGCCGTTTGGGCCGGAACTCGACCCATGGCCCCAGGGGCAGAGCGAGCAGGGCGCCCACCGCCCCGCTCACCGCCGCGATCCACGACACCTGTGCCGCGCCGGCGTCGAGAGCGAGGACCGCGATCAGGGGAATGGCGTCCAGCGCCAGCCACGTCCCCAGGGAACTGGCCGCGAAGGCCCGCCACAGCCACCCGAAATCCGGGCCCAGCCCGTCATCCCCCGCCATTCCCGCCCCTCGCTTCAACAACCAAACGTATTGCCGGGACGATCAAACACCCGAGATTACGCAGGAAACAAACAAAGAATGCGCTTTATGGACAACTGATGGTTGTTCGAAGATATGCTTCCGCCGTGAACACCGAAGTCCTGCGCGCCTTCGTCCTCATCGCTGAACACGGCCAGTTTCAGCACGCGGCGGACGAGCTCGGCATCACCCAGCAGGCCGTGTCCAAGCGGATCGCCGCCCTTGAGCACCTCCTCGGTGTTCCCCTGTTCACCCGGAGCCGGCACGGCACCGCACTCACCGTGGACGGCCAGGCATTCCTCCCGCACGCCAGGACGGCGCTCCTGGCGGTCCAAGCGGCCATCCAGTCAGTCCGGCCCGCCGGCCGCGCCCTGCGGGTCGACGTCCTGGGCCGACGCCTGGCCTCCGCCGATCTCGTCATCGACTTCCACACCCGCCACCCGGACGTGGAGATCGACGTCATCGGATTGAGCACCGCTCAGGAAGCTGTCGACGCGCTCCTCGGCGGCTCCATCGACGCCACCTTCCGCTACATCCACGACCCGGCCGCACTACCGGCCGCCATCGCCCACGAGCGCGTGTACGACGAGCCGCTGGACCTGCTCGTCGGCCCCCGCCACCCCCTCGCGAAGTCCCCCGGCATCCGCCTGTCCGACCTGACGGATCACCGCATCTGGGTGCCGGGCATCGTCGCCGGCTCGGAATGGGGCGGCTACTACGCCGCGATGGCCGAGGAGTTCGGCCTCCACATCGACCCGACCGGGCCCAACTTCGGCATCGAGCACCTCATGGACACCATCACCGACTCCGCGACCCTGTCCACCTTCGTCGGCACCCGCACCCGCATCGTCTGGCCCACCAGGCACGACCTCAGACGCATCCCCGTCAGCCACCCCACGCCCGTCTACCCGTGGTCGCTGGCCCGGCACACGATCAACCGCCACCCCGACCTCGTCAAGCTCCGCGACTACCTGCTCAACTTGCCCACCCCGGCCTTCCGGCCCGACAGCTGGACGCCACCTCATGCCCGTCGAGACCAGGGACAAGCGCGACCGCTTCTTTAGGTGGTCCGCCCAAGCGTGGTTGCTGCCGATGACGCCTGGCATCGCCGATCGCGACCTGCGGCATAGGACGGTGCTTCGCGCTGCTGTTGAAGTTCTACACGCGGCCGGGACGGTTCCCGCGAGGCCGGGGTTGAGCTGCCGGATGAGGCGGTGGAGTTCGTGGCCCGCCATCGGCTCGGACGAGGAGTGAACACCAGGCAGTGTCAGGCTGTGGCCTGTAGGTGTTCGTGCGCCCACTCCTCGAAGGTCGTGAGCGGGATGCCGAGGGCCCGCGCGTATTCGGGGCGGGCGGGTTGCCCGGCCACGTTCATGAGTTCGTGCGAGAGACCCGCCCACGTCGGCATTCCTGCGGCGATCGCCTCCTCCTCGGTCATGTCAGGCGCTGTCAGCTCGGTGCCCAGAGCGCGGGAGAGGATCTTGGCGATGTCCGTCATCGTCAAGTAGTCGCTCGCCAGTTCCAGCTCGACCCCGTCGAACCGGAGCGGTGTGGCGATGGCCGCGGCGGCTGCCGTGCCGATGTCGTCGACCGCGACGAGGGAGAGATGGGTCTGGGGCTTCAGCACAGTCGCCAGGCCGCCCTCGACGCCACGGGGGAACAGGTATGCCACGGAGGGCAGGAGGTTCTCCATGAAGAAGCCCGGCTTGATGAGCGACCAGTGCGTGAAGCCCGCCTCGCGTACACGGTCCTGGATCCCGGCCTTGGCGGCGTAGTAGGGCTCCAGGGGCGCCCAGCGGCCTTCGGTCCAGCCGGGGAACTCGGTGTGCTGCCCGGCGCCGGAGACGGACGAGTGAACGAACTGCGGCACGTCCGCGGCCATCGCGCCTTCGATCAGGTTGACGGCCTGGGTCAGTTCGCCGTCGAAGTCGAAGGCGCCCCCCTTCATCTCGGGCATCTGGAGGGAGAAGACGGCCCGGGCTCCTCGCGCGGCCCTGACCACGGAGTCGCGGTCGTGGAGGTCGCCGGTGACCAGTTCGGCGCCGAGCGCTTCGACGGCCTTGGCCCGGTCTGTCGCGGGGTCGCGGACCAGCGCCCGGACGGAAACACCCGCCGCGAGCAGGGCACGGGTGGTGGCGCCACCCTGCTGCCCGGTGGCGCCGATGACCAGGACGGGTGCGGGATCAGTGGACATGAGTCTCCTCCTGAGGTGCGCATACATTAAACGGCGGACCCCGCCGTTTATGCTTCGATAAGATACGGCGGACCCCGCCACTTAGCAAATGTGAGGTGACGCCATGCAGGCCCAGCGCGCCGACGCCCGGCGCAACTACGCACGCCTGCTCGCCGTGGCCGAGGAAGCGATCGCCACGTACGGCGCCGACGCCTCCCTGGAGCAGATCGCCCGCACCGCGGGAGTCGGATCGGCCACCGTCCGCCGGCACTTCCCCACCCGCCACGCGCTACTGGAGGCGGTCTTCCGCGAACGTATCGAGAGCCTGTGCGCCCACGCCCGCGACCTGACCGGCAGGGCCGACACCCGGGCCGCGCTGCTGGAGTGGCTGAGCGCCGTCATCGCGGACGCCGCAACCATCCGAGGGCTGGCCATCGCGCTGACCCGGGCGACCGACCCCGACGTGGCGCACGAGCACTGCGCCTCGGAGCAGCTCACCGAGGCGGGCGCCCCACTGGTGCGCCGCGCCGCGAACGACGGCACGCTGACACCGGGCGTGACCATCACCGACCTGCTCACCCTGATCACCGGCATCGCCCTAGCCACGGAACACCACCCGAACCCCGCCGCTGAGGCAAACCGGCTACTCAGCCTGACCGTAACGGGAGTCAGCCCCCATCAGAGGTGAGCGGAGCGGGCTTTGCCCGCGTATTCCGGCGGATCCACCGCATCAACCGGCCCCGCGTGTGGCTGTCGATCGTGCTGAAGACCGCCTTGGATACTCCGTGCCGGAAGTCTTGCGGGTCGGCAACGCTGATTCAACTCGCCTCTAATTTGACATCTATCTAATCAGTCGCCATGCTGCTCGTACTACTTAGACAAGCTTCAAATCAGCGTCTGGGGCTCGTAGCCCCAGGGAACCCGAGAGGGATGAGTCATGAGCGGATGCTGCGGCTCCACTGTCGCTCCCACGCCCGCGGAGCTCCAGCCCCGCGCGCAGATCGCGCCGTTGGACACGCCGCAAGGCGTGCAACTGCCGGACGGATTGCCAGTGGCGGTGATCGGCGCGGGCCCGGTGGGGCTGGCCGCCGCCGCCCATCTGGCCGAGCGTGGCCTGGACTTCCTGGTACTGGAGGCCGGAGATCGGGTTGCCGCCTCGGTCGCCCGGTGGGGGCATGTGCGGGTGTTCAGCCCGTGGAGGTACGACATCGACGCCGCCGCCCGCCGCCTGCTGGAGGCCGACGGCTGGAGCGCGCCCGACCTCGCCTGGCTGCCCACCGGAGCCGAGCTCATCGAGGACTACCTGGCTCCGCTGGCCAAGCTGTTCGGCGACAAGGTCCGGCTGGGAGCGAAGGTGACCGCCATCAGCCGCCTTGGCTACGACCGGGTCCGCACCGCCGGGCGTGCGGCCGCGCCGTTCCTGGTCCGCCTGGCCGACGGCCAGGAGCTGCGGGTCCGGGCGGTCATCGACGCCTCCGGCACCTACACCAGCCCCAACGTGCTGGGCGCCAGCGGCCTGCCCGCCCACGGCGAGGTGCGGTTCGGCGACCTGGTCGACCACGCCCTGCCCGACGTGCTCGGAATCGACCGCGACCGGTACGAGGGCCGCCACGTGCTCGTCGTCGGCGCGGGTCATTCGGCCGCCACCACCTTGCTCGCCCTGGCCGAGCTTGAGGGCACGCCCATCACGTGGGCGATCCGCGCGGGCGGCGCGAGCCACAGCTACGGCGGCGGCGAGGCCGACGCGCTCCCGGCTCGGGGCGCGCTCGGCACCCGGCTCCGCGCCGACGTGGAGTCCGGCCGCATCACCCTGCTGACCGGCTTCTACACCCACCGCCTCCGGCACACGGCCGACGGCATCGAGGTGATCAGCCGGGACCCGTCCGGCCACGAACAGGCGATCACCGTCGACCGGATCGTGTCCGCCACCGGCTACCGCCCCGACCACACCATCGCCTCAGAGCTGCGCCTCGACCTCGACCCGATCCTCGGATCCACCCGGCAACTCGCCCCCCTGATCGACCCCAACACCCATTCCTGCGGCACCGTCCCCGCCCACGGCGTCGACGAACTCACCCACCCCGAGCCCGGCTACTACGCCGTCGGCGTCAAGAGTTACGGCCGCGCCCCGACCTTCCTGATGGCCACCGGCTACGAGCAGGTCCGCTCGATCGTGGCCGCCCTCGCCGATGATTGGGAGGCGGCCCGCGACGTCCAGCTCGACCTGCCCGAGACCGGCGTCTGCTCCTCATCCCTGGCCGAGGCCCAGGAGCGGCGCGTCGGCCTGGCCACCGGAATCAGCGGCGGCCTACTCGCCAGCCCACTGCCCCTGGTCTCCACCCCTGCGGCGGCCAGCGGCGGTTGCTGCGGCTGAGATGTCCGACGGATACCCCACGGTGAACAGCACCGTAGAGCCCCGAGAATCCCGGGAGCCTGCCGAGTCGGCTGCTCCACCGGTGGCGGCCACGCACGGCTGGCGGATGGTGGCCGCCCTGGCCGTCACCCAGACCATCGGGTACGGAGTGCTCTACTACGCCTTCTCCGTCTTCCTCACCCCGATGACCCGCGACCTGCGCGCCACCGGCGCGCAGGTCGCCGCCGGCCTGACGATCTCGATCCTGATCGCCGCTCTGTGCGCCCCGCTGGCGGGCCGATGGCTGGACGCCCGCGGCGGCCGGGGCCTGATGACGGCCGGGTCGATCCTGGGCGCGACCGCCGTGCTGGCGTGGTCGCGGGTCGAGAACCTGTTCCAGCTGTATGCGGTGTCGGCCGTCATCGGCGTCGCCTGCGCGATGGTGCTGTATGAGTCCGCTTTCGCCGTCATCGTCAGCTGGTTCGACGACAAGAGCCGCCCCAACGCCCTGCTCGCGATCACGATCGTCGCGGGTTTCGCCTCGGCGATCTTCCTGCCGCTGACCGGCCTGCTGGTCGAGTGGTACGGCTGGCGGCAGGCCCTGGTCATCCTGGCCCTGACCTACGGCCTCACCGCCATCCCCCTGCACGCGCTCGTGCTGCGCCGCCGTACCCACCCCAGACCCCGGCACGAGCGGGACGGGATCGTCAAGGCCGCCACCCGGACACGGCCGTTCTGGCTGCTGGTGATCGCCTTCACCGCCAACGGCGGCGCGGTGGCCGTGATGTCGGTCCTGCTCATCACCTACCTGATCCACCTCGGCCACACTCCTGTCCTGGCCGCCGCCCTGGCGGGCCTTCTGGGTGTGCTGTCGGTGACCGGGCGGCTGCTCACCACCGGTCTGCAACGCCGCCTGCCCGCCGCCCTCATCGCGGCCGCGATCTTCGCCCTCCAGGGCATCGCCGTCCTGCTCCTGCCGCTGCTGGGACGGACGGTGCCCGGGGCCGTCGGCTGCGTCCTGCTGTTCGGGCTCGGCTTCGGCATCGCCTCCATCACCCTGCCCCACCTGCTGGTCGACCGGTACGGCACCGCCGCCTACGCCACCTTGTCGGGCCGGATCGCCGTCTTCTCCGTCGCCGACAAGGCGCTGGCCCCGCTGGGCGCGGTGGCGCTGGCGCAGACCACGGGATACGGGTGGGTCATGGGCACGGTGGCGGCCGCGTGCGCGCTGGCGGCGGGCGCGCTGCTGGCCTACCACCGCGTATAGTTCTTAGACCGATATCGAACCAAAGGGTGAGGTAAGGAGGCGCTGGATGACCGATCAGTGCTGTGCGCCGATCGCCCGCCAGCCGCTGTCGGAAGGCGAGGCCGCCGAGCTGGCGGTGCTGCTGAAGGCGGTCGCCGACCCCGTCCGGCTGCGCCTGCTGTCCATGATCGGCTCACACCCCGGCGGCGAGGCGTGCGTGTGCGATCTGACCGACGCCTTCGACCTGACCGCCCCCACCATCTCCCATCACCTGAAGGTGCTGCGCACCGCCGGGCTGATCGGCAGCCAGCGCCGCGGCACCTGGGTCTACTACTGGATCATCCCCGAGGTGGTGAACCGCCTCGGCGACCTGTTCACCCCGCACCAGCAATCCCCCACCCCCACCTCCGCGGCCAAGCTTGTCACCGCGTGAGCGGGCCGCGCGGCCGGGATCCTCATCCCCATTCTCGCGGCCATGCTGCTGTTCTCCGCGGTGAAGATAGCCCGGCATGCCGCTGCCGGGCTATGACCCCACGGCGGCGGCTTCGGGCCGCCCCCCTGGTGATCAGCAGCCGCATGCCGCTAAGTGTCAGGTCAGCTCCTTGATCAGCTTCTCGACGCGAACCCGGATCTCCTCACGGATCGGCCGGACCGCGTCGATGCCCTGACCGGCGGGGTCTTCAAGCTTCCAGTCCTCGTAGCGCGTACCGGGGAAAACCGGGCAGACGTCCCCGCAGCCCATGGTGACCACCACGTCGGAGTTCTCCACCGCTTCCACCGTGAGGATCTTGGGCTGCCCGGCGGTGATGTCGATGCCGACCTCACGCATGGCCTGGACGGCGACCGGGTTGATGTGCTCAGCCGGGGCCGAACCGGCCGAGCGGACCTCGATGCGGTCACCGGCGAGATGGGTGAGCCATCCGGCGGCCATTTGCGAGCGCCCGGCGTTGTGCACGCAGACGAACAGAACACTGGGCTTGCCATTCACGCCAGACGCCTCTCTGCTGGATCTTTAGATTGGGCTACAGGGGATCACAAGGGGGTTAAGGATGGGGTGGTCACAGGGGAACCGGCTGCTGCAATTCGGCGACCAGGAGGCGGACCCGCTCGTCGATGGCGTCGCGGATCCGCCGGACCCCGGCCAGGCTCTGCCCGCAGGGGTCTTCCAGTTCCCAGTCCAGGTAGCGGCGGCCCGGGTGGATCGCGCAGGCGTCCCCGCAGCCCATGGTGACGACCACGTCGGCGGCTTGGACGAACTCGTCGGTCAGCGGCTTGGGGAACTCCATCGCGGGGAGCAGGCCGACCTCGGCCAGCGCGGTGACCACCGGGGGATGAATGCCGGCGGCGGGCCGGGTGCCGGCCGTGCGCACGTGCAGCCAGTCGCCGCCGTACTTGCGGGTGAGGGCGGCGGCCATCTGGGAGCGGCCGGCGTTGCCGCCGCACACATACAGCACCTCCACCTCCACCTTGGGGATGTAGCCATTTACCTGGGCCAAAGCGGTGAGCCGCTCCGTGACGAAACGCTGGGTCAGCACATACAGATGTGTCATGACCGTGGCCTCACGGTGGAGGGCGAGATAGGACTCGTGCACGTGCCGTCTGATCGTCTCGGCGCCGAAACGACCGGCGAATTGGACAAGAAGCTGATCGATGATCTGGTTCAGCTGCTGATTGGAGGAAAGCTGCGGCGGGGTGGTCACGATGCGGCCCGGGAGCGAGAAGGTCGTGGGAGAGTTCAGGCGACCGGGACCTTGAGCTCGGCCAGCAGGGCGCGGACGCGGCGTTCGATCTCGTCCCGGATCGGCCGCACGTCCTCGGTGCTCTTGCCCGCTGGGTCGTCCAGTTCCCAGTCCAGGTAGCGCTTGCCCGGATATACCGGGCAGGCGTCCCCGCAGCCCATCGTGACGACCACGTCGGCGGCGCGGATGATCTCCTCGGTCCACGGCTTGGGGAACTCGGCGGAGATGTCGATCCCGCGTTCGGCCATACTCGCCACGGCGGCGGAGTTGATCTCGCTGGCGAACTCCGAGCCGCCCGACCAGGCCACAGCATGGTCGGCGGCCAGGTGCTGGAAGAAGCCCATGGCCATCTGGCTGCGTCCGGCGTTGTGCACGCACAGGAACAGCACGATCGGGCGGCCGTCGTCGGCGCCTTCCACCCGGGCCAGGGCGGTCAGGCGCTGGCGGGCGAACCGTTCGGCCAGCAGCGGTAGGAACGCGGGGATGGCCGCCTTCTCGGCGAACTGGTCGTAGCTGGTGTGCAGGAACCGTTCGATGGTCTCGGTGCTGAAGGTGCCGGCGAACCGCTCGCCGAGATTGCGGGCGGCCGTCAGCAGGGCGTGCTGCTGGTCGACGGTCAGGTCGGCGCGCTGGTAGGTCTCGGGCATGGCTCACTCCTGCGGGATCGGGACGGTCGAGATCGGGACGGTCGGGGTCTGGATGGCGGGGGCCAGCCGGTCGATCCGGCTGGTGATGTCGGTGAAGGCGTGCTCGAAAGCCGCGTCGGTGCCGACGCGAACTGGGTCGGGAACCGACCAGTGCAGGCGCTCACGCCCGCCGAGTTGTTCGTGGGCGCTGTCGCAGACGGCCACGACCAGGTCCTCGGGGCGGAGCACCTCATCGAGATGGATGGTGTGGGCCGCCTCCAGATTCAGGCCGTGGCGGCGGGCCACCTCGACCGCGTGCGGGTTGACCCGCTGGGCGGGTGCCGTTCCGGCCGAGGTGGCGGGCACCGCGCTGCGTCGTTCCCACAGGGCGACGGCGAGCTGGGAGCGGGCGGAGTTGTGGGTGCAGACGAACACCACCCGCAGGGCCTGCCGCAGCGGGGCGGGCAGCAGCCCGTCCATGCTGCCCGGCGCCAGCCGCAGGTAGGTACGGCGCCGGTCGCCCTCCGAGCGCCGCCGTTCGACCACGCCCGCCTCCTGCAGGATCTTCACGTGGTGGGCGAACAGGTTGGTGGGCAGGCCCAGCTGGCGGCCGAGCTCACCCGGCGAGGCGTCGCCGAGGGCGAGCCGGTCCACGATCGACAACCGCGCGGGATCGCCGAGCGCGGCGTGCACCCGGGCCCGCCCCACCACCGTCTCAGGCCAGTCAGCATTCATTGACTCAATTCTTACTGACTGAATCCGCCCAGGGCAAGCGAAGGTCTGGTGGCGGGCAGGTGAACGGATCAGCGACCGGCCGCGGAATCTCCTATGAGCGAATCTCCCGTGACCGGTTCTGGCTCATCGGCACCGGGACGGGCATACAGCCCTCCCACCAGCAGCAAGCCGATCACCCCGCCGACCAGCTGCGCGAGCACGAAACCGGGAACCGATGCGGGGGCGATCCCAGCGAAGGTGTCGGAGAAGGCACGGCCGATCGTCACCGCCGGATTGGCGAAGCTGGTGGAGGAGGTGAACCAATAGGCCGCGCCGATGTAGGCGGCCACCGCCGCCGGGGCGACCGCGGTCCGGCCGGTGCGGACCAGGCAGAAGATCACCAGCAGCAGGCCCGCGGTGGCCACCACTTCACCCAGCCACAGGTGCGGGGCGGCCCGCTCGGTGGTGGACCAGGCGAGCGGGGCCTTGCCGAACATCGCGTTAGCCAGGATGGCTCCGCCGATCCCACCCAGGATCTGGCTCACCGCGTAGGCGCCGACCTCACCCAGCGTCAGCCCCACCCCGCTCTGCCGTCCTTGCCACCAGTCGGCCAGGGAGACGACCGGGTTGAAGTGCGCGCCGGAGACCGGGCCGAGGGCGAGGATGAGCACGGCCAGGCCGAAGACGGTGGCGGTGGAGTTCTGCAGCAGCTGCAGACCGACGTCGCCGGGCGAGAGGGTCTGGGCCATGATGCCCGAGCCGACCACGACGGTGACCAGCAGGGCGGTGCCGAGGAATTCGGCCAGGAGGCGACGCGACAGGGGGGTCATGACCTCACCTTGAACAGGGGGTTGAACGGGGAGCGGGAGACGGAACGGAGGCGGGGGGCTGGAGCAGGGACGACAGTTCGGCGAGCCGTTCGGGGACGACGCGGTAGTAGACCCAGGAGGCGCGGCGCTCGCTTACCAGCAGGCCGACCTCTTTGAGCACTTTCAGGTGATGGCTGATGGTGGGCTGCGACAGCTCGAAACCCGCCGTCAGGTCGCACACGCAGGCCTCGCCGCCCTCGTGGCTGGCCACCAGGGACAGGATCCGCAGCCGGGCCGGATCGCCGAGCGCCTTGAACACCCGGGCCAGTTCGGCAGCCTGGCCAGGCACCAGAGGCTGGCGGGCCAGTGGGACACAGCAGTCCAGCACACTCAGCGGCTCCACGGCATTCAAGGCTTCGCCCTCCCGGGAATTGACGGCTATCGAATTCGATTACCATCAATACCAGAGTTGGGAGAGATGCGACGCATGTCCGACAAGCCCAGCCGGATGGCGCGGATGATGATCGGCGCGCCGATGAGAGCGGGGAGCAGCCATAGCGCCAGGGGTGGCAGCCGGTTCCATAACGGCAGGTGAGGGCCGTTGTCCACGTAGAAACCGGTGAGTAAGGCCACATAGGACAGCCCCATCCCGGCGATGTGCAGCGCCGGGCGGTTTCTGCGATTGAGATAGCCCGTCAGCGCGGCGGTCATGGCGGCGCAGCCGAGGGCGAACAGCGGGGCGTTCTCGCGCCACCGGATGGCCGACATCACGGTCATAGAGACGAACAGCGCCCCCAGTCCCCACAGATATATCCGGCCGTACCGGATATGCGTGCGTCCGCCCTTGCGTGAGAAGGCTGCGGTGGCTCCGGCGAGAACGCACGTGAGCCCGGCCACGACGTGTACAGCCAGCGCAGCGAGGAACGCGGGGCCGACATCGGGAACAGGTAGACCGAGTATGTTCATGAAGACCTACATAAGTTGAATTGCTACATGTAGCAATCCTACGCATCTCTCCCCAAGACTGGTATAGCATTACTACCTATGCGGGCCGAAGCATTGAAGGGGCACTTGGACGGGTTGCTGCTGGCGACGCTGGAGGACGGACCCCGCCACGGGTACGCGGTCAAAGAAGCGCTGTACCAGTCCACCGCCGGCCGTCTGGACCTGCCCACCGGAACCGTTTACCCCGCCCTGCACCGTCTGGAGCAGGCAGGATTGATCAACGGCAGCTGGTCGGTCGTAGACGGCCGTCGCCGTCGCACCTACCAGCTGACCCCGCAGGGGCGTACGGCGCTGACCCAGGCCCGGGCGAACTGGCGCGAATTCGCCGAGGTCATCACCTCGGCCCTGCGGAGCACGCCGTGGCCGGTCACGAGCTGATCGACCGCGAGCTGGCGATCCTCGCCCGACGGCTTCCACCCATGGTGGTGGAGGAACTGGCCGACGGCCTGGACGAGACCTACCACAGTGCCCTGGCCCGATACCGGGATCCGGAGGCTGCGGCCCGGGCCGCCTTGGCCGAGTTCGGCGACGCCGACATCATCAGCGCCGCGTTCGTGGCCGCCGCCCCCGGGCGCGGCACGGCGCGGTTCCTGATGGCCGCCGGCCCTGTCGTCGGGGCGTGCTGGGCCACCGTACTGATGAACGCGTCGCCTGCGGTCGGGGAGGTGCCCTTCCCCGCACGCCTGACGGCCGGTCTGCTGCTCGGCGGCGTGATACTGGCGCTGCTCACGGCCGTACGGACTCGGCATCGCTACCGGGCCGCCCGCCGCGGTGCCCTGGCCGGTGCCACCGGGCTGGCGGTGCTCGATCTCGCCATGCTGAGCCTGGCCTGGCCGGTGGACGCCTTGGCGGGGGTGCCCTCTTGGCTGATGGCATGCGCCGCAGCGGCCAGTCTCACCCGGATCCTGGTGGTCGTGCGTGCGATGCCCGACCTGCTCAACGTCCGATGATCGAACTACGGCGTTCCACCATCAGCACATCACGCCAGATTCCGTGCGTCCGCATCCCGCATCGGACGGATCTCCAGCCCGGGACCGATGGCGGGCTTGGCCGCCTGCACGATCGCCGAATGCACCCCATCGCCGTGGTCGGCGGTCAGGCGGATCCGGATATCGACGAACCCTGCCTGCCGCAGCAGGGCCCTGTACCGCTCGACCTCAAGAGCACCGGCGACGCAGCCGACGCGCTGTTCGGCCGCCGCTCGCCGGACGGGATCGACGGCTCCGTCGGTGACCACGTCGCTGACTCCGAACCGGCCGCCGGGGCGCAGCACCCGGAAGGCCTCGGCCAGCACGGCGGGCTTGTCGTCGGACAGGTTGATCACGCAGTTGGAGATGACCGCGTCCACCGCCTGGCCGGGCAGGGGGATGGCCTCGATGCCACCGTGGAGGAACTCGACGTTCGTCACGCCGGCCTGGGCGGCGTTGGCGCGGGCGAGGGCGAGCATGTCGGGACTGGCGTCCAGGCCGTAGACCTTGCCGTACGGGCCGACCCGGCGAGCCGACAGCAGCACATCGATCCCGCCTCCGGAGCCCAGATCGAGGACGCTCTCCCCCTCGCGCAGCTCGGCGACGGCCACCGGGTCGCCGCACCCGAGGCTGGCGCGCACGGCACCCTCCGGCAGGTCCGCGGTGTCCTCGTAGCCAGCCGCGCCGAAGCAGCCCTGCTCGAACTCCCCCGCATCGCAGTCGACGATCATCCGGCCGAGCATCGCGGCCCGGGCCAGCCCGGAGTAGCGGGCGACCACCTTGTCATCAGCCATCGCGAGGCCCTCCTTTCATTCACGGACCGGAGCTCATTCACAGACCGGAGCGGCGGGGACCGGGTTGCCCATCACCACGTCGGCAGCGGTCGGGAAGCAGCTCACACACGCCTCGTTGATCCGGTAGAAGGCGGAGGTGCCCCGACGCTCGACCAGGACAAACCGCACTTCGGCAAGGATCTTCAGGTGGTGGGAGACGGTCGACTGGCCCACTCCGCACGCTGGCCAAGACCGAGAACACCACCTGCTGCACCCCGGCCGGAAACCCGGTCACCACCACCGCCACCACCACGGCGGCCGGCTGCTGCTGACCGCCCGACCCGGGCCCGCGCTCACCGGCTGGCTCACCGGATGAGCCCGCCGTCGGCAGAGCCATTCGCGTCACGGCACCAGCTGATCAGTCGGCCGGTGCCGGTGATGTCGCGGAAGGAGTGTAACCCAAGTTCATGCGCCCGCCCTTAGGCGGTCTTGCGGGAATTGGCGTCGTAGAGAGCTGACCACCTGGCGATGAGCAGGGCATCCTGTTCCGGGTCGCCCTGCAGCTCCTCTTCGTTGATTGCGAGGGCCGCATGCTCCTCGTAGCCAGGGTCACCGGGCCGGAGCTCGATCACACCATCCGCGTGCCCGCCGTCGGGAGTCTCAACGTGGAAAGGCGCCAGAAGGGTGCCATCATTCCTACGGACAGTGGTCCACATGCTGTTCGCCCTCCCTCTATACGCCATAGTGTCGACGGAAGTATCCCCAGACTACCGCCGCGAGATTCTCCTGACCATCGAGCATTCGCAGAAGGCGGCCAGCCTGCCCGGAGGCACACAGGGCGTAGGCTTCGGCGAACCACTCCACCGTGTCGAGATATCGCGGGTGCTGAATGTGTGGGCTGATCATCTTCATGACAGTGGTCCATTCCGCTGAAGACGACATTCCATCCCATACGTCCAAAGCGTGCCCGACCTCGTGGAGAACGAGGCTGGCCGACACATGCGCGCTGGTGCCGATGGCGATGATCCGGCCCGTGCACATCCCCGGCACGACATCCCAGAGCGCGACTCCCGACGGAATGGCCTGGCCGCGCAGATGGCCGAGATCATCAAGATCGGGGACCGCGCCCGGCCCCAGCCAGATCGCGTCGAGTTCCTCCGCCAGCCGGGTGGCGATATGAACGGGAAGACTGGCCAGATCGTCCACCATGTGGATGAGCTCAGCCGCAGGTAGCAAGTCGCCGCTCGGTACCCACTGACGGCGCAGCACTCGTTCCAGAACCCCACAGTGTCGTCGGCCGTCACGCGGAATGGGGTGGGTGTTCGCTGCCCACGGCAGACACCAGGAGGGGGAAGCCACGAGCGCCAATTCTGCCCCACATCCATCACGTGACTGTCCCTCTTGCCCCGTTGGCGTGTCAGCCGTTCAGGTGTTCGGCGGTGGTGAGGCCGAGCATTGTGGCGGAGCGGTCCCACAGGTGGTGGGCGAGTTCAGGGTCGCCGGACTGGCGGTATTTGGGCTCTCGGCGCTTGAGGAGGTTGAAGTAGGAGCCGTTGACCGGCTGGGGGTCTTCCATTGTGGCCAGGTATAGGAGTGGTTCGGCGGCCTTCTCGGGTGGGAGAGCGATGGCCCTGCCCAGGGGTGAGCGCATGATCCGGCGCAGGATGGCCTTGTCGCGGAAGAAGTCGCTGGCGACGGCTCCGGGGTGGAAGGCGGTCGCGGTGATGCCGGTGCCCTGGGTTCGGCGGGCCAGTTCGCGGGTGAAGAGGATGTTCTCCAGCTTTGTCGTGCCGTAGACGCGGAAAGGGCGGTAGCCGCGGGTGCTGTCGAGGTCGTCGAGGTCGACGCGGCCCAGGCTGTGCGCCTGGCTGCTTGTCGAGATCACCCGGGCGTCCTTGGCGGCGGCCAGGCGGTCCAGGAGCAGGTGGGTGAGCAGGAACGGGGCCAGGTAGTTGACCTGGAAGGTCATCTCGTGGCCGTCCTCGGTGATGGTCCGCCGGGCGAACTGGCCTCCGGCGTTGTTGGCCAGCACGTCGATGGTGGGGTAGCGGTCGAGCAGGGTGTCCGCGAGTGCTCGTACATCCGACAGGCGGCTGAAGTCGGCGAGGTGCGGATCGGCGCCGATCGCGCGGGCGACCGCGTTCGTTTTCTCCGGTGAGCGGCCGACCACGGCGACGGTCGCGCCGAGCGCGGCCAGTCCGCGGGCTGCGGCGGCGCCGACGCCGGCGCTGGCACCCGTTATCACCACGGTCTTGCCCCGCATGTCGCGCGCGGCCTGACCCGTCTTGTCGTTCATGGCATCGCCTCCAAATATGAGGGGGTCCTCAGGTTAGCACAATATGAGGACCCCCTCAGGTTGATAGGCTACGCGCATGGCATCCGGCTCTCCCCCGCGCCTTCGGCGTGACGCCCAGCGCAACTACGACGCGCTGGTGGCCGCGGCGCGCGAAGCGTTCGCCGAGCATGGGCTGGAAGCCTCCCTGGAGCAGGTGGCCAAGAGAGCCGGGGTCGCCATCGGCACGCTTTATCGGCATTTCCCGACCCGGGGGCACCTGGTCAGCGCGATCTTCTCCGAGAAACTCCAGGCCTCTGTCGCCGCCGCGGAACAGGCGCTCGCCATGAAGGACACCTGGGCCGCGTTCTGCATGCTGCTGGAGAGGTTGTGTGAGCTGCAGGCGGACGACCGCGGCTTCAACGACCTCACCTCCGCCGGTCCGTACGCGATCGACGGCGTCACCTGCATGCAGGACCGCGTACGCGACCTGGGGACACAGCTCCTCCAGCGCGGGCAGCGGGAGAAGGTCATCCGCCCCGATCTCACCCCCGAGGACCTGCACCTGCTGATCTGGTCGCAGAGCCGGATCATGGAGGCCACCAGCGGCATCGCCCCCCACGCGTGGCGGCGCCACCTGCACCTGCTGATCGACGCCTACCGTGCCGACCGCGCCCACCCGATCCCGGAGGCTCCGCTCACCCCGCAGCAGCTGAGCCGTGCCATGGCCCGCCTCTGCGATCCGGCCCGGCGCCAATAAGCCCCCCCGTGACCGGGTGGAATCGATTCGGGGAGTGTGGGTGTTGCAGCGGGCATGGTCATTGGATTCATTGGCAGTGGAAACATCGGCGGGACCGTGGCGCGGCTGGCGGTGAACGCTGGGCACTCGGTGGTGCTGAGTAACTCTCGCGGGCCGGAGACGCTCGCTGACCTGGTGGCCGAGCTCGGTCCGAATGCGCGGGCGGCCACTGCGGAGGAGGCGGGGAGGGCCGGGGACATCGTGGTTGTGAGCGTCCCGTTCGGGGTTCACACGAAGGTGCCGGTCGAGCCGCTGGCGGGGAAGATCGTCATCGACACCAACAACTACTACCACGAGCGTGACGGCCGTTACCCGGATATCGACGAGGGCCGTCAGACCGACAGCGGGGCGCTCGCCGATCACCTGGGGACGGCTCGCGTGGTCAAGGCGTTCAACACCATCTACTACGTCGACCTGGGTGAGCACGGTCTTCCCGCGGGTGATCCCGCGCGCAGGGCGTTGCCGATCGCGGGCGACGATCTGGACGCGAAGCGCGTCGTGGCGGAGCTGCTCGATGAGTTCGGCTTCGACGCGGTCGACGCGGGGGCGCTCGCGGAGGGGTGGCGCTTCCAGCGTGACAAGCCCGCCTACGGCCCCCGGCTCACGGCGAGTGAGCTCCGGGAAGCGCTCGCCAAGGCGTGATCTCGCGGGTGACGCGGTGGCGAGCCTCAGGAGGGCAGGCTCGCCAAGGCGTGCTCGCGGGTGACGCGCGGTGGCGAGCCTCAGGGGGCAGGCTCGGCACCGCGCGTCACCCGCGTCACGCGCTTCCCCGGCTGTCCAGGTACGCGGGCCAGCTGCCGAACTCGGTGATGTCCTTGGCGTCGGCGGCGGCGTAGGACTCGCAGAGGAAGCCGTACACCTGGCTGCCGTCGAGGAGTTCGATCGTGCCGAGGCCGAGGGGGGCCGGGATCTGGACGAGGAGGCGGCCGAGGGCTTCGGGGGTGAGGTGGTGGAGTTCCACTTCGATGGATTCGCCGCCGAGCATGCGCGTCATGCCGGGGCGGTCGCCGAGGTCGAAGAGCCGGTAGAGGGGAGCGGTGCCGGCCAGGCCCTGCCGGCGTGCGCCCAGGGCGGCGAGCTGGGGGTGTAGCGGCTGCCCGGTCCGGTGGGCCCCGACGACCGCCAAGGTGGCTGCCTCCCGCATCCGCGGCGGCGTCGTGTCTTCCAGGGGGTCCCGGGTGGCGCCGGTCATCCCGCCGGTGGCGTGGTGGAAGGCGCGGGCCAGATCGGCGAGCAGGGCGTCGGAGCCGGAAGGGCCCAGCAGGGTGAGCCCGTGCGGCCTGCCGGTGGCGGTCATTCCGGCCGGTACGGCTATCGCCGCCAGATCCAGCAGATTGGCGAACGTGCTGTAGTGGCCGAGCGCCGAGTTGCGCCGGATCGGGTCGGCGGCCATCTCGGCGAGGGTGAACGTGGTCGGCACGGACGGAACCGCGAGCACGTCGATGTCCGCCCAGGTGGCGGCCGTCTCGGCGTGCAGCTCGGCGAGCCGCCGCAGGCCGCGGAAGACGTCGGCTCCGGTGATGTCCCAGCCTCGGGCCAGCACGTCACGGGTGACCGGATGAACGTCATCGGGATGCCCGGCCACGAAGTCCCCGATCCCGGCGAGCCGTTCCGCCAGCCAGGGTCCCTCGTAAAGCAGGCGTCCCGCCGCGAGGAACGGCGCGAAGTCGACGGCGACGATCTCGTGCCGGAGCGCGGCCAACGAGGCCACCGCTTCGCCGAATCCCGCCCGCGCCGCCTCGTCCCCGAAGAACTCGGGGAGTTCCGGCACGCCCACCCGCAGTCCCCCGTTCCCCTCCACGGGGGCGTTCCGCCGGGCCTGTCCCGCCGCCGGCGATCCCCCGGCGCCCTCTCGCCGAACGTGTTCCGCCGCCCCGGCCACGGCGAACCCGGAATCGGACATGATGCCGACGGCGGTGGCGGCATCAGGGGCGGACAGCGCGAAAACGCTGGCGCAGTCGAGGGAGGCGCAGGCGGGGACCAGGCCGGTGGTGGGCACCAGGCCGCGGGAGGGCTTCAGCCCGACGACGCCGGTGAGCGCGGCGGGCACCCGGCCGGAGCCGGCGGTGTCGGTGCCGATCGCGAAGCTGACCAGTCCCGCGCTGACCGCCACCGCCGAACCCGAGCTGGAGCCCCCGGAGATGAGCCCCGGCACGAGCGGCGACTCGCACGCGCCGTACGGGCTGCGCGTGCCCGACAGCCCGGTGGCGAACTGGTCCAGGTTGGTCTTGCCGATCAGCAGCGCGCCCGCCGCTAGCAGGCGTTCGACCAGCGGAGCCGTACGATCCGGGACGTAGGCGAAGGCGGGGCAGGCGGCGGTCGTGGGCATCCCGGCGACGTCGATGTTGTCCTTGACCGCGAACGGCACGCCGGAGAGGGGACCGGGGCGAATCTCGGCGAGCACGTCCTCGATCGGGCGCAGAGTGATCCACACGCCGTCGTCGCCGCGCGCGCGGATCCGCCGGTAGACCTCCCCGACCACGTCGGCGGGGGTGAACTCCCCCGCCGCGTAGCCGCGCGCGAGCGCCCCGAGCTGCAGGCTGCCGACCGTCATCCGAGCGTACGCAGGAGCGCGGAGGACGGGGCGATGGCGCCGAACACGCCGCCCTGCATGGTGACCATCTTCAGGGCGGCCTCGTAGTTGCCCTTGTCGGTGGCGCCGGTGCAGTCGGTCAGCAGCAGGCATTCGTAGCCCCGGTCGTTGGCCTCCCGCATGGTGGTGTGCACGCACACGTCGGTGGTGATCCCGGTCAGGATCAGGTGGGTGATCCCGCGCGTGCGCAGCAGCAGGTCCAGGTCGGTGGCGTAGAACGCGCCCTTGCCGGGTTTGTCGATGATCGGCTCGCCCTCGCGTGGCGCCACCTCGGGGACGATCTCCCAGCCGGGCTGGCCCCGGACCAGGATCCGCCCGCACGGGCCCGCGTCGCCGATGCCCGCGCCGATCCGCCGCGAGCGCCACAGCTTGTTGGGCGGGCAGTCGGACAGGTCGGGGCGGTGCCCCTCCCGGGTGTGGATCACCAGCAGCCCGTGTTCCCTGGCCGCCGCCAGCACGGCCGCCGTGGGCTCCAGGCCCGCCCGGGTGAGCGACAGGTCGTAACCCATCATGTCGACGTATCCACCGGGCCCGCAGAAGTCGACCTGCCAGTCGATGCAGATCACCGCCGTGGTGGCGGAGTCGAGCTGCCCGTCGAAGGGCCACGCGTACGGCTCAGCGTCTATAGCCTGATATTTCATGATCGCTCCATCAGAGTGGCGACGGCCGAGCGGGAGCCGACGGCGCCGAAGATGCCGCCGGACATCTCGATCGTGGACAGGGCGCCCTGGCGCAGGTCCGGGGCGGCGGAGCCGCATGCGTCCTCGACCAGCAGGCACTCGTAGCCGCGGTCGTTGGCGGCCCGCATGGTCGAGTGCACGCCGAGCTCCAGGCAGCAGCCCGCGAGCAGCAGCAGGTCACGCCCCGCCGCCCGGAGCACGGAGTCCAGGTCGCTGCCGTGGAAGCCGTCCCAGCCCGCCGCGTGCACAACCTGGTCGGGCCGGCGCGGCGGCGCCTCGGCGGGCGGGGCGGGCGGCCAGCCGGGCGGGCGGACCCGCACCGAGATGATCAGCCCGCCCGCCCCCCGCACCTGGCCGGCCAGGACCTCGACCGGGTGACCGGGGTCGACCACCTGACCCCGGTCGGCCGGATGCGGGCAGGCCACCGCCAGCAGCGCCAGCCGTACCGGATCGAAACGGCCGTGCCAGGGCCAGGGGTAGGGAGTCGTACCAGGGACGGTCGTCATGACTTCGGCAGCGAGCCGACCACGCCGGCCACGAAGTAGTCGATCTTCTCGATGGTGGTGTAGTCGGGCACCGTGCCCTCGGGGATGCGTACCTTGCCCTCCTGGTCCTTGATCGGACCGGCGAACGGGGAGCTCGTCTTCAGCAGCTCGCGGGCCTTGTCGATCTCGGCCTTGGTGGCGTCGTCCACGAGCGGGCCGTACGGCGACTGGACGAAGGGGTTCTCGCCGGTGCGGTAACCGACCCGGAAGTTGTCGTTGTACTTCGACCCGGTGAAGCCCCCGCCGAGGGCGGTCTTCACGATGTCGGTGTAGAGCGGGCCCCAGTTCCACTGCGAGCCGGTCAGCCAGCCCTTGGGCGCGATCGCGGAGGCGTCGGCGTGGTAGCCGACCGTGAACTTGCCGGCCGCCTCGGTGGCCTTGATCACGGTGGCGGTGCAGTCCTGGTGCTGGGTGATGACGTCGACGCCCTGCTTGAGGAGGTTCGCGGCGGCTTCGGCCTGCTTGCCCGGGTCACACCAGGACGAGGTGCTGACGGTGAACGTCTGCGCGTCCGGGTTGACCGACTGGGCGCCGAGTTCGAAGGCGTTGATGTTGTCGATGGTCTGGGTGATCGGGAAGGCGTAGACGTACCCGAGCTTGCCGGTCTTGGTGGCCTTCCCGGCGGCGATCCCGGCCAGGTACACCGGCTCGTACACGGTGCCGAAGAAGGTGCCCGCGTTCGGCGGGACCGCCGCGGTGATGAGGTTGCCCTGCTGCACGACGGCGACGTCGGGGTGCTCGGCGGCGACCTTCATCGCGGCGTCCAGGTGCCCGTACGAGGTGGCGAAGATGATTTTGGCGCCCTTGGCGATCATCGAGTTCATCACCCGGGCGGCGTTGTCGTCCTCGGGCACGTTCTCCGCGGTGATCACCTCCAGGTTGGGGAACGCCTTGGCCACCTCCTGGCTGCCCTGGTAGGCGGCCTGGTTGTAGCCGAAGTCGTCCTTGGGCCCGACGAAGATGAACCCGACGGCGGCCGAGTCCTTGCCCGGCGGGGTGCTCCCGGTCGTCGACGTGGTGACGGTGCCGGTGGTGTTCGCGGAGCAGGCGATGAGCGGGAGGGTGAGCAGGACGGCCAGCGTGGTGAGTTTGCGCATCAGCATGAGGTTTGTCTCCTAGGTGAACACGCGGCGCAGTTCCTCGGGCGCGGCACGCAGGGTGCGGCGGCCGAGGATCGCCAGGATCGCGAGGGTGATCAGGAAGGGCAGCGCGTCGAGGGCGAACTGGTTGAGCGACTCGCCCCGGGCCTGCAGCGCCGGGGCGAGCGCGAGAGCCGCGCCGAACAGGTACGACCCCGCCATCACCCACAGGGGACGCCAGGCGGCGAAGATGACCAGGGCGACGGCGATGAAGCCCCGCCCGGCGGTCATGCCCTCGAACCAGGCGTGCGCGTACGCGGTGGCGAGCTGGGCTCCCCCGATCCCGGCCAGCGCGCCGCCCGCCACGACGGCGGCGCCCCGGATGAGTCCCGGCCGGTAACCATGGACGTGCAGGACATCCGCGCGCTCCCCCGCCGTGCGCAGCAGCAGCCCGCCCCGGGTCGACCGCAGCCACCACCACAGCAGCGGGGCCGCGGCGAACGACAGGTAGGTGACCGGGTCGTGCTGGAAGAGGATCTCGCCGAGCACCGGCAGGTCGGCCAGGAGCGGCACCGGCACCGGGTCGAATCCGGGCGCGGCCCGGCCCACGTAGGCCGCGCCGAACAGCGAGGTCAGGCCCAGGCCGAGGAACATGACGGTCAGGCCGGTGGCGAACTGGTCGGATCGCCGCCAGACGACCATCACCGCGTGCACCAGGGCGAGCAGCCCGCCCGCGAGCGCCCCGGCGACCAGGCCTGCCCAGGGGCTGCCGGTCTCGGCCGCCAGCGCGTATCCGCCGAGGGCGCCCACCAGCATGGAGCCTTCGGTGCCCAGGTTGACCACGCCGGCGCGCTCGGCGATCGTCTCCCCCAGCGCGGCGAACATGATCGCCGTGCCGCCCCGGACGGCGCCGGTGAGAACATCCACGACCAGGTCACTCATGACGGGCTCCTCTTGGCGGTCCAGCCGAGCACGGCGAGCAGGATCAGGGCCATCAGCACGTTGACGGTGGCGGCGGGCAGGCCGCTGTCGAGCTGGAGGCTGTCGCCGCCGACGGTGATCGCGGCGAGCATGAACGCGGCGGCCACGGCGGGCAGCGGGTTGTGCCGGGCGAGCCAGGCGGCCAGGAAGGCGATGTAGCCGATGTTGGTGGTCAGTCCCGGCCGGAGCTTGAACTCGATGCCGGCCAGGTGGATCACGCCCGCCAGACCGGCCAGCGCCCCGCCCAGCAGCATCGCGGTCAGCAGCAGCCGGGCCACCGGCAGCCCCGCCCGGCGGGCGGCCTCCGGGTTGCCGCCGGTGACCGCGAGCCGGAAGCCGAACGCGGTGTGCCGCAGGGTGAGCCAGACCGCGGCGGCGGCCAGCAACGCGAGGATGATCCCGGCGTGCACGGCCGTGCCGCCCAGCAGCGGCAGCCGCTGCTCGATCGCGAGCGGCGGGGTCGCGGGCTGGCCCGAGCCGTTGGCGTCCTTCCACGGCTCGTAGATGAGGTAGAGCATCACGTCGAGGGCGACGTAGTTGAGCAGCAGGGTGGTGACGGCCTCGTTGACGCCCACGGTCACCCGCAGCGCGACCGCGAGCCCGGCCCACAGCGCCCCGCCCAGCGCGCCCGCGACCAGCATGAGCGGCAGCGCCGCCGGCCCTGAGACGACCAGCCCGACGCCGGCCCCGGCCACGGCGCCGATGATCACCTGCCCCTCGCCGCCGACGTTGGCCAGGCCCGCCCGGGCGGGCAGGACCACGGCCATCGCGGCCAGGACGAACGGCGCGGCCTTGATCACGATCTGTTCGAGGCTCGCCCCGGTGGTCATCGAGACCACCATGTCGCCGAGCGTGGCGAGCGGGTCGGCGCCCTTGGCCAGGAGCAGGACGCTGAAGATCGCGATCGCCCCGGCCAGCGCCCCGGCCCAGCGGCCGGCCGCCGCCGCGAAACCCGATCCGGGCGAGACGAGGGGCGAAGTGACCGGGGTCGGCGTGAGCTGCGTGGTCATCAGGCACCTCCGAGCATCAGGCGGCCGATCTCCTGGCGGTCGGCGCCGCGGGCCGGCACGATCCCGGCCAGGTGGCCGTCGTGCATCACCGCGATCCGGTCGCTGATCGCGATGAGCTCGTCCAGGTCCTCGGAGACGACGAGCACGGCGGCGCCCGCGTTGCGGCGTTCCAGGAGGAGCTCCTGGGTGCGCCGGGTGGTGGCGATGTCGAGGCCGCGGCTCGGATAGGCCGCGACCACCAGCACGCTGTCGCCCCGGCCGAGCGCCCGGGTGAGCATGACGCGCTGCACGTTGCCGCCCGACAGCTCGGCGACCCGGCGGTGCCCGGCGGCCATCTGCAGGCCGACCCGGGAGTCCAGCTCGGCGGTGGTCTTCCGCACCGCGGCCCAGTCCACGTTCGCGCGGCGGCGCGGCACCGCCGGCAGGCCGAGCGCCACGTGCTCGACGATCGTCAGGCCGGGCACGACCGCGTCGGCCAGCGGATCCTCGGGCACGTCGCAGACCCCGCGGCCCAGCGCCTGCCGCGGGCCCGTCACCTCGGCCCCGGCCACGGTGACCGAGCCGGCGGAGGCCGGGCGCAGCCCGCACGCCACCTCGCACAGCTCTCGCTGCCCGCTCCCGGCCACCCCCGCGACCCCGACGAGCTCGCCGGGCCGCACCTCCAGGCTCACGTCCTTGAGCCGCCGCACGCCGCTCGCGCCGAAGGCGCTCACGCCGCGCATGGCCAGCACGGGCTCGGCCTCGTATGGCGGCTCGGGCCGATCGGCGGGCAGGCTGGGTACGGCCCTGCCGACCATGGCCTCCACCAGCTCCGGGTCGGTGTAGTCGCCGGGATCGACGCCGCCGAGGATGACCCGGCCGCCGCGCAGCACGGTCACCCGGTCGGCGATCGCGCGCACCTCGTTGAGCTTGTGCGTGACGATCACCACGCCGTACCCGGCGGCCCGCAGCCGCTCGACCACGTCGAACAGCGCGGTGACCTCCTGGGGCGCCAGCACGCTGGTCGGCTCGTCCAGGATGACGATGCGCGAGCCGGTCATCAGCACCTTGAGGATCTCGGCGCGCTGCCGCTCCCCGATCGACAGGTGCGCCACCCGGGCCTGCGGGTCGACGGCGAGGCCGTGCTCGGCCGCCGCCTCGGCGATCATGCGGGCCTTCACGCCGCGCACGGCCAGGGCGACGTTCTCGGTCACGGTCAGCGCCGGGACCAGCCGCAGGTCCTGGAAGACCATGCCGATCCCGAGGGAGCGGGCCTGCGCCGGGGAGCCGACGGTGACCGGCGACCCCTCGACGGAGATGTCGCCGGCGTCGGGGCGGTGCACGCCGTACACGAGTTTGAGCAGGGTGCTCTTGCCCGCGCCGTTCTCGCCGACGAGGGCGTGCACCTCGCCGGGCCGTACGTCGAAGTCGACCCCGTCGTTCGCGAGCACCTCGCCGAACCGGCGGGTCAGGCCTCGGACGGCGAGGAGTGGTATGTCAGTCTTGGCCCCGGTTCGCGGGTCGGTCAAAGTCATGGCGCCTGCCTCGGTTGAGGGCCATCTGGGTGATCGCGCGAGCGGCGCGCCGCTCCACGACGTCCATCGACTCCCCCACGTGGCGGCGCATCGCGGTCAGCGCCTCGGCGTGCCGGCCGGCCAGGACCTCCTCGGCGATCTCCAGGTGCTGGATGATCGTGAGGGTGATGCGGTCCTCGGTGAGGAAGTCGTACATGCGCACCGCCCGGATCCGCGCGTTGACCGCGGCCAGGGTGCTCGTGAGCGCCGCGTTCCCCGACGCGCGGCTCATCGTGACGTGGAAGTCCTCGTCCATCAGGACGAACTGGGGATCGGGCTCCGGCTGGTCGTCCCGCAGCGCGCGCCACTGGTCGCGCAGCGGTTCCAGGATCGCCGGGTCGTGGGCACGCACGTCCGGGTCGAGGGCGCGGCTGATGCCGCGCAGTTCGAGAGTGATCCGCAGTTCGTAGAGATCTCTGAGGTCGGTCAGGTCTGGCTGGGCGACGTAGTAACCGCCGTCTTCGCCGCGTTCCACCAGGCCGTCGGCGAGGAGCCGGACGAGCGCCTCCCGCACGGGTGTGCGGGAGACCCCGAGCTCGGCCGCCACTCGCTCCTCGACCAGCCGGGCCCTGATCGCGAAATGCCCGATCATCAGCCTGCGGCGCAGCTCGCCGTAGACCTGGTCCCGCCGCAGCTTGATGGCTGGATCCCGTTCTGTATACAGACCTGTATCCACGAACTGGACGCTAAAGATGCGCTATTTCCTGACAAGTCGGCTTGCGTTAATTCGGCGTAGCCAAGCCCTCACGATCCCTCACGGGGCATGGCACAAAAAAGGGGCCCGCGCCGGTCGACGGCGCGGGCCCCGGAGGGGTTGAGGGTTATTCGAGGAGGCGGTCGCCGGGGTGGCAGAACTCCCCGGTGAAGAACGTGCTGCCGGGCACGCACCGCCACATGCTCGGGTTGGTGTAGCTGGGCGCCAGGCGGACGTTGGTCGCCTGCTCGAGGGCGTAGCCGCCGGCGAGCAGCGTCGCCTCGCTGAAGGCCGTGCCGACGAGGGTGACCCCGATCGGGTTGCGGCCCGCCGAGCTGGTCTGCACGCCGTATCCGGCGGGCAGCGTCAGCACCGGGTAGCCCGCGCGGTCGGCGTTGCCGACGAGCCCGTTGCCGCTCGGCACCAGGATGGCGTCGAAATCGTCGGACTTGTCGTCAGGCGTTCCGTTGGCGAGGATGCCGTCGATCAGCGCCTTGTTGGACGCCTTGCCGGATTCCAGGTCGGCCGTGTACGCCGCGCTGGTCGCGGGGTCGGACAGATCGACCGCCTGGGCGGCGAGCAGCAGCCCCTGCTGGTACTTCAGTCCCTCCACGGGGTTGGCGTCGTTGTAGTCGATGATCGCCTGCAGCGACTTGTTCTTGTAGGCGGACAGGTAGCCGTTCAGATCGCGCTTGAACTCCCTGGCCACGACGCTCGCCGGGTCGGGGTTCGGCGCGCCGATCGCCACCTGGGTGGTCGTGGCCCCGAGCGCCTGCAGCTTGCTCACCATCGTGGCGTACGGCTCGGCCGTGCTCGACACGACGGCGATCTTCTTGCCCTGCAGGGCGGTCGTGGTCAGGCCCGCGGTGTAGTCCTTGACGGGCGCGCCCGCCGTGGCCGGGTCGGCCGCGTCTGGCCCGGCCAGGACCGTGAGCGCGCTCGCCGCGTCGTACACCGTGCGGGCGATCGGCCCCGGCGCGTCCTGCGACCGGGCGACCGGCAGCACGCCGGCGCGGCTGACCAGACCGACCGTCGGCTTCAGGCCGACGACGCCCGCCGCGTCGGCGGGAGCCACCAGCTGGGCCGAGTCGGGCGAGGTCTCCATGCCGACGGTGAACGCCGCCAGCCCGGAGGCCGTCGCCGCCGCCGAACCGGCGGAAGAACCGGCCGGGGTCTTGTCGGTGTCGGACGGCAGGAGCACCTGACCGGCCAGCGAGGAGTACCCCTTCGGCAGGTTCGCGTCGAACACGCCGTTCAGCTCGGTGATGTTCGTCGTGCCGAGGATGATCGCGCCGGCGGCCTTGAGCTTGGCCGCCACCGTCGAGTCGTCCTTCGGCTCGAGGTCCTGCAGCGCGATCGAGCCGCCGGTGGTCGCCAGGTCGTCCACGTCGAACCCGTCGTTGAGCAGCACGGGGATGCCGTACAGCGGCGGGCGCACCGGCCGCTTGTCCGTCGGGTTGGCGTTGTCCTTCTTGTACTTGTCCTTCTCCCAGTCGAGCTTGCGGGCCTCCTTGACGGCGTCCTCGTTGATCGAGCGGACCGCCTGGGTGGCCGGGCCCTCGGCGTTGGTCAGCGCGATCCGGTAGAGGTAGGACCTGACCAGGGCCTCCGAGCTCAGCTTGTTGGACAGCAGCCGGGCCTTGAGGCTCTGCACCGACTCCGTCTCCAGCGAGAACGGCAGCTCCCTGGGCTCGTAGCCGAGCAGGTCCATGATCGTGTCGTAGTCGGGGTTGCAGTGCTCGCGCTCGCTGTAGGGCGGCGCGGGCACCGTCCTGGCGCAGCGGTACATGCTCGGGTTCACCGAGCTGGCCGGCTGGCGCAGGCGGGTGCCCTGCTCGATGACGTATCCGACGCCCAGCAGGTCGAACTCGCTGTAGGCGTTGCCGTGGACCTGGACGGCCACCGCGCGCCGGTGCGTGGCGGAGTACCCCATCGGGATCGTGATCGTGGGGTATCCGGCCTGCGGCCCGTTCGGCACGCTGCCGAGGATCGCGATCACCGGGTCGGCCGGCTGGGCCGGGTCGGAGTTGGGGTAGGTCACCATGTCGTTGATGGCCTTGTGCCAGGCGGCCTTGCGGATGGCGAGGTTCGTCCGGTACGCGGTCTCGTTGGCGCCGCCGGGGGTGACGTCGGAGAGCGAGGAGTTCAGGTGGTTGTTGTTGCCGTATTTCAGGGCCTGGTGGGCGTTGGCCTGATTGTCGGCGACTTCCTGGACCAGCGACTGGATCGGCGCCTGCGGGCCGAGCCGCTTGTAGTACTCGTCGATGCTCTTGTGCTGCTCGTACCCGCTGGGCAGGCTCGGCAGCGTGGGGATGGACACGGTCGGCCGCGGCACCATGATCGCGCCCGCGGCGGTCAGCGCGTCGTAGGCGATCTTGAGCGGGCTGCCGTCGGTGAGGGTGCCGTTGTAGCCGATCTTCTTGCCCTGGACGAAGTCGGCGTCCAGCGCCTTCATGTAGTCCGGCAGCTCCGCGGGGAGCGCCGGGATGATGCCGGCGGCGATGTAGTCGTCGCCGAACATCGCGCGGTATCCCGCGTCGGCGTCCGGGTCGGGACCGGCGATCGAGGCGAGCGTCATCGCCGCGTCCGACACGGAGCGGACCATCGGCCCCGCCGTGTCCTGCGAGGCGCTGATCGGCGCGATGCCGTACCCGGGGACGAGCCCGACGGTCGGCCGGAGCCCGACCAGGCTCTGCGCGTTCGACGGGCTGATGATCGAACCCGACGTCTCGGTGCCGATGCCCAGCGTGGACATCGCCGCCGCCATGGCCGTGCCGGTTCCGGACGACGAGCCGCTGGGGTTCTGGTCGGTGTCGAGGCCGTGCAGGACCTGCCCGGTGAGGTTGCCGAAACCTGACGGTTGGCTGCCGAAGCTGTTGGCGTATTCCGAGAGCCCGAGCTTGCCGAGGATCACGACGCCGCTGGCGCGGAGTTTCTTGGTGATGCCCGCGTCGGTCGCCGGGTAGGAGTCACGCAGTGAATAGTTGCCGGCGGAGGTGTACATGCCGGTGACGTCGATCAGGTCCTTGAGCAGGATCGGCAGCCCGTGCGCGGGGCCGAGAACCTGCCCCTTCGCGCGCAGCTTGTCGGCCGCCGCCGCGTCCTTGAGCGCGTCCTTGTTGAGCTGGGTCACGGCGTTCAGCCCGGGCCCGCGCTTGTTCAGCGCTTCGATCCGGTCGATGTAGGCCTGGGTGAGCTGGACGGAGGTGAGCTGGCCCTTGGCCATCATGTCCACGGCCTGGGCGCCGGTGAGCGTTTCCAGGTCGAGTACGGGCGGCTTGGGCTTGGCCATGGCGGCCGTCGGGGCGAGCGTCATCGTGAGGGAGAGGGAGAGTAAGGCAGTGAGGGTGAAGCGCAATCTGTGCACCACGTGCTCCTTGAGGAACCCGGTAATGCCGTGACCGTATAGACGGCTAGTTACAGCCAAATGTCCGGAATGTTCCCGGCCCGAAACCAAGGATCATGGGTCCGAATCTGGGCGTGGTGTACTGGTGGATCCCGCGATGGGCGATTCTGTACGCGCCTGCTCAGCAGAACTAATGTGATAGTTGAGGCGTTTGCTCCACACGATGACGGTTATGTCCGCTGGATGTCACAGAACTTCTGGCGGCGCTGGCTGAACTTACTCTCTTCCGCAGGAAGGAAAGCGTGATGGGTGCACAGTCCGCGGGCCGTTTCGGGTTGGTGGGCAGCGGGTGGCGTTCGGAGTTCTTCGTGCGCCTGGCCAGGCAGTTACCCGAACGGTTGTCGGTTTCGGGCGTGGTGACGCGATCGGCCGAACGGGGAGCCGAGGTCGAGTCCCGATGGGGAGTGCCGGCGTTCCGCTCCATCGGGGACATGCTCGCGGCCGAACGCCCCGAATTCGTCATCACGTCGGTGCCGTGGCCTGTCAACCCGGTGGTGATCAAGGAGCTCGTGGAATTCGGCGTCCCGGTGCTGGCCGAGACCCCGCCCGCCGCCGACCTGGACGGGCTGCGCAACCTGTGGAACGCCGTCGGTTCCAGCGGCCTGGTGCAGGTGGCCGAGCAGTACCTGCACATGCCCGGCCACGCGGCGCGGCTGGCCCTGGTCCGCGAGAGCGTCATCGGCGAGGTCACCTCGGTCCAGGTGTCCTCCACGCACCTCTACCACGCCGTCTCAATGATCAGGCACCTGCTCGGAGCAGGCTTCCAGGAGGCCACCGTCAGCGCCCGCTCCTTCACCGCTCCCCTGGCCGACCCGCTGTCCAAGGACGGCTGGACCGGCGGCTCCACCCCGAAACCGGCGTCCACCACGATCGCCACCCTGGAGTTCGCCAGCGGCATGGGCCTCTACGACTTCACCGACAACCAGTGGTGGAACCCGCTGCGCGCCCGCCGGATCGTCATCCGCGGATCCCTGGGCGAGGTGGTGGACGACCGCGTCGTCCGCCTGGCCGACCCGAAGACCCCCGTCGAATCCCGTCTCATCCGCCGCCAGACCGGAATCGACCTGAACCTCGAAGGCTTCGACCTGGACCACATCAGCTTCGACGGCCGCGTGCTCTACCGCAACGACTACCAGGGCGCCCACTTCTCCGAGGACGACCTGGCCGTCGTCAGCCTCCTGTGCCACATGACGTCCTGGTGCCGGAACGAAGCCGCCGAACCCTACCCTCTGGCCGACGGCTGCCAGGACCACCAGCTCAGCCTGGCCATCGGAGAATCCCTGCGCTCCGGAACCCCCGTCACCACCACCCGCGAAGCCTGGGCCCGGTAGACCTTATTGGCGCGCCAGGATTTCGCGTACTTGCCGCGGTAATAAACGTCGCTCTCGGTGACGATGAGCGCCAGTGCCTGCGGCTCGATCGCCAGGTCGCCGGTGGCTCTGTGGAGGTTCCGCAGCCCGACGATGATGTCGTTGCGGATGAGGGTGAGACTCTAGGCCAGGGGCTCTGACAGGGTCCGCTTGACGGTGCGGCTGAGGTCGTCGGCGAGGATTTCCGCTGTGCCGGAGGCGATTCCGTCCAGGGCGAGCGCGGCGACCACCGTGGGGTCCACCTTGTTCTCGGGTGCGACGGACGCGGCCATGTCGGTGTCCATGTAACCGACGTGCAGGCTCGCCACGTGGATGCCCTTTGGAGCGAGTTGCTGCCTGATCGCGTTGGTCATGGCCCACCCGGCGGCTTTGCCCGCCGCGTAGGCGCCTGTCTGCGGCAGGTGGGCCCAGGAGAGCACGGACAGCACGTTGAGGATCGCGCCGCCGCCGTTGGCCTCGATGATCGGCGCGAACGCCCGCGTCACGGTGAGCGGGCCGAAGTAGTGGCTCTCCATCTCCAGGCGGATCTTGTCGAAATCGCCGTCGATCAGCGAGGTGTGGGTGGAGATGCCCGCGTTGTTGATCAGCAGGGTGACGTCGGAGGCCTCCTGGGCCGCCTTCGCCACCGTTTCCGGCCTGGTGAAGTCCAGTTCGAGTGGCAACGCGCCGGGCACGTCGACGGTCTCGGGCCTGCGGGCGGCGGCGTAGACCTTCGCCCCGCGGTCGATCAGCTGGGTGACGAACCGGTGGCCGAGCCCGCGGTTGCCGCCGGTCACGATCGCCACAGAATTCTCGATCTTCATCATGCTCCTCCATCTGACTTGGAACATCCAAGTTAGCATCAAGCTTGGAATAGGCAAGCGAGGCGGTAGCCTGTGCGGTGTGAGGAGGATGACTCGCCGTGCCCTGCAGGACAGTCACTGCTCCATCCAGCGCAGCCTCGAGGTGATCGGGGATCCCTGGACGGTGCTGATCCTGCGTGAGGCGTTCCTGGGCACCACACGTTTCAGCGACTTCGTCGCCGCTATCGGCATCTCCACCGACTTGCTCACCGACCGCCTCGCGGTGCTGGTCGAGGCGGGTGTGATGGAGAAGCGGCCCTACTCCGAGCCGGGCAAACGCACCCGGTATGGCTACCTCCTCACGCCTACGGGCATGGAGTTGCGCGTCGTGCTCGGGGCGCTCCAGCAGTGGGGGGACGCGCATCGGCTGTCGGGCGGATCCCCGTCCATGGAACGCCGTAGCCGCACGACCGGGCAGCGTCTGGAGGTGGCGTTCGTGGACGAGTCAGGCCAGGCGGTGGCTCTGGGTGACGTCGAATTCGTGCCCTCAGCTGGTCAGCGAGGCGTACAGGTCTAGATGGGCCTGGGCGGCGGCCGTCCAGGTGTGGCGGAAGGCGAGCGCGCGGCCCGCCGCGCGCGTTGACGAGTCACCGGCGGCTTCGCGGATCGCGGTGGCGAATGCGGGGACGTCGGCGGCGTACCGGGCGGCGCCGGTGAAGACTTCGCGGAAGACGGGGAGGTCGCGGGTCACCAGGGGGACTCCGGCGGCCAGTGCCTCCATGGCGGCCAGGCCGAAGCCCTCCTTCGTGGAGGGGAAGGCGAACACGGCGGCTCCCGCGACCAGGGCGGGCAGGTCGTCGTGGGCCACCGGTCCGAGAACCTCGGGGCGCACGCCGAGTTCGGCCGCGCGGGCTTCCCAGGCCGCCCGGTAGTCGCGGTAGTCGAACAGGGTCTCGCCGCCCGCGATCACCAGCCGGTACTCGGCCGGGTCCAGCAGGGCGTAGGCCTCAAGCAGGTCGATCGAGCCTTTCCGCGGCTCGATCCCGCCCACGGTCAGGATGTACGGCCCGAGCCGGGCCCGCCACCGCTCCCCCGAAGCCGACGCGAACCGCGCCGCGTCGACGCCGTTGGGGATGACCGTGGCCTTGATGCCCCACCCGTCGGCGAGTTCGGCCGCGACCGCGCCGGAGACGCAGACGTGCGCCCACGGCCGCGTGATGGCCCGCTCATGGCAGGCGGCCAGCTCCGGGGTAGTGAAATGGTCGATGTGGTGAACAGTCCGGATACAGGGTCCGGCCGCGTTGGCGCTGATGCAGTCCTGCGCGTGCACGATGTCGTACAACGTGGGGTCGAAGGCGTCGCCCAGGAGGGCGATCGACCGCAGCACCCGCGATCCCAGGGTTTCGCCCGCCACGTCGGGGCACGGCACGATCCTGATCCGCACCCGGGGATCGACCGGCCGGAAGAAACCCAGGTCTCCTCCCCTGCCGAGCGACCACACGGTCACGTCCGCGCCCAGCCCGGCCAGCGCCTCGGCGAGCGCGAGCGTGTGCACGACCCCGCCGCGCGGCTTCGTCGAGTACGTGAGCAGCGCGATCCTCACCCGGAACCGGCCCGGTAGCTGCCCGGCCGGCGCTCGCCGATGTGGTTGAGCACCCGGCGGGCGTTGGCGATCTCCGCGGCCACGTCCAGTTCGGCGACCGCGAGGCCCGCCTTCGACCAGGTCCTGGCGAGGATGTCCCCGCCGGGCCCGACCACCTTGGCCTGGCCGAGGAAGCGCATCCCGCCCAGCGCGCCCGTCTGGTTGGAGGAGGCCACCACGACCTGGTTCTCGGCGGCGCGGGCGCAGTCGTACAGGTCGAAGAGGCGGGACTGGCGGTCCTGGGCCATCCGGGGGGCGCGGTTGGTGATGCTGGTGGGCCACGCGGACAGGCAGGCGATGATCTCGGCGCCGTCCAGGGCCAGGCTGCGGGCCGACTCGGGGAAGGTCTTGTCGTAGTCGATCAGCATGCCGATCCGCCCGGCGGGGGTGTCGAAGGCGTCGAACCGGTCGCCGGGGTCGTAGGCGGCGACCTCGCCCGCGGGCAGGTGCACCTTGCGGTGGCGGCCGAGCACGCCGTCGCCGGTCACGCAGACGGCGGCGTTGTAGCGGCGGTCGCCGCCGGCTTCGCAGTAGCCGACGCAGACCACCATTTCGCCCGCCAGTTCGGCGACCTGTTTGAGCAGCGGATCGTCCGGGTCGAGCGCGGGTGGCAGCGCGTCCGGGTCGGGGTGCCGCAGGTCGGCGAGGTAGCCGCCGAGCGCCGCGTCGGGCAGCACGAGCAGCCCCGCGCCCGCCTCCCGCGCGTCCGCCACCAGCTTGGCGATCCGGCGCAGGTCGAACTCCAGGTCGCGGCCGAAGTGCGCGGAGGCCGCGGCGATCCGTAGCGTTGCCACGAGTCAGGATCCTCCCACGGGAACCGCGTACGTCTCGGGGCGGCGGTCGCGCAGGTGGCCCATGGAGCGCCGGGCGGCGGCGAGCGCGGCCTGGACGTCGAGTTCCGCCACCGCCATGCCGCCGTCCACGGGGGTGCTCGCGAGGATCTCCCCGCCCGGACCGACGATCTTTGCCCGGCCGACGAAGCGCAGGTCGCCGAAGGAGCCCGACTGGTTGGCCGACAGCCAGACCACCTGGTTCTCCAGCGCCCGCGCCTGGTCGAACAGGTCGAACCGGTGCGTCCACCGGTCGTCGGCCAGGTCAGGGGCCGGGTTGGTACGGCTGGCCGGCCACGCCGACACGCACACCACGATCTCGGCGCCGTCCAGCGCGAGCGCCCTGGCCGACTCGGGAAACGCCTTGTCGTAGCAGATCAGCATGCCCAGCCGCCCGACCGGCGTGTCGAAGGCGGCGAACCCGTCGCCCGCCGCGTAGGAACTGTCCTCGCTGAGCGGCTGGTGCACCTTCCGGTGGTGCCCGAGCACGCCGTCGCCGGTCACGCACACCACGCTGTTGTAGCGCAGGCCCGCGTCCGACTCGCAGTACCCGGCGCAGACGACCATGTCCCCCGCCAGCCTCCGCAGCTTTTCCATCTCCGGACCGTCCGCCGCGAGCGCGGGCGGCCCTTCGGCGTCGCCGTCGAGGTTGGCCAGGTAGCCGCCGAGACAGGCCTCAGGCAGGGCGAGCACCCGCACCCCGTCGGCCCTGGCCCGGCCGGTCAGGTCGGCGATCCGGGCGAAACACTCCTCCATGTCCCGCCCGAACGGCGCCGCGACCGCGGCCATCCTGATCATGCCGGTCCCATTCCGGTGACGGGCCCGCTGAGCGCCTCGGTCAGCTCGCCGTCCGGCCAGCGTAGCCGTACGCCACGGCCGGTGGTCAGCTCGCCACACTCGGCACCGGTCGCGGGCCCTGCTGACAAACCGGGCGCGTCCGGGACATCGGCGGTGAGCATGGCGAACCCGGGGAAGCAGGTCAGCCAGTCGCCCATGGTGGCCCCCTGCGGCCGTGGCAAACGCGACATGTCCAGAACAGCGCCGCAGGAACTGGCCTCCGCCAGCATGCCGAGCGTCCCGGCGATTCCGGCCATGGACACGTCTTTGGCCGCCGCGGGCCTGGCCGTCCCGACAGCGCCGATCATGGTGCGAAGCTCCGCGGGGGTACGCATCGACGTGGAATCCCACTGCCGTCCCGTATAACCGGGCCGCCACCGCCCGCCCAGATCAGCGGTGAGCCGCACCCGCTGCCCCGGACGCCCGCCACCACCCGGGACCGGATGGGCGGTACGACCCAGCGCCGTCACCGACAGCGCCGCCGGAACGCCGAACTGGGTGTGCCCGCCCAGCACCGGCACCCCATACGCGTCAGACGCCCGATGCAGCCCCGCCAGCACGCGAGCCGCGAACGAGGCGTCCCGCGCGCCGAGCGCGTCCAGCAGCCCGACCGGAGCCGCGCCCATCGCGGCCAGGTCATTCACGTTGACCAGGACGGCACACCAGCCCGCCCAGTCAGGGTCGCGTTCCACCATCGACGGCAGGATCGCGTCGCAGGCCGCGACCAGATCGCCACCCGGCACGGGCGCGCCGTCGTCGCCCACGAAGCCGCGCCCGCCGAGGTCGAGCCCGCGCAGCAACGGACCCAGCGCGGCCTTCCCCGCGGCCGCCGCCGCGACCCGCCCGATCGGCCAGCGCATCAGCACATGCGGCACGCTCTGGACGGCCACCGGCCGGACCCGCCGCCAGCCGAGGCGGACGAACAGCGACTCGTGCCGGGCCTGCACATCGGCGTCGAACCGCACCACCCCCGCCTCCTCGGCGTGCGCGCAGGCCGCGCGGACCAGAGCCGGCCCGACGCCGGGCGCGCCGCGCTGCCCGGGCGCCACCACCAGCCGCCCGCCACGCCACCAGCCGGTGTCCGGCCCGTCGGCGGCGGGACCCAGCCGGACCCCGCCGATCACGGATCCGGCCGGGTCCCTGGCCACCAGCACCACGGTTCGCGGATCGTCGTCGTGGAAGTCCAGGTCGCTGTCGCCGAACAGGCCCTGGTCCTCCACGAACACCCGCCGCCGCAACATCCGGTAGGCGAACACGGCGCCCCGATCATCGGCCCGCCCGATCGTGAACGGCCGGGGCGGCCGGGGGCTCTCGCTGCCCAGCAGGGCGGGCACGTCCACCGGCCACGGCTCCGCATGCCATCCCTCGACCCCAAGCAGGGCGTCGCAGACCGACTCGGTGAGCATGGTCACCCGCCCGCCATCGCCAGCGCGCTGCACGCCCCGCAGGCCGCGCAGCCCGCCCGCTGATCGGCACCGGTCATCCCCGCCGCCTTGAGCCGGGCCGCCACCCGCTCGGTGACCTCCCTGACCAGCTCCTTGGACGGCGCCGCGACCCCGTCCCGGCGCGCCAGCGTGCCCGCCATCGGCCGCAGTGGCACCACGAACGGATACACGCCCCGCTCGATCAGACCGGCCGCGCCCGCGACCAGCTCGTCGGCGTCCTCCCCCAGCCCCACCAGCAGGTATGTCGAGACCCGGTTCCGCCCGAAGACCCGGACCGCCTCGTCCCACGCCGCCTCGTACGCCGCCAGCGGCACGCTCGCCTTGCCCGGCATCCACCTGCGCCGGACCTCGTCGTCGAGGGACTCCACGTGAATGCCGATCGCCGCGGCCCCCGCCTCGCGCAACCTGCCGATCCAGGCCAGATCCGCAGGCGGCTCGCACTGCACCTGGACGGGCAACCCGGGCACGGCCGCCAGCACCGCGCGCACGCTCCGGACGAGTACCCTGGCCCCCCGGTCGGGCCCGCTGGTGGTGCCCGTGGTCATCACCATCTGGCGCACGCCGTCCAGCCGGACGGCCGCCTCGGCGACCTCGGCCAGCTGCGCCGGGGTCTTGGCGGCGACCGTCGCCCCCGAGCGGAGCGACTCCTCGATCGCGCAGAAACGGCAGCGGTCGGCTTCGCCGTACCGGATGCAGGTCTGGACGACGGTGGTGGCCAGCACGTCGGAGCCGTGCAACTTCGCGATCTTCTCGTACGGCACGCCGTCGGCCGTGACCAGGTCGTAGAAGCGCGGGCGCCGTACCGGGCGGATGGCCAGGCCGGTGTCCGTGCCGCCCAGGTAGAGGCGGCCGTCGCGGACGACGTACGGACTGTCGGGGTTGAGGGGGATCGCGGCGTCGGCGCCGTCGACCACGAGGTGGCCGTCGTCGCTGGGCCCCGCTCCCCCCTTGCGGCGCACCGGTGCGTCGAGCCGTACGCCGCGGATGGCGACGTCGACCCGGGTTCCCATCCGGTCCATCAGAACATGTACGTCGAGTTGATGATCGCGCCCTTGCGGGCATAGTGGATGAGCGCGTCCTGCACGTCCAGCGGATGTGTCGGGATCACGCCCTCGATCAGGTCCTCCTCGCGGGCGCCGTGCAGGGACAGCCCGAAGCGGCAGCAGAAGACCTTGCCGCCCTCGGCGATGAACGTCTTGAGCGAGTTGTTGATGTTGTGCTCGCCGGGGAAGGCCGAGTTGCCGGTGGTCGGGAAGCCGCGGGTGGCCAGGCAGTTCAGCGAGCCGGGGCCGTAGAAGTAGATCGCCGACTCGAAGCCTTTGCGGAGGGCGCGGGTGGCCTGGAGGATCGCGACGAAGCTGACCGAGGACTCGTGGGCGATGCCGTGCACGAGGGTGAAGTAGGTCTCGCCGTCCTCGGCCTTATAATCGGGGAAGACTTTCGTGTCGCCGTAGAGGCTGGAGCCCTCGGGGAGCGAAGGGTGCGGGATCTCGGTGAGGCTCGCCTGCTCGAGTTCGGTGAGGTCGGCCATGGAAGTACTCCTTTATCCGTAGAGCTTCTCGAAGGTGTCGCGGAAGACCAGCCGGGACAGCTCGCCGTCGCCGACGGCGGCGCGGAGCCGGGCGTGCTCCCCGGGGTGGTCGCCCCAGGGCTCGTCGCTGGCGAACAGCAGCCGGTCGTGGCCGACGCCACGGCGGCCGATCTCCCGGACCAGCCAGCGGGGGGTGAATCCGATGGCCCAGGAGAGGTCGGTGTAGACGCGTTTGCCGGCTTCGATCCAGTCGAAGAACCGGTGCCCGGCGAGTTTGATGTGGCCGCTCGCGCCGCCGCCGAAGTGCACGAGGTGGATGGCGACGTGGTCGCCGTACCAGTCGACGAGGCGGCCGATCTCGTCGATGTCGGAGGCGGCGCCGGGTGAGGTGTGGATGTGTACGACCAGGTCGTGGTGGGCGGCGGTGGCGAAGATCCGGTCCAGGAGGGGGCGGCAGGTCTCGTCGGCGGGGTGGCCGCCGAGGAGGAAGCTGAGTTTGAGTGCGCGTACTCCTGGTTCTCCGGCTAGGGCGAGGGCCGCTTCCGTACGGGGCTGGTCGGCGGGGCGGGGGGAGACCCAGAGCCCGCAGCGAACGCGGTCGTCGCGGGTGGCGGCTTCCAGGCAGAGCTCGTTGAAGGAGAACGCGATCTCGGGGTCCGGTACGCCGTAGTTGGGGATGATCAGGGCGCGTTCGGTGCCTTCCGCGTTCATGTCGGCGAGTAGTTCGGCGATGGTGGCGCGGGCGCCGATGTCGGGGTTGACCGGCGGGCCGCCGTAGAAGGAGTAGCTGGGGAGCACTCCGAGGTGGCGGTGCGCGTCGGCGGTCATCATGTCCCCAGCAGTTCGGGGTGGACGAAATAGGCCGGAGTGGCCTTGGCCGGGGGCGCGGCGGAGGCGATGTGCCTGGCCAGGTGTTCCGCGTCCCGGCCGACGCCGACGAAGCGGCCGGAACCCCAGGTGTGCTGCCAGGGCAGGCCCAGGAAGTAGAGGCCGGGGCAGCGGGTGACGCCGCGCTCGTGCGCCGGGTAGCCGGTGCCGTCGAAGACGGGGACGCGGATCCAGCCGTAGTCGCGCCGGAAACCGGTGGCCCAGACGATCGCGCCCAGGCTGGTGGCGTCGAGTTCGCCGGGCTCGTCGGGTGGCTCCCAGACCGGGATATATCGGGATTCGGTGGGGGCGTCGATGCCGTGGAGGTCGATGTACGTGTCGATCGAGTCCTTGATGCCCTCGGATACCGCGTCGGCGTGGTCCAGGTTGCGGCGCAGATCGTCCGCGAAGCGCAGGATCGTGCCCGTGACTTCCTCGAGTCGTCCGTACAAGCGCATGCCGTCGCGGGCGAAAGCGCGCAGGTCGATGTCGCGCCCGCCGTCCCGGCCGGTCACGTAGTGGTTGGCCCGCGCCCGGACCGCGTCCGGGTCGTCGAACTCGCTGATCGGCCGGTCGTAGTGACCCATCAGGTCCAGCCAGGCCACCACGTCCCTGCCCCGATACCGCCGGGCGACCCGCGGCGCACCGCCCACCGCCAGGTGCACCTCGCGTCCCGCAAGATGCAGGTCCTCGGCGATCTGGCAGCCCGACTGCCCGCTGCCCACCACCAGCACCGCGCCCGGCGGCAGCGCGCCCGGATTGCGATACTCCCCCGAGTGCACCTGCGGCACCGCGATCCGCTCGGCCAGCCGCGGCACCCTCGGCGTCTGGTACGGCCCGGTGGCCACCACCACCTGATCAGCCGTCATCGTGCCCCGGTCGGTGACGATCTCGAACCGCTCCCCCGAGGTGAGCCGCCGGGCGGTGACCCCCTCCAGGACGGGCGGCGCGAACGACGCGGCGTACGCCTCCAGGTAGTTCACGATCTCCTCGCGGAGCATGAAACCGTCCTGGTCCTCCCCCTGGTACGGGAAACCCGGCAGGCGGCACTGCCAGTTGGGGGTCACCAGGCAGAAGGAGTCCCACCGCCGCGAACGCCACTCCTCGCCGACCCGGCCACGTTCCAGCACCACGTGGCCCACCCCACGCCGGGTCAGGCAGTGACTCATCGACAGCCCCGCCTGCCCGGCGCCGATGATCGCCACCGGGTGGTGCGCGCCGTCCAGATTCATCTCTCGAATCCCTCGACGAGCACGTCTCCGGGCTGGCCGGCGGCTTTCTCTACTATCTCGGTGAGTTGCTGGGCGGCTGCCGTACAGGCGAATCCGTATTTCGCCGCGACACGGTCACTCGCGATTCGCAGCGCGTTTTCACAGCGTGCCACGAAATCGGCCGTAGGATAGGCTTGGCCTGGAGAAAGATACTCCTCGACCACCAGGGAGGGCGAGTAGCAGCGTTGCACGGAACCATCCGGCCAGCGCACCCGGAAATATATTTCAGGCACTCGTACCTCCGCCGAAGAATCGGTCGCGTGCCTAAGATTCCAGAGCCGTACGATTACCGAACGGTTTCATCCGGAATAAAACGGGGTTACCTGAACTACACCTTGTTTCATTTGGCTCCGAGAAATCGGTCAGGCTGTCGACTCCTGGATGTGCGCGATCTGTCGCAGGACCCGGAACATGCTCGGCCAACATGCCCCCGGCACAGGCCAGTGCGCCACGATGTCAGTGCTGCCGAACGCCTCATACCGCCCGGCATAGGCGTGAAACACCGGACGGGTCACCCCCACGTGGGGGTGAGTCGTCGTCCAGCGCGGGGTTGGGCCACTTCCAGTTCCGTTCCCCACGCCCGTGGGGGTGAGTCGCCCAGCAGCGCCCCCTTGATGGAGCCGCCGCCCCGTTCCCCACGCCCGTGGGGGTGAGTCGTTGGTGAAGTCGCCGGTCCAGCGTGTCCATGTCGGCTGGCGCCGCATCCCGTCACGGGTGATCGGTAAACTCGTCCGGCCTCTGTTCGCGGAGCCGTCGCGATGGCTGTTTCACTCGCCATCGCGCGCTTACCGCTGCGGCGTCTTCTGCCAGACCGAAATGTGGCTTGTGCTGTCGCTGGTGAAGGGCTCGCGATTCCAATTGGCCCACCGCTGCAAGGTCATTCCGGCGAGTCGTACCATGAGATCCAGCTCGGATGGCCATACGTAGCGGTGCGGCGACGATCGAGTCTCGAGCTGGGCGTCCACCACCCAGTAGTGACGGGAGTACGCGATCTGTGACGCGACGTCGTGCTCCTCGAAACCGAGGTGCGCCGGGGTCACGGTGAACGGGTGGATGGTCTGGCCGGGCGGGAGACGCCGGAGTTCTGGGATGTAGACCTCAATGACGAAGCAGCCGCCAGGTTCGAGATGCGCCGCCACGTTGCGGAAGCACTCCACCTGTTCGTCCTGCGTGGTCAGGTTCGTGATCGTGTTGCGCACCAGGTAAGCGAGCTGGAAGGTACCGCCCGGCCCGGTGGTCGCGAAGTGGGCGGCGCCTGACCCTGCCAGATCGGCGAGGAAACTGACAGCCGGGTCGACGACCGCCGGGTCGAACAGTTCCGGCCACTTGGCCTCATACGTTTCCGCTATCCGTTCATCGAAGTTGTTCTCCGGCACGTACCCACTGTGACCACAGACCCTCAAGAGCCGCCACCCATTAACACGCCATACTCACCTGGCCCGCCGTGCCGCCATATACCAAGCCTCGGCGCTCGATGATGACGTCCCCGGGCAGCCGTGGGGGCGTGGGCGCCTGACTCTGGACGGGTGCGTTGTCGTTCGGGTGGAGGGGAGATGCCGTCACCGTGCGTCAAACACGGCCGGCGGAGAGCTGAGATGTCAGTGCCTGGGTGGTGCCAGATGGGCGCGCTCTCCCTGCGGGCCGAACAGGGTGAGCAGTTCCGCGGGCTGGCTGTCGGCGCTGCCGATCCAGTGCGGTATGCGGGTGTCGGACTCCGCAGCCTCGCCGACGCTGAGCTGGAACTCCTGCTCGCCGAGCACGAACCTGATGTGTCCGTTGAGGACGTAGAACCACTCGTATCCCTCGTGGGTCCGCAGGTTCATCGTGGGTGCTTGGCCGGCGGGTGGATAGATCACCTTGTAGGCCTGGATACCGCTGGCCCGCCTGGTCAGTGACACTATCACCAGCCCGGATCGCCGCACTGGTCGCAGGTGGATGCGCGGGTCGCCGGTGGGCGGCGCCGCGACGAGATCATCGAGCGGGACGCCGTGCGCCCGGGCCAGCGGCAGTAGCTGCTCCAGCGTGGGGCGGAGCTTGCCGTTCTCGAGACGGGACAGCGTGCTCGCGGTGAGGCCGGTTTCGTTTGCCAGCGCCGCCAGCGTGGCGCTCCGCGCCCGGCGCAGAGCACGCAGACGCGGGCCAACTCCGGCCAAAACATCTCCTGTGGGGTTGTCCATCCTCCGATGATGCGGATCCGCAACTTTTCTTGCAACGGGGAAACGGCGGTGGCGATGCTGTCGGTACATCACCGGCGTTGAAGGTGGTCAGACTCCAAACGGTTCGAACCTCATGACGGAGTTCCACGATCACGCTCGGCAAGCCGGCCGACGAAGGGGCAACTCAGATGGATTCCACCCGACGCGAGCGACCCACCGCCGACGCCGTGGGCGACCAGGGCGCGGCGGACGAGGACGCCGAGCTGTTCTGGGAGCGGCTTTACCGCACCCGGCGTACCTGGGACGCACGCGTCAACCCGCTGCTCGCCGAGACCGCCGCACCGCTGCGCCCCGGCGCCGCCCTGGATCTGGGCTGCGGCGCCGGCGGCGACGCCATCTGGCTCGCCCAGCGGGGCTGGCACGTCACCGCCGTGGACATCTCCACCACCGCGGTCGAACGGGTGCGGGAACGCGCCCGCGATCTCGGCGTCGCGGACCGGGTCGCCACCGAACGGCACGATCTGGCCAGAAGCTTCCCGGCCGGCCAGTTCGATCTCGTCTCCGCCCAGTACTTCCACACCCCGTTCCCGTTGCTCCGCAGCCGAGTCCTGCGCACCGCCGCACGGGCCCTGCGCCCCGACGGTCTGCTGCTGATTGTCGACCACGGCTCCACCGCGCCCTGGTCGTGGAACCAGGACCCCGACATCCACTACCCCACACCCACCGAGATCGCCGCCGAACTTGATCTCGACCCCGCGCACTGGTCCGTCCTGCGCGCCGACATGCCCCGCCGCCAGGCCACCGGACCCGCTGGTGAGACCGCCACCGTCATCGACAACATCCTGCTCGTCCAGCGAACCGCCTGAACCACACGACGTTGGAACGGAGTGACTTGATGCCAGGAAACCGCGCGCCGCGATCCAGGACGCGGGCGAAGGACACCACGCCGCCGCGGACCGGCGCCGACGAGAAGGCCACCCTGCGGGGCTTCCTCGACTATCTGCGGAACGCGGTCGCGGACAAGGTCGCGGGCGTGCCGGAACCGCAGGTCCGAACGGGCGGGGTGCCCTCGGGCACCAACCTGCTCGGGCTGCTCAAGCATCTGGCGTTCGTCGAACGGTTCTACTTCCTCGGTGAAGATGCCGGCGACTGGCGCACGACCATGCGGCCGTCAGCGGAGGACACCGTCGACGACGTGCTCGCCGACTACCGGAAGACCGTCGAGCGAGCGAACCAGGTCATCGACGCCTGCCCGGATCTGGCCCTTCCCGCGCCACGAGCCCCGCGCCCAGGGCCGGCGCCATCGATGCGATGGGTCCTGGTGCACATGATTGAAGAGACCGGCCGCCACGCCGGCCACGCCGACATCCTCCGCGAGCAGATCGACGGATCCACCGGCCGCTGACAAGCCGGCTACCGGCGCGCTGGGCCGCCTCGTGATCGGTGCGGCCAGGGATGGGTGATGACAGTCCCCTACCGGGGCACCTACCCCGCCTCACCCAGGGACTGGCCTACCGAGTAGGCGGAACGGGACCGGTTCGATGGTTCGCGCATTCCCCCGCGGGGTTCCCTGTTATCCAAAGTCAGGTTCCGGACATAGACAGGTGTCGGCCTGAGAGGGAGAGCGAGGGCGGGATGCCGGAGCACGTGGCAAGGTTCACGAGGCTTTTCGACGCCTGCTACGAGCGTGTGCTGCGGTATGCGGCGCGCCGTGTGGACGGCGACTCTGCAGCTGATGTCGCAGCGGAGACCTTCGTGGTGGCTTGGCGGAAGATCGGAGATCTCCCCGCACGCGATGACGAAGCGCTGCCGTGGCTCTACGGCATTGCTCGCCGGGTTGTGGCCAATGAGCAGCGCCGGGGGCGGCGTAGCCAGCGGCTGATGTCGCGCTTGATGAGCATTTCCTGGGCGGGGAGGGACGCGGCCAGAGATCACGCTGAGGACGCGGTCGCCACTTCAGGGTTGGAGCAGGCGTTACGACGGCTATCGCCCCAAGATCAGGAAGTCCTGCGGCTCATCGGCTGGGAAGACTTGTCGATCTCGCACGCCGCCCTGGTCCTGGAGTGCTCGCCCGCGACCATGGCGGTCCGCGCGCAACGGGCGCGACAACGGTTTCTGGCCGTTCTCGGTGATCTCAAGGTGGAGACGTCCGTGGGCGCGGCGGACGTGCCGTCAGCCGTGAAGGAGGGGAAGTCATGATGACGGAGTTCGACGATGTGAAACGCCTCATGGCGCAGTTCGATCCGGCGCCGGGGGCGAGGTTCGCTGGTGCGGCCCGGCGCCCGCAGGCGCGGGACCTCTTACTTCGGATCCTGGAATCTCCCCGCGATGTTCCCGCGGCCTCCAACCTGCCTCGGCGGCGGGTGCTCGGCTTGGCGGGGGCTGCGGCGCTGGTGTCGGTTGCGGGGGTCACCACGTACTTGTCCGCCGATCGAACGGGTGTCTCCCGGATCCCCACCGTTGCGATGCTCCGCTACAACCTGGTGAATGGGAGGGGCGACATGCAGGGTGCGCCACCGGCCGCGCGTGCGGTCTTGCTGAAGCTCGCCGAGATCGCCGACCGGCAACTTGCCTCGCCCGTACCGGCTGACGCCGCGTTCAAGTACGTGAAGTTCAACGCGTGGTATCTCAATGTGGCGGTGGCTCAAGGACATACCAGCACCGCGGTGATTCCCACCGTCGTGGAGCAGTGGACGCCGGTTGCCCCCTCTGGTACGGCGCGGCGTCGTGAGCACCGGGGCGAGCCGATCATCATCGGGTACGGAAGCCCGGAGACGGCGGCCGCGGTCAGCGACAGCACCCCCCTATCCGACGAGGTCATCTCCCAAGTCAGTCCAGCCGCGGAGAACCTGCCCCCGGACGCCGAGGACCTTCGCCAGGCCCTGCTGAGAACCGGACCTGTTCCCTCAGACATCCCCGACGGATACCGGCTTGTTCAAGCCGTCATCGACCTGCACAGTGAGCAGGTCATTTCGCCGCGGTTGTCGGCTGCGTTGTGGCGGATGCTGTCCGGCCAGCCGCACCTGGTCTATCTGGGGGCGACCACCGACAGAGCGGGCCGCGCGGGCGAGGCGATCGCCTTCGAGGCGACGGTCGGGCTTCCCAAAAGATGGGTACTCATCATCGATCCGACGTCAGGGCGCCTCAACTCCAGCGAGGAGATCCTGACGAAAGATCCCGGGAAACTCGATGTGACGGTTCCCGCGGTCATCGGATACAAGCTTTTCCTGCGGCAAGGCTGGACAGCGGACAACTCCGCGACAGTTCAGTGAGCCCTTGAATAACAACGGGGTGATCGATGCCGTATGGCCCCCCGTCGGCAGCGCCCAACCGGGCAGCGATGCGGGCATAGGGCATACCAGGCCGCCCGGGGGCGGGACTGCCGGGAGATAGGGCACGGAGTGCCTACCTCCCGGCTGAGCCATAAATGGATCAGGGGGAGCCGAGGGCGCGGTACTCCCAGCCCTCTGCGCGCCAAGCTTCCGCGTCGAGGGCGTGGCGGCCGTCCACGATCCGGCGGTTCCGGACCACCTGGGCCAGCGCAGACGGCTGGATCTCGCGGAATTCGGCCCACTCGGTGAGCAGGACGACCACGTCCGCGTCCTGGGCCACGTCCAGCGCGCTGGTGCCGTACCTCAGTTCGGGATACGCGCGGCGGGCGTTGTCGAGGGCGGCGGGGTCGTAGACGCGGACATTCGCGCCCAGGCCGTGCATCGTACGCGCCACATCCAGGGCAGGGGCGTCGCGGATGTCATCGGAGTTGGGCTTGAAGGCCGCGCCCAGGCAGGCGATCCGCTTGCCGTCCAGCTGGCCGCCGAGGAGTTCCCTGACCAGGTCGATGGTCCGCGAGCGGCGGCGGCGGTTGATGGCGTCGACCTCGCGGAGGAAGGACACCGCCTGGCCGACGCCGATCTCCTCGGCGCGGTGGGCGAAGGCGCGGATGTCCTTGGGCAGGCAGCCGCCGCCGAAGCCGAGGCCGGGCTGGAGGAAGCGGCCGCCGATGCGGTCGTCGTAGGCGAGGGCCTTGGCCAGGTCGCGTACGTCGGCGCCGGTGGCCTCGCAGATCTCGGCCATCGCGTTGATGTAGGAGATCTTGGTGGCCAGGAAGGAGTTGGCGGCCACCTTGACGAGTTCGGCGGTGGGCAGGTCGGTGACGACGGTGGGGGTGCCCAGGTCGAGGATGGGCCGGAAGGCCTCGTGGAGGCGGTCGCGGGCCCAGTCGGAGGCGACGCCGAAGACGAGACGGTCGGGGCGCAGGGTGTCGTCGACGGCGAAGCCCTCGCGCAGGAACTCGGGGTTCCAGGCCAGTTCGACCTCGTCTCCGGCGGGGGCCAGCTCGCGGAGCATGTCGCTGAGCCGGGCGGAGGTGCCGACGGGGACGGTGGACTTGCCGACGACCAGGCAGCGGCGGGTCAGGTGGGCGGCCAGCCCGCGTACGGCGGCGTCGACATAGGTGAGGTCGCAGGCGTCGGAGCCGGGCTGCTGGGGGGTGCCGACGCAGATGAAGTGCACGTCGCCGTGGGCGGCTGCCTCCTCGTAGGAGGTGGTGAAGCGGAGCCGGCCGGATTCCATGGTCTTGGCCAGCAGTTCGGGCAGTCCGGGCTCGAAGAACGGCACCTCGCCGGACTGCAATTTCTTGATCTTGTTGGCGTCAACGTCGAGGCCGACCACCTCGTAGCCCAGTGACGCCATGCAGATGGCGTGCGTCGCCCCGAGGTAGCCGGTTCCGATGACCGTCAGCCGTGGGAGTGCGGCGTCGCTCATGTCTGTACTTTCCTTTCGCGTGTGGTTGAGCTCGGTGCTCAGGAACAGCTGCCCTTTTTGACGAGCGCGCCGCCGGTGACCTTGTTGTCGCATTCGATCGTGTTTCCGCCGACAGTGTCGTTGACGCCGTATCCGCCGGAGTTGCCCAGATCGATGATGTTGGCGCGGAACGTGTTGCCGGTGCCCCAACCGTCCACGATCTTGTGGGTCTGGAAGCCGTCCGCGTTGGTGTTGCTGCCGGTGTTGGCCTCGATGACGTAGCCGTTGCCCTTGACGTCGACCCAGGAGTCGTTGTGCTTGGAGCCGCCGAGGACGGAGCCGTCGAAGATGTTGCCGACGATGCGGCCGTCGGAGGTGCCTTCCTTGATGTCGATCGCCTCGGCGGTGGCCCTGATGACGTTGCCGCGCACGAGGTTGCGGTCGCTGCGGTCCATCTGGCCGCCGGAGAAGGTCGCCCAGTTGCTCTCGGCGGTGCCCAGGTAGACGCCCTCGCCGAACTTCTCCCGGCGCAGGCCGGTGGCGTAGATCATGTTGTACTGGACGATGTTGTCGCTGCTGAAGTTGCGCAGGTGGATGGCTTCGTCGCCGATGTGGTGCACGGTCAGGCCCTGGATGATCGTGTGGCTGGTCTTGTCGGCCATCACGCCCTTCTGGCTGTTGCGGACCGTGAAGCCGATGAGCCGCCAGTGGCTGACCTCGTTGAGGTGGAAGGCGTAGCCCTTCTTGACGCCGCCGCCGTCGATGATCGCCTCGGGCGAGCCGCAGACGAAGATGGGGTCGTCTTCGGTGCCGGAGATCGTGGCCACGAAGCGGCCCGCGTACACGCCGGGCTCCAGCTTGATCACGGCGCCGGGTTCGGCTGCCTCGAGCGCCTCGGCGAGGCCGGCGGCGTCGGTGACGGTGACCGTGGCCTCCGGGCAGTCGATCGTTCCGTCACCGGTGGGGACGGCGATGGCGGGGGGCTGTTGCAGGGCGGTGAACGGTTCCACGTCGTCCTCCTCTTCTTCCACCTGCGATTCTGGCGATTCCTGTGTTTCCTGGGACGTTTGGGAGGAGTCGGTCGTTCCACCGGCTTGCGGATGAATGTCCTCGACTCGCATGCTCGGCTCGCTGGAGCCGCCGAAAATCCCGCGGATCAGCACCACGATGATCACCGTGATGACGGCCCCGGCCAGCATTCCCACCAGGGTCTTTCTGTCGATGTCCAAGCGCATCGCTCAGCTCCTTCCCGCCGGAGTGGGGGCGGCGGCGGTCTTCAGGGCCCGCGCCGGCCGCTCCTCCAGCAGTGTCTGCTTCTCGTACGGATGGACGATTCTGCGGCCGACCCGCGGGCCGTCACCGCGCATGGCGCGGAGCGCTGAGATCACGATCAGCGCGATCACGCTGAACCAGATGAGGTTCATCGGTTTGGCGATCCGCTTCACCATGGTCCAGAACCCGGCCGTGTCCTGCCAGCCGTCGACATTGTTGGACGTGGGGGTCTCGATGCCCTTCGCCCGGCTGATGTCGATGGCGCTGCGGCCCGCGCCGCCCAGGGTGTTGCCAGTGATCTTGGTGCCGTCAGCTTTGCCCAGCAGGGAGATCGCGTGCAGGTTCGCGGATTGCACCGTGTTTCCTGAGATGGTGGCCTCGGCGTCCCTGAGGAAAATCGCGGTCTGGGTGTCCCTGACGATGTTGCCGCTGACCCGGGCCCCGCGCACCCCGTCGCGGAGCGCGATCCCCTGGATGCGCTGGCCGGTGAGCCGGTTGCCGGAGACCTGCACCCCGGTGGCGTCCTTGCTCACCACGATGCCCATCTCCCCGCCGATCACCTCGCTGGTCTGTACGGCCAGCTTGACCCCGCCCTGGATCTCCACACCGTAGTGCCCGTTCTCCCGGGCCACGCTGCTGGTCACCGAGCTGCCGCCGAAGCTGCGCAGCGACTCCCCCGACGCCGACGGCCCCCGGGCCAGCGGCAGGCCGCTGATGGTGAAGCCGTTGCCGGCGTTGTGCTCGGCCGTGGATCCGGTGATCGTGACGTTCTGGGTGCCCCGGGACAGCACGAACCCGTCGCCTCTGCTGTTGCTCACGGTGGTGTTCTCGATGGTGGCGTTGCGGGCGAACCGGTGCAGCAGCACCCCGTCGACCAGGCTGCCGCTCACCCTGACGTTGGTGATCCTGGTCTCGTTGGAGGCCGTGATGAAGATCCCGTACGCGTTGCCGGTGATCGTGGTGTCGGTGATGTCGCCGGTGACCAGGTTGGCCTCCGGCAGCTCGAAGGTGGCCTTCCCGCCGCCCGCGCCGTTGGTGACCACGACCTCGGCGTCGCCGCCGCCGCTCGGCACGAGCTGGCCGTTGGGCATGAGCACCATCGGCTGCCGCTCCCCCGAGGCGGTGGGTTTGGGCGTGGGCGAGATCGTGGGGGTGGCGGTGCCCGGGGCGGCGGCGGGGGGAAGGAGCCGCTTGGCGGTCTGGCTGGGCCGGTCGCTGCCGGTCATGGCCACCCCGCCGGTCGGGCCGCTCCAGAAGCCGAGGTTCTCGACCATCGTGTGGCTCATCTTGAGCTCGCCGCCGACCGCGCGCAGGTAGGCCCGCCCGTCGGCGACCTTGGTGTCCACCGTCCTGGTGTGGGAGTCCCAGCTCTGGAGCCGGACCGGGTTCTGCGCCGACCCGTTGATGCGCACGCTGGCGCCGAAGCTCACGATCGACACGAAGGTGCCGGGCTCGCTGCGCATCCGGATCACCAGCGGCCCGGTCGCGTTCTGGAGCACCAGTTTGGCGCCGGGGCCGAGAAACACGTTGATGCCCAGCACGTACGAATTGTCGTCCTGTTTCTGGAACTCCTCGCCGCCCAGCTTCTCCAGGTCCGCCACCCGGTACGGCTCACGCCGCTGCGGCAGCACCAGCGTCCGGCCGTTGGCCGAACTGGAGATGTGCGGCACCCGGGCGGCCGCGGCGGCCGGACCGCCCCGCGCCATCGCTGAGGACAGCGTGGCCCGCGTCTGCATGATCCGCAAATCCTCCTGGTCGACCAGGGTCGACTGCTGCTGCGCGTCCGCCGCGGACACCTCGTTGACGCCCGGCGTCGGCGGCGGGCGGTCGATCCAGGACAGGTACGCCCAGGTGCCGACCGCGGACAGGGTCAGCGCCACGAGGATGAGAAAAAGGCGCTTCATCCTCTGCCCCCGATCGTCGGGGTCGAACCCGCGTGCGCGGGCGGTCGATGCCTGCTCGGCCGGCCGGGCACGGGCGCGGTGGTCTCGGACACGTCCCGCCCGCGCGACGCGTGGCGCAGCAGCATGAGCGGCCGCTCCTCCATCGGCTTCTGCAGCTCGTACGGATCGCGGATCTGGCCGCGCCGCCGCCTCTCCATGATGCCGCGGGACCGGATCGCCGAGACGATGACCAGCAGGAGGACGCACGCCCAGATCACGTTCATGGGTTTGACGTAGCGCTTGGCCTTGACCCAGAACGTCGAGGTGTCCTTCCAGCCGTCCTCGTCGTTGTTGTGCTTGTTCAGCTTGCCGGAGGAGCGGGCGATGCTGATCGCGCTGGTGCCGGAGCCGATGATGGTGTTGCGGGTGATCTCGGACCCGTTCGCCTGGCCGACCAGGGTGACCCCGTGCGCCTTCGGATCCGTGATCGTCGTGATCTTGTTTCCGACGATGGTGCCGTCGGAGTCGCGCAGGTAGATGCCGGTGGTCGTGCCCTTGATGGTGTTGCCCGCCACGTGCGCGTCGGTCGCGCCGTCGCGCAGGGCGATCGCCTGGCGGCGCTGGTTGGTCAGCTTGTTGCCGGAGATCTGCACGCCGCTGGCGCCCTCGCGGACCACGATGCCCATGTCGCCGCCGATGATCTCGCTGGTCTGCACGGCCAGCCGGCTGCCGCCGAGCACCTCGACGCCGTAGCGGCCGTTGTCGCGGGCGATGCTGTTGTTGATGGAGCTGTCGCCGTACACGGCCAGGGACTCGCCGCTCGCGGACGGGCCCTGCGCGAGGGCGCGGCCGTTGACGGTGAAGCCGTTGCGGCCGTTGCCCTGGGCCAGGCAGTCGGTGACCCTGACCTTCTCGGTGGCCCGCGACAGCACGAAGCCGTCGCCGCCGCTGCCGATCACATCGGTGTTCTCGATGGTGGCGTTCTTGGCGAACCGGTGCATGAACACGCCGTGCACCAGGCTGTTGACGATCTTGTTGTCGATGATCTGCGTCTGGTTGGAGCCGGACACGAACAGCCCGTACGCGTCGCCGGTGATCACGCTGTTCTTGATCGCCCCGGACACCAGCTCGTCGGCGAGCACGTGGGAGGCGGTGCCGGGGCCGACCGGGATGGTCTCCACGTCGCCGAAGTTGCCGCCGCCCTTGTCGGGGTTGTTGTTGGCGGCCAGGCGTTTGGCCTTGTCCTGGTGGCGCTGCGTCTTGGTCCTGTGCCGGTAGGCGCTGGCCGGCCGCTCGGTGCCGGTGAGCGCGATGCCCCCGGTGCGGCCGCTCCAGAACCCGAGGTCCGAGACCTGCGCGTATGTCATCTCGAACTCGCCGCCGACCGCCCGGATGTAGGCGCGCCCGTCGACTGTGGAACGGTCCGGTTGTTGCGTACGGACATCCCAGCTCGTGATCCGCACCGGATTTTTGGCGGTGCCCTTGATCTCGATGCTGCCGCCGAACGCGATGATCGAGCTGAACGAGCCGGGCAGGCTGCCCATCCGCAGCGTCAGCGGACCGCGCAGTTGCAGGCGGGCGCCGTCGGCCACGAAGACGTGGATGCCGAGCAGGACGGAGCCGTCCTTCATCCGGCGGACGTACTTGCCCTTTTCGACGGCCGCCAGGTCCTTGAGCGTGTACGGGGCCGTGGTGTTGCGCGCGGGCAGCACCAGCGTCCGGCCGTGCGACGAGACGAAGACCTGGGGTTGCTTGCGACTGGCGGCCTCGATGCCACCGGTCTGCAGCAGGGCGGTGAGCGCGGCCCGGGTCTGGACCAGTCGCTGGTCCTCCATGTCCACCAGGGCGGCCTGCGACTCCGCGTCCTCCGGGGAGACCATGAGGCTCGGGTCGACGAGATCCGCAGACCCGGCGGACTCGGGGGACGAGGTCGGCTCGGGGGACAAAATGGGCACTGCGGGTGAGATGGACTTGGCCGACCGGCTCGGCTTGACCGACGGGGTGGACGTGCCCGACCGGCTCGGCTTGACCGACGGGGTGGACGTGGCCGACGGGCTCGGCTTGACCGACGGGGTGGACGTGGCCGACGGGCTCGGCTTGACCGACGGGCTCGGCTCGGCCGACGGGGTGGATCCGGCGAACGGGGTGGGTCCGGCGGGCTCGACGGGGGTGCCGGGCGAGGCGGCGGCTGGCGCCGCGCTCAGGCCCAACACCAGCCCCATGATCGAGATCGCGACGTGCCAAGCGGCGGTACGCCTCATCTCAGACCATTCCCTTGAGTGTGGCGGCGCTCTGGCCGGCTCCGCCCACCTGGTCGGACGTGCGGGTCAGCCAGCCCTGCTTGTTCATCGTCAGGAACGCCCACAGCTTGATCGGCAGGGCGATCATGATGACCACCAGGCAGAGCAGCGGCAGCAGCAGGATCTCCGCGGGGTGGCGGCGCAGGTGTGACCAGCCGCGTACGCCCCGGCCCAGCAGCAGCCAGCCGACGGCGAGCCCGATGCCCCAGGGGGTGAGTTCCAGCCTGCTGAAGAACAGGTAGGCGAGCGTGACGCCCATGGTCACCGGGGTGAGCAGGATCTGCAGCACGGTGACCTTGGTGACCAGCGGGGTCTTCCACAGCCACCCCTTCCACAGCGCGGTCAGGTAGCAGCGGTAGGAGTTGCGGCTCCACCGGACGCGCTGCTTGACGAAGGCGCGGAAGGAGGAGGGGAACATCGAGATGGCCCGGGCCGAGGACTGGTGCACGGTCTTGTATCCGGAGGCGAGGACCAGCCAGGTCAGGCGGCCGTCGTCGCCGGCGATGCACCGGCGGCCGAGGAAGAACTCGTTCTCCAGGTTGTGGACCACCGGGAGGATGGCCGAGCGCCGGTAGGCGGCGGTCCGGCCGGACAGGCAGGCCACCCCGCCCCGGCTGCCCATCGCGGGCACGTAGTCGTAGTAGCGCAGGTTGACCAGCCAGTCGGCGATACGCCGCCAGACGCTGCTGGTGCGCTGGTAGACGTTCTGCTGGGTGCCGACGCCGCCGACCGAGGGGTCCTCGAACGGCATCTGGACGGCGGCCAGCAGGCCCTGCTGCCACCAGGTGTCGGAGTCGGCGAAGACCACGACCTCGCCGCGGGCCGCCCGGATGCCCACGCCCAGCGCGGAGCGTTTGCCGGAGTGCTCGTAGATGAGGACCTTCAGCCGGGGGTCCACCACTTCGTGCAGTTTCGTGTGGCATTCGGTGTCGCCGACGTCCACCACGATGATCACTTCGTACGGGTCCTGGGCCAGCCAGCTGGCCAGGCAGCGGACCAGGATCTCGGCGTCCTCCCGGTAGGACGGGACGACGACGGACACCGTGGTCCGGTAGCTGTTCACGACCGGTTTGGCCAGCCGGGACAGCACCACCCGGTAGAGCCACAACCCCCAGACGAGGAGACCTGCCAGTCCTAGGGGGATCAGGTCGCGCCAGGTGCCGTTGGCACTGGAGCGAACGAACCATTCATAGGCAGCATCAAACCAGTTTGCATCAGACGCCACGTGATCCTCCTGGGCGATTTGCCCCCATATGCCCAGTTTGACCTGGACAAAGTAGCCCTTCACAGACGTAGAGAACCTATGGGTCGGCGCACCACAAAGTGGCGGGAACGGTGCAATTGTTATAAGCCTGAATAAATTTGCACCGGGGGCGGGTGAGATCGATGAGGCGACTGATACGGATCATCGTGATTTGTGTGACCTGGGTTACGTTTGGTAGTTAATAAGAAACCTCCTTTATAACAAGAGATCCTTACTCAGAGAATGGGATCATGGTCAAAGGCGTCCGGCATCCTGCCGCGGCCCATGTTCTGCGGCAGCCCGATTATGAGAACCATATTGGGATCACCGGCCCGAAATGGTAACTATTCCGACTCAATGATTTAGCAGGAAATTTCGCGACATAGGTGTCGGCTGACTCGCGCGAATGCTATGGCCTCGACACGAACGACCCGATTGGGAAGATCGGTGCCACAATGGAGGGCGATGCTGACCGAATCCCGATCACGCGCGACCGCCTCCCTGCACGGCCTGGCCCTCGGCGACGCTCTCGGCTCCCAGTTCTACGTCCCCGCCAACCGCCAAGCCCTCACCGACCGCTCCCTGCCACCGGGACCCTGGCAGTGGACCGACGACACCGAGATGGCCTGCTCCATCCACCGCGTCCTCACCGACCACGGCACCATCGACCAGGACGAACTCGCCGCGAGCTTCGCCGCGCGCCACGATTTCGACCGCGGGTACGGCCCCGCCACCAACCGCATGCTGCGCCTGGTCCGCGAAGGCGGCGACTGGCGAACCCTGGCCACCGGCCTGTTCGACGGCAGCGGCTCGTGGGGCAACGGCGCCGCCATGCGGGTGGCGCCGCTCGGCGCGTGGTTCGCCGGCGACCCGGCGCGAGCCGTACGGGAGGCGAAGGCGTCGGCCCAGGTCACCCACACCCATCCGGAAGCCGTCGCGGGCGCCGTCGCCATCGCCGTGGCCGCCGCCACCGCCGCGGCCCACGCCGACCTCACCCCCGGCCGCTTCCTCGACCAGGTCCTCCACCACACCCCGCCCAGCCAGGTCCGCGACGGAATCTCCGAAGCCCGCCGCCTGCTCCCCCTCACCGACCCCATCCTGGCCGCCCACACCCTCGGCAACGGACGCGCCGTCTCCGCCCAGGACACCGTCCCCTTCACTTTGTGGTCCGCCGCCCGCCACCTCGACAACTACGAACAGGCCTTCTGGACCACCGCCACCGCCGGCGGCGACATCGACACCACCTGCGCCATCGTCGGCGGCATCATCGCCACCCGATCCCCCCTCCCACGGGATTGGCCGTCCTCCCGCGAACCCCTGCCCGCCTGGGCCGACGTCCGAGAACAGCCCGGCCGTCGTTAATCCCGTTGCCGGTCGCGAGTCCGGGTCGTCACGCTGGGGCGCATGAACATGCCCTATCGGCAGATCCGGGCCGTCTACACCGAGGAGGCGGTCACGGTCTACCAGGCCTACGACCCGGCCATCGCCACTCCGGCGGTCGCCGCCCAGCGGTTCGTCGCGCCGTTCAAACGGGATCGGATGACCTGGATCAAACCCTCGTTTCTGTGGATGATGTATCGCTGCGGGTACGCCACCAAGCCCGGTCAGACTCGGGTTCTGGCCATCGAGTTGTCCCGCGACGGCTTCGAATGGGCGCTCGCGCATTCCTGCCTCAGCCACGACGCGCGGCACAAGAGTGCCTATCCCGTACGTGTCCAGTGGGATCCCGAACGTGACGCGCGCCTGCACGCCCTGCCGTACCGATCCATCCAGATCGGGCTGTCCGGCCAGGCCGTCGACCGCTACCTCGAGGGCACGCTGACGATCACCGACGTCACCCAGCGAGCCCACGACATCCGCCAGGCGCTCCGCGACGGCGCGGACATCATCCCGCTCCTTCCGGCCGAACGTCCCTATCCGCTCTCCGACGACCTGAAGACGGTCATCGGTGCCACCGTGTCCGAGGCATGATGCTGATCGTGCAGCGGATCGTGATCCGGTGGACCAAGCAGGGGCGCGGCGCGGACGAAGCGGCCAAACGGCGAGAAGTACCCACCGCCTTCTCGCTCCCACCGCCGCCGGATGCCCAGCTGACCTGCCACAACATCCTCGCCGACCAGTGGACCGGCTACGAGCCGGCCGGCGTTCTCGACGGCTTGGGTCTTCCCGCCCAGCTCAACGGCCTGCGTTTCGAACAGGCCGGACCGGACATGCGCGTAGTGCGCGCTCCCGTGTGGGCCGCCTACCCGACCAACCGCCACCACGGACAGGTCTTCCTGCTCCCCCCAGGCTCGCGAGCTCGCTACCAGGCCAACTTCCGTTTCAGCGGCTCCAGCACCGAGTGGTACTACGAACAGTGGACGATCAACATCGCCTTCGCCCCGTTCAGTCACGACCTGTTCCTCGACGAACGGTTCGACTTCACCAAGGACGAGCGCGTCTCCTTGTACGGCGGACCGCGGTAGACGATCTGTCCTTCACGGCCTGCTCCAGGACGAGGAGGCGGTGAGCGGGATCGCTGGCGATCAGAGCGGGGGCGACCGGGGGTGGGCGCGGGCGACCGCGAGCCGGGCGTCGTCATGGCTGGGACGGGACGCCGATCGCGTCAGTCCATGCGAGGATCGCCTCGTCGTAGCCCGTGAAGTTTCTGCGCTGGATGACTCCGGCAGGGTCGATGTGACGTGACTCGGAGAGGCCGAACTGGCCCAGCAGGTCCAGCACGAGTGGTCGCGCCGCGCTCGCGAGGTCGGGTGACAGGCATGTTGCGAGGTCGACGGCGTGTTGACGGGGCTCGACGCCGGCTATCCGCTGGGTGCCCGCGGGACCGTAGGCCTGGTTGTTGTGGTTCCATACCTCGATCGGCGCGGCGGTCGGCGAGGTGATGGTCAGTTCGACCACGGCGTCGCCGAGGACCGTGGCGTGATCGGCATAGGCCGCGGTGAGGCGCAGCATCGCGATGGTGATCCATGCGATGGCGCCCTCACCGATTGCCCAGACTGGCCTGCCGTCGGCGGGGCTGTCGCGGAGCGCCCCCACCTGGAGCGCGCCGAGCGCGGATCCGGCCGCGTTGAGCTCACAGTAGTAGCCCGTCGCCGACTGGCCCGGCGAGCGCCGTTGCGCGAAAGTGAGCCTGTCAGCACTGGTCTCCGGCTGATCGGATCCGATACTGATCGGTGCTGGCCACACCGCGACCTGCTGTCGCACCCATCGTTGTAGTTCGTCGCCGCTCGACACGCTGAACTCGAGCGATGCCGGGCAGACCGGGACCGCACTCGCGACCAGCCACGGCGACTTGGCGCTCAGCTGCGCGGTCGCGTTCGTGACGAGCCGCCCGAGACGCTCATGCCGATCGATCATCGTTCGTACTCCGCTTTCATCGGATGAGCATGGTTCGTCAGGTCGGCCCGGGTCCGGCAGTGCGCACTCGAGCCGACCCGTCGAGGTCAGAACAGCTTGCGCGCCTCGGAGTCGGCGAGCAGCTCCGGGTTGGGGACCCGCGACTTGCTGGCGACGTTGGCGAGCATCTGATGCGCCATGTGGAAGCCGAAGTCCTCGGTCACCGCCTTCTTCCAGTGGCGCGACAGGATGTTGTGGGCGGCCCAGCGCGTGTAGCGCGGCCGCTTCATGATGAACCGGGCGAGTTCCCAGGCTCGATCGAGGAGCTGCTCACGAGGGAGCACGTCGCTGACGATTCCCCATTCGAGGGCCTTGTCGGCGGGGATCGACTTGGCCGCGTAGATGTAGTAAGCGGCGCGCTTGGGGCCCATGAGTGCTTCGAGCGCCATGCCCTGGCCATCTCCGGGAGGGGAACCCAGCCAGAAGTGCGGGTCCATGAAGTCGGCATCGGGTGCGGCGAACGTGACGTCGCTCATCATCGCGAACTCGGTGTGCACGCCCGGGCCGTTCACAGCCGCGATCGTCGGGATGTCGATGTTGTTGACGAAGCTCTCGATCAGCTTCCAGCCGTCGGTCATCCGCTGGTAGATGTGGTCGGGATCCAGGTCGGAGGCGGGTTTGGGATTGAGCCCCTTCGGGTTGCCGGTCATCCACTTGTCGCCGGTGCCCGTGATGATCAGCACGTGGTTCCCGGGATCGTTGCCGATCTCCTGCCACACCCGCGTCCACACGTTGTGCGCGGCGTGGGTGTGGGCATACGGTCCGTCGTTCGTGTGCAGGCGGACTTCGATGATGCCGTCCTCGCGCTTCATCCGGAAGAAGTCCGAGTACCTGGCCGCGTACTCGTCGAACGTGGGCGGGGGAAGGTATCCCTCCCAGTGATCAGCCGGATTGAATCCCATGCGACTACCTCCGTGTAGTGGGCTGCCGCCACTTGATCCGTCGCGGCTCAGACGGTGCCAGGGCGAACGCGCCGACCCTCAGCTGAAAGCACACTAGTCAGTGTGGTTTTAAGAATGTAGCGATACGCTCGGAGCATGTCGAGGGCTATCGCGGCGGTTCAGACTCCCGGGCGCCGGCTGCGGTCCGAGGGCAAGAAGGCCGCGATCTTGGATGCGGCGGAGGCGCTGTTCATCGCCGAGGGCTACGAGCGGGCGAGCGTCGACGCCATCGCGGCCCGGGCGCAGGTCTCCAAACGCACCGTCTACGACCACTTCGGCGAGAAGGGGACGATCTTCCTGCGGGTGCTCGAGCGCGTGAACGACGCGCTGGTGGGCGCCGTTCGCGCCGCGATCGACCAGGAGCTGACGCCGGGCCGTGACCTGAGCGAGGCGTTGACGGCGTTCGGGCAACGAGTGGTCACGCAGACCTTTCCGTCCTCCGACTATGCGACCTTCCGGCGGCTGACCTCGCAGCGGTCGTCGATACCTCAGCTGGCCGAGGCCGCGCGCGACCGCCCCGAGCGGATGCTCGAGGAACGCTTCGCCGTCCTGGCCGCGAACGGCGAGATCCGCGCCGCGGACCCCCGCGTCGCCGCGCGGCACTTCACCGCTCTGACGATCAGCCTCGCGCTGGACGCCATCGAGGACAGGCAAGACGCCGGGGCGGAGGAACCGGAGATCCTGGCGATCATCACCGACGGAGTCGACGCGTTCCTGCGCGCCTATCGCTGACCTCTCACGGCAGTCTGCGGTTCTTCCGCGTTCCTCAAGTCCCGAACGTCCAGGAGCCGAAGTGCACCGCGGCGACCGACCGGAAAGCCGGCTCACGGTCGCCGGGTTGACCCCGAGTACGTCCGTGAGGTCGCGCCAGCTCGCCCGCGGAGCCGATCGCACGGCATCCACGATGGCGGTGTCGAGGGTCGCGGTGGACATAGACGCTTTCATGCAGACCTGAGCCATCGATGGAGATTTCATGCAGATTCCGAGCCAAAGTGCGGGATCACCCTAACCTGCGACGACAAGGAGAAGAACGGACGAGAGACAGGCGGATTTGGTGGGGTTCAACTACGGGTCCGCTCTGCGGGTGCACAATGTCCGGCTCATCGACGGTGTCAGCGCGACGGTCGTGGATGACGCGGTCCTTGAAGCCGACGCTGATGGAGAGATCACCTATGCGGGTCCCGCGGCGCGGGCGCCCGAGGCGCGCTCGGACGTCAGGACGATCGACGGCCAGGGCGGGACACTCCTTCCCGGATTGTTCGACTGCCACACCCACCTCGGTGTCGCCTCTGATCGATCGCTCGTGGAAACCGCTCTTCTGACCGACCCCGTCCTGGGTGTTCTCCAGACGACCGTACGTCTGAGTCGAACACTCGAGTCCGGGATCACGTCAGCTCGCGACCTGGGCGGGCTTCCTGCCGGATTCCGCGACGCCGTCGCGTCGGGACTCATCGCGGGTCCCCGGCTGCAGACCTCGGTCGGCGTGATCAGCCATACCGGCGGGCACGCTGACGGCACTCTTCCGAGCGGGAGAAACCTCGATCTCGACTACTGCGAGCTCGCCGACGACGTGACGGGTGTGCGGACGGCCGCGCGGCGGATGCTGCGTGCCGGCGCCGACCTCATCAAGATCTGCACGAGCGGCGGGATCAGCAGCGCGCACGACGATCCCGACGATCAGGACCTGCTCGACGAGGAGATCGCGGCGGTCGTCGACGAAGCGCGTCGCCACCGCGGCCGCCCGGTCGCCGCGCACGCGCAGGGGCGGGCCGGCATCCTCGCCGCGATCCGCGGCGGCGTCCGCTCGGTCGAACACGGCTACGGCATCGATGACGAAGGATGCGATCTCATCGGCGAGCGCGGCGCCTTCCTCGTGCCGACCCTGTCGACCGTCTTCCAGGCGCTGGATCCCAAGAAGACCACCCCATGGCGCTATCAGAAGAAACTTCGGTGGAACGAGCGAACCAAAACGAACATCGCCGAAGCCATCGCGAGGAAGGTGAACATCGCGGTGGGGACGGACGCCGGTATCACTCCGCACGGGGAGAACCCCTTCGAGCTGTGGTGCCTGGTCGAGCTGGGCATGTCGCCGATGGACGCCCTCCGCGCGGCGACCTCCAATAGCGCACGTCTTCTCGGATTAGAGGACAAGCTCGGGACGCTGCGACCTGGGTACGCGGCGGATCTCGTCCTCTGCACGGGGGATCCGCTGCGAGACATCACCGTGCTGTCGGCCCCCGAGAACATCGCGATGGTCGTCCAGCAGGGCGTCATCCGCAAACTCACGCTTCCCGACTCCGGCTCGTCAGCAGCCGGACGGAACAGCTTCCACGCCGGGTCGCGCCTCTGATCCCTGTGCTCACGTCCTCCGTACCCATCCCTGGCAAAGGGGGTGTTACGGGGCAGAAAGGAGCTGCTCATGCAAGACATGAGCTCTAGTACCACCGCGGACAAGCCGGCAACTGATCTGCACACCGGTTGGAGCGGGCGAGTCGTCGGCTATGTCGCCATCCTCATCCTGGTGAACGTCATGGTCGACACCGTGCTCGCGGCGCCGACCTTCGTCCTTCCGCAGCTGAGCGCCGCCTTCGACACCACTCAGTTCGCCTGGATCGATTCCAGCGCGATGCTGGCGGGAGCCATGTGGGCGCCGCTGCTGGGCAAGAGCGCCGACATCTACGGCAAGCGCAAGGTGCTCGTGATCACGCTGCTCGTCGCCGGTCTCGGCGGGGTCGTGTGTCTTCTCGCGCCCCACATCGGCATCTTCGTCCTCGGACGTGCCCTTCAGGGCGCCGCGGTCGCGGCCCTGTTCCTCACTGTCGCGATCATCCGCGACATCTGCGCGCCCAAGTTCGCCATGATCGTGACCGGTGTCGTCACCTCGGGCTCCGCTGTCTTCGGGATTCCCTCCCCCTTCATCCTGGAGGTCGCGACCGAGGTCTTCGGCTGGCAGTTCGTGTTCGTGGTCTCCGCGACGTTCGCGGCGGTGGCCGCGCTCTGCGTACGCCTCCTGATCCCGAACCCCCGGAACAGGACGCCGGGCAAGGTCGACGTCGCGGGGGCGCTTCTGCTCGGCGGCGGCCTCGCGGGCGTTCTCGTATATATCAGTCTCGGGCAGGAGTTCGGCTGGCTGGGGATCGTTCCGCTCGCCAGCCTCATCGGTGGCGCTGTCGCGTTGCTGGTCTGGTTCTTCGTCCTGAGCCGCATCCCGGAGCCCGTGATCGACATCCGCGGCATCTCCGTTGCGCTCGGACTCGGTCTGCTCGTGGTCGTGCTGGGCACGGGCGCCTATCGGAGCATGCTTCAGCTGTTCAGCCTGCTGATCGACGTCTCTCCCGATGACGGCCTCGGATACGGGATCGCCGGACCGGCGGCGCTCGGCCTGATGTTCGGCATCCCGTCGATCGGGATCATGCTCGGTGGCATCCTCGCGGGTGCGATCGCGACCCGGGTGGGGCCGGCCTGGCCGCTCGCCGCGGGTGTGGTGTGCGGGACGGCCGCTTCCTTCGGCATGTTCTTCGTCGGCGCCTCGAGCCTTCCGATCGCCGTGGTCTGCTCGTTCATGCTCAGCCTCACGGCAGGATCGCTGGTCACCTCCGGGTTCAACCTCGCGTCCATCCTCGCGCCGCCGGAGAGGCAGGGCACCGTCTCCAGCATGGTCATGGTCATGGTCGCGGTCGGTTCGGTGACGATGAGCTTCATCGGATCGGCGATCCTCGGGGCCACGAACATCGTCGTCGGCGGGGAGACGGTGAACTCTTCGCTCGGAGTGCACACCTACATCGCTGTCGCGGCCTGCGCGTTCATCCTCGCCGCCATCCCGACGGTCTTCCTGGTGCGCAAGATGCGCGGTCACGTCGTCTCGGGCGTCCCCATGAGTCACATCTAGAAGGAAGAGCATGACGAATCTCGCACCGGCGAGTCCCGCAGAGGCTCGGCATCCATATAGCCCTGTTCGCTCGACCGAAGCCGGCCTCGTCTACATTTCGGGTCAGCTCGGGATCGTGGACGGCAAGGTCGTGGACGGCGGCATCGTCCACGAGACGCGGCAAGCCCTGGCGAATGTGCGGAGCAAGCTGGCATCGGCGGGCCTGGAACTCCGTCACCTCGTGAAGATCACGGTCTACCTGGCGTCGATGGACGACCGCAACGCCATGGACGCGATCTACCAGGAAACCCTTCCCGAGCCGCTGCCGGCGCGCACGTGCATCGCCGTCGCGGAGCTGCCCTACAAGGCCCGGGTCGAGTTCGACGCCATCGCCGCGCGCGATTAGGGGCGCTCGCCCTTCCATCCTGAAAGGAATCACACGCACATGACATACGCAGAGGCTGTCGCCGGCGGCATCTGGGCAGCGGGTGCCGCGCGGGTCGGGTACATCCCGTCCGTGACCGTGGCGCCGATCATCAACTCGCTGGTCGCGTCCGATGGTGGGGTGAACGGCGTCTCCCCACGCGTCACACCGCTGTCGCGGGAGGAAGAGGCGGTCGGCGTGATGGGGGCGGTCGCGTTCACCGGCAAGCTCGGCGCCGTCGTCATGCAGGACAACGGCTTCGGCAATGCGCTCACGGCACTTACGACGTTCACGCTGTCCTACCATCTGCCGCTGCTCATCTTCGCGAACACGCGGGGAAGCCTCGGCGAGTACAACTCGATGATCCACTCCATCAGCCAGCCGGTGCCGGCCCTGCTGCGCGCGGTCGGGCTCCCCGTCATCGAACTGGACCGCAGGAGCGGCGCCGACGACTGGCGCGACACCCTCCAGGAGGCCGGTGTGCACGCCGTCATGACGTATCGGCCCGTGGTCGTCCTCGGGTCCTTCTGGAACACCGACGGAAAGGTCGCCTGATGAAGCGGATCGAAGCACTCGAAGTATTGGCGGACCTGACGAGCCGGCATCCCGTCGTCGTGACCTGCGCGGCGACCAGCCGCGAGCTGGCGTCGGTGAAGGACAGCGACAACCACCTCTACATGCTCGACGCGATGGGTCTGGTCGGATCGGTGGCGACCGGACTGGCGCTCAGCGTGGACCCCTCCGCGCCGAAGGTGATCGGCATCGAGGGGGACGGTTCACTCCTGATGAACCCGAATGTCCTCCCCACGGGTGGCTACCTCGCCCCCGGCAACCTGCTCCTGGTCCTGCTCGACAACGGGGTGTACGGCTCGACCGGGGCGCTTCCGACCTATTCCTCCAGGATCGACCTCGAAGCATTGGCGACCGCCGCGGGATGGACCACCCGTGCCGCCGACACCGTCGACGAGCTGGAAGCCGCCTTCCTGGACCTGCTCACGGTGAACGGGCCGACGTTCCTGTACGCCCGAATCGAGGAAGGCAACGCCCAAGGCATCGCGAAGCTGCTGATCGACCCGGTCTCCATCACGGGCCGGTTCACCCGATGGCTCCGGGAAGTCCATGCCGTCGCCGAGGTCGCTGCATGACACGCGCGACCGGCGGTATCGTCACGATCAACCCCACCTCGGGCGATGAGCTGGACTTCTACCCGTACACGACGCCCCAGGACATCGACCGGGTGCTCCAGATCGCCGGGGCTTCGCGCTGGGGACAGTCCCGCGTGGCCGACCGCGTTGCGGCGATCGACCAGCTCGGCGAGATCCTGGCGGAGCGCCGGGAGCCTCTCGCCACGCTCATCACGCTTGAGATGGGCAAGCCGATCAGGCAAGCGCGAGCCGAGATCGACAAGTGCGTCAGCGCGTGCCGCTACTACGCCCAGGAGCTTCCCGAGATCCTGCGGCCGGAGACCTTCGACATCGACGGCGACACCGCGATCGTCCGGGTCGTGCCGATCGGGGTCGTGTTCGCGATCCTCCCGTGGAACTACCCGTGGTGGCAGGTGATCCGGGCAATGCTTCCCGCGATCGCGGCAGGCAACACCGTCGTCCTCAAGCACGCGGAGTCCGTCACCGGAAGTGCCCTGGCCATCCAGGAGGTGTTCCAGGACGCGTTCGGCGAGGGCGTCCTGCAGACCGTCGTCGTCGACGCGGCGACGGCGTCCGCCATCATCGAGGACAGCCGGATCGAGGCCGTCACCTTCACCGGCAGCGATCGCGTGGGCGCCCTGGTCGCCGCGCGCGCGGGCGCCGCCCTCAAGAAGTGCGTGCTGGAACTCGGCGGCTCCGACCCGTTCATCGTCCTCGCCGACGCGGACATCAACGCCGCGGCCGCCGCCGCCGTCACATCCCGATTCATCAACAATGGGCAGAGCTGCATCGCGGCAAAACGGATTCTCGTCCACCGCGACGTACACGACGCGTTCGTGGACGCACTGGTTCCGCATGTCCGCACGTTGAAGGTAGGCGACCCGGCAGACGAGACGATCGACGTCGGGCCGCTCGCGCGTCATGACCTGCGCGACTCACTTCGCAAGCAGCGCGCCCAAGCTTTGGCGACCGGAGGCCGGGTGATCGCCCAGGCCGATGCGCCCGAGTCCGCCCGGGGGGCGTGGTTCTCACCCTCGATCGTCGAAGTGGACGAGCGAGATTCGGTCCTGCTGTCCGATGAGACGTTCGGTCCGCTCGGCGCGCTCACGACCGGCGCGGACGACGACGAGCTCATCGCCCTCGCGAACTCCTCGCGCTACGGGCTGAGCAGCAGTCTGTGGAGCACGGACAGCGATCACGCCGCATCGGTGAGCGCCAGGGTCCACGCCGGAGCCGTCTTCGTCAACACGATCTCCGCGACCGACCCGCGCCTCCCCACCGGCGGCATCAAGGCCAGCGGCTACGGACGCGAGCTCGGCAAGTGGGGAGTCTACGAACTGGCCAACCTCCAGACACTGCGAATCCGCACGACGTGAGGGCCAAACATCACCAGACGAGGAGGAGCAAAAGTCCATGCGTGAAGTGAGCCAGGTCGGCGATGCGTCGAATCGCCCACCGCATCAGGTCGGCGTGGTGCTCTCGGGCTACGGTCCGGTCGGTCAGGCCTTTGTCCGGTATCTGGCTCAGCAGGCGAATGCGCTTGCTCGCCGGCACGGTGTACGGCTGGGCGTCGGTGCCGTCCGTGCCGGCTCGGCACAGTGCTGGCTCCCCGAGGGCGGGCCGGTGCCACCGCGCTCAGATTGGAGCCCGCCGGCTTCGCTGGAGGAGACGCTCGACCGGACCGCCGCCCGCGTGCTCGTCCAAGCGATACCGTCCTCACCTCACCTGCGGCAGCACGCCGCCGAGGAAGCCATCGCCGCGCTACGACGGGGGGTTCACGTGGTCACGGCCACCAAGAGCCACCTGCTCAGCCATTGGCGAGTACTCGATGAAGCGGCCCGCGCGAGTGGCAGCATGATCAGGATCTCCGGGGCGACGGGGGCCGCCCTCCCAGCGGGGGACATCGCGAGGACGGCCTTGCGTGGCGTGGGCTGCGACACGATTCGGGCTTGCCCGAACGGCACCGTCACGTTCGTCCTCGACCGCCTCGCCGAAGGCGACTCGTTGCCGGACGCTGTCCGCGAGGCGCAGCGTCGGGGGATCGCGGAAGCAGATCCTTCGTCCGACCTGTCCGGTGTGGACGCCGCCACGAAAGTGCGGCTGCTGGCGGCGCTGGCCTGGGGATGGGATCCGGCGTCGGTTCGGGTACAAGCGCAGCCGGTGCACGAGGGCACCGCCAGTGACGCGCTGCGCGCGGTCTCTCGAAGCCGCCGGCTGCGGGCCGTGGCAAGCGCACGCGTGGACGAGCCTCTCCTCGTCCACGTCCGGCTGGAGGAGACAGAGCCGGGCGACCCCCTGCACGCGCTCACCGGTCCAGAAAAGGCTGTGGTGTTCGGCTGCCCGGACGCGGGCGACATCATCGTGAGCGGCGGACGCTCGAGCCCGCTCGGGGCGGCGCTCGCACTGGTCAAGGACACCATCGAGGTCACGGCTCCCCGCTACGGGTTCTTCTGACTGGCACTTCTCATGAAGGGTTGACCGAGCTGCGGCAGGAGGCATATTCAACCTATAAGTTAATTAACCGATCGGTTGAGGAAGGCGGAGACAGTGGACCGGCTGAGCGAAGTGTTCAGCGCCCTCGCCGACCCGACCCGGCGGGCCATCCTGGCCCGGCTGGCGGACGGCGAGGCGACGGTCAACCAGCTCGCCGAACCGTTCCCGATCAGCCTCCAGGCCATCTCCAAGCATCTGAAGGTGCTGGAGCGGGCGGGGCTGATCACCCGCGGCAAGGAAGCGCAGTGGCGGCCGTGCCGCCTCGACGCGGCGCCGCTGCGCGAGGTGGCCGACTGGATCGCCGACTACCAGCGGTTCTGGGAGCAGCGCTACGACCAGCTCGGCGAGTATCTGCAACGGCTTCAGAGACAACAGGAGGAATGAGATGAGCGACACCCTGACGGTGACCCTGCCGTCCGACCTGGAGATCAAGATGGTGCGCGTGTTCGACGCGCCGCGCGCGCTCGTCTTCGAGGCGCACGCGAACTGCGAGCACATCAAGCACTGGTGGGGCCGGGGCAACCCGCTCGACTGCGAGATGGACTTCCGCCCGGGCGGCGCCTACCGCTTCGTCGAGCACACGCCGGACGGCGAGCAGTACGCGTTCCGCGGCGAGTACCGGGAGATCCAGGCGCCGGAGCGGATCGTGCAGACCTTCGAGTTCGAGGGCATGCCCGGCCACATCTGCGTGGAGACGCTGGAACTGACGGAGGAAGACGGCAAGACGACGGTCACCAGCGTCACCCGGTTCGGCACGAAGGAAGAGCGCGACGGCATGGTGTCCTCCGGCATGGAGGCCGGTGCCCGGGAGTCGTACCAGGCCCTGGCCGAGTACCTGGCGAAGCTCTCCTGAACCGCGACAACTCACGCGAGTGCGGGAAGCTTGCACGTTTCCCGTACTCCTAACAGAGTGTCAATTGATCTATAAATATGCCCTATATAACGTGACATGGTATGAGACGCCCCCTCAGGTTGCTCCTGGCGACCGTGGCACTGTTGCCCCTCTCGTTACTTTCGGTGACCCCTGTTTCCGCTGAGCCCGCGCCCGACCCCGAACTGCCCTGGCGCTACGATCACTGGCCGCAAACCCAGCCGTGGCAGCAGGACGCACCCGGCGCGGCCCAGCTCCGCTCCCTGGGCGGTCAGCAGGGGCACCCAGCCCCGATCGACCCGCAGAACTGGAAGAACCCGGACCACATGACGTGGGCCGACTACAAGAAGGTGCCGGGCACCAACTGGGCCGACCCCTCGGTGCCCGGCTCGACACGCACCTTCAAGGGCGCCCTGGTCCTGCTGGACTACCCCAACCAGCCCTTCGTCGTCACCCAGCCCAAGGGTTCGACGGTCTTCAAGAATCCCACCGCGGAGGCCCACGACATCCCCCGCGACCAGGTCGCCAAGTTCTACCAGGACTTCCTCAACACCCCGAACGCGCTCAACCGCGGTCACACCATCCACGAGTACTGGATGGAGGACTCCGGCGGCCGGTACGGCGTGGACCTCACCGGTTTCGGCCCTTACACAATGCCGGGCAAGGACCACGAATACGCGCTGGAGTACCAGCGCAACTCCTGCCCGGCCGGGGACACCTGCAACAAGAACCTGCGCGCCGACGGCAACGCCGCCTGGCTGGCGGCGGTCGGCCCGGAGACCGTCGCCCAGTACGACTTCGTCTTCTTCGTCAGCGCCGGCCAGGACGAGTCGTCCACCTGGCAGGAGTTCGGCATGATGAAGTTCCCGACCAAGGAAGACGTCACCGACGAGTTCGGCCCCGACGACCCGGCCCTGCCGAACTGGTCGCCCACCCGCTACGTGGAGTGGACGTCCTGGCAGGCGGGCTCGACCTTCTGGCCCAACGCCCGCTTCGGCGTCGACTCGGTCCAGGCGGAGAGCTCCGGCATGGGCGTGTACGCCCACGAGTTCAGCCACATCATGGGCATCGCCGACAACTACAACAACCCGTACTCGATTCCGGCCCGCCGAGCGTACACCGGGATCTGGGAGATGCTCAGCCGGGGCAGTTTCAACGGCCCGGGCGGCCCGCACAGCCGCTGGATGATCCCGCCCACGGGAGGCGGTTCGATGGGCGCCCAGCACATGCTGCGCAACAAGATCAAGCTGAACATGGTCGACGAGGCGAACGTGCTGCGGCTGAACCGGGACGCGCTGGACGAGTCCGGGCTCGTGGTGGCGGAGGTGACGGCTCGGGCCGTACAGCCGGGGCCGAACGGGCTGATGGGGATCAACATCGCGATGGGCGCGGACCTGAGCCCGGCCTGTTCGACCAGCACCGACCCGCTCTGTGACGGCGGACGCTACAACAACTACACGGTCGAGGTCGTGGACCGGATGGGCGCGGACTCGTTCACGCCCGACTCCGGGGTGCTGCTGGCCAAGACCAAGGACCAGGACCAGGCCCCGTTCGAGTGGGTCATCGACGCCAACCCGCAGGACATCGGCATGACCGACTACGTCCTGCCGGACGGCACCGCGGTCCCGATCACGATCGGCGACTACCGGCAGCTGTCGGACGCGCTGTTCCACGCGGGCGCCGACTCCGGCAGCGAGTTCGAGTTCACCGACGAGGCCAACCGCCTGCACTTCTACGTCCTGGACGTGAAGCGCTCCGGCAAGGGCGTGCTCTCCTACAAGGTGGCGGTCCGCTCGCTGGACGGCTCCGGCCCGCAGAAGCGCGGCGTCCAGGTGCTGCCCAGCATCGGCATCACCGCCGGTGACAGCGTCGCCACCTGCAAGTTCCCGGTGTTCAACACCGGCAAGAAGGCGGCTACCACCGCCCAGCACCCCGAGGACGTGTCCGCCTACCTCAACAGTGACGTCTACCGCCTGACCGCCGAGGTGGAAGGCCGCGGCTGGACGGTCTCCCTGCCCAACCAGCTCGCCACCGCCGAGTTCGGCAAGAAGGTCACCGTGCCCGTTCACGTCCTGCGGGCCAAGGGCGGCGCGCTGCTCGCCAAGGTCAACCTGACGGCCACCTCGGAGAGCGACCCCACCAAGAAGTCCAAGTCGACCTGCCTCGCCGTAGGCCGCTGAACCCGCTTTGAAGGGTACGGCGATCGCCGTACCCCTCATTGACTTCCGGAGGGCACTAGGGAACTTCCCGGCACTGCCCCCGAGGCCAGGTGATGCCGTCCTTTCCTACCGTTTCGGATATCAGACAACGGGAGGAACCATGGCATTCACCTCTGGCAGTTTCCAGATTCCGTTCGGGCTGTCCCCGGCCCTGCTCAGCGGAAAGATCCAGGCCGAACTGGTCGACGTGGGCGGCGGCCCACCCGCCGACGTCCTCAAGGCGGGAGACCCCTTCCAGGTCAACCTCACCTGGGAGCTCACCGGCTCCCTCGCGCCCATGATCGGCGGCACCTGGCAGCTCCGCCTGCTGATCGACGAGATCGGCGGCCCGCACGACGCGCCCTTCCCGGCGGCCCCCCAGACCAAGCCCCTCACCGGCCTCAACGCCTACAACGACGCCATCGTCGTCACCACCGGCCTCCCCGCCGGCGCGGGCGGCAGCAGCTACGCGATCGTCGCCTCCCTCAGCTACCTCAACGTCGCCGGCACCCCCGGCGCCATGGGCGGCTTCGTGGACCTCGGTCTCGTCAGCGTCATCGCCTGACATCCTGGGGAGGCGACGATCAAGGGGGAACGTCGCCTCCCACCAGGGCTGCGTGAAAGTGGATGGGCGGATCGGGAGATACAGGGTGTCCGCCGCTCGCAGCCGAAGGAACGCACATGACGGGAAGACCATCGTGACCACGGTGTCCTGGGCCGGGCATCGGGCTGGGGACGCCGAGGTGGTGCGGCGGTCGCTGGCCGAGTCCGAGCGGTTCAGTGTGATCTTCGATGCGTATTTCGCGGAGATCCATCGCTATGTGACGCAGCGGCTGGGGCCCGACAGCGCGGAGGACGTGGTCGCGGAGACGTTTCTCACCGCGTTCCGGAAACGGGCGCGGTATGACCCGTCTCGTGCGAGCGTCCGGGTCTGGTTGTACGGCATCGCCAGCAATCTCATCCGCCGCCACCATCGCACCGAGGTCCGTACCCTGCGAGCACTCGGACGGCACGGCCCAGATCCCGATTTTCCGGGACATGAGGATGAGGTCTCCGCGCAGGTGAGCGCCGAGAGCCTGCGTCCGGACATCGCGACGGCCGTCGCGGAGTTACATCAGCGGGATCGTGACGTGCTGCTGCTGGTCGCGCTGGCAGACCTCAGTCACGAGGAGATCGCCGCCGCGCTGGGGATCCCGTACGGGACGGTGGGTTCGCGGCTGAATCGCGCCCGGCGCAAGCTGCGGGCGGCGCTGGGCGACAGCAACCCGATGGGGAGCGACCATGGATGAGCTGACGCGGGTCCGCGAACTGTACGGCGAACCGAAGCCGGACCCGGCTCTCAAGGCCCGGGTGGGCGCCCTGCTCGAAGCCGAAGCGCGGCGGCGGCTGCGCAGGCCGTGGACGGTGGCGCTGGCCGGGCTGGCGGCTGCCTCGGCGGCGGCGGCGGTCATCGCTCTGCCCGGAGGATCTCCGGGCGTTCCTGGAGCGACTCCCACGTCGGGGCGGTCGATTCTGCTGGCGGCGGCGGATACCGCGGAGTCGGGGACGGTGCAGGCCGGGGCGTACTGGCGGGTCAGGAAGCTGGTGCGGCAGCGGTATCCGGAGATGCTGGGCGAGGGCGGGAACCGGTATTGGATGGTCGATCGCCGCATTTCGGAGCAGTGGGTTTCCCGGACTGGCAAGGTCTGGGCTGGTGCGGTCTCGCTGGGGGCGGAACCGGCCGAACCGGCCGACCGGGAGGCCTGGCTCCAGGAAGGCTCGCCCGCCGAATGGCCTGGGCACCAGGTGTTCACAGCACCGGGGCCGAGCACGCTCGCGGCCGTGCGCGGCGGGGTGGCGTTCAGCATGGCGGGGCAGCCGATGACGTTCGCGCAGATCAGCAGCCTCCCGGTCGACCCCGCCGCGCTTCGCGCCCACGTCGCGAAGATCGCGTCGGCGGACGAGGGTGTGGTGGCGGACGCGCTCAGCGGTCTGCTCTGGAGCAAACCGTCTCCCCCTGATGTACGGGCTGCGGCCTACCGTGCTCTCGCGGATCTGCCGAATGTCACCTACCTCGGCACACAAACCGACGAATCGGGCAGAACTGAAGCGGCGTTCTCCTTCGCGCTGCGAGAGCCGTCCGGACTGGCCCAGCGGACATTGATCATCGACACCGGGAACTCCCAGATCATTTCCTCCACCACCGACGCGGCCGGGGTGAAGAACGACCGGATCGAACTGGTCCTGGAAGCCGGCTGGACAAACGAAAAACCATCCGCGCCGCACCCTCCGGACTGACCGCGCAACGACCAAGCCGAACTGATCTCGGAAGCCTGGTTGGACGAACGAAAGACCATCCGCGCCGTATCCCCGGGATGACCGCCTAACGACCAAGCCGAACTCGCCCCGGAAGCCTGGTTGGACGAACGCGCCGGGCGTCCCCGTTTCCCTGTAACTCCCCCGGCCCTCGGGGTCCCTTTCTCTCGTTTGGAGCAATCGCTTGTTTCGGCATGCCCTCATGAAGATGGTGGATTCGCGTCTCTCGCTGGCTACGAGCGACGGCCCGGTGGTCGCAGGTCCTGGTGGGATCTCGATCGATGTGGATCAGGTGATGGCAGGGCGTGTCGGATTTGTCGGGCTGCCTGTCGTTGATCTGGGGCGGGATATCGACTGGCGGGCCGATCCACACCGCAACCGGTCGTGGATGTTGAATCTGCACACGTTGCGATGGATGGGCGGGCTTGTCGTCGCGTACGAGAAGGGCGGGGATCGGGCGCTGCTGGAACGTGCGGCCGAGATCGCCGAGGACTGGGTGCGGAAGAACTCGCGGCGCTGGACGGGGGTCAGCGCGTGGGCGTGGGCGGAGCATTCGGTGGCGCTGCGGGCTCCCGCGCTGGTCCGGCTGAGCGCACATGTACGGGCGAACTGGCTGTCCAGGAGCCTGATCGAACATGCTCGCGTACTGTCCGATCCCGCCCTCTACCGGCACGGACACAACCACGGCCTGGACCAGGACATCGCGCTACTGTCGATCGGCTGCCGCTTCCGCCGAAGGCAGTGGACAGACCTGGCGATCAGCCGCATGGCGGCGTCGGCGAAACTCGCGATCGACGACCAGGGCGCACTACACGAGCAGGCCCCCAGATACGGCGTCTACGTGCACAGACGGCTGGGTATCGGGCTGGACGCGATCAGAGAGTGTGGGGCCGTGACCCCCGAAGGTCTGAAGGAACGGCGCCGGTCGCTGGAGACCTACGTGAGTCACGCCACCCAACCGGACGGACGTCTGGTACCGATCGGGGACACTCCGGCCGACACCCGCCCGACGGGCTTCCGCAACGAGGAGGCGACGGTCAAGGTCTTCGACAGCGGTTACGTGTTCGGGCGTACCCGATGGAACGACCGCAGCTCGGCGTACTACTCGATCAGGTTCGGGTCGGCGCGGAAGTTACACGGTCATGAGGACCATCTGGGTGTGACGTATCACGCGCATGGCCGGGACATTCTGGTGGAGGCAGGGTTCCATTCGTACGAGAAGGACGCCTACCGGGAGTGGACGACCTCACCGGAGGCGCACAATGTCCCAGTCGTGGTCGGCGGGGAGTTCCGTCCGGGTACGGCCACGCGTCTGGAACACTCTGATGTGGGACCGACGCGGCAGAGTTTCCAGCTGGCCGACGACGCATACGGGGTAGTGCGCACAAGGTCGGTGCTGGTCAATCATGGTCCCGATCTGATGGTCGTGCTGGATGAGGTTCCGGAAGGTGCTCAGCTGCGTAGCCTGTGGCATCTCGCGCCGTCGCTCCGGGTGATCTCGAACCGCGATGGCCGCGTGGTGGTGGCGAACGGGAACTGGCGGGCGACCATGGTGTTCCTCCCGGCCGGGGAGCCGGAGGTGCGCCAGGGCACAGTCTCCCCTGGCTACCTGCGCAAAGTGGAGACGACGTCGGTGCTCTCACCGCCGGGCACCAGGGTGCTGACCTTGATCGTGCCGGGTACCGATGATCCGGAGGTCTCCTTCCGCGGCGGCGGAATCACGGTCGGCGGTGTGTCACTTCTCACCGTGCCGCTTCCCGGCATTCCACTGCGGCGTACCCTGAAATAACCGGCTACGTGAGAAGGTTTCGAGATGGCCCACGTTCACGACGCGTCTTGCGCGGTCGCCCACGAGGAAGCCGCTCCGAGCGAGGAGACGCGCACACTTGTCGCAGTCTTCGCCTCCCCCATGGCCGGATTCCTCCTGAAATACGGCACTGATCTGGGCTACCGGCCGATCTTGTTCGAACCGGATCCAGACCGGATCGTCGAGTTTCCCGGCGTGAAGCGAGTCACCGAGCCCACCGCAGAGTTCGATGAAACGGCCGACGTCGTCGTCACCGACCACCATCGGGACGGGATCGGGCCGATACTCCGCGATGTCCTCGGATATCCAGTCCGGTGGATCGGAATCATCGGAAGCCCTCGCCACCAAGGACCCCACGTCCAGGCGCTCACCGAACTGGGAGTCGCCGAGTCGGAGATCGCCCGAGTGCACCGACCGATCGGGCTTGACATCGGATCACGCACCCCACCGGAGATCGCCATCGCCACCCTCGCCGGACTGATCGCCGACCGCAACAACCGTCCAGGCGGGTTCGCCTTCGCCCGATAACCGCTCGCCAGTTGGACCGGGTCGCGAGGATCCCGCGCTGGCCTACAGACCGACTCCCCGCGCCCCGCCCGCTCGACCGGATCGCGAGAGTCCTGGAACATGCCGCCGCACCCGGGCAGCACCGACGACCACATCCCAGCCAAACACCTCCATCAGGATCACGTGTTCGTCAGCGAGTGGCTCTCCGACGTCTAGGCGTGCGGGGCCCTCCGCGCCACGAAGGACCTGAGGTTACGGGGTGGCCGACTAAGCTATTTCCCTCCAAGATCAATTGTCGATCTCCAGCGGCGCTCGATTTCGTCGGGCGCCGCAATCGGCGAGAAGTCGGGATCGAACATGGATATTATTTCCCTGGATTCGATCATCGATATCCCGGCCACCTCGCGAAGAAGTCTCATAAAGTTAAACGGAGTCAAAGCATACGACTCACGGCCGCGCCAAAAATCAAGCAACTCGGCAAGGCTACATCCTTGTGCGATCAGCTTGCGAGCTTCGATGAAGAATTCTCCCATCATATCTCTAGCATCAGGATTACCTTGGAGCAAACGAGGTGCTCCGATATAGTCATCAATGGCCTCCCGGAGATGCCGTTCCGCAGCGACCCTCAGTTCGTGGCTCAACAGTCATCCAATTCTTGGATGACTTCAGCAGACATCCTCCGTCTAGCTGGGCAATCACTCGGTCGTCGAGCGCTGCAGCCACGAACTGTGTCTGCTTGCTGCGTGCTTCATAAAGCCTGAATTTCGACATTCGAGGATCGCTGGGATGAGCCCACCAAAGGTGTGGAGTCAATAGGTCGCGATGGCCGTCGGCGACAACGAATCCCTTTTCTCCCACCTGCATGAAATCACGAACAACCATCATGCAATCATAGTTGTACTCACCCTTCCCATAATACTCCAACGAACATTCGACCACTTTTATAAAACGAGACATAGCGGCCCGAATTAGCACTCTGTTACATTCTTCGATCGGCAGGGCCGCCAGAAACTCCAGTTGAGAATACCTTGAGTAGATAGGAAACTGATCCCATGGGTCGGCATACATAAGACCAGAGTCAATTCCCCAATCCTCTTCGTCCAGAAGATGCGTCAGTTCTTCAACGAAGCGACTGTCCAACTCAATGGGCATAGAGTCAGTTCCGGGTGTCGACGAGTAAGCCCATCCGGCGGGCCAGGTCGTCCCACCGGACCAGTGCGAACGCGTTTCCGCTGGTACGGGCGGCCAGCATGCCTTTCCCGTAAGGCGAGCCGAGGGCCAGGTTCGTGATGGCCAGGCTGCCGGTTGCTGGGACCGAGCCGATGCGGAACTTGCCCATGTACTGGACGGGTTGACGGTTGTACACGGCGAAACGGCCGTTTCCGGGGGTGGCGGCGATCAGGTAGCCGGGGCTGCCGGGGGCGCGGTAGAGGGCCAGCGCGCCGACGTCTTCGAGGCGGTCGCTGCCTTCGCCTGGGCCGCAGGTGCCGTCGGCGGCAGGTAGGGCGCCGAATCCGGAGACCACGTCGACGAGGGAGGGCTGTCCGGTGAGGTCGGGGGTGAGTTGCCAGATGCCGACGCCGCGCTGTGCGACGTAGAGGGTGGAGGCGTCGGCCGCCAGGCCTACAACGGGGGCGGGGCCGCAGGGCGTCCATGGGGTCAGATCGTGGGTGACCAGGTCGGTGGGGAGATCGAGGGTGCGGACGACCTCGTACGCGACCTTGCGGCCGGCGGCGGGCACCAGTCGCACCAGCGCGAGGCGGGCGGCGCCGTCCTGCGCGACGACCGCGTACACCCCGGTGGCGTCCTGCCAGACCCTGACGTCGCGCGGGAAGCCGTCCGGGAAGATCACCGGCATGTCGGGGGCGGTGACCTCCTCGATGAGCGGGTTTCCGAAACTCGCCGCCACCGGGCGGAAGGCGAGAGCGCGCAGCCTGCCGGTCGCGCCGTCGGTGACCAGCGCGATGTCGTTGGTCCATTCGGGGTCGAATCGGAACCGGTAGAACACGTCCACACCGGTCAGCCGGACCCCCGGGCCGTGCAGGCGGAGGAGGCGGCGACCGGCCAGGTTGTACGCGGCGATGCCACCGTCCTCGGCCGCGCCCACGACCACGCTCTTGCGGCGGTCGGTCGGATGCCGCCAGATCCCCACGCCAGCGGCCACCCCACCGGCGACCTTGGCCAGACCGGCCGGACGCACGTAGACCTGACCCCGCGCCTGAGGCTGGGTCTCCGCCGGAGCAGCGGGAGTCGGTTGCGCGGACGGGGCCGTGCTCGGCTGCTCCGGCGTGGGGGCTATCACGATGTCGACCTCAGGGTCCCCCAGCAACTCGGCACCGGTCAGGTTCGCGCTGGTGGAAACCACCGCAACCAGCACGACAGCGGCCACCACGGCCCCAGCGATCGGCAGCCTTCTCACAGCGGTCACTCCACCTCGTCCGAAACCCCGGCAAACAACAGAGAACGGCTGATCATGCCGAAGCGGAGAGAACCCTGGGCGAACGCCGTGACAACACCTCCACCGCCGCCAGTGAAGAACTGCCCCGCGCCTCGCGAGGCGTCCCACCTAAAGCAGGAGGGTCCCTGGGGCGAACGCCGTGGCAACAGCCATGCAGCCGCAGGTGAAGAACTAGGTGTTGAGTGTGCGTGGTGCTGTTCCTCCGTTGTTCCCCGTCAGGATCGCCGCTGTTGGCGGGGCCTCGCTAGGAATCCTCCATGACGACCACTGGCACGCCGATCATCGGTCCGGGGCGGCTGAGTATGTCCGCCGCCCGCCATCCCAATCCCCTCTGGTGGACCCTTGGCCTCGGCCTCGGGCTGGCCAATGCGGTGCGGCATCGGGGCAAGGCCTATCGGCGGCCGAGGCCGTACACGACGGAAGAGGTGGGGCGGAGTGTGGACTATGTGGTCGCGGTCGTCGATCGGTGGGAGGAGGACGGGGTTCGGAGCTGGGAGGGGCTGCGGGTGCTTGAACTGGGGCCGGGGCCTGACCTTGGCACCGGTGCGGTGATTCTTTCTCGTGGGGCGGCGTCCTATACGGCGGCGGACCTTTTTCCGCTCGCCGAGGACGCGGGCTCGCGCTACTACGACGCGCTCGGGGAACGCCTGGGCGTGCCCGTGGATCTGGATCGGATCGGTTATCACGTGACCGCGTTTCCGGGGCTGCCGGGTCTGGACGGGCCTTATGACGTAGTGGTGAGTAGTGCCGCGCTGGAGCATTTCGAGGACGTGCCCGCCACGTTCGCGCGGCTGGCCGAACTGGCCGCGCCGAACGCGACCATGACCCACCATGTGGACGGCATGGTGCACATGCGCGGTATTCGCCCCCGCGACCCGCTCAACCTGCTCCGCTACTCGGACTGGACCTACCGGCGGATGAGCTTCCCTGGCGTGCCCAACCGGCTGCGCGCGAGCGACTACCTGGCGGCGGCCGAGGCGACGGGCTGGCGGGCGCGCATCGTGCCCGGCCGCGTCGCCACGGACGCCTACGTCGAGCGGGTACGACCCGGTCTGGCCAGGCCATTCCGGGATCGCACCGATCTGGCCACGCTGACCTTCAGCGTGGTCTGCGCGCGTGATTAGCCGACCCGCCGACCAGGCGCAGCTGCCCAGATAACGACTTTAGGGACTCCCTCGGCCCCACGCGGTCGCCACGGTCGCCGGATCCGCGTACGTGGCGCCGCGGGCCTGGTTGAGTGCGCTGGTGAAGTCGTTCGCGCAGTACGACTCGCCGTCGCTGGTCCAGTGGGTCCGCCAGTCGCCGGTGCAGTCCCACTGGGTGCCGGTGCCGCCCAGGCGTTTGCCGCGCAGGAACTTGTAGATCTGGAGAATGCGCCACTGCCCGGGCACGCCCGACAACATCGCGGCCACCTGCTCGGGCGGGGCGTAGCGGGTGCCGTCGGTGCGCGTGCCCAGCACGGGCACCCAGTGGTAGCAGGTGAGGGCGGGGTCGTTGCACCAGTTTCCGGCCAGGCCCTGCACGCTCACGAAATAGGGCGAGATGGCCTGCTCGCGCAGGTTGACGCCGTAGCCGTACTGGCGGGCGTAGGCGAAGCAGGTGGCGACCGGGTCGAGCTGGACCGCCGTGGTGGGCGGGCTGCCCGCGTACCCGGGGTAGAGGAACAGGCCCCAGGCGCGTTGGTGGCCGTGGGCGGCGAAGGCGTCGAGGGAGCCGCAGGTCTCGGCGCGCAGGGTCTGGGGGGTGGGCTGCGGTTGCCCGGCGGGCGGGGTGAGGTTGATGTAGTTCGCGCTGTGGCTGATGAAGCTCCAGCCGTACTCCTCGCGCAGCCGCTCGGTCTCCGGCCAGGTGGCGTAGTCGGCGAGGGCGGGGTCGCAGAAGTTCTCGTCGGCGTAGCGGACCACGACCGACCCGGTGACGGGGATGCCCCGGGTGCGCAGGTCGTCGGCGAGGTCTCCGAAGAGGGGTACGGAGCCGCGTCTGAGCTGGCAGTTCTGGTCGACGGCGCCGAGTTGCGAGCGGCTGGCCAGCAGCGTGACGTAGCCGGGTCCCGCGCCGCTGCCGCGGCTGAACGGCACCGCGACGGAGGCGGTGAGTCCCCGGTCGTCGGCCGCTTCGGCGCGCAGGGTGAAGTTGCCGTACGACGGCGGGGTCCAGGTGGCCGACCAGCCCGAACCTTGGAGCGCGGGCCGGAAGGAGACGGCGGCCGGGCCCCAGCCGCCGGTGGGCTGCCAGTACTGGCCGGTGTCCCGGCTGATGACGTAGAGGCGCACCTCGCGCACCGAGGTGTCGTCGGCAGCCGTGCCGGAGAACGTGATCGGGCCGGTGCCGTACCCCTTGCCGAGGATCGGCGCGGTGATCGCGACCTCGGGGGCGAACGCGGCCGAGTCGGGCCCGCCGACCGTGAAGGGCACGCGGGGGTAGGCCGAGTCCTCCTGGCCGGCCGCGTCGATGGCGGTGAACTCGGCCTGGTAGTTGCCGGGGCCGGGTGGCGTCCACGCGAAGGACCAGCCGGTCCTGGTGAAGAGCTGCTGCCCGTTGGCCACCGACGCCTTCCCGCCGTCACGTGGGCCGGTCAGCGTGACCGCGCGCCGCTGGTAGGCGCCCCAGGTCCCGTCGGAGCGCAGCCACTTGCCGGTGCCCCGGTCGAGCAGGGCCACCACGACGGAGGCGACACCGCGCGCGTCGTCGGCCACGCCTTCCCATTTCACCGGTCCGCCGCCGGGGAAGGCCCGCCGGGTGGTGGTGACCGTCGTGGCGGGCGCGTTGGCGTCGGCGAAGAAGGTCCGGCTGATGTCGCGGGTGCCGCCGGAGCCGTCCCGCACCTTGACGGCGAAGGTGTACTGGCCGTCTTCGGGCGGAGTCCACCGGAATGTCCACACGAAGGTCCCGGTGCCGGTGAAGGGCGTGGCCTGGAGAGCCTCGTAGTTCGTGTCCCAGGTCCCGTTCGGGTGCCACCACTGCTGGGTGCCCACGTTGCGTACGGCCACCCGGACGTCGGTGACCGCCACGTCGTCGGCGGCCAGGCCGCGCAGGACCACCTCCCGCCCCCGGGGGACGATCGCGTCCTTGGCGGGCTCGGCGATCGCCGCGTCCGGCTGCGCCGAGACGGCGGCGGGCAGTTCGGTGACGGTGAAGCGGCGGAACGGCAGCGCGGGGTCGGTGGAGCCGTCGGCGGCGGTCGCGACGGCCTGAACCAGGTAGTCGCCCGGCTCGCCGCCCGGCCAGGTGTAGCTCCACGCGCCACCCGGGCCGACGGGCACGACCGGAGCGCTGTAGTCGCCCCAGGCGCCCGCCCGCCACCAGAGCTTCCCGGCGCGGTCCTGGATGCCGACCCGGACGGAGACCGCCCCGGTCGCGGTGCCGCTGACGGTGATGGGGGCGCGCGAGTGCAGCGTCCCCTCCCCCGGCGTGCTGATCTGCGCTGCGGGCGCGGCGACCGCGCTGCCGACGAACGGCGGGACCACGATGACCGATCCACCCAGCAGGGCGGCGACGGCCAGCCGTCGGATTCTCATAGGTTCTCTCTCAGTGCTGGCGGGAGCGGCGCAGGCGGGCCGCCATCCCGGCCACGGCGGGACCGAAGACGACCGCGATCAGCGCGAGGACCATCGCGAGCAGCGTCCAGGGCGTGCTGGCGGACTCCGCGACCTTCTTGACCTCGGTCGCGGCGCCCCCGGCGAGTTGCGGGTTGATGCTGGTGTTGCCGCTGCCGGACCCCGAACTGCTGGCCAGCGGGAGGACCTGCCCGTCGGTGGCGACCACGCCGGGGGTTCCCGTGCCGGTGTCCGTCACCGTCCCCGTCCCGTCGCCGGTCGGCGTGCCGGAATCGCCAGAACCGCCGGTCTCGCCGCCGCCGTCGTCCCCAGAGGTCGGCGTGCCACTGCCCGGGCCGCCGGTGTCCGACTTGTTCTTGCTGGGGCCGCCGGTCGGGTTGGACTTGCTGCCGGCTTTGGGGGAATTGCTGGCACTCGGGCTCGACCCGCCGCCGCCGTTCCCGGGATTGCTGGCCCCCGGCGAAGGGCTGGGGCTGTTCGAACCGTTGCCGTTGTTGTTCTGCTGATTGTTGTTGTTGTTCTGGTTGTTGTTCTGGTTGTTATTGTTATTCTGCTCGTTGTTCTGATTGTTGTTGTTGCTATTCGGGGGGTTCTCCTCGATCGCCTGCTCGCCTTCCTCGTAGCACTTCTTCCCGTCCGGCAGGGCCAGGCTCTTGTAGTACGCGCCCCACTGGGCTCCGGTGGCTGGCAGCGCCGGATGGCCGGGCACCGAGGCGAGCGCCTTCAGGCCCTGCTCGATGAGCTCGGTCGGGAGCTGCGAGTAGCCGATCTGGTCGACGTTCTTCTGCCCCTCGGTGATCGCGTGCAGGGTGAACTTGCTGATCACCTCGCCCTTGGCGGCGTCGTACCCGTCGGTCGGCACGATGATGTAGTTGTAGCTGGAGATCGGGTACGCGTTGGGGTGCGTGTGCGCGTACACGTCGGTCAGGTCGTAGGTGCCGTCGTTCTTGCGGTGGGCGGCGGTCAGCGCGATCGCCTGGCTGCAGGCGGTCGGCTCGGCGTAGTTTCCGGAGGCGTTCTTCAGCTTGACCACTGACAGCCCGGCCTGGATGGCGTAGGCGTACTCGGCGTAGCCGATGGCGCCCTTGCCCGCCGGTCCCTGCTGGACGGCGATCGCGACGGTGTCGGAGCCGCTCTTGTACTCCACGCCCGACCCCCGGCCGTCCGGCCACTCGTCGGTGGCCCCGCAGGTGGCGCCCTTGCAGTCCTCCGACGGTGCGGCGGGCGGCAGGCCGGTGCAGCCGTCGGGTTTGAGGCACCCGCCCTCCATGTAGCCCTTCCACCGGTCCCCCGCCTGCTTGCTGAGGTATTCGGTGAACACCGAGGTGGTCCCGGACCCACCCTTGCGCACGACCGGGTAGATCGGCGCGTGCGGCAGCCGGGCCTGGATGTCGGGGTTCTCCGCCTTGATGTCAGTATCGTCCCAGAACATCTCCGGCTCGCCCCGGTACTGCGTGTAGTACGCGCTGGTGAAGATCTTCACCAGCAGCGGCCCCGACAGCCGAAGCCCGGTGATGGGCTGCCCGGCGTTGTCCTTGATGCTGTACATGACGGCGGTGCCACCCCCGACCAGCGGCATGTACGTGTACGGAAAGTTCGGCAAGGCCTCCGTGCCGAGGTTGTCGGGGAACCGGTAGGACACGTCGCTGGAGGCGAAGTCGGCGTTCTCCCTCTTCGAGAACCGGTCCCGCCCGGCGGTGGACCCCACTTGCTGGTAGTTGATCGACAGTCCCTGCCGCCGCACGTCCACGGTCCACTGCTGGATCGCCAGATACGCGAACGTGGACCCGGCCCCGTTCACGGTCGGCAGGTCCGCCCCGCTCGCGGGGGATGGCCCGATCCCCAGGAAGATCAGGACCATCAGCAGCGATACCGATACCCGGCTGACCCGGCTCATCCGAACCTCCCGTTGACGTAGTCGGCGGTGCGCGGGTCCTCGGGCGAGCCGAAGATGTGCTCGGTGGCGCCCTGCTCGACCACCCGGCCCGGCTCGTCCTCGGCCGCCAGGAAGAACGCGCAGTGCTGGGAGACCCGCTGCGCCTGCTGCATGTTGTGGGTGACGATCACGATCGTGACCTGGTCCTTGAGTTCATGGATGGTCTCCTCGATCCGGCGGGTGGAGGTCGGGTCGAGCGCCGAGCAGGGCTCGTCCATGAGCAGCACGTCCGGCCGGACGGCCAGCGACCTGGCGATGCAGAGCCGCTGCTGCTGGCCGCCGGAGAGCCCGCCCGCCGGGGCGTTCAGGCGGTTGCGCACCTCGTTCCAGAGGCCGGCGCGGCGCAGACTCTCCTCGATGAGCTGCTCCCGGTTGCCGGCCTTGCGGCCGGTGAGTTTCAGCCCGGCCATGACGTTGTCGCCGATGGTCATGGCGGGGAACGGGTTGGGCTTCTGGAAGACCATGCCGATCCGGCGCCGCACCTCGGTGATGGGCAGCGCCGTACCGTAGATGTCGTCACCGTCCAGCAGCACGCTCCCGGCCAGCGTGGCGATCGGGACGAGCTCGTGCATGCGGTTGAGGATGCGCAGGAAGGTGGACTTGCCGCAGCCGGAGGGGCCGATCAGCGCCGTCACCACGCCGGCACGCATGTCGATGTCGACGCCTTCCAGCACCCGGCGCGCGCCGAACCAGGCCGACACACCGACCCCGCGCAGCGTGCCCCCGGCCGGCTGGGCCGGCATCGTGGCCGTGGTGGTCATCGTGGCCGTGGTGGTCTCGGTCTCCTTCTCGGTCTCCTGGGTGCTCACTTCGCCGCCCCCTTCCGACGGCGGCTCCGGCCGCCGCCGGGACCGGCGCCGCCCGCCATCCGGGCCAGCACGAAGAGTATGAGCACGAGAATGAGCAGGAGCAGCGCGCCACCCCAGGCACGTTCCACAAAGGTCTCCTTGGAGCTTCTGATCTGGTTGAACACGAAGAGCGGGATGTTGTCCTGGTAGTCGGAGAACGGGTTGACGTTGAGGACGTTGGTCCCGCCCACCGTGAGCAGAACCGGCGCGGTCTCCCCGACCACCCGGGCCATACCGAGGATCACCGCGGTGGCCAGCCCCGCCCTCGCGGTAGGCAACACCACCAGCAGCACGCTCCGCCAGTACGGCGAGCCCAGCGCCAGCGCCGCCTCCCGCAGGCTGCCGGGCACCACCCGGAGCACCTGCTCGGCCGCGATGGTCACCGTGGGCAACATCAGAATGGTCAGCGCCAGGCTGCCCGCGAAGCCGGAGAACCCCCAGCCGGTACGGATGACCACGATCGAGTACACGAACAGTCCGGCCACGATCGACGGCAGCGCGGTCATCGCGTCGGCCACCAGCCGGGTGGGCCGGGCCAGCGGGCCGGAGATCTCGCTCAGGTAGACGGCGGTCAGCACGCCGAGCGGGACCGCGATCAGGGTGGCGAGGCCGAGCTGCTCCAGGGTGCCGACGAGCGAGTGCAGCAGGCCGCCGTCCCCGGCCTCCGAGAGCGGGCCGGTGAGCTCCATCGTCTCGGCCAGGAAGCCGAAGTCGATCACGCTGAGGCCGCGGACCGTGACGTACCCGACCACCAGGAAGATCGGCGAGAGGGCCAGCGCCGCGCCGGAGGTGATCAGGACGGAGGCCAGCCGGTCGCGTGCGGTCACCGGGCCGTGGCCGTCCCGGACGACCAGCCAGTAGATGGGCAAGGTCAGTACATACCAGGCGACGACGAACGCCACGCCCTGGATCCGGAACGGCAGGAACCTGTCGAAGATCAGCCAGGTCAGCAGCAGTGCGGAGGCGGCCGATCCGGCGAACTCCCCGATGTCGGCCCACCGCCAGGCCCGGGGCCGCCGCCGCGGCGCCGCCTTCGCCGCAACCACCGCTTTATCCGGAATATCCTGCTTTTCGGCGGGCTTTTGCTCGATAGCCCGGGTCGCCGCCATGTCAGGCCACCGACTTCGCGCGCTCGACCACGATCGCGGCCAGCAGGTTGATAACGATGGTCACCAGGAAGAGCGAGAGCCCGGCCGCCATGAGCGCGCTCAGGCCCAGCTCCTGCGCGTCGAAGAACTCCACCGCGATCCCGCTGGCCACGGTGATGCCGCCGGTCTCGAAGATCTGCGGCTTGATCTCGAAGCGGATGTTGAGGATCAGCGTGGCCGCGATGGTCTCGCCGAGCGCGCGGCCGAGGCCGAGCATGGAGCCGCCGATGATGCCGGTGCGCCCGAACGGCAGGATGACCGTGGTGATCATCCCCCACCGGGTGCCGCCGAGCGCCAGCGCGCCCTCACACTCGTGCCGGGGGGCCTGCGAGAGCACCTCGCGGATGATCGAGGTGGTGATCGGGATCGACATCAGCGCGATCACCAGGCCCGCGTTGAAGAGTGAGGAGCCGGTGGCGACGGCCCGCATGAACGGCAGCGAGCCGCCCAGCTGCGCCACCAGCCAGCCCTCGATCGGCTGGAGCCACGGGACCAGGAAGAACAACCCCCAGAGGGCGAAGATCAGGCTGGGGATGGCCGCCATCAGGTCGACCAGCGAGGTGAGCGCGGCGCGGATGGCGCGCGGGGCGTACTCGTTGATGAACACCGCCGTGGCCAGAGCCAGCGGCACGGTCACCAGCATGGCCACGATCGCGGTGACGGCGGTGCCGAACATCATGGCGGCGACGCCGAATTCGGGCGGCACCGAGTCGGGGTTCCAGGGCTGGGTGGTCAGGAAGTCGAACCCGGCGGCCTGGAACGCGGGCAGCGCCTCCAGGAGCAGGAAGACGCCGATCAGCACGATGATCAGCAGCGTGATCCCGGCGCCGGTGCTGGCCAGCGCCCGGTAGAAGCGGTCGCTCCCGCTCAGCCTCGCCTCGATACGGCGAGGTCCCTCGTCGGCCAGGGGACCCTCGTCGGCCGGAGGTCCCGGAGGACCTGGCGGACTCGGGGGATCCGAGGGATTCGAAGGACCTGGAGGGTCCGGACGTTCACCTAAGCCGAGGGCCGCGAGGCCCGTCGATCCCTCGGCGTCGTTCGATTCCACCGTGCTCCTATTGCTGAGGCTCTCATCGCTGAGGCTCTTGGTGCTGAGCGCTCCCCTTCGCGGGCATATGTCAGACCGAAGTGTCGCCATGCCGACCTGTCCGCATCACCAATCCCGGGTTAACGAGAACCGGCGCGACAATTGCCAGTCGCGGTGAATGGCGAGGTCAGGTGAACTTCGCCGGGCCTCCCGTGTCCACGGCGCGACCTGCCAGTGAACACTCATGTCCGCCCCCCGATGCCATTGCCGGACGGGCACCCAAACGCTTTCCTTTTGGGGGATTACTGCCATTTGCAAGTGGAGAGCACCGTGTTGCGAGCGTCACGCAGGACCATTGCCGCCGCGGGGGCGATCGCGATCGCCGCGGCCCTGCTGACATTTCCCGTCCCAGGACCGACGAGCGCCAGCGCCGCGGCCGAACTTCCGACAGTGGAAGTCTGGACCGCCGCGACCGGCGGCACGAGAGTCGACGGCCCTGATGTCGTGGACCTCGATCCTGGCCAGACGGTGACGGTCCGGTGGCGCAACTTCGCCCCGAACTCCCCGGTCTCCCTCACCCAGTGCATCAACCCGTCCCGGATGTACTTCGGCGTCACCGGCCAGCTCCCGGTCTGGGACGACCGCAAGGGCTGCGCCCACCAGACCCGCGTCCGCGGCGTGACCGGCCCCGACGGCGCCGGCTCGGCCGCCTTCCCGGTCCAGGTCGGCATCATCGACCCCAGCGTGATCTCCAGGCTGGAAAGCAACGTGTTCGCGAACAACCCATTCCCGTGCAACGGCCAGAACAAGACCAAGCCGCAGGAGCCGACCTGCACGATCGTGGTCAGCGAATGCGAGTGGAGCCAGCCGCTCGAGCTGGTCCCCGGCACCCCGCCGATCGCCCGCACCCGCGCCACCGCCCCCAGCGACCCGGCAGGCACGGCTGTCGCCGCCATCAGCGGCCTGCTCCGCTTCAAGAATGACGCCGCCGGAGCACCCATCAACACCCACATCCCGCCGCTGGTGCCCCCGCCGGTGCCGGAGCCGAGCATCCCGCCCCTCCCCGACCCGCCCACCACC
>NZ_BLAF01000007.1:255799-293121 GCF_009687885.1 Acrocarpospora pleiomorpha
CCCCCCGCCTCGGCGACCCGCTGAGCCTCTCCGGGAGCAGCAACATCGCGGCGGTCATGGAGGCCTGGACCGAGGACGCGCTCCAGCTCCCCCAGCACGTGGACGTCTCGGTCACCCGCTCCACCTCGGATGGAGGCGCGACCAGCCTCTATACGGGTTTCGACAGCGCGTTCGCGCGCGGCGCCGACTTCACCGTCACCAGCGTGCCCTTCGACACGCTCGACACGGAGGCTAGCAAAAAGGCGAGAGAGGCCCTGGCGGGCAAGGTCGCGTACGCGCCGATCTCCCTCACCGCCCTCGCCATCGCCAACAGTGCGGAGTACGCCGGCACGATCGTGCGGGACGCCCGGCTGGACGCCGACACGGTGGCCCGCATGCTCAACGGCGATTCAGGCGAGACCACGACGCATGTGGCCGCCTGGGGCGCGCTCGAGGGAACCCGCCCGACCCTGCTCTCCACCCACAACCGCGGCTGCGAACTCCCGCCCAAGGAGACCGTCAACCGGGGCGTGCGGTTCGGCGCGTCCGGCCAGAACGAGCTGCTCTCCCAGTGGATGGCCGCCAACATCACCTCCGACCTGTACCGCAAGCTCTTCGAGACACCCCCGGGAAGCACCATCCTGACGCCCGTCACCCCCGGATACAGCGGCTACATCTACGGCTGGGAGGCCACCGAGCGCATCGCCAGCCGATACGGCAAGGTCAAGGCGGACCTGGACGCCGAACGCGTGCGCGCCATGACCGGCGGGTTCGGCTATGTCGACATCACCGAGGTGGGCGCGCTAGCCAAGCGGGGGTTCCCGCTTGGCGTGTCGCCGCTGCGCAACGCGGCGGGAACGTACGTGCCGCCGACCGCGGCCTCGATCCTCGCCGGGTTCGGCCTGATGACGGCGAACCCGGACGGCACCCGGACCCCTAAGTTCGACTCCACGAGTGCCACCGGCGCGTACCCGATGCCGATGATTCACTACCTGGCGGTCCCGGCCACCGCCAGCGATGGCACCAACCCGCTGCCCGAGGGCAAACGCCGGGCCGTGGCGGGGTTCATCCGGTATGCGGTGGGGGCCGCGGCCCAGGCGAAGGTGACCGAACTCGGCGGAGCCGAACTGCCCGCCGCGCTCAGGGAACAGGCGCTCGCCATCGCCGAGGACCTGGAAACGGCCACCGACGCGAGCCCTTCGCCGTCGCCCACGTCGACCACGTCCAACACCCCGCCCCCGGCCGGCGACGATGACGACCCCCAGGACGACGGCGACGGCAACGGCGGCAGCAACCCGAACTTCACCGACACCGGCGAACGGCAGGCTCCCGACAACAACGCCGACATCCTCGGCGACCCCCAGCCGACGGTGACCGCACGCGTCACCGTGACCCCGAGCCCGACCAAGCGGCCCTCCTCCTCCAACCGTGGCTCACAGGACGACTCCTCCGGCTCCGGCGGAGGCGGCGGAGGCAACGGTGGCGGCGGCAGTGATGGAGGCGGCAACGGCGGCGGCGGTGGCAACGGCGGCGGTGCGGGCGATGATGATCCGGTCGTGCAAACGCCCGGGGATGTCCCGACCGGCCCCGCGGCCGGCGACCCCGGCGTGAGTGGCGGCCAGCCCTCGCCTTCCGAAGCGCCCGTCAACCTCATCGAGGACGAAGGCTCGGTGCGCGCGGGCACGATCCCGGCGGGCGCGGCCATCATCCCGCTGGGCGTGCTGCTGGTGCTCGGCCTGATCGGAATCATGGTCGGCGGATCATGGCATGGCTACCGGTACTATCAGCTGCTCCAGGCCCGCCGCCAGCCACAACCCCAATCGGGCCCGCAGCCGCAGGGCCGACTACACTTCCAGCCCGCGACGCGCCCCCAGCCCGCACCACAACCCCAGGCGCAGCCGCAGGCCCAGGACCAGCAGCCTCAGGCGCAGCCGCAGGCCCAGACCCACCAGGACCAGACCCAGGCTCCGGGTGGGACAGGCACTCCGGCATGACCGCGAACGATCCTTCGCTGGCGGTCGCCGTCGAGACGGCGGTCCGCACGATCGAACGCCTGGAGGCCAGTGTCGCGCGCGCGGCGAGCGGTGTCGCTCCGCACGAGCACGCCAACGCGCTGGTGATCGCGGGTTCGGCGTCGGTCCTGCTTGGCCAGCTGGAACTCGCCACGCCCCGCGACGACGACGCGCTGCGCGAGCATACGACCGGCCTCCGCGCCCGCTACGACAGCGCGCTGCTCCGTCTGGGCGGTACCGCCCCCGCATCACCGTTTCCGCCGATGACCACGGCGTCCTGGATCCAGGTCGCGCCGGGCCAGTTCGTGATGGCTCCCCCGCAACCGTTCATGCCGTACACGATGACCCAGCCGATGATGGCTCCCCCGATGATGGCCCCGCCCGGCATGACGCAGCCGATGACGGTGCCACCCGGGTGGACACCACCCGACGCGACCCAGCCGACGGCGGCACCACCCGCGATGGCACCACCCGCGATGGCACCGCCGGGAATGGCCCAGCCGGGAATGGCTCCGCCGATGATGGGGCCGACCGGGATGTATCCGCCCGGAATGGCACAGCCGGCCGGGATGTATCCGCCCGGAATGGCGCCACCGATGATGGCGCCGCCTGGGATGTATCCGCCCGCGAAGAAGCGGCGCAAGCTCTCCGAGACCCTCGGCGGCCTCCCCAACGAGATCAAACGCATGGGCAGGGCCGCGATCACCGCGATCACCATCATGGGTGTGCTGCTGCTCGCTTTCTCCTGGTACGCGTCCTGGTTCGGCCACCTCATGTATGAGCGCAACCAGCGCATCATGGTCGACGAGCTCAATGAGGACTTCACCGCCGCCGCCACGATCGCCGCCGCCCCCCAGGCCACCGACAAGGACCTCACCGCCATCCCGCCCCGCGGCAAGCCGATCGCCCTCCTGGAGATCCCGAAACTCGGCCTGAGCGAGGTGGTCGTCCAGGGCACCGGCACCGCCGAACTGCGCGCGGCGGTGGGCCACTACAGACCGGCCCCGATGCCGGGCCAGTCGGGCAACGCCGTCCTGGCGGGGCACCGCAACCTCTACGGCAGCCCGTTCGCCAGGCTCGCCGAGATGGCCCCCGGCGACAAGATCGTGACCACCACCCAGGAAGGGCGGTTCACCTTCACCGTCGAGCTGGTCGAGCAGGCCGGGACGGGACACGACGACTTTCTCGGCCAGGAGACCTTCGTCAACCGGCTGACGCTGCTCACCACCGCCGACAACGGCGGGCAGGGCGGCAGGCTGGCCGTGGTCTCCCGGCTGGACGGCCAGCCCGCCTCGCTCAAGACCGTGGACCCCAATCAGCCCAAGGAGGACGAGCTCGGGCTCGGGCGGGACACCAGCGCCTGGTGGCCCGCGCTCGGCTGGGGCGCGGCGCTGTTCGCGCTGCTCGCGGGAACGATCCAGCTCTATCGACGGTGGCGGCGGACCTCCGCCTACCTGATCACGACCCCGCCGCTGCTGGCCGTCGGACTGCTCTGGTTCGAGGCGCTGGCCCGGCTGATCCCCTCGACGTACTGAGACGCCCGGATATGGCGAAAAATGGGCTGAAGTCGCTGGCGGGGTTCGCCGACCAGGCCGTCGCGAGCGCCACCAACGTCGCGCTGACCGTGGTGGTGGCGCGCGAGGTGGATCCGTGGACGCTGGGGGCGTTCGCGGTGGCGTACACGCTGTATCTGGTCGCGGTGGGATTCTCGCGGGCGGTGGCCAGCGAGCCGCTGCTGGTCAGGTTCAGCCACGTGCCCGCCGACCGGCACCGGGAGGGCGCGCGCGGGTCCACCGGGGTGGCGATCATCATCGGCGTGCTGGGCGGCCTGGGCATGGTGGCCGTGGCGCTCCTGGTCGGCGGAGCGATCGCGGACGCGGTAGTGCCGCTCGGGTTGTTCCTGCCCGCGCTGCTGCTGAAGGACGCCTGGCGGTTCGTGTTCCTCGCGGCGGGACGGCCAGGACAGGCCATCGTCAACGACCTGGTGTGGGCGCTCGCGCAGGTGGTGTGCGTGGGCGGGGTGATGGTGTCCGGTGAGCCTGGCGTCGGGTGGTTCGTGGCCGCCTGGGGGGCGTCGGCGGTGGTGGCGTGCGTGGCGGGAGCCGTACAGGCCCGTCTGGCGCCGTCGCCGTGGCGGGCCGGACGGTGGCTGCGGGAGCACCGGGACCTGCTGCCCAGCTACACGGTCGACTTCGTGGCCCGGGCGGGCGGGCGGAACCTGACCCTGCTGGCGGTCGGCTGGGTGGGCGGGCTGCCCGCGCTGGCCGCGATCCGGGCGGCCGAGGTGCTCTTCGGCGGGCTGAACGTGGTGCTGCAGGCCGGCTACCTGGTCGCGATCCCGCAGGCGGTCGGCGCGTTCCGCAAGTCGACGGCGGCGCTGCGGACGGCGGTGTTCGCCCAGTCGGGGCTGCTGGTGCTGCTCTCCCTCGCCTACTCCGCGGTCATCCTGCTCATCCCGGACGCCTGGGGCCGCGCCCTGGTCGGGCAGACCTGGTCCATCGCCGAGGAGGTGCTGCTCGCGCAGGCGCTGCTCTACACCGGCATCGCCGCGATCACCGGGCCTGTGGTCGGCCTGCGCGCGCTCGGCGACGCCCGGCGCAGCGCCGGCGTGCGGCTGATGCTGGTGCCGCTCTACATCGTTTCCAGCGTGGCGGGGGCCTCCCTGGCGGGGGCGGCGGGCGCCGTCCTCGGCCTGGGCCTCGCCCACCTCGCCGGGCTGATCCTGTGGATCGCCCAGTTCCGGACCCTGCTCCACATCCCACCCTCTCTCCAAGGAACCCCCATGGAACTCAACGAGTACGGCCGGCGGCATCGCGGGATCCTCGCGCCGCTCCTCCTGGTGCCGCTGGTCGCCGCGGGCGCCGGCCTGGGCTGGGCGGCCATCCAGCCGGCCACCTACCGGCACGTCACCGAGCTGCAGATCCCCGCGCCCTCCGACACGGCCAGCGCGGCCACCGCCGAGCAGAGCGTGGCCACCTTCCGCAGCCTGATCAGCTCGCCGTCGGTGGTCAACGCGGTCGCCCGCGACACCGGCGTGGACGTGGCCCTCATCCGGGCCGGTCTCACCACGGAGCGGCCGTCGGAGGAGAAGGAGCGCGGCAACGTGGTCCAGGTCGTGTTCACCGGCGACGACCCGAAGACCGCCCCGCGAGTGACCAGCGTGGCCGCCGTCACCGCCGCCAACGAGTTGCTCGGCCCCAACATCGAGCGGGCCCGCAGCAACGTCGAGGGCGCGCAAGCCGCCGCCGACGAGCGGGCCAAGGCGGTCTCGGACGCGATGGCCACCAACGGCCTGGTGCCCGACCGCTACCGGGTGCTGCTCGGCGAGATCACCCGGCTGAAGACCGAGCTGATCGCCCCGTCCGGCAACCGCAGGCGCGGCGTGATCGCCCGGGCGCTGCGCGAGCGGGAGGCCGAGCAGAAGTCCATCGCCGGGCAGGTCGTGCCGTTCATGATGCTGCAGAACCGGGCCGACCAGGCCAACCGCTCGCTCATCGACACCACCACCAAGCTCCGCGAGGTGGAGGCGCGGCTGTCCCAGGCGCGCGCCTCGATCGTGCCGCTGACCGGCGAGGCCGAGGCGATCGCCAAGTCCCCGATCATGATCCGCGCCGCCGCCATGGGCGCGGGCATCGGGGTGCTGCTGGCCATCGTCGCCCTCGGCCTGCGCGAACTGCTGCGGCCGACGCGCCGGGGCCGGGGGGACGAGCTGGTGCCCACGCCCTCCCACCAGCTGCCCGAGCGGGTCTGAGCATGTATCTGGCGCTGGTGCGGGGTTGGTACCGGGCCTGGCGTCTGGCCGGCATCGGCTGCTGGACGCTGCTGTTCCGGGTGCGGTACGCGCCGTTCGTGCGCATGCATCCGACCAGCAGCGTCTGGGGTCCGGTCAAGCTGCGGCCGTTCTGGTTCAAGGACGGCCGCACGCGCACCGACATGCTCAGGGTCGAGCTCGGCCCGCGCGCCCACCTGGAGGGGTCGGTGATCGTCCAGGGGGGCGGGCGGTTCGTCCTGGGCGCGAACTCCTTCGTCGGGAGCCTGTCGGTGATCGGCGTCAACGACTCGGTGGTGGTGGGCGCGAACGTGATGATCGCGCAGGCGGTGTCCATCCGGGACACCGACCACCGGGCCGCGGACGCGGGCGCGCCCATGATCGGGCAGGGCATCGAGACGGCGGGGGTCGTCATCGAGGACGACGTGTGGATCGGCCACGGGGTGACCGTGCTGCGCGGGGTGCGGGTCGGGCGCGGGGCGATCGTCGCCGCCGGGGCGGTGGTCACCCGGGACGTGCCGCCGGACACCGTGGTGGGCGGGGTGCCCGCGAAGGTGCTGCGGGTCAGAGCGGATAGCCCCGCGCTTCCAGATGCGTACGGAGCGAGCCGGTCAGCAGGCTGAGCTGGGCGGCGGTGAGGTCACGCTGATAGGCGGCCGCACGGGAGCCGGTGAAGGAGTGGCGGGCGAAGCCGCGCTCGAAGGCGGGCGTCCAGGGCAGGCCGAGGAAGTCGAGCATGACCTCGAAGTGTTTCCTGGGGTTGTCCAGCACGTCCTCGTACCGGATTTCCAGCCAGTCGCCCGATCTGGCCTGATCGTAGGCGTCCATGAGGAGCTTCCACGCCAGGCCGGCCAGCAGGACCTGCGAGCGTCCTGAGGTCTCCCACTCCTGGGCGTACGCGGCGGGCAGCGGGCCGAAGTGCCAGCCGGACGGGCCGAGATGGCCGCGCCACCAGGGCATCTGGAGGAAGGAGTTGGCCACGGCCCGGCCGTCCCTGACGATGTGCACGACCTTGGCGGCGGGGAAGACCTCCCGCAGCAGTCCGGTACGCGGCCAGCCGGTGAACTTGTGCAGGTAATGGGGGCTGCCCTCGGCTTCGGCGCGGCCGTCGAAGAACGCGCGGAGACGCGCGGCCAGCCACGGGGTGACATCCTCGCCGCGCAGGTCCCGCTCGGGGTCCACGAGCAGCGGGCCGACCTCCCTGGCCAGCGCCCGGTATCCCTCGGAAGGGGCGAACCGCGGCCGCCCCTTGGCGTTGAGCCACGGTGGCGTCCTGCGGTAGATCATGCCGCTGCGGCGGCGGATCGCGGCGGGGCAGCGGGCGTACTTGTCGTCCAGGTTGGAGATGAAGCCGACGTCGGGATGCCTGGCCAGCGCCCGGTATCCCTCGGAAGGGGCGAACCGCGGCCGCCCCTTGGCGTTGAGCCACGGTGGCGTCCTGCGGTAGATCATGCCGCTGCGGCGGCGGATCGCGGCGGGGCAGCGGGCGTACTTGTCGTCCAGGTTGGAGATGAAGCCGACGTCGGGATGCCTGGCCAGCACCTCGTGCACCAGGGTGGAGCCGCACCGGCCGGTGCCCACCACGAAGCTCAGCATCCGAGGATCCTCCTGAACAAATGGGGCAGCCGGACCCGGCGAGCCCGCCGGGTCCGGCTTGGGGATATGGCTTAGTTGATTAGTTGAAGTTCACGAAGTTGCACTTGTTGCCGGTCGCGTTGACCTTCACGAAGCCCGCGTCCGTGATGACCTTGTCGATCGCGAGGCCCCAGTTGCGGTCCACGTTGGCGTTCGGGAGGCCGGGGTTGGTGTCGCCGACCTTCTTGCTGTGCGCGGCGTTCGGCTTGCAGATCCAGCCGTTCTCGCCGATGTAGCCCTCGATCCAGCCGGGGCCGCCACGACGGTAGACGTTGTACAGGGTGCGGTTGTACTGGTAGGTGCTGTTCTGGATGGTGGTCGGCGTGGCGGCGATGCCACCGACGCTGATCAGGTCCGTGGCGGCGTCGGTGCAGTTGGCGGCACCGGTGCTGTACTTGCCGAACGACAGCGGCCAGATCGAGGCGCCCCGGTCGGTGGCACCCAGGTTGTTGATCTCAGTGCAGTCGTTCTCGAACAGGACCTGGCCACCGGTGGCCGCGACGCAGGCGTTCGCGTCGCCGCCGAGGAAGGAGGTGATGGTGGCGTAGGTGCCGGAGCTGGTCTGGATGCCGTGCACCTTGATCTGGGTGCCGGGGGTGCCACCGAAGTCGCCCCAGTCCTCGGCGCAACCGTCGCCCGACACGTCCCGGAAGATCTCCTGGAGCTGCGCGTGGGTCAGGTTGGTCACCGGGCCGGAGGCGCCGCCGAGCCACTTGGCGATGGCGATGGCGTCCTTGGCCCAGCCCACGTAGCGGAGCTGGTCACCGGTGTTGCAGGTGGAGGGGATGCTGCTGACCGAGGAGGAGGAACGCGCGTAGCTGATCGGCGAGACGCCGGCCGGCAGGCCCCCGGTCGGGCCGTCGTTCTGCTGGCACAGCTGGCGCAGGCCGGCGCCGGACCCCTGCGGGAACTGGCTCAGGCCAACCTCGTGGTCGTAGTTCTCGGTCAGCACGGTGGTGGGCAGGTCGGCCAGGCAGGTGTACTGCGGCGTGTTGGGAGGCAGCACGAGCTCACAACCGGGCGAACCGTTGAACGCCGCGTCCATGGCCTGCATGGCGAAGTAGGTGGTGTCGGAACCGCTGCCCCGGATAACGCTGTTCATCTTGCCGTCAGCGAAGTCGGGAAGCGCCCAGGCCGGGGTGGCGAGCGCCGACACGGTGACCGCGGCCACGGCGACGGCACCCAGACGCCGCGCCAGACGGCGCAGCCGCCCTGGGGTAGCTGACTGGATTTCGGTGGACATGGGAACCCTCTATCCTCTCGGGCCTTACTGACCCTGGCGATATTGCCAGCGATCCGCCCGCCGCCAACAAACCCGGAACGACGGAAAGGGAAACGAATACCCTGCTTTCAGGCGACATTTCGGGACAACGGGCTGGTTGTTTATCTTCCTCGATCGTTTACCTTTATGGCATTTCACGTCGGCCCCACATGCATCTGCGGTATGGACACTGCCATGCCATGAGAAAGCTCTGGGTCATCGGTACGGCTCTCGCCGTCGCGACCGCATGCTCCGCCACGCCCGCGCCTGTCGCCACGACCGCTGCCACGACCACCGCCCCGGCCCCCGACCCGGCGAACACCGGCGCCGCCTTCGGCCACGAGGTGCGGATAACCAGCACCGGAGCCGTGCCGAAGCTGCTCGTGTCCGGCGTCGGCGAGGCAGTCGCATGGCGGAACGACTCCAGCGGCGAGGTGACGATACGGCTGATCGACGGCACCCCGCCGTCGGACGCGCTGAAGCCCGGCGAGGTATTCAGCCACACGTTCACGACGGCCGGGACTTTCGCCTACATGCTGGGCACGGAAAAGGACCCCGCCGGCGCCGTCGAGGTTCTTCCGCACGAGCCGGCGAGTTAAGAACGCACGGCGATGAGTGATTTCCGCAGCCCGAAGAGGCGCTCGGAGAGATGCTCGGAGCCGGGGAAGTAATAACGCATCAGAGTGCGGGTCATCAGCTCGATCTCCAGCACCTTCGGCAGCGCCTCCGCCCGGGTCCTCGGCCGCACGCCCCACGACAGCGGCCACCGGGCGGCGACCGCGGTCTGAACGGGAACCGGCAGGAACTGGAACATCGGGAACAGCCAGTGCGGTTCCAGCGGGAAGTACTGGTACGGCGCCTGCACCCAGTGCCGCTCCGACAGCCCGTGCACGCTGTCGGCGAACCGGCGGCGCATCTCGTGGCCGCCCACGTGCTCGATCACCGAGTTGGAGAAGACCAGGTCGAACCGGCGGCCGGCCAGGTTCGACGGCAGGTCGCAGGCGTCGCCGAGCTGGACGGTGATCCAGTCGGGCGCCTCGTCGACCGGCGGTTCGAGGTTGAGCAGGTGCACGTGGGCCGGTCGGGCGGGGGCCCGGGTCCAGGTGCGTACCGAACCGCCGAGGTCGATCACCTCCATGTCGGGCAGGTCGGGGAAACGTTCGAGCAGCAGGTGGAACCGGCGGGTCCGCAGCTTGGTGTTGACCGAGTCGGGCCGGCCGATGAAGCGCTGCCGGATCCGTCGCCCGAGGTCCTGGTCGGTGGTGGTCATTTCGCCTTCCTGGTCATGCGGGCCGCCTCGGCGTAGAACTCGCGCAGGCGGTTGGTGTGGCCTTCCGCCCCGAACCTGCGGATGGCCAGGGCGCGCGCGGCCTGGCCCATCGCGAACGCGCCCATCGGGTCGCGGATCAGGGCCAGCGCGGCGGAGGCCAGTTCCATGGGCACGTCGGCGGCGATCAGGCGGCCGGTCGCGCCGTCGGTGACCAGTTCGGGGATGCCGCCCATGGCGGTGCCGATCACCGGGACCCCGCAGGAGAACGCCTCCAGGATCGTCATCGGCTGGTTCTCGTACCAGCGCGACGGCATCACCAGCGCGGTCGCCGAGCGCATCAGGTCCACGACCTCCTCGCGCGGCAGCCGCCCAAGGAAGGTGACCCGGCCGGGGGCGACCTGCTCGGCCAGGGTTTCCAGCGCCTCGCGTTCGGGGCCGTCCCCGGCGATGACCAGGCGGCCTTGCGCGCCGAGCAGGCCAACCGCGCGGATGGCGGTGTCCACGCCCTTGCCCTGGTGCAGGCGCCCGACGAAGACGAGCGGCCCGCCCGGCTCGGTCTTGGCCGGGATCGAGGTGGGGTCGCCGAAGTTGTCCAGCACCTGGAGCCGGTCGGCGTAGATCCCGGCCCTGGTCAGCTGGCCGGCCAGGAACTTGCTGGGGCTGATGAAGACGCTGACCGAGTCGTACGCGCCGAACCTGCGGTGCAGCCAGGTCTCGGTGGCGACGGCGAGGCTGGCGGCCAGCGAGTTGTCCTTGCAGCGGCGGCGGATGGGCTCGCCGAGGCCGCCGTCCACGCAGGCGGTGCAGATCTGGCCGTGGTCGAGGAAGGAGTAGGACGGGCAGGCCAGCTTGTAGTCGTGCAGCGTCATGACCGTCGGCACCCCGGCGTCGCGCAGCGCGGCCACCACCGAGGGCGAGAGCTGGTGGTAGATGTTGTGCAGGTGGGCGACATCCGGCTGGAACTCCTGGATCAGCCGGGCGATGCCCCGCCGCGCGCTGGTCGACCACATCATGCGCCCGACCCCGCGAACCTGGGCGATCGGCCCCCGCGACCCCGGCGTCATGTCAATAAATTTCGGGAAATGCTGGTCGTAGCCGGTGGGCAGGTTCTCGGGGTGGGACATGCCGAAGAACGCCACCTGGTCGCCCCGCCTGGCCTGCAGCTCGGCCAGATCCAGCATGTACGACTCCGCCCCGCCCCGGCGGTACAGGAACTTGTTGACGTGCAGGATCCTCATCTGGCCGACTCCGCTCCGAGCCGCGGGGAAGCGGTGCCGCCAAGCCGTGGCGCGGCGGTGCCAAGGCGCAGGGCGATCCCGGCGAACACCGCGAAGTACCACATGACCACGACGGACGTCATCGCGTTGTCGGAGATCGCGGAGACCAGCAGCGCGGCCACGCACCCGGCGAACGCCACCGCGCACCCCCGCTCAAGACCGCGACCAGGCCCGGTGTTCCGCAGCGCGAGATAGGCGGTGATCACCAGCGCGGCCAGCAGCCCCAGGTAGGTGACCAGGCCGAGCAGCCCGCTCTCCACCAGTGCTCGCAGGTAGTCGTTGTGCACCTCTTTGTAGATGAGCAGCCGCGTCGTCCCCAGCCCGGTGCCGGTGACCGGATTGAGCCCGAGCAGCTCCAGCGCCTGGCTCCAGTGGTCGAACCGCCAGACCAGCGAGTTGGCCTCGAGCCCGCCCTCGGTCCGGGTCTCGGCGAGGTCGGCGAACCGGTCCACCACGGCGGGCACCGCGACCACGATCGCCACCACCAGCGCGCCGAGCCCGAGCAGCAGCCGCCGGTTCTGCAGCAGCCCGACCACCACCAGGCCGGCCAGCCCCGCGATCATGGCCCCGCGCGCGCCGCTGCCCAGCAGCGCGATCCCGGTCAGCGCCAGCACGGCGCCGATCCCGATCTTCGCGCGGTTCCCGACGTGCGGGAAGAGCGCCACCCCGGCGACGATCAGCACGTGGCAGAACATGCCGAGCGCGTTGGGATGCCAGAAGGTGCCGTGCGGCCGGAGCGAGCCGTTCAGTTCCACCAGGCCCTCGCCGGTCAACAGCTGCTGGACGGTGACCAGGGAGGGCAGCACGGCGGCGGCGAAGACTGCGATCATCAGCTGGGGTGTCCGGGCTGGATCCTGGGCGACCAGCCGCTCCACCACGAAGATCATGACGAGCACGGCGCCGATCCGGACCACCTCCCCGGCGCTGGTGCCGAAATACAGCGACCCCACCATGCTCAGCACGCAGGCCACCAGGAAGAGGCTGGCCGCCACCGGCAGGAATCGCCGGGGCGCGCCTTCAGTCCTGCGCCCTTGCGCGACCAGCCAGGCCAGCCCGGCGACGATGAACAGCGCGCCCAGCATCGAGGAAGGGTCGAGCCAGCTGGCCGCCGTCTCACCGCCGCCCGACGGGCTGATGGATCCGGCCAGCTTGGTGGCGTCGAGGCTGGCCCGCACCCCGAGCACGATCAGGACGAAGACAAAGAACCTGGTCAGCGCGATGACGCCGAGGGCGAGGCTGAGCGCGACGGCGACCGGGATGACCACGGTCCCCCGCGGCTCCCCCAGGGCGAACGCGATCCCGCTGTAGGCGGCCAGCACCGCCGCCACGGCGAAGGCGGCGATCCAGACGGCGCCTTCGCGTGCGGGTCGGGCCAGGGTGTGACTCATGGGGACTCCAGCCACCGCTTGGCGCGGTCGAACGGGGTGGACAGGGTGACGAGCAGCGGTTCTGGGCCCACTTGGAGCGGTCCCGAACCCCAGATCCTGGGCTCCCCCGAGGGCAGGTCGACGACTTCGGCCGCGCCCACCGGCTCGCCGAACGCGAGCGGCACCACGGCGCCGTCGGCGCTCCAAACGACGAAAGCGGTGCGGTTGCCCAGGTCGACCGCGCCGCCGGTCACGCCCGGCTTGCCGAGCGGCTGCCACTGGCCCGTGGCCGTGTGCTGCCTGAGCTGGTCGAACACGGTCTTGGCCGGGCGTGGCCTGTCGTCGGCGCCGTACAGGCCGCGCCAGGTCTCGTTGGCGGCGATCGCGTTGGGGCGGTAGTAGAGCGGCAGGTAGACGACCCTGCGCACCCCGGCCGCCAGCAGGGTGACGACCAGCTTGGCCGTCTCCGTGCCGTGCGCCTTCTCGTCGTAGTCAGGGCCCGGCCAGAACGTGCCGACCTCCCACGCCTCCACCGTGGTGGTGGCGGGCAGGTTGCGTTTGACGTAGTCGAGGATCTCCGGCAGCAGCGCCCACGGGTCGTAGTAGTGCAGCTGGTAGACGTCGAAGACGCCGTTCTCGTCGAGGTCGCGCACGGCCTGGTGGGCGGCGACGGCGCGCCGCCCGGCCGGGGACTCGAAGGCGGCGCGCAGGGCGGGGGTGTCGGCGGCCGGGGGGAACCGTCCGGCGCCCCGCCTGGCGTAGTAGGCGGCGTAGATCCGCAGCGCGTCGTCGGGGCGGGTGCGGAGGTCGTAGTCGTGCGCCACCGCGATGCCGTAGCTGGAGCTGGACAGGCCGGGGTCGGCGACGACCGCGGTGGGGTCCGCGCGCCGGACGGCCTCCGCGCCCGCGCGGCCGACCGCGCCGTAAGTGGCCGGGTCGTCCGCCCAGAAGTTCGCGGCGTCGATCTCGTTCTCGATCGCGTACTGGTGTACGCCCATGGCGGCGTACCGCCGGACCAGATCCTCGACGAACGCCTGGTAGGCGGCGATGTCAGAGGGAGGGCGGGAGGCGGCGGCGCGCGGTTTGGGGTCGGCGGGGTCGCCGGTGGCCCAGCAGGTGCCGATCCTGATCCTGAGCATCACGTGGTAGCGGACCGCGAGCAGGCCGGTGACCACGCGGTCGTCCAGCGACCACTCCTTGGCGCCCTGCTCCGGTTCGACCGCGCACCAGACGATGTCGTGGAAGGTGGCGCCGCCCGCGTACGCGCCGATGTCGGCGTCGTACCTGGGCGGATGCTGGTAGCCGTCCCATTTGAGGCCGAACGGGTTGCTCGCGGCGGCGGCCGGAGCGGTGGGCGCCGGAGTGGGTGGTTCCGGCGGCGTCGAGCAGGCTGTCACCAGTAGCAGGGCGAGCGCGAGCGCGGTGAGCGCGCGGTTCACCGGGTCCTCCCGTAGCCGTAGCGGTCGCGGAGCGGGTAGGTCGCGCATTCCACCAGCACCCGCTTGGCGGGGGGCAGCGCGTTGGACCATTCGGAGTCCAGGCGGAGCTCGATCTCGCCCGAATGGTGGCGGCCGACGTTGCCGGCCACGGTGTGGGTGGGGCTCATCTTGACCGTCGAGTCGCCGATCAGCGGCAGGTCGGGGTCGGTGATCCCGGCCAGGCCGGCGGCGGCGCGCAGCCAGCGGGCCGGGTCCTGGATGAGGTCCTCGTAGCGGACCAGCAGGTAGCGGCCGGGCTCGCCGGCCCAGCTGCCCATGGCCGCCAGGTTGCCCAGATTCCACATGGCCGCCGTGGTCAGCACCGGGCGGGTGCGCATGGTGTCGGCGCCGGTGCCCGCTTTGCGGCGCAGCCACGACCAGGCCACGGCTCTCGGGTCGCGGACGAGGTGGATCACGCGGAGCTGGACGCCGGGGAGGTCGTCGAGGAGCCTGCCGTACGCGACGGGTTTGGTGGAGTCGACGACGACGCGGCGGCCGGAGACGGACGCGGCGGCGCGGATGAGCCGGGCGAGGATCGCCCGGTATTCGGAGGGTTCCTCCTGAAGGCGGCCGCGTAACCAGAGAGAGGCCACGTCGCGGCCCCGGGAGGTGGCGCGGTGGAAGCGCGCCAGGCGTTCCACCTCCTCCTCGCCGGGGCCGTCCGGGCCGAAGACCTCCTGGAGGATCCGCCGCCAGACCGGGCAGGTCCTGACCTGGGCGCCACAGCCGCACCTGCCGTCCTGGCGCAGGCCGCGGTCCCACAGGTAGCCGAGCTCGCCGACGTCGAAGCAGTCGCCGAGCTGGCCGAGCAGGCTGCCGAACAGGGTGCTGCCGCTGCGCCCGGCTCCGGCGATGTGCAGGACGATGACCGGATCAGGGGTTACGCGCACACCCACTGCCACCTCGATCGGTGGAAGACCCAATCGCACTTCGGCTTGGGTTTGTACGTCAGGGTGGGCTTCGGGGTCGGCTTCGAGGTCGGCCGGTACGTCGGCGTCGGGCTCGGGGTCGGCCGCGGCGACGGGCTCGGCGACGGGCTCGGGGGCGCCACGGCGGTGATCAGCCGGTACGGCTTGTCCTGGTCGACCAGACCGACCCGGTCGATCGCGGCGATCTGCACCACGAAAGCGCCCAGGGCGGGCGGGCGGAAGGCGTACGACCAGGAGGTCGTGGGAGAACCGGAGCGGTCCACCGGGATTTGCACCCGGGCGAACGCGCCCCAGGATCCGTCCGGCCGCAGCCATGAGCGGGTGGCCTGGTCCTGGATGGCCAGCCAGAGGCCGGTCACGCCGTAGTCGTCGGTGGCGCTGCCGCTCAGGGTGACCGGCGTGTTCAGCGGCGTGCTCGCGCTGATCCCGGCGGGCGCGGCGATCACGGTGTGCGGCGGGGTGTTGTCGACGTTGATCCGCCGGAACGGGATGGACGCGTCGGGGTTGCCCGCCTTGTCCAGCACCACGACCTGCAGCGAGAACTGGCCGGCGCGTGGCGGCGTCCAGGTGAACTGCCAGTTGGCGGTCTTCTCGCCCGTCGAGGTGAGCTGGGTCGGATAGCGGTGGTAGTCGCCGAAGGTGCCGTCCGGCCGGTACCACTGGCCGGTGGTGCGGTCGCTCACGGCGAAGCCGACATCACCGATCTTCCGGTCGTCGGAGGCCCAGCCGCTGAAGGTGAGCGGGCGGACGCCGTAGACCTCGTCGTTGATGGGCGGCTGCGTGAAGTCGGCGTCGGGCGCGACGTTGTCGACCGTGAACGAGCGCCAGGTGGAGGAGATCGCACCGTCGGCGTCCTTGGCGAAGACGGTCACGCCGTACTCGCCCGCGGCCAGGGCCGTCCAGTCGTAGGCCCAGGTCGCGGAGGCGCCCGGGGTGATCGTCACCGGGACCCGGGCGAACGCGCCCCAGGTGCCGTCCGGGCGCCACCACAGCAGGGTGGACCGGTCCTGGATGCCGAGCCAGAGCTCGGTGACGCCGACGTCGTCGGTGGCCGTGCCGCGCAGCGCGACCGGGCCGGGTTTCACGGAGGCTCCCGTGACCGGCTCGCTCATCACCACGGCCGGCGCCGCCGCGACGGCGGGCTGAGGCAAGAGAACCGACGCCAGCAGAAGCCCGGTGGCGACGAGAGGGGTTGTCGTGGACGGTTTCATCAGACCCCCGCCAGGTCATCAAATATTGGCATATCCGAGTAGTGAGATATTTATACCGGCGGATTACCTTATGAATCAGTGTGCTTAGTCCTAACGCGGTCGCTCCCGAGGATGAATTCCAGGTAAACGAATGGGTGTTCGGCCAGGGAGCGGGACGACGAGGCCAACCGGTGGTTAAGAGTGCGGGAATACGCCTGTCACCCCTTTTCGCCCGGACGGCTATTCCCTAGCGTCCTGCGCGGAAGCGCGTAATTTGCGTTGTTATAGGGGCGTCCATGCGTGACGTAAAGATCTCCACTTCAACGACCAGTGCCGGGCGCGAGGGACGTGCGCTCCGCATCGCCATGATCGGCCAGCGAGGCCTGCCCGCCACCTACGGCGGGATCGAACACCACGTCGCCCAGATCGGCCGGCGGCTCGCGGCTCGCGGCCACGAGGTCACCGTGTTCTGCCGTACCAACTACACCCCCGACCGAGGCGACCGGCACGACCGGATCGACGGCATCCGCCTGCGCCACCTGCCCACTCTGGGCACCAAGCACATGGACGCCCTCACCCACAGCCTCACCTCCACCCTGGCCGCCGCGGGACGCCACGACATCGTGCACTACCACGCCCTCGGGCCTGGCCTGTTCGCGCCGGTTCCGCGCTATCTGACCGGATCCAGGGTGGTGCAGACGATCCACGGCTGGGACGACCTGCGGGCGAAGTGGGGCGGGCTGGCGCAGCGGGTCCTGCGGGCCGGACGCTGGATGAGCCAGCGGGTGCCGAACGCCGTGATCGGCGTGTCCCGGGAGATCACCGACGAGTACGGAGAGTCGGCGACCTACATCTCCAACGGTGTCGAACGCCCGCCGGACGGCATCAGCCCGGAACCCGTGCTGGCCCGCGGCTTGAAGCCTGGTGGCTATGTGCTGTTCGTCGGCCGTCTGGTTCCGGAGAAGGCCGTCGACCTGCTGCTCCGCACGTTCAGCCAGCTGCCGGACGACGTTCATCTCGCCGTCGCCGGCGGTTCCGCCTACACCGACGACTACGTCACCGGCCTGCGCGAGCTCGCCGCCCGCGACCCGCGTATCCACCTGCTCGGCTACGTGTACGGCGACGACCTGGCCGCGCTCTACCACCACGCCGCCGTCTACGTGCAGCCCTCGCACCTGGAGGGTCTGCCGCTGGCGCTGCTGGAGGCCGCCTCGCACGGGCTGCCCCTGATCGCCAGCGGTCTCGGCTGCCATCGCGAGATCATCGCCGCGGAGGGGCCCGGCGGGCGGATCTTCCGTCCTGGTGATCCGGCCGGGCTCAAGGAGGCGCTCGGGCACGTGCTCGCCGAGCGGGACCGGGAACGGGCCACCGCCCTGATCCGCCGCGAGGACATTCTCCGGCGGTACTCGTGGGACCGGGCTACCGACCTGACCGAGGAGCTCTACCTACGGCTGGCCCGCTGACGGTTCGACGGTCACCTCGTCCAGGCCGAGCAGCGAGTCGACCAGCGGGAAGACCACATACCAGAGCAAGCTCCCGGCGGCGGCGATCAGCAGGACCGCACACACGGTCTTGACATACCGTCCGCCGGGCAGCTTGCCCCATATCCAGGGATAAATCACTTCTTCTCACACTCCAACGTTCCTGCTTCGCGCCCGGCTCATCCTCTGTGGGCTCTTGCGCGCTGGTGACTTCTACTCACACCCGGTAGGTCACTTACGCTTTCCCAGCTCGGCCGGCCGTCCGGCCGACTTCGCTTGGGAGCGGGTGAGTTCGGCGAAGACCACCAGGCGCTGCCAGTTCTGGAGTTTCGGGTTGCAGGTGGTCAGGGTGAGCATTGCCCGTTCGGGGGATACGCCTGGCTCGTTGGGTGTGGGGGCGATGACCTCGACCGACGTGGGGAGCACCTTCCGGTGGCCGGTGACGCTGTAGATGAACCAGGCGTTCTTGGTCTCGGCGATGATCGTGTCGCCGGTGTCGAGTTGGTCGATGTCCCAGAAGACCGAGGGGATGCGGTGGCCGGCCACGGCCATGTTGCCGATCTCGCCCGGGCGGGCGGTCTTCGGGTAGTGGCCGGGGCCTTTGCGCAGGTCGGCTTGGGTCACTCCCTCGACGACGGCCCATTTCATGTCCAGCTTCGGGATGTGCAGGCGGGCGAGCGGCTGGCCCAGGGCCGGGGCGGCTCCAGCGTTCGCGGTGGCCCAGGCATGGTTGAGGCGGTCGTCGATCAGGTTCTGTTCTGCTTGGATTTGCCACGCTTTGCCGTACACGGCGTAGGCGGCGAAGAGCAGGGCGAGCACGCCGAGCGTGATCATGAGCTCGCCGACGCCCCTGGCGAGCCGCCGCGATGGCGGCTCCCAGAGGTCGTCGTCGTCTTGCTGGTACGGCAGGGCTGCCTGGCCGGTGACCAAGGTCAGAGCTCGCCCGTGACGTAGCCGCCGCGCCTGGCTGCCCGGAGGGTGAACGCGCCGCCCATGACCAGGATGGCGCCCAGCATGGTCAGGGGAGCGACGAAACCGTCGCCGGTCTTGGCCAGTTCCTCGTCGTCGCCTCCGTCGGGGACGGGGGCGGTGACCGTTTCGGAAATGGTGTGTGTGTTTCTCGGGGTGGAGCTGGTCGAGGGGGTGGAGGTGTTGCTGTTGCTGCTGGAGTTGGAGGGGGTGGAGGAGCCCGAGTGCGACGGGGAAGGGGAGACACAGGGGGAGGCGCTCGGGGATGGGGTGGCGCTCGCGCTCGGGCTCGAACTGGCCGAGGCGCTCGCACTCGCTGACGCGCTGGCGGAGGCGCTCGCGCTGGCACTCGCTGAGGCGCTCGCCGACGCACTCGCCGATGCGCTGGCGGACGCCGACGCGCTGGCGGAGGCGCTGGCCGACGCTGAGGCTGAGGCGCTGGCGGAGGCGCTCGCGGAGGTTGTCGGGCAGGGGCGCAGTGACGAGGTGGCCGACGAGCTTGGGGTCGCGCTGCCGGAGGGTGTGGTCGACGCGCTGGCCGACGGTGTGGGGGTGCCCGACTCGGTGAGCAGGAGCTGCGCGTTCGGCTGGACGACCTGGCTGAGCGTCAGCAGGACGGAGGCCGACGCGGGAGCGTCCTGGGCGAACAACCGCGCGGTTGCCAGTTCGCTTGACGAAGGACTGGCGTCCGGGCTCGCGGAAGGGGTGCCGGTGCTGGTCGGCGTGGCCTTCGGGCTCGCGAGCGGGGTGGAGTCGGACTTCGCATTCTTCGCGGTCGATCCGGGGGTGGATTCGGCGCTTGGCGACGGGGTGGCCGCCGCGGCTGTGCCGGTCCAGGCCACGGTCGATCCGCTGAGCTGGGCGGTGCCGATGTCCAGCCGTACCACATCGGTGATGGCGGGAGGACTGGCGAGCAGCGATGGGGACGTGCTGGGAGTCGGGTCGGCGGGTGATGGACCCGGCGTCGACGGAAGTGTCGAGGGAGATGCCGAGGGGGATGCCGGGGGAACTATCGCCTGGGGTGTCGGGGTGGGGTCCGCGGCTGTGGTCACGCGCTCGGCGCGTACCACGGCGTGTGGGCCGTCGATCCGCAGATGGGGGCGGCTGATCACCACCGTGCGCGTGCCGTCGATGATCCGCACGGATCCCTCGTAGTCCACCTCGGCGTCGCCGGTGGACGGATCGAACGCGCCGCTCGCCGCGTGGAAGCGGACCCCGCCCTCAGGCGTCAGTTCCGCGCCGCCGTCGACCAGGACCCGCTGCGTGTCCGCGTCGGTGATGGCCGTCAGGCCGATCGTCAGCGTGCCCGCGGTCACGTCCCGGGCGGTCACCGCGTTCGGCGGAGTCGCCGCGAGCGCGCCCACCGCGAGTGCCGCGCCGAACCAAATCTGCGCGATTCCCAGGGTCGCAAGCCGTTTGTGCCGCACCCTCATCATCAAAAACAACCACCCAAAAAACCGATTAACGGGAGACCCTGCTCGCGATCAATTTGCAATGTTAAGTAGATGTCACTGAGGTAAGCGTGGCGTAGACAATGAGGTTGTCGGTGTAACTGTGCGTTTTCCTGTTGTACACCCCGCCACAGGTGATGAGACGAAGCGCGGGATGGGCGGTGTTGCCGTACACGCGCTCGGTCGGAAATCGCGTTTTGGAGACCTGTTCGACGCCGTCCACGGTGAATGTGACCACCGAACCGTCCGCCCGCCCGATCTTGACGACGTGCCCGCGCGCGAGTTCGCGCAGCCGCTGGAAGACCGCCGGTCCCCCCCGGACGTTGACGTGGCCGACGATGACGGCCGGGCCTTGTTCCCCTGGGGTCGGGCCGTATTTGAACCATCCGGCCAGATTGGGAGCCGACAGCGGCGGCACCTCGATCTCCCGCCGCTTGGTGACCCCGACCGGGCGCAGCGGCGCGTCCACCTTGATCCCCGGGATGACCAGCCTGGTCGGGTTCGCCTCCGCGACCGGCTCGGCGGGCTGCCCCGCCGGTTCCGGGGGCGGCGCGTCGGCGATGGCCGCGGTGAGTACGGCGCCCGGCCCGCCCGGTCCTACCTCGTTCGGAAAGGTCAGCACTCCGGCGGGTCCGGGTGGGTTGACCACGCCCAGGGACTCGCGGACCGCCGTGTCACTGGGTTCCGACGCCACCAGCACGACCCCGACCAGCGCGGTCACGACCGCCGCCACGGTGCCCAGCATCAGGACCAGGCGCACCGGTCCCAGCAGGCCCGGGGCCGGCTCGGCGGCACTCCGCCAATACCGCGCGAACCACCCGTCCGGCCGCGGATCGGACGCTTGCTCGTCCCACCGCGGATCGGGTCCCTGCTCGGCCCTTGGTTCACGCTCTCCTGGTTCGAGTGGCTGCTCGCCGATGGTGTTCATGCTCGCCTCCAGATCAGGCGGCCGATGAGTGCCGCGCCCGCGCTGCCACAAACGATCAAGAAGAGGCCGAGGAGAGCGCGCCCTCCGACGGAGCTTTCGGCACCGGTCGCGGCGCCGCCGAGCGGGGTGAGCACCACCTGCGGCGAGGGCGAGGAGGTCATGGACACGGTCACCGTGGTCGTCGGCGTCGGGCTCGGCGTGGCCGACGGCGATGGGGTCGCGGACGAGCTCGGCGTGGCGCTCGCGCTCGGCGTGGGTGTCGCGGACGGGCTCGGCGACGGCGATGGGCTCGTCGCGGCGGCGACCAGGAGCTGGGTCCCCGCGTTGACCTCGGTGACGCAGAGGGTCTTGCCCGCGCCCGGGACCTCCAGCTGGAAGTCGCCCGGCATGAGCGTCACGCTCGACCCCGCCGGGAGGTCGCCTGGGATCGTCATATATCCCGTCATGGGTGGTACGGCGATTGCCTGCCCTGGATCCACCGACGCCGGCAGCGGCGACCGTCCCGTCATCGGGGCGAGTTCGCCCTGGATCGCCCCGTTCAGGCGGAGCCTGCCGTACGAGCCGATTTCGGTGCCCTGAGCGGCGGTCTTGTCACCCGCGTTGGCCAGCCCGCCGCCCAGCGACCACACCACGGTGACCGTGGCCCCCGGCGGCGCCTCCTTGGGCGCTTCCAGGGTGACGTCGAGTTCCGCGGCCTTCCCGCCACACGTGTAGGGCACGTTGACCAACCGGGTCTCGGCCGTCGCGACATCCTGGAAGCAGAGAACTCCGGCAACCATCAACAGGATGACGCCGACGCCGGGCCAGGCCGGCAGCTTGGGGGGCACGATCGTACGGCCTTTCACGAGGGTTCCTCGCCGGAGGGAAGGCGAGGCAGCAGCGATAGGCTGACGAGCTTGGGTTACGCCCTAGCGGTTTCCGAGCGAAATATTGGTGTGGCCCGTGTGAAAGGAGGTCCGGGGCGGTGAACCCTCACATACTCCAAGATGGACTACACATGACGCGCAACCAGCGCCCACGAAATATCACCACATAACGGACAAAATTATGGCTTGGAGCGCGCTAGAAGGCGCTTGGTTTTCACGCCGGGCAAACCCTTGGCCGACCACGGCCGGCGAAGCGGAGGCCGTGCAGGAACAGCTGCGCCCGCTCGTGGATCTCACCGACCCCGGCCCGCCCACCGTCGACTTCATCGCCGGTCTGGATGTCGGGTACGCCCCTGACAGCGACGAGGTAACCGGCGCCGTCGTCGTCCTCGACAACACCCTGCAGGTCGTGGATCACGCAACATCCCGCGAGAAGGCGAAATTTCCGTACATACCGGGACTGTTTGCGTTCCGTGAACTCCCGCCCCTGCTGACCGCGCTCGGCCGCCTCACGGTCATCCCCGACCTGCTGATCTGCGACGGCTACGGCCTGGCCCACCCCCGCCGCTTCGGCCTGGCCTGCCACCTGGGCGTCCTCACCGGCCTCCCCACGATCGGCGTCGCCAAGACCGCCTTCGTCGGCACCCACGCCGACCCCGCCCCCACCCGGGGCAGCTGGACCCCGATCACCCTCGACCACGACACCGTCGGCCGCGCCCTCCGCACCCGCGACCACGTCAAACCCGTCTTCGTCTCCCAGGGCCACCGCATCAGCCTCGACAACGCCTGCGCCCACGTCCTCCATGTGACCCCGGCCTACCGCCTCCCCGAACCGATCCGCCTAGCCGACCGCCTCTCCCGAACCGACCCGCCCGCCTGACCGCCTCTCCCGCGCGGCCCGCCGCCTGCGGTCCGAGGCCGCCCGCCTGGCCGCTGGCTCCGATCCGCTTCCCCGGTCTCCACCAATTGGATCTCGCCCAACCGACCCGGCAGCGCGGCCGAATCCCCAGGCCTCCGCCGGGCGAATCACTTGAGCGTCGACGCGACGACCTGCGGTTTCCCCGCTCCCTTGTAGAAGATCCCGGGATATCCCCGCGACCCGAATCCCGCGCTCGGGTTGTTCCGGAGCCTGGACTTCTCGATCCGGAGTGTGCCGGTCATGTCGTTGCTCACGAAGAAGATCGCCCCGCCCCCTTCACGAGCGGTGTTGTTCTGAATGATCGACCCCGCGACCCGAACGGTGAACCGATTCCCGTCCGTGTACACAGCTCCCCCGCTGCCCCCGCCCGGCGTCCCCCCTCGGGCCGGATTGGCGCCCCGCCCAATCGCCTTGTTGTACGACATGACGCTGTTCAGGATCACCCAAGAGACCCCGATACTGCTCAACGCTCCCCCGTTCGAGCACACCCCGCCCTGCCCCTTCGCCCCGCCGAACGTGCTGCCTACGACATACACCGGCAGATTCCGGTACTGATTCAGAACCCGCAGAGCCGCCCCGCCCACATCAGGCCCGCTCGCATCACACCGATTCCGCACGAACGTGGAGTTGACCACCTTCACCCGCCCGCCCCGGACGAACACGGCTCCCCCACCGCCGCCCTCCGCGCGCTCCCCCGTCGCGTTCCCATCGGCGAACGTCAGATTCTGCAGCACCAACTGCGGCCGGCTCTGGTTGTCACAGTGCGACGTGATCCACACCAGCGACTTGTCGCACGTGTTCATATAAAGGATCCGCCGCTGCCCCATCCCGCTGAGCGTCACCTTCCCGCCCCCGTCCAGCACCACCCGCGCACTGGTGTTCCGCACCTTGGCCGTCGCCGTCATCTTGATCGTCACCGGCCGGGGCCCGCAGTTGAACCTGATCACCCCACCCTTGGCGACAGCCGCGACCACCGCCCTGGACGTACAACTGCCCGGACTCCCGTTCCCCACCACCCGGTCCGCCCGCGAGGTGTTCACCGCCCGCGCCTCCGCCGGCACATAGGCCCCACCGCCCGGATTTCCCGGCCCGGCGACGGCCCCAGCCGGAACCCCCGGCGCCAGCACAGCGGCGATCAGCACGACAAGAACAACAGTCAACTCTCGGGGACCAGCACGGCGGACCAATCCCAGCGCAGAGCCAGTCGCCGTACGCCCGTCGAACACCCGCGGCATCTGAGGTCCCCTCACGACAGCCATTCCGGTGAGCTGCGAGCATATCGGCCCGCATCCGGGTTGTAGGAAGCAAACGGTGCATCGGCTCCCGTCCCGTCGTGACGGCTGTAGCGAGTCGGTGTCTGCGCAGAGGGGGTGGCCGGGATCACCGCAGGCCCGGAAGGCATCAAACATTGCGTATAAGGCAAGACGATGCGGGCGATCTGCGTGAGTTGAGGGTCAGGTGCGGCGTGCGGCCCAGACGGTGCGCTCGGTGCGTACCGAGAGGTCGTCGCGGCGCAGGATGCTGTGGGGGCTGTCCGTGTCGAGCAGCCGGTCGAGCGCGGCGAGGTCTTCGGCCGGGAGCGATTCGGCGGCGACGCCGCGGATGCGCCGAAGCGCGCCCAGGGCGTAGCGGCCGATGGCTTCGCTGTGGGCGCCGTCGATGTTCACGGTGATGGTGCGCTCGCCGTCGAGGGTGAACCCGGCGGCGGTGAGCATCGGTCCCCAGTCGGCGCCGCGGTGGGGCACGTGTTCGGCGTGGAAGTGATCGGTCGCGGCGTGGCAGCGGTCTTCCAGGCCGGGCCGGTCTTCGGGGGCGCCTTCTGGCAGGAAGCGGGGCAACCCGGCCAGCTCGACGACGGCGAACAGGCCGCCGGACGGGAGCATGTCGTGGACGTTGCGCAGGGCGTGGTCGGGGTCGGCCATGTGGTGCATCGAGGCGGAGGCCCAGACCAGGTCCGGCGTCCCGAGGTCGGGCCAGTCGGCGGCGTCGAGGTCGGCCTGCACGATCCGCACACGGTCGTCCAGATCCTGGGCGCACGCCTTCTCCCGCAGGCGCTGAAGGTGTCCGAGCGAGGCGTCGACGGCGATGACGTGAGCCTCGGGGAAACGGTTCAGGAGGGCGAAGGTGCCCGCTCCCGTGCCGCAGCCCAGGTCGACGATCTGGCGCGGGCTGGTTTTCAGGGGCAGCCATGCGGTGATGGCGGCGATGTGCTCGGCGAGGACTTCCGCGTCCAGGTCGAGGATTTCCGCCTGGCCGGCGTCGTCCTGCTGGTGGTGGCCGTGCTGCGCGCCGTGGTGGGGAGCGTGCGGGTGTGCGTGGGTCATGCCGTCACCGTAAGGCGGGTTTGCTTATGCGGCACGACGGCTCCCGGAATGCGCAAGATGTCAGCGCGTGGCAATGCCCGACGCGCAAGGCGCACCCGGACCGAGGGCGCGCGTTGCCGTCATTCGCGGATGCCAGGGGTGTCGGGGTCGCTGCCGTTGTCGCGCTGGTGTCCGCGGCGGGCATCGCGGTCGAAGATGCCCAGAATGTCACACGGTCCGCCTTCGACGCCGATGGCGTGCGGCATCATGGTGGGGAACTCGGCGGCCTGGTTGGTCTCGAGACGGAAGCGCCGATGGCCCAGCATGAGGATCGCGGTGCCGGAGAGGACGACCAGCCATTCCCGGCCGGGGTGGGCACGCATGCGGGCGGGGTTGTCGGGCGGTGGCTCGGTCATGCGCTGGCGTACGACGCTCATGCCGGGGTCGGCCTTCACGGGCCAGCGCATCAGGCCGTGGGTGGCGTCGATCATCGGGCTGGTGACGACGTCGTCGGCGGCGGTCTCGACGAGCTGGTCGAGGGTGGTGTCCAGGGCGCGGGCGAGGGTGACGAGCTGGTCCAGGGCGAGACGGCGCTGACCGTTCTCGATGCGGCTCAGTGAGGACTGGCTGAGGTTGGCGCGGGTGGCCAGTTCGTCCAGGGACCAGCCCTGCGCGACCCGCAGAGCGCGGATGCGTTTGCGTACGAGGCTGTCCAGCTCTCCACTTTCTTGCGTCATGCGCAACATCGTATGCCCTTCTCGCAATGCGGGTTTAACGTCGTGTGCGGAAGGCCCGAAGCGGCTGGAGGAAAGGGCGCGACATGTCTGTGCAGACTTCTTGCTACGCGAGCGACGCACTGCCTGGTGAGACCGTGGACGTTGTGGTGATCGGCGGCGGCGCGGCGGGCTTGAACGGTGCGCTGATACTGGCCCGCTCCCGCCGCACGGTCGTCGTGATCGACAGCGGCACGGTGACGGCGCGCCGCGTGCTGGTGGCCACCGGCCTGCGGGACGTGCCGCCGGACGTGCCCGGCCTCGCCGAGCACTGGGGGCACGGTGTGGTGCACTGCCCGTACTGCCACGGCTGGGAGGTACGCGACGAACCGATCGGCATCCTCGCCACCGGCCCTCCCTCGATCCATCACGCGCTGCTGTTCCGTCAGCTGACCGACGACCTCGTCTACTTCACCCACGGCACGGATCTCGACGAGAACACCCGAGCGCGCTTCGCCGTCGGCGACATCCGCGTCATCGACACCCCGGTGCGGGAAGTCATGACGAGCGAGGACGGCGGCATCGCGGGCGTGCGCCTGACCGATGGCACGGTCGTGGCCCGCCGCATCCTCGCGGTCGCCCCCGCCTGACGTTAAGGCTCGTACGAGTCCCGCGCGCGGTGGCCGGACCCCTACTCCATCCACTTCGGCGACCGGACCTACTCCGGCGCTGATTCTGCATGCCCATTTTGAGAGGAATCCATGAGTACAGACCAGCCTCCACAGGTGGCGGCCGCTGACGGAAGCGGCGGAGGCGCACCGGATGCGCGTCAGCTGCGCACCATTCTGATCGCCGTCTCCATCGCGCTGATGGCCGTCATCGCGTCGGTGTCCGGGCTGAACGTCGCCCAGACGCACATGGCCGTCGAGTTCGGCGCCTCGCAGAACACTATCTTGTGGATCATCAACATCTACACCCTGACCCTGGCCGCGCTGCTGCTGCCGCTCGGCGCGATCGGTGACCGCCTGGGCCGCAAGCCCATGCTGATCGCCGGGCTGGGTGTCTTCGGCGTCGCCGGCGTCATGGCGGGCCTGGCTCCGACGGCCGAGGTGATGCTGGCCGCGCGCGTGGCCGGCGGTATCGGCGCTGCGATGATCATGCCCATCACGCTCGCCGTCATCACCTCCACCTTCCCCGAGGAGGAACGTGGCACGGCGATCGGTGTGTGGACCGGCGTCGCCGGAGGCGGCGGCATCCTGGGCATGTTCCTCTCCGCGCTCCTCGTCGACGTCGCCGACTGGCGCTGGCTGTTCGTCCTGCCCGTGGCCCTGATCATCGTGGCCCTGGCCATGATGCTGAAGTCGGTCCCCAACTCCCGCGAGAGGTCCGCCCACAGCTTCGACACCGTCGGCGCGCTGGTATCCACGGTCGCGGTGGTCGGGCTCATCTTCGTCCTGCAGGAGGGCCCCGAGCGTGGCTGGACCGCGCCCGCGACTCTGATCAGTCTCGCTGTCGGTCTCATCGCCGCGATCGGCTTCGTGGCCTGGGAGCGGCACCGCCGGGACGCCTCGCTGCTGGACGTACGCCTGTTCCGGGAGCGTGCTCTGGCCGGCGGCTCGATCACGCTGCTGGTGGTCTTCGGCGTCCAGGCGGGCATCGCCGTGGTCCTCTTCCCGTTCTTCCAGGCCGTGCTCGGCTGGTCGGGGCTGCTGTCCACGCTGGCCCTGATGCCCATGGCCGTCATGATGATGATGACCTCCGGCCTCGCCCCCAAGCTGGCCGTACGCATCGGTTCTCGCTCGACCATGGCCACAGGCATCGCGCTGGCCGCCGCCGGCCTGGCCCTCATGGCCCTCTTCGTCTCCGCTGACGGCGGCTACCTGACCATCCTGCCCGGCATGCTCGCCATGGGCATCGGCATGGGCCTGTCGATGACCCCCTCCACCGAGGCCATCACCGGCTCCCTGCCGCGCGAGAAGCAGGGTGTCGCCTCCGCGCTCAACGACGTCACCCGCGAGTTCGGCACCGCCCTCGGTGTCGCCCTGCTCGGGGCGCTGCTGTCCGCCGGCTACCGCAGCGCCATCGACGACCGCCTGCAGGACATTCCCCAGGATGCCGCGGACACCGCGCGCGAAGGCATCGCCAACGCCGTCGAGGTGGCGGGCACCACCGGCTCGCACGCCGAAGACCTGGTCCGCGCCGCCCAGCAGTCCTTCGTCGACGGCTGGCAGCAGGCCATGTGGGCAGGCGTCGCCGTCATGGGCGTCCTGTTCGTCTACATCGCCCTGCGCGGCCCCAAGAACTCCGCCCCCGTGGCGGACGACGACGCCGAGACCACCGAGGCCGTCGCCGCCCGCTAACGGCGTAAGCGGTGAGCGGACGGCACGAAGACCGCTTGCCGATTACTCGGAAAGGCGATTTGCCGCAGGTGGTTCCAACAGCGTTTCCAGGTTCACCCGGGCGATCCGCTTGCGGAACTCCCCTGTGTAGGAGGTGTCACCGGAGTCGTGCATGGTGTCGGTCATCCAGACCGCGGATGCCTGACGCTCCCACGTGTGGCTCAGGCAGGTGTCGGAGTAGCTGTCGAGCAGACACGAGTCGTCGTTCTGGGCGTGGTGGATGACCGCGCGGGCGAACACTTCGGCGTCGTGGAGGGCGAGGCTCATCCCTTCCGCGCTCATCGGGGAGATGAGGTGTGCCGCGTCCCCGAGCAGGTAGAGCCTGCCGTGGCTCATGGGGCTGAACACCACACCGCGCAGCGGCACGACCTGCTTGCTCGTGATCGGGCCCTTGGCCGCCACGGGTGCGCCGAAACGAGCTTCCAGTTCGTTCCAGACGCGCTCGTCCGGCCATTGTTCGATGGTGTCGGTGACCGGGCACTGCAGGTAGAGACGGCTCGCGTTCGGGCCGCGAGTGATCTGCGCGGCGAAGCCGCGAGAGTGCACTGCCAGCACCGCCAGCGGATCCGCCGGCACCTCCGTCATGACAGTCAGCCAGGCGTACCCGAACTCATGGGTGTAGCAGGTGAGAACGTCGGCGGGAATGGCCGTCCTGCTGACGCCGTGGTAGCCGTCGCTGCCGGCGACGAAGTCACAGCCGAGCACCTTCGTCGAGCCGGCCGCATCCCGATAACGAACCAGGGGACGCTCGGTGTCGAGGCATTCCAGCGAAACGTCTTCGGCTTCGAAGCGAAGGTCACCGCCGTCGCGGAGGAAAACCTTGATGAGGTTCCGGACGAGGACCTGCTGAGGGCAGTAGGCACCGTCAAAATCATCCGCGTCGTCCTCGTCCGCCTTCCAATACCGCTTCTCTCCGTCGACCAGCATCGGCATACCCGAATCGGAGGTACCGAGGCTGTGGCCTTCCACCACCTCCCCCATCCCCCATTCGTGCAACATGCGCACCCCTCCGGCATCGAGAGCCCCAGCCCGTTGCCGCTGCTCGACGTATTCACGGCTGTGCTTCTCCAAGACGATGCAACTGATTCCGCTGCGCACCAGGAAATTGCCCAACGCGAGCCCGGCGACTCCGCCGCCCACGATGACCACGGTGGTGTTCTCATCCGCCTGGATCATGTGCTTTCCCTACTCCTCGAAGAAATGTGGACGTTGACGGCCCGGATGGATCACGGGCCGTCGACCACCACTGTGAATCCGGCAGCGGTTGCCGACAACCGACAACCGGACAGTCCATAACGAAAAGCCGCCAAACTTGGCGGTGAGCCGCAGGGGCCGGTTGCCGCTACTTGCCGTGGTGGTGCAGGTCGACCTGGTAACGGCCCGGAGTCTGGCCGACAACGGCGGTGAAGGCTTCGATGAAAGTCGAGGGGTTGGACCACCCGCACGCGATCGCGGTGTCGGTGACGGACTGGCCGTCGGTGAGGTGGACCAGGGCGTGGTGGACGCGCAAGATCGTGCGCCAGCGGCGGAAACTCATGCCGAGGTCGGTGTGGAACAGCCGGCTGAGGGTGCGCTCGCTCGCCCCCGCGGTGCGCCCCAGCTCCGCCAGGGTTGTGGTCTGACCCGGATCGGCGTGCAGGAGATCGGTGACGACGCGCAGCCGGTCGTCACGCGGCTCGGGCAAGTGCAAGGACTGCTCGGGAGTCTCACCGAGCTCGTCGATCACCACCGCGCGCAACCGCCCGTCGGCGCCCGGAGGTCTCCCGCTCCCGCCGGTCAGTGCCAGGAGGGCTTCGCGCAGTAGCGGGCTCACCCCGAACACGCTGGGGTGCGCCACGAGTTCACCGCACTCGTCGGCCGGAATGGCGACGACACGGGCGTCGGTCCTGCCGTAGAAGCGGTGGGAGTGCTCGAACCCCGGCGGCGTCCACGTCACCCGGTTGGCAGGCGCCAGCCAGGTTCCGCGCTCGGTCGTCGTGGCCAAGGCGCCGGCGGCCGCGTACACCAGCTGGCCATCGGGGTGGGAGTGGGTGTCCAGGTGGTAGCCGTGCGGGAGCCAGCCTCCACCGCGAGGCGTCGTTTCTACCGGCCTTGCGGATGGCGGGGAAGGTTGGCGGGTTTCCTGCATCGCGCGTCAGCTTACCGGTGGTGCGGCGGCTGCGGCAGGACAAGGATCGGCCTCATGAACAGTGAGGTATGGGCGCATACCGGAGGGACCGTTGAGTAGCCTCGGATCATTGGCGGCCGGGTACCGGCGCCCGCGCCACCGGCGGATGTTGGCGCTGACCGTCCAGGGCCGCGAACGGATCAGTCCTCACTTTGTGTCTATCACCCTGGGTGGAAACGACTTCCAGTACCTGGAACAGTCCGGGTACGACCAGGCGGGCCGCCTGTTCTTCGCAGGACCCGGTCAGGATGAGGTCGTGCTCCCGACCAGCGAGAAGTGGATGCTCCAGTACACTCTGCAATCGGCCAAGAGGCGGCCGCGAGTCAGGTCGTACTCGATCCGGCGCTTCCGGCCGGAGATGTCCGCGTTCGACATCGAGTTCTCCCTCCACGAGGAGCCGGACTCGGACCGGTCCGCCGCTCCGGGAACCGCTTGGGCGCTGGCGGCCGAGCCGGGCGACGAGGTCGCTTTCCTCGACGAGGGATGCGGCTACGTACCCACCGCCGGCGCCGCCTGGCAACTGCTCGTCGGCGACGAGAGCGCGTTACCGGCGATCCTCGCGATCCTGGAACATTCCCCCGACGCGCTGCCCGCCGAGGTGTTCCTCGAAGTACCCGCCAGCGACGACATCCGCGGCGAGGTCACCGCGCCCGCAGCCACGAAGATCCACTGGTTGCCCCGCAACGAACCCTCCATAAGACCGGGCACGCTCGCTCTGCAGGCCGTACAGGCCGCGCAACTCCGCCCCGGCCCCTACTACGCCTGGGCCGCAGGCGAGTCCGCGCTCGCCACCGGCATCCGCAGGCATCTCGTCAACGACCGCAACGTCCCCAAATCCAACATCTCCTTCCGCGGCTACTGGAGACACGGCAGAGCCAGCCTCGGCTGACCACCCCACACCACCATCAGCACCCTTCCCGGCCAGCTGCTTTCCCAAGTGGTGTCACCGGGCGGGCGAACACTCCGCCCAGCGCTGTCGCCAGACCCATCCGATCAGCACATTTCCTCAACGGGTCGGACAGCTTGCCTGACAAGCCCCTTGACGTCCCCGACGACGGAACAACCCCCGGTCCCATCCCGTACGCCTCACCTGAACGCGCACCCGATTCTGTTACGGATTTGATCTAGATCCTTGCAGATCAGGTCCACCTTCTTCTCAGCACCGACAGCAGGATCAGTGCTGCCGCGACCACGTTCACCGCCGGTGCCGAACCGCCTGACCCGTCATCACGAGTCGCGGCGAGAGAGACCGAGATCTCCCACCCCATCGCTCTGCGCGGCCCCAAGAACTCCGCCCCTGGGCGGACAACGACGCCGAGGCCACCGAGGCCGTCGCCGCCCGATAACGGCGTAAGGGGTGGGCGGACGGCCCGAAGGCTGCTGTCCCAGGGGTGGGCGTTGGGGACCGCGAGCTCGCGGTGCCCAACGTCACAGGGGCAAGGGACGGTGCTCGACGACGCTCTTCATGACGAGGGTGGAGCTGAGGCGCTGGACGCCGGGGAGGGTGGCGAGGCGGTCGTCGTAGAGGCGCTGGAAGGCGGGTAGGTCGCGGGTGATGACGCGCAGGAGGTAGTCGGGGTCGCCGAAGAGCCGTTGGGCTTGCAGGACGTGGGGTACAGCGGCGACCGCCTGTTCGAAGGCGTCGACGGTGTCGCGGTCCGCGGCGCGCATGGTGACGAAGACGAGGGCCTCGAAGGTCAGGCCGAGGGCGTTGGCGTCGAGGTCCGCGCGGTAGCCGCTGATCGCGCCGGAGCGCTCCAGGGCGCGTAGCCGGCGGTGGCAGGGCGAGACGCTGAGGCGGACGCGTTCAGCGAGTTCGGTGACGGTGAGGCGTCCGTCCTGCTGGAGCTCGGCAAGGATTCTCCGGTCTACATCGTCCACGGGGCAGATTCTCCCCCACAGACCGGTTGCGCTGGGAAAGTTTGGAAGCACATTTCGGGCAATCGTACCTAACCTTCCCTCTGGGGTTCCCCCAAGTGGAAAGAGGTGCGAGGTCATGGCGGTCGGTACCGTCGCCGCGTTCTGGGCGGTGTCGTTGATGTTCGTGGTGACACCGGGGGCGGACTGGGCGTACGCGATCGCGGCAGGGCTGCGGCATCGCACGGTGCTGCCCGCGGTGGGCGGTCTGCTGATCGGGCATCTGGCGGCCACCGCGGTGGTGGCGGCCGGGGTGGCCGCTCTGGTGGCCCGCTCGCCGCTGGTGATGACCGCGCTGACGGTGGCGGGCGCGGCGTATCTGGTGTGGCTGGGGATCGGCACGCTCGCCCGCCCGTCGGCCCCGCAGGCCGGTGCGGAGCCCGCCGCCGGCTCATGGGTACGTCAGGTGGCGAAAGGCGCGGGGATCAGCGGGCTCAACCCGAAGGTGTTTCTGCTGTTCTTGGCACTGCTGCCGCAGTTCGCCGACCCGGACGCGGCGTGGCCGGTCGCGGTGCAGATCGTGGTGCTGGGGCTGGTTCACGTGGCCAGCTGCGCCGTGGTCTACACGGGGGTGGGCGCGGGGGCGCGGCGAGTGCTGCGGGCGCGGCCTGCCGCGGCACGGGCGGTGACCCGCTTCTCCGGCGCCGCGATGGTCGGAATCGGCGTGCTGCTGCTGGCAGAGCAGTTGGTCGGTTAACCGACGACATCACGAGTCGCGGCGAGAGACTGCGACCTCCCGCCCCCAGTGCTGCGACCACGTAGAGCGTCATGATCCGGGAGAAGCCGATGCGGTGACTGCGGGCCAGGCAGGCGATCTGGTCGAATGCGGTACGGCCCGGGTGTACGGCACCGGCGTCGAGCAGCGCGCCCACCTCGAACAGCGGCCGGCTGATCTCCGCGTATCGACGCCCGTTGACCAGGGCCACACCGGACGTCGCCTCATGAAGGCCGACGACGACGCGCAAGGTCGTGGATTTCCCCGCGCCGTTGGGCCCCAGAAGGCCGGTCACTCGCCTGGGGTGAACATGGAAGGACAGCCGGTCCAATGCGAGCGTCGAGCCGTATCGCTTCGTCAGCTCTCTTACTTCGATCACCTCAACACGGTGACAAAACCATCCCTGCCCACGGTCGTACCTGGTCGGCTGCCCGGTTCAAGTAATCGATGGACTTATCTGGTGGCAATTGGCTTACTCGCGACCGTCGAGCACCGCGTCGAGAGACGCCCGCAGGATGTCCATGCCCTGGTCGAGCTCCTCCGCGGTCGTCGTCAAGGGCGGCGCGATACGAAAGACGCCGCCCATACGGGGTAGCTGGACGATGTTGAGGTGGAGTCCTCGTCTGAAGCAGGCCGCCGTGACGGCCTGCCCCAACGCATCAGCGGGCTCCTTGGTGCGACGGTCCTTCACGAGTTCGATGCCCTGCAGCAGTCCGCGGCCTCGGACGTCACCGACGACGTCATATCGCTGACGCAGACTCTCCAGACGCTCCCCGAGCACCAGGCCCAGCTGGCGCGCACGCGCGACAAGCTCGTCACGAGCGATCACGTCGAGCACCGTCGAGGCGACGGCGGCCGCGAGAGGATCATTGACGTGGGTGGTGAAGAACAGAAATCCCCGATCCGAGCAGCCCTGCTCGATCTCTGACGTGGTCACGACCGCGGCGACGGGGAGTCCCGCGCCCAGCGTCTTCGACAACGTGAGGATGTCGGGCACGACGCCGTCGCGCTCGAAGGCGTACATGTCACCGGTACGCCCCAGGCCTGTCTGGGCTTCGTCGAGAATGAGGAGCATTCCACGTTCCCTGCACAACTGCTGCAGACGAACGAGATAGCCGGCTGGAAGCTCGATGATTCCGCCCGACGAGAGAATCGGCTCGACGAGACATGCCGCCAGATCCCCTGTCGACTGCTGATCGACGAGCGCGAAACCGTAGTCGAGCTCGGCCTCCCAGTCATAGGACCCATCGGCGTGCCTGAACGGCGATCGATAGGCGTTCGGCGTGGGGAGGACAAAGTTGCCCGGCGCGCTCGGACCGTAACCGCGGCGGCCCGCTGAGAACGTCGCCGCCGAGGCCCCGAACGTCATTCCGTGCCAGGAGCGGTCGAGCGAGACGATCTCATGGCGGCCCGTGTAGAGCTTCGCCATCTTGATGGCGGCTTCGTTGGACTCCGCGCCGGTCGTCAGGAGCAGCACCTTGCTCAGGTCCGGGGGAAGAGTGCCCACCAGCCGATCAGCGAACTCGAGAACGGGCGGGCTCAGCATCCCGCTGAAGAGATGGTCCAGCGACGCCACCGAATCCGAGACGACGCGCACGATATCGGGGTGCGAGTGCCCCAGGACCGCGCTCATCTGACCCGATGTGAAATCAAGGATCTGTCGGCCGTCCTCGTCGAAGACGAACGTTCCCGCCGCCCTCGTGATGAGGGTCGGCACGAAACGCGTCCCGTACCGAACGAGATGTGCTTCCCGGGCGCGCTCCTTCGCGTCGCTCATGTCACTCCTCTTGTGCGCTTAAAAACCCGATACCTATGCCATATTTCGAACCAATTGTCTCCCTTAGGTCGTACGAGCACAACAGCGTGCGCCACCGGTAACTCCACGGAACCGGTCGACCTGGGTTCTCAGGGTCGCGAATCATGTCCGACATGACCCGTCATTCAGATCGTGTGATCCTCCGGGCCAGGATCCGCCGTGGACGGGTGATCACCAGCACCTGCGGAGGAGCGCCCTCGGAGTCGCGCGGCAGCACATCGTTGGCATCTGTCGTGCGCGCAGATCGAGCCGACGGCCCGCAGTACGCCTACACAACTGTGACGTCGCCGCGCTTGGCCGCCTGCATGTCCCGGACCACCTCGTTCACCATGCGAATGGAGGCGGCGTCGAGCACGTTCCCGAACTCGATCACATTCACCTTCGGCTCGAGGGCTGCCTTCAACTCCGGCTGCTGGTCTGGTATCACGACCAGGTCGATTCCATCGAGCTCCGCGCCTTCGAGGTCATGGAGTATGCGGAGGTTCTTGAGGCCCGCATCCTGCAACCAGTCGCGAACGGTCACGGCCTGGTCATCGGTGCGGTACCAGATCCCGACGGTTCGGCTCTTGGGCACGGAGGCGATCTGCATCAGAGTTTGAACGTGCGGTGCGACGACGATGGCGACAACTTCGGTGCCGGGCCGGCGAGGCAGGTTACGGACCTGCGCCAGGTGAAAGAACGTGGTCAGGATGAGGTCGGCCTGTTCATCCTCAGGGGAGAACTCACCGAGGACCAAGGGCTTGACCTTGATGCTGACCGCCGCCTCGAGCGCACTCGCGAAGTACTCGGCCCGGTCGGCGTTGCATTCCACGAACGAAACCTTGAGCATGTGGTCTTCCGCGCGAATGGCGACGCTCATCGCGAGCGACTGGATCTCAGCCGCCGTGAGGCCGAGGTCGACGCACTGGCGAGCTGCTGATTCCAAGATGCGCCGGGCTTCCTCCCGCGCGGCCGAGCCTTGATGCGCAGGGCTGGGACCGACGACAACGGTGCCACTGCGTCCGCGACTCTCGACCAGGCCGAGCTTGGCCAGCTCGGCATATGCCCGGGCCGCCGTATTGCGGTTGATGTGAAGGTTGTCGGCCAGCATGCGAGCGCTGGGGAGGACCTGGCCGGGTTTGAGGTCGCCAGTCTCGATCAGGAACGACAGTTGAGCGATGATCTGTCGAAACACGGGCACATCGGAGTGCACGCTCACCTGGATCATGTCGGCCACTGCCTGATTCTATCGACTGACTTTGACCTATCATCGTATACCATTCGGACCAGCGAAGATCTTCCGAAAGCACCGTTCACAGCCGGTCAATTCGAGCTCGCCCGCGTGGCAATGACTGTTGAACTGAGTCAAACTGTCGCGATGTCCGGGCGCACAGACCACCCTCCAACGAGGGGGTGCCCACATCCCCGAGGCCGATGCCCGTCGTAACGGCGTCCGTCATCGGGACTGCCCTCAACCGGCAAGGTATGACCAGAGACGGAGGCTGGTGTCCTACCGTGGGCAGATGTCAGGTGATCTGGTGAGGCGATAACGTCCCGTCATGGAGTGGGGCTGTATCTGGTGGCCTCCACCACTTCGGTCGGATGGTCGGTGGCGGGCTTGGCGGCGTGCGCGTCTGGTGCGGTGGCCGCAGTCCTGATCTTCTACTCCGAGATCGCCGAGCACCTTCACCTCACCGTCGGCACGGTCATGACGCACATCGGCCGCCTCCTGGCCAAGCTGTACACCCGCGACCGGGCCCAGCTCGTCATCGCGGCCTACGAAGGCGGGCTCGTCACCAACCCGTGGTCACAATGATCTTCAAGCAGGGAGCTAGCGGGCTGATTGTGTGGCCGTTTCGAGGAGGATCTGGGCTAGTTCGTTGGGCTGGGAGAACATGGGCCAGTGGCCGGTGTTCATTTTGATCAGGTGCCAGTGGGGGCTGGTGAGGAGGGCGGCCACGTCGGGGTTTGGTTCGTCGCCGTCGAGTAGGCATTTGATGTAGGTGGCCGGGAGGTCGCTGAGGGGGCGGGTCAGGACGGCTGGTTCGGTGAGGGCGGCGCCGGGGTGGGGGGTTGAGCCGGTGACGATTCGGGAGATCTGGTCGTCGGTCAGGCCTTGGCCGGCGAAGTCGGGGGCGGTGAGCGGGGGCCAGAAGCCGTTGTTGTTGGCGATCGATGCCTCCACCATGGACCGGCCGGATGGCCAGGCGGAGACGAATGACTCGCCGTTGGCTGGGACGTTGGAGTCGACGAAGACCACGTGGGCCAGGCGGTCGCCGATGCGTTCGGCGGCTTGGCCGACGGGAATGCCTGAGTAACTGTGGCCGACCAGGATGACGTTTCGTAGATCGTGTTGTTCGATCTCATCGAGGATGTCCCGGACGTGCGTCTGTTGCCCTGCCTCGATGCCTTGTTTCTCCGCGAGGCCGGAAAGGGTCAACGGATGGGTGCCGTGACCGGCTGCGCGTAGGTCCGGCACCACCTCGTCCCACGCCCACGATCCAAGCCACGCGCCTGCGACCAGTACGAATT
>NZ_BLAF01000008.1 GCF_009687885.1 Acrocarpospora pleiomorpha
GAGCCCCGAGGGAAAACAAAGGGTGGGTGGGTGGGAAAAATCCCCCCGAGACAACGACACATTGTGGATTGCCTCGGGTCAAACCTGGTCGGTGACCTTGCACCATCCGGGTGATCCAGGTGACCGCGCCGGCGCAAGCCGTACCGGAGATGGAACGGTTCGCAGTCCGATGCCGGGAACCGTGCTCGTGGTGAAAGCCGCCGTCGGGGACCAAGTCCAAGCCGGGCAGCCACTGCTGATCGTGGAGGCGATGAAGATGGAGCACACCGTAACCGCGCCCATCGCGGGCGTCATCGCCGAACTTCCCGTCCGCGCGGGCCAGCAGGTCGCCATGGACGCGATGCTGGCCGCCATCACCCCCGAGGAGGCCTGATGCACCGCATCGACGGACTACCCGACCACGTGACCATCTACGAAGTCGGCCCAAGGGACGGCCTCCAGAACGAGGCGGCCATCCTCCCGGTCGACGTCAAAGCCGAATTCGTCGAACGCCTCGTGGACGCCGGGCTCACCACCATCGAGACGACCAGTTTCGTGCACCCCACCTGGGTCCCCCAACTCGCGGACGCCGCCGACCTGCTGACCCGCATCGAACGCCGCCCCGGCATCCGCTACCCCGTGCTCGTCCCCAACGAACGCGGCCTCGACCGGGCCCTCGAACACGGCGTCACCGAGATCGCGATCTTCGGCAGCGCCACCGAGACTTTCGCCCAGCGCAACCTCAACCGCACCATCGACTCCCAGTTCGAGATGTTCGCCCCCGTCGTGTCGCGCGCGCTGGAAAGCGGCGTCCGGGTCCGCGCCTACGTGTCGATGTGCTTCGGCGACCCCTGGGAGGGCCCGGTGCCGATCGCGAAGGTCGTCGAGGTCGGCATGCGCCTGCTCGACCTGGGCTGCTTCGAACTCTCCCTCGGCGACACCATCGGCGTCGGCACCCCCGGCCACGCCCGCGCCCTCATCGAGTCCTTCCCGTGCGGCCCTGGCCCGCTAGCCGTGCACTTCCACGACACCTACGGCCAGGCGCTCGCCAACACCCTCGAAGCCCTGCGCTGCGGCGTCACCGTCGTCGACGCCGCGGCGGGCGGCATCGGCGGTTGTCCGTACGCGGAGAGTGCCACCGGCAACCTCGCCACCGAAGACCTGGTCTGGATGCTGCACGGCCTCGGCGTCGAAACCGGCGTCGACCTCGGCTCCCTGGTCGACACCTCCACCTGGCTGGCGAAGCGGCTCGGCCGCCCCAGCCCCTCCTCCGTCGTCCGCGCCCTCTCCAAGGAGCCGTGATGCTCACCGACGAATACGATGACCTGCGCAAATCCGTCGAGTCCTTCGCTCGCGAGGTGGTCGCCCCGGTGATCGGCGACTTGTACGAGCGGGGGGAGTTCCCATACGAGATCATCCGCAAGATGGGCGCGATGGGCCTGTTCGGCCTGCCGATCCCGGAGGAGCACGGCGGCATGGGCGGCGACTACTTCGCCCTCTGCCTGGCCCTGGAGGAACTCGCCCGGGTGGACTCCTCGGTGGCGATCACGCTGGAGGCCGGGGTCTCCCTGGGCGCGATGCCGCTGCTGAGATTCGGCACCGACGAGCAGCGGTCCCACTGGCTACCCGCGCTCGCCGCCGGGGAGAAGCTCGGCGCGTTCGGCCTCACCGAACCCGGAGGCGGCTCCGACGTGCCCGGCGGCATGCGGACCACCGCCACCCTGGACGGCGGCGAATGGGTGATCAACGGCTCGAAGGCGTTCATCACCAACGCCGGCACCGCCATCACCGGCTTCGTCGCCGTGGCCGCCATCACCGGCCGCCGCGCGGACGGCCGCCCCGAGATCTCCACGATCATCGTCCCGTCCGGCACCCCCGGCTTCACCTTCTCCGAGAAGTATTCCAAGGTCGGCTGGTCGGCCAGCGACACCCGCGAACTCGCCTTCACCGACTGCCGCGTCCCCGCCGCCAACCTGCTCGGCGAGCGCGGCCGCGGCTACGCCCAGTTCCTGCAAACCCTCGACGAGGGCAGGATCGCCATCGCCGCCCTCTCCGTCGGCCTCGCCCAGGGCTGCGTCGACGAATCCCTGCGCTACGCCCACGAGCGGCACGCCTTCGGCCGCGCGATCGGCGGCTACCAGGCCATCCAGTTCAAGATCGCCGACATGGAAGTCCGCACCCACACCGCCCGCCTCGCCTACTACCACGCCGCCGACCGCATGCGCTCCGGCCTCCCCTTCAAGAAGGAGGCCGCCATCGCCAAACTCGCCTCCTCCAACGCGGCCATGGACAACGCCCGCGACGCCACCCAGATCTTCGGCGGCTACGGCTTCATGAACGAGTACCCAGTCGCCCGCTTCTACCGCGACGCCAAGATCCTCGAAATCGGCGAGGGCACCAGCGAGGTCCAACGCATGCTCATAGCCCGCGAACTCGGCCTGTCCGGCCTCTGATGGCCAGCACCATGCAGACCGCCGCGACGCCAAGACAGCTGAACACGACCGGATTCACGTACCAAGGCACAAGATCGGTGGCACCACCATCGCTCCAACGGCACTGATGCCTCAGGGGAACCCAGGACCAACTGGTCGCTGGGAACGCCAGAGGCTTATCGGCGCAGTACTCGCTGGTAGCTCGCAGCTCAAGGAAGCCACCGACCCAGAAACCATAGAGGTAGGTCACGGCAGCGGCGACCAGCGCGAGCAACAATCCGCCGAAGTAAACGCCAATTCTCACGCTCGGTAGCCCCTTTCTCACCCCAGCTGGCGCTGTGATCAGTAGAGCGATCCTCCCTTTGTTCAGATACCGAGAGGCCCAGCTGCACGAAATCTCGGCATTCTCTCCCTGAGGACACCACATCACTGTGCTTGGCTTGCCCGTGATCGAGACCAGCAACCTCCGTTCTAACCCGGCGGGCTCCCTAGCAGGGGAACGGACATGGCCCGGAGTGAGCATGGGCCGAGAAATCCCGGAGACCAGAGTGACGACACTGGCGAAAGGGAGAAAGCCGGAAGGGGGTGCTCAGCGAAGGTGCGGGCTCGCATGAGAACGCTCGGGAATCGGTCGATGGCACTGGTGGCGACTCTGCTGGCAGCAGGGTCGGGGTGCGGGATCCCGGCCAGTGTCACCGCCCTGACGTGCATCGGCGACCCGACTGAGCCCATGTTGCAGCGAGTGCTCCAGGAGCCCATCCGCCACCAAGTTCCTGCCGGGGCCTTTCCGCGCTCGACGGACTCGGAGCAGCTCGCCTGTATGGACGACGACCTCATCGGAGAGGTCGAGTTGTCCTACCAGTTCTTCGGTTCTCCTCGTGACGTGGTCGCGTTCTACAAGGAGCAGGCGGCGGCGGAGGGATGGCGTCTGACCAGGGACGGCTTGCTCAAGTTCGTGCCCAGGCCGGGAAAGAGCGAGAGTTGGCCCACGACCACCTGTTTCGCCAAGGACTTGGGTGGGTTCGTCGCGGATCTGCAGGTCAGCTTTGATTACTGGACTCCGGATGTGCGGGAAAACCCATCATTGCAGAGGTATTGGCGCACCCATCTCGTTCTCGACGTTTGGTGGAAACTGCGCGAACAATGTGGATCTCGAATGGCCATAGGGTGTATGCCGGGAAATGCGGGAGTGCGGCAATAGGCGCAGTCGAGCTGACCTCATTCCATGCGGCCTTACCGTGCCACCTGCCCGCCAGCGATAGCGGTCAGCCACGGGCAGGACTCAGCCGCCTCTGACTGGCAGCTCAGCTGTGTAGGTGGCAAGTGCACCAGCAGGTTAGTCTCCCGGCTATGAAGCGATCTCCACTGATCACGCACATCTCTTGGGGCCGCATGGTTGTCGAGGGGGTGGGTCAAGGAAAGGACTTCAAGCTGTACCCGGGTGGTGGTCGGGCCTGGGACTGGAACGAGACGGGTACACGTCACAGTCCGGGCATCCAGCCCGCCGATGTCAGCGAGCTGCTTGACCACGGTAGCGAGGTGGTTGTCCTCTCACGAGGAATGGACTTGGTCCTTCAGACATGCCCGGAGACTCTGGACTTGCTGAAGCAGAAGGGCATCGAGGTCTTCGTGGAGGAGACGAGGGCCGCGGTTGAGCGGTACAACGCGTTGGCTGAGACGACCCCGGTAGGGGGTCTGTTCCACTCGACATGCTGACCCGCGCACGCTGCGTGCACCGGTCAAGAACGCGGTCGCCGACCTGGATCACCTGATCGGGAGTCTCGGCAGGGATTGAGGTGAGCTCGTCTCGGTCTGGCCCTGGGTCCGCATTAATAAAGGATGAGAATACGATCAAGACCACGAGCATGCCCTGGTACGGGTGGTTGGCTGGGCTGGGGGCCAGTTAACCGGATGAAAGGGCATTTTCGTGGATAAGAACGTCACGCGTCGGCACGCGATCAGTGTGGCCGCACTCGCTGGGGCCGGGGTCGCCGTGGCGGCCTGTTCCGGCGGCGGCGACACCACCGCCGCGCCCGCCGCACCCGCCGGGTCTTCCGCGCCCGCCGCTGGGGGAGGAGCCCTGACGACCACGGCCGAGGTACCTGTCGGCGGCGGCGTCATTCTGGGCGAGGTTGTCGTCGTGCAGCCGGAGGCGGGGACTTTCAAGGGCTTCAGCCCGACCTGTACCCATCAGGGCTGCAAGGTGACCAGTGTCGCCGACAGCCAGATCGTGTGCCCGTGCCACGGCTCGCAATTCTCCATCGCCGACGGCTCGGTCACCTCAGGCCCGGCGACCACCCCACTCCCCGAGGTTCCGATCAAGGTAGACGGGACCAACATCACCTTGGCGTAAGCAGGGACACCTCCGAGTGCCGTCAAGACCTGGGGCTCTGCCGTACACCTCCGCGTGCCCGGCAGAGCCCCAGGTGGTTGCTCTGTGACCGCACACCGCCGGCACGGCTCGAAGCCGCGGGTGCCTGGCATGCGGCCGATCGGTGAGGGTCAGCAGAGAACCGTTGTGTCGTACGACGCGAAGGGCCAGCTGTAGGCGGCCTTGTCCCAGGTCCGGCCGCTGCCGAGACGGTAGCACTCGGTGTCGGGCGCGTTGTTCCAGATGATCTTGATGTTGTGGGCGAACGGGCAGTTGTTGAAGATCACGACGTGGTTGAAGGTGCGCACGTCGATCCTTATGCAGGTCGGGAAGGCTCGCAGCGCGGACGTGGCTTGCAGCGAGGACGTGGCCGCGCTTGGCATCGCCGCGGAGGTGGCCGACGCGGGCGTACCCGTGGCGAAAGTCACGGCTCCCGCCGCGCAGATACCCGCGGCGATAGCGGCGATTCGCGTCATTTTGCCCATAGTGGTCTCCTTTGAGATGAAGTGAGCGATGGCGGCTGACGGCTCGTTCGTGCTCGTGTGAATCAGCGCGAGCAGCGTGGAGGCGAGCGTGTCGGCCTGGTGGGGTCACCGGCGGCCAGGGAGGTCGGCTCGCCGGTCACCGTCCGCTGCCAGGAGGACTGTGGCGCTCATCCAGAGCGTCACGAACGTTCAGCCGGGGAGCGGAGGTGTTCAAGGGGTGATGCAGGTACTGCGGATGTGGCGTGTTCCTACGCGGACGTGGTGATCGCGCACGGTGGCGTCGTGCCCGGCTTGATGAGTGCGCGGTCGGCTTCCCGGTAGGCCGGGGGGACGATGCCGCGCCCGGCGCACAGCGTGAAAGTCGCTCCCGCGCGGGTCTGGAGGATGACGGCGCAGCCCGGCAGAGGCTGGTTGTCGAAGGATGCGACGGGGTTGGTAAGTGTCGCGGTTCCCGTACAGCTGTTGTAGATGCGGGCGACGGCGGGCGCCGTGAAGTCGGCGTTTCGGTAGAGGGTCACCTTCCCGCTCGCCGCGGCGGCGGGGCCCGCCGCGAGCAGCATGTGCAAGCCGACCGCCGCTGTGATGCCTGCCGTCAGGATGGCTCTGTTCACGGGCACCAGCCCGGCTTGGTCTCGTTCAGGACCAGGTTGTAGACGTGGACGCCGAGCACGGGGAAGCGTTCGCCGTCGCAGAACAGGATGTCGCCCTCGGTGGTGTCGAGCCAGCCCGACCATCCGTTGGCGGTGAAGTAGTCGGCCCGTTTGCCCACCGCGTGCACGCCGCTGCAGTAGTACGAGCCTGTGGTGTTGTCACGGAACCGCAGGACCGCCCGGGACGACTGGCATCCCATGGATGCGGCGACCTGTTCCTGCGTCGCCGACGCGGAAGCCGGCGGTGTGGTGACTATGGCGCATGTGGTGATGAGTGCGGCCGTGGCCGCCACTCCGAGCAGGGTCTTCACGAGATCTCCTACGCGGTCAAGGTCATTCACATGAGTTGGTTTCGCTTCAATGAGCGTAAACTGACATAACCAGATCGTCAACTAGTGTGTGGTGAAGACCGATATTTCATACACCTCAGTTCATGGCCACGATACGCCCTCGTCAACTGGCGTGAGTGGAACCGCATCGAGACCAGCCGCATGAGTTGTTTCGTCTGCTACCGTGGTCGTGTACGGGGGCGAGGAGGTGTGGATGCCCAAAGGCTCAACGGAGGCCGCCCGCACGCTCGCGGCCAAGCTCAACCACCTGTTCAACACCGTGCGTCCGCGCCAAGGCGGCGAATACACACACGAGGAGGTCGCCGCGGCGCTGCGTGACAGCGGCGGTCCGACGATCTCGGCCACCTACGTCTGGCAACTACGCAAAGGGCTGCGCGACAACCCGACCAAGCGTCACCTCGAAGCGCTCGCGGGCTTCTTCGGCGTGCCACCGGCCTACTTCTTCGACGAGGAGGCCGCCGAGCGCATCGACGCGGAACTCGAGCTCCTCATCGCCTTGCGGGACGCATCGGTCAGACAGATCGCGCTGCGCGCATCGGGCCTTTCCCCCAAGAGCCTCAACGCCATCACCGAGATGGTCGAGCGGGTACGCGAGTTGGAAGGACTGCCTGACGCGACCAAAGGGGCATAATGTCCGCAGTTCCGTTCAGACGCCTGCGCCGCCGCTGTGAGGCCAGGCTGGACAAACTGCCACTGCCGGAGCCTTTCACCGCCGAGGCACTGTGCACGCAGGTGGCCGCCCAGCGCGGACGGCCCATCCTGCTCCTGCCGATGACACGCAGCTCTGGTGTGTGCGGCATGTGGGTGTCAGCCGGAGACAGTGACCTCATCTTTTACGATCAGGCCACGACCACTCCCCATCAGCAGCACATCATCCTGCACGAGCTCAGCCACCTGCTGTGCGACCACTACCCTTCCGGCCTCACCGGCCCTGACCAGTGGCGGCGATTACTCCCGGACCTCGATCCTCAGATGGTGCACCGCGTCCTGGGGCGCACGACGTACACCGATGTCGAGGAGCAGGAAGCCGAGCTGCTGGCCTCGCTCATCCAAGCTCGCGCGGGGAAGCTCGCCGCACTCGAGGTCGTCGCCGAGACCAACGCGCTGACCGGACGCATCAAGGCCCTGCTCGACTGGTCCGACTCCGAGCGGCCCTCCTGACCATGGCCGAGGCGCTGCGCCACTACGGGCCCGCCGTGATCGCCTGGGTGCTGCTCGCCTACCGCGTGCGCAAAGGCCGGCGCGGGCCGCCCGACCCGGCCAGGGAAACCGTCTGGCTCCTCCTGCTGGGCCTGTCACTGTCGCTGACGCTGCTCACTCCCGCCGTGTACGGGTTCGTCGGCGACGTGACCGGGATCCCGAACCTGGCCCGGCTGCTCGGCCACGGCAGCATGCTCGTCGTCGCCTGGTCGGCCAGGAGCTTTCTGTGGCACCTGAACCACCCGGTTTCCGCCGTACGCCCGCTCACCCGCGTTCACCTCTCCGCCATGGCTCTCACGTTCGCGGGGATGTGCGTGCTGTTCTGGGCGGCGGACGCGCCGGTCAACGACGCGCGCTTCGCCGCGCGCTACGCGGCCGCGCCGTGGGTCCTCGAGTACTGGCTCGTCTACATCGCCTACCTGATCCCGGCTTTCGGAAGCATGGCCGTGCTCGGCTGGCAGTACGCGCGAATGAGCACCGCACCCTTGCTCCGGGTAGGCCTGCGGTTGGTCACCATGGGCGCGTACCTCGCCATCGGTTACCACGTGCACAAGGCCCTGGCCTTCGCCGCGGAGCGCTTCGCCTTCTCCTACCCGCCTGCCGGCGACCTTCTCGCCGACGGAATCCTGCCGCTGCTGGCCCACCTGCTCGTCCTCAGCGGCGCCACGCTGCCGGCCTGGGGCAGGCTGGTGAACGCGCCCGCCTCGCTCGTCTGGTTCGGCCGCTATCGCGCCTACCAGGCGCTGCGTCCCCTATGGCGAGCTCTGTACGTGGCCAGCCCGCACATCGCACTCACCCCGGCGACTCCAGCCCTGCTCGACCTGCTGACGGTGCGCGACCTCAACCTGCGCCTCTACCGCCGCGTCATCGAGATCAGGGACGGCCGCCTGGCCCTGACGCCCTACCTGGACCCGGACGTCGCCGCGGCCGCCCGCGCCAGCGCCGCCAGGACCGGCCTGCACGGCCAGGCGCTGGACGCGGCCGCCGAAGCCGCCGCCCTCCACGCCGCCCTGCGGGCGAAGGCCTGCGGCATGATCGCCCTCCCCGACTCTGTGGTCCACACCCCGGGCGGGGGAGACCTGGACAGCGACACCGCCTTCCTGCGGGAGGTCGCCCGAGCCTTCCGCCGTCTGAAGACCACGGCCACCGACTCCGCCCCGGTGACTTGACCGCTCTTCCGATGTAACAGAAAATGTTACGACAAGGAGGGTGATGGCCGCGAACAGCCGGTTGACGATCGCCGCGCACGCGCTGGCGTGGCTGGCGCTGGCGCAGCGGCGTGGTCAGGAGATCTTGACCTCCGAACAGGTCGCGGCCAGCGTGAACACCAACCCGGTGATCATCCGGCGTAGCCTCGGCGACCTGCGCCGCGCGGGGCTGGTGAACGTGCGCCACGGCGCGGGCGCGGGGTGGAGCCTGGCCCGGGCGCCCGAGCACATCACGCTGCTGGAGGTGTACGACGCCGTCGAGCAGGAACCGCCCTTCGGCATGCACCGCACCGAGCCCAACCTGGAGTGCCCGGTTGGCCGGGGTATCCGGCCCGCGCTGGGAGACATCTACGACCGGGTCGAGCAGGCCGTGCGGCAGGAGCTGGCCGCCACCTCGATAGCCGACGTGCTGCGCGAGATCCTGCGGGTGCGCTGAGCCTGCCATGGAAGACGTCCACCCCGTCGACGCGCCCTTAGTTGTAACAAAGAATGTTCCAGCAAAGATGGAGGGATCCTGGTGACCGGCCACTCAGTGCAATGCCCAATCGTTGAACTGCGGCAGTACACGCTGCACCCCGGTCAGCGCGAGGTGCTGATCGACCTGTTCGACCGCGAGTTCGTCGAAACCCAGGAAGCCGTCGGTATAACGATCCTGGGGCAGTTCCGGGACCTGGACGACCTCGACCGCTTCGTCTGGCTGCGCGGATTCAACGACATGCCGGGCCGGGCACAGGCGCTGGACCGCTTCTACACTGGACCGGTCTGGCGGGCGCACCGCGCAGAGGCCAACGCCACGATGATCGACTCTGACGACGTGCTGCTCCTGCGACCGGTGCCGGGGTACTCAGGATTCCCCGCCCCCGCCATCGGCAGGCCCCCGGCCGGCGCCCCGGCGCCGCCCTCGCTCATCCTGGCAACGATCTACCAGCGCGACCGGCCGTTCGATAAGGCGTTCGCCGACTTCTTTCACCAGCGAGCCCACCCCGTCCTGGCCAAGACAGGCGCCACACCCATGGCCTCGCTGCAGAGCGAGCACGCCCCCAACACCTTCCCCGCCCTACCGGTACGCACCGGCGAGAACGTCTTCGTCTGGTTCGCACGCTTCGCCGATCAGACCCACCTCGACGACCACCTGCGCCGCCTCGACAGCTCCCACCAGTGGCAAACCGACGTACTCCCAGACCTGTCGGCGACGCTCGCCGCCCCGCCGCAGCGATTGCGACTGGCTCCCACTGCACGCTCGTCCCTGCGCTAACGCCCTGAGGGTGCCCGTCAGCCGTGCAGACCTCGTCGCCGGACAATTCCCCACAATCCGGTCATCCGGGCCCGGATTCGCCGTCGTGGGGCTTGAATTTCGGTCCTAACCGGTTGTTGCGGTCATGGTGATGATGGACGTATTTGGCGTGCGAATTCTAGAGTCCTCTCATGACGGGCGATGATCTACAGCTGCGCAGGGCCGAGAAGACCGATGCCGACCAGATATTCGCGCTCGCGCGGGAGTTCGCCTTGTCGTTCCGGCCGGAGCGGGCTCCGTTCGACGCGGCGCTGCCGCAGTTGATGGAGAACGAGGACGCGTTCCTGATGGTGGCCACCGTTGACGGGGTGGTCCGGGGGTATCTGCTGGGGTTCACCCATCTGACGCTGTTCGCCAACGGGCGGGTGGCATGGGTGGAGGAGGCCATGATCGAGGGCGGGTTCCGGCGGCATGGCCTCGGGAGGTTGCTGCTGGAGGAGTTCGAGGCGTGGGCACGGACGAGGGACGCCGGATATGTCGCCCTGGCCACGCGACGGGCGGCCGAGTTCTACCGGGCTCTCGGATATGACATCTCCGCCACGTATTACCGCAAAATGCTGACCCAGCCACCGGCGACCCAGCCGCCGGCGACGCCGCCAGCAGGCTGACGTCCGGCAGGGGGACGTGGCCGTGGCCGTGATGTCCGACAAGGTGACGTCCGGCAGGGTCACGTCCGGCAGGGTCACGTCCGTCAGGGTGGCAGCAAGGTCATGTGCGGTTGGGGTACGTCCAGAAGCGTGAGTGAACGCTTGGGTGCGTGTCGGGATTTATCAGGACGTTAGTTGGGCGTCCAGGCGGTATCCGTCCACGGTCACGTAGACGGAGTCGCCTGGGCGGGCGTTCAGTCGCATCAGGACCGGCTGGAGTGAGTCGAACACCGGCTGGCGGTCCCGCCAGACCAGGACGACCGCGTTGTCGCCGGGGCCGGTGACCGACAGCAGGGTGCCGGGGCGCATGCCGAGCTGGGCCGCGTAGCCCTCCGGCACGGCCACCGGCTCGCCCCGAAGGTGGCCGCTGGTCACGTCGATGCGCTGCCAGCGGCGCGGGTCGGAGGACGGGCTGGCGGTGGTCCGCGGGCTGGGCACCAGGTGCGGCCGCGGCTGGCCGGTCAGCGCGTTGAGCGCCGCCAGCGCCGTCGCCGGGTCGGGCCCGCTGTTGGCCATGGACGGTATCGGCATGCCGCCGCGCTGCTGATGGCCGTTCGCACCCGGCGTACGGCGCGGCAACGGAGACTGCGGGTCCGGCGGCCCGGCGGGAGCGGCGGGGGAGCCGGGGCGCTGCTGTGGAGGTTGCGGCATGGACTCCATCCAGGCCTTGGCCGAGTGCGCCCGGATGCCGAGCTGGCCGAGGAGTTCGATGACATCGGAATCGCCGGTCTTGTTCGCCAGCACCTGCCTGGTCCGCTCCCGCAGCCCGCCCAGGTCGCCGACGACCAGCCAGCCGTCCTGGAGGCGCCGGTCCGGCATGAGCGTGACCAGAACTCGCCACAGCTGGGTGCGGAGCGAGGGCACCTCGATCGGATGCGACGGGTCTGCGCCGATCAGCTGGTCCTGGGTGGCGGCGGTGCCCAGCCACTCGGTGAGGCCGAACAGGTGGCCGGTCAGCGCGGCCGAGTCGGGCGAGCGCAGCCACAGCAGCACCCGCTCCTCGGCGGCCCGCTGCGCCTGGGACAGCACGTCCCGGTCCACGTTCAGCTGGTGGGCGAGCGTACGCAGGCTGACCGGCTCGGCCGCGAACAGCCGCTCGGCGGCCACCGACCGCTCCAGCGGGTTCCACTCCCGGAACAGGCTGTCCACGAGCGAGACCATCGGATGTTCGGCGGCCGACACCGGCGCGGCCAGGGGCGCGTCCGGCTGAAGCGCGGGCGGCACAGCGGGCTGGGCCGGGGGCTGAACGGGGGGCGGCGGCGCGGGGGACGCGGCGGCCGGAGGTGTGGCGGCGGCGGGAGTGGCGGGCCTGGAGGCCACGGCCGGCATCGGCCCGGTCTCGGCGCGCCCGTTGCGCGCGGCCGGGACCTGCGCGGCGAACTCGCCGGTCGGATACCCGGCGGGAGTCTGGGTGAGCGCCTGCCGGGACACCACGGCGGGAATCGGGGTCTGGGCGGCCGCGGGCGCCTGCTCGGCCAGCGGCGCCTCAATCCGGATATGACTGAAAATTTCCCGGAACACGATGGTCAATACGGCTTCCGGCGTCGCCGGGTTCGACGGCCCCTGCAGATCCCCGGGCGTGAGCCGCCGCAGCCGATGCCAGCCGCCCAGCCCCGTGATCACCGATTTCGCCGGTTCCGGCCAGCCGGGCAGCGCCGGGTCCACCGAGTGGACCTGCAGCGCGGGCAGCAGATCGGTCAGCGTGACATGGTCCCAGCGGCTCACCGCGAGGCGGGCCAGCCGGTCGCAGAGCCAGTCGAGGCCGGTCGTCCCCAGGGCACGGCCCAGCGCCACCGAACCCCACCAGCCGCCGGGCAGCCGGGGATCGGCCAGCACCTCGGCGACCTGCTGGGGGCGGGACCAGCGCAGGGCCGGAACCAGATCGCTCAGGCAGATCGTTGACTCGGCGTCCATCGGTTGACCGCACCCTCCCGAGAGTGACGCTTGTTGCTAATGGTGCAGCTTACGCCGCAAGCTATCAATTGGTGTCAATAGGGTAAAGCTTCCCTCGGCACGGAACGGCCGGGAGGCCGCCCGCCAACTGCGCCGACCGCCTCCGCACCTGCGCGGCAACCGGCTTCCACACTTTCCGGGGCCGGAAATCCGGCCAGCCTCGCGGCGAGGAATCCCGCCGCGAACGCGTCACCCGCACCCGTCGTGTCGACCGTCGAAAAGACGGCGTCCCCGGGCGCCCGGAACGTGGCGCGTGACACGATCCCGCCCTGTTCCGCGAGGATCGCGCCGGAGGCTCCCAGCTTGACGGCGGCCGTGCCGTACCGGTCGCTGAGTCGTGCCGCAGCGGCCTCTGGTTCGGTCTCGCCGGTCAGCAGGAGTGCCTCGTCCCGGTTGGGGATGACGATACTCGCCTCAGCGGTCTCACGGAGGAATCGGGCCACACCGAAATCTCTGAGGAATCCGGTTGAGGCGGGATCCACGCTGATCGTCACTCCTCGTCCTGTTGCCGCCTGGATCGCGAGTCTGACCAGTTCCAGACCGGGTGTCGCGAACAGGGTGTAGGCGGACAGGTGCAGGTGCCGTACGCCGTCGAGCAAGTCGTCGGACCAGTCGGCGGGGCCCAGCAGGCGGCTGGCCCCGCGGTTGGTCAGGAAGGAGCGTTCTCCGGTCGCGTCGACCATCGCGATGACGACCGCGGTCGGGTGGCCGGGGTCGACGACGATGTGCGGGCGCACCCCGGCGCGGGTGAGTTCGGTGAGGTGCCACTCGGCGGTGTCGTAGCCCGCGCGGGCCAGCAGGCGGGCGTCCGCGCCCAGGTACGCGGCCCAGGCGGCCGTGTTGGCGCCGGAGCCGCCGGGCCGGAGCACGATGTCGGCCTCGGTGTCGGTGCCGCTGCGCAGGGGCGCGCGATGCAGCGCGACGACGTCGGTGACGATATCGCCGATCACCAGCAGGCCCACGCTCAGTCCTGCGCCCAGGACAGAGCGATCTGCGTGGCGAGGGCGACATTTCCGCGTACGGCCGCCAGATTCGCCTCCAGGGACGCGCCCGCGGTCGCCCGTACCAGATATTCGAGCAGGAACGGGGTGATGGCCTGGCCGGTGACGCCCTCGGCGTCGGCGGCGCGCAGCGCCTCGGCGAGCACGCGGTCATGTAACGCGGGGTCGAGCTGTTCCGCCTCGGGGACCGGGTTCGCGACGATCAGGGCGGTTTCGGGGCCGCCGAGGCGGTCCTGGGCGCGCATGATCCCGGCGGCTTCCGCGGGGGTTTCGATCCGCCAGTCGACCGGTTCGCCGGACGTGGTCAGGTAGAAGCCGGGGAACTCGTCGGTGCGGTAGCCGACCACGGCCACCTGGCGGGTCTCCAGGCGCTGCAGGGTGGCCGGGACGTCCAGGATGGACTTCACGCCCGCGCACACCACGGTGATCCGGGTCCGGCTGAGCGTGTCCAGGTCGGCCGACTCGTCCTGCACGGTGGTCCAGCCGCGGTGCACCCCGCCCAGGCCGCCGGTGGCGAACACCCGGATCCCGGCCCGCGCGGCCAGGAACGAGGTCGCCGACACGGTGGTCGCGCCGCTCACTCCCAGGGCCGCCGCCGGGGCCAGGTCGCGGAAGCCCAGCTTGCGCAGGCCGGGCTCGGTGGCGATCCGCTCCAACTCGCCCTTGTTCAGACCCGCCCTCGGCACGCCGTCCAGCACCGCGATCGTCGCGGGGACGGCGCCGGCCGCCCGCACGATCTCCTCCAGCTCGGCCGCCACCTTCAGGTTGCGCGGCTGCGGCAGGCCGTGCGAGATGATCGTCGACTCCAGCGCGACCACCGGCCTGCCCTCGCTCAGCGCGGTCGCCACCTCGTCGGAACGCTTGATCATGACTCTCCAGTCCGTGTTGGTCGAACCACGCTAGGCAGCAGGCCGGTCACCCGTCCAACGCGCTGAGTAACCGGTCAGTTTCACCTTTCCGACCAGCGCAAATCGCCTCTGGCCACAATTTAGCGCCCGGGGTAATGTCGGGGCATGGTGTCCCTCGCCGTGACCGCCCTCCGCCCCGCCCCGCACTGGCAGACCGGCCTCTGAGCGATCCGGGTCGTCCCGATTTCCCGGTGGCTCACGAGGAGGACACATGAAGGCTTCGCGGTATGACGTCGTCGTCGCGGGCGGCGGGCACAACGGGCTGGTGGCGGCCGCCTACCTGGCCAGAGCCGGGCGGCGGGTGCTGGTGCTGGAACGGTTCGGGCATCTGGGCGGGCTGGCCGTCTCGGCGCAGGCGTTTCCCGGCGTGGACGCGCGGGTCTCCCGGTATTCGTATCTGGTGAGCCTGCTGCCTGCCAAGGTGGTGCGGGATCTGGGGCTCGCGCTCGAGCTGAGGACGCGGCGGTTCGCGTCGTACACGCCGGTGGGGGAGACGGGGCTGCTGGTGGACAACGGCGACGCGGGCCGTACGGAATCCTCGTTCGCGGCCGTCACCGGCGGCACCAAGGATCTGGACGCCTGGAAGCGGTTCTACGCGATGACCGCCGGTGTGGCCGCGCGGGTCGCGCCCACGCTGCTGGAGCCGCTGCGGGATCGGGCGGGGCTGCGCGCGGTCGTGGCCGACGAGGAGGCCTGGCGGGACCTGTTCGAGCGGCCGATCGGCGCGGTCGTGGGCGAGCGGTTCGGCGACGACACCGTGCGCGGCGTGGTGCTGACCGACGCGCTGATCGGGACGTTCGCCGATCCGGACGCGGATCTGCTGGCCAACAGGTGTTTCCTCTATCACGTGGTCGGCGACGGCACGGGCGACTGGAACGTCCCCGTCGGCGGCATGGGCGCGGTCTCCGGCGGGCTGGCCGCGATCGCCCGGGCCGGCGGCGCGGAGATCCATACCGGGGCCGAGGTCGTGTCCATCGATCCCGGCACCGGCGAGGTCACGTTCCGCGACTCGGCGGGGGAGCACACCGTCACCGGCGGGCACGTGCTGGCCAACCTGCCGCCCGCCGTCCTGTCCCGGCTGCTCGGCGAGACGCCGGAACGCCCGGAGGGCGCGCAGCTGAAGGTCAACATGGTGCTGTCCCGCCTGCCCCGGCTGAAGGACGGCTCGGTCGACCCGCGCGAGGCGTTCAGCGGAACCTTCCACATCAACGAGAGCCGCGACCAGCTCGCCGCCGCCTACGCCCAGGCCGCCGCCGGTCGCGTGCCCGACCTGCCGCCCGCCGAGGTCTACTGCCACTCGCTCACCGACCCCTCCATCCTCGGTACGGACCTGCGCGCGTCCGGCGCGCAGACCATGACGCTGTTCGGCCTGCACATGCCGGCCAGGCTGTTCGACCGGGACGGCGCCAAGGAGGATGCGCTGCGCCGCACGATCGCCTCCATCGACAGCGTGCTCGCCGAGCCGATCGAGTCGTGCCTGCTCAGAACCCCCGCCGGGGAGCTCTGCCTGGAGGCCAAGACCCCGGTCGACCTGGAACGCGAGGCGGGGCTCCCGGGAGGCCACATCTTCCATCGCGACCTGACCTGGCCGTTCGCCGAGTCCGCCGAGGACGGGACGTGGGGCGTCGAGACCGCCCACGAGCGCCTGCTGCTGTGCGGCGCCGGAGCCCGGCGCGGCGGTGGCGTTTCCGGTATTCCCGGACATAACGCGGCAATGGCGGTTCTGGGTTAACGCTGTTCTCATGCACTCTCGCTACCTTGGGAGCGTGAGTGAGGACACCGCACGGCTGCTGGTCGTTGATGATGAGCCCGCGCTGCGGCAGGCGTTGCGGAGCAGCCTGGAGTTCGAGGGTTACCAGGTCGTCACCGTGGCCGACGGGCAGACCGCGCTGGGGGAGCTGGCGCGGGAGCCGTACGACGCGGTGCTGCTGGACGTCATGATGCCGCGCATGGACGGGCTGACCGCCTGCCGCAGGCTCCGCCACGGCGGGAACCACGTGCCCGTGCTGATGCTCACCGCCAGGGACGCGGTCGGGGATCGGGTCTCGGGGCTGGACGCGGGCGCCGACGACTACCTGGTCAAACCGTTCGAGCTGGACGAGCTGTTCGCCCGGGTCCGGGCCTTGTTGCGCCGCAGCGCGCTGTCGGCTCCGGTGAGCGGGTCCGTGCTGGTCTTCGACGGGCTGCGGATGGACACCGCCAGCCGCGAGGTCACCCGGGACGGCCGCCGCCTCGATCTGACCAGGACCGAATATCTGCTGCTCGAGCTCTTCCTCGCCCATCCGCGCCAGGTTCTCACCCGGGAGCAGATCCTCAGCCAGGTGTGGGGGTTCGACTTCGAGCCGTCCTCCAACTCCCTCGACGTGTACGTGATGTACCTGCGCCGCAAGACCGAGGCGGGCGAGCTGCCGCGGTTGATCCACACCGTGCGCGGGGTGGGGTACGTGCTCCGGGCCACCCCGTGAGCTTGCGCGGGCGGCTGACCCTGCTCATCGCGGTCGCCGTCGCGGTCGCCATCGCCGTCTGCGCCGGAGCCAGCTGGCTGGTCGTGCATGATTTACTGCGCCGCCAGATCATCGAGTCGATCGAACGGCCGGTCCCCGCCGATCAGGTGCAATGGGCGCTGGAGGCGTGCGGTCACAGCCTGGGCGGCGCGCCCAAATGGGATCCCTCCGGGCGTGGCTGGCAGGTCATCCGGGCCGACGGCCGGGTCTGCTCGGGCGGGTACGGGCAGGTCACGCCCACCGCCGCGGAGCTGGCGCTGGTGTCGGGCGGGGAGCCGATCACCCGCAGTGCGGTCACCGACGACGGCACGCCCGTGCTCGTCTTCACCTCGCAGTGCCGCTCGCACCCCGGTGCCGCGGTCAGCACGTTTCGCTCGGTTGAGGACATGGACGCCGGTCTGCGGGTCCTTGGCGCGGTCCTCACCGTCGTCTCCGCCGTCGGGGTGCTCGGGGCCGCCCTGGCCGGGCTCTGGCTGGCCCGTACCGCTCTGCGGCCCGTCGGGCGGTTGACCAGCGCGGTCGAGCACATCGCTCGGACTGATGACCTGGCGGTGCGGATTCCGGTCGAGGGTACTGACGAGATCGCTCGCCTGAGCACGTCGTTCAACACCATGACGACCGCGCTGTCCAGTTCGCGGGATCGGCAGCGGCAGCTGATCGCGGACGCTGGGCATGAGCTGCGCACGCCGCTGACCAGCTTGCGGACCAACATCGACCTGCTGCTGCGGAGCGAGAACACCGGGCGGCCGCTCGATCCCGAGGCCAAGCGGCTGCTGCTGGTGAGCGTGAAGGAGCAGTTCGAGGAGATGTCCAGCCTGATCGGCGACCTGCTTGAGCTGTCCAGGAACGCCGAGACCGGGGAGCTTTCCACGGATGTGGAGTTCCATGAGGTGGTCGCGGCGGCGGTGGAGCGGGCCCGGCGGCGTGGGCCTGGGCTGCGGTTCGAGGTGGATCTGCGGCCGTGGCGGGTGCATGGGGACGCGCGGGGGCTCGCGCGGGCGGCGGTGAACGTGCTCGACAACGCGGTGAAGTTCAGCCCGCCTGGGGGGACGGTGACCGTTCGGCTGCGTGACGGGGAACTGACCGTGGCCGATGAAGGGCCGGGGATTCCGGCGGATGAGCTTCCGCATGTGTTCGACCGGTTCTGGCGGTCGCCGTCGGCGCGGAGCTTGCCGGGGTCGGGGCTTGGGCTCGCGATCGTGGCGCAGGCGGTCAGGGACGCGGGCGGCGAGGTGACGCTGACCTCGCCGCCGGGGGGTGGGACTCGGGCCACGATTCGGCTGGCTACACGGCCGGTTGTGCGTGGCGGAGGGTGATCAGGCCGGGGATGGTGACGCGGGCCAGTTCGCGGCCGGTGCCGGCGTCGAGGTGGACTGCTCCGTCGGGTATGCCCATCCAGAGGGTGCCCGCCGGGCCCAGGGCGAGGCCGCGCGGGGTGCCGGGGGTGGGGCCCGCACGGCGTACCTCACGGTCGACGACGGTGAAGAGCGTTCCGCCGGCCGCCAGGTGGACGGCGTCGGAGGCCGCCACGGCGAAAGCCGGGCCGGTGGACTTGGGGATGGCCTGTTCGGTGGTGTTCGTCAGGTCGGGGGCTTCGGCGTGGATGGCTCGGCCGCTCGCGGTGTCGAAGACGTGCAAGGCCGAGTCGGAGACCGTGATGGCGTGGCCTTCCGCCGGGCCGTGGCCGAAGGGCTCCGGGAGGTCCAGGCAGTAGGCCCAGTGTTCGGTCAGGCTGAGTACGTGCACGAAGGCGTGTACGCCGGTGGAGCGGCCCGCGACCAGGTCGCGGGTGTGCAGGTGATCGGGCTGGTGGGTGTAGAGCGTGTAGAGGCGGTCGCCGAGCGGGGACGGAACGCCCAGGCGGCCGTCGCCGCGCATGATCTCTTCCGCGCCGGCGGGGACGACCTGTTTTGTCCTGGTGAGGACCGGGCTGACGGAGCCGTCGGTCAGGTTGAGCATGCGGACGCGGTAGCCCTCGGGAGCGTCCGCCGGAAGGTAGTCGACGACGAACAGGAAGCCGTCGTCGTTGGAGAAGGCGTCCGGTTCGTAGTTGCCTTTCAGTGTGTACGTCTTCGCGGGCCATTCGCCGGTTGGGTCGGCGATGACCAGGCGGGTCTGGGTTCGGCCGGGTGCGTCGTAGGGGTTGGAGGGTGATGGGTCGGCGAGGACGACGCGGCGGCCCGAGTTTGAGACGGTTCTGACGGTCGTAGCCTCGGGTGGCGTTGTTCTGGCCAGTTCGCGGCCGGTTGTGCCGTCCAGGGTGAGCAGGTGGCGGCCGGAGAGGGTGTACAGGTGGTTCCATCTCGGGTCGGCGATGGTGGCCGCCGCGAGGGACAGGCCGGTGCCGGTGTTGATCACGGACAGGCCGGATTTCGTGTCCGCGTAGAGCAGCTGCCCGGGTGTGGTGGTCGTGCGCGGGGCTTCGGGGGCTCCGCAGGCTCCGATCAGGGCGACTCCGCCGCAGATGCCCAGGAAATCGCGTCGTCTCATGTCCTGCTTACACCGGTGCGGCGGGTTAGGTTCCGCGGCGGATGACGGCGTCGACCACGGTCACGCCGTCGGGGCGGACGAAGACGGGATTGAGTTCGACGAGGTCCAGTCCTTCGTCCAGCGCCATCGCGCCCACCGTCGCGGCGGTCTCGGCCAGCGCCCGGATGTCGCCCGGGGGACGTCCCCTGCCGCCGACCAGCAGGGGAGCCGCCCGCAACCGGCGCACCGCTTGCTCCACCCGATCCGCGTCGGCGGGAAGCGGTATCAGCACCACATCATCAAAGATCTCCACCCATACCCCGCCGAGAGCCACCACCAGCACGGGCACGACCCCATCCCGCCGCACCGCGATCAAAACCTCAACTCCCGGCGCCACCATCTCCTCGACGAGTACGACCCCGCCCAGCCCGTCAACCCTCGTGTACGCCTCCCGGACTGCGTCCCCCTCCACCCCCAACACAAGCGCCGAAATATCCGACTTGTGCTGGATAAATGGCGAACTGGCCTTCAGCGCCACCGGCCCGCCCAACTCACCGGCAACCCTCAAGGCGTCATCCACATCCCGCACCACCCGCCCACGAGGAACAGCCAACCCACGCCCAACAAGCATCTCCTTCGCCTCATGCTCAGCCACCCATCCGGAAACAACGCTTGGACTCTCGGCTGAAGGCTTTGGTCCGCTCATGATGGCCGCGATGGAGCGAAGCCTCGTGGCGTCCGGGGGCGGTACGGTGAGTGCGCCCGCGCACAGGATGCCTTCACTGAGCCCGGCCACGGCGACGATGCCATGCGCGGCCAGCCGTTCGGCGGTCTCCTCCGGCATCAGCTCAGGCAGCGTTGAAGCGACGATAACCGGCTGATCCAATCGGGAGGCAGCCAGGATCACGCCATCCAGCGCACCGTCCCAGCTCTCCGCCGCGTCCTCGCTCATCCGGGCAGGACGGTCGTAGTAGACCAGAACGGGGCCGATGGCATCATCCCGTGCGCCGACCGTGATGAGATCGGCCGTCCGTTCGGTCTCCCCGAAAATCACCGCCGTATAGTCCAACGGATTCCCCGCCGTCGCAGTCGTCGGCAACACCTCCCCGAGCGCTTCCACAGTCGCCGCCCCCAACTGCGGCAACCACACCCCTAAACGCTCCGCTTCGTCGGCAGCTGTCGCGGCATCCCCACCGGAACACGTCACCACAAGAACCCCGACATTGGTTGCAGTCGTGGCATCCACGGGTGTGGTGGGGGAGACGTGGGGGCGGCGAGGAGTGGCTAAGGTTTTGGCGAGTTCTAGGAGTTCGTGGGGGTTGTGGGCCCAGGCGCCGCCGGCTTCTTCGATCAAGGCGCGGAGAACGCGGGAGTCGCCCGCTATCGAACCTGTGTGGGCTGCGGCGGCTGAGGCGCCGAGGGGGCTGGCGCCTGCTTTGAGGACTGCGATGCGGATGTCGTGGTCGGCGCAGTCGGCGAGGGCGGTGGCCAGGCGGTGGCCGTCGCCTTCGTCTTCCAGGTAGAGGGCCACGGAACGGACGCCGTCCAGCCGGGCCAGGGCCGTCAGGTAGTCGGCGGCGTCGAGGACGGCCTGGTTGCCGCAGGAGACAACCGTGTGCAGGCCGAGCGCCCGGGTGCTGAGCAGGGCGTTGACGGCGACGTTGCCGCTCTGCGAGATCAGCGCGACGGGGCCGGGGCGTCGGGCGGTGTAGGCGTCGCCCCAGAGGGGGGCCCGATTCACCACGGACACGATGCCGTTGCCGTTGGGTCCGCAGATGGGCAGGCGATGCAGCCGGGCCTGCCTGGCGAGCTCGTCCTGAAGCGGGCGGCCCTCGGCGATCTCCGCGAACCCGGCGGCCAGCACGACGGCTCCGCCGCAGCCGTACGCCCCCGCCTCCGCCACCAGCGCGGGCACACTCGCCGCCGGAGTGGCGATGACCAGCGCGTCCGGAGCCAGCGGCAGATCAGAGATGCGAGGTACGCACGGCACCCCGTGCACCTCGTCCGCCGTCGGGTGCACGCCGAAGATCGGACCAGGGAATCCCGCGCTCACCAGGTTGGCCACGGCCTGGTTTCCGTACGAGCCGGGGCGGGTGGAGGCGCCGACCACGGCGACGGATCTGGGAGCGAGCAGCCGGGCGGGTTTCACCCTTTCTACACTGGTTGGTTGACCAGTCAACCGTCAAGGCTAGGGTTGTATCCACGCGCCCGTGTGCCGCCGATCGCTGCGGTAGTCTTGGCGGCGTGCGCAGTGCGGAGGGCGCCCGGAGTAGCCGGGCCGATCAGGCTGATCAGCGCCGGGCCGAACTGCTGGACGCCGCCCGGCGTGTCGTGCTGGAGCGAGGCCTGGCGAGCACCAGGGTCGCCGACATCGCGAAGGCCACCAACGTCAGCGGTGGGTTGATCCACTACCATTTCGCCACCAAAGACGATCTCATCACCGCGATGCTCCGAGCCACCTCGGAAACCGAGGTCAAACGCCTCCGCGAGATCATAAGCGGCCCCGGCACGGCCGTGCAGCGCCTCGATCGGGTGCTGCGCTACTACATTCCCAGCTCCCGCTCCGACCAGAGCTGGATCCTCTGGCTGGACGCCTGGGCCCTCGGCGTCCGCGAGCCGCACGTCCGCGAGATCCTGCTCGAACTCGAAGGCGGCTGGATCGAGATCCTCGCCGAGGTCATCTCCGAAGGCGTCGACAAGGGCGAGTTCGTCTGCGACGACCCCATGGGCGCGGCCGAACGCCTCGACGGCATGCTCGACGGCCTGGTCGTCCGCTACACGCTGCACTCCGGCGCGATGTCCCGCAAACGCCTCCTCGAACACGCCCGCATCGCCGCCACCCACGAGGTCGGCATCCCCCGCTCCGCCTTCCCAGCCTGAACCGCGGCGGCTCGTCCACCCCGCCCCGCCGTTAGGTCGTGTTTCAGAAGTGACGGCCGTCGTCTGCTGGGAGGACCTCGAACCGGGGACCTTGGCCACAGCCGTTGTGGAGTAGGCGGCAGCTCATCAATGGGATTCGGTGGCGGATCGGGGTGGGACCGGCGCGGTTCCCCTACCGCAACGGAAGACCTTCGGCGGCTGGGGAACCCCAGCTCGCGCCGGGCTGTAGAAGGGGCATGAGGTATGTGCAGCGCTATGGCAGGGCGGCGCGCTGGTTCCACGCCCTGGTATACACGGTGGTCCTCGTCCTTCTCACGACCGGCTGGTGGTTCATTGTCGACCGGTATCGGCACCCCCTGCCGGGCCCGGACGGACTCCACGAAACCACCGGTCTCCTACTGATCGGCGCCACCCTCGCATACGGCATCGCGCGTGCCCGCGCAGTCGCCGCGTTCCTGGGCGAGTCGATCGAGTATCGGCGCGGAGACGGACGCTGGCTGGCCGCCTGGCCCCGAGCCACGCTCACCGGACGGTTCCCTTACCACGACGGCCGCTATGACCCCGGCCAGCGACTCGCCAACGTCGTCATGGTGAGCACGCTGACCCTGATCGCCCTGAGCGGGCTCGGCATGCTGTACCTGCCCGCCGGAGCGGTGAGCTTGCTCGCCGCCGATGTCCACCGATGGGCGACGTTCGTGCTCACACCGGTCATCGTCGGCCACATCGTCGTGGCCGCCGGGGTGCTGCCCGGCTACCAAGGGGTCTGGCGATCGATCCATCTCGGGGGCAGGCTGCCGCGGGCGGTCGCGCACCGCATCTGGCCCGGCTGGCTCGACCACTATGAACGGGCTACGAGCGGGCGCGACGGGACGTCATCTGCCCGACGGCGCCGAGGAGACACAGCCTAGACTCGCGCAGCGCATCTGGCCCCCGCCGATCTAGCACACCCTTCTGAGGACGCCATACAGGCGTCTCCCGCACCGGCGCCAAGAACGGTGGCGGCAGTCTGTTGGGTGCTCTAAGGACGAGCGTTCGCTGCGGCGCCGTTCAGCGGCAGGTTGCTGCGCCGGTGATCGGTCAATCTTCCTGTCGTCAGGTACGACCAGCACGTCCCCGGGTCATGACGGCCGTCCGCCGAACTGCCAGTTGTGCACCTCGATGTCGGCGTACCGGTCCGGGGTCAAGATGGCGCGTGCCGTGTCCGTGTCCGGCGCCCGGACCAGCGCCGCCGTACCCAGCCAGGTGGCGCCGTTGTCGGACAGCAGCGGCCCGTACGCAATAAGTTCGTCCCGGTCGGCCGGCAGGGTGAGGTCGGCGGCCTGCCCTGAACCGAGGCCGAGCACCAGATAGCGGTCCCCCTCAGTCGGGCCGCCAGAGAAGTCCCACATGGTGCGCCCCAACGTGTTGCGCCACCGGCGTAGCAGCACGTCCCGGTACACGCCGGCCTGGTAGTTGGGCTCGTCGAAGGCGAACGCGCGGGCGGCGGCGGGGTCGGGCAGGTCGACGATATGCACGCTGCCGGTAGGCAGGTCGCGGTCGCCGGTGAGGGTCGGGCCGCGGGCGATCATCTCCGTCGCGTACCGGTCCATGTAGGACCAGTGCTCTTCCAGCAACTTGTCGCGCAACGCCATCGAGCCGGGCCGGTCGCGGTGGTAGCAGAAGAACTCCATGGCCCCATTATCTCGATCATCATGCCTGATCCTGATCAAGCCGGTGCGGAGCGATGGCGTTTGTCGCCGGGTTTGGAATGATGCGTCGGCGTAGAGCTTGGGTGTCCCAGGAACGTCGCCTTCACACGACGTGGCTCCCGCGCACCGCCGCCGACGAGTCGAGCACCGGACCCGCCAGCTTCATCATCGTGGATCCCGATGGCAACCCGATCCTCTTCGACCAGCACGTGTGACCCGTCACCTCACGACTGACAAGCTGAGCAAGCTTGCGTCCGCGGCAGTTCCTGTCGGCACAAGCCCACCGATCGGGGAGGTGTTCGTCGCCGGGAGATCTCGACGTCCACATGCTCTTCTACTGAGCACGCTTGACATGGCCTCACCTTCCCTATTTGACTGGGTGACCAATCAGTTAAAGGGAGCCCGGTATGTCGCTGGTTCGGCTGACGGCGGAGCAGGTTGAGTTGCGGGAGCGGGCCAGGGCGTTCGTGGACGACGTCCTCATTCCGCGTGAGGAAGCCGCCGAGCGGGCCGGAGGGCGGCTGCCCGAGCAAGACGTTCAAGAGATCATGAAGGCGGCGGTGGCGGCTCGGCTCAACGGGGGGCGGCACGCGCCCGAGCATGGCGGTCAAGGGTGGTCCGCCGTCGATTATGTGCTGGTTCATGAGCAGTTTGGGCGGAACACCAATGGTCTGTGGTGGTGGGTCCCGGATGCGTACAACGTGCTGGCGGCTGGAACCCCCGAGCAGGTCGATCGTTACCTGCGTCCCGCGCTGAAGGGCGACGCCTGGATTTCCTATGCCGTCACCGAAGAGCACGCGGGTTCCGACCCCTCCGGTATCGCCACGACCGCCGTACCAGACGGGGACGAATGGATCCTGAATGGTGAGAAATGGTTCGTGACCAGTGGGGATGTGGCCGCGGCGCACATCGTGGTGGCGGTGGTCGAGGGGCATGGGCCCACGCTGTTCATCGTCGACGCCGATACCGAGGGTGTGGAGTTCGTGGATGAGCCGTTGTTCACCCATACCTTCCCGCATGGGCATCCGACTGTGCGGCTGACCGATGTGCGGGTGCCGGGGGACGCGGTGCTCGGCGGGCTCGGGCAGGCGGACGCGCTGCAGCAGAGCTGGTTCGTGGAGGAACGTCTGGGTATCGCCGTGCACTGTGTCGCGGCCATGGGTCGGCTGCTGGAGGAGGCGGTCGCCTGGGCTGGGACTCGTGAGCAAGGGGGAGCCCGGCTGATCGACCATCAGGGGGTCGCCTTCCCGCTGGCCGACTCGGCAGCCGACGCCACCGCCGCTCGGCTGCTCGTGTACGAGGTGGCCGCCCTGGCCGACTCCGGCGCGGACCGGAAGATCGTGCACGCCAAGGCGTCCGTGGCCAAGCTCTTCGCCAGCGAGGCCGCCTACCGGTGCGCTGACCGGGCGGTGCAGACCTTTGGGGGGCGGGGATATATCCGTACCAATGTGGCGGAGCGGTTCCTGCGTGAGCTCCGGGTGGACCGGATCTGGGAGGGGACCAGCGAGATCCAGCGGCTCATCATCAGCCGTTCGCTGGAACGCCGAGGCGTCCGGCAGGTGATCGCATAAAGCCTGAAACACTCGTGCTCTTCCGGACATGTGTAGGAATGAAGTGTCACCTCCGGAAGGGTGCGATGTGGGCCTCAGGCAGCGGTTCGAGGAGCTCTACCTCGCGCATTATCCGGATTTACTGGCCTACGTCCGCCGCCGTACGGACTCGCCGGACGACGCGGCCGACGCGATCGCGGAGACCTTCACCACCGCATGGCGGCGGATCGACGAACTCCCGGCCGGGCCGCAGGCCCGCCTTTGGTTGTACGGCGTCGCCCGCCGCGTCCTGGCCAACCAGCGCCGGGGCGAATCCCGCCGGTCGGCCCTCGCGCTCCGCCTCCGCGAGGAGTTGACGGTCTGGGACGAGGGCACACCCATCACCGACCAGGACACCGTGCGCGCCGCGTTCGGCCGGCTGAGCCCCGACGACCGCGAACTCCTGTCGCTGGTCAGCTGGGAGGGCCTGACCGCCCCCGAGATCGCGACCGTGTTCGGCTGCTCCCACGGCGCGGTCCGAATCCGCCTTCACCGCGCCAGAAAACGACTGGCCAGAGAGCTCGACTCCGCCGGTCTCGATCTATCCAGGTACGGCTCCCGCGCCGTGAAGCTCGCGGAGGGCCAGTCATGACACGCGGAATCGACCACCTTGTCGCCGGTCTCGCCCGCGATCCAGGCCCTGGCCTGACCCCCGGGAGCCGCGAACTCCTCGACGAGATCACCCGGCTTCCAGCCGCCGTGCCCGCAGTCCGGACTCCGGCCGCCGCACCCCCTACCCGGCTTCCGACCCTCGTGCACGCAGCCCAGATTCCGGCCATCGTGCCCGCCACCCGGATACGCAAGCGGCGGATGTGGGCGCTGCTGCCCGCCAGTTTCGCGGTGGTCCTGGCCTGGGCGCTGACCGCGCCCGCGCAGGCGGCCCTTGACATCAGGCGCGAGGGCGACTTCTTCATGGTCGTGGTCAAGAACCCGCACGCGGACCCCCGCGTCTACAGCTCCGAACTGCGTTCCGTGGGACTGCCGATCCGCATCGTCACCGAACCCGTGTCGCCCAGCCGCGTCGGCACCTTCACCACCGCCCCCGACCCGGTCCCGGACGCCACGTCCAGCAGCACCCCGACCGGGGACAACTCGGATCTACCGTGGCAGGGGGATCCAGGCCCGATTTCCGGGATCGAGCCTCTGGAGTCGTGCGCCGCTCACCAGCCCTGCGTGCTGGGCGTCCGGATCCTCGCCACGGCAACCGCCCAGACCGTGATCAGGCTCGGTCGTCCCGCGCGGCCCGGCGAGATCTACCGATCCACCGCCCGGCTGGACATGCCCGGCGAGCTGCTGCATTGCGTCCCATTCGTCAACCGGACGGTGTCAGAGGTCCGCTCGCTGGTCGCGCGGAAGGGCATAGGGACCGTGAAATGGGTGTACCGGGCGGGCAACAGGGAGCTGAACCCGCCGCCGGCCTCCTGGTTCGTACACGAGGGCTGGCCGTATTCGGCCGACACGGTGCTGTTCTACGTCGGCCCAACTAAAACCGAGGCCGTCGACACCTGCTGATCTGAGGCCCTCCGCCGGACCAACCCCGTCCTAGACCGTCTGATCTGAGGTCCTTCGCCGGATCGACCCATCCCAGGCCGTCGACTCCTGCTGACCTGCCCCTTTCGCCAAGGACTGATTTCGCCATGCTCACCGAGGTTCGCTTCGCGCTGCCCGAAAACGCCCGGCCATCCCGCCATCGGCTGTTCATCGCCGTCCTGGTGACCGCCACCGCCCTCCGCGTGATCACCATGCTCGGCTACCCACCCGCCCAGCTGTACTGGTACGACTCGTTCACCTACCTGGACACCGCGCACAACTTACGCCCATCCGCCACCTTCCACCCGGTCGGCTACCCGCTGTTCCTCCGGCTGCTCGCGCCCTTCCACAGCGTGACCGTGGTGGCGGCCGTCCAGCACGTGCTCGGCCTGGCCACCGGTTTGATCATCTACCTGTCCCTGCGCCGTCATCGCCTGCCCGCCTGGGCCGCCACCCTCGCCGCCGTCCCACTCCTGTTCGACGCCTCGTTCCTCCGCCTGGAACACGCCGTACTCTCCGACACGCTGTTCATCTTCCTGATCGTCGCCGCACTCGCGCTCGTGGACCGGACACCCCTCGCCGCGGGCCTGCTGCTCGCGCTCGCGGGCCTGACCCGCACGGTGGCGGTCCCGCTGATCCTGCTGGTCCTGATCTTCCTTCTGGTACGCCGCCACTGGCGCCCCGCCCTCACCTTCGCCCTGACAGGAATCCTCCCGCTACTCCTGTACGCCACCTGGTACCAAACCCACCACGGCCACTTCGCCCTGAGCGGCGCCGACGGCGTGGCCCTCTGGGCCAGAACGATGACCTTCGCCGACTGCCGGGTGATCGACCCCCCACCCGACGAGGCCCGGCTCTGCCCCACCGAAGCCGTCCAGGACGCCGCGTCCGAATACGTCTGGGACCCCGCCGCAGCCATCAACCGCCTCCCCGGCGGCCGCTTCACCCACAACACCCTCGCCCGAAATTTCGCGATAAGAGCCATCAAAGCCCAGCCCTTCGACTACCTCCGCGAGGTACTCAAAGACACCGCGATCACCTTCGCCTGGACCCCCATCCCGCACCCCGCCCGCGTCACCCCCGCCTTCGGCTTCGCCCAAGGCACCCAGACCCTCCCGAACCAGCCCCTCATCGCCCAAGCTCACCACAACTACTCCGACATCAAGGGCATCCAAAGCGTCGAGCCATACGCGAGCTTCCTGATCGCCTACCAATACCCGGCATACCTGCGCGGCCCGATGATCGCGATGATCCTTCTCGCAGGGGCGTACGCCGCACTAAGACGCCCACATCTCGCGGCCCTGCCCTTCATCACGGCGACATACCTGCTCCTGGCCCCGATCGCCGTCCTCGACTTCGACCACCGCTACGTCCTGCCGATGATCCCGGTCGCCTGCTGGGCCGCAGCGCTCGCGTTCAGGCCGAAGGACGCCCCCGCCAGAAAGTCCTGAACCGCCCGTTTGGCCCGCACGGCACCCCCCATCACCTGGGGGATTGCCTTGTAGAACGTCAGGAGCTGTCACTTCGGCGCATGGGACGCCAGGATGAGCAGCTCGTCGACGGACCATTGGTCGTAGGCGTGCTCGCCGTACTTGGCGGCGAGGACGTGGCCGTCGCGGCCGATCAGGAAATCGGCGGGAAGGCCGAATCGGCCGCCGTGCGGCCGGGCAGCCGGTGCGCGATCGCGGCCGCGGAGGATCCCCCATGCGCTCAGTGCGATCCCGCGGACGATCGCTCCCCACACGCGTGGGTCGAGCACCGCGCGGGCCGCCGACTCCACGCCGAACTCGACGTACAACCGTTTGCCGGGATCAGCGATCACGGGAAACGGCAGGTGCGCCGTGTGCTCGACCAGCTCTTCGGCGGGTGAGTGGAAGACGACGACCTCGCGGACTCCGGCCGCCTCGATCTCTTCATGCCGCCGCACCACGGAACGAAGATGCAGGTTGCAGACCGGGCAGCCCGCGAATCGGCGGAACTGCAGATGGATCAGCCGCTCGCGGTCGGGGATGGCGATCGGCTGGCCGGTGACCGCGGTCAGCTCGCGGGCGGTGAGCACGGCCCCGTGCTTCACCGCGGTTCGGGTCGCACCCATCGGACAGCCCTTCTATAGGCGTACGGCATACGCCTACGACGGTAAAGCGTATGCCGTACACTGTCAATCGCCATGCCGCGCCCGCGTTCGCTCACTCCCGCCCAGCTGGCCTCGGCCGCTCTCCACGTGATCGACCACGACGGACTCGCCGGACTCTCGATGCGCGCGGTCGCCCAGCAGGTCGGCATGAGCACGATGGCGCTCTACCGATACGTCGACGATCGGGACGAACTCGAACAGCACGTCATCGACCTCGTCCTCGGCGCCGTCGACACCAACCCTCCCGCCCCGGACACGCCTTGGCCCGAGCGGATCGAGATCATGGCCAATCGGGTCCGCGACATTGTGGGCGCCCACCCCGGGGTCGTCCCGCTGATCATCGCCCACCGCCACCGATCCACTCGCCTGCTGCGCTGGTCGGAGACAGTCGTCGGCATCCTCACCGACGCAGGCCTGAACGGTCGCGACCGCGTCATCGGCCTGCGCTGCCTGCTCGCCTACATCGTCGGCGCGATCCAACTCGAACACCTCGGCCCACTGGCAGGCCCAGGCACCCAGGCGATCGCCGACCTCCCCCCAACCGAGTTCCCCTACATGTCCGAAACCGCAGGCCACGCCCGCACCGTCAACGCCGACGAGGAGTTCCGCGGAGGCCTGGCCAACCTGCTCCGAGGCATGACATCTGAATTGCCCTGAACGACCTCAGTGGGATTAGCACCCTCGACACCGCTGCGCGCACAGCGCTGCAATCCGAGCTATGGGATCGGCAAGCCGCCCCAGCGGAAGGCGTCACGCGGGGCCGGGCCACGCGCGATGGGCTGTGGGGGGTGGTGCGGGCAACCCGGCCATGTTCGGCCAGACCAGCAGGTGGAGGTCTATCTCGGTTTCGGCGGCCAGGACAGCGTGGCGGCCGGGCCGTTGCTGGCCGCGATCGCTCGGTGTCGGAGACGCCGATGGTCGCACCGTTCAGGTAGCCAAGACGACGGGCGCTCTTGTAGCTGAGCAGCCACGACGAGCCGATTGCGCCCTCGCCGGTGAAGCTGGACTTGATGCTGATGAGCTCTTCTGCCTTGATGGACGAGGCCGAAGCGGCGAAGGTCTTTCCGTACGCCCACTTGGGGGTCTTGCCGGTGGAGGGAGGACGCAGCCCATGAAACGCGTCCTCTGCTCCTTGCTCGTGACCGCGTCGCTTCCTCCCCTCACCGCTTGCGGTGCGGTAGTGAGAGGCGCGGTCAAACGCCAGGAAGCCCTGTATGGCTGGGTGACCGCCGCAGCTCGCGAGTATTGGAACTGCTTAGAAAGGAACTGCTGGTGGTCGAATCCATGAGAGGAGAACACGCCGTAAGGTCACTCGCACTCGTGGGCGGCATGTTTCTCCTAGCGGGCTGCATCCCGGGGATCTTTCTAAGAACGGAACGGGTCGATCCCGGCGTTTTGAGCGACGTGCGAGGCATCGGGAAGGTAGTCGCCCGGACAACGACGGAGTACACCTGGGAGGGGCTCACCACCATCACCGACGTCCTGGTCCTCGACGTCGGTGGCGTGACTGGGAAACAGGCTGTTCCCAGAGCGAGTGAACGCCTGGTAGCGCGTGGGTGGACGATTAATATCGATCGGCTCCCGGAGTCCGTGGCGATGGATTCGCCCGAGCCGGAGAACGCGCTGGTGTACATCGAAGGAATAGCGGCCTCTGAGTCACATAACGCGGCCGACTCTAAGGTGCTCAAGATGATCCAGGACCTTCGGACGCGGCCCAACCCCGATGGCCTTGTGGTCGTGGAAGCCGAGCCTTATGAAATGGAATAATCGGCATTTGAGCCGGTGTTTCCATCGGGTTTTTTCATGTTTTCGACATGGTAACTGGTTAGGTCGCGCTACGGCTGCCTATCTCAGCGTGCATCTCGACGGCGAGATCGGCGCGCAGGCTCGGTCCTACCTCGGCGGTGTCGCCTCCGGTCGCGCACAGGCGGCCGACGAACTCGATGAGATCTCGGATCAAGAGTCAAATGTAACCGGTTCGCAGTTACATTTGCCTAGGATCCGGTTACCTTTGCCTGCAATCTGGTTACATTTGCTGAGGATCTTGGACCCTGAACCCATCGGAGTCGTCCCTGATGGCGTCAGAACAAGGCCCTTTCCTCCCAGGGCTTTGGTGCCCGTGCGGCGGCGGAGGCCAGCCGGGCCAGGCTGCGGGCCAGGGCGAAGCCAACCAGGAGGAGTGTGGCCAGGGCGTCTAGACCAGGGTCGGTCTTCGGCGCTTTACTCGAAGGTCTGGATCATTTGGTCAGGGGTCAGGTGCGTGCCGTGCTCGAACTCGGCGGTGAACGCCCTGTTCCCCAGGGTTTCACGTAACGCCGTGGTGATGCGGTTCACGTCGCCTCGTTCGGCTGCTGGCAGGGGAGCGCCGACCGACTAGCGCAGCGTGGCGGCGGTGCCCAGCAGGCGGGCCGCGTGTGGTGCGTCCGCGGTGGTGAGTGCCCCGGCTATGGCCTCGAAGGCGAGGGCCACGGCGCGGGGGTCAGCGATCGCGCGGGCCGAGGCCAGGCCGTCCAGGTGCAGCTTCAGAGCGGTTTGAGGGTCGCCGCGCTGTTCGGCGGCGAAGCCCAGCTCGGCCAGAACCAGGGCCAGGCCGGACTCGCCTGCCGCCCCGCGTCGTCGTGCGCGCCCAGCGTCAGGTCGAGCGCGCGCCGGGCCTCGGCCAGGCGGCCGCGTAGGAGCCAGTACCAGGTGAGCGCGTTGACGAGCCGGGCCGCGCTGTCGGCCAGCCGGACCGCCGTGTCGAGGGCGGCGCGCAGGTTGGCCCATTCGCGGTCGAGGCGTGCAGTCGTTCCAGGTCGTCGGCGTCGGCGAACAGCAGGTCGTCCTTGTCGGCGAAGTAGCTGAAGAAGGTCCGTCGGCGATCGTGGCCTTGTCGTAGCCGCGTTCGGTGAACAGCCGTAGCGCTTCGTCGATTAAGTTCTGGAGGTGAAGCTGTGAGTAGGTCGCTGGCTGAGGATGGGAGTCTCTGAATGCGGGTCCGTCCTCATATCGCCGTCCCGGTTCTTTTGATTGCGGTGGCCCTGACCGGACTGGGCGCGTGGATATCGCATCGGGCCCCCGTTCGCGTGGACGACTCCGTGCGGGAGGAGATTGCGTACGGTGGTGAGGTCTTGGCCGTGGCCGAGGAGCTGACGAATGCGAGCAGTCCGCTCTTCGAATACGAGTATATCGCCATGGACAGAAAGCAGGTGGACGTCGGTGCCGCAATCGATCAGCAAGTGGAGAAAATGCGATCCTCCGGCTGGAGCGGCGAGCCGATAGGCCAAGGAGAAGGGTATCATCTGGTCTCTGACCGGCGACAAACCATCGCCATGGTCGAACCTCTCGAGCCCTTCTTGCGGCAATGGGGAACTGGGCCGTCGATCTTCCCCGAGCAGCGAGCAGCACTCCTGATCGCAGAGAAGGTCGATGATCCGTCGAAACTCGTCCTTGTGACGCTGCGCCACGTCGGCTGAACCAGATCGTTGAACACTCATCGTCCTTCGGAAGGAGGCGGGTATGGTTTACCCGGCCATTCGACGAGAGCGGACATTCTTCAAGGCGCGCTCTTGCCGGCTTCTCTCTGCTGCCGCTGTCCTAGCCTGCCTGCTCACGGGATGCGGTCAACGATCCGCCGATGTCGCACAAGCAAAACAGGCCGCTGATTCCATCGACAGTCTGGCCTTGACCGAAGCTGATTTCGGGCCAGAATTGGTAGGCCTATTCCGAGGTGTCTCGCCCTCCGGCAGTGCCGAATTACCCCTGCCACGCTATCTGGGGGCGGATGCCTATAGGTCTCGGGCTTGGGGAGATACGAAGAACGTCCCTCTGCTGTATGAGGAGATTTTTGAATTCTCGGACACCGATCTCGCGCGGGCCGAGTTCGGTGCGGCGCCTAATGGCCGGAACTATCATCTAGTAGATGGCTATCGCGCGTATAGTCAAGGCGAAATTGACCTCTCCGCCGTCGATTATAACGTATTCTGTGCGTCGAGGAGGAGTTTGTCCTCATTCGAATCCCAATGTTCGGGATGGGGCTTCAGGGGGAGATATGGGAGATATATAGTCGATCTTGTCCTGAGGGAGAGCAGGTTCGAGTCCGTTGGTTCGGTCACCCGCTTCGGGCGAAGAATGTTCTTCGAGTTGGTCGAGGCAGTGGACGCAAAAGGAGGGGGCGTCTCATGAGAACAGATATCGCTATTAGTGTCCCTAAGGGCATCCGTTAGAACGAGGCCATTTCTTCCAGGGCTTTGGTGCCCGCCCTGCGGCGCAGGACCAGCCAGGCGAGGATGAGGGCCAGGGCTGAGCCGGCCAGGAGGACGGTGGCCAGGGCGTTGAGGGCGGGGGTGGGGGCGTTTCGGACTGCTGTGTAGAGCTTTATGGGGACGGTGGCGGTGGAGGCGTCGGGGGAGAGGAAGGAGGAGATGACGAAGTCGTCCATGGAGGAGGCGAAGACGATCATGGCGCTGGCGAAGATGGCGGGGGAGAGGAGGGGGAGGAGGATCAGGCGGAGGGCTTGGAGGCGGTTGCAGCCTAGGTCGCGGGCGGCGTCTTCGTAGTCGGCGCCGATGGAGGCCAGGCGGGAGCGGACGATCACGACGACGTACGAGACCGAGAAGGTGACGTGGCCGAGGACCTGGGCGGGGAGGCCTAGTGGGACGAAGAGGTAGAGGTTGGTGAAGACCAGGTAGAGGGCGCTGCCCATGACGATTTCGGGGGTGGCCAGGGGGAGGAGCATGAGGCCGTTGGCGGCGCGGCTGGTGCGGCCTTTCCAGCGGGACAGGCCGAGTGCCATCGCCACGCCCAGTGGGGTCGCGATCAGGGTGGTGAGGACGGCCAGGATCAGGGTGTTCGTCAGTGCCAGGCGGAGGGAGGGGTCTTCGGCCACCGAGCCGGTTCCGCCGACGTACCACTGGGTGGAGAAGCCCTGCCAGGCGCTGCGGGACTTGCCGTCGTTGAAGGAGAACTGGATCGCGATCAGCACCGGCACCAGCGACCACACCACATACGCCCAGGTGAGCGTGGCCAGGAAGATGGGACGCCGTCTCATGCGCTGACCTCCTCGGCCCGCCGCGAGGTCACCAGGAAGGTAGGACGGCGTTTCATGCGCTGACCTCCTCGGCCCGCCGCGAGGCCACCGGGTAGTACGCCAGGAAGGTAGGGCGGCGGTTCATGCGGTTGCCTCCTCGGCGCGTCGGGACGCCACCAGGTAGTAGGCCATGAGGACCATCAGCAGCGCTGACATGAGCAGCACCAGGGATGCGCCGAGTTCCTTGCGGTTGCCGCCGAGTAGGTAGAGTTCGATCTGGTTGGCGACCATCGTGGTCTTGGGGGAGCCGGATACCAGCGTGTTCGTGTAGTAATCGCCGAACATGGGGAGCGCGGTGATCGCCCCTGCTGTCATCAGGCCGGAGCGGGACAAGGGCAGCGTGACATGCCAGAACGCCCGGCGGCCCGAACAGCCCAGGTCCCGGGCCGCCTCCAGCAGGCGTTCGTCGATTCGGTCCAGCGACGAGAACAACGGCACGATGAAAAACGGGATATATCCATAAACGAGGGCGAGGACCACGGTCACCGGATTGCCTGACAGCCAGCGCACGGGCTCGTCCACCAGGCGGGTGAGTAGCAGCAGGTCGTTGACGTAGCCGTCGTCCTGCAGCAGGTTCAGCCAGGCCAGCATCCGGGTGATGTAGTTGACCCACCACGGCGCCAGGATCAGCGCCAGCAGGAGCCCGCGCCGCCGCCCGGCATGCCTGGCCAGGTAGTACGCCACAGGATACCCCACCAGCACGCAGATCGCCAGCGCCAGCAGCACGTAGAGCAGGGTGCGCAGGAACACCGGCCGCAGATTCCCGGAGATCGACTGCGAAAGGATCTCGCCGAACGCCGTGAAGTCCCAGTAGCGCGGGTCCCACTCCGGCACCGGCGCGTTGAACACCGGATCGGTGTATCCAAAGGCCACGGCGGCGACCGCGTAGAACGGGACCGCGAACAGGGCGAGGATCCACAGCGTGCCGGGGGCGGCCAGGGCTGCCCACAGTCCGTTTCGTGCCGCTGTCCTGCGTCGCGGGACACGACGCGGAGGCCCAGGCTCCGGGGTCATGTCAGTGGACCAGTCATCGCCAGCGCGGCGACAGCGGCCGGCCGTCGGGGAACGGCGACAGCGGCCGGCCGTCGGGGAACAGGGTCCTGGACATGGCGCCGACCCCTGTGAACGTTCATCGAGGCGCTGCCCGCGCGCAGCCCGCGACGGGTCACTGGCCTGCCTTGAACTTGGCCCACGAGTCGTTCCAGAGCGCCTCCGCGGCCGGGGTGATCTGGAAGATCTGCTGGCTGCGCGCGTACACGTCCGGGGTGACGATCGCGCTCTTCAGCTGCTCGGTGACGAACTCGTCGGTGACCATCTTCTCGGGGGTGATCGCGGTCAGCGCGGGCTGGTAGCCGGTGTAGGAGAAGTTCTCCTGGCCGACGCCGTTGTCCAGCAGGTGGTTGAGGAGCATGTGGGCGAGGACCGGCTTGGTGGCCGTGCGGGGGATGGCCATGGAGTCGGTGCCGACCACGCCGGTGGTGTCGCCGGGGTACCAGTAGCCGAGGACGTCGGCCTCGACCCCCTTCGGCAGGTACGACTGCGCGTTGATCATGTCGCCGGACCAGCAGTGGTGCACGGTGGCCTGGCCCTCGGGGACGTACTGGTAGGCGACGATGCCCAGCTTGATGTTCATCAGGTCGACCAGCTCGGTCAGCCAGGTCCCGGCCTGCGCGATCTTGGCGGGATCCTCGGTGTTGATCTCGAGGGACCCGTTCTTCAGCATGGCCAGAGCCAGCGCCTCCCGCGGATCGTCGATCAGATACGCCTTGCCCTTGTACGCCGGATTCCACAGCAGGTCATACCCGGTCACGTCCTTGACCTTGTCGGCCCGATACCCGATTCCGGTCGTGTACGCGTTGTACGGCACCGAATACCGCGCGCCCTCGTCATAGAACGGACTCTGCAACTGCGGCCAGGCGTTGCCTAGATTCCCGAGATACGTCTTGTTCAACGGCAGCAGCAGCTTGCCCACCGCCGCCTTGCCGATCACGTCGGGCGTGGGGAACCACACGTCGAAGGAGGCTCCGGCCGTACGCAGCTTGGCGATCGCCTCCTCCTGCGTGATGAAGGTGGTGATCTCCACCTCGACCCCGTGCTCCTTACCGAACTTTTTCACTACATCAGGGGAGATGTACTCGGCGTAGTTGAGTAACTTCAGGGTGCCACCCGTCTCCGGCGACAGGCCGTTGGCGATCATCGGCACATCGTCGTGCAGGGGGAGCGCGGCCGGGGAGTCGGTTCGGCTGAGTGGCACCGCGGAGGCGGCGGAGGGTCTTCTCGGCCGCTCGGATCCGCACGCGGCGGTCACGCTCGCGAGTGCGCTGACCAGCAGGAACTTGCGTCTATCTATCGAGGGGGGCATGGCGGTCTCTCTTCTGGAACCCAAATCACCTCTTGCCAGACTGACTGGTTGCCCAGTTAGTCTGTCGCTGAGGACCAAAGGCCACAAGGCTTGCGGACACAAGTTTTCCGGGTCGTAACGCCGCGCAGAAGGGGTTCTCGCAGTGGACCTGAAGCCGACCGACCTCAAACAGACATACGACGCAATCATCGTTGGCGGCGGGCACAACGGGCTCGTCGTCGCCGCGTACCTCGCTCGCGCGGGCCTCGACCCCCTCGTCCTCGAGGCTCGCCCCGTCACCGGCGGCGCCGCCACCACCGAGACCCCCTGGGGCCCCGACTTCAAGGTGACCGCGCTCTCGTACGTGATGAGCCTGATGCCCCCCACGATCCTCAACGACCTGCGCCTGCACGAACACGGCTACCAGGTCATCCCGATGGGCCCGAGTTTCGTCGCGTTCCCCGACGGCAGATCCCTGCTCACCGAGACCGGCGACCCCGCCCACGAGCACGCCCAGCTGGCCGCCTTCAGCCCGAAGGACGCCGAGAACATGCCGAAATACGAGGCGTGGCTGCGCGGCATCGGCGACGTGCTCTCCCCGCTCCTGATGAAGACCCCGCCCAACGTCGGTTCCACCCGCCCGCGCGACCTGCTGGAGCAGCTCCGCCTGGCCTGGGGCATGCGCGGCCTGTCGACCAGGGGCGCCGCCGACGCGGTCCGCCTGTTCACCATGTCGGTCTCCGACCTGCTCGACGAGTGGTTCGAGTCGCCCGAGGTGAAGGGCATGATGGCGATCAACGGCGTGATCGGCACCTGGGCCGGACCGGCCGAGCCCGGCACCGCCTACGTGATGATGCACCACACGATCGGCGACGTCGGCGACGGCAAGATGGGCAGCTGGGGTTACCCGGTCGGCGGCATGGGCGCGGTCAGCGCCGCGATCCGCAGCTCGGCGGAGGCTTTCGGCGCGACCGTGCTCACCGACGCGCCAGTGGCCCGCATCTTGGTAAAGAACGGACGCGTCACCGGCGTCGCCCTCCGCGACGGCCGCGAATTCCAGGCCGGTACGGTCGTCGCCGCCACCCACCCGAGAATCACCTTCCTGGACCAGCTGGACCGAACACACCTCCCGGACGATTTCGTCGCCGACATCGGACGATGGCGCTCCCGCAGCGGCGTTGTCAAGATCAACGTCGCCCTCTCCGAACTCCCGAAATTTACGGCAAATCCGGACCTGACCGAGGAGCAGCTCAGCGGTTCCGTCGAGCTCTGCCACTCCATCGAATACGTCGAGCAGGCCTTCCAGGACGCCCGCGCGGGACGCGCCGCCACCGCCCCATTCTCCGACAGCGTGATCCCCTCCACCCTCGACCGCACGCTCTGCCCCGACGGCACCCACATCATGTCGATGTTCACCCAATGGGTCCCGCACACCTGGGCGGACGAACCGCACACCGAGGAGCTCGACGCCTACGCCGACCGCGTCATCGAGGGCTACGACCAGCTCGCCCCCGGCTTCAAAGCCTCCGTACTGCACCGCCAGGTCATCGGCCCGCACCAGATGGCCGAAGAGTACGGCCTGGTCGGCGGCAACATCTTCCACGGCGAGCTCTCCCCAGACCAGCTCTTCCACCTGCGGCCCGCCCCCGGCTTCGCCGACTACACGACCCCGGTGAAGGGCCTCTACCAGTGCTCCTCGGCCACCCACGGCGGCGGCGGGGTGACCGGCATCGCCGGATATCTGTGCGGAAAACGCGTTCTCAAGGACAGGAAGTGGTGGCGATGACGCCGGCCCCGTTGGACCTCGATGCCGTCCGGGCGTGCCTGGAGCCGCCGGGGATGATGTTGCCGCGGGAGGCGTACACCAGCGACGAGGTCCTGGCCTGGGAGCGGCGCGTCGTCTTCGGCGGCGGCTGGGTGTGCGCGGGCCGGGCCACCACGCTCGCGCCGCGATCCCGGATGGCCGTGGCGGTCGGCGACGACTCGGTGCTGCTGGTCCGGGACGGTGACGGCACGCTGCGCGGCTTCTACAACGTCTGCCGCCACCGCGGCCACGAGCTGCTGCCCTGCGGTTCCAGCGCCACCGGCCGGTTCATCGCCTGCCCGTACCACAACTGGGTCTACGACCTGCGCGGCGACCTGCACAAGGTCCCCCGGGCCGAACCGCCCAAGCTCGGCCTGGTTCCGGTGCCGGTGATCGAATGGCATGGGTTCGTGTTCGTGAACGCCTCCGGCGACGCGCCGCCCATCGGGGAGTATCTGGCCGGTCTCGAGGAGATCGTCGCCCCCTACGGCATGGCGGGCCTGGAGGTCGCCGCCTCGCACGACTACGAGCTGGACGCCAACTGGAAGCTGGCCGTCGAGAACTACCACGAGTGTTACCACTGCCCGGCCATCCACCCCGAGCTGTGCCGGGTCTCCCCGCCGGACAGCGGCGACAACTACCGCCCGGAGGGCCTGTGGGCCGGGGGCAGGATGGACCTGGTCGACGGCGCGCAGACCATGTCCATGGACGGCTCCTCGGGAGCCGGGCCGCTGCCGGGGATCACCGGCGAGCGGCTGCGCATCGTGGAATACGTGCAGCTGTTCCCGAACCTGCTGCTCAGCATGCACCCCGACTACGTCATGACCCACGTGCTCGAACCGGTCAGCGGCGGCCGGACGAAGGTCACCTGCCAGTGGCTGTTCCCGCCGGGCACCACCGAGGTCGCCTACGCCGTGGATTTCTGGGACGTCACCAACCGCCAGGACTGGTCGGCCTGCGAGGGCGTGCAGCGCGGCGTCACCTCGCGCGGCTACCTGCCGGGCCCGTTCACCGCGGACGAGGACGTCACCTACCAGTGGATCGCCACCATGGCGACCGCGTATCTCACGGGCCGAGCTCCGGCCCTTCCCGAGAGGATCTGACATGCCTGTCGTCAGCGAGCCCCTGGTTCGCCCGGACAGCTTGGCACGACTGGACAGCATGATCGCGGACCAGGAAGCCGCCTTCCTGGCCCGGACCGGCGAATCCCGGCGCATCCGCCGGGACTGCGCCGACGTGCTGGCCGGAGGCGTCGCCTCCAACTGGCAGGACGCGCCCCCCGGCGCGGTGTGGATCTCGCACGGCTCCGGCTCCCGCATCGTCGACGTGGACGGCACCTCCTACGTGGACCTGCACGGCGGCTTCGGCGTCGGCCTGGTCGGCCACGCCCACCCGGCCATCGTGGCGGCGGTCGGCGAGCGGGTCCGCAGGGGCACCCACTTCGCCCAGCCGACCGAGGACGCGGTCGTGGTCGCGCGGGCGCTGGCCCGCCGGTTCGGCCTGCCGATGTGGCGGTTCGGCAACTCGGGCACCGAGGCCACCATGGACGCGGTGCACCTGATGCGGGTGGCCACCGGGCGCATGAAGATCATCAAGGTGGAGGGCAGCTACCACGGCCACCACGACTCGGTGGAGGTGTCGGTCTACCCGTCGGCCGAGGACGCCGGGCCCGCGTTCCGGCCGCGTTCGGTGCGCCAGGGCCTGGCCGTGCCCCCGGACCTGGCCCGGCTGACGATCGTGGTGCCGTTCGGCGACCTGGAGGCGGTCGAGCGGGCGCTGATCGAGAACCCGGGCGAGATCGCCGGGATGATCGTCGAACCGATCATGATGAACATCGGGCTGATCCCGCCGCCGGACGGTTACCTGGGGACGCTGAAGGCGCTGCTCAACCGGCACGGCGCCTACCTGGCCTTCGACGAGGTCAAGACCGGGCTCGCGGTGGCTCCCGGCGGGGCCAGCGAGCTGCTCGGCGTGGCGCCCGACCTGATCTGCCTGGCCAAGGCGCTCGGCGGCGGGCTGCCCTGCGGCGCGATCGGCGGCACCCCCGAGCTGATGGGCCTGATCGCCGAGGGCGTGTACGAGCAGGTGGGCACCTTCAACGGCAACCCGCTCACGATGGCCGCGGCCAGGACGGTGCTGCTGGACGTGCTGAACGACGGCGCCTACCGGCACTTCGAACGGCTGCGGGCGATCATGTCCGAGGGTGCGGTGGCAGTCCTGCGGGCGCACGGCCTGGCCGGATACGTGCAGTCGTTCGGCGCCAAGGGCGCGGTGATCTTCCACGACCGGCTGCTCCGCAACTACCGGGACTTCCTTGACTACCCCGACCAGTGGGGGCAGGCGCACTGGCTCTACCAGCACAACGGCGGGGTGTTCCTGCCGCCGTGGGGAAAGTGCGAGCAGTGGACGGTGTCGGTCCAGCACGGCGAGGACGACGTCAGAAGGTTCCTGGTGAATCTGGAGCGGATGGCCCGCGACTACGCGGGCAGCGCCGCCATCAGGTAGGCGAGCCGGGCGGCCGCGTCCTCGACCGAGTCCACCGTGCCGAGGCGGTAACCCCAGGAGGTGATGAAGGCGCCGCGCTCGGTGCAGGTGACCGTCTCGGTCAGGTTGTCGCTGAACCGGTTGCGGACCTGCACCCGGGGTGGGGCCGCGGTCATCAGCCGGACCGAAAGATCGATGTGCTCACGTGTCGCTGCAGCGAACCGCTCAAGGCAGGACATTGTGTCCAGCATTGCACAATCACCTCCCGGTTAAGGGAAAAGGATTGCACGGCTGACTTCTACAGTGCAAGCAATTGTTGCCGCTAATCCACCGATTGTTTCGCGTAGTCGTCGGCGGCCCGCACCAGAACCGATCGTGCCTCCTCCCGGAAGGAGGCGACCTCGGCGAACTCCTCGAATGCGCGCGCGTAGAAGGCGATGTCGTCGGGGTCGCGCAACAGGATGTCCTTGGTCCGGGTGGGGACCGCCACCAGGGCGTCGTTGTAGATCCAGAAGGAGTTGAGCAGGGCCGCGGGGAGTGGGGTGGTGAACGGCAGGACGCCGAACTCGACGTTGGGCAGGGTGGTGACGGCCAATAACCGGTCGATCTGGCCGCGCATCACGTCCACCGGGGCGAGCCGGTAGTAGAGCACCGACTCCGGGATGATGAAACGGAACGAGCGTGCCGGGTCGTAGAGGATCTCCTGGCGCTGCATGCGAACCCGGATGGCGGCGTCCACGTCGTCGGTGGCCTCGTACAGGCGGCGGACTTTGGCGAAGATGTGGCGGGCGTACTCGGAGGTCTGGAGCAGGCCGACCACCACGCCTGGCTCGAACGCCCGGAACGTCCTGGTTCGTGACTCTAGGTCACGAATATCCTCCTGGAGTGCGGCGAGGCCGCTCTTGTGCCTCCCGCGCCAGGAGTCCTGCCGCTCGACCAGGCCGACCGCCTGCTGGATCAGCCCGTCCACCACCGCCGGTTCGGCCCGTACGACCTGCGCCCACACCACTACATCGTCCTCGGTGGCGGTCTGCCGCGCGTTCTCGATCCTGGACACCTTGGAGGGCTGCCAGTTGAGCCGTTCGGCGAGGTCCTTGCCCGACAGGTGCGCACTTTCCCGCAATTGCCGCAGCTGCAGCCCCAGATCGATCCGCGCCTGCTGGAACCCGCTCACCCATAACCTCCGGCCGTAGTGCGCTCAAAGGTAGACGCGCGACTACCGCTCAGACCATAGGGAACTCCCTAACAGTCCGATCAACTCAGCACCCTTCTGGCGATCTCGACCAGCAGTTCCCGTGGGACCTCCACGGCGGTCTCCCCGTCGAGCACGTGCCGCAGATCGGCTCGCGCGTCCGCGTCCACCAGTTCGAGTCCCTGGACGACGATGGTGCCGCGGTCGGTTTCGTACAGTGAGGGGCAGGCCCCCGCTTCGGAGGTGGAGCCTAGAAATCGGAGTCGCATGACGACGCCCTTCCCCGAACAATTGTCGCAATTGCGGGCAATTGTAGGACGGCTCATGTTTCCATGGCATCTCATTTCAGAGAATTACAAACCGGGCAAAGGTACCCGAACTGCTCTGAGGCGTTCGCCCAGGGCTTTGGCCTGGGGGTCGAGCCGGGGGCTGGCGGCGACGCCCTGGCCGAGCAGGCCGTACGCGACGAAGTTGAGGGCGAGCAGGTTGGGCAGGGGGAACCGCTCGATGGGGAGGTCGCGGACCTCGGGCAGGAGTTCGCGCAGGCGCTCGACGGTTAGGTAGTCCGACAGCCAGGCGTATTCCTCGGGGGTGCGGACCCAGACGCCGAGGTTGGCGTCGCCGCCCTTGTCGCCGGAGCGGGCGCCGGCGATGCGGCCGAGCGGGACGGTCTCCTCGGTCACGTCGGCGGGGAGGGGGAGCCCGGCGGTGGTCCACGGGCCGACGTGGGTGCCGTACGGGAGTCCGTTCTCAGGCGCGGCGGGAATCGGCCGGGGTCGCGGGGGATCGTCGGGAGGGACGGGGATCTCCCGGCCGTCCAGCCACACCTGGACGTGGACCTTGTCCCTGGCGATCGTGGACGGCGTGTAGACGCCGTAGGCGGTGGCGTCGCCGGGCGGGGTGAGGCCGTAGAGGCCCGGGTAGGAGGCCAGGCCGGTTTCCACGACGGCGGCGGAGAACCCGCGCCCGGCCCGCTTCCGGTCGGGGTCCATGACGGTGATCCGGAGCAGGGCCGTCTCGCCGTCCAGCGGGGTGAGGTCCACGTGCGCCTGCTCGAAGGACTCCTTCGGCACTCTGGCCCAGATCGCCTTTTCCGCGAGCCGGGCCTTGGCGGCCAGGTCCAGGCCGGTGAGCACGAGCGTCATCGTGTTGCGGTAGCCGCCCAGCCGGTTGACGGCGACCTTGAGCGTCTCCGGCGGCGGTTCGCCGGTCACCCCGGTGACCAGGACGCGGTCGGGGCCGTCCTGGGTGAGGCGGATGGTGTCGAAGCGGGCGGTCACGTCCGGCCCGGGGTAGCGCGGGGACGCGATCTCGTACAGCAGTTGCGCGGTGACCGTGCCGACGCTGACCAGGCCGCCGGTGCCCGGATGTTTGGTGATCACCGACGAGCCGTCGGCGCGCAGCTCGGCGATCGGGAAGCCGCAGTCGGCCAGGCCGGGCACCTCCGCGAAGAAGGCGTAGTTGCCGCCGGTGGCCTGGCAGCCGCACTCGATGATGTGCCCGGCGACCACGGAACCGGCGAGCGCGTCCAGATCGCCGGGGCCCCAGCCGTGCCGCCACATGCCGGGCCCGGTGACCAGGGCGGCGTCGGTGACCCGGCCGGTCACCACCACGTCCGCGCCCGCCGCCAGCGCCGCCGCGATCGGTCGCCCGCCCAGGTACGCGTTGGCGGTGACCGCCCCCTCCCCGGCCAGCTCCCGCACGTCATCCCCGGTGACGTGTGCGATCCGCAGCCCGTGGATGCCCAATCGGGTGGCCAGGTCGGCGACCGCCTGCGCGCACCCGGCCGGATCCAGACCGCCCGCGTTTGAGACGATCTTGATGCCGCGTTCCTGGCAGCGCCCGAGCACGTGCTCCAGCTGCGTCAGGAAGGTCGGCGCATAACCTGGCCGACCTTTCAGCTGGTTCCCCGCCAGGATCAGCATCGTCAGCTCGGCCAGCCAGTCGCCGGTCAGGACGTCGATCGGGCCGCCCTCGACCATCTCCCGTGCGGCCGACAGCCGGTCGCCGTAGAAGCCGGAGCAGTTGGCGATACGCAGCGGCGCGCTCACTGCACGGCCCAGGACGGGGGCCGTTTCGTCAGGAACGCGCTCATGCCCTCGCGGGCTTCGGCCGAGGAGAACAGCTGGGCGGACCGGGCGGCCATCTCCGCGCCGCGCTCGGCGAGGGCATGCCTGACCTGCTCGGTGACCAGGCGCTTGGATTCGGCCAGCCCCTGCGGCGAGCCCGCGCGCAGGCCCGCCAGCACGGTCTCGACCGCCGCGTCCAGCTCGTCGGCGGGCACGGCCTTAGTGAGCAGGCCGATCCGCTCCGCCTCCGGCGCGCCGAACGTCTCGCCGGTCAGGAAATACCGCCCGGCGGCGCGGGCGTCCAGGCGGGGCAGCAGGGTGAGGGAGATCATCGCCGGGCTCAGGCCGAGCCGCGCCTCGGTGAACGCGTAGTCGCCCCGGTCGTCGGCGAGCACGATGTCGCACGCCCCGAGCAGGCCGAGCCCGCCCGCCCGCGCCTTCCCCGTCACCTTGGCGAGGACAGGCTTGGGCAGCTCGACGATCAGCGTCAGCAGATCGATCAGGCGCCGGCTGCCCGCGTCCATGCCCTCGGCGGCGGCCTCGCCCAGATCCGCGCCCGCGCAGAACACCGAGCCGGTGTGGGTGAGCAGGACCGCCCGGACGTCCTCGTCGGCCGTGGCGGCCTCCAGGTGGGCGGACAGCTCCTCGGTCAGCTGCCGGGACAGGGCGTTGCGGTTACGCGGCGAGTCCAGCGTGACCGTCGCCACGCCCCGGCTCGTCTCCAGGTGAACCACACTCTCCATGCGCTTACTCGCCCTTCTGGATGACCGCGAGCACGGTCCCGCCCTCGACATGATCGCCGGGGGCGACGTTCAGTTCCGCCACGACGCCCTCCGCCGGGGCGAGGATTCGATGTTCCATCTTCATGGCCTCCAGCACCACGACCGGCTGGCCCTGGCTCACCGGGTCGCCCGCTTTGACCTCGACGCGGAGGACGGTGCCCGGCATGGGGGCGGGCAACGAGCCGGGCGCGGCCTTCTCGGCGGGTTCGGGGAGGCGGTCGACGGGCGTGAGCCGTACCGGGCCGAGGGGGGAGTCGACGAACGTGGCGCCGGGGTAGGCGGCGATGTCGAACCTGCGGCGGACGCCGGCGGTGTCCAGGACGACGTGGGTGTGGTCGGCGCTGATCAGGCTGACGCCGGGGAGGGAGTGCAGGCCGTCCCGGGTGAGGCGGTAGGTGATGGTCTGCTCGGCGAATTCGGTGCGCTGGGGTTTGGCGGGCACGTTGCGCCAGCCGCTCGGGAGGCCGCCGAGGACCTTGGCGGTGGTGCGGTTCGCGGCGGCCTGGGCCAGCGCCGCCGCCAGCGCGGAGAGCCGGACCGCCTCGTGGCCGGCGAGCGGGGCGGTGAGGTCGTGGCGGTCCAGGAAGCCGGTGTCGATCGTGCCCGCCCGGAACTCGGGGTGGCGGAGCACGTTGACCAGCAGGTCGCGGTTGGTGGCGGGGCCGTGGATCCGGGCCCTGGCCAGGGCGGTGGCGAGACGGCGGGCCGCGGCTTCGCGGGTGGGGGCGTAGCTGATGAGCTTGGCCAGCATCGGGTCGTAGTGGGTGCCGATCGCGGAGCCGTCCACGACGCCGGAGTCCAGGCGCAGGCCGCTCACGGTGAACTCGGACTCGATGCCGGGGATCTCGAAGCGGTGCAGCGGGCCGCTGCCGGGACGCCAGTCGTGAGCGGGATCCTCGGCGTACAGGCGGACCTCGATGGCGTGGCCGACCGGGCTCGGCGGCAGGCCGGGGAGGGCGGCCCCTTCGGCGATCTCGATCTGCAGGCGGACCAGGTCCACGCCGTACACGGACTCGGTGACCGGGTGTTCGACCTGGAGGCGCGTATTGGTCTCCAGGAAGTGGAAACCCCCGTCGGCGAGCAGGAACTCCACCGTGCCCGCGCCGCGATAACCGATCGCTCGGGCGGCGTTCACCGCCGCCTCGGCCAGCTCCTTGCGCAGCTCCTGGGTGACGGCGGGGGAGGGGGCCTCCTCGACGACCTTCTGGTGCCTGCGCTGGATCGAGCACTCACGCTCGCCGAGCGCCCAGATCGTGCCGTGCGCGTCGGCCAGGATCTGCACCTCGACGTGCCGCGCGCCCACCAGCAACCGTTCGACGAACACCTCGCCGTCCCCGAACGCCGCCTCCGCTTCCCGCGCGGCCGATTCGAGCGCCTCGGGCAATTCCGCCGGGTCGTGCACGATCCGCATGCCACGCCCGCCGCCCCCGGCCGACGCCTTGACGATGAAGGGACCGGCGTCCCCTTCGGACAGGCCGGGCAGCACGGGCACGCCCGCCTCGGCCATCAGCGCCTTGGCCTCGACCTTCGAGCCCATCGCCGCGATCGCCTCCGGCGGCGGACCGATCCAGGTCAGCCCCGCCTCCAGCACCGCCGTCGCGAACGCGGCGTTCTCCGACAGGAACCCATACCCCGGATGTACGGCATCCGCCCCCGAAACCCGCGCCGCCTCCACCACCAGCGCGATGTCCAGGTACGCCTTCGGCGACCCGTCGCCCAGCAGCACCGCGTGGTCGGCCTCGGCCACGTGCGGCGCGTCGGCGTCCGCGTGGGTGAACACCGCGACGGTCTCGATGCCCAGATCCCGGCAGGTACGGAACACCCGCCGCGCGATCTCGCCCCGATTGGCGACCAGAAGTTTCTGCACGGTCATGCGGCTCACATCCGGAAGACGCCGAACCCGGCGGGCTCGGGCTCGGCGGCGTTGTTGATCGCGGACAGGCACAGGCCCACCACGGTGCGGGTGTCGCGCGGGTCGATCACCCCGTCGTCGTAGAGGCGGCCGGACAGGAAGAACGCCAGCGACTCCGCCTCGATCTGGGCCTCCACCATGGCTCGCATCGCGGCGTCGCCCTCCTCGTCGTAGACCTGGCCGCGCGACTCGGCCGCCGCCCTGCCGACGATCGAGAGCACGCCCGCCAGCTGGACCGGGCCCATCACGGCCGCCTTCGCGCTCGGCCACGCGAACAGGAACCGGGGATCGAACGCCCGGCCGCACATGCCGTAGTTGCCCGCGCCGTAGGAGGCACCCAGCACGATCGTGATGTGCGGGACCGTCGAGTTGGCCACCGCGTTGATCATCATCGAGCCGTGCTTGATGATCCCCGCACGTTCGTAGTCCTTGCCCACCATGTAACCGGTGGTGTTCTGCAAAAACAGCAGCGGAGTCCGGGACTGGTTGGCCAGCTGGATGAACTGGGCGGCCTTCTGCGACTCCGCGCCGAACAGCACCCCCTGCGCGTTGGCGAGCACCCCGATCGGATAACCGTGCAGCTTGGCCCAGCCGGTGACCAGGCTCGCTCCATAAAGCGGCTTGAACTCGTCGAAGTCGCTCGCGTCCACGATCCGGGCGATCACCTCGCGCGGGTCGAACGGGACGCGCAGATCCTCGGGGACGACGCCGAGCAACTCGTCCTCGTCATAGCGGGGATCTTCCGCCGATCCGGGCCGGCGGCCGAGCTTGTGCCAGTCGAGGCGGCGGACGATCCGGCGGCCGATGCGCAGGGCGTCGTGCTCGTCGGCGGCCAGGTGGTCGGCCAGGCCGGAGTCGCGGGCGTGCATCTCGGCGCCGCCGAGCGACTCGTCGTCGGCCTCCTCGCCGGTGGCCATCTTGACCAGCGGCGGGCCGCCGAGGAACACCTTGGCGCGTTCCTTCACCATGACGACGTGATCGCTCATGCCGGGAACGTACGCGCCCCCCGCCGTCGAATTGCCGAAGACCAGCGCGATGGTGGGAATCCCCGCCGCCGACAATCGGGTCAGATCCCGAAATATCTGGCCGCCCGGGATGAAGATCTCCTTCTGCGTCGGCAGGTCGGCGCCGCCGGACTCGACCAGATTGATGAGCGGGAGCCGGTTCCGCAGGGCGATGTCCGCCGCGCGGAGCGTCTTGCGCAGCGTCCACGGGTTGGACGCGCCGCCGCGCACGGTCGGGTCGTTGGCGACGATCACGCATTCGACGCCCTCGATCACCCCGATGCCGGTCACCACGCTCGCCCCGACCGGGAAATCGCTGCCCCACGCGGCCAGCGGCGACAGTTCCAGGAACGGCGAGTCCTGGTCGATCAGCAGCTCGATCCGCTCCCGGGCCAGCAGCTTGCCGCGGGCGCGATGCCGGTCCACATACTTCTCGCCGCCGCCCCCGACCGCCTTCTCCTGCTCGGCCGTGAGCTCGGCGAGTTTGGCCAGCATGGCGGCCCGGCGCGCCTCGTACTCGGCGGCGGACGTGTCCAGCCGGCTGGTGATCACACTCATGAACCCTCCCCTCGTGCGATCTATATTGTGACCGGCCTCAGTAGCCCGTCAGTAGCCGCAGTGCGACCAGCCGCTCTTCCAGGTGGCCTGGCCGTAACCGCCGCCCCAGATGACGCATTTGCCCGCGGCGGGCAGCTTGATCGGGCCCGCGTGCGTGATGTGCCTGCGCCAGTCGCTCGCGTTCTGGCCGCCCTGGACCCGCAGCGAGACCCCCATCTTGATCTTGCCGGGCATCACGTTGGTCGACAGGGTGACCACGCACGCGCGGCCGGTCGTTTCGTTGACCAGCAGGTACGTGGTTCCCTTGCCGTTCCAGACATGGGAGTCGACGATCGTGAAGGCCCAGCCGCAGAGCCCGCGCGGGTTCCGCGGATTCGGCGTGGGCGGCGGTTTCACGGTGGGCGTCACCGTGGGCGAGGGGCTCGGGGACGGAGTGGGCGAGGGCGACGGGCTGGGTGACTTCACCGGGAGCGCTTGCTTCACCGGGACCACCGTGCTGCGCGTGGGGGAGGGCTGCTGCTGCCGTACCGACCGGGTGGCGGACGGGCGGCGAGGGCTGGGGGACGGTGAGGGCGGCGCGGCCGAGGGCAGCGCGGCGGCCGGGGTCGGCGACGGTCCGGCGGGTTCGGAAGGGAGCGTCGTGAGCACCGCCGCGGCGGTCACGGCGAGTGCCGCCGCGGTGACGGCCGCCGCCAAGAGCAGCGGCCTGCGGCGGTTCCCGGCCTCGGGCGGGCTGATATCCCTTCTAGTACGAAGGTCGATGGCGGGACCGCCGGTCAGGTGCGCCACGATCGCCTCGGCCGTGGGCCGCGTCGCCGGATCCTTGGCCAGGCAGATCCGCATCAGGTCGCGCAGCGGCCCGGACATCTCCCCCAGATCAGGCGGGCTCGTCAGGATCCGGTGCATCACCTGCGGGATCGAATCGGCCCCGAACGCGGGCTTGCCCGTCGCCGCGTAGACGATCGTCACCGCCCACGCGAACACGTCCGAGGAGCCGGTGGCCACCCCGGTGCTCATCAACTCCGGCGCGAGATACGACGGCGTCCCCATCGTCGTCCCGGTCCCCGTGGTCTGCGGCGAGTCCAGGGCCTTGGCCACCCCGAAGTCGATCACGACGGGACCCTCGGGACCCATCAGCACGTTGGCCGGTTTGAAGTCCCGGTGCGTGATCCCCGCCCGGTGGATGGCGGCGAGCGCGGTGGCCGTGCTGATCGCCAGCCGATCCAGCGCCGCGCCCCGGCGCGGGCCCTCCTCCTCGACCAGGTCGCGTAAGGACTTGCCGGGCACGAACTCGCTCACGATGTACGGCTGGTTCCCGGCCAGGTCGGCGTACAGGACGGGCGCGGTGCAGAACCGGGCCACCCGCTGGGCCAGCGCCACCTCGTGCAGGAAGCGCGAGCGGGCGTCGGCGTCGCCGGTCAGCCGGGTGTGCAGCAGCTTGATCGCCACCTGCTCGCCAGACGGCCCCTCCCCGAGGAAGACGACCCCCTGCCCGCCCTCGCCCAGCCGCCTGACGATCGCGAACGGCCCCAGCCGACTCGGATCGCCTTCCACCACACCCCCCGAAATTTCGTGACTAGTGTGGCAGAACGGTACCTCAGATGGCTTTGCCCGGGTTCATGATGTTCAACGGGTCGAAGACGGCCTTGATCTCCCGCTGCAGGTCCGTCACCACCGGCCCGGCCTCCAGCGCCAGCCAGCGCCGTTTCAGCAGGCCGACCCCGTGCTCCCCGGTCAGCGTCCCGCCCAGCCGCAGCGCGGCCCGGAACACCTCGTCGGCCGCGGCCCACACCTGCGGCGGCGGCTCGGTGAACCCCCGGTCGAAGACGAACACCGGATGCACGTTGCCGTCGCCGGCGTGCGCCACCGTGCAGATCAGCACGTCGTGCCGGGCCGCGGCGGCCTCCACCTCCGAGATCATCTCCGGCAGCGCCGACCGGGGCACGCACACGTCCTCCACCAGGCACGCGCCCAGCCGCTCCTTCGCCTCGTACGCCAGCCGCCGCACCGCGACCAGCTCCTCGGCCTCCTGGGGCGTGCTCGACACGGCGGCGAAGGTCGCGCCGTTCTCCTCGCAGAGCTCGCCCATCCTGGCGATGGCCGTGGCCGAGTCGGCGGCGTCGGACTGGCCGATCAGCATCGCCTGGGTGGCCGCCTCCAGGCCGATGTGCTTCCAGTCGTCGATGGCCTTCAGGGTGGCCCGGTCGAGCAGCTCCAGCATGGACGGCTGGCACCCGGCCGCGATGATCGCCGCCACCGCCGCGGCCGCGTCCCGGAACGAGGTGAACTCGGCCGCGATCGTGGCGGGCGGCTCGGCGGGCGCGCGGCGCAGCCGCAGGGTGGCCTCGGTGATCACGCCCAGGGTGCCCTCGGAGCCGACGAACAGGCCGGTGAGGTCGTAGCCGGTGACGCCCTTCATGGTGCGGCGGCCGGTGTTCAGGACGCGCCCGTCGGCCAGCACGACCTCCAGGCCGAGGGTGGAGTCGCGGGTGACGCCGTATTTCACGCAGCGCAGGCCGCCCGCGTTGGTGGCCAGGTTGCCGCCGATGGTGGAAATTTCATAGGAGGAGGGGTCAGGGGCGTACATCAGGCCGTGGGCGCGGGCGGCGCGGTCCAGGTCGGCGGTGATCACTCCGGGCTGGGCGACCGCGATCTCGTCGGCCGGGGAGAGCTCGGTGATGGCGGTCATCCGGTGCAGGGACAGGATCAGGCAGCCCTCGACGGCGGTGGCCGCGCCCGCGAGGCCGGTCCCGGCGCCGCGTGGCACCACCGGCACCCGGTTCGCGGTCGCCCACTTCAGCGTGGTCGCGACCTCGTCGCGGGAGCGGGCGAGCACCGCTCCTGCGGCCTGTCCAGGGCCGAGGAACGTGCGGTCGCGGGCGTAGGAGTCGATCACGTCCGGATCGGTGACGACGCGGCCTTCCGGAAGAGCGGCGATGAGGTCTTTCACGGTTTCGACCCTATGGCCGGATTCGGAGTGAGTGTGAACACCCCGAAAGGATGTTCTGGCCTTTCCGAAGGGCCATAGCGGTGCTTGTGTGGAAAGCACCCTTGATCTCGGAAGGAGGGCGAAGATGACCGGAACTCGCACGACTTTCCATGACTTACTCGCGCCCTGCGGACGGAAGGGTGGTGGTGAGCACTTCGTCGAAGAGGACGGCGACGGGCTCCTGATCCGGGACGACTACTTCGACTGCGGCTGCCGCAGGATGCGCCACGAGTACCACGACGGCAGCATCCACGTGCACGCCACCCGTCACGACGGCCGCAGGGTGAGCGACGAGTTCGGCCCGGATCATGGCTGCTGAGGCGGCCGAGGAGGTCGACGTTCTTATCGTGGGCGGCGGCGGCGCCGGTCTGCGCGCGGCCATCGCGGTCGCCGAGACCGAGCCGGGCGCCACGGTGGCCATCCTGTCCAAGGTCTACCCGATGCGCAGCCACACCGTGAGCGCCGAAGGCGGCGCCGCCGCCGTGATCGGCCTGGCCGACAGCCTCGACGAGCACGCCTACGACACCATCTCCGGCGGCGACTGGCTCTGCGACCAGGACGCCGTCGAGGCGTTCGTCCGGGAGGCCCCGCGCGAGCTGATCCGGCTCGAACACTGGGGCTGCCCGTGGAGCAGGGAACCGGACGGCCGGGTCGCGGTCCGCCCGTTCGGCGGGATGAAGCAGCTGCGCACCTGGTACGCCGCCGACAAGACCGGCTTCCATCTGCTGCACACCCTCTTCCAGACCAGCCTCAAGCACACCGAGATCAAACGGTTCGACGAGTGGTACGCCACCCGCCTGGTCACCGACGGCGAGCGCGTGCACGGCGTCACCGCGATCGACATCAGAACCGGCCGGATCGACACCATCGCCGCCCGCGCCGTCATCCTGGCCACCGGCGGCTGCGGCCAGGTCTTCCCCTTCACCACCAACGCCGCCATCAAGACCGGCGACGGCATGGCCCTGGCCTACCGGGCCGGAGCCCCGCTCAAGGACATGGAGTTCATCCAGTACCACCCCACCGGGCTGCCGTTCACCGGCATCCTCATCACCGAGGCGGCCCGGGCCGAAGGCGGCTGGCTGATCAACAAGGACGGCTACCGCTACCTGCAGGACTACGACCTCGGCGTGCCCACCGACACGCCGAAGCTGCGCAGCATGGAGCTCGGCCCGCGGGACCGGCTGTCCCAGGCGTTCGTGCACGAGATGCGGCGCGGGCGAACCGTGGAGACCCCGTACGGGCAGGTCACCTACCTCGACCTGCGCCATCTCGGCGAAGCCAAGATCAACGCGCGGATCCCGTTCGTCCGGGAGCTGTGCCTGAGCTACGAGAAGCTCGACCCGGTCACCGATCTGATCCCGGTGCGGCCGGTGGTGCACTACATGATGGGCGGCGTGCACACCGGCGTGGCCGGGGAGACGCCGGTGCGGGGCCTGTACGCGGCGGGGGAGACCGCGTGCGTGAGCATCAACGGCGCCAACCGGCTGGGGTCCAACTCGCTGCCCGAGTGCCTGGTGTTCGGGGCGCGGGCCGGGGCGGCGGCGGCGCGGTACGCCGTACAGGCCGCAGCGCCGGACCAGCAGGCCGTCCGGGCGCAGGGCGCGGACGAGCGGCGGCGGCTGGAACGGGAGCGGGACGGGCGGGACGGCGGCCGGGAGCGGATCTCCGAGGTGCGCGCCCTGATGCGGCGCACGCTGGAGGAGTCGGCCGGCATCTACCGCGACCGCGACTCCCTGGAGAAGGCCGCCGGAACCCTCGCCGACCTGCGGGAACGCGCCGCCGTGGCGCGGCTGGAGGATCGCAGCGCCGCCTTCAACACCGAGCTGCTGGCCGGGCTCGAACTCGGCTCCATGCTGGACGTGGCCGAGACCATCGTGGCCTCCGCCCTCAACCGCGAGGAGTCGCGCGGCGCGCACCAGCGCACCGACTTCCCGGCCCGCGACGACGCGGCCTTCCTCGCGCACACCCTGGCCCATCGCGGCCCCGACGGGACGCCGAGGCTCAGCCTGCTGCCCGTCACGATCACACGCTGGCCCCCGGGCGAGAGGGTCTACGGACGATGATCCTGAGAGTGAACCGCTACCGGCCGGGCGTGGACGACGCGCCGGTGTTCCAGGACTACGAGGTGCCGGACCGGGAGGACTGGGCGATCCTGGACGCCCTCACCCATATCAAGGACACGGTCGACGGCACGCTGTCGTTCCGCTGGTCGTGCCGGATGGGGATCTGCGGGTCCTGCGGCATGAACGTCAACGGGGAGCCCAAGCTGACCTGCGGCACGTTCCTGACCGACTACTCCGGGCCGGTGACGGTGGAGCCGCTGCGCGGGTTCCCGGTGATCAGGGACCTGGTGGTGGACATCGACCCGTTCCTGGCCAACCTGTCGAAGGTCAGCCCGTGGCTGGTCCGGGAGGGGGAGGAGCCGGAGACGGAGTTCGCGCAGACGCCGGAGCAGTTGGAGGCGTACAAGCAGTATTCGATGTGCATCAACTGCATGCTCTGCTACTCCGCCTGCCCGGTCTACGTGCTCGACCCGGACTTCCTCGGGCCCGCCGCGATCGCGCTGGCGCAGCGCTACAACCTGGACTCGCGGGACATGGGGGACCGTTTCGACGTGCTCTCCGCCGAGGAGGGCGTGTGGGGGTGCACGTTCGTCGGCGAGTGCACCTCCGCCTGCCCGAAGCACGTGGACCCGGCCGAGGCCATCCAGCGCTACAAGCTGACCGCCGCGATGCGCAGCGTGCTGCCGTTCACCAGGAGGCGGTCGTGAGCTACTCGCCGCCGCGCGACCGGCTCTGGTTTCTGCGCCGCCGCGCCTACCTGGTGTTCGTGCTGCGCGAGCTGACCAGCGTCTTCGTGGCCTGGTCGATCGTCTACCTGATCCTGCTCCTGGACGCGGCCATGACCGGCGCGCTGCCGGCGTTCTGGGCCTGGGCGGGCGCCCCCTGGGTGGTCGCGGTGAACGTGCTCGCGTTCGCCGCCACCGCCTTCCACGCGGTCACCTTCCTCAACCTCGCGCCGAAGGCCACCGTGATCCGGCTGGACGGGTGGCGGGTGCCCGACTTCATGATCTCGGGCGGGAACTTCTCGGCCTGGCTGGTGGTCTCCGCGCTCATCCTGTGGGTGCTGTCGTGAGCCCGCTGCGGCGGCGGGCGGAGCCGTACCTGTGGCTGCTGTTCGGGGGCGGCGGGGTGGTGTCGGCGATGACCCTGCCCGCGCTGGTGCTGATCCTGGGCGTGCTGGTCCCGCTCGGGGTCCTGTCAAGGCCGGATCTGACTGCGCTGCTGTCAAATGTGCTGGTCCGGCTGGCGCTCGTCGGGCTGGTTCTGCTGGCGCTCTTCCACGCGGCGCACCGGATCAGATTCACCGCCGAGGAACTGCTCGGGATCGCCCGCTGGGACCGCCTCATCGCGCTGACCTGCTACGGCCTCGCCCTGGCCGGAACCGCCATTACCGTGTTGATCTTGTTCTGACTCCCCGTGTGACAAATACAGATCGATTACGGTTTCGCAACATCACCAGTTGACTTTACCAATGCATTACTCGTTCATCTAACGTCCGGCATGCGGCGTGTGTGGCCTTCTGTCACATGCGTCGTAATGCGGCGCAGGCAGGCCTCGTCCGGCTCGCGTCGCGTGGGCGCGCGACATCCCTAGCGCGTCTCGGATGTCGCCCGGTAACCCCGGGCAGGGAGGGACATACCTTGTCAGGCAGAACATCCTCAGGACGGGTCCGGCGTCTGGCCGCCATCGTGCCCGCCCTCGGCCTCGCGGCAGCGGGACTCGTGGCCATTCCCGGGGCCACGGTCACCATCGCGGCGGCCGACACCACGGTGGCCAACTACATCCCGTCAGCCAGCGACTACTACATCAACTACGCGCCCCCGACGGTCCAGGGAGACGTCTCCTCCCGGGACGAGGAGCGCATCACCACCGGCTCCCAGAGCCGGGCCGGCCGGTCCGCGCAGGAAACCACCGCGCACACCATCGACCGCAAGTACGCGGGCGGCAACCCCGTCGCGGCCCGCAGGCTCGCCGAGAACGAGCGGCGCGCCGTCAGGACCGGCAAGAACCCGTTCGAGTTCATCTTCAAGAAGGCCGGCACCAAGCAGACCGCGAAGCTGCTGACGCTGCTGGTCGAGTTCAACGAGAACGCCAACGACGACTTCTCCGGCTTCAGCCGCCAGGAGTCCACGGCGACCCCGAACACCTGCGTGGTGGAGCCGGCCGGAACCAAGGTCAACGGCCCGCTGCACAACAAGATCCCGAACCCGGCGACCCTCCCCGGTCCCGGCAAGGACAACAACTCGATGTGGGTATCGGACTTCAGCACCGACCACTTCAACAAGATGCTCTACACCGACAAGGGGATCACCACCCGGGTCCGTCCGGACCTGAAGGACCCCCGCGACGGCAAGAGCGGCATCGACATCTCCGGCTTCACCATGAAGAAGATGTACGAGGAGATGTCCAAGGGCGCCTACACCGTCACCGGCGCGGCCGTGGGCTGGCTGAAGGTCCCCCACTCCGAGGGCTGGTACGGCGCCGCCGAGTGCAACCCGGCCGGCAACAACGCCCCGCAGAACATGAACGGCCACCCCGACAACCCCGCAGGACCGGCGCAGCTCGGCATCGACGCGGTCAACGTGCTGGCCGCCCAGCAGCCGAACTTCCCGTGGGCCGACTACGACGTCGAGGACGTCAGCGACGCCGACGGCGACGGCAACCTCCTGGAGCCGGACGGCGTCATCGACCACCTGGTGCTGGTGCACGCCGGTGAGGACAAGTCCGGCGGCGGCGGCGCGGAGAACACTTACGCCATCTGGGCGCACTCCGCCACCATCCCCGGCGGCTACACCATCCCCGGCACCGGCAAGCGCATCTCCAACTACATCGTGCAGCCCGAGGACTCCGGCGTCGGCGTCTTCGCCCACGAGTACGGCCACGACCTGGGCCTGCCCGACCTGTACGACTCCACCGGCGGGGGCGACTCCAGCGTCGAGTTCTGGGACCTCATGTCGACCGGCTCGCACTCCGGGCCGATCTTCCAGTCGATGCCCGCCCACATGGGCGCCTGGGACAAGTGGGTGCTCGGCTGGGTGAACCCGAAGGCCCTCAACCCCGGTGACGGCACCAAGCTCGTCACCGTCGGCCAGGCCTCGCGCACGCCCAAGCTGACCGAGGACGGCGTCCGCGTCAACCTGCCGAACAAGTCGGTCACCATGACGACCCCGCACAGCGGCGCCAACGCCTGGTGGACCGGCAACGACCAGAACTGGGCCGACGTGCGGCTCACCCGCACGGTCGACGTGCCGGCCGGCTCCGATGTGAAGTTCTGGATGTGGAACGACTACGTCATCGAGGCGGACTGGGACTTCGGCTTCGTCGAGGTCTCCACCGACGGCGGCGCCACCTGGACCGAGCAGAAGATCTTCACCGAGGGCGGCGCGCTCGTCTCCACCGACGACGGCTACGCCGACCCCAACAACCGCATGCAGGACTTCGGCGGCAAGAAGTACGGCCTGACCGACCACACCGAGGGCTGGCGGCACGACTACATCGACCTCGCCCCGTTCGCGGGCCAGACCGTCCAGGTCCGGCTGCGGTACGCGACGGACGAGGCGTTCGTGGAGCGCGGCTGGTTCGCCGACGACTTCTCGCTCACCAACGGCGGGACCACCGTCTGGAGCGACGACGTCGAGGGCGGCGCCAACGGCTGGACCCCCGCCGTCACCACCTTCACCGACACCCGGGGCGCCGGCTGGACGCGGCACTCCGGCACCGTCATCACGGAGCTGTTCTATCTGGCCGAGTGGCGGAACTACGACGGGTTCGACCAGGGCCTGGCGTACACCTACGACACCACCTACCAGCGGAACAACGTCTGGAAGGTGGAGAAGGTCAAGTACAACGCGCCAGGCCTGCTGGTCTGGCTGCGGGACGCGTCCTTCGCCGCCAACAGCGTGGCGGCCAACCTGCTGTCGCTGCCGTCGCTCGGCTCGAAGGGCGAGATGCTGCTGGTGGACTCGCACTTCGACCCGCTGCGCCGGTCCGGTGTCGCGGCCACGAAGGACCCCAGCGTCCTGAAGAACATCCCGATGCGCCCGCAGGCCTCCAACGCGGCCTTCGGCTTCAACAAGACCTACCCGTTCAAGGAGTGCCTGGAGGCCGCGGGCGAGCCGTTCAGCGAGTACTGCACCTCGTTCCCGGCGCAGAACCCGGTCAAGGCGTTCACCGACGCCAAGACCTGGTACCCGGGCATCGAGGACCGCGGCGCCCAGGGCCTGTTCGCCCGTAACCGCGACGCCTCGGCGGTCGTGCCCTCCAAGGACGACCAGCAGTACAGCGTCCGCGTCGTCAACCCGGACGGCTCACCGGCCACCGGGCTCTACGGCGAGGACTTCCTCGGCTTCACCCTCGGCACCGGCAACCCCGGCGACGAGGGCAAGCAGCAGGGCGTGCAGATCAAGCTGATCAGCCCGCTCCCGCTCAACCTCGGAGTCATCCTTCAGGTGACGGCGGCGAAGAAGTAAACCGTTAGCATGTGATCATGCGGAGCAAGGCAGACCATACGGCGGCCGTCCGGGAACACCGGAGGGCCGCCGTTGTGGTCAACACCAAGTCCCGGCGCGGGCGCAGGCACTACGACGAGGTGCTGCGCCTGATCCGGGCCGCCGGGTTCGCCCCGCTCGGGGTCTTCCCGGTGGAGGAGCCGAAGCGGCTCCGGGCCACCCTGGACGAGGCACTCGCGCTCGGCCCCGACCTGCTCATCGTGGGCGGCGGCGACGGCACGCTGAGCGCCGCGGTCAAGCAGCTGGCTCACCGCGACGTGGCGCTGGGCGTGCTCCCGCTGGGCACCACCAACAACTTCGCCCGCAGCCTCGGCCTGCCGCTGACCCGCACCGGCGCGGTCCGGATCTTCACCGAGGGCAAGGTCGCCGACATCGACCTGGGCCTGTGCGGCGACCGCCCGTTCGCCAACCTGGCCAGCTTCGGCGTCTCGGTGGAGGTGGCGGGCACGGTCAAACCGTGGCTGAAGCGGGCGCTCGGCCGGGCCGCCTACCCGCTCACCGCGCTGACCATCCTGCCGGGCCACCACCCGTTCCGCGCGTTCATCACCGTGGACGGCGTCCGGCACGAGCTGCTCACCCACCAGCTCAACATCGCCAACGGCCGGTTCCACGGCGGCTGGCAGATCGCCAGGGACATCAGCATCGACAACCGGCGTCTGGTCGCCTACCAGCTGGGTTCCGGCAAACGGTTACGGCTGCTGGTGGAGACCATGAACCGGGCCACCACCGGCAAGTGGCGCAGCCTGGCCGGGGGCCCCTTCGTGATCGGCCGGGAGATGCTGATCGAGACCGACCCGCCGATGGCCGCCGACATCGACGGCGAGGTACGGCTACGCACCCCCCTGACCCTCACCACCATCCCGAACGGCGTCCGGGTCATGGTCGCCCAGGATTTCGTCGACACCTGACGGCAGCCTCCGGTAGGCCGGGCGGAGCAGGTCCAGCAGCGGGATGTGCCTGATCTTGATCGGCGGCGGCTCCAGCGCGCGCAGCAGCAGGTCCGCGGGGGTGGCCACGCTCGGGTGCTCCTTCAGCCGGGCCAGCGAGACCGAGGGCCCGTAGAAGTCGTCCAGCCGCTCCGCGAACGGCACGTCCTCGACGTCCAGGGGATCCATCAGCGCACCGCCTCCGGGCTGAGCCGGAACAGCTCGCGCAGCTGGTCGGCGGACAGGTCGGCCAGCCAGTCCTCGCCCCCGCCGACCACGCTGTCGGCCAGGGCCAGCTTGCGTTCGATCATCTCGTCCACCCGCTCCTCCAGCGTGCCCACACAGATGAACTTCCTGACCTGCACGTTCCTGGTCTGCCCGATCCGGAACGCGCGGTCGGTGGCCTGGTTCTCGACCGCCGGGTTCCACCAGCGGTCGACATGGATGACGTGGTTGGCGGCGGTCAGGTTCAGCCCGACCCCGGCCGCCTTCAGCGACAGCAGGAAGATCATCGGCTCGTCGTCGCCCTGGAACCGCTCCACCAGCTCGTCCCGGCGGCGTTTGCTCAGCCCGCCGTGCAGCCAGAGCACCGGCCGGTCCAGCCGGGCCTCCAAGTACGGCTGGAGCAGGGTGCCGAACTCCGCGTACTGGGTGAACACCAGCGCCTTGTCGCCCTCTTCGATGATCTCCTCGGCCAGCTCCTCCAGCCGGGCCAGCTTGCCGGAGCGCCCGTCCAGCCGGGAGCCGTCCTTCAGCAGGTGCGCCGGATGGTTGCAGACCTGCTTGAGCCGGGTCATCGTGGCCAGCACGTTGCCGCGCCGCTCGATGCCGTCGCTGCTCTCGATCCGGCCCATCATGTCGGCCACCACCGCCTGGTAGAGCCGGGCCTGCTCGGGGGTGAGCGTGCACCAGACCTTCATCTCCTGCTTGTCCGGCAGGTCGGAGATGATCGTCTTGTCGGTCTTGAGGCGGCGCAGCACGAAAGGCCCGGTCGCCCGGCGCAGCGCCCGCATCGCGTTCTCGTCCCGGCGGAGCTCGATCGGCTCCTGGTAGCGGGTCCGGAACGCCCGGGCGGGGCCGAGCAGGCCGGGATTGCAGAACTCCATGATCGACCAGAGCTCGGCCAGGTGGTTCTCGACCGGCGTGCCGGTGAGCGCGAGCTTGGTCCTGGCCCGGATCTGGCGCACGGCCTGGGCCTGCCGGGCCGCGCTGTTCTTGATCGCCTGGGCCTCGTCGCAGACCACCCGCTCCCAGCCCTGCCGGGCCAGCGCGGGCAGGTCGCGGAGCGCGGTGCCGTACGTGGTGATCACCAGGTCGGCGGCCGCGATCGTGGCGGCGAGTTCCTCGTCGCGGCGGCGGGCGCCGCCGTGGTGGATGTAGAGGCGCAGGCTGGGCGCGAACCTGGCGGCCTCCTTCTGCCAGTTGTTGATGAGCGACATCGGGCAGACCAGCAGGGTCGGCGCTGCCGTGGTGTCCGCGCGTTCGGCCAGCAGCAGCGCGAGCGTGGTGATCGTCTTGCCCAGGCCCATGTCGTCGGCGAGGATGCCGCCCAGGCCGAGCCCCGACAGGAAGCCCAGCCAGGCCAGGCCGCGCTCCTGGTAGGGCCGCAGCGCGCCGTCCAGGGTCGCGGGGGTGGGCACGGGGCGCAGGCGGCGTTCGGTCTCGCCGGAGAGCAGGTCGCCGAGCAGGCCGTCGGCGTCCACCTCGACCAGCGGCAGCTCGTCCGCGCCGCCGAGCACCACCTCCCTGATCACGTCGCCCACGGTCAGCTCGGTGACGCGCCGCTCCTCGACCGCGCGCAGGGCCGCCTTCAGCTGGCGGTCGTCCAGCTCCACCCATTCGCCGCGGACGCGGACCAGCGGCACCTTGAGCCGGGCCAGCTCGGCCAGCTCCGCCTCGTCGATCACCTGGTCGCCCACGGCCAGGTCCATCCGGAAATCGACGACTTCGCGGAGCCCCAGGTTGGGCGGTCCCGGCCGGGATCGGGTGGTCATCTTCAGGCCCAGGCGGGTCCTGCCCGCCCAGGAGGGCAGCCGCACGCCGTATCCCGCGGCTTCCAGCAGCGGCGCGGCGTGGCGGAGGAACGCGAACGCGCCCCGGGTGTCCATGCTCAGCCGCGCCGGGTGGGGGACGCGCAGCGCCCGGTCGAGGTCGGGGTAGAGCCTGATCGCCCGGTGCAGCCCGCCGGTCAGCGTCTTGCGCGGCTCCGGTGTCGCGGTGAACGCGGCGCCCGCCCACACGTCCTCCGCCGCGATCCGCACGTCCGCGTCCTCGGCCGACCGCAGTCCGAACTCCACCCGCCACTGGCCGTCCGCGCCCGGCTCGACCAGTCGGAAGTCCACCCGGACCGGGCCGCCGAGACCGCGCGCGGCCTGGAACCACGCCGCCAGCGCGCTTCTGAGCTCCGCCGCCTCGGTCTCGTCCACCTCGTCCAGCCGGGGCTCCGGGTCGGTCAGCGCGAGCAGCCAGCGATCCGCCAGCGCGCTCTTGCGCCCGGGCCGGTACGCGCCGATGAGCTTGTCCGGAAACGCCCGCCGCGCGACCCCGTCCACCAGCTCCGTCAGCGCCCCCAGCAACACCTCACCGGACCGCCCCTCCTCCTGTACGGCCCTGCACACCGGCGGCATCGCCACCGCCAGCTCCCGGAACCGCGCGGCATCCGTTCCGGTCAGCACCGGTCGCCACCGCGCCTCGTCGGCGGTGAGCCACGGCAGGATCCGCCCCCGCCGGACGAGATCACGCGCGAAATCCCCAACAATCCCGAAATATCGCACCGAAGGCCCAGGAATCGCGTCGAACTCGCCAGGGGCGTACGGCAGGATCGGCACCCGCCAGCGCGCGACCCGGGGATTCCGGACGGTGACGTCGACCCCGAGCTCGGGCGAGGGCGCGGGGCCGCGCCCCGAACTCGGCAGCAGCAACACGGCGGATCGCACGGGAATCGCGGGCTCCGCGACCTTGTAACTCGTGCCCCTATACCCCGTGACCTTGGGCGGCACGAGTTTGGGGACGGCAGACGCGGGCAGCGCGAACGGGTGGTCGCGGACCTCGGCGCGGGAGTGGGTGGTCAGCGGTAGCGTGCTGTCCTCGGCCCACAACGCCAGACGGCCCTCCGCCCAGATCGCGTGCAGCACCCTCGTCACCACGCCGTTCAAGCTAGCAGCGTCGCTGGAGTGCCAAGGAACCTGCTCCCCGTCCTCAGTCGTTTCTCCGTTAGCACTTCGTAGTCAGATCAACATGGCGGGTATGCCGGCCATTGAAAGGATCAGTGCCTGTGATCCGGTTCTCCCTGGTGCCGATGTCGTTGCGACGGCGGTACACGATCGAGGCGCTTCTCGCTCAGGACGAGGAGAGCGACCTCTATCTCGCCCGGCCCAGAAACGGCGAACCCAACCCTGTCGCGCTGCGCGTCTACCAGCCGGGGCGCTGGCTGGACGAAGGGCTGCTCGACCGCCTGGTGGGCCAGCCGGTGGCCGGTCTTGTCGCGTATGGGCGGGCGGGTTCCGGTGACGGCGACCTGCCCTGGCTGGTCCAGACCCACCTGGGCACCGACTCGCTGCGCGGCCTGATCACCGGCGAGCCGTGGAACGAGGAGCGGACCAAGGAAGCCGTCGCGGCCGTCGCCGCCCTGGTCGCGGAGTGGCGGGCCGCCACCGGCCAGGAGCTGGGCGACTTCCGCGCCGAGGACCTGATCGTCACCGGCCTGGAGCCGCTCACCCTGCGCCTCGGCCTGATCCCCCGCCCCGACCGGTACGGCTGGTCGCAGCCCCCGCCCCCGGAGAGCGCCGCCGGTGAGCGGGACGCCTGGTGGGCCCTGGGAGTGCTCGTGCACGAGCTGCTGACCGGGCGGCCGCCCCGGTTCGAGCCGGGCGACCCCGCCGTCGAACTCGGCGACACCGGCCTGGGCCGCTGGCAGCACCTGCTCGCGGGCCTGCTCACCGTCGACCCGGACGCCCGCTGGTCCGGCCGCGAGGTCGCAGCCTGGCTGGCGGGCGGCACTCCGGCCGTCACGCCCGACCGGGTGCCGGGACCGATCGTCTTCGAGGGCCGCGAGCACCGGACCCCGATCTCGCTGGTCACCCACATGACCGCGCATCCCGCCGACACCGAACGCTGGTGGCTGAACGGCGGCGACGTCCTGCTCACCAACTGGCTCGACCTGGACCTCGCCGACGAGACCCTGGACCGCGCGCTCCTGGACACCACGCCCCCGCTCGTCCTGACCGGCCTCGCCGCCACCTATATCGCCGGGCACCGCCCCCGATATCGCGGCTTCGCCGTGGACGCCGCCGGGCTGACCGAACTCGCCGCGGGCGAGTCCACCGGCCACCTGGTGCTCGCCGAGGCGGTCTCCTCCGGCGCGCTCGCGCACGCCGCCCGGCACCGCTGCGAGCACCGCGCGTGCCACTCCGGCGGCTTCGACGGCTGCCGGGAGATCACCCGCGTGCTGACCGAGGTGCCCATCATCCTGGCCCAGGCCCGCGACGTCCTCGATCAGATGCGCGAACGCACCGGCGAGATCGCCGCCCGCGAGTGGAACCGCGGCGTCGCCGTCGCCGTCCAGACCACCCTCGACCCCGCCAGCGTCCGCCGCCACCGCCGCAGGCTCCGGGTGGAGGGGCTCACCTCCCTCGGCAAGGGCGGCCCCGCCTGGGTCGGCTGGTGGCGGGAACAGCGCAGGTACGCGCTGGACGGCCGCGTCGACGAACTCGGCACCCGCGTCGCCCTGATGGTGGTCGTCCTGCTCACCGCGGGAGCCGACGTGCTCGGCAAACAGCTCGCCGAGGAGAACAAGCAGGAGATGCTCCGCCGCCGCGACGAGGCCACCGACCAGGGCCGCGCCCTGCTCGCCCGGGGCCAGGAGGGCGCCCTGACCCTCCTCGGCGAGCTACGCAGGCGTCTGCCCGTCCTGCTCCGGCGCCTTGCCCTTCTCCTGATGGACGGGACCGACCGAGCCCGCGCGGGCTCCAAGGTCCTCCGCGCCCGTGCCCGGAACCGCTACGCCCAGTACCAGCACAGCCGCCGCGCCAAGATCAGGCCTTGACGCGGTAGCCACTAGGGGATTCCGCACAGCACGGGGGCGACCAGGATCGCGATCGGCCCGCTGAGCAGCAGGCATCCGACCAGGTACGCGGCCGGGGACACCCAGCGTGACCTTGAGCGGGTGCCGTTGAGCAGACGTTCGACTCGCTCGGCCGCCGCGGGGCCCGCCAGCGCCATCGTCCCCGGCGATTCGCGGCGGGCGCTCATGTGGACGATGGCCTGGGCCAGCTCGAGGCTGCCGTGCGCGCGTCTCGCCTGGTCGTCCGCGAGCAGTTCCAGCAGCACGGGGACGGCGTCCCGGGCGTGCCTGGCCGCGGGCAGCCAGGGGAAGGCGTGGGCCAGCGCGATGAACGGGAGCAGGAGCAGGTCGTGCCGCCCGCGCAGGTGGGCGCGCTCGTGCGCCAGCACCGCCTGAAGCTGGCCGTGGTCCAACACGTCCAAGGTCCCCCGGCTGAGCACGATCCGCGGCTCCGCGCCCGGGACGCAGTAGGCGACGGGCTCCCCGCTCGGCAGCACGTACGCGTCATGCTCGATCGAATGGTCGGCGACCAGATCCACGAGCAGCCGCTGGCGGCGCTGCTCGGCAGCGGTTCTCAGGAGCGTGCCGACCGTGTTCGCCAGGACCCAGCAGACCAGGCCCACCGAACACAGCAGCGCCGCGACATGCGCGGGGCCCAGGCCGGCGAGCCCTCGACCGGCGAGGATCTGCTGGCCCAGGGCGTGCACGTCGTGCGGGAAGACGGCGGCCAGCGGTGCGGCCGCCACCGCCAGCCCCGCCCCTACGGCGCCGAGCCCGCTCGCCAGGCCGGCGGCCTGCCACAGGGCGAGCGCGGCCCGAGGGTGCTGGCGAGTCCACCCCGCTCTGGCCAGCACGGGTGCGAGCAGGACGGGGAGCAGGCAGACGCCGGCGGCGATCAGCAAGGCCAGCACCGCGCACCCCTTCCATCCGTCGTCGATGCCAGATCGTACGCGAGCCGCGCCCCCTCGGTCAGCTGGGGCCATGACCTGCGATCACGCGCAGTTTCTACCAGAAGTAGAAGTTATGTCCCGGTTCTCGGCCGTCGCCATCTTTGTTCATGCTGCGTTCAGCGCGCCCTTCGAGACTCGCCGCTTGGCACCCCCCATGGCACGTACGCGAAAGGCGTCACCATGAAAGACAAGAACACCGAAGGATCCGAGGGCTCGGCCATCTCGCGGCGCCAGCTGGTCAGGTACGCGGGCGTCGGAGCGACCTTGGTCGCCGCGAGCCCCCTGGTCGCCACCGGCCCGGCGCTGGCGCACGACCACGACGACAACGACGGCAAGCGTGGTGACTCCCGCAACCGGGTGTGGCGCGCCGGCGACCACCACGTCCACTCCGAGTACAGCGGCGACTTCGACACCTCTGTCAACCCGCCGAGGTTCAGCAAGGGCGCCGACGCCGTCTACCCCATCGTCACCAACGCGATCATGGCCAAGCACTTCGGCCTCACCTGGGCGATGTGCACCGACCACGGCGGGCCCACGCACTCGAAGGTGAACCTGGAGCAGGCCTACCCCGACCTGCTGCGCTCCCGCATCCTGGTGCCCGAGGTCCTGCAGTTCTGGGGGATGGAGTTCGACGCCCCGGCGCTGGACCACCACACGCTGATGATCCCGCACCACAGCGGTGAGGCGCAGCAGCTGTTCGAGCTGGAGAGCCGCTTCGCCAAGAACGACCCGTTCCCCGCCGATCCGGGCCGCAACACCGAGGCCAAGATGATCGAGTTCCTGACCGCCGCCAAGGGCATGGGGCACAAGCCGCTGGTGATCGCCCACCACGCCGCGCGGTCCGCGACCGGCCTGGGCGTCTACGGGCAGGACACGCCCCGGGAGTTCCGCAACGGCAACAACCTCGCACCGGAGATCTACGTCGGCTTCGAGGGCGCTCCCGGCCACCAGGCGGGCCCGCTCAACGGAGGCGCCCGCGGCGGGTACGGCAACCACCCCACCTACGGCGGCTACGACCAGATGACCGCTCGCGTGGGCGGCCTGTGGGACTCGCTGCTCGGTGAGGGCCGGCGCTGGTGGATCACCGCGACCTCCGACTCGCACGTGCACTGGACCCGCGGCGGCTCCGACTTCTGGCCGGGCGAGTACAGCAAGACCTACGTGCTGGCCAGGCAGGACTACGGCGACATCATGGACGGCCTGCGCAACGGCCGGATCTGGGTCACCACCGGCGACCTGATCACCAGCCTCGACCTCACCGCCAGCGGCCAGGGCCGGGACGCCGAGATGGGCGAGACCCTCACCGTCAGCCGCCGCAACCGCTCCGACGTCGACATCGAGATCAGGTTCCGCCCCCTGCAGGGCAAGAACGGCAACGGCGACCGGCCCCAGGTCCGCCGCGTCGACCTGATCGTCGGCCAGATCACCGGTCCCAACGCCAACCTCGACTCCGACACCAACCCCACCACCAAGGTCGAGGCCCGCTTCGGCCCTCGCGACTGGCGCAAGTCCGGCCAGGACTACGTCATCCGCCACACCCTGCGGAACGTCGAGACCGACCTCTACGCCCGGGTCCGCGGCACCAGCACCGACGAGGCCGAGCCCCTCGCCGACGGCCTGGAGAGCCCGTGGGAGGACCTGTGGTTCTACTCCAACCCGGTCTTCGTCCAGGTTCGCTAGCCCGGCCCCATGAGCGGGCGGCCTCTCCAGTGGCCTGGAGAGGCCGCCTTTCAACCTTGGTCGTGTTCTGATGCGATGAGGTCGGCCGCCCGTTCAGCGACGAGCATGACGGTCACCACCGGATTGACCGAGGTGAGCGTGGGGAAGACGGAGGCGTCGGCGACGCGCAGACCCCTGATCCCATGGACCTGAAGGTCAGGACCGACAACCGCGGTGTCATCGCCGGACGCTCCGATCCGGCAGGTGCCGGACGGATGGTAGACGGTCTGGTGTGTCGCGCGGGCGATCGCCGAGAGCTCCTCGTCGCCGGTGACGGCGGGGCCGGGGAACACCTCACGCGTGACCCACGACTTCATCGGTTCGACCGACGCGATCCGGCGGGCGAGGCGGACGCCCGCGAGCAGCATCGCCTCGTCGTGCCCGTCAGGGTCGGTGAACGACCGGAAATCGATGGCCGGCGGCGCGTCGGGGTCGCCGGAGCGGACCCAGACTCGGCCTCGGCTGTGCGGGCGGGCAACATTGGGGGCGATCGCGACCGTCGCGGCCGGCAGCGGAGGGGCTCCCCGCTCGTCGAGGAAACGTTCCGCGTGCACCGCCCACGGTTCGACGGGGAAGTGCATGAGAACGTCCGGACGCCCGTCGCCTTCGCCGGGTTCTCCGTCGCCGTCCAGGCTCAGCACGGCGCCGGCGTCCCAGCCGCTGGCGCACGTGGTCGGTGGAACGCGTCTGGCCTCCCAGACAACGAGCCCTTCGACGTGGTCCTGCAAATTCTCGCCGACCCCCGGGAGATCGAGCACGACGGGGATGTTCGCGTCCTGGAGCACCTGGCGGGCGCCCACACCGGAGAGCTGCAACAGGCGTGGAGTGTCGATGGCGCCGGCACACAGCACGACTTCAGCGGCGGCGTGGAGGTCACGTTGAGCCCCATCGGCGTCGCGCACGCGGATCCCGCGAGCACGAAGGCCGTCGGCTTCGTGCTCGAACAGGATGCGCACGGCTCTCAGCCCGGTCAGGACCACCGGGCCCCGGCCCTGGGCGCGCGCCGGGTGCACGTAGTGGATCGAGGTCGACGCGCGCAGGTTGGTCTCCGCGGTGTACCCGACCTCGAAGAAGCCGACCCCGCTGGGGGACTCGTCGAGGCGGCCGTCGTTCCAGCGTTCCCGCACAGGCAGGCCGAGCGCGGCGGACGCGCTCGTCACGACGTCGGCGACGTAGGGGTTGCGGTCCGCCGGAGCCACGGGCTGGATCGGCGTGCGCAGCCGGTCGTAGAGCGGGAGGATCGTGTCGGGGTCCCAGCCCTTGGCGCCCAGGGCCACCCACTCGTCCAGGTCGCCGCGGAGCGGCCGCCAGGAGATCATCGTGTTGGCGGTGGAGCAACCGCCGAGGATCCGCAGTCTGGCAAGCCGGATATGGGAGTTGCCGCGCTGGTTCGGTTCGCTGCGGTAGTCGAGGTCGTACTCGCCCTCGAGCATCTCGTCCCATCTGCGGAGCTCGCGGGCCCGGGGCTCGTGCTCGTCGTCGGGACCCCACTCGATGAGGGCCACGTCGCGGCCCTGTTCGGCCAGCCGAGCCGCGAGCAGGGATCCTGCCGTGCCGCCGCCGACGACGAGGAAGTCGAAGGTGTCGCGCGAGCGTGCGGCTGTTTCAGCCATGTCGAATCCAGGTGGTCTTGAGTCCGGTGAACTTGTCCAGCGCGTGGAGCGAGAGGTCTCGCCCGTAACCCGATTGGCCGAAGCCTCCGAACGGCGTGGTGACGTCGAGAGCGTCAACGCAGTTCACCGACACGGTCCCCGCGCGCAGCCGGCGCGCGACACCGTGGGCCCGGCTGAGGCTGTCGGTCCACAGCCCCGCTGCCAGCGCGTAGGGGGTGCTGTTCGCGACAGTGACGGCCTCGTCGACGGTGTCCACGACATGGACCGAGAGGACCGGTCCGAAGACCTCGGTTCGCGCGATGCGGGCGGCCGGGTCGACGCCGAGCAGCACCTGGGGCCTGATGTAGGTCGGTTCGGGCATGTCCGGCACGAGTCCGCCCCCGTGGACCTCGCGCGCCTCCGCCGCGCCGGTCTCCATGAGTTCCAGGACCCTCGTGGCCTGGCGCCGGCTGACCACGGGGCCCATGCCGGTGGCGGGGTCGAGCGGATCGCCGATGTTGATCGCGAGCGCCCGGCTGAGCACGCGCTGGACCAGCTCGTCGGCTACGCCACGCTGCACGACGAGCCGCGACGTGGCCGAGCAGACCTGCCCGGTGTTGGTGAAGATCCCCGTCGCCACGCCGTCGGCCACGAGGTCCAGGTCGGCGACGTCGTCGAGCACGACGACGGCGCTCTTTCCGCCGGCCTCCAGCCAGACCTGCTTGAGGTTGGACTGGCCGGCGTACTGCTGGAAGAGCTGCCCTGTGCTGGTCGAACCCGTGAACGTCACCACGTCGACGTCGTGATGCCTCCCCAGCGCCCGTCCCACCACCGGGCCGGCGCCCGGCACGACGGTGAAGACCCCGTCGGGCAGGCCGGCTTCGGCGACGAGCTCGGCCAGGCGAAGCGCGGACAGCGGCGAGTCCTCGGCAGGCTTGAGGATCACGCTGTTACCGGCGGCGAGTGCTGGAGCGATCTTCCAGACAGCGAGTTCGAGAGGGTAGTTCCACGGCACGATCGCGGCCACGACCCCGAGCGGTTCCCTGCTCACGACCGCGAGGTCGGCGGGTCCCGTGGGCGCGACCTCCCCGTAGACCTTGTCCAGGGACTCGGCGTACCAGCGCAGGATCGCGGCCGAGCCGGGGGCGTCGATCGAGATGGTGTCGACGATACGCTTGCCGGCGTCGAGGCTGTCCAGGAGAGCCAGCTCGTCGACGTTCTCCTCGATCTTCCGCGCGATCCGGTGGAGGGCGGCCGCCCTCTCCCTGGGCGACGCGGTGGACCAGTTCCCCGCCTCGAAGGCGCGCCGGGCGGCCGCGACGGCGGCGTCGACGTCGCGCTCGTCGCACTCGGCCACCTCGGCGAGGACTGCCCCTGTGGCGGGGTTGACGGTCGTCCGAGTCGCTGCGGACAGGGATGACACGGGCCCGTCGATCCAGGCGGTGGTCGTGGGCACGACCTTCTTCGCCAGTGCGAGCCAGTCTTCGTGAGTTCGCGTGGTCATACGCCTTCGACCTCCGCGAGGTTGGGGGCCGAAGCCTGTGTGGCCGGGGACAGGCCGCGAACCCAGAAGTAGTAGAGGGGGCTGATGACGGCCAGGCCCACAATCCACGAGATGTCGACGCCGTGCAGCGCGTCAGCCACTGGTCCGACGTACAGCGCGTTGGAAAGGAAGGGAATCTGCACGGCGATGCCGATCACGTAGCAGCCGATCGCCGGGACGTTGTAGCGGCCGTAGACACCCCCGTCCGCGCGGAACAGCGCGGAGATGTCGTACTCGCCGTGGCGTACGAGGTAGTAGTCCACCAGGTTCACGGCCGTCCACGGCACCAGCGCGCACAGCAGGAGCAGCATGAAGTTCACGAAGTTGGTGAGGAAGTCACCCTTGCTCAGCTGAGCGAGGCCGAGGGCGACCGCGAAGATGGCGATCGCCACGATCGACCGGGCCCTGGCTTGAGGCGCCCAGCTCGACCGTAGCGTCTGGCCGATGGTCAGGACGGACAGCGTCCCGCAGTAGAGGTTCATCGCGTTGGTCGTCACGATCCCGAGCACGAGTACGAGCAGGACGATCGCGCCCACGGACCCGGCGCCCTCGCGCACGGCGCCGACGGTGTCGAGCGCCGGGAAAGCGGCGCCCAGGACGGCACCGAAGATCATGGGGATGATCGATCCCAGGACGCTGCCGGAGTAGGTCGCCCAGAACGCGGCTCGTACGCCGGTGTCCCGCGGCATGTAGCGGGTGTAGTCGGACACGTAAGGGGCGTACGCGATCTGCCAGAGGGCGGCCAGCGACACCGTGCCCATAAAACCGGCCCAGCTGAAGGCGCCGGCCGACCAGGTGCCCGCGGGAATGTCGACGAAGCCCAGAAGCATGACGAACGCGAGAACGAGCACAGCCCCGGCCACTACCGACAGCAGGCCGGCCATCGCATGGATGACCTTGTAACCGAAGATGGCGCCGACCGCGGAGACGGCTCCGATGACCATGATGGAAAGGGTCTCGTTGAGCCCCGTCAGGTTCGCCAGGCCCTGACCGCCCAGCACCATGTTCGACGCGAAGAACGCCGTGTACATGGCGACCACGATGACCACCACGAGCAACGAGCCCTGGTAACCGAACTGAGCCCGCGTCTGCAGCATCTGCGGCACGCCCATCTGGGGGCCCTGCGCCGCGTGCAGTGCCATCACGACGCCGCCGACGAGATTGCCGAGCGCCAGCGCGGCGATGGCCCACGGGATCGACAGCTCGAAGACGAGCGTCCCCAGCAGGCCGGTCGCGATGGTCAGCAGCATGATGTTCGACCCGAACCAGATGGTGAACAGCTGCGACGCCCGCCCATGCCGCTCCGTGATCGGGATAGGTTCGATCGTCCGGATCTCGAGGGCCTCATTGGTGGGCGCTTGAGTGCTCATAGCTCTCCTCGTGCAGCACAGTAACGAAGTACACACTGTGTTACTGGGAGTCAATCTGTCTAACGCGAGAAACCGATCACTTACATCAGGAAATTCGATGCAGTAACACGCCCGACACTTACGCCGGTCCTGGAAACATCAGCGTTCCTATTTCGCGACAGACCTGAACGAACGCTTCGGCCTTGCGGGTGAGCCGGGCCTGCTTCATCCGCACCGCGACGACGTCAAGCGCTGGGAAGTCGTCGGCCAGGGCGACCGTTACCAGCGAACCTCCCCCATAGGTGTGGCTGTGGGCCGGCCGCTGGTTCAGGACCGCGTACCCGTGGCCCGCCGCGACCATCGACCGCACCGTCTCGTAGCCGGCGGTGCGATGCCGCACTCGGGGCTCGACGCCGACCTCCTTGAAGAGCGAGTGGAAGTAGGTGGAGGTATCAGGCAGTTCCAGCATCACCACGGGATCCTCGGCCAGTTCGGCGAGGTGAACGTGGGTGCGGTGAGCCAATCGGTGGCCGGGTGGGAGCAGGAGGTACGGGGGCGCCGAACCGACTCGGGTGGTTTCGAAGTCCTCATCGAGCTCGTAGGCGTACATCAGGGCGACTTCGCATCTCCCCGATCGGAGACTCTGTTTGAGGGCGGCGTGCTGGGCTTCGAGAGCCTCGACGCTCACGGCGGGGTGTTGTTCCGCGTACCTCGCGACAAGGTGCGGCAGCCAGAAGGGGGCGAGGGTGTCGAAGCAACCCACAGTAAGGGTGCCGACCAGTTCTCTGCCCGCGTTGGTAGCACTGTCCGCCAGCTCCTGGCTGTGTGCGAGAAATCCGCGCAGCTCGGAGTAGAAGACTCGCCCAGCGGGCGTCAGCGCCAGACCGCGCGCGTGATGGCGCAGCAGCAGCTGAACTCCGAGCTCCTTCTCCAGCTGCGCGACCGCGGTGGAGACCGCCGACTGCGAAACGACGAGCTCTCGAGCGGCGGCTGTCATGCTTCCCAGCTCGGCCGCGGCCGCGAAATAGCGCAGTTGCACCAGAGTGAATGAGGGGGCCTTCACGCTGCCTTCCTGACTCCTAAGATGAGCCTGAACAGGCGCAATGCTACTGGTAGCGTGACAACCGGGGTCAAACGGCGACGTCGAGTGCCGTCCACGCGAGAGCGGTCGCGGCGTCGAGTAGCGCCTTCTCGGCGTCACCGCCGACGCAGCGGGCGGCGAACTCCGGCTGGTGATTCAAGGCTGGGAGCGACCCGATGCCCACGTAGGGGTGGATCGCAGGCACCAGTTGGGAAACGTTCCCCATGTCGGTGGACGCCCGATTCATGCGCCGGGCCGGCGAGTCCCGGTCGAAGCTGCGACCCAGCCGCTCAGCGTTCCGCATGTAGGCACGCAGCGCCGGCTGATCGTTACGGAACTCCGCGTACGGCTTGCTCTCTGGAGTGATGTCGAGCTCGCAGCCGGTGGCCAGGGCTCCGGCCGCGAAGCACCGCCACACCTTTTCCTCGGTCTCGGCCAGCTGCTCCAGGGTCTCGGCGCGGACGTACCATCTCCCCTCGGTACGGGCCGGGATCGCGTTCGGGGCCTCGCCTCCGTTGGTCATCACGCCGTGAACACGGACAGTCTGCGGCAGTTGCTGGCGAAGGAGCCCGACCGCGACCTGGGCGATGGTGAACGCGTCAGCGGCGTTGACCCCTTGCTCGGGATAGGCCGCGGCGTGGGCGGCCTTTCCCTGGAAGGAGACGTGGGAGTGCGACACCGCGAACGGCTCCGCCACCGCGACGTCGACAGGAGCCGGGTGCGCCATCATCGCCAGATCCAGCCCGGCGAACGCCCCGCGGTCCAGCAGCTCGATCTTCCCGCCACCGCCCTCTTCCGCGGGTGTGCCGTAGACCTCGATCGTCAGTCCCGCCGCGTCGGCGAGCGGCGCGAGAGCACGCGCCGCGCCGACCGTGATGGCCGCGATCAGATTGTGCCCACAGGCGTGTCCGAGGCCGGGAAGGGCGTCGTACTCCGCGCACAGCCCGAGGCGGAAGGGACCGCTGCCATACGTCGCGAGGAACGCGGTGTCGAGCCCGAGGTAGGCCGGGGTGACCGTGAAGCCGGCTTCGTCGAGCGTCTCAGCCACCCAGCGCGCCGACCGGTGCTCCTCCCACGCCGTCTCCGGGTGCGCGTGCAACTGCTCTGACAGCCGGATCAGCCGCTCGGCATTGGCGGAGATCGACTGTGCCACGTGCTCCTTTGCGTTGTCGATCATCGCGTTACTCGTCTCCAGGCACGCCGTACGACGGCGCGGCAGCCGGGTTGAGACCGCGGGCGACGTAGTCGTCGCGCTGCGGTAGCCACACCTTCAGGAGCTCGCGCAGCTCGGCAATCGGTTTCTCGCTCCAATCGACCCGCAGGTCCGTCTCGCGCCACGGAACCGTTCGGACGACCGCCAGCCCCGCCGAGTGCACCGGGCCGGCCTCGCCCCCCGCCTCGAGGCCGGCGGCGAGGGCGGACAGCAGTCGCTCTTCCAGCTCTCCTGTAGAGCTTTCGAAAGCTTCGATGAGCGCGTCGATCACCTCGGTTCCCGAGAGCATGTTGCCGGCGGCGACGACGCCGGAGCCGGTTCGGTCGTGGTGCACACCGAGCGTCTCGGCACCGGAGAATGTAGCGCTTTCGCCGTTCAGTCCGAGGGCGGTGAGCTGGCGGTACTCGATCAGTTGTCGCTTCCGCACGACCCCGTCCAGCGCGGCGCGGGCGCCGATACCCGTCTCCAGCGCGTCCAGGAGCTCCACGCCCAGGCGGGGATCGGTGACGTTCTGCGAAGCGGCGCCGCCGACCCCGGCCCGCAGATGGATGCAGCGTGCGGCCACGGCCGGGCTGGAGGAGGTGACGGCCATGCCGACCGCGCCGTTGCCGTCGATCGCCAGAATCGAGAAGGTCACCGCTCGCCCTCCGGAATCACCGCGATGGCGTCGACCTCGACCAGCCATTCTGGCCGCGCCAGCGCGGAGACCACCAAGCCGGTGGAGATCGGGTGCACCCCCCTGGTCCAGCGTCCGATCGTGCGGTAGACGGCTTCGCGGTAGCGCGGGTCGACGATGTAGATCGTCAGCTTGACCAGATGCTCCATTCGCGCGCCGGCTTCAGTCAGGAGCATGTCGATGTTCGCCATCGCCTGCTCCGTCTGGGCCGCGACATCGCCGATGCCGACCGATTCGCTGGTGTCGAGGTTCTGCCCGATCTGTCCGCGCACGTAGACGGTGTTACCGGCGACCACGGCCTGGCACAGGTCGTTGTCGAGGTTCTGCTCGGGGTAGGTGTCGCGGGTGTTGAACGGGCGGATCCGAATATGTCCACCGGCGACGATAGGTGCGTTCACTTGACGTCGCTCGTCTCGTAGGCGAGGTAGTCGCGCTGGGTCTTCAGGTGGTCGGCCACATACTTGGCGTCGTGCCAGACCCCCCAGATGAAACTCGATCCGCGCCGGGACAGCCACGGCAGTCCCAGGAAGTAGACACCCGGCTCAGACGACACGCCGCGTCGGTGCTTCGGCTTGCCGTTCTCGTCGAACGCATCGACGTGGAGCCAGCTGTAGTCGGCGACGAACCCGGTCGCCCAGATGATGGAGGTGACTCCGCTGTCAGCGAGGTCGAGCTCGAGGAGCGGGTTGGTCACGCACTCCGGGTCGGGCCCGAGCAGGCGGGCCTCCGGTTCCTCAGGAAGATCGAGGCCGTTACGCGCGACGTAGGCGTCGGCTTCGTCGAGCAGCGACAGGTAGTTCGCGTCGCCGTTGGCGATGTTCTCGCCGAGGTCGGGCGAGAACCGCACCGTGCCGCTGTCGAACGAAGCGGTCAGGCCCACCAGGTGGATGCCGCGGGCGGCCAGGTCACGGAAGTCGACAGTGTGGCCGCCGCGTGCTCCGCTGACCGCTATGGTGACGTGTTCCGCGCCCTGGGGAGGAGCCTCCGCGTCCCATTTTCCGAGGACACCGAGCCACCAGCAGAAGTCGCGCCCACGATAGCTTCGTGGTGGCCGGTCGTGGGGGCCGACGGAGAGGTATACGCACCGGCCCGACTGCCGGAGCTCCTCAGCGATCTGCACGCCTGACGCTCCGGCTCCGACCACAAGGACGGCGCCGTCGGGCAGCTGCGTCGGGTTGCGATAGGCGCTGGAGTGGATCTGCAGCGGCACCGCACCATCCGGGACGATCGGCGGAATGACCGGCACCTGAAACGGTCCGGTCGCGGCGACGACGAAGCGCGCGTCGATGGTCCCGTCCGACGTCTCCACGCGGAAACCAGGCCGGCCGACGTTCTTTCGCACCGACGTCACGTCGACACCGCACCGGATCGGCGCGCCGATCTTCTCCGCGTACGCGACGAAGTAGTCCGCGATCTGCTCCTTGGAGGCGAAGGCGTCGGGGTCGACGCCGAAGAACTCCAGACCGGGAAAACGATCGTGCCAGGCAGGTCCGTTCGCGACCAGGGAGTCCCACCGCTCCGAGCGCCAGCGCTCCGCGATGCGATGCCGCTCCAGGACGAGGTGCGGCACACCGCAGTCGGCCAGATGCTCACTCATCGCCAGGCCGGCCTGGCCCCCACCGACGACGAGGACCTCGACTGCTTGACTCAAATCCAACTCCATTTCGGACGGGGTGGTCTTGACTACGGCCGCACGTGAAATCCTCACCTGCGGGAAATCCCCTGTCCAACAGAAGTTGTTGCGCTTCTAGATCTGATTTGTTGATACCGGGCGTGGGGTTGAGCGGAGGGACCCGGAGCCCGCCTCCCCCAGAGGGGTCCTTCTAGGGGAAGGCGGGCGGCTCGGGGGTCAGGCGGGCGTGCAGGTCACGGCCGCGGGGACGGTGTTGGTGCCGGACCAGGTGCCGTTGAAGCCGAAGCTGCCGGTGGCGTTGACGGCGAGTGTTCCGTTGTGCCCGGCGTCGCGCACCGAGACGTTCGCGCCGGTCTGGGTGGGCGTGCCGTTCCACAGGTTGCTGACGGTCTGGCCGTTCGCGAACGTCCAGCGGACCGTCCAGCCGGTGATGCCGACCGAGCCGGAGTTCCGCACGACGACCTCGGCGCCGAATCCGCCGGGCCACTGGTTCGTGATCCGGTAGGTGGCCACGCACGCCTTCGTACCAGGAGACGGGGATGGGGACGGGCTGGGGCTGGGCGACGGTGACGGGCTCGGCGACGGTGACGGCGACGGCGAGGGGCTGGGGGAGGGTGACGGAGAGGGAGACGGGGACGGGCTGGGGGACGGGGAAGGCTGGTTGCCTGGGGGGTTGCCCCAGATCTTCGTGGTGCCCGACCACAGGGTGATGTTGTTCACGCGGACCGGCGTGGAGCCGGGAGTCGTGGACACCCCGGTGTAGGACCAGTCGTTCGTGGGGTCCCACTGCTTGGTGCTGGCGATCCGGAACTGCACCTCACGCCGGTGCTGCGACTGCCCGGCCGGGGCGATGGCCTGCCCGGTGCAGTCGATGGTCACGTAGTAGATCCGCCCCGAGTGCTGGGTGATCCCCGACGGCGGCCGGCACTGGTTGTAGTTGGCCGTGATCGTGATGTCCGCGGGCTGGCTGTCGCCGTCCAGCGTGAAGTAGTAGCGGAACGAGCCGTTGTTCAGCACCCGCGCCGGCCACCCCGACTGGTTGCGCACCATCGCCTTGATCTCGGTGAAGTTGGTGCCCGCCGCGTTCACCGACGCCTCGACGAAGATCTCCGCCGGGTCCGGGGTCTCGGCCACCGGGAAGTTGGCGAGCGGGGTGCCGCCGAACTCGCCGTACAGCCGGGCGAGAGCGCTGGTGAAACCGGCGTTGTAGTCGGTGGCGACCTCGTTCATCACGAAGTCGTCGCGCTTGTCGGTGTAGGCGTCGTTCGGGTCGGGCGGGCCGCCGACCAGCGCGCCGTACAGGGTGTGCCGGGTCTCTACCGGGTTGGTCATCTGGTCGGTCCAGGAGCCGTGCGCGGTGCGGTGGTGCGGGTTCTTGGGGGCGTTGGCGCCGAACCCGATCACGTACGACGAGTTGCGCGGGTTGTCGCCGAGCGCGTAGTCGATCTGCCGCTTCGCGAAGTCGTGGTAGCGGGTCTTGCGGGTCGCGTCGGTGATCGAGTCGCTGTGCACCAGCGCCGCGAACGCGGTGTTGGCCGCATACCGCAGCGAACCCCACCGGTCCAGCACGGCCTGCCCGCCCGGCGAGTACGCCACCTTCTGCCCGTTGACCCCGACCGTCCACCAGTCCAGCCACCGGTTGGCGTCGTCCAGATACTGCTGCTTGCCCGTGAGCTTGGCCAGCAGCACGTACGCCCCGTAGGACTTGTCATCCCAGGCGATCGTCCACTTGTACGACTTCGTGGTGCTCTGCGGCTCGGTCCCGAGGTTCGCGTATCCCGCCTCGGCCTTGGCCAGGTAGGACGCCTCGCCGGTGGCGCGGTAGAGCCAGAGCGCGCCCCACACCAGCTCGTCGTTGTAGCCGCTCCACGAACGGTAGTAGCCGCTCGCGTCGGTGATGCAGTCGCTGTAGGCCCTGCGGACCGTGTCGGCGAAGGTGTAGAGCTGCCGCGCGTGCGTGAGCAGCGTGTTCGCGTACGTGGGATCGGTCGGCCTGAACACCATCGAGGAGGCCGCCATCGCCGCCGCCGTCTCCCCGGCCAGGTCGGCCCCGCCGCAACTGGCGTCGATCTTGTACGCCGGGCGGTTCATCGCCATCGCCTCGGCCGGACCCCACCAGGCGTGGTCCAGGCCACCGTTGCCCACCTGGCCGTACAGCACGTTCGGCGACGGGTGGGCCTTGATGAAGTAGTCGTTGACCCAGCGCAGGTTGTTCAGCAGGTGGGTCAGCTGCGTGCCGTACGAGGAGCGGTACTCCACCGCCCCCCAGGCCAGCATGGTCGTCGAAGCCGCCATCGGCAGGCCGAACTTGACGTGGTCGCCCGCGTCGTACCAGCCGCCGGTGAGGTCCAGGCCGACGTCCTGGCCGTCGGTCAGGCCCGAGTCGCCGCGCCAGCCGACGCGGTTCCAGCTGGGCAGGTCGCCGGACTGCTGGGCCTCGTAGAAGAACAGGGATTTCTGCAGGGCTTCGCCGTAGTTGAAGACGGCGGCCGAGGCGGAGCTGGGCTGGAGTGTCGTGGCGGCGATCAGGGCCACCACCGCGACGCGGAGCGTTCGGCGCATCGGAGCGTCCTTTTTTACCGGAGGGGGTCAGGGGCGCGACAGCGGGTCAGGCGCCGTCGCGCCCCGGCTTTTGGGGGTAAGGAGGGCGGCGGCCGGTCAGGGACCGCCGCCCTCAGGCGGGATCAACCGTTCGGGAAGAGCCGCCCGAACTCGCCCATCGCCACGGCCACGTCCACCTGCGCCCAGAAGCGGTGGTAGTTGAACGTGGGTGCCGGGCCGGTGCCCTTCAGGAAGGCGTCGACCTTGGGCCAGTCGGGGTCGTTCTTCAGGAAGGAGCGGATGGAGATGAAGGTCGAGCTGGAGTTGATCGGGTCGCCGTTCGGCATCGTGCCGCTCCACCCGGCCGGGACGTAGACCGGGTCGTCGATCCGGTTGTAGTCCGCCTTCGTCTCCGGGACCGAGACGCCCTTGGCGTCCTGGAACTTCCAGACGCCGTCGAGGATCGCCTTGGCCATGTTCTTCGCGCCCGTGTGGTTGGCCCGGGCGGCGTAGTACATCAGGACCTTCGCGTACGATCCGGCCACGCCCACGTCCGTGGTGTGGTCGGCGACCGTGACGTGCAGGCCGGGGTTGGCGGGCGGCATGCCCGTGGTGGCCGACCAGTCGCCGGCCGGCTGCCCGGTCCAGCGCAGCGTCGACGGGATCTGGTAGGTGCCGTCGGCGGCGATCGTGGTGTTCGCCATCGCCCACGCCACCCACTTGTCGAGGATGGCCTTGGCGTCGGCGTTGCCGCTGGCGTTGTAGAGGGCCGCGACCCGCTCCATCGACCAGGCCTGGAAGCCGAACCACTGGTTGGAGGGCGGGTCGTGGTAGACCGGCTGCCAGTCGTAGGCCATGCCGTGGAACTTGGGCAGCCCGGCCGGCGGGGCCGCGTAGTGGCCCTCCCAGCTGTTGGTGGCGCCGCCCGCGATCGCGCCCTCATCCGACTGCAGCCACTTGTAGAACTGCAGCTGGCGGGTGAGCGAGGTGGCCCAGTCGCCCGCGCCGGTGGGGCTCTTCGGCTTGAGCTCGGTCACGTTCGACAGCGCCCAGGCCGCCAGCGGGTTCTGGTATCCGGCGTGGTTGTGGCTGGAGCCGATCCGCCAGGCCCAGCCGGCCGAGCTGTCGGTCGCGCCGCCCCAGGCGTAGTACCAGGAGAGCAGGAAGTTGGAGCTGTCCTTGCCGGTGCCGGCCGCGCAGGAGGTGCTGGTGCAGCCCGGCTTCTTGAAGTACTTGTCGTACATGCCGTAGCGGAGGTAGTCGCCCATCTTGGCGGCCTTGGCGATGGTCGCCGAGATCTGCGACTCCTTGCCCTGGGCCTTCGCCCAGGTCTGCGCCCAGTAGGCCACCTGGACCGCGCGGGCGTCCGCGTCGGGGGCGTTGGTGTACTTCCACTGCTTGGCGTACGAGCCGTCCTTGATGAACAGGTCGAGGAAGCCGTTGGGGCCGCCGTGGCGGAAGGTGTCACAGGACGGCTGGGGGAGGGTCTCGAAGACCGACTCCTCCGGGCCGCGCTGGTAGGTGTTGATGTAGGCGGGTTTGGTGGTGCCGTCGCCGCAGCGGCCGAACTTGTAGGTGTTGTCGACGTCGAGCAGCCAGTGCATGCCGTAGATGTCGCCGGTGCCGTAGGCGGTCTTCAGCTCGCCCGCGATCGGGTCCACGCCGACCGAGACGCCCGACTCGATCTGGGTGGGATATTTGTTGATCTCGTTCCACTCGCCGGCGTACGTGGCGGGTTTGGCCGGGTTGTAGAAGGAGTTGGTCGGCTGGTCGGCGGTGGCGGGGATGATGTATCTCTCCATCGACGCCCAGGCCGCGTTGAACTTGCTCCAGTCGCCGGTGACCTGGCCGTAGACGGCCTCCAGCCACAGGTAGTAGCTGTAGGCCTCCGACGTGGTCTCGTGGCCGTGGTCCGGCGCTTCCACCAGGAAGGTCTCGACCGAGTGGTACGGCACGCCTTCGGGGGAGAAGTAGCCGTTGGCCGGGTCGTGCAGCTTGTTGTAGAGCGTGGTGAAACGCTGGACGTAGGCGTTGGTGCCGCCGGGCTCGTCGTCGGCCTCGGTGGCGGTCAGCGGGGTCGAGAAGTAGAAGACGCCGCCGCCGGTGGCCGAGAAGGTGAACGTGGCCGAGCCGCCCGTGCTGTCGGCGTCCTGGGCCGCCGAGATGGTGACGTTCTGGGCGATGTTCCAGTTGGCGGGGGTGAACGTCAGCGTCGTGGGGGCCGCGGACAGGTCGGCGTCACCGCCGCTCTGCTTGGTGACGGTCATGGTGACGTTCGAGTTCGGCTGGAGCGAGAGCTTCACCGCGGCCGTGGCGGTGCCGCCCTCCGGCACCACCAGCGAGGTCGGCGCCACCGAGACGAAACCGTCCGCCGGCGGCGATGGGCTGGGCGACGGGCTGGGCGATGGGCTGGGGGAGGGGGACGGGCTGGGGCTCGGCGACGGCGACGGCGAGGGTGATGGTGACGGTGCTCCGCCGCAGGTCACGCCGTTGACCTTGAACGAGGTCGGCTTCGGGTTGCTGCCGGTCCAGGTGCCGTTGAAGCCGAGGCTGGTGGTGCCGTTCGTCGGCAGGCCGCCGTTCCACGGCATGTTGGTGGCGGTCACGCCAGTGCCGGACTGGGTCCAGTTGGCGGACCAGCCCTGCGTCAGCTGCTGGTTCGCCGGGAAGGCGAAGGTGAGCGACCAAGTGGAGATCGGGTCCCCGGTGTTCTTTATCGTTATGGCGGCGGTGAATCCGCCCTGGCCAGGGCTTGAAGTCCAGTCATTCGAGGTGTAGGTGACGTCACAGGCCACGGCGGCGGACGCGGGCGCCTGCGCCAGGCCGGTCAGCACGCCGGCACACATCGTGATCACGGCAGCCCACACGACGCGTCGCCGCGTGCGTGGGAGCGCTCCCGCTCCAAGAGCTCTTTTGCGCATTAGTGAGGGTTCTCCAAAGTATGTCGGGATGCATCGGACACGAAAAACCTGTTCGAACCAATGCGGATCGAGGTCCAGCTGGCCTTGATAAGATGGGAGCGCTCCCACATAGAATTGTCGGGAGCGCCCGGGTGATGTCAATCGATCGTTGTCGAACATTCGCGCCGCCGGGACCGGTGTCCGTGAGGGGCGCACTCCGGGCTGGTCTTTTACCGGCATGGTCCCGGTGGCCGCTTTTCGCTGTGCTGAAACTTTCAACTGTTACCCGTGGGTTTCGCCGGTGTGAACGTGTCGCGGACCGTGGGTCGCATGGACCTTTGGAGGCGCTGCGCGTGCACGGCTACTCCCGGGGGTTCGTCGTCGAACGCCTTTACCGGGACGCGCCGCTGTCGGCCGTCGGCGAGGGTGCCAACGACGTGCGGCGACTGGTCATCGCCCGATCTCTGCTGTCCGGAGCGGCTAGGGTCGGCTGGTGAGCGATTGTTTGTTCTGCGCCATCGCCAACGGCGACAAACCCGGATTTATCGTCTTCAGGGATGATTCGGTAGCGGCGTTCCTCGACACCCGCCCGGTCTTCAAAGGCCACGTTCTCGTGGTTCCCCGAGAGCACATCGAAACCCTGACCGACCTCCCCGCCGACCTGGTCGGCCCGTTCTTCCTCCGCGTCCAGACCCTGACCAGCGCGGTGGAACGAGGCGTCGAAGCCCGCGGTTCCTTCGTCGCCATGAACAACCGCATCAGCCAGAGCGTCCCCCACCTGCACGTGCACATCGTTCCCCGCAACCCGAAGGACGGCCTGCGTGGCTTCTTCTGGCCACGCATGAAATACGCCGACGACGCAGAAATCGAGTCGTTCGCGGAGAGGATCCGCGCCTGCCTGGCCCCCGTGACGTTCTAACCGGGCGGTTCCGAGCTGAGGCGGTAGAGCAGCTCGGGTCGTCCGACGCCCCCGTACTGGGGCACCCGGCGGGCGATTCCGGTCTCGATCAGGTGCTCCAGGTAGCGCCGGGCCGTCACTCTCGACACCCCGACCGAGGTGGCGACCGTCTGCGCCGACAGGCCATCTGCGGCCTTCCTGAGCTCGGCGACCACCGCCTCCAGCGTCGGCTGGGTCAGCCCTTTCGGCAGGTGAGAGCGCCCTGGGCCACGCAACGCGGCGAACGCGTCGTCGACCTCGCCCTGGCCGCTCGCCGTGCCGGAGGCGTCCACAGAGGAGCGGAACCGCGCGTACTGCCGGAGCTTCTCGGCCAGCGCGGCGAACGTGAACGGCTTGAGCAGGTACTGGGCCACGCCCACCGACACCGCCGAGCGCACGACCGACAGGTCGCGGGCCGAGGTGATCACTATGACGTCGCAGAGGATGCCGGCGCCCCGGATGGCGCGGCACACCTCGAGCCCGTGCATGTCGGGCAGGTAGAGATCGAGCAGGATCAGGTCCACGGGATGCCGCCGCAGGAAGCGCAGCGCCTCCCCGCCCGAGCGGACCACCCCGGCGACCTGGAATCCCGGCACCCGTTCCACGTAGACGCGGTTGGCCTCCGCCGTGATCTCCTCATCCTCCACGACCAGGACGGAGATCATGTCCGGCTCTTCTCGGGGAGCGGCAGCCGTACCGTGAAAATCGCGCCCGAACCCTCGGTCACCTCGATCGTGCCACCCAGGCGGCGCACGGCCTGCGCGACCAGGGAGAGGCCGAGCCCGCGACCGCTGCCCTTGGTGGTCCAGCCCCGCTGGTACGCCTCGGCCACGGCGGACGGATCAAGCCCAGGACCGCTGTCGGCGACCCGGATCTCGCAGAACCCGTCCGCGGCCTGTAGATGCACGTCCACGCGCGCGGGCGTACTGGACATGGCCGCGTCCACCGCGTTGTCGATCAGGTTGCCGAGGATGGCCACCAGGTCATGCGGGTCCAGCCCGGCATCCTCGAGCTCGCTCTCCGGGCTGATGCACAGCTCGACCCCGCGCTCGCCCGCCTGCGCCGACTTGCCGAGCAGTAGCGCCGCCAGCACCGGCTCCCGCACGGCGGCGATCACCCGGTCGGTGAGTTCCTGGGCGGCCCTGAGCTCCTCGGTGGCGAACGCGACGGCCTGCTCGGGTTTGCCCAGCTCGACAAGAGTGATCACGGTATGTAGCCGGTTGGCCGATTCGTGCGCCGCCGAGCGCAGCGCGTCGGCGAAACCACGTTCGGCGTCCAGTTGCCCGGTCACGTCCTGCAGCTCGGTGTGATCACGCAAGGTGACCACCGTACCCAGCGAACGCGCCCCCGATCGCACGACCGAAACACTGACCACCAGCACCCGATCCCCGGTCAGGTGGATCTCGTCGCTGCGGTTGTCACCGGAGGTGAGCAGCTCGGTCAGCGACGGCGGCAACCCCAGCCCGGTGACGTGGCGACCTTCGGCGTCCTCGGGAAGCCCGAGCAGCGCCCGCGCGCCGTCGTTGCACAGCGTGAGCGTGCCCGCGCCGTCCACCAGGAGCAGCCCTTCGCGGACCGCGTGCAGGATCGCCTCGTGGTAGTCGTACATCCGGCTTAGCTCCGACGGCCCGAGACCATGCGTGTGGCGGCGCAGCCGCCGCCCCACCAGGTAGGTGCCCACCGTCCCGGCCCCGAGCCCGAGCACCCCGGCCAGCCCCGCCGCCCCCACCTGATCGCGCAGCCTGCCACTCACCTTCTCCATCGTGATACCTGCGCTGACCAGCGCCTTAACCGTCCCGTCGGCATCACGCACCGGTGTGATCGTCCGGATGGAGGGCCCGAGCGTGCCGGTGTAGGTCTCGCTGACCGTCCGCCCGGCGAGCGCGGGGGCGATGGTGCCCAGATAGCGCTTGCCGATCTCGCTGGGCGTCGGGTGGGTGAACCGGATGCCGTCCGGGCTCATGATCGTGATGAAATCCACCTTGGTCTCCAGGCGAACCTTCTCCGCGTACGGCTGGAGCGTGGCCGTGGGGCCGGCGGAGCCGAGCGCGGCGAGCACGGACGGGGACCCGGCCACGCTCACCGCCACCGCCCTGGTCACCTCCGTGGCGTCGGCGGCGACCAGATCACGCGCCTGGAAGAACGCCATCGCGGTCCCGGCCACCACGGTCACGACCACGACAACGATCTGGAGCGCGAGCATCTGCCTCGCCAGGCTCCACTGCCGCATGCTCTCACATCCTTGCCGTTAGTTCGGTGATGAACGAAATGTACGCAATGGTGACCCAGGTCACTGCCCCGGCACATAGTCGCTCAACTGACATCCCCCAGCCCGAACAGGGAGCGTGAGCGCAATGTCCGCGCCAAAGGAAATCCCGCAGGCCGTGCGGCGAGATCGGACCCGCTACCTCTACCTTGCTGTCATCATCGCGGTGTTAGCCGGGATCGCGGTCGGATTCCTCGCCCCGGACCTGGGCAAACAGCTTAAGCCCCTGGGCACCGCCTTCGTCGCGCTGATCAAGATGATGATCAGCCCGATCATCTTCTGCACCATCGTGCTCGGCGTCGGCTCGGTCGCCAAGGCCGCGAAGGTCGGCAGGGTCGGCGGCCTGGCGCTCGGCTACTTCGTGGCCATGTCCACGGTCGCGCTCGCCATCGGCCTGATCGTGGGCAACCTCGTGGACCCGGGCCACGGGCTCCAGCTGACCGACGAGCTCCGCCAGGCCGCAGCCGACGAGGCTGCCAAGGGCAGCGAAGGGGACACCACGGAGTTCCTGCTCGGCGTCATCCCGACCACCCTCGTGTCGGCGTTCACCGAGGGATCGGTCCTGCAGACCCTGCTGGTCGCCCTGCTCGCCGGTTTCGCCCTCCAGGCCATGGGGGAGCGGGCGGCGCCGATCCTCACCGGTATCGGGCACATCCAGCGGCTCGTCTTCCGCATCCTCGCCATGATCATGTGGGCCGCCCCGGTGGGCGCCTTCGGCGCGATCGCGGCGGTGGTCGGCGCGACCGGCGTGGACGCGCTCACCAGCCTCGGCGTCATCATGCTCAGCTTCTACGCGACCTGCCTGCTCTTCGTCTTCCTCGTCCTGGGTCCGCTGCTCCAGGTGGTGGCCCGGATCAACGTGCTCTCCCTGTTCGGCTACCTCCGCCGCGAATTCCTGCTCATTCTCTCCACTTCCTCGTCCGAGTCCGCCCTGCCCCGGCTGATCGCCAAGATGGAGCACCTCGGCGTCAGCCGCCCGGTCGTCGGCATCACGGTGCCGACCGGCTACTCCTTCAACCTGGACGGCACCGCGATCTACCTGACCATGGCGACCCTGTTCGTGGCCAGCGCGACCGGCTCTCCTCTCGCGCTGGGTGAGCAGCTGTCCCTACTGGTCTTCATGATGATCGCGTCGAAGGGCGCGGCCGGGGTGACCGGCGCGGGCCTGGCGACCCTCGCCAGCGGCCTCCAGTCCCACCGCCCCGAACTGGTCGACGGGGTCGGCCTGATCGTCGGCATCGACCGCTTCATGTCGGAGGCACGCGCCCTGACCAACTTCGCGGGCAACGCGGTGGCCACCGTTCTGGTCGGCAGCTGGACGGGAGAGTTCGACCGCGCCCGCGCGGTGGAGGTGCTCTCCGGGCGAGACCCGTTCGACGAGACGACCCTCCTGGACGAGCACGCCCCTTCACCCGAGCCCGCCCCTTCAGACGAGCACGCTCCTTCACCAGAGGAGCCGGTTCCCGCCGCCCACCCGGCCTGAGCGGGACGCTCGCCGCGCGAGATCCGCTGGCCCACCAGGCTGACGGTTAACCCTCGCCGCGCATGTGGGGGGTCGCGAGATCCGCTGGCCCACCCGGCTCACGGTTAACGCTCTCCGCGCAGGCGGGGGCGCGGTGGTTGATGGCATATCCACGCCACGACCTCCGGCCGGAACGACGTCGCCGCCCACCCACCGGTGGGCGGCGATGTCGCCGGGCTGTATCGGGCCCCCGCCAATCCTGCGCCAGAGCCCATCGGGGGCGGTGACCTTGTTGGGGATGTATCGGAAATGTCGGGCTCGCGGGTAGGCTCCGCGACGTGGAACCCCTGGTGGCCGTGCTGGTGCTGGTCGCGCTGGTCGGCGTTCCGGCCATCGTGCTGTGGCGGATTCTGCGCGGACGCCGCGAACTCGGCAGCGGCCCCGCCGAACGCGCCACCTTCGAAACCCTGCACACCGCCTCCCTCGCCGCCCCCATGCTCCGCGCCGGGCTCAGCCAGGCCGGAGTGCTCAAAGCCTCCCGCCACCTGCGTCAGCTCCTGGGCACCCCGGCCATCGCCGTCACCAACGCCGAAGAGCTCCTGGTCTACGACGGCACCGGCGACCACCACGCCCGCGACGCCTTCGAGCACGCCCTTGACACCCTCAAGGACGGCCGCACCCAGGTCCTGCAGCTCGACTGCGACCTCCCCGAATGCCCGATCCGCCACGCCATCGTCGTCCCCCTCACCACCGACGGTCGCGTCGTGGGCTCCCTCGCGGCCTACGGTGACCACGCCTCCGCCGGTTTAGTCCGCGCCGTCCAGGAAGTCGCTCGCTGGGTCGACTCCCAGCTCGAACTCGCCGAGCTCGACCGCTCCCGCACCATGCTCATCGAAGCCGAGGTCCGCGCCCTGCGCGCCCAGATCTCCCCGCACTTCATCTACAACTCCCTCACCACGATCGCCTCCTTCGTCCGCACCGACCCCGAACGCGCCCGCGAACTCCTGATCGACTTCGCCGACTTCACCCGCTACTCCTTCCGCCGCCACGGCGACTTCACCACCTTGTCGGAGGAACTGCACTCCATCGACCGCTACCTCACCCTCGAACGCGCCCGCTTCGGCGACCAGCTCCGGGTCACCCTCCGCATCGCCCCCGAAGTCCTCGCCGTCGCCGTCCCCTTCCTCTGCTTGCAGCCCTTGGTCGAGAACGCCGTACGCCACGGCCTGGAGAGCAAACCCGGCGTCGGCCGGATCACGATCATCGCCGAGGACGCCGGCGCCGAATGCGGCATCACCGTCGAAGACGACGGCCTAGGCATGGACCCCGAACGCCTCCGCCGCGTCCTGTCCGGCGAGGACCGCGCCACCGGCGTCGGCCTCGCCAACGTCGACGAACGCCTCCGCCAGGTCTACGGCGACGAATACGGCCTCGTCGTCGAAACGGGCGAGGGCGCCGGCACCAAGGTCAGCATCCGCCTCCCCAAATACCGCCCCGGCGTCAGCGCCCGCTAACGATCCGGCACCGCCCGTTGACTTCCGATGCCCCCTTTATCACCCTTGACCAGACGTATCCATGGGATCCGCTCGGCCCGGCCCACCCATGCGGGCAACCTCCGCACCGTAGGTCGTATGTCCCGGCTTGGCCGCGCCTGTGTCTGGACTGAGGAACGCAGGGGAGCGAAGCGACCCGGAGTGACGAGGGAAGACACAGGCTGAAGGCGGCCAAGCCCGCCGTGCCGGAGGCGCGGCCAATGTAAGGGAGCGTGACGTGACCGGGCTGCGGGTCATGGCGGTCGATGATGAGCAGCCGGCGCTGGAGGATCTGGCGTATCTGCTCCGGGCCGATCCGCGGATCGGTGATGTGCTGACGGCCAGGGACGGCGCGGCGGCGTTGAAATTGTTGGATCGGGCCATGGCCGACGGGCGGCCGGTGGACGCGGTCTTTCTCGACATCCGGATGCGCGGGCTCGACGGGGTCGTGCTCGGGCGGCTGCTGACCCAGTTCTCGCGGCCGCCGAAGGTCGTGTTCGTCACCGCCTACGAGGACCATGCGGTGGACGCGTTCGAGCTGAAGGCCGAGGACTATCTGCTCAAGCCGGTGCGGCCCGATCGGCTGGCCGAGGCGATTCGCCGGGTCTGCGCGGGCAGCACGGGGATCGTGGGCGATCGCGCGGAACATGAGGCCGACACGATCCCGGTCGAACTCGGTGGTGTGACGCGTTTCGTGACCAGCAACGAGGTCCGATACGTCGAGGCGCGCGGCGACTACGCCCGGCTGCACACCGCGACCGGCAGCCACCTGGTCCGGATCCCGCTCGCCGCGCTGGAGGAACGCTGGGCGTCCGCCGGGTTCCTGCGGGTGCACCGCAGCCACCTGGTCGCGGTCCGGCACATCGACGAGCTCCACATCGACTCGGGCAAGTGCGTGGTCAGGATCGGCGACACCGAGATCCCGGTCAGTCGCCGACACACCCGCGAACTGCGCGACCTGCTCGTACGCCGAGCCCGCAAGGCCAAACCCGAATGAGCGCCAAACCCCGCCGGGTCGTCGTCACCAGCCCGCGCACGGCCGCCGCCCGCAAGCCGAGCTACCCGGTGACCCGGGAGATCGACGAGCAGACCCGCCTCGGCGAGGTCTACATGCGCTCCCTGATCCGCACCCAGTTCCGGCTCGCCCTGTTCGTCTGCACCGTCCTGGCCTGCGTCATCGGTGGGCTGCCGCTGCTGTTCCTGCTGGTCCCGGACCTGCGCGCGGTGGAACTCGCCGGGCTCCCGCTGCCCTGGGTCGTCCTGGCCGGGCTGATATATCCGGCTTTCGTGGTCGGCGCCTGGCTCTACGTACGCCAAGCGGAACGCTATGAGCGCCACTTCGCCGAGCTGGTGGAACGCGAGTGAGTTCGGTCATCGCGATCGTCCTGGTCGTGCTGGCGGCGGTGCTGATCGGGGCGTTCGGGATCCGGGTGTCCCGGACGACGTCGGACTTCTACGTGGCGTCGCGGACGGTGACGCCGCTCTGGAACGCCTCCGCGATCGGCGGGGAGTACCTGTCGGCCGCGTCGTTCCTGGGTATCGCGGGGCTGATCCTCACCTTCGGCGCGGACATGTTGTGGCTGCCGGTGGGGTGGACGGGCGGCTATCTGGTGCTACTGGTGCTGGTGTCGGCTCCGCTGCGCCGGTCAGGGGCGTACACACTGCCGGATTTCGCCGAGGCGCGGCTGGAGTCGATGGCCGTGCGGCGGGTGTCCAGCGTGCTGGTGGTGCTGATCGGGTGGCTGTATCTGATGCCGCAGTTCCAGAGTGCGGGGCTGGTGTTCCGTACCATCACGGGGGCGCCCACCTGGGCGGGCGGGCTGCTGGTCGCGGTGGTCGTGGCGGTCAACGTGCTGTCCGGCGGGATGCGGTCGATCACGTTCGTGCAGGCCTTCCAGTACTGGCTGAAGCTGACCGCGCTGGCCGTGCCGCTGGTGTTCATGCTGATCGCCTGGCGGGCGAACGGCTCACCGGGGCTCGAGCCGTCGGATCCCTGGGCGCTGCCCCTGCACGGCCGCGAGTATCCCGTTTATTCGACATATTCGCTGATATTGGCGACATTTCTGGGGACGATGGGGCTGCCGCATGTGCTCGTGCGGTTCTACACGAATCCGGATGGGCGGGCGGCCCGCAGGACCACACTGGTGGTGCTTTCTCTTCTCGGGGCGTTCTACCTGATGCCCGCTATTTACGGATATCTGGGCAGAATCTATTTGCCCGGCATCGACCGGCCGGACGCGATCGTGCTCACCCTGCCCAGCCATCTGGTGCCGGGTGTCGCGGGGGACCTGCTCACCGCGCTGGTCAGCGGCGGCGCGTTCGCGGCCTTCCTGTCCACCTCCTCAGGCCTGACCGTCTCCGTCGCGGGCGTCGTCGGCCAGGACATGCTCAAATTCAAGGACGGCGTGCGCTCCTTCCGGGTCGCCACCGTGCTCGCCGTGCTCGTGCCCTTCGCCCTGGCCGGTACGGCGCGCGCTCTTCCGGTCGCCGACGTCGTGGGCCTGGCGTTCGCCGTGGCCGCGTCCTCGTTCTGCCCGCTGCTGGTGCTGGGCATCTGGTGGCGGCGGCTGACCACCACCGGCGCGATCGCGGGGCTGCTGGCCGGTGGCGGCATGGCCTGCGCCGCCGTGATGGCGACGATCATCGCGGGCCCGCACGACGGCTGGGCGGGAGCGCTGCTGGCCCAGCCGGCCGCCTGGTCGGTGCCCATCTCGTTCACCGTCATGATCGTCGTCTCGCTGCTGACCCCGGCGCGGGTGCCCCGGAACGTGGCCAGGACCATGGTCCGGCTGCACACCCCGGAGACCCTCGACGTCGATCGGGGCGACTGGCGTCCCCGCTCAACCTGACCTCCCACGCGTCCGTTTTGCCCCGATAATTTTCGGGACCGTTCGTCGCGCATAGCGGACCATTCGGCGCAACCCAGACCCAGCTGAGCGCCACGTGGCGGCGGCTCGGCGAAGAACGAGCCCACGCCTCTCCTCGCCGGGTACCGTCCCCTCCTACTTTGTGGGTGATCCAGATCACAGGAGGCATCGTGACGACGCAACATCATGATTCGTCGGTATACGAGGAGATAGGAGGCTCCGATCGGTTCCAGGAACTGAAGCGACGCTACCGGTCGTGGGCGTTCCCGATGACGGTCGCCTTCCTCGCCTGGTACCTGCTCTATGTGGTGCTCTCGGGCTTCGCCCGGGACTTCATGGGCACCAAGCTGTTCGGCAACATCAACGTGGCGCTGATCTTCGGGTTGCTCCAGTTCGTGTCGACCTTCCTGATCGCCTGGGCGTACAACCGCCACTCGCTGGCCAAGCTCGACCCGCTGGCCGACGAGCTCCGCCATGAGATCGAGGGTGCTCCCAGCGGGGAAGAGGAGGTCAAGGCATGAGCGAGACCACGCTCGCCACCATCCTGTTCCTGCTCTTCGTGGTCGGCACGCTCGCCATCACCTTCTGGGCGAGCCGCAACACCAAGACCGCCGCCGACTACTACGCGGGCGGACGCCAGTTCAGCGGCGCGCAGAACGGCCTGGCCATCGGCGGCGACTACATGTCGGCCGCCAGCTTCCTGGGCATCGCCGGCATCATCGCGCTGTCCGGTTACGACGGCTTCCTCTACTCGATCGGCTTCCTGGTCGCCTGGCTGGTGGCCCTGCTGCTGGTCGCCGAGCTGATGCGCAACTCCGGCAAGTTCACAATGGCCGACGTGCTCGCCTTCCGGATGAGCCCCCGGCCGGTGCGGACCGCCGCCGGTGTCTCCACGATCACCGTGAGCATCGTCTACCTGCTCGCCCAGATGGTCGGCGCGGGCGCCCTGGTCACCCTGCTGCTCGGCGTCACCTCGCCCAGCGGCAAGGCCCTGACCATCGTCGGCGTCGGCATCCTCATGATCGTCTACGTGGTCGTGGGCGGCATGAAGGGCACCACCTGGGTCCAGATCGTCAAGGCCGTCCTGCTCATGGGCGGCGCGACGCTGGTCACCCTGCTCGTCCTCGGCCACTACGGCTTCAGCCTGTCCGGCCTGCTCGGCGAGGCCGCCGCCCAGAGCGGTCAGGGCGCGGCCTTCCTCGAACCCGGCCTCAAGTACGGCACCGAGGCCCAGGGCCTGGCCGGAAAGATCGACCTGATCAGCCTGGGCCTGGCGCTCGTGCTCGGCACGGCAGGCCTGCCGCACATCCTGATCCGCTTCTACACGGTTCCCACCGCGAGGGACGCCCGAAAGTCGGTTCTCTGGGGCATCGGCATCATCGGCACCTTCTACCTGCTCACGCTCGTGCTCGGGTTCGGCGCCGCGGCCCTCGTCGGAAGCAAGACCATCTCCGAGCAGAACGCGGCGGGCAACACCGCCGCGCCACAGCTCGCGAAGGCGGTCGGTAACCTGATCTTCGGCGAGGTCGGCGGCACCATCCTGCTGGCGGTGATCGCGGCGGTCGCGTTCGCCACCATCCTGGCGGTGGTGGCCGGTCTGACCCTGGCCTCCTCCTCCAGCTTCGCGCACGACCTGTACGCCCACGTGTTCCGGCGCGGCAAGGCCACCGAGCGCGAAGAGGTCATGGTCGCCAGGGTCTCCGCCTTCGTCATCGGCGCCGTCGCCATCGGCCTGGGCATCCTCGCGCAGGGCCTGAACGTGGCCTTCCTGGTCGCGCTGGCCTTCGCGGTGGCGGCCTCCGGCAACCTGCCCGCGATCCTCTACAGCCTGTTCTGGAAGCGCTTCAACACGGCCGGCGCGGTCTCCGCGATCTACGTCGGCCTGGTGTCCGCGATCTTCCTGGTCGTCTTCTCCCCGGTGGTGTCCGGCTCGGCCTCCGCCATGTTCCCGGACGCGGACTTCGCCTGGTTCCCGCTGTCGAACCCCGGCATCATCTCCATCCCGCTGGGCTTCCTGGCCGGCTGGCTCGGGACGATCCTCAGCAAGGAATCCAACGACGCGAAGTTCGCCGAGATCGAGGTCCGTTCGCTCACCGGCGTCGGGGCTGAAAAGGCGACGCCACACTAGTCGCCGACGAGTGCCCCCGGACTGGTCACACCCAGTCCGGGGGCACTTTCGTTGTCCAGGTGTCGGCGGCGAACGCCAAACCGGCGCCGAAACCCCAGGCCTGCCCGACCAAGAGGGGCAGCAAGAAGAAGCCCGGCTGCCCTTCCCCGAAATGAGGGTCAGTCTGCGCCCATCTCGGCGTAACGGCGGGACGAGGCCAGGGCCGCCTTCAGGGTGTCCTTGGTGACCTGGGCCGGTTTGCTCCAGCCTTCCGGGCCCTTGCTCGCGTACACGGGGGCGTAGGCGGCGGTGTCGCGCTGGTAGCGCCAGCCTTCGGCCAGCGGGCCGGCGTCGACGGTGTCGTAGCCGATCGCGTCGAAGAACTCGATCACCGCGCGCTTCGCCTCGGCGTCGTCGCCGGCGATCGCCAGCGCGCTGCGCTCGGGCGAGCCGGCCGGGCGGGCCAGGGCCAGCAGGTGTTCGAAGTAGATGTTGTTGAAGCCCTTGATCACATTCGACGTGGGCAGATGCTCCTGCAGGAGCTCACTGGTGGTCGTCGACTCGTCATCCAGCGGGGCGAAGTGCCCATCGCGGTCCGGATAGTAGTTATTCGTATCGATGACGACTTTGCCGGCGAGCGGCTCGACCGGGACCTCGCGATATTTGCCGAGCGGGATCGTGACGACCACGAGGTCGCCCGCCTCGCCGGCCTCCGCAGGGGTCGCCGCCCGCGCGTGCGGTCCGAGCTCGTCGACGAGCTCTCGCAGGGTCTCGGGTCCCCGCGAGTTGCTGAGGACGACGTCGTACCCCGCGGCCACCGCCAGCCTGGCCACCGTGCTGCCGATCTTGCCGCTACCGATGAGTCCGATTGTTGTCATGCCCGCCCCAACATGACCGGTCCGGCCCGCATTCCCGCGAGCCACCAACCCCGACCGGGTCGCCTTCTGCGTCGGGACCCAGATCAACGGCGCACCCCACCTCGGCACCTCGCTGGTGCGGACGGCGGCAGGGTCTTCCCGATCCAGCCGTCCGCGACAGAGAAGAAAGCACGAACGAGCATCGCAGCCTCCAGCCGGCCGGGCCCGTGATCCGAACCAGGAACAGGCCCTCTAGCCGGCGACGAGTGCCTCCGGGCTGGTCGCACGCGGTTCGGGGGTGCTTTCGTTGTCGAGGTGGTCGGCGTCGGCGAGTTTGACGAGTTCGGTCATCGCCTCGCGGATGTGGTCCATCACCTGCCATACGTCGGGCACTCGGGACGGGCAGGCGACCACGCCGAAGTCGAGGTTGCCGTCGTAGGACAGGCAGGTGATGCTCAGTCCGCCGGTCACGTCCGTCAGGACCGACATGGGGTAGTAGGCGAGGAGCCGGGCTCCGCTCATGTACAGCGGTACCTGGGGGCCCGGCACGTTCGAGACGATCAGGTTCACGCCGGGCGTCACCAGGCCGGTCAGCCGGAAGACGGCGGGCGTGGCTCGGGCCAGCACTGCGGGCAGTGCGGAGCAGAGGTCGTTGAGCCAGGTCGTGTGGGAGACCGCGAAGCGGCGCTTGGCGGCGTTCATGGTGGCCCGGACCGTCGTCAGCCGGTCCTTCAGGTCGGGCACGTCGGTGGCCAGCGGGGTGATCATCGCCGAGATCTGGTTGCGTCCCTCGCCCGTACGGCCCGAGCGGATCGAGACCGGGACGGCGGCGATCAGCGGCTGGCCCGGCAGCGAACCCCGCTCCTCCAGCCAGGCCCGCAACGCCGACGCGCAGACCGTCATGACCACGTCGTTGACGCTCATCCCGAAGGTCCTGGCGACATATTTCAGGTCGGCGAGCGCGACAGACCCGTAGGCGAAGCTGCGCCTGCTGGAGACCGGGCCGTTGAACGGGGTGCGCGGAGCCGCCAGTGAGGGCAGGTCCGGGACCGGCTTCTCGCCCATCATCGAGCGGGCGGCTCGGGCGATGCGCCGGGCTCCCGGCAGGGCGGAGAGCACCGGGATCGCGTCCAGATCGGCGATGGCCCTGCTCAGCGAGCGGACCGAGGCCATCGGCTGGGACAGCGCGCGGTTGACGGCGTTGGCCAGCATGTCCCGTACGTCGGGCGCGGTGGTCGGGGTGGCGGGCGGGGCCGGTTCGACTTCGCGGGGTTCGGGGGAGAGGTCCAGGAACGAGCTCAGGATCTCCGCGCCGGAGACGCCGTCGATGGCGGCGTGGTGCATCTTGGTGTAGAGCGCCACCTGGCCCTCGCCGAGGCCGTGGATCAGGTGCATCTCCCACAGCGGCCGCGACCGGTCCAGCCGCCGCGCGTGGATGCGCCCCACGTGCGCGGCCAGTTCGTCCGCGCTCGGCACGATCGACTCGTACACATGATCGGCCACATCGAAGTCCGGGTCTTCCGTCCAGTACGGCCGATCCAGCCCGAACGGCACATCGGCCAGCCGCATCCGCAGCGGCGGGGCCAGGTGCAGGCGTTCCCGCAGCAGCTCGATCAGCCTGGCCCGGGTGATGGCCCCATCCAGCACGGCCAGCCCCGCGACATGCGCCGCCGTGGTGGCCGACTCGCCGCTGAGAAACTGCGCGTCGAGCGCCGTCAGCTGACGCATGGGCTTCCTCCCCTGTTGACCCCGGTAGCTCTACCCAGGGTGACTATCTTCCTCGTGTCCGGTTACCAGGGCATTTCCCCGACGTCTCCGGGAGATTCTGTCAGCAGCCAGACAATGGACATGACCTTGCCAGTCATTGACGAGAGCACCCGGAAGCCCGCTCACCTGTTCTTTCGCCCCCAAACTGCCCGGATGGTGACATTTGCCTATACAGCGGTGACGGGATGTTCGACAACGGCGTCGAAAAGGTAGCCGTTGGGGTTGTATTCGGCGCGGACCGGCTGGGTCGCGCCGGTCTCGTCGGTGGCTCTGGCCAGCAGCGTGTACGGCCCCGGCGCCGGCGGGCACCAGGCGATGTGCCAGGGCGCCCAGGCCGCCGCCAGCCGCTTGCGGGTGTGGGCCCGCTGCCAGGAGCGCCCGCCGTCCACGCTGACCTCCACCTTCACGATGTGCCCGGCCCCCGACCAGGACCTGCCGTGCAGGATGTGCTGGCGCCCGGCCTCCAGCCTGGCCTCCCACGGCAGTTCGAAGGCGCTCTTCACCACCTGCGTGGTCAGCGGCCGATCCGCGAGGCGGTAGAGGCCCGTGCTCCATGGCGAGCTCAGCTCCCGGGCGGCCACCTCGATGCTGCCCAGCCATTTGATCGACGCCACTCCGACCCAGCCGGGCACCACCAGCCGGGCGGGGAATCCATGATCGGGTGGCAGCGGCTCGCCGTTCATCTCGTACGCGACGAGCACGTCGTCCAGCGCCTTGGCGACCGGCAGCGGACGCCGTACATGCCCGAGGTTGACGCCGTTCTCGACATACTCCTGGTCCAGGCCGACGGGGAGCACGTCCACCGCGTCCTTCGTGATCCCGGCCAGGTCCAGGAGTGTGGACAGCGGCACGCCGCGCCAGCGGGCCACGCCGATGCCGCCGAGCCGCCACTGGGTGCCGGTGGCCGGGGTGCCCTGCTGGCCGGCGAAGAGGGAGCGGCCGTTGCCCGCGCACTCGATTGTCACGTCTCTGGTGGTGGCGGGGAGGGCGAGCAGGTCCTCGTAGCGGAACGTGCGGGGGGCACGCAGGGCGTCGCCGTGCAGGCGCAACCGCCAGGTCCGTACGTCGATGATCGGCGTGGAGGTGTGGTTGCGGACGAAGAATCGTTCGGTGGGGACGTGGTAGCCCTGGCCGCGCATGGCCTCCCAGCGCATCTCGGCGCTTCTGCCGTGCACGATGAACAGGTCGTGGGGGAGGGGTTTGACGATCGGGCCGGATGGGGGCGAGGCGGGGTGATTGCGGATCAGTGGGGCGATGTCGCCCAACGTACAGAGCGCTGAGGTGTGGAGCTCCATCGGGACACCTCTCTCAGGATTTCGGTATTCCCTACCAGGAAACCATTGAATCACTGTCGGAGGAAAGTGAGGAGGCGCTCCAGAGGCCAGGTGTTGATGACATCGTCGGTGGTCAGCCAGGCGCGCTGGGCGATGCCGACGCCGAAACGCTGGTGCTCCAGGTGTGGGATGGCGTGGGAGTCGCTGTCGATGGAGAACTTCACGCCGTGGTGGCGGGCCAGCCGTACCAGGTCGGAGGGGAGGTCGGCGCGGTCCGGGTAGGAGTCGATCTCCATGGCGGTGCCGGTGCGGGCGGCGGCGCGGAAGACGGCCTCCCAGTCGGCGTCGACCGGCTCGCGTTTGCCGATCTTGCGGGTGGTGGGGTGGCCGATGATGTGCACGCCCGGGTTCTCGCAGGCCGCGATGAAGCGGCGGGTCATCTCGTCGCGGGACTGGCCGAAATGCGAGTGCACCGAGGCGACTCGGACGTCGAAGCCCTCCAGCACGTCCAGCGGCCAGTCCACGGAGCCGTCGGGCGCGATGTTCAACTCGGTCCCCTGCAGCAACCGCATGTTCGGATATTTCGCCTGAAGGGCGGCTATCTGGGTGCGCTGGTCGAGGGCCTTCTCCAGGGTCATGCGCTGCATGACCAGGTTGGGGGCGTGGTCGGTGATCGCGTAGTAGGCGTAGCCGCGAGCGGAGGCGGCGGCGACCATGTCCTCCAATGAGGCGATTCCGTCGGTCAGGTTGGTGTGGGTGTGCAGATCGCCCTTGATGTCGGCCAGGGTGACCAGCTCCGGCAGTTCCCCGCGCAGCGCGGCCGCGATCTCGCCGCCGTCCTCCCGCATCGGCGGCGGCACGTACTGCATGCCCAGCGCCGCGTAGATGTCCTCCTCCGTCGCCGCCGCGATCACCTGGTCGTCGGCGTCGAAAAGCCCGTATTCGGAGAGCTTCCAGCCCTTCTTCACGGCCATCTCGCGAATGTGGACGTTGTGCTCCTTCGACCCCGTGAAGTAGACGAGCGCCGCCCCCCACGACTCGGCCGGGACCACCCGAAGATCCACCTGAATGCCGCGATCGGTCCGGATCGAGGTCTTCCGCTCGCCGGCGGCGATCACCTCCGTCACGTACGGCTGCGCGCTGAACACCTCCATCAGCGAAACAGGCCCGACCGCCAGGATGTCGATGTCGCCCACCGTCTCGCGCATCCGCCTGAGCGACCCCGCGTACGCGATCTGCTCGGCCGGCAGCGACGCCATCACCTTCTCCGCCAGCTCCATGGCCACCCCGAGATGCACCCGCTGCCCGGACTGCTCCATCTGCTCGATGCCCTTGAGCAGGTTCTCCTCGGTCTTCGCCCCGAACCCGCGCACCCCCGCCAGCCGTCCCCCTCGGATCGCCTCCGCCAGCGCCTCCGGCGAGTCGACACCCAGCTCCTGGAACAGGAACAGCGCCTTCTTCGGCCCGAGCGAGGGAATCCTCGTCAGCCTGCGCACCCCATCCGGCACCTTCCCGCGCAGATCATCCAGCTGCCGGAAGCTCCCACGGGCCAGAAACTCCTCAACCTTCTTCGCGATCGCCTCCCCGACCCCCGGAATCTGCCGCACCGGAACACTCCGCAGATCCTCCGGATGCCCCGCGATCGACTTCGCGGCCTTCTGATAACTCCGCACCCGAAACGCATCCCCGCCATTCAGCGCGAACAGCTCCGCGTACTCCTCCAACGCCGCCGCGGCTTCATCATTCGCCCGTGCCATGTTGATCAGCGTACATACCTGTGCTTCACCCCGGGTGGGAAGTGTTCCGGGTCGCCGTACGGGCGGAGTGTGACCACGGGCGCCTGGCGGTCCTCGGGGACATAGTGCGAGAACTCGCTGTTCAGTCGCTTCAAGGCTTGAAGAACCGACGCGGACACCCGTTCCGCCAACTCGGGTGTCCCGACCGTGCCCTGGGCCAGTTCTACGGTTAGTTCGATCCCTTTCGCGCCCTCGGGGGCCGCCAGGACGAACTTGCCCGTCACCGAGGCGCTCACGCCGGGCTGCTCGAGGCCGACCGTGACGTTTTCCGGGAACACGTTCGCCCCGTAGTACGAGACGACGAACAGGCTCCGGCCGAACACGTAGACGAACGGCGACTCGGGTCCCTGCGTCGCCGGGCGGAAGCCGAAGCGGGCCAGGTAGCCGAGCATGCCCTTGTGGGAGATGAGGCCGCCCTCGTCGGCGATGTGGTAGCGGACGAGCGGGATGCCGTTGTCGCCGGTGAAGAGCAGGGTGCCTTCGTGTTCCTCGAAGAATCGCACGTCTGGGTCGTACTGGACGAGGGTGGGTAGCCGGGAGGCTCCGAAGAGTTCCTTCGCCGCGTCGGGGCGGGCGGCCAGGAATCGCCGGATTTCGATGGACAAGGGCGTTTCGTTTCCCAGGACGCCCGCGTCTGCCGTGCCGTACAGGGAGGCGGTCCCGGTCAGCGGATCCGCGATTCCCGCGCGCTCCGCGACCAGAGCCCGCCACTCCTCGGAGAACACCTCGCCCGCCGTGACAATCTTCACGTTGTACGACGCCCACGGCACGCCCGGTGTGTCGATCACGTCCTTCAAGAACGGCGGATACCCCAGCAGAACCACCTGCTCGAACTGCGGTGCCAGAACGGGAAGCACCCGGAGGATCTCTCCCTTGTTGTTTCCCGGCGCGACCACCGTCACCGGAAACCCCTGATCGGCTAGTTGCCGTACACAGGCGATCGTGAACAGCCCGCCCACCCAGGTCCCCAGGGAGAAGCACACCACCGCGAGCGTCCGCCGCTCCGCCGCCCCGAACGCGCGGAACACCTCCGCGAACCGTTCGCCGATGACCTTCTCGTCAGCGGTCGACCGCACCCAGAACGCGGGCTCACCACTCGACCCCGACGACACCGCGATCATGTCCCCAACGACACCATCCCGGCACAACGCGGCGAGGGGATGCCTTCGGACGTAGTTGTCCTTCGTCGTCAGCGGCACGTCGCCGAACTCCCGCACCGCCCGGGGATCGACCCCCTGCTCCTTCAAGAACGCCGCATACGCCGGCACACTCTCCGCGACCCGCCGAAACAACTCAATAGGCACCACGCGCCGACTTTACGACCATCTCCCTGGTAACGGGGACCCTCACGCTCCTGTGAGCGGTTGCGGAAAAAACTAAACTGGGTTTGCTTTTGAACTCGGTTTGCTTTTATCCTGCGTGTGTGACCGGGCTGAGGGAACGCAAGAAGGAACAGACCCGTCGGCGGATCGCCGAGGTGGCCATGCGCCTGTTCGCGGAACGCGGCTACGACGCCGTCACGGTCAACGAGATCGCCGCCGCCGCGGAGGTGGCCAAGGTGACCTTGTTCAAGTACTTCCCGACCAAGGAATCACTCGTCCTCGAAGGCGTGGCCGAAGAAGACCTGGCCCGAATCGTCTCCTCCCGCCCACCCGGCCAGTCGCCGCTCACCGCCCTCCGCGCCTATTACCGGGCATCGGCGACCACCACTCCCGACCACCTCACCCGCGTCGGTGATCCCGGCCAGGACGGCTGCCAGGACGAAGCTCTCTCAGAGCGCCATGAGCGGGCCCGGGAGGAGCTCATCATCCGCATGCGAGTGATCTTCGACAACCCCGCCCTCTCCGCCGCCGCGAGCGAACTGCTCTACCGCCAGCGCGAGGACTTGGCCGCCGTCCTCGCCAACGACCACGACGAACTGACGGCAGCCCTCATGGCGGCCCAGATCGCCGCCTCAATCCTGACCATCCAGGAAACGTTCTACCGCCGCCTCCTTGCGGGAGCCTCCCTCGCGGACGCGGGCCGCAAGCTCGGCTCCGACGTCGAACTCGCCTTCGACCTCCTGGAACACGGCTATCGAAAGGATGATCAACATGCGCGCCCGGGGGATCAACTATGACACCGGCTTCCTCCCCGGTGACCAGATCAGCCGCAGACATTTCGACCCGCGATCCGTCCAGCACGACATCGACGTCATCGCCACGGAACTCCACTGCGACGCCATCCGCATCTCCGGCCGGGACCCCGACCGCCTGACCCGCACCGCCGAATTCGCGGCCGCCGCCGGCCTCGAAATCTGGTTCGCGCCCTTCCCGGTGGACCTCCCGCCCGACGCGATGCTGTCCCTGTTCACCGAATGCGCCCAACGCGCCGAATCCATCCGCCGCTCCGGCGCGCGGATCTCCTTCGTCACCGGCTGCGAAATCAGCGCCTTCGGCAGCGGCTTCATCCCCGGCACCACCTACATGGACCGAATGCGAACCATGGCCACCGCCGACATCACGTGGTGGCAGTCCCTCGGCCCTGTCCTGGAAACCCTTAACACTTTCCTGGCCCAGGCCGCCCACACCACCCGATCGCACTTCAACGGCCCGATCACCTACGCCTCGGGCCCCTGGGAATTCATCGACTGGACCCCTTTCGACGTGGTCGGCCTCGACGCCTACCGAGCCGCCTACAACGCCGAGACCTTCCCCTCGGACCTGCGCGCCCAGCACGAACACGGAAAGCCGATAGCCGTCCTCGAATTCGGCACCTGCGCCTACCAGGGAGCCGCCAACCTCGGCGGCATGGCCTGGCAGCCCCCCGCGAACGCCGTCCCCGACGAGTCCGAGCAGGTCGCCTACTACACCGACCTCATGACCATCTTCGAACAAGAATCCATAGACACCGCCCTATGGTTCACCTTCGCCGCCTTCAACCTCCCCAACGAGGCCGACCTGGCCTCCTACGGCGTCGTCAAAATGACCAACGAAACAGAATGGCGCCCCAAGGCCCTGTTCCACGCGATGTCCGCCTACAACAAATCACATGCCGATGATCAGGCGGAGTGAGCCCAGGAACTCGGGCTGGGTGCGTAGGTGGCCGTAGCGGGTGTCCCAGGTGCCGTTGGCGAGGTCGGTGCGTAGGTGTTCGATCGCGCGGGATTCGGCGGTGGCGTCGACGAATCCCCAGGCGGACTGTGATTTGCGGACGGCTGGGTCCAGGAAACGTTCGGGGCGGGCGTAGTAGGCCTCGGTGAAGCCGTCTACGCAGTCGACGGGGATGAGCACTGGTTCGACTCGGGTCGTCGTTCCGATGTGTTGGGCGATCCAGTCGATCTTCGGGTAGCGGGAGCGTTCGGCGGTGATGAGCTCAGGGGCGTACTCGGCGAGCCAGAGCAGGTCGAGGGCGTCGCCGTCGAAGGTGAGCACGACGACCGGGCCGCGGGAGACGCGGCGTAGTTCGCGTAGGCCCTGTTCCGGGTCGGGCCATTGGTGGACGGTGATCGACGCCAGGGCGGCGTCGAATGCGTCGTCGTCGAAGGGCAGGTGTTCGGCGGTGGCGTTCAGGGCGGGGACCCGGTGGGCGGGGCGTTGTCCGCGCATGACGGCGGAAGGTTCGACCGCGACGACATAGCGGTCTTCCGGCTCGTACGACCCGGCGCCCGCTCCTACGTTGATCAAGCTGCGTCCCTCGCCCAGAGCGGCCTGGACCTGGGCCTCGATTCGCGGATCGGTACGGCGCTGGGTGGCGTAGCCGTACCCGTGGGTGTCGTAGTCGAAGTCCCCGGCCTGGGCGGTTGTCATGGGTTCTCCCTGCCTGTTTCGCGTCTGGAGTGAGTAGGGCAAGCTGGGGCGACTCTGTCGGGGGGAATGTGGTGTTGGTCGAGGTTTTGGTGGGGTTCGGGGCTGGGTTGCTGATCGCGATGTTCACGACTCCGGTGGGGGTGTCGGGGGCGGTGTTCCTCCTTCCGGTGCAGCTCAGCGTGCTGGGTGTGCCGAGCCCCGCGATAACGCCGACCAATCTGCTGTTCAACGTCGTGTCAGGGCCTGGAGCGCTCATGCGCTACCGTCGGAACGGCTCGCTGATCAGCCCGCTGACCAGGCAGCTCATCGTCGGCACCCTCCCGGGGGTCGTCATCGGCGCGATCATCCGCGTCTTCGTCGTGCCTGGCCCGCAGGTGTTCCGGATCCTTGTCGCGGCGTTCCTGCTGCCCCTCGGCGTCTGGTTGTGCGTGCGAACTCTGCGCCCGGTACGGCACCGCCTCACGCGGGACGTGCGTACCCGCACGATCAGCCTGCTGGCCCTCGTCGTCGGAGTCGTCGGCGGCGTGTACGGCATCGGCGGCGGCTCGATCCTGGGCCCCATCCTCGTCGGCTGGGGAATGCCGGTCGGATATGTCGCCCCCGCCGCCCTCGCCTCGACCTTCCTGACCTCGATCGTGGGCGCGCTCGCGTACACCGTCCTCGCCCTGACCACGTCCGGCGACATCGCACCCGAATGGCTCCTGGGGCTGTGCTGCGGCTTCGGCGGTCTGATCGGCGGCTACCTGGGCGCTCGGCTTCAACCTCGCCTTCCCGAAACCGGCCTTCGTCTCCTCCTCGGCGCCCTCGCCATGGCAGTCGCCCTCCTCTACGTGATGCAGTCCCTCTGACGCCCTGGATCAGAAGGAGACGGGGCGTGGCTGGTAGGGCTCGGTCAAGGCGGACTGCTCCTCCGGCGAGAGGGTGAGGCCGGCGGCGGCGATCGCGTCGTCCACGTGGCGTTCCTTGGTGGCGCCGATGATCGGCGCGGTCATGCCCGGCTGGTGGAGCAGCCATGCCAGTGCCAATGTCGCCGGGGCGACGCCGCGCTTGGCCGCGAGATCCGCGACGTTGGCGAGGATCGTGGCGTCCGCGGGGCCGCCGTACAGCTGCTGCTGGCGGGCTCCGTCGCCGACCTGCCGGGTCGTGTCCTGTTCTGTCCCGGCTCGGGCGAGGAGTCCCCGCGCCAGGGGGCTCCAGGGGATGAGGCCGACGCCTTGGTCGACGCAGAGGGGGTTCATCTCCCGCTCGTCTTCCCTGTACAGGAGGTTGTAATGGCCTTGCATGCTCACGAACTTGGTCCAGCCGTGCTTGTCGGCCACGTGCTGTGCTTTCCCGAACTGCCACGCCAGCATTGACGAAGCGCCGATATATCGGGCTTTGCCCGCCTTCACGATGTCGTGCAGGGCTTCCATGGTTTCCTCGATGGGGGTTTCGTCGTCCCATCGGTGGATCTGGTAGAGGTCGACGTAGTCCGTACCGAGACGGGCGAGGGACGCGTCGATCGAGGCCATGATGTGCTTTCGCGACAGGCCGCCGTCGTTCGCGGCCTTGCCGACGGGGAAGCGGACCTTGGTCGCCAGGACGTAGTCCTCCCGCCGGGGAAAGATCTTTCGCAGCAGGTTGCCGGTGACGATCTCGCTGGCCCCGGCGCTGTACACGTCGGCGGTGTCGAAGAAGGTCACACCTCCGTCGGCGGCTTTCCGGACGATCGGCTCGGCCTGCTCCTCCGGCAGCACCCACCCGCTCCAACTCTCCGGATCGCCGTAACTCATCATCCCCAGGCAGATCTTGCTGACCTTCAGCCCGGTGTTCCCCAGCCGCACAGAATCCATGCCTCCGACATTAGCCAGCCCGCCAGCCCTGTGACAGCGGGGGTTCCGGCTGGGGGGAAGCCGGAACCTTCGGGGGTTATTCGAACACGGGGTAGCCGACGCAGGACCTGGTGGAGAGGCGCCTGACCGAAGAGATCTTGTCGCCGAAGTTGTAGGTGTGCAGGTTGCGGATGTACTGGCCGGAGCGGATGCAGAAACGATGGTCGCGGTAGCCGCTGTCGACGTACAGGACCCAGGCGTCCTCGGTGTCGTTGAAGGCCGAACTGGCCTCGTCGCCGGCCCCGCCGAGGCTGGAGGTGTTGTCGTAGTAAAGCCAGATCTTTCCGGCCAGGCTTTGATGCTCGCCGAGCCGCAGAGCACCCGCGCTCGCCTGCGCCGGCGCCGCGGTCAGGGCGGCGGCCGACAACACGCTCAGCCCGGCCAGGGCAACACTCATCGCGGCACGCCGCAGGTTCGTAGACATGTTCTTCCTCCGTATGAGATCGCACTGGGCATCGCACCCAGACATCCCTACGGCGTGCCATCGAGTTCCGCGCCCGCTGGAACACCTCGGAACAGGGGAACATCCTGGAACTCAGTGTGGATGCAGTTAGTTGCACTTGAAATGCGGCTGGAGTGTAATGGGAGCATGTCAGCAAAGACCAGGAAGGCCAGAGCACCACGGCACCCCGACAAGCCCCAGGCCCAGACCCTCGGGTTCTCGGTTCAGGAGGAGGACCGGGAAACGCTCGATGAACTGGTCGACTACTTCGGCGGAGGCAACAGGTCGGCGTATCTGCGCGCCACCTACCGGATCATGAAGTCGATCATGCTGGCGGAGCAGTTGCGTGAACTGCAGGCCTACGGTCAGCAGCGGAGCGCGGCCCTCGGGATCGAGGCCGCCGACGTGCCCGATCGAATCAGGGAGTTCCTGAAAGGCAAGGGCGACACCTGATCATGCCGACGCCGGTCGTCTTCGATGTCAACGTCCTCGTCACCGCCGTGGCGAGCGGCAACAGCCCGTTCCGTTCCTGGCCTTCTCCACCGCCGGTCTCGGGCAACGCCTCGGCCGACTGTGTAGGCGTGGCCAACGACGCCGACGAGTTCTCCCTGTGGGTGTCGCCCCACATCATGTGGAACGTGGAACGAGCCCTCTTGGACCTGTTCAAATGGGAGCAACAGCTCGCGGAGTCGTATCTGACGGTATTGGTGGAGATAGTGGCGCGAAGCGGCGGCAGGGTCGTGGAGCCGCCTCGAACCGTTCACGACTGTCCTGTTCACGAGGACAATCTGATCCTGGACCTGGCAGTCGACGTGGGCGCGCTGCTGGTCGTCAGCAACGACACAGACTTGATCTCCATGTCCCCCTGGCGCGGCACACCGATTGTCACGCCCGACATCTTCCGCCAGAAAGTGGACGGCATGCGCCGCCATGCCCGTCATCGGCGCTAGCCCGTTCCTGCCTCGCCTGGGAGATCAGCGGTTGCGCACGACGGTGATCTACGAGGAGGACCATGACGGCGTACAGGCAGTTCATCGTGCCTACGGACATGCAGATCCTGGATGCGCTGGGCGTCGAACCCGAGGTCATTGAGGAAGGGGACACGGTTAGGCTCATCCGTGTCGTAACAGGTGAAGGTGACGAATTCCGGCTTTCTTACGACACGCCTGGCCGGTCCGTCCGATGTCAGTGGTATCGGGGATCCGTGCTCATCCTTGATATCTTCCGAGAAGGTGCGGACCGTCTGCAGGTGTCCTCGCAAAAAGGCGAATCAAATATCGTGATTCACTTCCAAACGGATTCTCTGGCAGGGGGTCTCCATATTCGACTGGCCCCGTCGATAGCAATATCCGACAAGCTGCTATTTCACTGAAGGTCATAGATGATGTGAACGCGGCCGGGCGTCACCGTGAAGATCCTGGAGATCAAGTGAAGCAGATCATCCGTCGATGCTCCGTCTATGCGCATAGAGGAAGGCTGTTTGTCCTTCCTGAGTCGCAGACCAGGGCCGGGTTCTATCTGCAGACGGAGCCGGTGCAGGTGCTCGATGCGACGGCGCCTGACGCCGAGGTCGGGGAAGCCGTGCTCAAGGCGCTGACCGAGTCGAAGGTAAGGCTCCGGACGCCGCGCCGGGATGAATACGAGACTCCGGTCGTGGTGAAGGCGGCCGGACTGCGCTCGTATGCGGCGTTCGAGAAGCAAGCGAAGGCGATTTCCGTCGAGGTCTCGGGCGATGTGGTCACGATCGACCGGTGGGAGCCGGACGGCACGGGTGGGTTCGTGCCCGGTGACAGGCAGAGCCGGATCGAGCTGAGCTCGGTCGATGACGCGGAGCTGGGGATCCAGGTTCTCGCGCTCTTCGCGGATTGATCGATATCGAATGCCACGCAATGGATACCTGCGAATCGCGGGCGAACGGTCTCAGGAATTCTTCCAGAACTGGAATAGGTAGTCCTCCGGGTAGTTCGGGTCGTCGGTGGGGCGGCGGTGGGCCAGGACGTTCCAGACGGTGTCTTCCTCGCCGAGGAGCAGGTAGGCGGTCTGGGTGTTGAGGAAGACGTCGCTGACGCAGATTTCGCCGTATTCCGAGAACAGCTGGGATGATATCGGGTCGTCGCTCCAGTCGTCAGGGTCGACTGGGTCTGGGGGTTCGGACCAGAGTTCGAGTTTGACCGTCGCGTACATGCCGGAGGTGAATCCGAGAATGAGCGCGCAATTGTTCATGGTCTGGAACCAGGCGTCGCCGGTGAATTCGGTGATGTCGAAGTCGGTGCCGACGTCGTGGATGAAGAACTGCCCGTAATCTAATCCGACGCTGTCCTCGCTGCTTTCCTGTAAGGGCATGGGTGGTTCCTTGGGGCGGGCGATGAAGTCTGGGGGCCACGAAACAGGACGTGGGGGACGATCGTGCCGCAAGGCGTGATCGATTGGGTAACTTCGCGCGCCGATGGAACGGGATGGAACGGGATGGAACGCCTTAAGGCAGGGGCGGAGCTGTTTTCATGATGCCTGTCCCATCGTGTTCGTCTTGTCGCGAAGAGTGATCGGGAGTTCTTCTCATGGGGATATGGCACGCGCGAGCGGGCTTGGTGATCGCCGGGGTGGCCGTCGCGGGGGTAGTGCTCAGCGGATGTGGGGCTGCCACGCCTACGTCGAATGGCGGTAGCCCGTCGACCGCGTCCGCGGAGGACCCGGTGGCCAAGAAGACCGAGGAGGCTCCAGAGGCTCCGGCCTTCGCGAGTGACCTGGAGCGCGTGTGCGCGGACGGCCTCGGGTTCTCGGGGCTGCCGGAGTATCGCCGCTCCGACAAGGGCCTTCATCCCGCCGCGCTGATGCGCAAGTCCGACGATTCCTGGACGCAGAACTCGATCTCGCCAGGGGATTACCCCAAGGGCTGGATCCTCGACATCGGCGACGACGTGTCCAAGACCCAGCTGGTCGCCTGCTACGAGCAGACCGGCACCACCCCGGCCGGAAAGGTCTGTGACATGGAGGAGAAGGAGACGAAGAAGGCGTACAAGATGACGATGTACAACACGTCATACCTGGTCCGTGTCGTGGACGCCCGCACCGGCAAGACGATCTCCCAGCACAAGGGCAGGGCCGCTTCCACCACCTGCCCGATAATCACGTTCTTCAGCGAGGGCGACGACAAGTCGAAGTACTACACCGAGGCCTCCCCCAAGGACTACCGCACCTTCCTCAGGCGCTATATCTCCACCTGACCTCAGACCGCGAGTTCGGGAGTGGTCTTGACGCGATGGAAGAGGGCACTGGCCTCGTCACGAAGATCTTGCGCGATCGGCCCGGCCTCGGCCTCATTCCGCTGAAGCGCTTACTCCAGGAGGTCCCGCTCGATCTGGCGTTCCACCGCGGCATCCACATACGCCGCGAAACCTCGCGCGCCGACCCGCTCCCGGATCGCTTGGATGGTGCCCGCACGCAGGGACACGGTCACCCTTTCCGCTGGACCGTGACCTGGTGGGAATCGTTGCTCATCCATACCCATGAGTATGCAATGGGTGCAGGTCCCCCCCGAGGGACCTGCAGCCGGTTTGGGTTAGGAGAGGTTCCATTTCTGGTTGGCGGCGCCGGTGCAGGTCCAGATTTGGAGGCGGGTGGCGTCGGTGCTGGTGTTGCCGGTGACGTCTAGGCACTTGTTGGCGGCGGGGTTCACCAGGTCGCGGGCGGTCGTGTAGGTCCACTGCTGGTTGGGGGCGCCGGTGCAGGACCAGAGTTGGGCCTGGGTGCCGTTGGCGGTGCCGTGGGAGACCAGGTCGAGGCACTTGCCGAGGGCGCGGAGGGTGCCGTCTCCTGGGCGGGTCCACTGCTGGGCGGCGGTGCCGTTGCAGGTGTAGAGCTGGACCGGGGCGCCGTCGGCGCTGCTGGCGCCCGCGACGTCGATGCATTTGCCGGCCAGGCCGGTGATGGGGGTGCCTCCGCCTCCGCCGGTGCCGGACCAGGTGAAGGTCGCGGTCGTACGGGCGGGCATCGTGTAGACGAAGGACTGGTTGCCCCAGTTCACCCGTACGGACTGGGAAGATGTGCCGCCGTTGTGGGCGATCAGGGCCTTGGAGCCGTCCGGGTTGCGCCAGGCGACGTTCTGGATGGTTCCGTTGGCGGTGGAGTCGATGCGGAAGGCGCCGGGCTTGACGAACTTGGAGAGGTGGCCGGTGGTGTAGTACTCGATCGTGTAGTCGATCTGGCCTGCCCGGGAGCCGCCCTCCTGCACGGTGATCAGGCCGGTGCAGACGTCGCAGCCGCCGTTGTGCGGGCCCTGGAACTGGTTGAGCGCGAGGCTCCACTTGACCAGGCTGCCGCTCCAGTTGCGGGCGTAGGTGACGATGTCCGTCAGGTCCTCGTTGTGCTGATTGCCGATCCAGTTGCCGCCGGAGTGCTCGGTGCTGAACTGTTTCACGGCGGGGAACTGGTTGTGGACCTGGGTGCCGACGGCGGGGTCGCCGAAATAGCCGTGCCAGGCGATGCCGCCGAAGAGCGGGTCGTTGCGTACGGCGGCGTCGTTGAGGACGCCCGCGCCCATGCTGGCGTAGTCGCCGTAGTTCCAGTCGTGGATGAGCACTTTGGTGGTGATGCCGGCCGCCCGGAACGCCGGGTAGACATGGTTCTTGGTGAACTCGGCCAGGCCGGAGGAGTTCCAGCTCATGCCGGGATAGTTCATCGCGGTGGGGTTACCCGCCTGGCAGCAGTTCGGTTCGTTCTGTACGGAGATGTAGTTCACCGGGACACCGGCGGCCTGGTAGCTCTGGATGTATTTGACCAGGTACTGGGCGTACATCGGGTAATACTCGGAGCGAAGCCAGCCCATCTGGTCCATCCGGCCGTTGTCCTTCATCCAGCCGGGCGCGCTCCACGGCACGCCCTTCACCCGCAGGGCCGGGTTGAGGGATTTCGCCTGGGCGGTCAGCAGCCGGACGTTGGTGTCGTACCCGTTGGCGCCGAAGTCGTTCAGATTGCAGCAGGTGTCGTCCAGGGAAATGTTGCCCGGCCGCGACAGGTCGGAGGCGCCGATCGGGTTGCGGACGAAGGAGAGCCCGATGCCGTCGGTGGGCGAGAAGAGCCTGCGCATCGCGTCGTCACGGGTGGCGGCGCTCACGGGGCCGCCGCGCAGCAGGTAGGCGGTGGTGTCGGTGATCGATGCCCCGGCGCCCTCGAACTGCTGGTAGGTGGTGCCCTCGTTGACGGTGATCGTGTGGTTGGCGCTGCCGCCCGCGGGGCCGAACGTGATGGGGGACTGCTGCTGCAGGCCGCGGGTGACGTTGCGGCCGCCGGAGTCGGAGGTGGTGGTGAGCCAGACGCTGACCTGTTCGTTGGCGGCGTACGCGGGCGAGGCGATCACGGGCCCGGCGACCCAGACGGCGGAGGCGAGGGCCACGCCGAGGGTGACGGCCCTGCGAGACGGACGGAACACGAAGGATTCCTTTCGCGAGCGACAGGCTCCGACGGGCCGGGAACCGTCGGCGTAACAAATGAAACAAGGCTTGAAACATGTCTTGTTGGAGAAGGACAACACGTGGGGAACTTGGTGTCAAGGCCCGTATATGTCGCATTCAGGGCCCGAAAAGAGGCCACCATCGGCCTGTGAAACAAAATGAAACAAGCTAGGCGGGAGGGCCGGTCGAGCCTCGGATGATGAGCTCGGTGCCCAGCGAGACGTGCAGGGCTTCCAGGATGTGACGGTCCAGCAGGCGCATCAGGAGCGTGACCGCCATGCGGCCCATTTCCTGCAATGGCTGACGCACGGTGGTGAGCATCGGCCGGGTGGCGCGGCTCACGTCGATGTCGTCGAACCCGGCCACGGACAGGTCGCGGGGGATGCTGAGGCCGCGTTCCGCCGCGGCCAGGAGAGCGCCGACGGATAGCTTGTCGTTGAAGCCGACCAGCGCGGTCGGGCGTTCGGGGAGGTCGAGGAGCTCGCAGGCGGCGCGGTAGCCGTTCTCGGTGTTCGGCTCGACGACCGTCCGCAGCAACTGGGCGGTGGGTAGCACGCCCGCGTCGGCGAGGGAGGCCGTATAACCAGCGAGCCGGGCGTCGCTGGCCAGCCAGTCCTCCGGGCCGCCGATGATGCCGACCCGGCGATGGCCGAGTTCCACCAGGTGGGACATGAGCTTGCGGGCCCCCGCGAAATGCGCGGCGGAGACGGCCACGATGTCCTTCGGCGGGGGCGTACGCGGATCGATCACCACGAACGGGAACTGGCGGTCGCGGAGCCTGACGAGCTCTTCCGCGGGTTCCGGCGGCAGGATGAGGATCGCTCCCGCGATGTCGGGCCGGTCGCCGAGGGTCGGCAGCACGGCGGTGCGCTGGGCGGCCTCACCCGCGCCGAGGATCAGCTGGCGCCCGTGCAGCTCCACGGTCTCGGCCACCGAGGAGACGATCAGCCCGAAATAGTCGGTCAGCAGGTAGGGGCAGCGGACGTAGATCCCGCCCGGGACCGCGCCACGCCGCCGCGGCGCCTGGTCGCCGAGCCGGTCCACCGCGCGGAGCACGAGTTCCCGGGTGTGCGCGGCGACATTCGCCTGGCCGTTGAGCACCCGCGAAACGGTCGCGATCGACAGGCCTGTCTCGGCCGCGACATCCCGGACCGTCGCCCGATTTCCCGCCGATCTGGCCACCGCCACAGCATATTGACTTCCGGTGCCTGGAGACGAGGGTGATGCCCTGGCCTCCCGGAGGGGACGCGGGTCACCGGCGGCGGGTCAGGAAATCGCCGACCGCGGTACGGAACTCGGCGGGTTTCTCCACCCAGGGCAGGTGGCCCGCGTTTTCCAGCACGACCCGGGAAACACGCGGCAGCGCGTCCGCCAGCGAATTCACCGACCAGCGGGGGCGGATGTCCTTTTCGCCGTCCACGATCAGCGTGGGCACCTCGCAGGCCCGGCAGCGGTCGTGGAGTTCCGCGGTTCCCCAGGTGAGCTTGTCTTCGGCGTTGATGGCGGCGTTGCAGTCGAAATTAACGCCGAACCAGGGACTGGCCATGCCCTCGGCATGCTCCAACCCATTGTCGGCGAAATCCGCCGACCATTGGAGCACACAAAATTCCCGCTCCTCGGCCTCCGAACGCGCCCGGCCCTTCAATTCCGCCCACCGGGCCAGCCGCCCGCCCATACGCTCCTGGAAATTCCTTTGGTACGGCTCCCGCCACGTGGCCCCCGGATCGATTCCCGTACCGGCGATGTAGATCAACCCGCTGACCTGCCCGGGATTATCGAGCGCATAACGCAAAGCCAACTGGGCTCCCCAGGAATGCCCGGCCAGCACCATCCGCTCCAACCCGAAATATCGCCGTACGGCCTCCAGATCCGCGAGCGCACGACTCCACGTGTACGGCCCCCGCCGATCCGATCGCCCACATCCCCGCTGGTCCCACCGATGGACCGTAGCCACATTTTTCAGCAGATCGGCCATGTCGCCGAACATGTCCCACAATCCCGGGCCGCCGTGACAGAGCACCACAGGAACCCCCTGGCCGACCCGCGTCGCCCACAAGCGCACGCCGTCGTCCGTCTCCACGGTCTCCGCCGTCTCCACGGTCTCCGCCGTTTCCACCGGAAATTCAGAGGCCAAGATAATCCTCGATCAGATATTGGCATCTATGCCATTTGTAGGTGATCGTCCCCACCTCCCGCCAGCGCCGGTTGAGCAGCAGTAGCCGCAGGATCGGATACGGAAATATCACCCCTTCCTGGGCTGTCAGCTCCCGCCATTCGGTCCGTGTCGGCAGATAGACCCGAGCCCGCGCCATCCGCCCCAACTCAGGCCCCAGCTCCGCGATCTCCGCGTTCAGATCGGCGTGGATCGACTTGATCTCCGGCATGAGCGGCCGTAACCCCGAGAAATAGAAAGCCGCCACGGCCCCAATCATCTGCGGAACCGACAGATCCCGATCATCAAAATCAGCGGCCTCCTCAATCAGCACAACCAACCGATTGAAGCACCCGTTTATCCGGATAAATCGGGCGAGCTGTGGGTCGTCGTTGTCGTCTGGGTCATCATCCAGGGCGGGCAACGTCGCCCGATGCCCGAGCGTCAGCAGTTCCCGATCACCCCGCCCATCCGACCGCGCCGCCAGCACCAGCACCCCGACCACCAGCACCACCGTAACCACCGTCACCGCGATGATCAGCCACACCACGATCGTGGCGATCGCCCCCGCCACCGCGGTCAGCGCCGAGGCATAGCTGACCGCCGTCCAGTACACGGCCGCCACCGCCGCGCAGAACATCACCGCCTTGACCAGCCGCCACCCCGACTGCGTCCCGACAAAGGCGAGCACCACGGCCAGCACCAACGCCACCAGCGGATCCCGCAGCCACCCCGCCACCCCATCCGCGTCCAGCCCATCGACGAGCCCAGACCCCGGCGTCTCCCCAGCGGGCAGATTCACCGCCACGACCACCAGCACCCCGGCCGCCGCCCCAAACAGGAGCACTTTCAGCACCCGAGACGACACGAGCGCCGACAACACGATCAAAACGATCGCGGTCACCGCTCCAGGCACCGGCTGGGCCACCCAGGCGACCACAACGCCCCCAGATATTAATCAGGTCCCATAGACAGCCGCATAGCCACCGACCAGGCGATTAACCGCCACAGCCGTCCAGATCACGGCTTTCTAATCAATAAGAACGCCCCAAAGAAAAGCGTCCGAAGGCCCCCGATCCCTCGCGCCTCAATTCTTGGCAAGCCACGCCCAGCAGGCAACCCGTTAACAACAATCGGTCATCCCGGCGGCGGATCAGGCAGAGCGCGGGCGGCGTGCGCGGGGCGGTCGGCGATTGGCCGGTCGTTTCCGGCGGTGGAGCAGGCGGGCCGTGGGCGGCGGGCGCGGGGTGGTCAGTGATTGGCCGGTTATTTCCGGCGGTGGAGCAGGCGGAACGCTGGCGGCGTGCGCGGGGTGGTCAGTGATTGATTCGGTGGCGGAGCAGGCGGAACGTGAGCGGTGTGCGCAGGGCGGTCAGTGATTGGCCGATCGTTTTCGGCGGCGGAGCCTGGCGGAACGCCAGCAGCGCGAACAGGCGGCCAGCGATTGACTGGTCATTTCCGGGGGCGGAGCAGCCGGAACGTCAGCGGTGTGCGCGGGGTGGTCAGTGATTGGCCGGTCGTTTCCGGTGGCGGAGTAGGCGGAAGGCCAGTAGCGCGAGCAGGGCTGCCAGCAATTGGCCGCCGAGGATGAGACGGCCGACGTCGAGTGCTGGTTCCCAGCGGGCCTTGCCGTCCTTGATGACGTAGGCCCCGATTGGTCGCGCGGTGATGGCGCCGCCGCCCTCGCCTGTGCCCTGGTTCCCGTTTCCGTTGCCGAAGCCGCCGGCCCCGCGGATGGCTGCGGCGGGAATTATCGTGACGCCGTCCCGTTCGTATGGCTCGCCGAATACGCGCTGGGTGCCGGTGAGGCCGGTCAGGAGCTCTCGTACGTCCATGCCCCAATTAGATAGCAAGTGGTCGCCAAGAGGCCCGGCGTACAACGGGGGCATGGAAATCAGGCATCCGAAGCCCGCTGACGCGGACGCGATTTACGAACTGGTGGCCGAGCATGACACCCGGGTGCTCGGACGGCCGGACTTGACTCCGGCGGACGTACACGATCAGCTCACCGAGCCCGACTTCGATCCGGCTGCGGACGGCTGGCTCGCCTACGAGGGGGAGCGGCTGGTCGGCTGGGGCTGGGCCTGTCGCAAGGGCGGGAGCGATCGGGTGGACATCGACGTCCGGGCCCGTGGCGCCGAAGCCGAGGAGGCGCTCTGGGAGCTGGTGCTCGGGCGGTTCAGCGGTGTCACCGCGGACATCGGCATCTACCCCCAGGACACCGCCCAGCAGGAGGCGGCCAGGGCGCGCGGGTTCGCGCCCGCGACCAGCTTCCACCGGATGCGCATCGACCACAACGGCGAGCCCGCGCCCTCGTTCCTCGCGGGCGTGACCGTCGAGACCGGCTCAGGCGACGACGAGGAGCTGCTGCGCGCCGCCCACGCGATCAAGGAGGAGGCGTTCGCCGAACATTTCGGGAACGTCCCGCAGAGCTTCGAGGAGTGGGCCGACGTGCGGGAAGCCTCCAGCGCGCACGACTGGGGGCAGGTGCTCGTCGCGAAAGTGCACGGCGTTCCCGCGGCCGTGGTGGTCGGCACGAATCACTTCGTCTCGGACGAGAACTGCGGCTACGTGCTGACCCTCGGGGTCCGGCCCGCCTTCCGCGGCAAGGGCCTCGGCAAGCTGATGCTCCGCCGCGCGTTCGCGGCCGACTGGCGTCGCGGCCGCGCCGGCACGATCCTGCACGTGGACGCAGGCAACACGACCCCGGCCCTGGACCTCTACCTGTCGGTCGGCATGCGGCGCATCCTCGCCATCGACATCTGGCAGAAGGCGCTCTGAACGGGTCAGGCCGCTTCCTGGACCTCGGCCTGGGCGGTGCACGGGACGCGGTGGCGCTCGTCGTGGCGGGCCAGCACGAAGACGATCAGGGCCACCAGCAGCAGCGGGAGGCCCTTGATCAGGAAGGAGCCGGCGAGGGCGGGGGAGTCCCACCAGGCGTGCATGAGCATGGCCAGCACGAGGCCGCCCGCGCCGACCAGGGCGCGGCGCGGCATCGGCCGGCAGGTACGGCCGAGGAGGTAGCCGAAGGCCGCGCCGCTGACGGCGGTCATCGCCCAGTGGCTCCACCAAGTGGAGAGCACCACCCGGACGAACAGCGAGCTCAGGGTGTCGCTCACCTCGTGCACCCCGCCCGCGGCGGTGATCGTGTTGAAGACGTAGAGGAAGTTTTCGACGACCTGGAAGCCCAGCCCGATCAGGGCGCCGTACCCGAATCCGGCGAGGGGCCCGCTGATGAGATGGGACGCCATCAGGGCCAGCAGCGCCACCCCGGCCACCTTGGCGAGCTCCTCGTCGACGGGCGCGGCGATCGTGGCGCCCCACCGGTCGGTGAACTCCAGGCCCACGGTCTTCCTCAGCAGGCCGAGGAACGCGGTGTTGGCCGCGAACGCCACCCCGAAGGCGCCGAAGCCACCCCAGGCCAGGGCCATCAACGCGTACTTCGCCGGATTCGAGCGGACCGGGCGGATGCGATGGAACAGCCAGAACCCGACCAGCAGCAGCGGAGCGAGCACGACCAGGCCGATCAGCGCGCCCGCGCTGAAGACGCCGGCCTGCGGCACAATGATGATCAAGGTTGTGTACGCGCCGAGCGCGCACCCCACCGCCCACACCCAGAACGCCGGACGCCCCGTCATGCCCCGGCTCCGGCGAACCTGATCGAACGCAGCATCGCGCCGACATCCTCGCCCATGACCTCGCTGGGCGGCCCTGTCACCACGACGTCGGCCCCCAGTGCCGCGGCGGCGAAGACCGCGACCAAGGCCATCCGATCCCGGAAGGTGACAGGCCCGGCCAGCCCCGGCACGCCCTGCGCGGTCGTGATGGTGACGGTCTCGCCTTGGCGGGCGTTGACGCCACCGGCCTGCTCGATCCGGCCCAGGCCGTGCCACAGCTGCTCCGGCGTGGCCCCCTCGGACATGATGACGCTGAGCTGGAACGAGGTGAGCCCGTTGAACAGCGCCACCGACTCCGACAGCTCCGTGCCGTCGACGTCCAGCGCCCACCCGTCCGGCACCTGAACCGAGACCGGCCGCTGTTCATCCGCCCCCAGCGGCCCCACCTGGACCCGCGCACCCGCGGGCAACGGCACCTCGCCTCCGGTGACCCGCCGATCCGCCATCGGGAGCCCGACCCCGAGCACGACCAGTACCGCGGCGACCGCCAGCGTCCCCAGCCATCCCTTGCGGTCCATACGTCCCCTCGGTCACCAATTCCCCAGTCATAGCGTCTCTAATCAGCTAAGCGATCCCATGTCGGACATAGCGTCTGGCTCGGGTTGTGCCCACCGTGGTGGGGGAGCATGGGCGTGCAGGTGGAAGCCCGCGCCCAGTGCTGCTCCTCGCGGCTTGTGCCGGCTGGTGGGTGTGCTGATCGTCGTCACGCCCTGGTGCCGGTGGGCTGCGCGGGGCAGCCCGGCCCGGTCCGTGTGAGCGTGTCCCTCCGGACGCTTGCCCGCCGGACCCGGAGGGCCGGTGGGGGAGGGCGCCTCGCGTCGCCTGGGCGCGGGGCGTGTGGAACGAGGCCGGGTGGGTCCTGTCTTGGACCGGTCCCGGCTGGTCGTGACGGTGGCCGGGGTGACGACCACGGCTTTGGCTTCGAGTTCGTCCACCACCGAGCCGATGACCAGGGTGCCGCTGGCGCGGTCGGTCGCCGTCTTGGTCTGGTGGGTGATGCCGCGTGCCGCGATGCGCTGCCATGCGCCGGCGTCGCGGTTGCCCTGGTAGCCGCAGGAGTCGCAGATGGCCCACTTCCAGCCTGGCATGGTGGGCCGGTCCGGGGCTTTGCGGTGCCGCAGCGGCAGCAGGCACCGCGGACACTGCTTGGAGGTGCCGCGGGCCGGGACCATCACCACGGCGATACCCACCTCGGCGGCCAGGTGCCGCATCCGATCCACGATCTGCCCGCGCACCTGCTGGGACATGCGTGTGTTCATCGTGGCGCCCATGCCCCCCGCTTCCATCGAGCGGAGGTCTTCGACATAGATCACCGTTGCACCGGCGGCGATGGCCTGATCCACCGTCCAGCGGGCAGCAGCCCAGGCGAGGGCGTCATTGAGGTTGGAGCGGCGGGCGCTGACGGCCCGGATCTCCTGGGTGAGGACCTGGTGCTTGGCTGTCAGCGGGTGTTCAGTCAGGTGTTCGGTGTCGCCTGTGGTGAGCCGATGGTACTGCTCGGCTTTGGCGTGAAGGTGCTCTGACAGGCGGCGGAGCCGGTGCTGCTTGGCAAGGACACCGGCGGCGCGGAACATCGCCCCCGCTCCGAGGGGGGTGATGGTTGCGTCCTCGCGGAGCCGGACGGCACCCACGCTGAGCAGGGTGTTCAGGCCCCAGTCCACGCCTAGCGCGACGGTGTGCCCGATTGGCCGCGCCTTCGGGACCGCGTAGGTGAAAGCGAGATCAACTCGCACGATGCCGGTGCCGTGATGTGCGCCGTGGTGGATGCGCAGGGTGGGCAGGTGCAGCACCGCGCCCGGCCCGATGGTCGGCGGCAGCGTGATCGGGCAGGCCACCCACCTCCAGTCCAGGGAGGAGCGCGGGTCCGGGCGGGTGGGCAGCTGCAACCGCAGCAGTGCCCGGCCCGGATCCTCCGCGCGTGCGATCGTGGCCTGCTGCCTATCGCACGCCGACAGCGGCAGCATCCGCGCGGTGCGGGGCGCGGGCTCCAGCTCAAACACATCGACGGGGAGCCGCCCGTGCTTGCGCGCGAAGGCGGCGGCTTGCCGGGTGCGGGACTTGATCACGCTCGATGGCAGGAACCGGCCCTGCGGCACAGCGTCGCGGACGGCGGCCCACTCCTGCGGGGTGCGCTTGGCGGGGTCGTTCGGCCAGGACGCCAGCACTCCGGCGGTCAGGTCGGCGCGCCACTTTGCCGACCGCAGCGTCCGCCCGGCGCTCTCCTGGGCCATGCGAAGGATCCGATCATTGACGCGGATGTCCGATGGTGGCGCGGCGCTCCAGCCAAGACGCCGCAGCGCCATCCACGCATGGGAGGGCAGCGTGCGGTCGCCCGCGTCTTTACCGGAGGCCAGCACATCCACGTCCGTGCTGTTCCAGTGCTCGGCAAGCAGAGCCCCGACCATGCCGGACACCAGATCAGCAGCCCAGCCCACCCGCTCAGCCAGCACAGCGCCAGACAGACGTTCGCCGCTCTTCTCATCCACGCCCATGCGCAAGACAACGCGGGCGCAGGCCGTGCGGGACGTCTCCTCCTCGGCGAGCGGCAGTTTCCGGCTCACGTGCACCGACCCTCTGTGCCGCCGCAGTGGCCGATCTCGGCGAGTAGTCGCGCGCGAGCCCGCGCCAGCCTCATGCCGTACGCCCTGCCCGCGAAGATGGTGATCAGCGAGGTGGTCGAGGGTGGCGTCGTACACCGCGAACAGGCGGCGCTTGAGCCAATCGATACGAATCGGGCTAGCCGGTCCTCTTGGATCACCCGCACCACCGTCACGGTCCCATCGCAGACCATCGCCGACAGCCGGTTCACGCCGGGCCGGTTCTCCCGCAACCCACCGCCGCGGTCCTGGACGACCTTCACGACCTCGCCCGTGGAGGTGGCCCGCCACGCCTCCTCCCGCGCGGCCAGTGACGATTCCTGGCCGGAGGAGCCGTATACGCGCGTGTGCAGAACCTCCCGCCGGGGGCGGGTGGTCGCCACTTCGCTCCCGCGTTTCATGTTCTCCATATCGAGGGAGGAGAACCGCCGCTCACGACCGACTCAGGAGACGGGATCTATCCGTCGATAGCCCACGGCGAAGCGTCATCGGGCGGATACCCAGATGCTTCGCGGCCTTGTACATACGCAGCAATTCCATACGTACAACGATACATATACAATACCAGTGATGACCAAGGAAATCGAATAAGCCTGCCGGTTCCGGATCAGACGTGCACTACGTCTTCCGCCGCGCCGCCCACACCGCCAGGGCCAGGCCGGTGATGACCACGATCGGCCCGATGATCGCCCACGTGGTGTTCCCGCTCATGAAGCTGCCGCCGACGTAACCGAGCCCCTGCAGGGTCCAGACGGCCCCCATGAGGACCAGGAGGGCGCCAAGACCGATAAAGAAGGGTTTTCCCATAGCCCCAGTCATAGCGCCTCTGAGGGGATCTCGGCGAGCACTCACCGCCGGACTCGGCTCCGCACGGCCAGCAGCGCCAGCGCCAGCAGGAGCGGGGCGAGCAGGCGCAGCACGAGTTCGATCCATTCGCCGGCCGGGGTGAGCGGGACGTCGGTGCCGCGCAGGAGCGAGGTCGCGGCGCGGACGCTGAAACGCACGGCGTCGCCGTACGCGACGGGAGCGCCGGGGAAGCCCCACTGGACCAAGGCTGCGGACGTCGTGACGATGACGACCGCCAGGGCGGTCAGGGCGCGCCAGACGCGTACGCCGTAGCCGGACAGCAGCCAGTAGAGCGACACCAGCAGCCACTCGCCCAGCGTGGCCGTGACCCCGCGCCACCAGCGCTCGCGCAGCCGGACCCGGAGCTCCTGCCAGAGCCCGATCCGGCGCATCTCCATCTCGCCGTAGTAGAACTCGGTGACGGCGGGCTCGTCCTTGGCCTCTTCGTGCATGCGGCGCAGGGCGTGGTAGTCGCCCTGGATGTTGCCGCTGACGGCGGCGTCCTGGTCGTCGCCCGGGATCGCCCAGCGCCGCCGGCGGCGGGCTGACCCCGTTCGGGCGCGGAAGCGGCGTTCGTCCGCCAGGGCGATCCGGCGGGTCACCCAAAGCCCGCGCGGGGTGTGGCCCCACGAGTTCCAGTCCTCGATCGCGAGCTGGTGCAGGTTGTGCGCGCCCCCGAACGAGCAGCGGGACAGATCCACCGAGGAGAGGGTCAGGCCGGTCAGGTCCGTGCCGAGCACGCTGAGCAGCCGGGGGCGGTCGGCGAGGCGGTACTCGGTGATCGTGGCCGGGGCGGCGGCGATCGCGGAGGGCGCGCCGAAGTGCACATCGTGCAGGACGATCTCGGCCGGTCCCGACGAGGTGAGCCGGACGCCGCTCTCGAAGACGGTCCGGTCACATTTGAGCGTCCCGTCGGCCACCTCGATCCTGGCGCGGCGGCGGAACGTGCTCAGGCTGAAATCCGTCAGGGGGGCGTCCAGGGTCAGGCTGGCGGCGCCTTCGAACAGGGCGCGGGTGAGACGGGCTTGGCTCCGGAACGTGACCCCGTCGAAGAGGACGTCCCCGTGGAAGCCCACCTGCTGGAACCAGGCCTCGTCCTCGAATTCCGCTTCGACGAAGCGCGTGTATCTGGCGAACGACGCGTCGCGAAAGGTCGCCTCGGCACGGAAAACGGTGTTCCTGATCGTGCTGCGATGCTCGAATGTGGCGTGTGCGAACAGGGCCGGGCCGGTGAAGACCACGTTGTCCAGGGTGAACCGGCCGGTGAAGGTGGCGCTGGTGAAGTCCGCCGGGCCGTTGAAAACCAGGTCGGTCGAGTCGAATCCGCCCGTGAAGGTGCTGCCCTCGAAGGACGCGGGGCCCTCGAAGACCACCCTGGCGGATCCGAATCCGCCCAGGTGCTGGCCTCTGAGATCCACGGCGCGGACGATGGCACGGCCTTGGTCGTCACGCTCGCCCGTGCCGAAAGTATGCGCCAGGCAACCCCGGCTTCCGCGCAGTGCGTTCTCTGGACATTCGGTGCACGTCGGCATGAGAGAACAAGCTACTCGGCGGTCGCGATAACCTCCTCAGACATGGAGAGGATCTTCAGTGTCGAGGGTGCCCGTTCCCTCATGCCCGAGGCGCGCGAACTCGTCGGGGAGCTGATCGAGCTCCGTGCCGACCTGGCCGAGCTCGGCTACGACCTGAAACAGTCCGGGACGTCGACGCGGGGCGGCCTGGCCGAGGCCAAGGGCCTGGAGGCCAGGATGGCCGAGATCGTCGGCTGGTTCTCCGACCACGGCGTCGAGCTCAAGGGCATCGCCCCGGTCCTGATCGACTTCCCCGCCGTCCTGAACGGCATGTCGGTACGGCTCTGCTGGATCGAGGGCGAGGGCGAACTCGCCTGGTACCACCGCAGCGAACTGGGCTTCGCCGGACGCCGGCCACTCTGACCCGAAGCGGGTAGCCGTGGTCGGCTTCGCGACGCGACGACCGCTTGACCCGAAGGGGTGGGCGACGGTCGCCCTTGTCTCCAGCCGGTAGCGGGTGAGCCCTAGCCTTCCGGGTATTCCTCGCCGAACTCCCCGAATTCCTCGAAGTCCTCGTTCAGGTTGCCCAGGATCGCGCCGTACCGGACGGTCACCATGCGGGCGACCGCCTCGTGCGCGCCCAGCGGTGACGCGCAGCCCATGCACTCCGCGGCGGCGGCCGTGATCCGGTCGGGATCCACCTCGGGGCCGATCACGAAGGGGGCCAGCGCGATCCGGGACGCGCCGATGTTGCGCAGCCGGTCGGCCGCGTCGGCGACTGTGGGGCGGCCGTCGAAGGCGGCGGGGACGACGGGCAGGGCCAGGCGGGCGGCCAGCAGGACGGCGGTCGCGTCGGCGGCCCTGGCGGATTCGTCGCCGCCGACGGTGGCCACGATGATGCCGTCCACCGGCGAGGTCACGTTGAACAGGCGGATGCGGTCGGCGCGGGCCAGGCCGCGCTCCGACAGGCGTACGTGCAGGGCCTCGGCGAGGAAGGGGTGCGGGCCGAGCGGGTCGGTGACGGTCACCGGGGCCTCGCTCTCGGCGACCGCGTCGCGGACCGAGCGCATCACGCGCGGGTGCGAGCCGGTGATCAGCGGGACCACGATGGCGGCGCGCGGGCGGGGTTCGCCGTCGACTTCGACGGGCAGGCCGCGGGTGGCGCGTTCTGCGGCGATGGAGGAGAACTCCTTGGCGAGGTCGGCGCCGCCGTCGGTGAGCGAGATGAGCCGGAGGTCGAGTTGCGGGTTGTCCACTCGGATGATCGAAGCCAGCTCGGTCACGACGTCGTCCACCGCCCCTGGGACCGCGAGCACCAGGGTGGGCGCGTCCGCGGGCAGGTTGACGGGCAGCGGCCTGCGATGGCGGCCGCCTCCGCCTGGGCGCGACGAGCGTTCCCGGATGGGGAGCTTCGCCGGAACGTCTTGACCTTCGTTCACACCGGCGGATTCTAGGACTAATCAGCCGAATTAGTGGAGTCGACGGGCCGATGCGTTCCCTGGGAGGAACATAGGAGCCGTGATCACGGTATTCGGCAGCGCCAACATGGACCTCGTCGCCTACGTCCCGCAAGCCCCTCACCTGGGGGAAACGGTATCGGGGACCGAGTTTCGCACGGTTCCCGGCGGAAAGGGAGCAAACCAAGCGATCGCTGCGGCCCGAGCCGGCGCGGAGGTCGCCTTCGTGGGCGCGGTGGGTTCCGACGCGTTCGGACCCGCGTTGCGGGCGGCGCTAGATGACGCTGGGGTGAACACCGAAGGTCTTCGAGTGGTCGACGGGCCGTCGGGGATCGCACACATCGTGGTCGAGGAGGGCGGCGGGAACTCGATCATCGTCGTGGCGGGGGCGAACGGGACGGTCACCGGCCCCTCGGCCCGGGATCTGGAGGTGATCGCGGCGTCCGACGCGCTGCTGCTCCAGTTGGAACTGCCGATGGAGGCGGTCGTCGCGGCGGCGGTCGCGTCGCCCGCGCCGGTGATCCTCACGCCCGCCCCCGTGGTGGAACTCCCGGACGAACTCCTCGACGCGGTCGCCCTGCTCGTCTGCAACGAGCACGAGGCCGCCGCGATCACCGGCCTGGGAGTGCCCGACAGAGCCCTGGAAGCCCTTCTGGAGCGCGTTCCGGAGCTTGTGGTCACTCTGGGGTCAAAAGGGGCTCTGTACGGCTCACGCGACGGCTCACGCCTCTGGGCGCCCGCCGTACCGGTCAAAGTGGTGGACACCACGGCGGCCGGGGACACCTTCGTGGGCGCGCTGGCGGTGGCGCGGGCCGAAGGGCGCGGCCCGGAACGGTTCCTGCGCTTCGCCTCCACCGCGGCGGCGCTGTCGGTCCAGCGGGCGGGAGCGTCCACGTCGATGCCGTCCCGGCACGAGATCGACCGGGCACTGGAGGATCAGCCGCTGGCCAATCCGTAAACGTCCGCAACGCCTTCAGCGGGTGAGGTCGTGGCGGGGTGTAGATGTCGCGGGCCTCGCGGACGAGGGCGGCGTTGATGGGGCAGCCCTGGTGGCGGGGTCGGTGAGTCCGGTGGTGGTGGAGCGGTGGGGGCGGAGGGTAACGGGGGAAGAACTGCTGCGGGGTAGGTCAGCGTTTGTCAGTCCGTTTTCGGTTTCCTGGGTCTGGTGGGTGACCGGCTCGCCAGGCGTGGAGTTGGTCGGTGGGTCGCGGCAGGGCTGGGCCGACCTTGATGGGTTGCGGGGACCTCTCGGATCGTTTGGACCGGTTGTCGAGGATGTGTCAGGTGATCCCAGACGGGCGCACGCCTGTTCCTACTCAGATGGCTGCCGATCACAACCACCCTGGTAACCTGTAGCCACTTGTTCACCATAGGTTTACATTGGTTTGCCATGGCCGGGGAGGGTTGATGCGGGTCGTTCACGCCTACCGATACGCGCTGGATCCGACCCCGCGCCAGGAACGTCTGCTCCGCTCCCACTGCGGCGCCGCCCGTCTCGCGTTCAACTGGGGCCTGGCGCGGGTGAAGGCCAATCTGGCCCAGCGGGAGGCCGAACGCTCCTACGGCATCCCCGATGCCCAGCTGACCCCGCCGTTGTCGTGGTCGATGTATTCGCTGCGTAAATCGTGGAACGGTGCCAAGCAGGAGGTCGCGCCGTGGTGGGCGGAGAACTCCAAAGAATCTTACGCCTGCGGTCTGGACCGGCTGGCCGCCGCGTTGACGAACTGGAGCGAGTCCAGGAAGGGCACCCGTAAGGGCCCGAAGGTGGGCTTTCCCCGGTTCCGGTCCAAACGCAAGAAGGCCATGTCGGTGCGGTTCACCACCGGGGCGATCCGCCTAGACGGCCGCACCCACGTGGTGCTGCCGGTACTCGGGCGGATCAAAACCCACGAGTCCACCCGTAAGCTCGCGCGCCGGATCGAGGCGGGCACCGCACAGATCCGCTCAGCGACCGTCCGGCTGGAAGCCGGACGTTGGATCGTCTCGTTCTCCGTGCAGGTCGAACGTGCCACCACCACGCCCTCACGACCAGAGGCGGTGGTGGGGGTGGACTTGGGCGTCAAGACCCTGGCCGTCTACTCCGACGGCCGCCCACCCGTCGACAACCCCCGGCACCTGGCCGCCGCCTCACGCAAGCTGCGCCGCCTGTCTCGGGCGGTCTCCCGCAAACAAGGCCCAGACCGGCGCAGCGGGCAGCAGCCGTCCGGCCGGTGGCGGCAGGCCAATGCCTCCCGTAACCGGGTCCACTACCGGGTGGCCGCGTTGCGTCGCGATGCCATCCACAAGCTCACCACGACGCTGGCGGGGGAGTACGGCACGCTGGTGGTCGAAGATCTCCATATCGCCGGGATGGTGAAGAACCGTCGGCTGGCCCGCGCGATCTCCGATGCCGGGTTCGGCGAGATCCGCCGCCAACTCGCCTACAAGACCGAGTGGGGCGGTGGCCGGTTGGTGGTGGCCGGCCGCTGGTTCGCCTCCAGCAAAACGTGTTCCGGGTGCGGCGCGGTGAAAGCCAAACTCGCCCTCTCCGAACGCACCTACACCTGCGCCGCGTGCGGCCTGGTCCTGGACCGGGACGTGAACGCGGCGCTCAATCTGGCTTCCCTGGTGAAGCACACCGTCGCCGGGAGTGGCCCGGAGACGTCAAACGGACGTGGAGTCGACCGTAAGACCCCGCCTGCCGGGGCTGGTGGCTGTGAAGCGTCTACCCCGCACCGCGCCCTGCCCGGGTCAGACGGGGACTTCCGTCCAGTAATGGACGGATCACTGAGAAACACTGAAACTCAGTGAACGGCGATGCTGTAGAGCTCGGGACAGGTCGCGCCGGGTGGATGAGCGCGGTGCCCTTGGCTTGCAGGCCGATCCCGATGCCGGAACCGGACCGGCGGGCGGCGGTCAGGCAGATGAGCCCGAGGTCGACGGTGTCGTTGATCCTGACCACCCGCCCGACACAGCGCGGTCATCACGTCGGCCATGGTCAGCCCGGTCTCCCGGATGGTCCACGCCGCGTGCAGGATCGCCACCGCGTCGCTCGCGGTCAGATCCTTCGACCCGGCCGCGTCCACCGCCGACTTCACCTGCTCGTGGGTGAAGTCCGCCAGCCCGAACCGCCCGTACACGGCCTGTACGGCTTGCGCCGCCCGATCCCGCAACGCCCCGATCTCCGCCGCCGACGCGGTCCGAAGCCCCAGCCCACCCCCCAATCCCGCTGCATCGCCAGATAATCGTCGATGTCCTCAGCGTTCCAATTAGAAGGACCGAACATGTTGTCGTACCGCTGAATCGATCCGAACCCACCACACGAAGTCCGACCCCGCCAGGAAGATCGGCAGCGTCCTGGACGTACGCCGCGGCAGGGGGCCTCTCCCTTGTATTTATCCGTGCGCGAATAGTGACACCCAAGGAGCTTGTCAAGCTATACGACATGTAATGCAAATGCTTACAAATCGAACGATTGACAAAATGCGGAAACTGTTCCGAAATTGCGCCTTAAATGGACCGGAAATTGGTTTGGGTCGCGCGCAGATTGTCGGTGCCAGGTCGTATCGTGGGCGCTATGTCCGATGCGGAGATCATTGAGGTCGCCGGCCGGGAAGTGAAGATCACCAGCCCTGAGCGGGTGGTCTTTCCCCGCACCGGCCACACCAAGCTGGACCTGGTCCGTTTCTACGCCGCCGTTGGGGAGGGCGCCCTCCGCGGCGTCGCCGACCGCCCGCTGGTGCTCAAACGATTCGTGCACGGCGTCGACGAGGAACCGTTCTTCCAGAAGCGCGCCCCGGCCAAACGCCCGGCCTGGATCGAGGTGGCCGAGCTGCGCTACCCGTCCGGCCGCTCCGCGGAGGAGGTCGTCGGCCGCGACCTCGCCGCCGTGCTCTGGACCGTCAACCTGGGCTGCGTGGACCTCAACCCGCATCCGGTCCGCGTCCCCGACCTGGATCACCCCGATGAGCTGCGGATCGACCTCGACCCGGTGCCCGGCGTCTCCTGGGACGAGATCGTCGACGTCGCCTTCCTGGCCAGGGACGTGCTCGGCGAGCACGGCCTGACAGCATGGCCGAAAACCTCGGGCTCGCGGGGCTTCCACGTCTACGCCCGGATCACCCCCGGCTGGACCTTCCCCCAGTTGCGCAAGGCGGCCGAGGCCGTGGCCAGGGAGATCGAAAGCCGCGCCCCCGGCCTGGCCACCAGCCACTGGTGGAAGGAGGAACGCCAGGGCGTCTTCGTGGATTTCAACCAGAACGCCCGCGACCGCACGGTCGCCTCCGCCTACAGCGTGCGCCCGACCGGCCTGGTCTCCACCCCGCTGCGCTGGGACGAGGTCCGCGGCTGCCGCCCCGAGGCGTTCTCCCTCGACACCGTTCCCGCCCGCTTCGCGGCCGAAGGCGACCCCTGGGCGGAGATGGACTCTTCCGCGGCCGAGGGGTCCCTGGATTCGCTGCTCGCGCTGGCCAAGGAGCAGGGCCCGCGCCCGAAGGCGCCCAAGGGAACCGGCCGCCGCCAGCCCACCATGCCGCTGATCGAGATCGCCAGGGCGCAGACGAAGAACGAGGCGCTCGTGGGCCTGGACCGCTGGAAGGCCCGCCATCCCGAGGTCGCCGCGCTGCTGGAGCCCGCCGACATCCTGATCGACTCCATGCGCGGCCGCAGCTCCGCCTGGACCCGGATCCGGATCAACCTCCAGCATGTCCCCGAATCCGAGCGTCCGGCCCAGGAGCCGCTGGAGGTCGACTACGACCCCTGGAAACGCTGAGGGTCAGTTGCCGGGGCCGTACACGTCCCAGAGCTCGCCCAGGAAGAACGCGCCGAAACGGGCCAGCGCCGCCGCGCCGCCGGGACCGGCGGTGTGGAACGTGGTGAGCATCCTGGTCAGGTCGGCCGGCGAGATGCGCAGGGTTCCCGTGGCCAGGACGCGGCCTTCCTCACCCTCCTCGACATGGCCCTCCAGCAGGGTGCTGTGCAGAGTAGAGGTGTCCAGCCACAGCCGGGTCGGCGGGCCGTGCTTCACGTGCTTTACCCCGAGCAGGGTGCGGGGCTGGTCCTCGCCGTCGCGGAAATGCAGCCGATAGCGCATTTCCCGGTGCTCGGGCGACTCTCCAGGCGCGAAGAGGTTGAACCAGCCCCGCTCGATCGGGCGCCGGCCCCCGCAAATGGCGGCGTCGATCCATCCTTCGGCCCGGGCGAGGTGCTCGGGCTCGGTGAGAAAGCGGTCTACATCGTCGGCGGTGATGGTGATCTGGAACGCGAAGCCGTCGCCGCCGCCGAGCGTGCCGCGCATTTCCTCGGTGAACGACAGGGCGGTGTGGACGGGCATCGGCGCGTTCTTTCTGGTGGTGATCCGGTCCGCCATCCGGTCGGCCATGGCGGCGATGGTGAGCGAGGGGTTCGGTCCCACCGGTCCTGGCATGGCCGCGCCGTCGGCGACGTACAGGCCGGGGAAGCCGAACACCTCGCCGCGCGAGTCGCAGACGCCCTCGCCGATGTGGCGGCCCATCGGGGCGCCGCCGAGCGGGTGCGCGGTGAGCACCCGCCGCAGCGGCGCGTCGGAGTATTCGGCGCCGAGGACGTCGCCGATACGCCGGATCGTGCCGCGCAGCTCCTTGTAGTACTCCTTGCTGGTCTCCGCGTCCCAGTCCAGGACGAGCCGCTCGCCGTGCAGCCGCAGCACGCCGTCGGGCACGTCCCGGCCCATGCCGAGGATCGGCAGCGACCGGTCGGACAGCTCGCCGTTGCCCAGCAGGCGGGACAGTTCGGCGGACAGGTTGTGGTCGCGGGTGATCAGGCCGCGCAGCCGCTCCCAGACGAACCGCACGGCCCGCTTGAACTCGTCCCCCACGTCGGCGGCCTCGGCGATCCAGTCCACGAAGGCGGGGAAGCCGCCCTCCTGGATGTAGGCGCCGTCGGGCAGCCGGATGGAACTGGTGATCACCGGCCCGCGGCTGGCCGCGATCGGCCGGTCCTGGGCGCGCAGCAGGAACGAGATGATGTCGCCGTTGCCGGAGAACCGGGTCCCCAGGGCTTTGCTGATCCCCGGCAGCTGGTTCTTGAGCAGGAGATAGGTCGTGCCGTAGGTGCCCGCGGCCAGCACCAGCCGGTCGCAGCTGATCATCTGCAGCTCGGTCAGCGGATCGTGCCGGACGAAGCCGACCTCGTAGCCGCCGCCCGGCCTCGGGGTGATCGTCCGGACCTCGTGCAGGGTCCGCAGATCCGCCCCGTGCCGCTTGGCCGCGGATAGATAGGTGTGGTCGAGGCTGTTCTTCGCGCCCTCGTTGCAGCCGAGGTCGCACTCGCCGCACAGCTTGCAGGTCCGGCGGGGCACGCCGTGCAGGTTGCCGTACTCCGGATCCACGATCTGGAGCCCGATCTCCGGCCGCGCCCCCGGCTTCGGCGCGAAGCTGACCGCCAGCGGCGGCAGCTGCCAGTCCAGACCCAGCTCGGCCGCCGCGTCCTGCATGGCCCGCGTCTTGGCCGTGTCCTGGTAGCCCTTCTTGTCGAGCGGGTACGGCGCCGCCCCCAGCATGCGCTCCACCGCGTCATAGTGCGGATCCAGCATGTCCCTGCTGATCGGCCAGTGCTCGTAGCCCCCGCCCGGCAGCGGCGACTCCCGCACGAACCACTTCTCCTCCTTGCGGAGCAGCACGTTGGCGTAGATCAGCGACCCGCCGCCGAGCCCGCTGGACACCACCGAGTCGCAGTCGCCGAAGCTCCACACGTCGAACAGCCCGTGCAGGCCCGCGGCCGGATCCCAGAACGCCTTCCCCATCTGGGCGGGGCTGCGCGGGAAGGAACCGGGCGGCCAGGCCCGCCCGCGCTCCATCACCACCACCTCGAACCCGGCCTCCGCCAGCCGGTAGGCCGCGACCGAGCCCCCGAACCCGGAACCGGCGACGAGGACGTCAACGTGCTCCATCACGCCCGCCCTCGCTGTGCTTGCGCAGGAACTCCAGGATGTGCGGGAACACGTCGCGGGCGGCGTCCTTGCCGATGATCGGGTCGACGTGGCCGTAGCCGGGCAGCACCTGCAGCTCGTGCAGCCCCGGCCGGGCCTTCGACATGATCTCGTGGCAGACGATGTTGGAGTCGCGGAACACGTGATTACGGTCCCCGGTCAGGAACAGGACCGGCGTGTCGATGTGCTCCGCGAGCTCCAGATAGTCCTTCGGCAGGGCCGGGAACCGGTCGTCGTGCCGGACGGCGTGCCCGGCTCGCACCATCCGCCGCATGTGCCGGTAGTAGTGCAGCCCGTTCGCGCCGAACAGGTCGGCCACCCGGGCGTGCGTCGCCGGGTCCAGGTTCTCGTGGCTCCACAGCCCGGGATTGCCCGCCCCCCACATGAAACTGATCATGTGGCAGGCCCGGAAGTCGCACTCGCGGTGGAACAGGGACACCGCGCGGGAGATCATCCAGCCCCGGGTCAGCACCGGCGCGTCCCCGAACCGCGAGTCCAGGAACGACACGCCCGCGACGTAGTCGAAGAAGCCGGGCCCGAGCGCGAGCTTGATCTTGGACCAGCGCGGCACCCGGGTGACCAGCGCCACGCTGTTGGAGGTCATGCTGGCGATCTCGCCGACCAGGCCGGCGGCCAGGCTCATCATGAACGACACCGAGCCCAGGCACTGCGCGATCACGTGCACCCGCTTGTTCCCGATGTGCTTGCGTAACTCCCGCAGCGCGGCCGGATGGTCGAACAGGGCGATGTCGTCGAGGGTGAACCGGTGTGTCTCGGTGTCGTAAGGGAAGCGGTTGCTCATCCGGAAATCCAGCGACCACACGTCCGGGTAGCCGCTGTCCAGCAGGAACGAGACCAGGTTGCGGTGCTCGGGCATGATGAACATGTCCGTGGACGCCGGGAGCCCGTGCAGCAGCAGGATCACGTCGTCGCTGTCGGCGCGGTGGAAGCGGTGCAGCTCCAGACCGAGCCCGTCCTCGGTCGCGAACGGATGCTGCGACACCTCGGCGTTGGGCACGCCTTCCGTGGTGAAACGCGCGATCCGCATGGTTCCGCCCTCCCGGGTATTTCCGAGATCACACCATCCCAAGAGCGGCCACGGGCGGGCATCGTGGAAAACCCGTATCTTTCACTTCAACGCCAGCGCCAGGCCGATCCTGGACGACACCCCCAGCTTCTCGTACGCATGCGAAAGGTGCGTTTCCACCGTCCGTACGCTGAGGAAAAGGCGTTCGGCGATCTGCTGGTTCGTGCACCCTTCGACGACCAGCCGGGCGACCTCCAGCTCCCGCGGCGACAGCCCCTGCCCGCCCGTGCCCCGGCTCTTGGCGGCCACCCGCTTTCCGGCCCGCCGCTGTTCCCGTACGGCTTGCGCCAGCAACCCCGGCGCGCCGCACGCCTCGAAAAGATCCCCGGCTTCGGACAGATGGGGGAGGGCGTCCTTCTTACGGCCTGCGGCGGTCAGCGCCGTCCCGGCCCGGAGCAGGGCGCGCCCGGCGGTGAGCCGCTGACCGGCCGTCGCCAGGACCTCCGCCGCCCGTAACGCCAGCTCGGCCGCGGCCGTGCCCGACTCGGCGTGGGAGGCGGCCAGGTCGACGATGCCCGCGTTGAACGCCAGCTCCGGATGGGCGACCTCGGCCGCGCGCGCCGCCCACATCCCCGGCTCGTCGCTGTGGGCGGCCATCGTCTCGCAGAACGACAACATGCTGAACTGTTCCAGCCGCCCCGCCGCGAAAGCCTCCTCGATCGCGGCCACCGGGGCCTGCCCGGCCCGCCCGGCGTGCGCGAGCGCGGTGCCGTAGGCGTACTGGGCCTGGGCGCCCGGCCACTCCCCGGCGCTCACCCCCGAGGTCGCCGCCGCCTCGCCCAGCCGCACCGCCAGCGCGTCGTGGCCGGTCGCGGCGGCCAGCAGGCTCTGCTGGGCCTGGGCCACCACCACCGCGTAACCCGAATGCAGCAGCCGGGCCACCTCCGCCGACTCCTCGGCCGCCACCGTGGCCTCGGCCAGGCGGCCCACCACCCCGTAGGCGCGACCCTGACCGGCCAGCATGTTGGTCACGATGAACGTCTGCCCGGTCGCCTTCGCGATCGCGATCGCCCGCTCGAACCGGGCCACCGCCGACCCGTGGCCGCCCAGCCACAGCTCCGCCCAGCAGAGCCAGGCGATCGTGTCCAGCCACTCCAGCAGCTGCACGTCCGGCGTGGCCGACACCAGCGCGTCGGCCCGGGCCAGATGCTCGGTCGCGGCCGGGATGCGGCCCGCCGCGTAGGCGGTCATCGGCCGCAGCGCGGCCACCGCGACCACCAGGCCATGGTCGGCGGGATCGCGCGGCATGAAGTCCAGCACCGCCTGGGCGGCCCGGTGGTCGCCGCGCATCAGGCTCTCGGCCACCAGGCGCAGCCGCATCGGCAGCGCCGCTGGCAGCCGGGGGTCGGGCATCTCGCGCAGCTCGGCCAGCAGCACCGCCCTGCCCTGCGCCGGGCGGTCCAGCAGGCGCTCCACCAGGGCGCAGAAGCGGGCCGCGAAGGCGCGCTTGGCGTGGTCCTCGCGCGGCAGCAGGCGCAGCACCTCGTAGGCGGTCTCCCGGCCCTCGGCCAGCCAGCCGGACACCACCTGGCCGCGGGCCAGCTCCAGCAGCAGATCGAGGCGGTGCTCCCGGCCGTCGGCGTCGTCGGGCAGCAGCCGGATGGCGGCCTGGAGCCAGTGCGCGGTGGTGGCCGGCGCGGTGGTGGCCACCGCCCGGGCGGCCTCCACCAGGACCGCCACCGCCTCCCGGTCGCCGAAGGTGGCCGATCGTTCGATGTGGTGGGCTCGTACGGTGGCCGGGGCGCCCACCGCCGCCAGGTGCTCGGCGATCCTGGCGTGGGCGGCCAGGCGCCAGCCGGGGGCGGCGGATTCGTAGGCGGCCTGCCGTACCAGGGGGTGGCGGAAGCGGAAGCGGTTGCCGGGGCCGGCCGGGCGGATCAGGTCGCGGGCGACCAGTTCGTCCAGGGCCTTCAGGGTGACCGAATCGGCCAGTTCGGCGGCGACGGCCGCGAGCGGAGGTTCGAACTCGTCGGCGGCGACGGCGGCGGACTGGGCCACCAGCAGGGCGTCGCCGGACAGGTCGGCCAGTTCGCGCTGGAGCGCCGCGTGCAGCGTGGTGGGCAGGTCGCCGGCTTCGATCCTGGCCAGCGCCTGCAGGTAGAAGGGGTTGCCGCCGCTCGCCTCGTACAGGGCCTGGCGGCGGCCCCGGCTGATCTCCGGGCCGAGCAGTTCGTCGGCCTCGGCCGCGCTGAGCGGCCCGACCACGATCTGCCCGCCGCCCGCGGCCAGCCGCGGCGGCGCCTGGTTCGGGCGGTACGCGACGATCATCAGCACCCGGGCCCGGGGCGGATGCCGGACCACGTGGTCGAGGAACTCGATCGTGCTGCCGTCCGCCCAGTGCACGTCGTCCAGGACCAGCACCAGCCCCGACGGTTCGGCCAGCCGCTCCAGCATCCCGATGATCGCCCGATAGAGCCGGTATCTGGCCAGGCCGCTGCGGTCGTCGCCCGGCTCCTCGGCCGCGCCCAGCGCCGGGAACACGGTGGCCAGCAGGGGATCGTGCTGCACGTCCCCGGTCTCCAGATGGCCGTCGAGCGCGTCCACCAGCGCGCTGAACGGGATCACCTGCTCGAACTCCGCCGCCCTGCCCCACAACGCCAGGCAGCCGCGCGCGCGGGCCGCCGCGTCGAGCTCGGCCAGCAGCCGCGTCTTTCCCGCTCCCGGCTCGCCGACCAGGGCGAGGAACCGGAACGCGCCGTCCATGCTCGCGTCCAGCGCCCCATGGAGGTCCCTGAGGACCTCGCCCCGGCCGACCAAGGGGGCGGTATGACCATCCATGCCCACTCACCCTGATCATTTGCCCGCTGCTACAGGGGCACTTTACAGAGCGACGACTAACCTTGAGGGACATAGCGCGATCAACCCAGACATAAAACAAACTGTCATCGGCAGCGTTCAGCTGTCCTGTCACTCATGCTTCATCCGTCTCGCGGCTTTCGCTCACCGGAAATTGTCGTTGCCGCGTGACAGTGTGTGGCTACCCGACACGGACATGCGAAGGAGCATTCCATGCTGACCACCGACTTCTACCCGGGGGCGCCCAACTGGCTCGACCTCGGTTCCCCTGACACCGAGGCCAGCGCCGACTTCTACGGCTCCGTCTTCGGCTGGACCTTCCAGTCCGCCGGCCCCGACTCCGGCGGCTACGGCTTCTTCCAGCAGAGCGGCAAGACCGTCGCGGCCCTCGGCCCGCTCACCGAGGCGGGCGCCCGCTCCGCCTGGACCATCTACTTCCACGCCCCTGACGCCGACGCCGCCGCCCAGAAGGTCCGCGAGCACGGTGGAACGGTCCGGGTCGAGCCCGACGACGTCTTCGACTTCGGCAGGATGGCCGCGTTCACCGACCCTGGCGGCGCCCGGTTCGCGATCTGGCAGCCCGGCAAGACCATCGGCCTCGACGTGGTCAACGAGCCCGGCTCGCTCGGCTGGACCGAGCTGTATGTGCCGGATCCCAGCGCCGTCCGCGACTTCTACACCACCCTGTTCGGCTGGACCATCAAGGAGGTGCCCTTCGGCGGCGGCATGACCTACGTGCTGGCCTCCACCGCCGAGGGCAAGGAGCCCGACGTCGCCGGGATCATGCCGCTCCAGGAGGGCGACACGCCGCACTGGCTGCCCTACATCGAGGTCTCCGACACCGACGCCACCCTGGTCCGGGTCGACGCCTCCGGCGGCACTGTGCTGATGCCCGCCATGGACGTGGAGGGCGTCGGCCGGTTCGCCGTCTGCGCCGACCCGCACGGAGCCAGATTCGCGGTGATCACCAGCTCCGAGACGTGAGAGCCCGGCCCAGGAGGCCTAGCCCCAGACCTCCTGGGCGGTCTCCACGATCAGGCGGATCTTGGCGAACTGCTCCTCGTGGGTGAGCGTGTTGCCCTCCACCGTGGAGGAGAAGCCGCACTGCGGCGACAGGCACAGCTGGTCGACGTCGATGAACTTCGACGCCTCCTCGATCCGGCGCTTGAGGTCGTCCTTCGACTCCAGCGCGCCGTTCTTGGTGGTGACCAGGCCGAGCACCACGTATTTGTCCTTGGGCACGAACCGCAGCGGCTCGAACCCGCCGGAGCGCTCGTCGTCGAACTCCAGGAAGAAGCCGTCCACCGCGAGCTCGCCGAACAGCGCCTCGGCGACGAAGTCGTAGCCGCCCTCGGCCGCCCACGAGGAGCGGAAGTTGCCCCGGCACATGTGCGTGGTCACCCGCAGCCCCCGCGGCCGGTTGGCCAGCGCCGCGTTGATCTGCTTGATGTAGCGCAGGTGCAGGTGGTCGGCGTCGTCGCCGCGCGCGGCGATCTCGGCCCGCTGCACCGGGTCGTTGAGGTAGGCCAGGCTGGTGTCGTCGAACTGCAGGTAGCGGCAGCCGAGCTCGGCCAGCCGCAGCACCTCTTCGTTGTACGCGGCGGCCAGGTCCGTCCAGAAGTCCTCAAGATCGGGGTAGACGCCGGGATCGATGGAGGCGGGGCCGCCCCGGTAGTGGACCATGTTCGGCGACGGGATCGTCAACTTGGCCGTCTGTCCCGGCTCGACGGTGTCGCGCAGGAAGGTGAAGTCGTCCGCGAAGATCGTCTCAGTGAGCCGGATCGGCTCGGCCACCCGCATCGCCGGGGGCGCGAACTCCAGCTCCTCCTGGTCGTTCCTGAACCGGACCGTGATGTGCTCGCCGGTGGCCTGGGTCACCCCGCCGAGCCGGTAGATGAAGTCCATGTGCCAGGACGCCCGCCGGAACTCCCCATCGGTCGCGGACCGCAGCCCCGCGTCCCGCTGGGCCCGCACGACCTCCCGGATCGCCGCGTCCTCGACGTCCCTGAGCTCGGCGACCGTGATGGTGCCCCGGCCGAAGTCGTCACGCGCGCGGAGCAACTCGGCCGGTCGCAAGAGGCTGCCGACATGGTCCGCGCGGAAGGGAGGTTCGCGAAAAAGGGGTTCGCTGCGCATAACTGGATCATCTCCACACGTTCGGTGTGCGAATGCTCGTTCGTTTTCAGGCCCCGATAGGCCCGACGCTAGCGCCATTCCGCGCCCCAGGCGATCAGAATTGACAATGATCGCGACATCTCAGTCGATTCGCAGGTTCGGAGTGACTTACATCACATCGGCAACTCGGCTTGGTCTTTGTCACACCGTGTTCACAAACGGGCAATGGATGCGAAACGGGGGGTTGAAAGCCTCGGGCGTGGCGAGCTTACGACCTGGCTCGCGTCTGAGGAAGGGAACGACGTGGCTTTCAAGGCTGAGTACATCTGGATCGACGGCACGGAGCCGACGCCGAAGCTCAGGTCCAAGACGAAGGTCCTCGCGGACGGCGCCGACCTGCCGGTCTGGGGCTTCGACGGATCCAGCACCAACCAGGCTGAGGGCCACTCCTCCGACTGCGTGCTCAAGCCCGTCTTCTCCTGCCCGGACCCGATCCGCGGCGGCGACAACGTGCTCGTGCTCTGCGAGGTCTACAACGCCGACGGCACCGCCCACAGCACCAACACCCGCGCGCTGCTCACCCCCGTGGACGAGAAGTACGCCGCGCAGGAATCCTGGTTCGGCATCGAGCAGGAGTACACCTTCTTCAAGGACGGCCGTCCGTACGGGTTCCCGGTCGGCGGGTTCCCCGGGCCGCAGGGGCCGTACTACTGCGGCATCGGCGCCGACGAGGTCGTCGGTCGCGACATCGTCGAGAAGCACCTGGACGCCTGCATCGAGGCCGGCCTGAAGATCTCCGGCATCAACGCCGAGGTCATGCCCGGGCAGTGGGAGTTCCAGATCGGCCCCGGTGGCCCGCTGGAGGCCTCCGACCACATGTGGATGGCCCGCTACCTGCTCTACCGCATCGCCGAGGACTTCGGCGTCTCCGCCACCCTCGACGCCAAGCCCGCCAAGGGCGACTGGAACGGCGCCGGCGCCCACACCAACTTCTCCACCCGCGCCATGCGCGAGGGCTACGACGCGATCATCACCGCCTGCGAGTCGCTCGGCGCCGAGGGCAAGGTCGAAGAGCACATCGCCGGGTACGGCTTCGGCATCGAGCAGCGCCTCACCGGCCTGCACGAGACCGCTCCCTACAACGTCTACAGCTACGGCGTCTCCAACCGCGGCGCCTCGGTGCGCATCCCGTGGCAGGTCGAACTCGACAAGAAGGGCTACATCGAGGACCGCCGCCCGAACGCCAACGTCGACCCGTACGTGGTCACCCGCCTGATCACCAACACCTGCTGCGAGGCCCTGGAGAAGGCCGGCCAGGTCTGACCTGTAGCAGAACGGCTCCCACCCTTCGGGGCGGGAGCCGTTTCTGTCTGCGCCGGACACATCCAGTCGCGATCCTGTCGGCCGTTTCAGCTACGGCTGGGCACGACCCTCTGGATGGCGTTCCCAAGGCATCACGCCGCGGTGGCCCGAACCCGCTTCACAGTGGCGTCTTTCGTGGCGAGATCACGGCAGCATCGCCTCGATCAGATCGGCGGCGCGGGTGGTGCCGCCCTCCGCAAGTGCTGCCGCCCGTAGCCGCGCCGACCGCTCGGCCACCTCCGGATCCCGGGTCAGCTCCAGCAGCGCCTCCCGCAGCACCTCCGCGGTGGCGTCGGCGGTGTCGATCCGCCGCGCCACCCCCAGCTTCACCAGCTGATCCGCGTTGGCGAACTGGTCGACCGCCTGCGGCACGGCGATCATCGGAACTCCCGCGTACAGCCCCTCGCCGCTCCCGCCCATCCCCGCATGCGTGACGAAAGCCGCGGCCTGCCGCAGGATCGCCAGCTGCGGCACCCACCGATGCACCTCGACGTTCCCCGGAATCTCCCCGACCTCAGATAGTTCTCACCGCAGCAATCCCTTGCGTAACTCCGGCCTGCTCAGCAGTGCGAGCAGCTCGTGGTCGTCGTCGAAGAGCAGCTTCGCGGCGGGGTTGCCCGCCTGCCGGAGCATGGCCTGGCACACGTCAGCGAACGGCTGTTCCCGGATCGTGCGCACCGCTTGATCCATCTGGCGCCCGTCGGACCGCTCGAATCCGCGCTGCCAGAGGCAGAGGCTGGCGATCACCACATCCTTGGCGTGCATCCGGCCCTTCGTGAGAATCGGCCGGTTGAGCCCGCACACGTCGATGGTCGTCTGGCCTTTGGGTGATCCGCCTTTGGCGCGATATACGCCGAGGGTGAGGGTCAGCTGGAGATGATCGAAGGGATCTTCGGCCGAGGGGTCGATCAGCAGCGACTGACCATTCCGGTCGAGCGGGAACCGGTCGCGCTTCTCGTGGCTGTTGCAGTACGTGCAGGCGAGGAGGTGGTTGAGCCAATCGAAAGTGCGCAGCGGATTCCTGGCCATCGGCTCGTGGTGGTCGATCGCCGTGCCCTGGCTGTCACCGCAGTACATGCAGCGCTCCATTCCTGGAGCCATCTGCCGGAGAACGTCGGTGAGTGGCCGGTGGACGTTCCTTCGCTGCGCCGAATGTTTCCACAGCTGACGGGCTCCATTGAGCCGGTCGGCATCGTTGCGATCCGCGACCCGCTGTGTCAGCGCGGCAAGTCGGGAGTTCAGTTCGTCGGGGATGCCCAGTCGGGTCAGGCGGATCATCTCTCGGGCGGTCCCGTCAGGCCCAATCTGGCAGCTACTTCGTCCGCTCGTGTCGCCGGAGAGCTGGCCAGTTGCCGCTTGAGCTCAAGGTAGCGCTGCTGCGCGTCCTCGTCGGCGTGGCCTTCGAGGATGGCGGCTTCGAGCGTGACGAGTTCCTCGCGGAGGCGCTCGGTCGCTGCCGAATAGGGTGTGTCGAGACCAAACAATTCAGACAGAACAGCGTCGTCGCCGCTGCCATGGACGATTCTCTTGTAGAGGCTCTCGGGAACGATGCTGGGCGCTTCTGTCTCGTTTGGGCCCGGGAGGCGAATAAGCCCGCCCTCGTCGGCGTCCTGGCAGATATAAGGACTATGCGTGGTGACGATGAACTGGATGTTCGGGAAATGCGCTTTCAGCCAGCCACCGAGCCGTTGTTGCCAGGACACGTGCAGATGGGCATCGATCTCATCGATGATCACAACCCCCGGATTGAGAACGACGTATGGCCGGTCCCCGTCCGTCCACAGGTCCATGCTTTCGAAAATACGTCGAATCAGGTCGGTCACCAACGCCGCGACAGCGCGGTAGCCGTCACTCATCTCCCGGAGCGGGAATCGGCGACCGTCATGAACTACCCATAGCCCATCAGAGTCGATGTCTTCGATGCGGTAACCGTCAGGAAGAAGCCCGTCGCTAAGGATCATCATCGCCGTGTCCTTAACCTCCTGCGCGCCCGGTCGACCTTCGAGGGCTCGCAGATGCAGTTCAATGAGCCACGTCACTCCCTCCGCGAGGGACGCGTCTTCGTGGAACAGACTCGCCATTCTGGCGACCCGTTCGGGACCCAGCATCAGTCTTTGCGCATCTCCGGATCCGCCGATCAGGCGACGGAACGGGCCATATGCGGCACAGAACCAACCTGGGCTGTTCTCATCCCAAGGACCGGTTTCAGGGCTTTCCGCCGGATAACCAGAAAGAGTCGGCTGGAGTCCGCGACGACCGCTGAACTTATCCCGTGAGGCGGGCATTGTCCAGTCAATTCCAACGTTTAACTCATCCGGCGGATAATCGCCAATCCAGAAATCATGATCGTCAACGACCAAGCCGACGCGTACTGACGCTTGGTCTTCTCCGTGGGAGATCCAGTTCTCGAAATCTGAAACCAGTGTCCGGGCCACATAAGGTCCGCTTACGGCCAGCGCGATAGCGCGGAGAAGTGCGGTCTTTCCGGATCCGTTTCGTCCCGCGATCACCGTCCATCCCGCATAGGAGCCATCGGGTCGCGTCAGATCCAGGTCGACGGTTCGCGGCCCTGTGAAGCCTTTGACGTTTTCGACCCGCACGGACGAGATGTACATGGGACGACTTTAGCTTTGATCGTCTCGGTGTTCCGAGGACATGACGACCTCTCCGGTTCTCGCCGGAGAGGTCGTCTGGGATTGGTTAGCGGGCGGATTCGCCGAAGTTGTCCAAGGGTTCGGTGGTGTCGGCTATGCCGGGGGAGTCCTGGTGGAGGAACTGGCCGTCGTCGGGGTCGAGGCCGCCGAAGCCGAAGATGCCGAAGGCGTCCTTGCCGAAGACGAGGTTGAGGGCGCCGGGGCTGGTGGCGCCGCTGCCGGGGACCTCTTCGCCGGGGATGGTGATGAGGAGGTCGGATTCGCCGTTGTTGTTGTAGTCGCCGTTGGTGAGGGCGGTGCCGAGGGCGTCGTCGGTTTCGGCGGGGTCGCCGAAGGTGAGGTTGTCACCGAAGAGGAACTGCTGGTTGGCGCTGCCGAGGGCGGCTCCCCGGTCGCCGTAGATGACGTTGACGGCGCCGACATTGGAGTTCACGCCGTCCTCGCCGGGGACGCCGATGGCCAGGTCGTCCTGGTTGTCGCCGTTGAAGTCGCCGGCGGTCAGGGATCGGCCGAAGGCGTCGCCGGGGTTGCCGGTCTCGGAGATGCCGGCGGTGTCCTGGGACCAGATCTGGGCGCCGGTGGTGACCAGGGAGTTGCCGGAGCGGTAGATCACGAAGACGACGCCTTCGCCGGCGTCCTCGCCGGGGGTGCCGACGGCGAGATCGTCGGGGAACTGGCCGCTCACGTTGGCGGCGTTCTCGTTGAAGTCGCCGACGGCCAGGGCTGAGCCGAAGGCGTCCCCGGCCTCCGGGCCGCCGGGGAGGGGAGCCGCCTGGTTCCAGAGTTGGTCGGTGGAGGTGGACAGGCCGGTGGCGGAGCCGTACAGGACGTTGACGGAACCGGCGTTGTCGATGGCGTCGACCTCGTCGCCGGGGACGCCGATGGCCACGTCGTCGAAGGCGTCCGTGCCGAGGTCGCCGACCGCGAGGGCGGAGCCGAAACGGTCGCCGGGGGACTGGGCGCCCGCGACGCCGCCGGCGCCCTGGGTGAGCTGGGTGGTCGCGAAGGTGTCGAACCGGAAGTCGCCGAAGTCGAACTGGAGCACCCAGACCTGGCCGGCGTCGGCCACGGTGACGTCCTCGCCGGGGGCGCCGACGAACACTTCGGCTTCGAAGTCGTTGTCCACCCGGCCCACGGACAGGGCGGCACCCCACTGGTCGCCCGGCTCGTTGTCGGCGTCGGACAGGGAGCTGGCCAGTTCCTGGTCGAGGGTGATGCTGCCGGTGCCGGTCAGGCCGCCGGAGACGTGGCCGAACAGGACGTGGATCGCGCCAGAGTCCTGGGTGAGGCCGCGGTCCTCGCCGGGGACGCCGATGATCAGGTCATCGATGCTGTTGCCGTCGACGTCGCCCACCGCGAGGGCCGCCCCGAACCGGTCTCCCGTCTCCGGTCCGGGGTCGTCCATGATGCTCGGGTCGATGCCGGGGCTGTTCTGCTGGAAGGTCTGGCTGCCGCCGCTGCCGAGGCCGTCGGGGCCGCCGTACAGGACGTGGACGAGGCCGGCGTCTTGGATCGCTCCAATGTTCTCGGAGGGGACGCCGATGGCGGCGTCCGCGTACCCGTCGCTGTCGAAGTCGGCGTGGAGTTCGACGCTGACCGAGTCGGCCTGGGCGGGTGGGGCGAGCGCGGCGGAGCCGCCGAGGGCAACGATCACGGCGACCGCCGCCCGGGTGAGATTGCGATGGATCATGAAATGTTCCTCCTTGTCTGGGGGTGAAGCTCGACAAGGGAAACAGGCGTTATTCCGCTTGATCTGCGGAAATGTCCGCAGTTGTTGGGTGCAAAAGGACGTCGTGTGTCAGGCGAATAGGTATTTGTCCGTGAAGGGGTTGCGGAATTTTCCGGACGGGTCGAGGGCGTTGGCGAGGGCCTGGAAGTCGGGGAGGCGGGTGTAGCGGGGGCGCAGGGTGTCCGGTGGGGTGGTGAAGATCTTGGCCCAGTGTGGGCGGGGGGCGAACGGTTCGAGCGCTTCTTCGATGCGGGCGACCGCCGGGAGCACGGCGGGGGTGTCGGCGATCCAGGTGAAGTGGATCGCCACGGTGTCCCGCTCGTAGCAGGGGCTGAGCCAGAGCCGGTCGGCGGCGATGGTGCGGATCTCGCAGATCCGCAGGACCGGGTGGATGTGGTCGCGGATCGTGTCGAGCGCGCTGAGCGCCGCGACGGCGTCGGAGGCGTCGATCATGAATTCCGATTGCAGTTCGTCACCCGCGCTGGGAATCCGGTCTGGCCGGAAGTGCGGCAGCCGCTCGAACCAGGGGCCGGGAATGTCCGATTGTTCGGTGCAACTGTCCGGCGACATTCCAGGCACAGGATGGCGTGGCCCGTCGGCGGGCTCGGCCGGGATCGGCACGACGGCTTCCCCGTCCCGCCGCTTCACCCACACCTGATTAATCACCGGCCCTCGCCAGTCCGTGAAAAGACTCACGCTGTACGCACTAGACACGATTTCCTGAAATTTCGGGAAAAGCACATCCAGTGGCAGCGCTTCATAAACACGTTGCCGCACCTGGAACGACGGAACCAGGTCCAGTTCCAGGGCGACCACTACGCCCAGCGCGCCCAGCCCGACCACAGCCCCATCGAACCCCTCATCCCCCCGCCGCAGCGTGACCAGATCACCCTCCGCCGTGACCAGCTCAATCCCGGCGACCGCCGCCGAGAGATTCGCGTTCCCCACCCCCGACCCATGCGTCCCGGTCGCACACGCCCCCGCCACCGAGATATGCGGCAACGACCCCAGGTTCCCCAACGCGAACCCACGCTCGTCGATATACCGCCCCACATCCGCATACCGCAGCCCGCCACCCACCCGAACCCGCGCCCGGTCCGAGTCCACCTCGACAACCGGCGCCAGCCCCCCAAGCTCCACCAGCTCAGCGGGAGTATCCCCGACCTCGTTGAACGAATGCCGAGTCCCAAGCGCCCGAATCCGCAGACTCCGCGCCACAACCCCCTGCAACTCCTCGACCGACACGGGCCGATGGACCCGCGCCGCACTGTAGGTGAGATTCCCCGCCCAGTTGACTTGCATCGCCATGGCCAAGACCCTAACCACCACCCCACAACACACGCAGAGCGGGGCAGCAGCCCAGCAGACTCGGTGCCCCCACAATGCGAAAGACCGCCCAGCGGCACGCGCGGAACGCCCAACCGAGCGCCGCTGCCACCGGTTTTCACGCCGTTATCCGTCGCCGTTCACGCAGGCGGTAGTCCTCGCCGCCCCAGCGCCAAAGGGTGCGGTCGGCTACGGGCGGTTTCTTCTCATCCTTCCTTCTCCCCGGGTCTTCGCCCCCGGCGCGAAGAGGTGTGGGGCGTTCCGTTTGACGTGTTCAATTCTCCGCGATGCAGGATGGTATGGTCATGCGTCACTCTGCCTGCCTGCTAGCTATCGGTCTGGCCTGGTATGACGTGTTTGCCTGCTGGACTGGGTTGGTGCACGTTGCTTGCTGGGTCGTGGGGGAGCGCTAGCGTCTCTGATTGGCTTAGCGATCCTGTGTGTTCCACAGAATCGGTGCCTGGCGATATGCCCGGCACGCACCAATCGTCTTCGTGCCCTGGTGCCGATGGTCCTAGCCACGGCCCGTGTGAGCACGTCCCTCCGGACGCTGACCGGTCAGACGTGCACGGCCTGACCGGGGAGGGTACCCGACGTCGCCTGGGCGCCGGGTGTGCATGTGACACTATGCCGCATGATCACTACGGTTCGCTAATCGAATGGGAAAGCCTGGTGGGCGATGAGTAGTCTCGTGACGCCGGTGGGGGAGTTTGAGCTCGTCCGAGCCACCGGGAATGGTCGTGATGGGCTTCGGGCCTGGGATGCGGCTGATGAGTATCTGTTGCGTCATCTGGCGGAGACGGTGGAGTTGCCGGGTGAGGTGGTGGTTTTCGGGGATCGGTGGGGGGCGATTTCTACCGCGCTGGCGGAGTGGGGGCCTAGTCAGGTCAGTGATTCGTTTCTTGCTCAGCGGGCGACGCGGTTGAACCTGGAGCTCAATGGGGTGGCGGGGCCGCGGCTGCTTTCGACGCTGGATTTGCTGCCGGAGCGGATCGATGTGCTGGTGGTTCGGGTGCCGAAGAGTTTGGCGCTGCTGGAGGATCAGCTGCGCAGGCTCGCGCCCTCGGTTCATGAGGGAACGGTGATCGTCGGGGCGGGGATGGTCACGGAGATTCACACGTCCACGTTGACGTTGTTCGAGCGGATTCTCGGTCCGACCAGGACGTCGCTGGCGGTGCGGAAGGCGCGGCTCATCTTCTGTACGCCGGACATGGGGATCAAGCGCATCGGCAGCTCGTGGCCGCGGACCTATGTGCTCCCTCAGGATGTCGGCGTGGTTTCGGGGCGGACCGTAACCAATCACGCGGGGGTGTTCTGCGCGGACCGGCTCGATATCGGGACGCGGTTCCTGTTGCGCCATCTCCCGGTGCGGAGCGGGCAGGTCGTGGATCTCGGTTGCGGGAACGGGGTGGTCGGGCTGGCCGCCGCGCTGGCCGATCCGGGTGCGGAAGTGACGTTCGTGGACGAGTCCTACCACGCGGTGGCCTCGGCGGAGGCGACCTTCCATGCCAATACGTCAGCGCCCGGCCGTTTCCTCGTCACCGACGGCATGTCGGAAATATCGCCCGGCAGCGTGGACCTCGTCCTGAACAACCCGCCGTTCCACAGCCATCGGGCCATCGGCGACGCCACCGCCTGGGAAATGTTCACCGGCTCCCGCCGCGCCCTACGCCCCGGCGGCGAACTCTACGTCATCGGCAACCGCCACCTCGGCTACCACATCAAACTCCGCCGCGTCTTCGGCAACTGCGACCTGATCGCCAGCGACCCAAAGTTCGTGGTGCTCCGTGCGGTTAAACGGTGAACGTGCCGATCGTTTCGGTGAACTGATCGGCGAGGGCTCGCATTGATGAGGGTCTGAACAGGTCGGTGCTGTAGTCGAGGATGCCGGCGAGGCCGTTGGCCTGGGGCCACATCTGTACGGCTACCTCGGCCTTGGTGTAGCGGGAGCCGGGGCCGGGGTAGAACTCGGCGGTTAGGTTGCCGATTGAGGGGCGGAGCATGTCGTTTTGTGGTGTGTTTTGTAGGGCGAATGTTGCCTGGCATAGCGGGAGTCTGCTCAGGTCGCGTGGGAGTCGTAGAGCGGCGATCACCTTCTCGTAGGGTGTGTCCGCGCGTGTCATTGTCTCGATCACGGTTTTTCTGACGCGTCTGACCAGCTCTTCTGGTCCTGGATTTCCTGATAAATCGGCTCGAACCGCTAGCGTGTTGGCGAAGGAGCCGATCATCGGGGCGTACTCGGACTTGGATCTTCCGGCGACTGGCACGCCGACGCAGAAGTCCTTTTGCGCGGCCGCTCGGCCGAGTGTGGCCTGGAAGGCGGCCATCAGCACCATGAACGGTGTGCACCGGGAGTGCCGTGAGAATCGCTCGACCCCCCGCATGGTCTCGGCCGCCACGTGGAAGCGCACCGCGGCTCCATGCCCGGTCCATCGTGACGGGCGCGCATGGTCGACGGGCAGGTTCAGGGAGGGCGTTCCGGACAGTCGCTCGGCCAGGAACGCCACCTGTGGGCCGACGTCCCGTTCCCGTTCCCAGGCCGCGAACGCCGTGTACGGCATGGCAAGTTCCGGCAATTCCGGCTCCCGCCCTTCCACGGCGGCGGTGTAACACTCGGCCAGCTCCCGCATCAGCACGTCCAGCGCCCACCCGTCGGCCGCGATGTGATGCAGCACGATGCACAGCAGCATGTGATCGTCGACCACCCGCAGCAGCGCCACCCGCCACGGCGGCTCCGTCTCCAGGTCGAACGGACGGTTCACGAACGCGTCCACCACCACCGCCGGATCCCCCAGCAGTTCCCGCCGTTCCAGCGTGACCGGCCCGGGCGGCAGGATGAACTGCCGGGGCCCCGCACCCGTCATCCGGAACCGGGCCCGCAGCACCTCGTGCCGCGCGGCGATCCGCGTGAACGCCCCCGCGAGCAACTCCGGCAGTACAGGACCGCGCAGCCACACGCACCACGGCACGTGATAGCTGGTGTCCTCGGGGTCGAACGCGCTGAGGAACCACACCCGCTCCTGCCCGGTCGACAGCGGCGCCGGCACCCCTCTCTTCTCCCCGAGGGTGCGCCGTAGTGCCTCCCGCCGTTCGGGCGGCACCCTGGCGAGCCGGTCCAGCAGGGCGGCCCGCAGATCCGGCGAGATCACTCCTCCGCCATTTCGGCCAGCAGCAGATCCTCCAGGACCTCGGCGAGCTCCGCCACCGTGCTCTTGTCGAACAGGGTGCGGATCGGCACCTCCACCCCGAGCCCGGCCCGGATCCTGGCCGCCATCCGGGTCGCCAGCAGCGAATGCCCGCCCAGCTCGAAGAAGTCCTCGAACACTCCTACTTCGGGCACTCCCAGCAGCCCGCACCAGATGGCGGCCACGAACCCCTCCGCGTCGGTGCGCGGCAGCACCCGCTCGGCCGCCCCCGGCCTGCCCGGCTCCGGCAGCGCCGCCCGGTCGACCTTGCCGCCCTTGGTGAGCGGCAGCGCGTCCATCCGGGCCCACACGGTCGGCACCAGGTGCCGGGGCAGCCGCGCCACCAGATCGGCCCGCAGGTCCACCGGATCGGCGGTGCCCGCGTAGTAGGCCACCAGATCGTCCTGCCGCGCCGTCACGTACGCCTGCGCCACTTCGGGATGGGCGAGCAGATGGCTCTCGACCTCGCCCGGTTCGATCCGGAATCCGCGCACTTTGAGCTGGTCGTCCGCCCGACCGAGGAATTCCAGCCGCCCGTCGGCCCGCCACCGCGCCCGATCCCCGGTGAGATACCGCCGCCCGCCCGGATTGTGCGGATCCGGCACGAACCGGCTCGCGGTCAACCCCGGCAGCCCGGCATAACCCCGCGCCACCCCGACCCCGCCAAGAGCGAGCTCGCCCACCACCCCGGCCGGCGCCGCCAAACCCTGATCGTCGAGCACGACCGCCGACGCGCCCCCGATGGCCGCCCCGATGGACGGCCGCCGCCGCGCGTCCTCCGCCCCCAGGTCGGCGAGGGTCGCGATCACCGTCGCCTCGGTCGGCCCGTACGAGTTGACCAGCCGCACCGTATCCCCGAACCGATCACGCCACCGCCGCACCGACGCCGCCATGACCTGCTCGCCGCCCAGGACCACCAGCCGCAACCCGGCCGGCCAGGCGATCTCGTCGAGCACGTCCACCAGCCGATGCCAGTACGCGGTAGGCAGGTCCAGCACGGTCACTTCCGGCCCCGACCGCAGCAGGTCCGGCAGCGTGGCCGCCCCGTCGGGCAGCAGCACCAGCGCCGCCCCCGCCGCCAGCGCCGGAAACATCTCCTCCACATGCGCGTCGAAACTCAGCGCCGAGAACTGCACCACCCGATCCCGCGGCCCGATCTGGTACGCCTCCCGCATCCACGCGACCCGCGCCTCAACCCCGGCCCGCTCCGCGACCACCCCACGCGGCACCCCGGTCGTCCCCGACGTGGGAATCACGTACGCGGCCCCCGAATACCGGAGTGCGCCCGCGCCCCGAGTGACGCCTTCGGCGGTGACGATCCAGTGCGCGGGCTCGGCCAGCAACGCGATGCGATCATCCGGATCGTCCGGATCCAGCGGCAGATACGCGGCCCCCAACCGCCACACCGCCAGCAGCGTCGCGATCGCCTCCACCGACCTTGGCAGGCATACCCCCACAAGATCCCCAGGCCTTACCCCCGAGAGCAGCCCTCGGGCGATCTCCGCCACCCGAGCGTCCAGCTCCCCGTAATTCACCCGCTCGTCCCCGCAGATCAACGCGACCGCGTCGGGAGGGCCACCCAGCGCGAACGCGGCCTCCTGTATCGGTTCCATCACCGGAGCGGCCACTGGATCGGCCATCGCCAGCCGCGACACCGGCACCCGAGGATCCGCCGCCGCCGACTCCAGCAGCCGCAGGAAACGTTCGCCCATCAGCCGGACATCGGCCTCACGGAACAGCGCGGTGTCGTAGTTGAACGACACCAGGATCCGGCTGCCGTCATGCCAGGCGTCGATGTTGAGGTCCAGCTTGGCCTGCCGGTACCCCGCCTCGAACTGGCTCATGGTGAGCCCGCCGAACGACCCGTCCTTGCCCGGCGTCTGGTTGTGCAGGATGAACAGGCTCGGCACCAGCGTCTCGGCGGGCTGCGCGAACCGCTCGAACGGCACGCCCGGCCGGCCGAGCGCCGTCACCGCGTCCGCCCGGACTCGGTCCACCAGCTCGGCGAAGCCCGGGTCGTCGCTCAGATCCCCGCGCAGCGCCACGACCTGCGAGACGAACCCGACGATCGCCTCGAGCCCGGCCCGTTCCCTGGCCGCCACCGCCGTGCCCACCAGCACGTCGCGCTGCCCGGTGTGCCGGGAGATCAGGGCCAGGTAGCCGGCCGTGAGCACCATGAACAGCGTCGCCCGCCGCTCCCGGCCCACCCGCTCGAGCCCGCGCACCACCTCGGGCGAGAGCTCCATCAGGTGGAACCCGCCCCGCCCGCTCGCCGCTCCCACCGCACGGAACGGAAGGTCGGGCGGCGGCGGGTCGGCCAGGCGTTCCAGCCAGAACGGCACCGCGCGCTCGTCCCGCCTGCGCTGCCAGCGCGCGTAGTCGCTGGGCTGGATCGGCAGCGGCGCCAGCCTGGGCTCCCGCCCCGCCACCGAGGCGTCGTAACATTCGGCCAGGTCGGCCAGGAGGATCTGCAGCGACCAGCCGTCCACGATGATGTGGTGCGGCACCACACACAGCACGTGCTCCAGCGGCCCGATCTCGATCACCGAGATCCGCACCGGCGGCCCCGCCGACAGGTCGAACGGGCGCCCCACCAGCTCGGCGACCAGCTCCTCCGCCTCGGCCTCGCCACCCGCCCGGTGCCAGTCCACCGTGGGCGGCGGGCCCGCCACCGCCCACGGCACGCCTTCCTCCTCGACGAAGCGGGTGCGCAGGCTCTCGTGCCGGGCCGCCACTAGGGCGACCGCGCGGTCCACGGCGGTCCGGTCGAGTGGGCCGCGCAGTCGCCGTACCAGATGGCAGTTGTAGGCGGAGTTGTCGGGCTTGAGCCGCTGGAGCACCCACAGGCGCTCCTGGGCGGGGGAGAGGGGTGCTTTCATGACCCGGCCGCCAGGTCGTCGAAGATGGCGGCCAGGTCCTCGGCGCTGAGCCCGTCCAGCTGGTCGCGGAGTGAGGCCACCTCGTCCAGGTCCAGCTCGTCCGGGTCGAACAGCTCCATCTCGCGGGCCAGGGCGGCGACCGTGGAATGCTCGAAGAGCAGCACGATCGGCACCACGATGGCGAACCGCGCCTGGATCTTGGCGATGATCTGGGTGGCGGCCAGCGAGTGCCCGCCCAGGTCGAAGAAGTCGTCGTCGGCGCCGATCGGCTCGGCCACGCCGAGCACCTCCCCCCAGATGGCGGCCAGCTCCTGCTCGACCGGGGTGGCCGGCTCCCGGTAGGGGACGGTGCCCACCCTGGTCCAGGCGGGTGGCGGCAGCGCGGCCCGGTCGAGCTTGCCGTTGGGGGTGAGCGGCAGCGCCTCGAGCACGACCAGGTGCGCGGGCACCATGTATTCCGGCAGCGTCCTGCGCAGGCGCTCGCGCAGCACCGGCCAGAGCGCGCCGGGGTCGGCCTCCTGCGGCACCACATAAGCGACCAGCCTGAGCGTGCCGTCCGGGCCGGGGTGCACGGCCGCGGCGGCCTGGCGGATCTCGACGCCGGAGCGGAGCGCGGTCTCGATCTCGCCGAGCTCGATGCGGAAGCCGCGCACCTTGACCTGCTGGTCGGCCCGGCCGAGGTATTCCAGACCGGCTGCCGTGCGGCGGACGAGGTCGCCGGTGGCGTACATGCGGGTGCCGCGACGCGGGCTGAACGGGTCGGGCAGGAAACGCGCGGCGGTCATGCGCGGCAGGCCCCGGTAGCCGCGGGCGACGCCCGCGCCGCCGATGTGCAGCTCGCCCTCCTCGGCGGGGGAGCCGTCCTCGGCGAGCACGTACAGGCCGGTGTCGCCGACCGGGTCGCCGAGGGTGACCGGGGCGGGCGCTGGCGCGACCAGGCCCGCGGCGGACCAGACCGTGGTCTCGGTGGGGCCGTACACGTTCCACAGCCGCACCCCGTCGGCGAGCAGCGCGTCGGCGAGGTCGCGGGGCAGCGCCTCGCCCCCGCACAGGCGGGTCGCGATCTGTTCCGGCACGCCGCCGGATTCGAGCAGGACCCGCCATCCGGCCGGGGTGGCCTGCATGATCGTCACCCCCTGGGCGATCGCGAGCTCGCGCAGCGCCTTGCCGTCGGCGGTGTCCGCCGCGATCACCACCCGGGCGCCGCAGGCCAGCGGCAGCAGCAGCTCCAGCACGGAGATGTCGAACGACAGGGTCGTCACCGCCAGCCAGACGTCGCCGGGGGCCGGCTTCAGCGTGTCCGCGAACGACTCGATCAGGTGGGTGACCGCGCGGTGCGGCACCGCCACCCCCTTCGGGCGGCCGGTCGAGCCGGAGGTGTACATCAGGTACGCCAGATCGCCGTGCGGCCACAGGCCCGGCTCGGCGTCCTTGGCCGCCAGCCCGCCCTCGCTGATCGTCAGCACCTCGGGCACGCCCGCGACCAGCCGCTCGTCCACGCCCGGCTGGGTCAGCACCAGCCGGATCCCCGCGTCCTGGCGCATCAGCCGCAGCCGGTCCTCCGGGAAGGCCGGGTCGAGCGGCACGTACGCGCCGCCCGCCGCCCACACCGCCAGCATCGCGACCAGCATGCCGGTGGTCCGCTCCAGGCAGAGACCGACCGGAACCTCCGGCCGGACCCCGCGCCCGCGCAGGACCCCCGCCAGCGCGCTCACCCGGCGATGCAGCTCGGCGTAGGTCAGGTCCCCGCCGGGGCCGCTCACCGCGACCGCGTCCGGGGTCAGGTCACGCCATCGCGCCAGCAGGCTCATCTCACATGCCTTTCAGTTGAGACTTTAAGGAGAGATAGGCGCAGGTCCGGGTGTTTGCCCGCCCGATGGACCAGGCCGGTGAAGGTCTCCCCGATCAGGTGACCCGTCTCGGCGGAGAACAGGTCGCTGTTGTATTCGAGCCAGCCGCCGACGCCGCCGGCGTCCCGGTAGATCTCCCCGAAGATCTCCGCCCTGGCCTGGGTGACCCGCAGCGGCTCGCACGTCTCCACCCGCAGATCGCCCAGCGTGGTACGGAACAGGTCGGCCTTCGGCAGATCGTGCGTCAGGTTGAACACCACCTGACAGAGCGGCGGGCGGCTCAGATCCCGGGGCGGCTGGACCGCGTTCAGCACCCGCTCGAACGGCGTGTCGGAGTTCTGCAGCGCCCGCAGGAACGGCCCCCTGGCCCGGCGCAGCAGCTCGCGGAAGGTCGGGTCGCCGGACAGGTCGGCGCGCAGCGCGATCGTGTTGGAGAAGCAGCCGATCAGCGGCGCGAACTCGGCCCGGCCGCGCCCGTGCACCGGCACGCCCACGCAGAAGTCCTCCTGCCCCGCCCGCAGGCCCATGCTCGCCTGGAACGCCACCACGAGCGCCATGAACGGCGTGCAGCGCTCCTGCTTGGCCAGGTCCTCCAGCCTGGTCGCGGCGTCGTCGGGCACCGACACGTACTGGCGGACCGCCCGTCCGCTCCACCGCTTGGGCCGCGGCCGGTCGGCGGGCAGGTCCAGCGGCGGCACCCCGGCGAGCCACTCGGCCCACCACTCCAGGGCGCGCGGGTCCTGCCGCTTCCGCTCCCATACCGCGAAATGCCGGTATTGCAGGGGGAGGGCGGGCAGGTCGGGTTCCCGGCCTTCCTGGTAGGCGGCATAACATTCGGCCAGCTCGCGCATGAGCACGTCCAGCGACCAGGCGTCGCCGGCGATGTGGTGGATCACCATGCAGAGCAGGTGCGCGTCCCCGTCGCCGATCAGCGCCACCCGGATCGGCAGGTCCCTGCTCAGGTCGAAGGGCCGGTTGACGAACCCGACCACGGCCTGCTCGCCGCCGTCCATCCGCTCCACCGGGACCTGCTCCGGCTCCCGCACCACCTGCGCGGGCCGGTCGCCCCGCAGCAGGAACCGGGTGCGCAGCACCTCGTGCCTGGCCACGATCCGGGAGAACGCCCAGACCAGCCCGGCGTGGTCCACCGCGCCGTGCAGCCGGACATGCCACATCATGTGGTAGCCGGTGTCGGCCGGGTCGAACCTGCTGAGGAACCACAGCCGCTCCTGGCCGGAGGAGAGCGGCCAGGCCATCCCGTCCGCCTGCTCGGCCAGCGACCTGCGCAGCGCCTCCCGCCGCGCCAGCGGCAGCTCCGCCAGCCGTTTGACCAGCTCCGCGCGGTCCTCGGGGGTCATGACGCGACCTTCTCGAGCCGGCGCTTCAGCGCCTGTGTGCCAACCAGGTCATCGGGCACCGCGTCCGGCACCTCCTCGTCGAAACGGGCCAGCCGCCTGATCCGCAGCGCGGCCAGCGCGATGACCGCGATCGCCAGGCCGCAGACCAGGTAGAGCAGGCCGATGCCGCGGTCCGCGCCGATGCCGGCCGCCTCGCCGATGTGCCTGAACAGCTCCGACCCGTACGGCACGACCACGATGTAGCCGAACGGCAGGGTCGACCAGGCCACCAGCGTGTTCAGCGCGATCACCCGGCCGTGGAACCGCTGCGGCACCTTGACCTGGATGATGGTCGCGTACTGGCCGTTGATCAGGGTCATGCAGAACGCCATGCCGAACGCGCCCGCCGCGATCAGGGTCAGGTCCGGGCGGGCCCCCACCACCCCGCAGAACACCGCGAAGCCCAGCGTGGCCAGGAACACCCCGCGCAGCCGGTGTTTGCGCGGCCCGCCCCAGACGCTCATCACCAGGCCGCCGAGCAGGCCGCCCACCCCGCCGGCCAGCGACACCCGCGCGATGTCGGCGAGCGCCGCGAAGGACAGCACCAGCGGCGTGAACATCAGCCACAGAGGCGCGAGGAACACGTTGAGCACCGCGAACCAGAGCAGCATGGCCCGGAAGTTGACGTTGCCCCACGAGTGCCGGACGCCGCCCGCGATCTCGGCGAGCAGCCCCTCCCTGCGCCGCCACGCCATAGTCCTGGGGAACCGCACGAAGACCACCACGAGGGTCGCCACCACGTAGCTGAGCACGTCCAGCGCGAGGATGCCGCCGAGGCCGATCACCGACAGCAGCCCCACCGCCAGCAGCGGCACCAGCAGCATGGCCGACCCGCTCACGGTCGCCACGACGCCGTTGGCGTGGCCCAGGTACTGCTTGGGCACCAGCTGCGGGACCGCCGACATGTACGCGAACCGCTGGAACGTGAGCGCCAGCGACAGCGCCACGATCAGCGGATAGATGTGCCACACCTGGAGGTTGCCGGTCCACGCCAGGACGCCCAGGATCAGCTGCACCCCGCCCGCGGCCAGATCGCCGAGGATCATGATGGTGCGCCGGTCGTACCGGTCCACGATCGCCCCGGCCAGCGGCGACACCAGCATGCCGGGCACCAGCCCGAGCACCGCGAACATCGTGAAGTCGGCCAGCGAACCGGTGGTGAGGTAGATCCAGACCGGGATGGCGAAGTCGGTCAGCGCCGAGCCCGTCCACGAGATCAGCTGTCCGGCGGCGACGGCGAAGAAGCGGCGCATGCTCGGGCTGGGGCCGAGCGCGAGCCCGTCCTCGTCGGCCGCCACGTCCTTGCGGGACAGGCCTTGCAGCCACCAGGTGGACCGCTCGGTGCGGCGGAGCGGCTCGGTGGCGTCCTCGGCGATCGCTTTGTGGGTGCCGGTGACGATCGCGGCCAGTTCCTCGGCGCGGTACTTCAGGTAGAAGTGCCCGGCTTCGTCGAGCACCACCCCGGCGGCGCAGTCGCTCAGCAGGTGCCACTCGCGGTAGCGCTCCTGGTAGAACTCGCAGGCCGGGTCGCGCTCGCCCGCCACCGAGATGACGGGGGCGCGCAGGCGGGCTATGCCCTGCTCGAACAGGTTCGTGAAGTACTGCTCGGCCTCGCGGGTGCCCCGCCTGCGGTTCTCGATCACGAGCTTGAGCTGGGCGGGTTCGAGTTCGTCGATGTCCAGGCCGGCCGCTTGCAGGGCGTTGGCCCAGATCTGGTCGCTGCGCAGGCGCTCCATGACGCGGGAGAGCCCGGCCAGGCGGCCCCTCGGGCGGCCGAACGGGAAGATGCCGCCCAGGTAGACGGCGTCCACCTCGCGGCCGGCCGCCTCCAGTTTGCGGGCGATGTCCACGGTGAGCATGACGCCCAGGCCGCAATGGCCGTACAGGACGAGCGGGCCTTGCACGTTCTCCAGGATCTCGGCCACGCAGCCGTCGGCGACCTCGGGGATTGGGCGGCCCTGCTCGCCCAGTTCGTGGCCGGGGACGGCGATGGAGAGGAGCTGCCAGTCGTCCGGCATCACGTCGGCCAGCGGTTTGTAGATGACCGCGCTGCCGCCGCCGTACGGCGCGCAGACCAGGGTTCCTTTTGTCAGTTTGCGGGGTGGCGTGAATCGGTGCAGGAAACGTTTCGGGCCGCTGTCGCCGGTGTCGAGGAGGCGGGCCAGGGCGCGTGCCGTGCGGTGTTTGAACAGGTCGAGCACGGTCACGGTCCGGTGTGGGACGGCCTTGCGGAGGCGGGCGATCACGCGCATGGCCAGTAGCGAGTGGCCGCCGAGGTCGAAGAAGTCGTCGAGCGCGCCGACTTGCTCGGCGTCGAGCAGGTCGGTCCAGATGGCGGCGACGATGCGCTCGGATTCGGTGGCCGGGGGGATGTGCTCGGCCGCTGGGAGCGCGGCGAGTTCGGGGAGTTTGTCGCGGTCGATCTTGCCGTGGGATTTGAGGGGGAGTTCCGCCAGCCAGATGAACTGGGTGGGGATCATGTAGTCGGGGAGGGTTTGTCCCAGGCGGTCGCGGAGTTCCTCGTCGGGGACGGGAGTGCCGGTGAGGTAGGCGACCAGGCGGCCGTTGCGGGGGACGACGACGCAGGCGCCGCCGATGACGGCTTCGATCTCGGCGGGTTCGACCCGGTAGCCGCGGATTTTGATCTGGTGGTCGCGGCGGCCGAGGAAGTCCAGGTCGCCGGAGGGCAGCCAGCGGGCGAGGTCGCCGGTGCGGTACATGCGGGCGCCGGGCTCGCCGTACGGGTCGGGGAGGAAGTTCGCGGCGGTGAGCGCGGGGCTGTTCAGGTAGCCGCGGGCCAGGCGGGGGCCGCCGAGATAGACCTCGCCGGGGACGCCCGCGGGGACCGGGCGCAGGTGCCGGTCGAGGACGTGCACGCGCGCGCCGGGGAGGGGTTTGCCGATGGGGAGCGTGCCGTGGTCGTGCGGGCCTTCGATCGTGTACGTCGTGACGCCCACCGTGGCTTCGGTCGGGCCATAGTGGTTGACGACCGGGCAGATCTGGGCGAGTTCGCCTGCCCAGGTGGCGTCGGCCGCCTCGCCGCCGAGGATCAGCAGCCGCCGGGGGAGTAGGTCGGCGGGTGGCGTGTCGGCGGACAGCGCGGCCAGATGCGATGGCGTGATCTTGAGATAGTCCGCCGGTTTTTTCCGGAAATATGCGGCTAAGTCGGGGCCTGCTGTGCGGGCGGGGATCAGGTTGAGGGTGCCGCCGGTCATCAGGCACAGGTAGAAGACCGTCACCGCGAAGTCGAACGCCAGCGATTGCAGCAGCGCGAATGACGCGCCCGGTTCTATCCCGAATCGTTCGTGTACGCCCGCCAGATATGTCATGACTTCGGAATGCTGGACGGCGACACCCTTCGGCCGCCCGGTCGTCCCGGAGGTGTAGATCACATACGCGAGGTCCGGAGCGGTCTGGTGGATCTTCGCGCGTTTCACGTCCCCTTCGCCGACCAGGACCGGGCTGACCCCGCCAGGAAGGCGGTCGAGCAGCGTGCTGTCCGTGACGACCAGCTCCGCCCCCGCGTCCGACAACACGAACGCGAGCCGCTCCCGCGGATGCTCGGGATCCAGCGGCAGATACGCCGCGCCCGACTTGAGCACGCCGAGCACCGCCACCGCCGACTCCACCGACTGCTCCAGGCAGATCCCCACCCGGCTTCCCGGCCCCGCCCCCAGCCGCAGCAGCCGGTTCGCCAGCCCTTCGGCGAGCTCGTCCAGCTCCGCGTAGGTCAGCGACTTCTCGCCGCAGACGACCGCCGTGGTCAGGGGCGTACGAGCGGCTTGGGCGGAAATCGCCCCGTGCAACGTTCCCGCCGAGGTGAACGGCGTCGGCGGCTTGCCCGTCCCGAACGTCAGGACCTCGGCGGCCTGCTCCGGCGCGAGCATGTCCAGCGCCGAGATCCGCACGTCAGGATCGGCCACGATCGACCGCAGCAGCCTGCCGAAACACGCGTTCAGCCGCTCCATCGTCGCGGGCCGGAACAGCGCCGTGGAATAGATGAACGTCCCCGTCAGCCCGCCCGGCGTCTCGAACAGGTACAGCGCCAGGTCGAACCTGCTGGAAACCGTCGGAACCGGAAACGCCTCCAGCGTGAGCCCCGGCGTCTTCAGCCAGCTCGACCGGTAGTTGTGCAGCGAGAACAGCACCTGGAACACCGGCGACCGGGACACGTCCCGCTCGACCGCCAGCTCGGTCACCAGCCGGTCGAACGGCACCTCCTGATGCGTGTACGCGTCCAGCGCCGTCTCCCGGGTCCGCCCCAGCAGTTCCGCGAACGTCGGATCCCCGGACAGGTCCGCACGCATCGGCAGCGAGTTAATGAAAACCCCCACCATCCGCTCAAGCTCGGGCAGATCCCGCCCCGACACCGGCGACCCGATCGCGAAATCCTCCTGCCCGGAGAACCGCGACAGCAGCACCTGGAACGCGGCCAGCATCGTCATATACGTGGTCGCGCCGTGCTTACGCCCGAGCAGGGTCAGCGCCTCGGTCAGCTCGGCGTCCGCCCAGACGTCACACGCCGCCCCCTCCCACCGCTGCTCCGGCGGCCGGGGAAAGTCGGCCGGCAGGTCCAGCGGCGGCAGGCCCGCCAGCTGCCCCCGCCAGTAGGCGATGTCCGCCTCGTGCGAGCGGTCCCGCTGCCAGCGCGCGTAGTCGCCGTACTGCACGGCGATCGGCGCCAGTCGCGCCTCGGTCCCCGCCCGCCTGGCCGTGTAGAGCGCGAACAGCTCCTCCATCGCGATGTCGCACGACCAGCCGTCGGTGACGCTGTGATGCATGGACAGCAGCAGCACCGACTCGCTCGCGCCCAGCCTGATCACGAGCACCCGGATCAGCGGCCCGCGCTCCAGGTCGAACGGCCGGTCCAGCTCCCGCCGCAGCCGCGACAGGTCGTCGTCCACGGCGAACTCGGCGTCGGGGGCGTCGGGCAGGACCTGCGGGTCGCCGTCCTCGGTGGCGGTGAACCGCATCCGCAGGGCCTCGTGCCGGGCGGTCAGGTCCTTGAGCGCTTCGGCCATCGCCTCTTCGTCGATCGCGTCGTTCAGCCGGACGGCGAAAGGGACGGTGTAGGCGGGGGTGCCAGGGGCGTACTGCTCAAGGAACCAGAGGCGCTCCTGGGCGTACGACAGCGGGGGCGGCGTGTCCGCGGGACGCCGCTGGATCGACAGCGCGGCGGCGCCCTGCCGGAAGCGTCGCGCGAGCCGGGAACGCTGGGCAGGCGAGAGTTCGGCCCGCGTCACGGCATGATCCCCGAATGAACTCCACGGGCACGAAACACTGGGAGCGCTCCCATCTTGCTTGGTACGGTTTTACTTGTTCCGGCACGACCAATATCGGCAGACCAAAAACACGGAGCCACAAAAGCGACCCCGTTCCACTCGAACTCACGCACCTTTGGGAACGCTCCCACCCTTACCGCAGGCGGAACCAGCGCGAGTTCTCCGTCACGGTATACATCACACGACGTTCCAGCCACCTGTTGGCACGAGGAACGTGCGCCTGCTCTCCGGATCTGGGAAGATTCCCGGCCTGGCGGGCGGCGACGGCCAGGTGGATGAAAGTTACATTTGCCCCGGCCCGATGGTTTCGCCTGGGAGGCGTGGGTAGGTGGCCTAGTAGGGGGCTAAACCACCATAAAGGTGGATATTGCCGAGGGGAGGGTGTGTCGATGACCGATACTGACCCGAGAGCGGTGGCCGAGCCGATTACGGCGGGCAAAGTGGGGGCGCGGCGGGCGGAGATGGGACAGCAGCTGCCGGACAGCGTCCTGGGCTCGCTCAACGTGCCCCAGATCCGGCCGGCGGCGACCACCCGGCCAGAGGCGGCGACCCCGTCCACCGCCGACCCGACACCCGCCATGCTGATCTGGCCGCCGATCGAACCCCCACGCAGGCCCGACATATCCGACGACCTCGCCGAGAACGCCAGACGCATGAACGAAGCGCCTCCCATCAACGACGTCGTCGCCGCCTACACCCGGCATGAAACGCCACCGGAAACCATCCTTGCCCGGCTGGCCCCCGAGACGCCGCCGCGGAAACACCGCGCCCGCTACGTGACCGCGGCCGCTGTCGCGGCGGGCGTGGCCGCCCTGATACGGCACCGCAGAAAGGTCCATCACTAGATTCAGGATGAGCCGGCACCGTCGGATGAAGTACGGTTTGACCCGCCGGATCACCTGAGGAGAAACACCGTGGCGGACTTTACCGATCCCCGACTTCTGTGGGGATTCGCGAAGTGACCCTGCTCGCCGAACGGTACCGGCTCATTTCCCCCATCGGCCAGGGCGGCATGGGCACGGTCTGGCACGCCATGGACGAACTGCTCCGCCAAGAGGTCGCGATCAAGGAAGTGCTGCTTCCGCCCGACCTCGGCGAAGCCCAGCTGGTCGAGATGCGCGAGCGCACCCTGCGCGAAGCCCGCGCCGCCGCGCGGCTGCGCTCCCACCCGTCGATCGTGACCGTGCATGACGTGGTCCTGGACGGCGGGCGTCCGTGGATCATCATGGAGCTGGTCCGGGGGCAGTCCCTCGACAAGATCGTCCGTACGAGCGGGCCGCTGCCGCCGCAGCGGGTGGCCGAGATCGGGCTGACCATGCTGGACGCGCTCAACGCCGCGCATTCCATGGGCATCCTGCATCGGGACGTCAAACCGGGCAACGTGCTGATCACCGGCCAGGGCCGGGTCCTGCTCACCGACTTCGGCATCGCGACCGTGGCGGGCGACGTGGCCCTGACACAGACCGGCCTGCTGAGCGGTTCGCCCGGATATATGGCTCCAGAACGCCTGCGCGGCGAGCCTGACGGGCCGCTGGCGGATCTGTGGTCGCTGGGCGCCACGCTGTACACGGCCGTCGAGGGGACCACGGCGTTCCATCGGGAGAACCCTGCGGCGATCATGGCCGCGGTGCTGATGCACGAGCCGCATCCGATGCGGCTGGCGGGGCCGCTCGCGCCCGTACTGGCCGCGATCCTGGCGAAGGACCCGGCGCGCCGCTGCCCGCCCGGCTATGCCGCCGCCCAGTTCCAGGCGATCGCCGGAGGCGGAATCCCCACCGGGCCCACCGTGCCTTCCCAGCCGGCCCCGCGCCGTCGCTCCCCGGCACCGCTCATCGTCGGCGGCGTCCTGGCGGTGACGTTGCTCACCGTCACCGGCGTGGTCCTGTGGCGCGGCGACCTGATCCCGTCCTTCGCCGACACCCCGCGCACGAGCAGCTCCACCGCCAGCACCGGCGAACCATCGTCCGAACCCACGGCCCAGGCGACTCCATTGCTCCGTGCTGACCCGGAGGCCTGTGACCTCCTCACTCCCGCCCAGGCGCGGGTCCTCCTGGGCGGCGCGGTCAAGCGCCAGTTCCAGACCCACGGCTCGTGCATGTGGACGGGCCCCAACAACACCGCGTTCATCAACCTGCAGAAGACCCAGTTCACGACGCTGGAGATCACCCAGTCGGCGTACGACGGGATCCGGGCGAACATGGAGGACGAGCCCAAACGTTCCCCCGCCACCCGCCTGCGGGCCGCCCGGACCGTCGGCGACGCCACCTACAGCTGGACCCGCCAAGCCGACGGCTACCACCAGACAACCGTCATGTTCAAAACCGCCAACGTGACAGCGTCCCTGTACTATTCGGGCCCTCGCCGGGGATTCGGCACCGCCGACCGCGCCGCCAAACTCGTCAACGCCGCGATCCTGGCCGCGCACTGAGTGCGGCTAGCCCGTCGCGCCGTGAGGGCGCATCACGGCGACCACATCCACCAGCCGTTCCAAGCCGTCGAAGTCCTTGGGGTTCGCGGTGAACAACGGCAGTTCGTTGCTGGCGGCTGTCGCGGCAATCATCAAGTCGGCGGTCCGGCTCCGTGGCTGCCGACCTTGCGCGTACACGACGGCACAAAGCTGTCCGAACATCCGGGCCGCCTCCGCGTCGTACGGCAGCGGATCACCGAACGCCGCCTCGGCATGCTGGAGCACCGCGATCCTTCCCGCGCGCTTGACCGGATCATCGGTCGCGTATGGCCCGCGCGACAACTCACCGAGCGTGACGGTGGTGATCGCCGACTCCACGGGCAGCTCGGCGGGATCGAAAAGCTTGAAGGCGGCCACGATGTTCGTGTCCAGAACTCCTCGCTCATGTCGGCTCACAGGCCGGTCCCCTCGAACGGATCACGCAGCTCGTCATCGATCACCATGTCCAGATCAGCCCGTACCTCGCCCCAATCGACAGCCGGAGCGGTGGCGAAGATAGCCTGCGCCTCACCCGTGGGAACGAACCGGCGACGCTTGATCGGCTTGACTTCGGCGAGCGGCTCACCATTGATCGTCAAGATGTACCGCTTCCCCTCGCGCAAGCCGCGCGTGACGCTACCGGAGTCGTTGACGAACTGGCGCACGCTCACCTCGGTCGGACGAGACCTCTGAGCATCCATGACTGAATAGTACCCCGCCGTAGTACGGCGTACCACGTCAAGCGATCGGCGCGATCCAGACCGCTTCGGACTCAATGGCGTCGTTGCTTCAGCGGCTTGGATACCTGATCTTGATACGACCCATGCCGAGCTTGCCGCTCAACCGCAGTGTCGTCGTCACATTCATGTCGGCGGAGCCAGGCGCCTTGTTGATCACATGGCCCATCCCCGTGACGAGCCCGTCGACGACGGCGATCCAGTCGCGCGGCACGATGACGATGATCCTGCCCGACCCGCAGGTGGCGTCCAGGTGCACCTCCCGGTGACGGCACACCGCCTCGGTGAAGTCGATCGTGATGCTGCCCATCGTCACCGAGGCCGTGATCCGCTCGGGCACCACCCAGCGACCCACCTGCGTGATCTTTCCGGAACGAGTCTCCAGGACCAGCGCCTGGCCATCGGGCAGCACCAACCGGCCTTGCGGAAGATCCATGACCAGGGTGTCAAGCTCGGCGTAGGTCTTGGCGGCATACACGCCTTCGAGCCTGTCCTCCAGCTCGTCCAGGGTGATCCGGCCCTCACCGGCGGCCACCCGCAGACGATCCGACACCGCGTCACGGTCCGCGTCTGAAGCTCGCAGAGTCCCGTGGATCTCACCGGCGCTTTGCTCAGTCACGAGATCCAGATTATTCGTTCCGGCACCGAAATGGGGATCCCCAAACGCGACAGATCTCGATAGCAGTGCTTGGTCCCGAGGGTCGAGCAAGCCCCCGCGCTGCTCGACCGGCGGGAAGAAACGCGGCCATCGCCGCTTCCGGGCCGTGGCCTCGTCGAGACCGCCCTGGGTGTTCACGGCCAAGCATTGCGTCCTCCGCTGTTGCTCGCCGTCTTCGCGGTGACTTCTCCGGGGCGGGCTATCGACGGACGTCGTATCGCAGATGGGTGACCCGGTCGCCTTGGACGATCTCCGGGTTGCCGAGGAGCGCGGGTGGACCGTCGTACGCGCCGAAGAACCGTATGCCCTTGCCGAACACCACCGGGACCAGGTTGACCTGGAGTTCGTCCACCAGGCCGGCGGCCAGGGCCTGGCCCAGCAGGTCGCCGCCGGTCAGCGACACGTCCTTGTCGCCGGCTGCGGTCTTGGCCTGGGCGATCGCGCGTGCCAGGCCGGCTGTGACGAACGTGAACGGCGCGTCGGGGAACGGCCAGTCCGTCGGCGGTTGATGGGTCACCACGAAGACGGCGTCGCCGGCTGCGGGACGGCCGTTCCAGCCGTTGGTGATGTCGAACAGGCGACGGCCGATCACCGCTGTTCCGATCCGCGACCAGGTCTTCTCCATGTACGCGGCGCTGGCGGCGGAAACGTGGAAGACCCGCTCTGGGTCGCCACCGTTGAAGGGGACGTTCCCGTTGTTGTACCAGTCGAATAGCGGACCTACCTGGTCCGACTCGTCGGCGATGAAGCCGTCCAACGAGACCGTCGCGCTCGCGATTACCTTGCCCATGGTGGGTCGCTCCCTTCCGAAGACCGGTTCTGCCTGGGACGTCGGAGCCGGTGCCCCGGATCGGACAGCGGGACAAGCGCCATCAGCGTCGCAGGGATGAAATTTCCGGATTTCAGGGGTGGTCGAGGAGGCGCTCGGCTTCCTCGTCGGATAGCTCCGACAGCTCCTTCAGGAGCCGTTCCTCCACCACGGTGGCGAGTTCGGCCACCGTGCGGTGGGTGAACATCGTCATGATCGGCAGTTCCACGCCGGCGATGGCCCGCAGTCTCGCGGTGACCCGGACGGCGAGCAGGGAGTGGCCGCCGAGGCGGAAGAAGTCGTCGGCGGCGCTGACCTGCTCCAGGTCGAGTAGTTCGCGCCAGATGTCGGCGACCAGTTCCTCGGCGTCGCCGCTGGGGGGGACGAATTTCGTTTCGGGGGCCTGTGGGGCCGGGAGGGCTCGCCGGTCGAGTTTGCCGTTGGGCGTCAGCGGCAGCGCTTCGAGCCGGATGAACCAGGCGGGCACCAGGTAGGAGGGCAGGCGTTCGGCGAGGGCGGCACGCACCCCGTCCGGGTCCGCGTCGCCCACGAGATAGGCGACGAGGTTCTCGTCGTGTACGGCGACAACGGCCGCCGCCACCCCGGGCACGGCCTCGCAGGCCGCCTCGATCTCGCCCAGTTCGATCCGATGGCCCCGTAGTTTGACCTGATTGTCGGCGCGGCCAAGGAACTCCAGGCTGCCGTCGTCATGCCATCGCACCCGATCGCCGGTCCGGTACAGACGGCCACCCGCCGATCCGTACGGATCGGGGACGAACCGCTCGGCTGTGAGGCTGGGCCGTCCCAGGTAGCCGTGCGCGACTCCCGCGCCGCCGATGAGTAGTTCGCCGGGTACGCCTCGGCGGACCAGTTCGAGGTGGTCGCCGGTGACGTATACCTGGGTGCCCCTGATCGGGCCGCCGATGCGCACCTCGGCCGGGTTGGCGGGGGCGGGCCAGGCGGTCGACCAGATCGTGGTCTCGGTCGGGCCGTAGACGTTGAACAGTCGGTCGGTAGCGGTCCTCAGTCGGCTCGCCAGTTCGCCGCTGAGGGCTTCTCCGCCTACGAGGGCGGTCAGTGCCGGGTCGTAGAGCCCGCATTCCAGCAATATGAGCCAGCCGGACGGGGTGGCTTGGACGTGGGTGATCCCGGCCTGCTGGATCAGCTGGACCTGCCGGAACCCGTCGGCCGCTGTGTCGGTGTCGGCGATCTCCACTCGGCCGCCGGTGGCCAGGGGCAGGTAGAGCTCCAGGGCGGAGATGTCGAACGACAGAGAGGTCAGCGCCAGCCAGACATCCTGGGATGTCGCGCCGATCAAGTCCCTCATGGCGGCCAGCAGGTTGCCGAGCGCCGCGTGCGGTACCGCGACCCCCTTGGGGCGGCCGGTCGAACCGGAGGTATAGAGGACGTAGGCGGCGTCCGCCCCGCAGACCCCGGCGCGAGTGAATCCGGGCCGGGCGGCGGGCGGGTTGTCGATCAGCACGGTCGGGACCGGGTGGCCGGGCAGGGCCGTCACGGTTTCTGAGCTGGCCAGCACCAGCGACGCGCCACAGTCGGCGAGCACGAATTCCAGCCGTGCGGCCGGGTAGTCGGGATCGAGCGGCACGTACGCCGCGCCGGTCCGTTGCACGGCCAGCAATGTCACCAGCGCTTCCACCGAGCGGGGCAAGCACACCGCCACGCGGTCCCCGGGCCGTACATCCAGCTGGGCGGCCAACTCGTCTGCGCGGCGGTCGAGTTCGGCGTAGGTCAGCCGCACCGGTCCGCAGCTCACCGCGATCGCGTCCGGTCGGAGCCCGACCTGCTCTTGGAAGAGGTCGGGGAACAGGGTTCGCGCGGGCGGCGCTGTCCGGTTCCATTCGTCGATCAGCTGGTCGCGTTCGCGCCCGGACGGGGCTGTCAGTTGCGACAGCCGTACCTGGGGATTGTCGGGGATCCGGGACAGCAAGGATTCGTAGTCGCGGACGAAACGGTCGATTGTGCGCTCGTCGAACAGGTCGCGGTTGTAGACGAGCATCATCAGCCACTCGCCGTCGTGGTCGAAGATGTCGAGCTTCAATTCGTATGGCGAGTGGGTGAAGCCGGTTTCGAGCCAGTCGGTTTGCAGCCCGGCCAGCCGGATGGCCTGATCGCTCGCGTTGTAGGTCATCCCGAAGGTGGTCTGGAATAGGGGCGGGCGGCTGAGATCGCGTTCGATGTCCAGCGCGGTGAGCAGCCTTTCGAGGGGCAACTTCTGGTGCCGGAGGGCGGTCATCAGGCGAGCCCGGGTCCGGTGCATCAACTCCAGGAACGTCGGGTCGCCGGACATATCCGCTCTTAGCACCGCGATGTTCGCGAAGTAGCCGATCAGCTGGTCGTCCTCCTGGCCGTCCCGACCGGCTGTCGGGAAGCCGACGCAGAAGTCGTGCTGACCGCTGTTGGCGGCGAGCAGGACCTGGTAGGCGGCCATGAGCGCCATGAAAGGCGTGCACCGCGCCGCGGCGGCGACCGCCGAGAAACGCGCCGCGAGGGGCTTCCGGATCGTGTACGGGTAGAGGGCGCTCCTGGTTCCGGCGACGGCCGGCCGCGGATGGTCGGTGGGCAGCCGCAGCGGCGGCACATCGGCCAGCTGATCCTTCCAGTACGCCAGCGACTCGCCGTCGGCGGTCTCCGCGCGGACGAAATCCGCCCACCGCGTCTGCAACGGAGGCAGCGGCGAGGGCTCACCCTCGCGGAAGGCTTCGTAAAGGACGGCCAACTCGTTCAGGAGAATGCCGATCGAACGCCCGTCACACACGATGTGATGCGCGACCAGCACCAGCGCGTGCTCCTCGGCACCCAGCCTGATCAGGGCGACCCGGAGCAGCCGGTCCCGAGCCAGGTCGAACGGCCTGGTGACGAGCTCGTCCACCAGCGCGTCCACCGGTCCCTCGCAGGTCAGGGTCTCCAGCTCGAAATCTCCGGGCGCATCGATGACCTGCGAGGGACTGCCGTCCACAGTCGGGAACCGGGCGCGCAACGCTTCGTGGCGCCCGACGATCTCCTGAAACGCGCGGGTCAGCGCCGAGACATCGATCGGGCCGCTGAGCCGGGCGGCGTGCGAGAGATGGAAAGTGGGATCGCCGGGATCCACGTGGTGCAGGAACCAGAGACGTTCCTGATCGGCGGAGAGCGGTAAGGGACTCACGCCGGCAGACCAGTCGCCGGCTCCAGCAGGAGTTCGATTCTGGCGCACGCCTCGGCGAGCCCGGCCGCCGGATCCAGCGCACCGATGATCTTCCGGCTACGTTCCCCATAGCCGGTGTCATCGGCCGCCTCAGCCACCGCGGCGGAGATCTCGTCGCGGTTCCAGCTGCTGCTCGGGAGCCACGTGGCCAAGCCGAGACGCGACAGCCGCGCCGCGTTGTCGGGCCGGTCGACCGTGTCCGCCAGCATGACCTGCGGGACACCCGCGGCCAGCGCGCGGGTGAGGGTGCCTATCCCGCCGTGGTGGACGAGTGCCGCCACCCGGGGCACGACATCGCGGAACGGGAGCCGCGGAAACCACGTCATGCCGTCGGGGAGCGGGTCGGGCAGCAGGTCGGCGTGGCGCGCCACCAGCATGACCGGCCTGCCCGCGCAGCCCTCGACCGCGGCCTCGTAGAAGCGGCGGTCCTGCATCCTGCTCGTGCCACCGGTCAGCAGCACCGGGCGCCCCGCCAGCAGCGCCTCGGCCCCGGCCGGGAGCCCGTCGCCGGGATCCTCGTCCGGCACCACGAAGCCGGTCCGTACTACACGACGGGGCGTTCGCGGACCCGCCTCGTCGAACCACTCCGGCCACAGGCCGAGTTCGAGATCGACCTCCTTGAACCAGCTCCGCCAGTCGGTGACAGGGGCCAGACCGAGCTCGCGGCGGACCGCGTCCATCCCGGGCGCGAGCTGCGTCCGGCAACTATGCACGGCCATTCCCACCAGCATCAGCTGCGACGGGGAAAGCGCGACCCACGCCGAGGGAGCGCCGAGCAGTTCCGCGGCGAACCGCACGGAAAAGGTGGAGGTGTGCCGTCCGACCAGGACCGTGTCACCGGGCCGGTGCCGGTCTGCCATCTGCCTGACCTCCCAGGCGAGCTGCTCGAACAGCCCGTGCCGGCGGAAGAGCTGGCTCCAGGACAGCTCGCGCGCGCCAATGAGAGCCGTCGTGTCCGCCATGTGCCGCTCATACCCGGCCACGGTGTCAACGGCGACGAATTCAAGCCCCGCACGAGCGACGCGGTCACCAAAAGGAGCATGCGTGAACAAGGTGACCTCATGTCCCGCCTGCCGCAGCGCCCCGCCAAGCCGGACAAAGGGCAGTACGTCACCGTGGGTGCCCTGGGTGGACATCAGTATCGTCGCCACGGGAGAGTCTCCTTCTCAAGGAACGCTGTACGTCGGACCCCCGGGCACATGCAATCAGCGGTTCAGCTCATCGAGCCCGCCCTCCGGCTCGGTCGATCGGCACCCCGACGGCTTCCGACGCTCGCTGATCGCTGAAGCAGCACAGTGGATCGACTCCCACGTCCGCGGCATGCGCCCCGCACGACGCCCAACCGGTGGGAACGCTCCCACGCCAAGAGGGTAGGATTCCGGATCTCCACCGTCAAGGTGCCAGGTTTGGGCATTCCACGATCAGGCCGGGCACCCTTCTGGACACAGGCCCAGAACGTCCGGGCGGCCTGTCAAGCCACTCGTAAGCACAAGACCCTGCTATCAGCCGAGAATTTTCGGGCCAGAACGCAGGCCCTTAGGCTCCTCCTCCACTTATTGATCACTACGGCACTGCAGGCGCCTGTCGCTTTGTCGGTGAGGAGATCGCCTCTCTCGCCTGGCATCGCCATTTCAATATCCAGGCGCTTATCCTGTGCGCATGAAGATCGGCAAGCTTGGCGTTGTCGGGTATGCGCTGTTTCTGGCGAATGTCCTCCCCGGGTGCTCGGCTGAGGGCGGCGCGCCCACGGGCGCTTTGAAGGTGAGCAGCCCGGCGTTCGCCGAAGGTGCCGCGATCCCTCAGAAGCACGCGTGCGCCCGGATGGAAGGTCAGGACGTCTCACCCCCGCTGACCTGGAGCGGAGTGCCCGAATCCGCTAGCGAGCTGGCGATTGTGGTGAACGATTCTGACGCTCGCGGCGGGACGTACATTCACTGGATCGTGACCGGCATTCCTGTCACCGCGACGGGCGCGAGCGAGGGTCAGGCCCCTGGTCAGGTGCTGCCGGGGACCAACAGCGCGGCCGCCTATTCGGGCCCTTGCCCGTCCAGCGGCGAACATCACTACCATTTCATCGTGTACGCCCTGAAGAGCCCGATCGAGCCGAATGGCAGCGCAAAAGCGGTGCATGAGCAGATCAAGGCTGCCGCGATCACCTCAGCCGAGACCGTCGGCACCTGGAAACGCTGAATTCCGGCTAGGGGAAAACGGGGACAGTGGAAGGGAACGGCTCGTTGAAGTGCAGTGTCGTGATTCCGACGTACAACCGAGTGGAATTGCTTCGGCACACGCTCAACTCGCTCGTCTGGCAGAGCCTGCCGAAAGAGCAGTTCGAGGTGCTGGTCGCCGATGACGGTTCCGACGACTCCACCGCCGAGCTGGTGGAATCGTTCCGGGGGCGTCTCAACCTGCGCTACTTCTTCCAGGAGCGGGACGGCTTTCAGGTCGCGAAGGCCCGCAACCTGGGCATTTCCCATGCCGACGGCGAGGTGTGCGTCATGCTGGACTGCGGGGTGCTCGCGCACTCCGACCTGCTGCGGGCGCATCTCGACAGCCACGAGGCCGCCGACGTCCCGCTCGCCGTCTGCGGTTACGTCTACTGCTTCCACGTGAACAACGACTTCGCCAAGCTGATGGACCAGGTCATCGACTACGACGATCCCGACATCACCATCGCGAAGCTGAAGGCCAGGAAGTTGTGGCTGGACGTGCGCGAGACCTTCTACGGCAAGTACGGGGACAACATCGCGGACCTGCCCGCGCCCTGGCTGAACTTCTGGACCTGCAACGTGTCGGCGCGCACCGAGCAGCTGCGCGCGGTCGGGATGTTCGACGAGGAGTTCCGGCGCTGGGGCGGGGAGGACCTCGACCTCGGCTACCGCCTGCACCGGGACGGCGCCCGCTTCGTGCTGAACCGCCAGGCCGCGGCCGTGCACTGCCCGCACGAGAAGGACTTCGACGACAACATCGTGCAGGTGACGGAGAACTACAAGTACATGGCGGAGAAGTACAAGACGCCGATCATCGAACTCCTGCTCTCGGTGGGGGACGCCGTCGGGAATCTCGACTTCTTCACGCTCAACGACGTGATCCGGGAGCGCGGCCTGCCGCAGTGCGCCGACTACTTGGCGGAGCAGGAGACGGCCGCGCAGGGGGCTCCGTCAGCGTCTGGGCGATGAATCTTTCATCGAATTTCCGGATTTTTCAGAGGCGGTCGAGGAGGCGTTCGGCCTCCTCTTCGGACAGCTCCGACAGTTCCGACAACAGCCGCTCCTCCAACTCGGCGGCGAGTTCGGCCACCGTCCGGTGGGTGAACATCGTCATGATCGGCAGTTCCACGCCTGCGATCGCTCGCAGCCGGGCGGCGACCCGGACGGCGAGCAGGGAGTGCCCGCCGAGGCGGAAGAAGTCGTCGGCGGCACTCACCCGTTCCAGGTCGAGCAGCTCGCGCCAGATGTCGGCGACCAGTTCCTCGGCGTCCCCGCTGGGGGCTACGAACTTCGTCTCGGGGGCCTGCGGGGCCGGAAGGGCCCGCCGGTCGAGTTTGCCGTTGGGCGTCAGCGGCAGCGCTTCGAGCCGGATGAACCAGGCGGGCACCAGGTAGGAGGGCAGACGTTCGGCCAGGTCCGCACGCACCCAGTCCGAGTCCGCGTCTCCCACGAGATAGGCGACCAGATTCTCCTCGTGTACGGCGACGACCGCCGCCACCACGCCGGGCAAGGCCTCGCAGGCCGCTTCCACTTCGCCCAGCTCGATCCGGTGGCCACGCAGCTTGACCTGGTTGTCACCGCGACCGAGGAATTCCAGGCTGCGGTCCGCATCCCACCGCACCCGGTCTCCGGTGCGATACAGACGGCCACCGGGCGGGCCATACGGATCGGGAACGAACCGTTCGGCTGTCAGGCTGGGCCGTCCCAGGTAGCCGTGCGCGACTCCCGCGCCGCCGATGAGCAGTTCGCCGGGTACGCCCTGGCGGACCAGTTCGAGGTGGTTACCGACCACGTAAACCTGGGTTCCCCTGATCGGGGCACCGATGCGTATCTCTTCCGGGCTGGCGGGGACGGGCCAGGCGGTCGACCAGATCGTGGTCTCGGTGGGGCCGTAGACGTTGAACAGTCGGTCGACGGTGGCCCGCAGTCGGCTCGCCAGTTCGCCGCTGAGGGCTTCTCCGCCGACCAGGGCGGTCAGTGCAGGGTCGCGGAGCCCGCATTCCAGCAGCACGCGCCAGCCGGACGGGGTGGCTTGGACGTGGGTGATCCCGGCCTGCTGGATCAGCTGGACCTGCCGGAACCCGTCGGCCGCGGTGTCGGCGTCGGCGATCTCCACTCGGCCGCCGGTGGCCAGGGGCAGGTAGAGCTCGAGGGCGGAGATGTCGAACGACAGGGAGGTCAGCGCCAGCCAGACGTCCTGGGATGTCGCACCGACCAGGTCCGCCATCGCGGCGAGCAGGTTCCCGAGCGCGGCATGCGGCACCGCGACCCCTTTGGGGCGGCCGGTCGAACCGGACGTGTAGAGCACGTACGCGGTGTCCTCGCCGCGCACGCGCATCCGGCGGAAGTCCCGCGCGAGCCCCGGCTCGTCCACTAGCACGGTTCGCACCGTATGGGCGGGCAGGATGGCGGCGGTCTCGCGGCTCGCGAGCACCACAGAAGCGCCGCAGTCGGCCAGGACGAATGCCAGCCGCGCGGCCGGGTAGTCGGGATCGAGCGGCACGTACGCGGCACCGGTCCGCTGCACGGCCAGCAGCGCCACCAGGGACTCCACCGAGCGGGGCAGGCACACCGCCACGCGGTCCCCGGGCCGTACATCCAGCTGGGCGGCCAGCTCATCGGCGCGGCGGTCGAGTTCAGCGTAGGTGAGCCGGGTCGGCCCGCAGCTCACCGCGATCGCCTCCGGTCGGAGCCCGACCTGCTCTTGGAAGAGGTCGGGGAACAGGGTTCGCGCAGGTGGTGCCACCCGATTCCAGTCGTGGACCAACCGATCGCGTTCGGCGCCGGACGGGGCCGTCAGTTGCGACAGCCGTACCTGCGGATCATCGGCGATCCGGGACAGCAGGGATTCGAAGTCGCGAGCGAAGCGCTCGATCGTCTCCGCGTCGAACAGGTCGCGGTTGTAGACGAGCATCATCAGCCACTCGCTGCCGTGCTCGAAGATGTCGAGCTTCAACTCATACGGCGAGTGGGTGAAGCCGGTTTCGAGCCAGTCGGTTTGCAGCCCGGCCAGCCGGATGGCCTGATCGCTCGCGTCGTAGGTCATCCCGAACGTCGTCTGAAACAAGGGCGGACGGCTGAGATCGCGTTCGATGTCCAGCGCGGTGAGCAGGCTTTCGAGGGGAAGCTTCCGATGCCGGAGCGCGGTCATCAGGCGTGACCGAGTCCGATGCATCAACTCCAGGAACGTCGGATCGCCGGACAAATCCGATCGGAGAACCGCGACGCTGGCGAAGTAGCCGATCAGCTGATCGTCCTCCTGACCGTCCCTTCCGGCCGTCGGGAAGCCGACGCAGAAGTCGTACTGACCGCTGTTGGCGGCAAGCAGCGCCTGGTAGGCGGCCATGAGCGCCATGAACGGCGTGCACCGCGCCGCGGCGGCGACGGCCGAGAAACGCGTCACGAGCGGCCCGCGCAACTTGTGCCGGACGAGAGCGCTGTCGGGGCTCGCGACGACCGGCCGCCGATGGTCGGTACTCAAATTCAGCGGCGGCGCGTCGGCCAGCTGATCCTTCCAGTACGCCAGCGACTCCGCGTCAGCGGTTTCCGCGCGGACGAAATCCGCCCACCGCGCCCGCAACGGCGGCAACGTTCCTGGCTCACCCTTGCAGAACGCGGAGTACAGGGCGGACAGCTCGCCCAGCAGAATGCCGATCGAACGCCCGTCCGCGACGATATGGTGCATGACCACCGACAGGACGTGCTCCTCCGATCCTGTCCCGATCAGAGTGACCCGGATCAGCCGATCCCCGGCCAGATCGAACGGCCGGGCGGCCAGCTCGGCCACCAGCGCGTCCACCGGGCCTTCGCAGGTGAGCGTCTCCAACTCGAAGCCGCCAGGCGGATCGATGACCTGGAAGGGGCTGCCGTCCACAGCCGGGAACCTGGCGCGCAGCGCTTCGTGACGCGCGACGATCTCCTGAAAAGCGCGGGCCAGCGCCGCCTCGTCGAGCGGGCCGATGAGCCGGGCGGTGTGGGAGAGATGGTAGGTGGGATCGGCCGGATCGACCTGCTGCAGAAACCAGAGGCGTTCCTGGTCGGCGGAGAGCGGAAGCCGGTTCACCTCGGCAGACATCGGCAGATCTCCTTTTGAACGTACGCCTATCCGGCTGCCGCGCCCGCCACAACGAGCGATTCCATCTCGCGAAGCAGAGTCTCCAGATCCCCGGCCCGGAGATAGTGCGTATCGGCGGTGGCCATCACCTTGAGCTGTCCCGGGTTCCCGGTCACATGCACGCAGAACCGGCAGTTGAGCTCGTCAAGCCCGCTCTCCGCCTTCACCACGGTCTCGCCCGGCTCAGCCCCGCCCGGGAGCGGCACCCCAGTGGTCTCCGCCGCCCGCTGATCGTTGAAGCAGCACAGCGGATCGGCTCCGGCGAGCCGGACGTTGAGCGCCGCCTGGTCGTAATAGGCATGCCGGTATGCCCGCAACGCGGCGGCCCTGGCCCCCGCCATCACCTGATTGAAGTCGGCCTGCCCGGAGTCGACCACGAGCAGCCCCAGCTGGGCGAGCGAGGTGACCACCTCACTGTGCCTGGCCAGAAAACGGTTGTTGACCAGCGGCGTCATCGCCGACCTCGGCCGCCCGGCCGCCCGGCCCACCAGCACGCAGGCGGCCACCAGCAGGATGGTGGACCCGTTGACGCCGTAACGCTGCGCCAGCACGCGGGAGGCCCGGTCCATGGCAGGCGAGAAGATCGCCGCCCGCTGGTAGCGCGGGCCGTCGGCGGGTTCGTGCCGCCGGTCCAGCAGCGGCCCGCCGAGGGACTGCGCCGCCCAGAACTCCATCGCCCGTTCGCTGCGGGACACATCCTGCCCCGACTGCGCGGCGACCAGCTCGCGCAACTGCTCCGCCTCGCCGGGCGGCGCCCCGCGCAGCAGGGTCAGGCGCAGATCCCTGGCGACCAGGTCAGCCGCGTACCCGTCCGCGGCGACGTGGCAGAAGACCAGCACTACCTCGCGCACCCGGCCGTCCGACACCACCAGGGCCACCCGGAGCGGCCAGTCCGAGCTGAACTCGAACCGCACCCCCACCAGCCGTTCCTCCTCGGCGGCCGACTCGACGATCTCGACCGGTATCGCCCCGCCACCCGCCACCACCTGGTACGGCTCCGCGCCGACACCTTGCCGTACCCGGGTGCGCAACGAGTCGTGCCGGGCCACCACGACGCCCAGCGCGGCCACCACCGTGGCCACGTCCGCGGCGGGCGCCCCGCGTGGAACCGGCACCACCCTGCTGAAGTTGAAGTACCGATCCCCGGACGGGCCGACCTGTCGGATCGCCTCCCAGATGGAGCGCTGCCCCCAGGCGAGCGGGCCGGTCCACTCGTCCTGGCCGGTGTCGAACGCGGCGTGCATGCGGGTCAGGCCCCCGAATGGATCGATGCTTGGGCGACCGCCTCGGCCACACCCTCCACGGTCGGGTTGTCGAAGAACACGTCTATGGGCAGCTCCACGCCGTACTGCTTGTCGATCCTGGCGATGATGTTGATGATCGACATCGAGTGCCCGCCCAGGTCGAACAGATCCTCGTGCGGGCCGACATGCTTGAGGCGGAGCACGTCGCACCAGATCCGGGTCACGGCTTCGACGATCTCCGGGGGCGCGGCCGCGGCGACGGCGGCGGGCCCGGCCGGCTGCGCCTGGCTGGTACGGGCCCCCGAAGACGGCAGGACGAGCTCCGACACGGGAGTGTCCGGCGACTGGCCGAGCACCGCCCGCAGGTCGGCCGCGACCAGCGCCGCGTCCTCGCCGGAGAGCACCCGCGGGTCGTACCGGAGCCAGGCGTCGAGCGTGCCAGGCCCTTCGACGGCCTGCAGGTGCAGCGCGCCGCGGGCGCCGCCGTTGAACATCGCCCAGTCCACGTCGACCGTCAGGCCGGCGAAGTCGGGGTCGGGTCCGCGCCGCCGGTAACTCACCGAGACCGGCGTGAGCGAGCCGCGCGGCGACAGACCGCCGAGCGCCCGCGCCAGCGGCACCTCACCGAAGGCGTAGACGGCGCGCAACTCGTCGCGCACCTGGTGGGCGAGCTCGCGGAAGGTGCCGCCCGGCACGGGCCTGGCCACCACGGGCAGCTCGTTGACCAGCAGGCCCACCGTTTCCGCGGTGTCCGGCCCGCGGGTGGACAGGTCCACCGAGATGATCGGCTCGCGGGCGCCGTACTGGTGCAGCAGCGCGTGCAGCGCGGTCAGGAGGAGTTCGAATGTGGTCACGCCCAGGTCGCCCAGGTCGGGGAGACCGGACAGCGCCGCCACGCTCGCGCCAGGACCGGGACGCCGGGACGCGGTGGTCTCGCCGCCCGGCGTGAAGACCTCGAACTGGTCGCGCCATCGCGCCTTCCAGAAGGTTTCGGCCGCAGGAAGCGCCTCCTCGACCCGCTCGCGTTCGGCCTGGATCACCTCGCCGTACGGCGGCGCGGCGGGCGCCAACGGACGTCCGGAATACAGGGCGGCGAGGTCCCGGACCAGGATGTCCTTCGACATGCCGTCGAAGACCAGGTGGTGGGCGACGAACAGCAGGCGGTGCCGGTCCGGCCCGGTCTCCGTCAGGGTGAACCGGGCGAGCGGTCCCCAGCGGACGTCGAAATCCAGCGGCTGCTCCGTACCGTGCGCCACGGTCGGCGGAATGTCCGCTCGGACGATCAGCAGCTCGCCGTCGTCCTCCTGGAACGCGGCACCGAGGAGCTCGTGCCGGTCCAGTACGGCCGCGCATGCCGCGAGCAGCGTGGGAACGTCGAGCGGTCCCTCGAAAGTGATCGCCAGCGGCATCTGGTAGGCGGTGCCTGATCCGGCCAACTCGTTGATCCACATGCCCCGCTGTAAAGGTGAGGCGGGGTTCCGGGGCATCCATAACCTCCATCGGACGGGGGGTCGCCCGTACCAGAGCCTTCGAGAACGCCTGCGCGCCCGTGTCGTGGGAACGCTCCCACGGCCAGAACGAGAGTAGGATCCGGACCCCCAAGCGTCAAGGTCGTCTTCAGGCCTGGTGACGCTTGCCGGCGCGGGAAATTGAGTCACCCTGGGCATGCGCCGCGGACCAGGAACTTCCACGCCGCAACGCCGGGATGTCCTGGGAATCTTGGATTTGCGAATTTCTGCGCCTTATAGAGAATTACTCTTCCCGTGCCGCGAAAGTCGATTAGCTCCTTCTCGTACAAACGCTGGGCAATGACAGAATCCCTCCACCGGCACGGGTGGAGGGACTCTGGGTCAGGAAATCAGCCCGGCGGGAAATTGCCGTTCTTGGCGACCGGCAGGGCCAATTGGCTGGCGCCGGTGAGGGTGGCCTGCTCGACCGGGAGCCCGGCGAGCACGGGATTGATGTGCCGCAGGGTCAGCGAAACCGTGGGCAGGGCCGGGGTGACGAGGTCGAACTTCTCCAAGTCGATCCACCGGACGATGTTGAACACCTCGGCCGGGATGTTGTCCCCGGCCTTCTGCACCGGGACGCACAGCTGGCGGGCGTAGAGGACCTGCGCGCCGTGCGTGGGGATTATCGGGGTCAGGACGGGGTTGAGCTGGCGCAACGACAACTGCTGGTTCAGCGGGTTGTTGGGGGTGATGGCATAGCACTTGAGGTCGATGTGGCGGATGAGCGACAGCACCTCAGCGGGCGGGACCACGTTGTTCTTGATGACCGGCACGCACAGTTGCTGTGGGGTGTTCATGGAGATCTGCGTGCGCGGCAGGGTCTGGAACAGCGGGTTGAGATGGCTGAGCACGAGCCCCGTGGTCACCGTGGTGCCGGAGATCTTGTAGCAGGCCAGGTCGATGTACCTGATGAAATCGATCGCGGGCGACGGCGCCATCTGGGTGTTCTTGGCGACCGGGACGCACAGCTGCTCACGCTGGCCGAGGGTGACGGTCTCGATCGGCAGGTTGCCGAGCACGGGGTTGATGTGCCGCAGCGTGAGCGTGGTGGCGGGCGGCTGGTACGGGTTGGTCTTGAAGCATTCGAGGTCCAGGAAGGCGGTCAGATCCTTCGGCGTCGGCAGCGCGAGGGCGGAGGCGGGCGGCACGCAGAGGAATGCCACGGCGAGCACCGCGACGGCGGCGGACGTGAGGCGCCGGAGTATCGATTTTCTACGCCCGTGAATTCCGGTTACGGCTCGGTCCATTGTGCCTCCAAAATCTGGGGGTGAGCCTTCTTATCGCCGAGTGTGTGCCGCCGTGGCCGGACTTTCAATGTCGCTTTTCGTACGCAAAATTCGGACCGCCGGACCGGGGAGTTAACATCAGGCATTAAATCGTTGTTAGCTCGATGTTAACTGGAACTCAGCGGATTTACTGAGGCTCTATCAGCCTGATAGCGCAGGTCGTCAGAAGCATGTACGGGACAGGTGGTCCTGATCTCGGTTTCTGAAACTTTCATCAGCTGGATGAAGCGGGGATTTGGGCGCGCTTGAATTTGCGTCGAAGCGTCTGCCACATCGCAGCGATCCCGCATTCAGGGCACCGACACATGTTCCCGATCACGGCCCGGCTGCGCTCTGCGGCAGGTGCTGGGCTCTAGCATGTCGCAGGTGACCGCCTACGACGATGCTGACATGTTCGAATACCTGGACCCCTCGGTCTTGTCGCAGCGCCAGCAGCGGATCCTGGCCACGATCCGGGACTGGGTGGTCAGGTACGGATACCCGCCGAGCACCCGTGAGATCGGCCACGCGGTCGGGCTGCGCTCGCCCTCGTCGGTGTCGAAACACCTCAAAATCCTGGAAGAGCAGGGCTTCCTCCGCCGGGGCACGGCGATGACCAGGCCAATCGACGTCCGGCTGTTCCTGCGCGCCTCCGCGCCGCAACCTGCCGCCGACCTGGTAAGCGTGCCCGTGGTAGGCGACATCGCCGCAGGCACTCCCATCCTGGCCGAGGAGTACGCGGACGACGCGCTGACCCTGCCCCGCGACCTCACCGGCCGGGGCACCGTGTTCGGCCTGCGGGTGCGGGGCGATTCGATGATCGACGCAGCGATCTGCGACGGCGACATCGTCGTGATCCGGCAACAGCCCGAGGCGCACTCGGGTCAGATCGTCGCCGCGATGATCGACGGCGAGGCGACCGTCAAGGTGTACCGCCGACGCGGCGGGCATGTCGTTCTCGAACCGCGCAACCCCGCCTACGACGTCATCGACGGCGACGGCGCCGTGGTGCTGGGCATCGTGGTGTCGGTCCTGCGCAGCGTTTGAGGACCCCGTCCAGAACAACGGGGATCCGGCCTGAGTTATCAGCCGGTCGAAGCGTTCAGGCGATGGATGGTTGCGCCTGCCGCTCTTCGAGCAGCGGCCGGAGCTGGACGAACGCCACCAGATATCCGATTCCGCTGATCGGAAGCAGATCCAGGCTCACGACCGGCAGGAGGCTGCTCGCCAGGATCACGCCCACGCTCCACCAGGGCACTGTGCGGGAGTAGGCGAGCATCGCGAAGAGCACGAACAGCCCGACGTACAGCAACTGCGGACCCACCTGGTAGAAGGCGAGGTCGGCGCCCGGGATGGAACGGAACTCACGGCTGAGTTCGCTCATTTCCGGTCTGTCCGCCGCGAGCAGCCCCTGCACGATGTCGGCCACAAACTGGACGACCGCCGCCACCAGACCGACGAGCGTGACGGCGACGGCGGCCTCCCTGCCCCAACCCGGGGACAGGAGCCGTCGCATGCCCAGAATGACGAAGACCAGCAGCCCCAGGCCGATGAGGTTGGCCAGGTGGGAGGCTTGCCAGTCCAGGCCGGGGCCGTACTCCCCGTCGAGCCGGCCGATGAGTCTGATCAGGCCATAGGCGACCACGCACAGCGGCGCCACCACGGTCGCGAACCTTGCGATTCTCATGGCTCGATGGTGAAAGCGCCGACCCGCCCGAGGCATCGGGGTTCACCCTCACCGTCCCCCGACACCACCCTTAACCACCAAGCCGGGGTCGGCGCTATTCTGCACCGGAGCTACGGACGCCGTGACGCGCCGTGATACTGTCGATTTCAGTTGCGGTTGTGGTTTCCAACGACTTCAGGTGCCCTCACCAGCATTCTGCGCTGGTGGTGGCACTTTTTTGTTGCCGGTGCTTTTTCCGGACGGGGAAATCATCGCGGCGACGTGAGGCTTGCACAGTGCGAGTCTTCCGGGCACGGCCCCGAAGGAGATGCAATATGGCTACTGGCACCGTGAAGTGGTTCAACGCGGAAAAGGGTTTCGGCTTCATCGAGCAGGACGGCGGCGGCGCTGACGTCTTCGCCCACTACTCGAACATCGCCGCCCAGGGCTTTCGCGAGCTCCAGGAAGGCCAGAAGGTGACCTTCGACGTCACGCAAGGCCAGAAGGGGCCGCAGGCGGAGAACATCGTTCCCGCCTAACGCTGAAGCACTACATAGTTGGGGCCCGCGCCTGAAGGTGCGGGCCCCAACGCATGTGGGCACCCACATCCCGGCCGGTACGCCGCGTCCTGTGCGGAGTACGGCGGGCTCCTTGTGGAGTGCATACTGAATATGCATACTTAGTATCCATGTCGATCAGGCACGGGCTGCTCACCCTGCTCAGCAGGGGGCCCCGGCATGGCTACCAATTGCGGGTGGAATTCGAGGCGTCGACGGGGGCGACGTGGCCGCTCAACATCGGCCAGGTCTACACGACGCTGTCCCGCATGGAGCGTGACGGCCTGGTCATGCCGGGCGAGTCGGATGAGCAGGGCCGGGTCGTCTACACGATCACCGCGGCCGGGCGGGCGGAAATGGTGCGATGGTTCAGCACCCCCGTCGTCCAGTCCGACCGGCCGCGGGACGAGCTGGTCATCAAGCTGGCCATGGCCGTCGCCGCCAAGGAGGTGGACATCGCCGAGGTCATCCGCAAGCAGCGCACGGCGACCATGCGCGGCCTCCAAGAGCTGACCAGGGCCAAGCGAGCTGCCACGGAAGGCGCAGCCCAGCGGCTCGTGCTCGATTCCATGATCTTCCGGGCCGAGGCCGAGCAACGGTGGCTGGACCACTGCGAAGCCGTACTCAAGGAGGAAAAATGACGATCGTACGGCTGGCCGAGGTGGCCAGAGTCCATGGCGAAGGGGCGGCAGCCGTACCCGCTCTGCAGGGCGTGAGCCTCGAGGTCGACGCGGGAGAGCTGGTCGCGGTCATGGGCCCGTCCGGGTCCGGCAAGTCGACCCTGCTCAACCTCGCGGGCGGGCTCGACCGGCCCACGTCGGGGACGGTGCACATCGGCGAGCAGGACCTGGCCACCGTGCGCGACCTGGCGGCACTGCGCCGCCGCAGCGTCGGCTACGTCTTCCAGGACCTCAACCTGATCACGTCGCTGACGGCGGCGGAGAACGTGATGCTGCCGCGCGAGCTCGACGGCGTGCGGTCACGCCGCGCCCGCGAGGAGGCCATGGCCGTGCTGGCGGAGATCGACGGGGAACACCTGGCCGACCGCTTCCCCGACGAGCTGTCCGGCGGCCAGCGGCAACAGGTCGCGATCGCCCGCGCTCTGGTGGGCGAGCGGCGCCTGCTGCTGGCCGACGAACCGACCGGCGCGCTCGACACCCGCACCAGCGACGAGATCCTGCGAATATTACGCGCTCGCTGTGACGCGGGCGCGACGGTCCTGCTCGTCACGCACGAGCCGCGCTACGCCGCCTGGGCCGACCGTGTGGTGTTCCTCCGCGACGGGATGATCGTGGATTCCACGAACGCGCCGGTGGTGAGCGCCAGATGAGCGCCGTTCGCGCCGCACTGCGCATCGCCCGCCGGAACGCGTGGCGTTCCCGGGGACGAAGCGCGCTCATCATGGTGATGATCGGCTTGCCCGTCCTGGTGATCACGGCGATGCTCACCCTCACCGAGACCATGAACGTCACCCCGCAGGAGGGACTGGCGGCCGAACTCGGCGCGGCCGACGCCCGCCTCGTGCAGGTACCCGCGGGTACGGTGCTCCACCAGCAGCCGAACGGGACGGGCTGGACCACAGGCGGCGACGCGGCCGCGCCCAGGCTCAGCGCCGCCGAGGTCGTGGAGCTGCTCGGCCCGGGCGCCCGGTTGATCCCCTTCAGCACCGGCGTGCTCCGGCTGGGCAGCGAGCGGGTCGACGCGCGGGAGACCGACCTGCGCGATCCCGTTACCAGGGGAATGCGGACGCTGAGGGAAGGCAGGTTTCCCACCGCCGGCGAGGTCGCGGTGACACCCGCGATCGGCCTGCGGCCCGGCGATCTCCTGCGGCCATCCGGCGCGGCGCCGCTGACGGTGGTGGGCGTGGTCGAGCACCCGCACCGGCCGTCGCTTCGCGAGGTCGTGGGTCCGGATCTCCCGCTGGCGCCGTCGGATGCATCGTGGTCAGTGTTCGAGTACGGCACCGGATGGCTCGCCGACACCGCGAAGCCCGTGTCCTGGACCGACGTGCCCGCGCTGAACAAGGCTGGTCTGTTCGTCACCTCCCGCACCATGATCACGGCCCGGGTTCCCGCCGCGCCCTTCGACGTCCGGTACGCGGTCGGGATCGGCGCCATGGTGATCATGGTGGCGCTGGAGACCGTGCTGCTGGCCGGGCCCGCCTTCGCGGTCGGGCTCCGGAGAAGGCGCCGGGAACTGGCCGAGATCGCGGCGCAGGGCGGCTCGGCCGGGCACCTGCGGACGATCGTGCTGGCCGACGGGCTGGTCCTCGGCGGTGCCGCCGCCCTCGTGGCGACGGTGCTGGGCATCGGGGCCGGAGCGCTGGGCGCCCCGTTCGTGGCGCGCTGGGGCGGGCAGGTCGGCGCGGCGGCGGTGCCGTGGGCGCCGGTTCTGGGCGTTGCCGCGCTGGGCCTGATCGCCGGGGTCGTGGCGGCGCTGGTGCCTGCCGTACAAGCGGCTCGGCAGGACACCGCGACCGTGCTGGCCGGCCGCGCGCCCGCGGTAGCCGATCGGCCGGGATGGCCCCTGGCGGGGGCCGTGCTGGTGCTGGCCGGGCTGGGGGCGACCGTGGTGGCGTGGCGCCAGCCGGGCTCGGCGTGGGTGTGGGCCTCCGCGGTGCTGGTCATGATCGGGCTGGTGGTGTTGACGCCATGGCTGGTCCGCCACACGGGACGGCTGGCCGCGCGGTTGCGGCTCCCGCTGCGGGTGTCCGTCCGCGACGCGGTCCGCAACCAATCCCGGACGGCGAGCGCCGTCGCGGCCGTCATCGCGGTCACCGCCACGGTCGTGGCGGTGGGCATCAGCACCTACAGCGAATACATGGACCGGCGCAACGCCTACACCTCGGCGCGCCCGACCGGCATGCTGGCGATCTGGGGCGGCCCCATGGGCGACGCGGCCTGGAACAAGCTCCGCGCCGAAGCGGCCCGCCAGCTGCCGGGCGTGCCGCTGGCCGCCGGCTATCACGCGAAGGACGCCCAGGGCCACCGCTACGCGTTGCGGTACACGATGCGCTGGAACGGGATACGGACGCGTCGCACGGCGGCCATCGGAGACCAGGCTCTGCTCAGGCTCCTGCAAGGGCGCCACGACCCGCCGGCGGCCGCGGCGCTGGCGAGCGGTAAGGCCGTGGTGTTCGACCCGGCCGCGCTGCGGGACGGCAAGCTGGCGCTGCGGGCGAGCTCCACGTCAGGCCCGCCGCGCAAGCTCGAAGTCCCCGCGGTGCTGGCCACACCCGCCGACCAGCACCAGGGCGGCGCCCTGCTGCCGCGCGCCCTGGTCGAGCAGGCCGGTTTCTCGACGGCGGAGCGCCAGCTCTACGCCATGTACCGGCCGCCGGCCGACTCGACGATATGGCGTGATCTCGCCAAGGTGAGCTCCCGCGTCACGGTCGCCTCCGAGGAGGGGTATCGCAACGTGCCCGACCCCAGCTTGTGGGGCTGGCTCGGCGGCGCCCTTGTCCTCGTCGTCGGCGGCACGCTGGCCGCCACCCGCCTGGCAGCCGCCGACATGCGGCCTGAGCGGGCGACGATGGCGGCCATCGGCGCCCCGCCCGGGACGTTGCGGGTGATCGTGGCCGGCCAGGCCCTCTACATCTCCGGGCTCGGCGCGCTGGTGGGGCTGGCCGCGGGAATGGTGACGGGCGTGGCGCTGAGCCGGCCGACGACGACGCACGGCGCCGGAGATCCTGCCACGACCGCCATACCGTGGCCATTCGTGATCGCGGTGGTGGCAGGGCTGCCCGTGCTGGCGACGGTGGCGGCGCTGATCACCCGGACCAGGCTGCCCCTCACCGGCCGGCCACGCGCATGAGTCACGCGAATGAGTCACGCGAATGAGTCACTTCGCGAGCCGGCGATACTCGGACGGTGTCTTTCCGGTGTGCCGCTTGAAGGCGACGCTGAGATACTCGACGTGCGTGAAACCGAGACGATCCGAGATCTGCTGCAGGGTGAGGTCGGTGCTCGACAGCAACTCGGTGACCCGGGCCATGCGCGCACGGGTGATCTCGGCATGCGTCGTCCTGCCGATGGTGTTCAGGAGGCGCCGGTCCAGCGCCCCCCTCGACAGTCCGACGTGCCAGCGGACCGTGTCGGTGGTGATGTTCTCGTGGGCATGCTGCCGGATGAAGCGTAGCGAGCGTGCGACAAGGACATCCTCGACCGACAAGACGTCCGACGACTGGCGTGTCACGACACGCAAGGGCTTGAGGAGCTGCTGCTCCGACGGCACCACAGCTCCGTTCATCATCTCATCGAGCAGGCGCGCGGCGAGAAAGCCCGCACCCCGCGCGTCCGGCTCGATGCTCGAGAGCGGGGGCGAACTGAGGTTCCCGATCAATTCGTCGTTGTCGACCCCGAGCACCGCGACTTCATCGGGTACGGCCACGCCGGCGATCTTGCAGGCCTCGAGCACCTCCAAGCCCGCGATGTCGTAGCACGCCATCACGCCGACGGGCTTCGGAAGCGAGGCGATCCACTGGGCCAGGCGGCTGCGGTCGATGGAGCACCTTCCGGAGGGGGTCATCGCGTACTCGAACGGGGTTGCCCCACGTTCGAGGACGAGCCGTCGGTACGAGGTGCCGCGGTGCAGTGACCACCCGAAGCGTGGATCGCCGCAGAATGCGAAGTTCCGCAGGCCGCGCTCCGCGAAGTGGTCGATCGCCCAGGAGGCGATCGTCGCGTCATCCGTCTCCACGCCGGGAAGCTCCGGCGCCAGACGGGTGGCGCTGAGGTCCACCGTGGGCAACCCCAGCCGGCGGACGATGCCGACGGACTCGCGGTTCTCTATCCGCGCCAGCACCCCGTCGCCTTCCCACTCCTCGAGCCACGAGTAGTCGTGCTCGCTGCGGCTGTGCTCGGCGAAGTACAGCGACCAGTCGGGCCGGACCGCGACGAATCGCCGCACGCCTTCCAGCAGGCCCCGAGCGTACTGGTTCGACGTCTCGATGATCAGCGCCACCTGTCGTGACGGTGAACTGCGCATGTGAAAAATCTAAACCATCATGCGAATTTTCGCATGGTTGGCCAACGCTCCCGCTCCTAGCCTCGTTCCACAAGGAGGCAGAACGAACATGACTCGAAAGACGCGGATCGCAATCGCGGGGCTTGGTTTCGGCGCGGAGTTCATCCCGATCTACCAGGCGCATCCGGCGGTCGAACTTGTCGCACTCTGTCAGCGCACGAAGTCAAAACTCGAAGAGGTCGCTGATCATTTCGGTGTCGCAGGTCGCTACACAAGCTTTGAAGCCATGGTTGAGGATCCCTCGATCGACGCTATCCACATCAACACGCCGATTCCCGACCATGCGGCTCAGTCAGTGCTCGCGCTCCGGGCGGGAAAGCACGTCGCGTGCACCGTCCCCATGGCGTCGACGCTCAACGACTGCGTGGCGATCGCGCAGGCTGCCGAGGACTCCGGCAAGAACTACATGATGATGGAGACGGTGGTCTACTCGCGTGAATTCCTCTACGTCCAGCACCTGCACGACGAGGGCCTGCTCGGGCGTATCCAGTTCATGCGCGGCTCACATTTCCAGAATATGGCCGGGTGGCCGTCGTACTGGGAGGGTCTCCCGCCCATGCATTACGCCACCCACGCCGTCTCCCCGGTCCTCGCGTTGCTCGGCAAACCCGCCGCGAGCGTGACCTGCGTGGGCTCCGGGCGCATCCCCGATGAGCTGATGGCCCGGTACGGATCTCCGTTCGCCGTGGAGAGCGCGTTCGTCGATGTCGTGGACTCCGACGTGAAGGCAGAGGTGTCCCGGGCGCTGTTCGCCACCTCACACGAATACGTCGAGAGCTTCGACGTATTCGGCAGTAAGGCGTCGTTCCGGTGGGCGGCGACCGAGAAGAGTGCCCACCTGCTGCACGTCGATGACGTCCCCCAGCTGGTGGAGGTTCCCGACTTCGCCGCTAGGCTCCCGGAGGAGATTCGTCCCTTCACGACGAACGGCGTGTACTCGGATGAGAACGAACACCTGTCGTTCATCCAGGGGAGCGGCCATGGTGGCTCGCATCCCCACCTTGCGCACGAATTCGTTACCAGTATCGTCGAGGGGCGGCCGGCGGCGATTGACCACCTAGTCGCCGCGAACTGGACGTCAGTGGGTCTTCTGGCACACGAGTCCGCCAAGCGCGGCGGCGAGAAGATCTACATCCCAGCGATCTGATACTGCGTCTTCACCACGATTGAGAGAAAAACCATGCGTGTAGGAATTCTGGGCTGCGGCTACATCGCACAGTCTCGCCATCTGCCGGCGATCCGCGAGATCGCCGGGCTCGAGCTTGCCGCCCTGTGCGACTTGTCGGCCGGCACCCTGCAGTTGGTGGCGGACTACCACAACGTCGCGACCCGGTACACGTCGTACGCCGACATGCTCGCCGACGACACTCTTGACGCGATCGGCGTGCTCAGTTACGACCACGCCGCCGACATCCTGGCCGCGTTGCGGGCCGGCAAGCATGTGATGACCGAGAAGCCGCTGGCGTTCACGGTCGGCGAAGCCGAGGAGATCAAGGCGGTTCTCGCTGAGAATCCCGATCTGGTCCTGCAGGTGGGATATCAGAAACTGCACGATCCGGCCGTCCTCTGGCTGGCCGACAAGGTGCGCGGCGCTCGCGCGCCACGTGCCGTGGAGATCCACGACTACGGCGCCATCCTTTCGCGCGTCCGGGGCGACTTCGGTCCGATCTTCCGGGTCGATGATCTTCCTGATGTGGGTGGCGCGGCGGTACGTACCACTGTCGCCGCGACGGGGAAGGCGGCTCAGGTGAACCCGGAGGTCGCCAGGCGGGTCGCCGCGACATTGCCGGCGACCCACGCGTCCTTCGTCGAGACCTACATGACCGCTCTCATGCTGGGGTCGCACGACTTCAGCCTGCTCAATTTCTGCTACGGGATGCCCCGGCAGGTGCTGTTCGCCCACACGGCCGGGCCGAAGCACGTCCAGGCGGTGCTGGAGCTCGAGAACGGCGCCCTGTGCAATGTCGACCTGCAGCTGGGGACCAACTACGGCTGGTGGGACGAGCGCTTCTCGGTGTACGGCGACGACGACCAGGTCGATCTTCGCTTCGGCAACCCGTTCCTGGCCTTCTCGGGCACCGAGATCGTCACCCGTTCGACCGTCAACGACAACGACCGCACGGTCGCGAGCTCGTACCGCAGCTTCGAGGACGGCTTCAAGAACGAGTGGATCCACTTCCGTGACGCCGTCGCCGGCGAAGCGGCTGTCCGTTCGACCGCCGATATCGCCACCGACGACATCCGTCTCGTGCGGGACATCGTCATGCGGTTGGCCGCACCCGCAGCAGGCTCGTGACCGTGCCAGCGAAGGTCGCACGCTCCAGCACCTCCCGCGGCCGCGGGAGGCGGCTGAGTACGAAATCTCGGCATGACCGGCGAATGGCCGCTCTCTTCCTGGCGCCGTGGGCCATCGGATTCCTCGTATTCACGCTCGGCCCGCTGATCGCCTCGGGGTACTTGTCGCTCACCGACTACGGATTGCTGAGTGCGCCCGAGTTCGTCGGGTTGTCGAACTACGCAAAGATGCTGACGGACGATCCGCGGTTCGTGAAGTCGATCGGCGTGACGGCTCTCTATGTGTTCGTGAGCGTTCCGGTGACGCTGGTTGCCGCCTTCCTGGTCGCGGCGCTCGTGAATGATCGTCAGCGCTCCTCGGGGGCCAGCGGCAAGGCGAGCCGAAGCCCTTTGTTCGGCTTTTACCGGGCCGCCTTCTACCTGCCCTCGCTCATCGCGGCCAGCGTCGCGGTGGCGATCCTCTGGGTTCGGCTGTTCGCGTACGACGGCATCGTCAACAACCTGCTGGCACCGTTGGGCCTGCCACGGATCGCGTGGATCGGACAGCCAGGGACCGCCATCTGGACGATCATCTTGCTGTCGGTGTGGTCATTCGGCTCGACGATGGTCATCTTTTACGCGGCGCTCAAGCAAGTGCCGGCCGAACGATACGAAGCCGCCAGCATCGACGGTGCCGGGATGCTGGCGAAGCTGTGGCACATCACGCTGCCGGCCATCAGCCCCATCATTCTCTTCAACGCGGTGATCGTCCTGGTCAACGCGCTGCAATCCTTCACACCCGCGTACATCGTGTCCAACGGGACGGGCGGGCCGGCCGACTCGACCCTGGTCTTCGCTCTGTATCTCTACGAGCAGGCGTTCAGGGATCTCCACATGGGCTACGCGTCCGCCATGGCCGTGCTCATGCTGCTCGCCCTCGCCGGAATCACAGCGCTGATCTTCGCCAGCTCCAAATTTTGGGTCCACTATGAAGACTAGCCACTCCATGACGGCAGCCCTGTTCCGCCCGCGTCCGGGCGCGGGCAAGGCCGCGCGCCACCTCCTCATCTGCCTGCTCCTCGCCTTCCTCCTGTACCCGCTGGCGGTCCTGCTGCTCGCGTCGTTCTCCGAAGGCGGCGTCATCGGCTCGCCGGGAGGGCTGATACTCGAGAACTACCGCGCGGGGTGGCAGGGCGACGGCGGTGCGAGTTTCGCCACGTACTTCGTCAACTCGGCCCTGATCTCGCTGGCGTCCATCGTCGGCGTGCTGCTGTCGTGTTCGGTGGCGGCCTATGCCTTCGCGCGCATCGAGTTCCCCGGCCGTCGCATCCTGTTCGCGCTCATGATCGGTACGCTGCTCCTGCCGGCGCAGGTCACCGTCGTGCCGCAGTACATCATGTTCAACACGCTCGGGATGGTCGACACCTATTGGCCGCTCACCCTTACTCACTACTTCGCGGTCGATGCCTTCTACACCTTCCTGATGGTGCAGTTCATCCGCGGCATTTCTCCGTCGCTGGACGAAGCCGCCCGCATCGACGGGTGCGGTCACATCGGGATCTTCTTCCGCGTCATCATGCCGTTGAGCATGCCGGCTCTCGCGACGACGGCCGCCTTCTGTTTCGTCCATAGCTGGAACGACTTCCTGGGCCCGCTGCTCTATCTGAACGACCCGGGCAGTTTCACCGTTCCGCTGGGTCTCCGGCAGTTCATGGACGCCACCGGGAATTCCAATACCGGTGGACTCCTGGCCATGTCGGTCCTGTCCCTGGTGCCGCTCATCGCGTTCTTCGCGGTGGCTCAGCGGCTGATCACCGAGGGCATTTCTACAACCGGGCTGAAGTGAGTCCGAAGCAATACGAGAGGTAAGAACATGAAGGTGAGAGCCGTCCGCATCGCAGCCGCCGTCACGGCCGTGATGCTCAGCACGGGCCTGCTGGCCTCGTGCGGTTCGTCCGATCCCAAGCCGAGCAGCGCCAGCGCGGGCGCCGGCGACATCCGATTCTCCTGGTGGGGGTCGGAACAGCGTAATGCGCGCACCAACGCGGTTATCGATCTGTTCCAGAAGAAGTTCCCCGTCAAGGTCGCAGGCGAGCCCGTCGACTATCTGAAGTACTTCGAACGCCTGAACGTCCAGGCGGCCGGCGGTAACATGCCGTGTGTCACGCAGATGCTGACATTCGGCCTCAACGACTACGCGAGCAAGGACCTCTTCCTCGACCTTAGCAACGCTAAGCCCCTGGACCTCGGCCCTCTCGACAAGGGCGTCGTCGACAGCCTTCGCACGGACGACGGAAAGCTGTACATGGCTCCATACGGAATGGCGCCTTCCGTAATCGCCTACAACAAAGCGATGGCCGAGAAGTACGGTATCGACATTCCCAAGAATAGCATGACCTGGGGAGAGTTCTTCAGCTGGATGCGCCAGGCGCAGAAGAAGCTGCCGAAGGGTGTCTTCGCGATGGACTTCCCCTACAACACGCCGGTCGAGGTCATCACCTACCTCGGCAGCCGGGGGCCGGTCTTCGAAAACGGCAAGGCGGCATTCCGCGCGGAGGACCTCGCCGGGTGGTTCTCCACCTGGCATGCGCTCATGAAGGAGGGTGTCGTCCTCCCCGCCGAGCGCATCACCGATTACACCGGCTCACACGAGGACAGTGCGATGGCCGCGGGAGTCGCGTTCGCCAGCGCCCGCCCAGCCAACGCTCTCGGCGCGATCGGGAACGGGCTCAAGTCGCACGGCCTCGCGCCGGACACGGGATACACGTTGCTGCCGGTCGCCGACAACGGCACCGCCACCGACCTCCTGCCGATCAACGGCCTGTCGATCCCGAAGTCCTGCGACAACGTCGCCTCGGCGCTGGAGTTCATCAACTTCTGGATCAACGACGCGTCCGCGAACGTGGCGTTCGCCGCCGACAACGGCGCTCCGACAGTGGCCGCGAACCGCGCCAAACTGCTGGACTCGCCCGAGACAGGTGAATCAACGAAGGACATGATCAAGATCGCGGGCGAGGTCGTCGACCGCGGCAGCCTCGCCATCGACCTGCCCCCGAGTTTTCAGACGACGTTCTTGGACGCGTATCGCCGACTCGCGATCAGCGTTTTCACGGGCGCCACCTCGGCCGAAGCCGCCGCGGAGGACATCATCAGCCGCATGGGGTAGCGGCGAGCTGTATGACACGAAGGCTCCCGGTTGTGGAGCGATGGCACCGCTTCACAACCGGGCCCTCCCGAATTGTTCGCCCAGTCGTCGGCCACCGGATCAACCCACCTCCCGCCCCGGTTACCAGGTCCATGCCTCACTCCCTCACACCTCCTTCGGCAAAGAGGACGAGTGAGGTTGATTCGATATCAGATGAGGACTTTATCGACCACAGGCGTAAAACTGCCCAGTGTCGATTCGCCTGAGTTATAGCCGTCGAGTAGATTACGATCTCTGCCTTGGGGAACGCCGCCTCGCGTCTTTGCCGGGGCGGTCCATTTGCCACCGTAATGACCACAAAGTGTGCATTTGCGTACGTTGTCCGGTCACCATGCGCCTTGGGGGGCAGCGGTAGAGGTGACCAACAGTACCGAGAGCGGTCGGCCCATTGGCCTTCGCGATTCCGCCTGGGAACGAGACTTCAACCTGCTGTGGACGGGTTCGGCGATCTCACAGATCGGCACGATGAACGCCACCCTGACCGCCCCGCTGCTAGCGCTCCTCCTAACGAACTCGCCTGTCTTCGCGGGCTGGGTCACCGCGGCAGGAACGCTGCCACGGATTCTGCTGCACCTGCCGGTCGGCGTATTGGTCGACCGCTCGGACGGCCACCGCGTCATGATCGTCAGTCTGGTGGTCCGAGCCGCACTGGCCATACTGCTGACCGCGAGCGTAATCCTCTTCGGCGGCCTCCCGTCTCTGCTGCTACTGGCAGTCGCCGCGCAGGGAGTCTGCCTCGTGTTCTACAACACGGCGGAGACGACCATAATCCCCCGCCTGATCCCAAACATTCATTTGCCCCAGGCCATGGCCAAGAACGAGGGCCGCATCCACGCAGCCGGCCTACTGGGCCGTCCACTCGGCGGACTGCTGTTCGACATGTCCCGCTGGCTGCCGTTCGCCGCCGACGCACTGGCCTCCTCCGTGTCGATTTTCGCGCTCCTCAGGATGCGCAAACAGGAGTTCAAACCATCCGCCGAACGGCGGCCGCTACGCCTGGCGACGCTGACCAGAGAACTGCAGGCAGGCCTCGCTTTCCTGAGCGGTGACCGATTCCTACGCCCCGTGCTGATTGTCTGCACACTCGCGAATTTTTTCTTCCAAACCCTGGGGTTGCTGCTGGTGTTGCTGGCGCACCAGCAACGCCTGTCGAGTCTGGCGATCGGCTGCCTCGTCGCCTCCACAGCCCTCGGGGGAGTGCTGGGTTCCCTCACCGCGCCCTATCTTCTGCGCAAAGTGTCACCCCAGCGCGCCGTCGTGATGTGCGTGTGGTCCTGGCTGCTGCTGAGTTTCGCGGTGGCCGTCGTTGACCACAACTCGTCGTTCTACCTCCTGCTGGTATTACCGCTGGCCTGGGGCGGGATCGGCTACACCGGAGCGCACATCAACGTCGTCCTGGCTCTCTATCAGGCGGAATGCGTTCCCAAGGAACTGCTGGGCAGAGTGACCAGCGCCAGTCGTTTCTTCTCTGGAAGCGCTGTTCCGCTCGGTGCGCTGGCAAGCGGCTACATTGTCGCGGGTCTTGGCACTCAGGGTGCTGCCGTCCTGGTGGCGGGAGCGGTGGCGGTGGGGGCGCTCATCCTGGCAATCTCGGCGACACCGGCCAGGGCCACAGAGCAGCGGCCTGAATTCACTACGTGAGTTCAGTCGGAGAAGATTCGCCGGGGACCTGCGGAAAGATGTCGTCGCTCAGTGCCCGCAGGCTTTCCTCGAGGGCCGCTTCCACCTTCTCCGGTACCTCCGTCGGTCCGGCCACCGACCGAGCGTAGCTGAATGCCCCGGTAGCCGCGTTGCTCAGTTCCCTGATCTTTTCCTGGCAGTCCGACGGGCACAGGGGCCACAAACGCTCGATCGCCGCTTTGGCTCCGTGGTAATCGATCCGCGCCTGGCGAAGCTGTCCGGGCAGATCCTCTCCGTCCAGCCTGGCATTGCTACTGGCGCGCATGTCGAGCGAGACGCTGACCGCGAGGCCGAGCTTCAACACGGCCGACTGGGCATCCGCGAACGCCTGTCGCAGTTCGGCGGCACGCACGTCCTGCCTGTCGGCGTCCCGCTGGGCCGCTGCCGCCAGACGTGCGTGCTTTGCTTTCGACCTTTCCGTCACCACCGACCAGCCCGCGCCGGACAACGCGGCCAGCACGGCGCTGCCGCCGGTTATCAGCGCCACGAGAGCCGTTTCCGGCATCAGGGGTCCTCCAGCAGATGCACGGCTGCTCGGCGCTGATGGATGGGTAACGGAGGATGGAGCGCCAGGATGGCACGTTCAGCGAGCCGGGCCGCCTCGTCGCCGTCCCCGGCGAGTTTGCGGACCCGGGCGGCGCGCAGCAGCACCGGGCCGCTGTCCTCACCCTCGGTCAGCACATCGTCGAGTTCCCTTACGGCCACGTCGGTGAGTGCCAAAGTGGCCAGCGCGAGGGCGTGAGCCGCACGCGTGGACGATCCAATGCGATGGCTCCGCAACTGCCTGATGTCCCGCAGCGCCAACTCCGCGTTGCCGAGATCGGCCAGGATCTCGCCGCGGGTGCGTCGTGCTTCGGGCGTGTCACCCTGCCTGTCCAGGACGCCGTTCAGTACGGCAAGAGCCGCCTGCGACTCCCCGGCCTGCCATAACGCCTGACCGAGAACGGTCTGCACGATCAGATCATGGGGAGCGCGATTGACGGCGGCCCGCAGATCCTCGATCGCCGAACTCTCCCGCCCTTGCTTGAGCGCGATCCGGCCAACCGCGACGAGCAACCAACCGACCGCCGTACTGTCGCCTATCGCTTCGAAGATTCTCGCCGCGGCACGGTAATACGCGATCGCCTGGTTCAGCAGATCCTGCTCGTAGGCGATGTTGCCGAACAGGGACTCGATCTCGGCTCGCGTGCGTGTCGCCTGCGGCGGGCAGGCACTGGCGGCGCCGATCGCCAGTCTCCGGGCCCGGTCCGGTTCACCGTCGGAGAGAGCTTGTACGGCGGCATGCAGCCGGTCGGCCGGATCAGGCGGAACCGCCGGCCACGGGGCGGTGCTGGCCCACAGCAGCGGACCCAGCAATTGCGGCTGGCGAGGTTCGTGGACACGGAGGCCCTCTTGCTGCGGCGTGCGGAACAGATGCCGGTCTTCCAGCGAGTGCACAACGGCGGCGGTTACCCCCGCCGACGACGATGGGCCCATCCCGTCGATGGTGAGGATCGCCTGCCGCAGCCAGCCATTGAAACTGTCCGGGGACAGCTCATGGTCCGCCGCGATCTCTGCCAACGTGCGCGTGCAGAAATCGCGGAGCGCCTGATCAACGGCGACCTCCGGTCGGGTGTCCGCGAGGTGTCCCTGGGCGGCCGGATCTCCCCAGAGCCGAATTCCAGCCACCTGTAAAAGCTGGGGATCTATCGTGAAGGTCCGCTCCCGTTCCTTCCCGGCGCCATCTCTGACCTTGCTCAGCTCGTCCAGCATTTCGTTGACCCGGTCCGGGACCATGCCGCCGCTGGTGGCCTCGACTGACTTACGCACGATGTTCGCGGCGTCGTCCAGCTTGAAAGGTTGCAGCGCGAATTCCGCGTAGGGCAGTCCACCGAAGCCTTTGACGATCCGCAGCAGCTGATCCAGATAGTCCGTACGCACCGACAACAGCAGCCGTAGATTGGACCGTTGCATCAGGGCTTCGAACAATTCGTCGAGGAAGCGGCATCGGTGGTATTCGTGGCCCGCGGACTCACGGAGGAACGTCTCAGCTTGATCGACGGCCGCCAGGGTCGGAGCGGGCTGACCGTACTTGTCGATTCCGAGTTCTTTGCGAAGGAAGTCGTCCACGGATAGACCTGCCACCCGGACGGGTGATTGATCGATCGTCCACGACGACAGTAACGCGAAGACATAGGGGTTGTGATCGGACAGCGCGGCTGTCGGCCAGACGGGGGGCAAAGTGGCCTGGCCGATTGGGAGCACGCGGGTATTCCACGACCTCAGTTCTGGGACGACGCCGGCGCGCAGCAACGATGTCTTTCCGGTGCCGGCATCGGAGTGCAGGATCGTCAGGCGGTTTCCCTGCCACATCCTCGTGAGCTCGCTGATCTCGCCGGTTCGTCCGAAGAACAGCATGCCGTCGCGGGCGTCGAAGGGCCGCGGCCCGATAAAGGGTCCGCGTCGCGGGCGGGAAGCTGCGGAGATCGCTGTCATGGGCCAGTCCTCGCTCATCGAGAGACGACGTTTCCCGTCTTGGTCGAGAGGTGAGATTCCGATCATCTACCTTGAGATCCGCGTAACTCTGGGCATCTGTGATTGTGCCATCCCGGCTTAAGGCGAGATAGCCCTTCGTCGCCACGGCGCGCCTCTCAAAGAAACAGCAATGATCAGTACCCCTCGTCTTGTCGGGACCTGTTTAGGACTGCCGGAATGAGGTCGTTGGTCTTCGCCGCTCCCCGACTCGGTATTCAGCCGCGCGAACCGCTGATCCAATCAGCCGTTATCGAAGCGCGCGAACACCTCTTCGTCAGCCTGACCAGGCTCGAGCAGTTCGCGCAACGCCTGGGCCAAGACAGTGTCGCCGAGTCCTTCCAGGTGACGGTGTGAGAGCGTGGACAAGTCCACGAGATCGCTCTCTGGAGTGACAATGTGCATGGGCGCTCCCTCGTAGGGCGGTGGTGCGTCTCCCGGGGGTGGCCGTCCCGAAATATAGGACCGACCGAATCCTGGCAACGTCGTGCTGATGACAGCTCCTCATCACGCATTTATCACATTTGACGATGGTAGCCTACCCGTCAATGTCCATTTGCGGACGGTGCGGCGTGAGAAGGTGGTTGTAGCGTGCGCCAAAAGCTGTGACCGGCCTGACCAAAAATGATCGACTGCCGAAACGCTTATCAAGTGGACCGCAACACGACTATCGTCTCTGTCCTATCCCTATTTTGGCGTGGAAATCAATCATCATCGGGCGGCCGGCTGCAGGCCGAACGGACGGGGAGGGCGAAACGGTGACGATTTCACGGCCGCCCGCTGCACAGCGGGCAACAGGTGGATTTCCCGAGATCTGGAAGGTCCCGCCACGCAACAAGAATTTCACCGGCCGTGAAGAGCTGCTCAGCCGGCTGCGCGACGGCATCGTCGATCAAGTAACGGCGGTGGTGCCGCACGCTCTGCACGGCCTTGGCGGTGTCGGCAAGACGCAGATGGCCGTTGAGTACGCATATCGTTTTCGCGACAGCTACGACATCGTCTGGTGGATCCCCTCAGACCAACCTGGTCTGGTTCGATCGACCTTGGCGCAACTCGCTCCGCATCTGGGTTTGCCTCCCGCGACCGCGACCGGCATCGAGGACGCCGCGAACGCGGTATTGGAGGCGCTGCGCCGCGGTAAGCCGTACTCCCAATGGCTATTGATCTTCGACAACGCGGATGAGCCGGAAGAACTCAGCGACATCGTTCCACCCGGGCCGGGGCACGTGCTTATCACTTCCCGCAACCATCGATGGGAAAGTGTGGTCGACACGGTGGCCATTGACGTTTTCCCCCGCCCGGAGAGCGTCGAGTTCTTCAAGCGGCGGATGCGCCGTTCACTCAGCGACCTCGACGCGAACCGGCTGGCGGAAGAACTGGGTGACCTTCCGCTGGCACTGGAACAGGCCGCCGCTCTCCAGACCGAGACCGGCATGTCCGCCGAAGATTATCTACGGCTGCTCAGAGAACGCACCAGCACGCTGCTCAGCGAGGGAAAGCCGAGTGAATACCCCCTCTCCATGACGGCGGCCTGGGGACTGTCGGTCGCCAAGCTCAAGGAGAATCTGCCCGAAGCCATGGAGCTGCTGCGCTGCTGCGCGTTCTTCGGGCCGGAGCCGATTCCCAGGGCTGTCTTCTATCCGGTCGCAGGAAAGGTGCGCCCACAGATCGCCGAACTGCTCGCCGACCCCATCCGGTTGAGTAAGGCGATCGGGCGACTCGGCAAGTACGCCCTGGTGCGACTCGACGCCGAAGCCGGGGAGCGCACCATTCAGGTGCACCGCCTGATCCAGGCGCTGCTCCGTGAAGAGCTTGACGCCACGACCCAGGAGGAGATTCGCGCGGAAGTCCACTCCCTGCTCGTCGGGGCCGCTTCGGGGAATCCCGACGACCCGCGGAACTGGCCTCGCTACGACGCTCTGCTGGCCCATGTCGGGCCGTCCCTGATGGCCGAGAGCCGCCGAGACGAAGTACGGAATTTCGCGCTGGACATCCTGACATACCTGAGCACATCGGGAAACCACGAGTCGACCCGCAGCCACACCGAGACATTCCTGCAGCAGTGGACCGCCGACTCCGGGCCGGATGACCTTTACGTGCTGAGGGCGAAGCGCTCACAGGGCAACCTGCTGCGCAGCCTGGGCCGCTACAACGAGGCGTACGATCTCGACTCCGCCACGCTCGCCACGATGCGCAAGGCGGTCGGACCCACGCATCTCGACACCCTGATTCTGCTCAACAGCATCGGCGCCGACCTGCGGGCGAAGGGCTCGTTCCACGAGGCCCGCGACCACGACGCCGAGTCCGTACGCCTGCACGAGGAAGTTCTGGGGCCCGACCATGTGACCACGCTTCGGGCGGTCAACAACCTGGCGCTCGACCATGGTCTCACCAGCGACTACCGCGGTTCACGGACGTTGCAGGAACAGGCGCTCCGGCTGGCGCTGGCCCAGAAGGGCATGGGCCGGGGCACCGTGCTGAACCTCTGGACCGGTCTCGCGCGCGCCGTCCGGCTGTGCGGCGACTACACCGAGGCGTGCGATGTGGGGGAGGACGCGCTGGCGTACGGGCGCGAGCAACTCGACGCCGACCATCCTCGCATCCTCATCACGATGAAGGACCTGGCCATCGCCAGGCTCCGCTCCGGCGAGACCGCCGAGGCCCTCGAACTGGCCCAGGAGGTGCACGCGCGCTACGTCCGGCTGTACGGCCTCGACCACCCCGGCACCCTGGCCGCGGCCACCTCGCTCGCGAACGCGTTGCGCGCCAACGGGCAGGCGGAGGACGCGTTCGAGCTGGCATCGGACACCATGCTGCGCTACCCGGGCATGTACGGCTCCGAGCATCCCTATCACTACGGCTGCGCCAGCAATGTAGCGCTCCTGCACCGGGTGCTTGACCGGCCGCAGGAGGCGCGCGAACTGAACGAGCAGGCCCTCGAAGGCATCGAGCGAACGCTGGGGCGTGACCACCACTACACCCTCACCATCGCGTTGAACCTCACCAGCGACTTCGCTGTGCTCGGGGATCTCAAGGCGGCATGTGAACTCGGCAAGGACACACATCGCCGTTTGAAGGAACTCCTCGGTGAGAGGCACCCCACGACACTGGGTTGTGCCGCCAATCTGGCCGCTGACCTGAACGCCGCCAACGAGCGAGAGGATTCCCAGGCGCTCTTCGCGGAGACGATGGAGTTCTACATCGAAACACTCGGCGCGGAGCATCCGGACACCGTGGTGGCGGCCGCGGGCCGGCATCTCGACATTGATTTCGACCCGCCGCCGATCTAAACACCGCCGATGCGTTCGGTGCCGCTGGCCGCGAGCGGACGGGGTTGGTTCCAGGTGGCCCTCGACAAGAGGGCCACATCATTGGTCAACACCCGCCGGATATGCGTGATCAACCGGTACAGGTCGCGGCAGTAGACCGATGGATTGCGGAATCCACTACCGGAGCGATAACGATGCGGGTATAGCCCGGCGCCACAGACAGCGGCGATATCGCAGGCCACACAGATTTCCGACAGCGCCCTGGCGCCGATCTGCCGGGCGGCGATGGCGGGCAGCAGCAGCGCGGCGTCGAATGGATCGCGTGACACATGCAGCAGCGTTCCACTGGCTCCGTCGTAAGCCGACTTCAACGTGTCGACCTGTTCGATGCCGCCGTTTGTTTCCACCACTACGATTGCCACGGGAGACAGGCCGATCGACTCACTCCGGGACGGACGGCCGCACAGGAGCCGGATGATTTCACTGAACAACCGGACCCGGGTTTCTCGTTCGGGGGCGCCATACCAGCGGTCGAAGATGGCGACGAGCCAATCGCCATAGCTGGTGTCCGTCCCCGAGTGGCCAGGCGGGGGAGTATCCCAATTCCCGTGCGGGAGGAGGAAGTCTATGGTCGGCGGCCGGAATTCCAGCAACGCCTCGTACGTCGTCGCCGGGTCGTTGGCCAAGTCGATCGTGCACAGCAGACCGCCGAACAGGTGTCGGTATTCGGGGGCGGTCAGCCGTTCCAGCCCCGCCCGCACCTTCGTATAGGTTCCCTCACCGCTGGCGCGGCGGCGGTGGCGGTCCTGGCCCTCGGCGTCGCCGTCCAGGCTGACCCCGACGCGCACATTCAGTTCGGCGAACAGGCGCAGGAACGCCGCGTCGAGCAGGACTCCGTTGGTCTGAACGCTGACGGTCAACTCGATACCGTCGAGGACTGAGCGGAGTTTTGTGACCGCATAGCGGATGCGGTCGAATCCGGCCAGCAGGGGTTCGCCGCCGTGCAGGAGGATCTCGATGCTGTTCAGGTTGTGCGCTTCGGCGTGTTCGGCGATACGCGTGGCCACGTGATCGATTGTGGTTCGTGACATACGGCGGGGCTGGCGGCGCCAGCCCTGGTCGGCCATCTCGTACATGTAACAGTAGTCACAGGCGAGATTGCAGCGGCTGTGTAGTTTGAGGATGAACTGCCGGAGTGGGGTCGGGCGCCATCCCGACTGAAGCAGTTCCGCGACATCGAGGCTCGCAGGCCATTCGGCATCACTGGTGGCAGTGTCTGGCCCGGAGTACTCTCCCATGCTGATCAGCTCCCAGGATGAGATTTGAGCGCGGCCATGGGATACGTTCAGTCGCGAAGCGAATCCCCGTTAGCTGAGATCATGAAACCCCTACGGCGCATGGCAGAGCCCCGTATGTGCGGTAAGCTTACCGGAATTATCATTCAGCTTAAGATGCCCGGATAGCACATTTCTCGGGTGATGGTCCAACGCTCGTGGTGCCGCCAGGAACCGTCAATCCATATCGGGGGCACGGAACAGTCCTGCCTGCGAAAACCAAGCCGTTTGACCAGATTCAGGCAGGCCGTATTCCCCGGTTGGATGTCGGCTTCGAGGCCATCCAGGTTGAGCCGGTGAAAGGCGATATGGAGAGTCAGTTCCACACCTTCGCGCATGTATCCTCGCCCCGTCATGCCGGAGAAGGCGCCAAAGCCGATCGCCCTTCGGAGCGGGTCATCGCGGTTGACCGGCCTTAAGTTGACGATGCCGGCCAACTCACCGGTGGAACGCAAGCACACCACCAGGCCCACGGCGGCGACGCCGTCAAAACGGTTGACGTAGGCCGCGAATGCCGCTGGGGTGGTCGGCATTGATATCCATTGCCGGTGCATCGCGAGACTTGACCTGGCCAACTCGATGAATTCGGGCTGATCGTCCGGTGTGACCTCGCGCACCAGCACGGAAGAGTACGGATTCGCATTCATCCCGTACAAATCTATGACACGGCATGCGCGCGCGGCGGTCACCGGCGATTCCGGATTGCCCGGCCGAAGATCCATGTCCGCAGCAGGAGAAACCGCAGGCAGGTGGTCGCCAGGTTGGCCAGCACCAGCACGCCGAGTTCCAGCGCCTGGGCGGGGTCGGGGGCGAGGGCGTGCAGCAGGGCGAGTGAGCCGCCGGTCAGGCCCAGGCTCGCGGCGAAGACCACGAGGCCCTGGGCGTGGTGCAGCCAGAGGCCGCCGCCGCGCACTCCGAAGGCGAAACGGCGGTTCAGCGCGGTGTTGGCCACGGCGGTGACGAGGAGGGCGATGAGGTTGGCCGTCTGGGGGCCGGTTTGCGTGCGCAGCACGGCGTACAACATCAGGTAGGCGAGCGTGCATGCGACGCCGACGGCGGCGAAGCGCAGCAGCTGCCCGGCCAGACCGGCGGGCACACCGGCGACGGGCAGGGGCGCCCGGCCGAACTGTTCGCGCAGCCGGGCCAGGGGCAGCCGGCCGGTGCCGAGCGCCTTGGCCAGCCGGGCGATGCCCTTGAGGTCGGCGATGGCGGTCCGCACGATGTCGACGCGGCTGTCGGGGTCGTCCACCCAGTCAACCGGCACCTCGTGGATGCGCAGCCCGGCGCGTTCGGTGAGCACGAGCAGTTCGGTGTCGAAGAACCAGCCGGTGTCCTCCACCAGGGGCAGCAGCCGCGCGGCCACGTCGGCGCGGAGGGCCTTGAAGCCGCACTGCGCGTCGGAGAAGCGGGCCCAGAGCGCGCCGCGCAGCAGCAGGTTGTAGCAGCGGGAGATGATCTCCCGTTTGGGGCCGCGGATCACGCGGGCGCCGCGGGTGAGCCGCGAGCCGATCGCCAGGTCGGAGTGGCCGGAGATGAGCGGAGCCACCAGCGGCAGCAGGGCGGTGAGGTCGGTGGACAGGTCGACGTCCATGTAGGCGAGCACCTGCGCGTCGGAGGCCGACCAGGCGTGCTTGAGCGCGCGGCCCCGCCCTTTGGCGGCCAGCCGCAGGGAGGTGACCTCCGGCAGTTCGGCGGCGAGCCGGGCCGCGATCCGCGGGGTGCCGTCGGTGCTGGCGTTGTCGGCGATCGTGATGCGAAAGGGGTACGGGAAGTCGTGCAGCAGGTGCTCGTGCAGGCGGCGCACGCATGGCTCCAGGTCGTCCTCCTCGTTGTGCACGGGGACCACGACATCCAGGACCGGTGCGCGCGCCTCCTGCCCGGCGGCTGCGACGTATGCGACTGAAGTGCTCATATCCTCACCGTTGTCCGAATCGCTGTCAGGGCCTTGTGGTGTCGCTGTGGCGCGGCTGTGAAGGTCAGGAGGCCGAGCCGCTGGATGACGTCAGGTCGTAGACGGTGAGGCCGTCGACCGTGGTGGCCTGGAAGATGGCCGCCACCCATGCGGAGATCTGCGAGTCGCCGCGCATGCCGTCGCCGCCGATGAAGTAGTGGATCCGCCGATCGGCGACGTACTGCTGGAACTGGGCGAGGGTGGGGGAGGGGTCGCTGCCGTTGAAGCCGCCGATGGGCATGACGGGTTCGCCGGAGGCCAGCTGGTAGCCCGAGGCGTTCTGCGATCCGATCGCCGCCGCCACCCAGGTGTAGGAGTCGGCGTCGCGCCGCAGCAGCTCGACCACGTCCGCGCCGGGAGTGGAGGCGTTGAGCAGCCCGCCCATGCCCCCGCCCATGCCGCCGCCCCGCCCCATGCCGCCCTGCGCCCTGTCACCCTGCCCCATGCCGTTTGGCGGCGTACCGCCCCAGGGCGCCCCACCGTTCCGCGCCGTGCCGACGCCTGGTGCGCCCGGGGGCATGCCCGGTCCGCGGCCGCCCCTGCCTCCGGAGTCGGCCGTCACGAATGGACCGGCCGACGGGATCGAGCCGCTGTGCGGGGTGGCGGCGGTGTCCATCGCGTACGCCGCCGGCCCGGCCAGGACCACGGTGAACGCCAGCGCCGCGATCATTCCGGCCACCCGCACGGGCAGCCGGGCGGAGGCCAGCAGTCCCAGCGCCGCCAGGAGCCCGCCGAGCAGCACCGCCCAGCGCAACCACGGCAGGAATTCGCCACTGCGTCCGAGCAGCTCGTACGACCACCAGGCCGTCACCGCCACGGTGGCAGCCGCGACGGGTGCCGCCCACGCGGTGTTCCACCGCCGCCACAGGGTCACCGCGCCCATGCCGGCCAGCGCGCCGAGGGCCGGAGCGAGGGCCACGGTGTAGTAGGCGTGGAAGATGCCCGCCATGAAGCTGAACACCCCGGCGGTGATCAGCAGCCAGCCGCCCCACAACACGAACCCGGCGCGGGTTCGGTCGGTGCGTGCCGTGCGGGCCGTCACCGCGAGGCCCACGGCCAGCAGGATGAGCGCGGCGGGCAGCAGCCAGGCGACCTGGCCGCCCTGCGCGGCGTCGAACATGCGCGTCCACCCGGTCTCGCCCCAGCCGCCGCCAGGACCGCCGCCGACGCTGCCGGTTTCGTTGCCGTTCAGGCGGCCGAGGCCGTTGTAGCCCAGGGTCAGCTCCAGGAGGCTGTTGCGCTGCGAACCGCCGATGTAGGGGCGCGCCGACGCGGGCACCAGCTCGACGATCGCGACGTACCAGCCGCTCGACACGATCAGCGCGACACCCGCCAGGAGCAGTTGCAGGATGCGCCTGCCGAGCTTGGGCGGCCCCGCGATGAGGTAGACCAGCGCGAACACGGGGACCACCAGCAGCGCCTGAAGCATCTTGGCCAGGAAGCCGAAGCCGACGAAGACCCCGGCCCACACCAGCCACTTGGTGGCGCCGCTCTCGACGGCCCGCACGGTCGCGTACGCACCGGCGACCAGGAGCAGCACCAGCAGCGCGTCGGGGTTGTTGAAGCGGAACATCAGCACCGCCACCGGCGTCAGCGTCATCACGGCGCCGGCGATGAGGCCCGCCGCCGGTCCGTACCAGCGCCGTACGGTCGCGAAGAGCAGCCCGACCGCGGCGACGCCCATCAGCGCCTGCGGCACCAGGATGCTCCAGGCGTTGACGCCGAACAGCCGCGCCGACAGGGCCATCACCCAGAGCGAGGCGGGCGTCTTGTCGACGGTGATCGAGTTGCCCGCGTCCGAGGAGCCGAAGAAGAACGCCGTCCAATCCTGCGATCCGGCCTGCGCCGCCGCCGAGTAGAACGAGTTCGCCCAGCCGGAGGCGCCCAGGCCCCACAAGTAGAGCACGGCGGTGGCCAGCAGCAGCACCGGCAGGGCCAGGTGCCTCTTACGGCGCGTTGGGGTGGGCGATGGTAGATCTACCGACATCGCGGGCAACGTGGAGCTCAACGGTGCGTCCTTTCGTCCGTGCGTACCCGAGAACTGTCGGCCACCGGACTGTCCGCTCCTTGTGCCGGCGCTGTGCGCAGGCTGTGAGCTCAGGTCTTCAGCGGCAACCGCACGGTGAACCGGGTGCGGCCGGGCACGCTGTCCACGTCCACGCTCCCGCCCTGCGCGTCGAGCACCGCGCGCACGATGGCCAGCCCGAGGCCGGTGCTGCCCGCCGCCCGGGAGCGGGAGCCGTCGCCGCGGGCGAACCGCTCGAAGATGTGCGGCAGCAGGTCGGCCGGGATGCCGTGGCCGGTGTCGACCACCCGCAGCACGGCCTGCTCGCCGCGGGCGCTCACGCTGACCGTGACGCGGGTGCCCTCGGGCGTGTGCGTGCGCGCGTTGGCCAGCAGGTTCGCCAGCACCTGCTGCAGCCGCGCCGGGTCGCCGACGACCATGACGGGCTCCTCGGGCAGGTCCAGCCGCCAGTCATGCCGCGGGCCCGCGGCATGGGCGTCGCTGACCGCGTTGACCGTCAGCATGGACAGGTCGACGGGTTCATGCGCGAGCGGCCGGCCGGCGTCCAGGCGGGCCAGCAGCAGCATGTCCTCGACCAGGGCGGTCATCCGCCGCGCTTCGGATTCCACCCGGCCAAGCACGTGCGCCACCTCGGGCGGCACGGGCCGCGGGCCGCGCCGGCTCAGTTCGGCGTAGCCGCGGATCGCCGCCAGCGGGGTGCGCAGCTCGTGGCTGGCGTCGGCGACGAACTGGCGCACCTGCGTCTCGCTGGCGTGCCGTACCTCCAGGGCGTTGCCGACGTGGTCCAGCATGCGGTTCAGCGCCGCACCCACCTGGCCGACCTCGGTGCGCGCGTCGGCGTCGGCCTCGGCGACCCGCTGCGGCAGCTCCACCTCGCCGCGGTCCAGGGTCAGCTGCGACACCCGGGTGGCGGTGGCCGCCACCCGGGACAACGGCCGCAACGTCCGCCCCACGATCACCACGCCGATGTACGCCACGGCCAGCAGCATCAGCACGCTCACCCCGGCCACCACCCCGGCCACCAGGTACAGCGTCTCCTTCGTGTCCGCCAGCGGCAGCCCGGTGACCAGGACCGCGCCGTCGGGCAGGTTCCGCGCGATCAGGCGGTAGTCGCCCAGCTCGCCGAGGTCGTAGCTGCGCGGCGCGGCGCCCACCGGAATCGCCGGGAGTGTGGCGCCGAGGTGGCCGGCGTCCGCCGGCCCGTTCTCCGTCAGCACGTCCGCGTTGACGACCACGCCGTCGCAGATCCACGCCGACAGGGTGCCGATGACCTGCCCGGGCGGGAAGTCCCGCCCTCGTGGTTGCGCGCAACCGGGCGGGCCGGTGCGGGGGAGCGGGTCGAAGCCGCGCGGCGCCCGGTTCGCCGCCGCTGTCAGCTGGCCGTCGACGCGGTCGTAGAGCACCTTGTTCAGCGTCACCTCGGCGGTCACGCCGACGACCAGGAACGCGGCCCCGAGCAGGGCGAGCATGGCCGCCACCAGGCGGGCCCGCAACGACCAGCGCTTACTCAGCGGGCTTGAGAACATACCCCGCGCCGCGCAATGTGTGGATCATCGGTGCCCGGCCGGCGTCGATCTTCTTGCGCAGGTACGAGACGTACAGCTCCACCACGTTCGCCTGCCCGCCGAAGTCGTAGTTCCACACCCGGTCGAGGATCTGCGCCTTGCTGAGGACCCGGCGCGGATTGCGCATCAGGAAGCGCAGCAGCTCGAACTCCTTGGCCGTCAGGGTGATCAGTTCACCGCCGCGCCGTACCTCGTGGCTGTCCTCGTCCATGACCAGGTCTCCGAGCACGAGCCGGGAGTCGGCGCGCAGCTCCGAACGGGCGGCCCGGCGCATCAGGCCGCGCAGCCGCGCCACCACCTCCTCCAGGCTGAACGGCTTGGTCACGTAGTCGTCGCCACCCGCCGTCAGCCCCGCTATCCGGTCCTCGACCGAGTCCTTCGCGGTCAGGAACAGCACCGGCACCTCCGGCGCCTCCCCGCGCAGCCGCCGCAACACCTCCAGCCCGTCGATGTCGGGCAGCATCACGTCGAGCACGACGGCGTCCGGCCGGAAACCGCGCGCGACCCGGACGGCGCTCAGGCCGTCTCCGGCGCTGCGCACCTCCCAGCCCTCGTAGCGCAGCGCCATGGCCAGCAACTCCGCCAGGGTGGGCTCATCATCCACCACCAGGACCCGTACCGGGCCAGTGTGCGCCAGCATCATGGTCCGATTGTCGGGAATGATGCTGAGTGCGACCTTTCGTCATCCTGTGTATCAGCTGTGAGCACGGAGGAAGGGGGTCACCATGCCCAAGGAAATCGAATGCGTGTTCGGGGTTGACGTCGACGCCGTCGCCGGATGGCTCGGCTCGTACGGTGGCGAGGACTCGCCCTCGGACATCCAGCGAGGGATGTTCGCCGGGGACGTCGGCATCCCACGGCTCCTGAACCTCTTCAAGAGGTACGACCTGCCGGCGACCTGGTTCATCCCAGGTCACTCGATCGAGACCTTCCCGGACTCGATCAAGATGGTCGTCGACGCCGGTCACGAGATCGGCGCGCACGGCTACTCGCACGAGAACCCCGTCGCGATGACCCCCCAACAGGAAGAGGACGTCCTCGCCTACTGTGTCGACCTCATCGAACAGGTCAGCGGCAGAGCTCCTCGCGGCTACGTCGCGCCCTGGTGGGAGATGTCGGCCAACACCGCCACGCTGCTGAAGAAGTACGGATTCACCTACGACCACAGCCAGGGCCTCCACGACTTCATGCCGTTCTACGCCCGGGTCGGTGACTCCTGGACGAAAATCGACTACAGCCAGGAGGCCGGCGCCTGGATGAAGCCGCTGCGGCGCGGCGAGATCCTCGACCTGGTCGAGATCGGCGCCAACTGGTACACCGACGACCTGCCACCGATGATGTTCATCAAGAAGTCCCCCAACAGCGCGGGCTGGGTGAACCCCCGCGACGTCGAATCATGGTGGAAGGACCAGTTCGACTGGGTTTACCGCGAGCAGGACTACGGCGTTTTCGCCTTCACCATCCACCCTGACGTCTCCGGGCGCCCTCAGATGCTGCTCATGCTCGAGCGCCTGATCGAGTACATCACCGCCCACGAGGGCGTCACCTGGACCACCATGGAGGCGGCCGCGAACGACTTCCGCCGGCGCTACCCATTCCCTGGTCCCACAGGCAGCCCATACATGCCGGGTTCCTGAACCGACAAACGCCTCATAGACGCCTTCCGCGGTACTGTAACGATTTAGTCATCAGGACGGTAGGAGGGACACGCGCTACTGTCAAGAGTCGGTCGGACGCTTCTCAGGTGCGAGGTGGCGCCGTCGACCGGCGTGGGACCAGGCTTGGCGGTTGCGTGGCGTGGGACTCGTGCTCGACGCCGTTCATCACGTCGAACAGGGCATTCGTGACCTCGACGCCGAATGCGTAGATGTCATGGCTCATCGCCGACAGCGCAGGACGCGTGAGCTGGCACAACAGCGAGTCGTCCCAGGCCAGTATGGACAGGTCCTCGGGAACCGACAGGCCGAACTCGTCGACGACGTTCAGCGCGGCGACCGCCATGAGGTCGTTGTCGAAGATGATCGCGGTGGGCCGTCCGGGCTCAAGCAGCAACCGGCGGACCGCTCTGCTCCCCTGTACGGCCGAGAAGTCGGCGGCCACGGTGCGGCCCTCGATGCCCAGTTCGCCCACCACCTCCTCGAACGCCGCGGTCCGGATCACCGAGTGGCCGAGTTCGGCCAGGCCGGAGACCCGTCCGACGCAGCGATGACCCAGCGCGGCCAGGTACCGCACGGCCTCCCGGATCCCGGCGGCGTCATCGGTCCAGACCGAGGTGAACGGTCCGGCCAGTGACGGGTGCCCGACGACGACCGCCGGCAACCCGATCTCCGCGAGCGCGGGAATGCGAGGATCGTCCACTTTCAGGTCGACCAGGATGCTGCCGTTGACCCGCCCGCCCTGCCACCACTCGCGATGGACCTCGATCTCCTCGTCGGCCTCGATCACCCGCAGCAGCAGCGAGCACCCGCGCTTGCCGAGCACGCTCTCGATCCCGGAGACGAACTCCATGTAGAACGGCTCGAGCCCGAGCAGCCGGGCCGGCCGCGCGATGGCGAGACCGACCGTGTGCACCGCGTGCCCGGACAGTGCGGCAGCGGCCAGATTCGGACGCCAGCCCAGGTCGCGGGCGGCTTTCAGGATGCGTTCCTTGGTGGCCGCCGACACGCCGGGCCGATCGTGCAACGCCATCGTCACCGCCGAAGGCGACACCCCGGCAAGCGCGGCAACGTCCTTGATCGTCACCCTGCGATCCCTGCGGGCCGCACCCATCTCCGTCACAACGACCGCCTTCTGACAGCAGAGCAGGGTCGCGTTCGGCCCCGGTCGAGCTCAATTTACCCGCTTACCGACTGCAAGGTGCGAGTAGATGCCCATCCATGGCGTACGCCCGGCCGGCGCTCACAGCCGAACAGCCCAGCCAGGAGGGCCCAGCCGTCCCCGAGCTGGTGCACTGTAACGATCTATGGACAGACTGAAATATCGAACCTATGGTGAGGCCTCCCCAGGACCGGCCGAAGGGAAGCCCATGCCTCACGACACGATCTTTCCCCCGTACTTCCGCTGGGGAGTGGCGACCTCGGCGTACCAGATCGAGGGCGCGGCCCGCGAAGACGGCAGGACCGACTCCATCTGGGACACCTTCTGCCGCGTGCCGGGAGCCGTGGCCAACGGCGACACCGGCGACGTGGCCTGCGATCACTACCACCGCATGACCGAGGACGTCTCCCTGCTGGCGGGACTAGGCGTGGACACCTACCGGTTCTCGATCTCGTGGCCGCGCGTGCAACCGGGCGGGACGGGCCCGGCGAACGAGAAAGGGCTGGACTTCTACGATCGCCTTGTCGATGAACTGCTGGCCAGCGGCGTCGACCCGTGGGTGACGCTCTACCACTGGGATCTGCCCCAGGAGCTGGAGGACGCCGGTGGCTGGCCGGAGCGCGACACGGCCTGGCGGTTCGCCGACTTCGCCGAGCTGGTGTTCGCCCGCCTTCAGGACCGCGTCGCGTCGTGGACCACGCTCAACGAACCGTGGTGCGTGGCCATGTACGGCTACGCCGACGGCATGCACGCCCCTGGACGCCGTGACCGCGCCGCCGCCATGCACGCCGTCCATCACCTGCTGCTCGCCCACGGCGCCGCCGTCGACCGGATGCGAAGTGCTGGCGGCGACCATCGTTTCGGCATCACTCTCAACCTGACCCCGGCGATCCCGCGGACCGAGGCCGACGTCGAGACCGCCCGTCGCGCGGACGGCTTCGGTATCCGCATGTACCTGGACCCGCTGCTACGCGGCCACTACCCGTCCGACACCCTCGCCGACCTGGCCGAAGAGGGCATCAAGCTGCCCATGGAACCGGGCGACCTGGCCACCATCGCCACGCCCTTGGACGTGCTCGGCGTGAACTACTACTTCACCGACACCGTACAGGCCGACGGCGCGGCCGTTCGGTCAGGGCCGACGACCGCGCTCGGCTGGCCGATCACGCCCGCAGGGCTGACCGACCTGCTGGTCCGCCTGCACCGCGAGTACCCGCCCATCCCGATCGTCATCACCGAGAACGGCGGCGCCTTCCCGGACGAGAAGCCGACCCCCACGATTGACGACGAGGACCGGATCGCCTTCCTGAGCGCGCACATCGACGCCGTGGCCCAGGCCCGCCACCATGGCTGTGACGTGCGCGGATACTTCGTCTGGACACTGCTCGACAACTTCGAATGGGCCCACGGCTACGGCCCCACATTCGGCCTCGTCTCGGTCGACCGGACCACTCAGCGGCGCACGCTGAAGCGCAGCGCGCACTGGTACCGCGACATGATCATGCGTCACGTATCGATTTAGTAGCGCCAGTGCTGCGCGAACCACTCGCCGATACACGTTTGAGCTGCTTAAATACTGGATCTTCATCCGACTCCCCGCAGCAGGCTTCGAGGAGTTACTAAAACGCTCTATGGACACCTTGAAATGTTGCGTCTAGGTTAAGCAGCCATCAGCCGCTCGGGGTTCACAGAACGAGGAGATGTGCGACGTGCGAGGAACACGCGTGATGGCGGCCGGCATCGCCCTGATGATCGGCCTGACCGCCTGCGGCGGCGGTGGCGAACCAGCCCCGAATGAGGGCGCGGTAACGGTACCGTCCGACCCCGGACAGGTCTCTGGAACGATCACCGTCCTGACCAACCGGACCGACCAGGTGCAGGACGGCACCGCCAAGGCGTACGCCGCCGAGTTCAACAAGCTCTACCCGAAGGTGACGGTCGAGTTCCAAGGGCTCACCGACTACGAGGGCGACGTCAAGATCCGCATGAACAGTGAGGACTACGGCGACGTTCTGTCGATTCCCAACTCGGTGCCGACCAGCCAGTACCCCACGTTCTTCGCCCCCCTGGGCTCCGCGGCCGAGATCTCGCAGACGTACGACTTCACCGAGCGCGGCACCATCAACGGCCAGGTGTACGGCATCGCCAACATCGGCGTCGCCACCGGCTTCGTCTACAACAAGGCCGTCTGGCAGCAGGCCGGAATGACCGAATGGCCGAAGACGCCCGCCGAGTTCATCACCGCGCTCAAGGCGATCAAGGAGAAGACGGGCGCGACCCCGTACTACACGAACTACAAGGACGCCTGGCCGCTGACGAACTGGGGCAACGCGGTCGGCTCGCCGAGCTGTGACCCGGCCGCCAACGACAAACTCGCCACGACGAAGGAGCCGTGGGCGGCCGGGCAGGAGCTCAACGTCATCGACACACTCCTGTTCGACATCGTGAAGAACGGCCTGTCGGAGGCCGACCCGAACACGACGAACTGGGAGAACTCCAAGAACCTGATCGCCACTGGCAAGATCGCCACGATGTGGCTCGGCTCATGGGCGGTCGTGCAGATGCGGGACGCGGCCACGAAGGCCGGCAAGAACCCCGACGACATCGGCTTCATGCCGTTCCCGGCGCAGGTCGACGGCCACTTCTGCGCCGCCGTACGCCCCGACTACCAGTACGCGATCAACGTGCACAGCAAGAACAAGGCGGCGGCGCGGGCCTGGATCGAGTGGTTCATCACCAAGTCCGGTGACGCGCAGAAGGCGCTGTCGATCTCGTCGGTCAAGGGCGCTCCGCTCCCCAGCAGCCTGCAGCCCTTCCAGGACGCGGGCGTGAAGTTCGTCAGCCTGAGCTGGGCGAAGAACACGATGGTCCTGGACATCGACAAGGCGTCCGAGGTGGGTCTGGGCGCGCCCGACTACCGCCAGCACCTGGTCGACGTCGCCCGCGGCGCGGCCAAGGGCGACCTGCCAGGCATCTTCGCCGACCTCAACAAGAAGTGGTCCGAGGCCCAGTCCACCATCGGCGGCTAGCGCATGCCGGCATCTCATGTGGCGCGTCCCCGCCCGGCCGCGCCCCCGCCCGTACGCCCCCGGATGGAGGCGGAGCGGCGGCGTGACACGAGGCGGTGGTGGACGCCGTGGGCCTACCTGGCGGCCCCGCTGGTGCTGCTGGTGGTCTTCACGCACGTCCCGGCCGTGAGCATGTTCGTCTACAGCCTCACGGACTGGGACGGCCTGAGCCCGACCCGGAACTTCGTGGGCGTCGACAACTACTTGGACCTGTTCACCCGCCCGAAGATGCTCCAGGTGTTCGCGGTCAGCCTGTTCTACCTCGCGGGCGCGGCGATGCAGATCGTGGTGGCGCTCTACTTCGCGACGATCCTGAGCTTCGACACCAGGTTCAGGAACGTGTTCAAGGGCATCCTGTTCTTCCCCTACTTGATCAACGGCGTGGCCATCGGGTTCGTGTTCCTCTACTTCTTCCAGCCGGGCGGCACGCTCGACACGGTGGCGCGCCTGTTCGGCCTGGAGCCGCACCTGTGGCTGGGCGACCCCGACCTGGTGAACACCTCGCTGGCCGGGGTGTCGGTGTGGCGGTTCATGGGCCTGAACATGGTGCTGTTCCTGGGCGCGATCCAGTCGATCCCGCAGCACCTGTACGAGGCGGCCTCGCTCGACGGAGCCAACCGCTGGCAGCAGTTCCGCCACATCATCGCCCCCGGCATCAAGCCGGTGATCAGCCTGAGCGCGATCCTGGCGATCTCGGGCGCGCTGTCGGTATTCGAGATCCCGTTCATCATGACCGGCGGCTCGAACAACAGCGAGACGTTCGTGATCCAGACGATCAAGCTCGCGTTCAACTTCAACAAGGTCGGCCTGGCGTCGGCGGCCGCGTTCGTGCTGCTGGCGGTGGTGCTGCTGGTCACGTGGGTGCAGCGACGGCTCATCCCGGAGGAGAGAGTGGAGCTGTCATGACGCCGACGCGGGTCCTGAAGTACGCCTCCCTCCTGCTGGCCTCGGCGGTCGTCATCGTCCCGCTGCTGGCGATCATCCTGACCTCGCTCCGCACGCCCGGCGAGATGACCACCGACCCGAGCCCTCTGTCGCCCCCGGCGAACTGGTTCAACTGGGAGAACTTCCAGACCGCCTTCACCGAGGGCCACATGCTTCAGGCGCTCGGGAACACGACCTTCATCCTGTTCTTCTCGCTGCTGGGCACCGTGTTCATCGGCTCGATGACCGCGTACGCGGTGGACCGGTTCCACTTCCGCGGCAAGAAGCTCGTGATGACGCTGTTCCTGGTGGCCGCGCTGGTGCCGGGGGTCACCACGCAGGTCGCGACCTACCAGGTGGTCAACGAGCTGGGCGTGATGAACACCCACTGGGCACCGGTGCTGCTGTACATGGGCACCGATATCGTGTCGATCTACATCTTCCTGCAGTTCATTCGGTCGATCCCGATCTCGCTCGACGAGGCGGCGCGGATGGACGGCGCCAGATCGCTGACCGTCTACTGGCGGATCATCCTGCCGCTGTTGCGGCCCGCCATCGCCACCGTCGTCATCGTCAAGGGCGTCGCCATCTACAACGACTTCTACATCCCGTTCCTGTACATGCCGTCCGAGGATCTCGGCACGATCTCCACCGCGCTGTTCCGGTTCAAGGGGCCGTTCGGCGCGCACTGGGAGGTCATCTCCGCCGGGGCGGCGCTGGTCATCCTGCCCAGCCTCGTCGTGTTCCTCGCGCTGCAGCGGTTCATCTACAACGGCTTCGCGGCCGGCGCCACCAAATGAGGAGTCGCGCATTGAGCACGCACAACACGCCGCTGACCTCGGGCTGGACGGTCACGCTTGACAGTGGCGGAGGCCCGCCGGGGCTGCGCGGAACACCGATACCGGCCACGGTGCCCGGGTGCTGCCACGCCGACCTGCTGGCGGCCGGGCTGATCGCCGACCCGTACCTGGGGCGCAACGAGCTCGAGGTCGCCTGGGTCGGGCGCGCCGACTGGCGCTACGACACCCGGCTGCCCGAGATCACGGGCGACTGGGAGCGCGTGGACCTCGTCTTCGACGGGCTGGACACGGTGGCGCAGGTGAGCCTGGACGGCCACGTCCTGGGCGCGACGCGCAATATGCACCGTTCTTACCGGTTCGATGTCACCGCCCTGGAAGGCGCCGCCCTTTCGGTGCGGTTCACCTCGGCGTACGACGAGGCCGAGGCGGTGCGGGAGCGATTGGGGGCGCGGCCGAACGCGTACCCGGAACCCTTCAACTACGTGCGCAAGATGGCCGCGAGCTTCGGCTGGGACTGGGGGCCGACGCTGGTCACGGCCGGGATCTGGCGGCCGGTACGGCTGGAGTGCTGGAACACGGCGCGGCTGGCCCGGGTGCGCCCGGTGGTCACGGTCACCGGCGGCCGGGGCCGCGTGGAGGCCCACCTCGATCTGGAGCGCACGACCCCAGGACGCGAGGTGCGCGCCTCGGTGACGGTCGGCGGCCACACCGCCACGACGGCGATCATCAGCGACCGGGGTACCGTCGCCGTCGAGGTGCCCGAGGTCGCCCTCTGGTGGCCGCGCGGCCACGGCGCCCAGCCGCTCTACACGTGCCGCGTCCTCCTGACCGACGCGGAAACCGGCGCGGAACTGGATGTGTGGGAACGCCGCATCGGCTTCCGCACGGTCGAACTCGACCAGTCCCCGGACGCCCACGGCACGGCCTTCACGCTGCGGGTCAACGGCGCCCCGATCTTCGCGCGCGGCGTCAACTGGATCCCCGACGACGCGCTGCCCGTCCGCGTCACCCCCGAGCGGTACCGCACGCGGCTGGAGCAGGCCGCGGCGATCGGCGTGAATCTGGTCCGCGTCTGGGGCGGCGGCATCTACGAGGACGCCGCCTTCTACGCCGCGTGCGACGAGCTGGGCCTGATGGTCTGGCAGGACTTCCTGTTCGCCTGCGCCGCCTACCCCGAGGAGCAGCCGCTGCGCGGCGAGGTGGACGCCGAGGCCCGCGAGAACGTCGTACGGCTGATGCCGCACCCGAGCCTGGTGTTGTGGAACGGCAACAACGAGAACCTGTGGGGGTTCCGCGACTGGGACTGGGAGGACGCGCTCGCCGGCGAGAGCTGGGGCGAGGGCTACTACCTGGGCATGCTGCCGAGGATCGTCGCCGAGCTGGATCCGACCAGGCCCTATCTGCCGGGCAGCCCGTGGTCGGGTTCGTGGGACCGGCACCCCAACGACCCCGCGCACGGCCCGTCGCACTTCTGGGAGGTGTGGAACCGCCGGGACTACACCGACTACCTCAACGAGGTGCCGCGCTTCGCGGCCGAGTTCGGGTGGCAGGCCCCGCCCGCGTACGCGACCCTGACGGCGGCCCTGCCGGCTGAGGATCTGAGCCCCGACTCGGCCGGGATGTTGCACCACCAGAAGGCCGAGGACGGCAACGGCAAGCTGCGGCGCGGCCTGGCGCACCACTTCACGACCTCTGTGACGTTCGACGACTGGCACTACTTGACGCAGGTCAACCAGGCCCGCGCGGTCGCGACGGCGGTCGCCCACTGGCGTTCGCACTGGCCGGTGTGCGCGGGGACGGTCGTCTGGCAGCTCAACGACTGCTGGCCGGTCACGTCGTGGGCGGCCGTCGACGGCGCCGGGCGGCCCAAACCGCTCTACCACGAACTGCGCCGCCTGTACGCCGACCGCCTCCTCACGCTCCAGACGCGCGGGGGCGTACGCGTTCTGGCCGTGGACAACCAGTCGGCCGACCAGTGGCAAGGGATGGCCGCGGTGCGCCGGATGCGCGCCGACGGGACCGTGCTCGCCGAGGAGGCGGTGCCGTTTACGGCCGGACCGCGGAGCGTGGCCGTGCTGCCGTTGCCCGAAGGGCTGACCGCGTTCGGCGACGTGCGCGCGGAGTTCCTGGTCGCGGACGCCGACGGGCTGCGCGACCTGGTGCTCGGCTGCGCCGACGCGGCGTTCGGCTACCCGGCGCCCGAGCTCGACCTGGCGGCCCGTCCGGTTCCCGGCGGCCTCGACGTGGTGATCACGGCGCACAGCTTCGTCCGCGACCTGCTGGTGCAGGCCGACCGCCTGTCCCCGGACGCCGTCGCCGACACCGGCCTGGTCACGCTGCTGCCCGGCGAGACGCGCACGATCCGGATCACGGGCGTGGCCGCCGTGGACGACGAGCGGCTGCGCGCGGCCATGTTCAGCGTCAACGCGGCACAGCCGACGCTCGAAGGCGTCCTGCGGACATGACCATCCCCACCCCCCAAAAGAAGGAGAACGCGCAATGCACCAGTCCCGACCCCGCTCCCGCATCCGCCGCGCCCTCGCCGCCGGCTCGGCCGCGCTCGTGGCGGCGGCCACGCTGGCCCTTCCTGCGCACGCCTTCCCGGCGGCGTCCAAGCAGGACGTCCTGAACTACCTGACCTCCATCACCGGCCGCAACATCGTCAGCGGCCAGCACAACAAGGAGCCCGCCAGCCTGCCCGGCCAGTACTCCCAGCAGGTCCACGACGTCACCGGACAGTGGCCCGGCCTGTGGGGCGGCGACCTGATGTTCCGCGCCGAGGACGTCGCCAACCGCCAGCGTGTGGTCGACCAGGCCAAGCAGGAGTGGGCCAACGGCTCGCTGGTCGCCCTGACCTGGCACGTGTGCACCCCGACCGGGCCGAGCACGTGCGAGTTCGACGGCGGTGTGAAGACGGGCATCTCGGCGACCCAGTTCGGCCAGATCATCCAGGACGGCACCGCGCTCAACACCGCGTGGAAGCGCCGCCTCGACGAGGTCGTCCCCTACTTACAGCAGCTCAAGGACGCCGGGGTGCCGGTGTTGTTCCGGCCGCTGCACGAGATGAACGAGTCGTGGAACTGGTGGGGCAACCGTCCTGGTTCCTCCGGCGGCGCCCGCCTCTATCAGATCACCCGTGACTACCTCGTCGGCAAGGGGCTGAGCAACCTGATCTGGGTGTGGAACGTGCAGGACAACCCGGCAGGCGGCTGGGCGAGCTACTACCCGGGCTCGTCGTACGTCGATGTCGTCAGCCTGGACGTCTGGTACAAGGGTTACCCGTCCGCCAGTGACTACCAGCAGATCCAGAACATCGCCGCCGGCAAGCCCATCGCGATCGCGGAGATGGGCAAGGTGCCCAACGCGTCCCTGCTGGACAGCCAGACGCGGTGGACCTACTTCATGGTCTGGTCCGAGCAGCTCCGCGGCAGCAACACCAACGCCGAGATCCAGGCCGGTTACTTCCACTCTCGTACGCTCAACCAGGGCGAAGTCACCCTGACGACGGGCCCGCAGCCGACACGTACGGGTCCGATCACCGGCGTGGGCGGCAAGTGCGTCGACGTGGCGGCGTCCGGCACCGCGAACGGCACGGCCGTTCAGCTCTACGACTGCAACGGTACAGCCGCGCAGCGCTGGACGATCGGCACCGACGGCACGATCCGGGCGCTCGGCAAGTGCATGGACGTGGCCGGCGGGGGCACCGCCAACGGCACCAAGATCCAGATCTGGGACTGCAACGGATCCGGCGCCCAGCAGTGGCAGAGCATCGGCAACAGCCAGCTCCGCAACCCGCAGTCGGGCCGCGTCCTGGACGTCCCCGGCGGCAACACCGCCAACGGCACCCGCCTGCAGATCTGGGACGCCAACAACAACACCTGGCAGAAGTGGACCCTGCCCGCGTGATCCCCTCCCCGGGCGGCCCGCACACGGCCGCCCGGGGCCACAACCTTTCGATCTTGACTGGCACTCGCACCGGAACGGGATGATCAGGCGGAAACCGGAGGAATAGCGAACCCGGCTCGAGGTCAGGGGCATGCTTGAGCTGAATCGCATTGAAGTCGATACGAACAACCCCTTGTCAGCGCCTCCACAGTTTCAGGGGGCGTTGCTAACATTGCTGCCGTGCGGTTACGGATTCTCGAGGTTGTCTCGACCGATGACAGTCGAAGTATCGGCCTTGCTGACGGTCACACCTCGGGGGTCCTACGATTGGCCAACGCCTCTGACGAGATATCCAGAGTGGGCGGCGGGCGGGGTGTAGTCGATTTTGCGATACGCAATCGAATCTACCTTCAGCCGGGCGCCATTCTCATCATGTGGGCCATGCCGCCCTGGTATGGATCGAGCCCATCCTGGATGGCGGCGCCGTCCGTGCTGCTGGCCGGCTTCGGCATTTATCAGCTCAATCGAGTTTTCGATTTCGTCGAAGACGAGATAAACGACCCGAGCGCATACGCCAGGGCCTATCTCGCGAGATTCGCGCTTCGCAACATGGCCATGGCCGCGATACTCGCAAGCCTTCTGCTGTCGGCGCTTTTCGTGGGGCCCGCCGCCACGGCTCTCCTGACGGTGACATTACTCGTGGGAGTCCTGTACTCGGTTCCGTTTTTCAAGCGAAAACGGGGTGAGCCCCGCCGGATCAAGCAGGTAATCGGTCTCAAGAATATCGTCCCATCTGTCGCGTGGCCGATTGCCGCCGTGCTCTATCCGGGCTTATCCAGCCCGCACCCGCACATGCTTCAGCTTTTCCTGGCCATCGCACTGATATCGTGCAGTGTGTTCATCATAGAAGTGGCGTGGGATATAAGAGATTCACGTGGCGATCGAGTTGCCGGCATCAGCACACTTGTCACTGCTTTCGGCCGCACTCGGGCGCTTCTGATTCCCCTCGGCGCTTCATCCGTCTACGCTCTATCGGTCGCACTTCTTGTCTTTCTCGGCCACTTGTCCCCGCTCTGGCTGCTCCCCGGGTTTCTCCCCGTCTTATCCGCGGTGATTGCCCTCCTCTGGAAAGACTCCCTCGCCGAACGCCGCGATCGATCGCACATTCTAGTTCTAATCAACGTATTGGCGCTGATCCCACTGGGCTTGACGGGACGCTGGGGGGCGTAGCAGAGATGACTGCCGGCAAAATCGACCCGAACCGCGACGAGCTGTACCGAAAACTTCTCGAAATTAACGTCTGGGCCATGCTGCTCATCGTCGCCCTGGTTCTGGAGCGGGCCTCGGACGCGATCATATCCGTTACGTCCGTAACACAGCAGGTGGACACGAAGGTGTGGGCCGCCGTGTTCGTCATGGGGCTGGTTTTCGGTTTATTACTCGCGACAACGGTCGGCATCCTGGCGCTACACGTGCGGTTCCAGGCACCGTACAGGTACTGGTACATCATCCTGGACAATATCTTCGTCACCGTTCCGCTCTACATCGCCGTTCGATTCAGCGCGGCGTCCATCAGCAAATCCGGTGCCTCCGTACGCCTCAACGAGGACCTGTTCCGGATCGGCGCGGCCATGATAGCCGTGGCGCTCGCCTTTCTGTTCACGCGCGATCTCATCGTGCTGCCCAAGATTCGGGACAAGCTGTCGGTGCCACCGCTCGTCGCCGTCAGCGCACTACACCTTCTGGGCGCCCTCCTGTTCGTTCTGCTGGCCATCGTCCCGGGCGCCGTACTGTACGTGGCCGTGCTGGGTTCGATAGGTCTCGGTCTCTTCTTCGCGGGTATGGCCGCGATTCCAGTCATTTCAATCCGCTTCGCAGCCGATCCCACAACCGTTTCAGGCCCATGACCGCTGAGAAGAAAGCAACTCAGGCGACCACCGCCTGGGCAGGCTGGCGCGGATCGGCGGCGGACTCCAGGAATCCCGTCCGGGCGTTGCGGTAGATCGCCTCGACGGCCGCCGCGTCCCGGGTGTAGGCGGGCCAGAGCCGCACGTCGTGCCCTCGTCGTTCCAGCTCCGCGTGGACGCCGGGGTCGAAACGGTCCTCCAGGAAGACGTGCGCCGCGAGGTAGTCGAAGGGCGCGAACGAGTTCGGAAAGCTCCATGTCGAAAAACGCGGCGCGTTCACCGCCTCCTGCAAATCCATGCCGAAGTGGAAGACGTTCAGGAAGACCTGGAGCATCGCCTGCACTTGCATGTCGCCACCAGGGCAGCCGAACGCCAACACACTGCCGTCGTCACGTACGGCGATCGCGGGGTTGGGAGTCAGCCGAGGCCGCTTGCCCGGCGCCACACCCGCCGGATGCGCGGGGTCGGGCCGCGACTGCAGGCCGCGCAGCGAGGGCACGATCCCGGTGCCGGGGATGACGGGCGAGGTCGACGCGCCGTCGGACGGTGTCGCCGAGAAGGCGTTCCCCCAGCGGTCGACGACGCACACGTAGCTGGTGCCGCCCTCGCCGATGTGGCGCAGCTCGTCCGCTCGGATCGCGTCGGGCAGCACCTGCGACTCGCCGAAGAGCGCGGGCGGCAGGCCCGCGAAGGCGCGCTCGGGGTCGATCGCCGCCGCCCGGGCGGCGATGTGCTTCTCGCCGAGGAGCCGGTCGAGCGGCACGTCGACGAACTCGGGGTCGCCGAAGTGGTGCTCGCGATCGGCGAAGACGCCCTTGAGCGCCTCGATGACCGTGTGCGCGTACCGGGGGCCGTTGTGTTCGAGCCCGTCCAGGCCGTGCCGCTCGAGGATGAGCAGCGCCTCCGCGAGGATCGGGCCCTGGCACCATGCGCCGCAGGTCAGGAGCGTGAAGTCGCGCCAGCGGGTCTCGACGACGGGCTCGTAGCGCGAGCGGAACTCCGCGAGGTCGTCGTGGCGCAGGTAGCCGTTGTTCGCCTCGTGGTAGGCCACGATGCGGTCGGCGATCTCGCCCTCGTAGAACGCCGCGCGGGCGGCCTCGATGCCGGCGACACGCTCGCCGCCGGCGCGCTCCTCGGCGTCGATCATGGTTTGGATCGTGCGCGCGAGGTCGGCTTGGACGAACCGCTCTCCCACGCGCGGCGGCCGACCCTCGGGCAGGAAGATCGCGGCGTTCGCGGCCCACTTCCGATAGCCCGCCTGCCGGTTCGTGATGCCGTCCGCGAGCAGGGGAAAGACGGCGAAGCCGTCCCGCGCGAGCCGCGCCGCGGCCGCCGCGACCTGCGCGAAGGTCATGGTGCCGTAGTCGCGCAGCACCGTGAGCCAGGCGTCGGGCGCGGCCGGGACCACGGTGCGCAGGATGCCGGTGGGGATCGTGCCGCCGTACTCGGTCATGAACAGGTCGGGGGGCAGCCGCCGCGGCCAGACCCCGAGCCCGTCCAGGCTCACGGTGGTGCCGTCGGCGAGGCGGATCATGATGGGTGCGACGCCGGCGAAGTTGACCTCGTCGGCGTGCAGTACGGCCAGCGCCATGCCGGCGCAGCAGCCGGCGTCGACCGCGTTGCCACCCGCTTCGAGGATCGCGAACGCCGCGGCCGAGGCCAGGTAGTGCCCGGACGACACCGAGTGCCGTGTGCCGAGCAACGTCGGGTTCGGCGCCGGCCAGGTCAGCTCGTCGCTCGCCACGCGGCCACCTCCTCGAGCAGCAGCCGGGCGACCTTCTCGCCCATCACGACCGCCGGCATCGCCGTCGTCGCGCGGGGAATCCTCGGCATGATCGAGCAGTCGGCGATCCGCAGGCCGTCGATACCATGCACCCGCGCCCGCTCGTCGACGACGGACATGGCGTCGTCGCCGGTCCCCATCTTGCAGGTGCCGACGGGGTGCCAGTAGTTGTCGGGGTTGCGGTACAGGTGAGCGACGAGCGCGTCCCGGTCGAAGGTCTCGGGCCCGGGGTGGATCTCCGCGCCGACGAGCGGCGCCAGTTCCGGGTCCGCCGCGATCTCGCGCAACATCGTGGCGCCCTCCGCGAGCACGGCGACGTCGACGCCCTCGGGGTCGGCCAGGAAGCGATGGTCGATGACCGGCTTCGCCTCCGGGTCCGTGCCGCGCAGCCGCACGAATCCGCGGGAGCGGGGCTGCAGGGCCGACACGCCCACGCTCCAACGCTTGCGCCCGATCAGATGGGTCGGGCTGTACGGCAGGAAGTGCAGATCGAACGCCTCCGTGTCGAAGCTCGAAGCCGCCTTGCCCATCGCCTGTTCGTCGGGGCACCAGCCCGCCGCGCGCGCCCGCTCCATCGCCGCGCCCATCTCCTCCGAGCCCGACCAGCTCATCAGCAGGAACGGCTGGTCGTGCAGGTTCTCGCCGACACCGGGCAGGTGCTGCACGAGCGGGATGTCCAGTACCGCGAGCTGTGCGTATGGGCCGATGCCGGAGCGCAGCAGGACGGTCGGCGAGTTGTAGGTACCGCCCGCCAGCACGATCGTCCCGGCTCGCACGGTCACCGTCTCGCCCTGGTGCCGTACGACGACGCCGGTCGCCCGTCCGTTCGTCACGATGACACGGTCGACGAGGGCGTCGCCGACGATCCGGATGTTCGGCAGGGGGCGTACGGGGTCGAGGTAGGCGAAGGCGGTGTTGATGCGCACGCCGTCCACGATGTTCACCGCTTCCGGGGCGAACCCCGCGGACTCGTCGACGTCGTTGAGGTCGGCAAGCCGCGGCATCCCGGCGGCGGGCGCCGCCTCGTACCACGCGCGCTGCCATGGCGTGAGATCATCCGCCCGATAGGTGTGCACGCGCATCCGTCGCATGCCCTCCTCGAACAGCGGCAGCAGGTCCTCGGTCGACCACCCGGTCAGGCCGGCCTCGGCCCACGAGTCGTAGTCGCGCCGGTGCCCCCACGTCTGGGTGCAGCCGTTGAAGTCGGAGCAGCCGCCGATCGCGCGGGCGCGCTCGAAGCCGACGCGCCACGGGTAACTGTCGCCGGAGTCATAGCCCCAGTCGTGCGAACGTCCCAGCCGCGTCGCGTCGACGATGTCGGCGGGCCACGCGGCGCTGCCCTCGGGCCCGAAGTCGGGACCGGCCTCAAGGACGAGCACGTCCAGGCCGACCTCGGCGAGCCGGGCCGCGACGACGTTGCCCGAGGTGCCGCCGCCGACGACGACGTACTCGGCCTCCTGCGGCAGGGCGCCCACGCCTCAGTTCCCCTCAGGGGCGGAGCCAGGGGTCCGCGTGGTGAGCGCCTCGCCGGCAGGTTCCGTCTCGATCGAATCCATCTTTCATCGCCCTTCCGATGGGGATCCAAAAATAACATAAGTGGATCCATGAGGCCTATGCGTGAGTTCGCTGAACGGAGGGAGGTCGACGGGCGCGCGGAATGGGTTGAGGCCCGGAAGTCGTCGCCCGAAGCGAGGCGCGTCAGGCCGCGCGGCAGCCGCGCGACTCGCCGTCGATCGCGGCCCGACGCTGAACCACGTCAGGACTTGTAGACGACGTAGACCTTGCGCAGCCGCTCGTGCACCGTCCACACGCCGCACCAGCCGATCGGGAAGTACGCCGTAGTGCCAGCAGCGATCTCGACCGGCTCCTCACCGTCGCGCTGCACCGTCATCCGCCCGGCGACGACGTGGATGATCTCGCCACGGGAGAGGAACTCCCAGCGCGACCTGCCCGGCTCGCTCTCCCAGACGCCGGAGACGACCGTCCGGTCGTCGTTGGTGAAGTCCACGCGACTGCGCACGAGGATCTCGCCGCCGAGGGGCTCGGCGCTCGGCGGCCCCAGAGGCTTCTCCTCCAGGCCGGCGGCGTCGAGGGGACGATTGGTTACGGTCACGGCAGGCTCCCATTCGATCGAAGGTGAGCTTTACCCTAACGCCCCGCATCCAATTTAGAATGTCTGGGATCCAATATGGTGAGTGGGTGTGCGGGACGACGATTCGTAGCCCCTGCCGATATTTCGTTGCGCGAGCGCGGTGGCGCGGCTTGGCTGAACGTCATGTCCGCCCCAGCACCCATCTTCGTAGCGGGTACGGGTCGTTCGGGAACATCGCAGCTCGCGAACGTTCTCGGCGAACACCCGCAGATCCACCGGATTCCGATCGAGACCCGGTTCATCATCGATCCGGGCGGCCTGCGGGACCTGGCGGACGCCCTCACGATTCGGTACGACCCCATCGTCGGGGACGACGCCCTCCGCAGGCTGAGCGACCTCCTGACCGTGCGGCTGGTCGGCAGGCGCGACAGAGATCGTGGTCACACCGTTCCCGAGGCCATCGGCGAGCGGCACTACTGGGACGCGGTGGGACGGCTGTGGACCGAACTCGTCGCGAGCACGTTCGACGAGTCCGTGCCCGCGGCCGGGCTCGGGCACGCCGATTGGCCCGCCGGGCCGTTCGAACCCCAGAGTCACCGGCGGGCGATCCCGAGGTACTTCGGCGATCGGCGCGAACTGATCGAGATCCTTCGTCGCGCGGTCGACACGATGTTCGGCGGAGCGGCCGCCGACGCGGGCAAGCCGACCTGGTGTGAGAAGACACCGTTCAACCTTCTGTGCATGGACTTCCTCTGGGAACTCGTCCCTGAGGCGACCATCGTCCACATCAAGCGCCACCCGGTCGCGGTGGTCGCGTCACACGTCGACCAACCATGGGCACCGACCACGGTCGACGGCGCGCTCGCCTGGCTCAAACCGGTCTATGACCGATGGCTGACCTGGAAGACCACAGCCGACCTGACGGAGAGGCGCTATGTGGAGGTGAAGGCCGAGGATCTCGCGACCGACTGGCCCGGCCAGCGCCGGACCCTGTTCGAACTACTCGGTGCCGACGACTTCGCAACCAGATCGACGTTCCAGTCACACAACCTGGAACATCGCAACGACCAATTCGACCCCGGAACCCGCGAGTACATCGAACGAACACTCGACAGAGTCATCCCAGCCATGGGATATGCGTAGAGCGGACAGCCAGGATGACTGAACTCCGCCGAAGAGGGCGAGGGCTTCGCCGGCGTCCGGGCTCACGAGGCGTTCCAGACCGGCCGTCGTGATCTTCGCCCACCTGCCGGCCCGTGCCCACATCTGTTCCTCGAAGGCGCGGACACCCTCGTCCAGATCGCCGGGGCCGGCGACGGACTCGGCGAGTTCGGCACCGTCACGCGCGCCGTGGAGACCGTCAGCGCCTACTTCACCGGCGCGATCAGGCGCGAGATCGCCGACCTGCGGGCCGAACGCGCCACGGGCCTGTCCAAGCGCGACTGGCAGCGCGCCTCCGGCCCGCATGTGACGCGGATGCTGGCCACGGGCCGCTTCCCGGAGCTGGCCAAGTTCGTGCACGACGGCACGGAGGTGGACGCCGAGACGTCCTTCGCGACCGGCCTGGACTGGGTCCTCGACGCCGTGGCCGCCAAACTCGCCCCACCGCCGGCCTGACGCCGAGGGCGGTGACGATGGGGGAGGAAAGCGCGCAGCAGGTCGGCCAGGGCGTGAGGGAGCCGGACCGCGGGGTGCCTCCAAGAACCCTGCTGTCACGGTCGTGCTGGTAGGAAGAAGGAAGCCATGACCGCGAGGATGCCCACCCCGGCGCAGACCGCGAAGCCCGTGGAGAAGGCCAGGCCGCTCCCTTCCGACAGGACGAGCGCGATGACGGCGGTGCCGAGGCTGCTGCCGACGGTTCTGGCGATGCTGTTCACGCTCGTCGCCTCGCCGGTGTTGCCTGCGGGGACGGCGTCGATGATCGCGTTGGGCATGGCCGCGAACGCCAGGCCGATGCCCGCGCCGGTGAGTGCCCCGGCCGCCAGGACCTGCCAGGCCTCCTCGTGCGCGAAGGTGAGCAGCACGAACGCGCCCGCGACCGCCGCGGCCCCGGCGACCGTCGGCGGCCGGGGCCCGTGACGGCGCACCAGCACACCGGCCAGCGGCCCGGAGACCAGCATCGTCAGCGTCGTGGGCAGCAGGAACAGGCCGGCCTCGGTGACGGTCACGCCGAACCCGCCGTCCGGCAGCAGGAGCAGGGCCGGCACCAGCAGGAACGTGCCGAACATCGCGAACCCCAGCAGCAGGCTGACCAGGTCGGCGGCCCAGACGCCCCGGGGCCGCAGCAGCCGCAGGTCGATCAGCGGCTCGCGCATCCGGCGTTCGACCCGGACGAACAGCGGCAGCGTGAGCAGCCCCATGCCGAGCAGCGAGAGGGTCGCCGGGTGCCCCCACCCCCAGTCGCTGGCCTTGCTGATCGCCAGTAGCAGGGCCACCAGCGACACCGAGAGCAGCGCGGCGCCCGGCAGGTCGAGACGGCCGGGCGAACGCCGCCCCCGACCGGGCACCCCGGCTGCCGCTCCGGCCAGCGCGACGGCGATGACGATCAGGGAGAACCAGAACAACCAGTGCCACGACAGGTGGTCTACGACCGGCCCCGCGGCCACGATGCCGACCCCCGCGCCGACCCCGACCATCGCCGACAGCAGCCCGATGACGACGCTGACCCGCTCACGCGGCAACTCGTCCCGCACGATGCCGATGGACAGCGGCATGATCGCCCCGGCCGCCCCCTGAAGGGCACGCGCCACGACGAGCGTCGCGAGGTCCGTCGCCAGCGCGGCCAGCAGCGTCCCGGCGGCCAGCAGCCCGAGCACGGCCAGCAGCACCATGCGTTTGCCCATCATGTCGCCGAGCCGGCCGAGGACGGGCGTCAGCACCGAGGCCGACAGCAGATATGCGGTGACCACCCAGCTGGCGTCGGCAGTGGAGACGCCCAGGTCACGGGCGATGGCCGGTAGCGCCGGGGCGACCAGCGACTGCAGCACCGAGAACGCCAGCCCGCCCAGCGACAGGGACAGCAGCATGACCGCGGACCCGAAACGGGGCCGTGCCTTCTCGCCGAGGTCAAGCATGCGCCGTCAACCCGGCGGCCCGCCGACCTGCCCGGCGCCTGGCCAGGGCGAACGGCCACACCTCACGCAACACCGACGGCTCCCCGCACCTCGGCACCCTCGGCCTCCAGCACCCGGTCCAGGCGGATCGGGAGCGTGCGCTGACGTACGCCAGTGGCGTGCCAGACGGCGTTGGCGATCGCGGCGGCCGTGCCGGCCGTGCCGATCTCGCCGAGGCCGTTGAGACCCAGCGGATCCTGCGGCTCGTAGTCGGGCACGAATTCAGCCTCGATGTCCGGCACGTCGGCGTGCGCGGCGATGTGATAGCCGGCGAAGTCGGGGTTGACCTGCCTGCCGGTGGCCGGGTCGCGCACGCCCTCCTCGTGCAGGGCCATCGACAGGCCCATGATCATTCCGCCGATGACCTGGCTGCGGGCCAGCAACGGGTTGATCACCCGGCCGACGGCGAACATGCCGAGCATCCTGCGCACGCGTACCTCACCGGTCGCCGGGTCGACGCTCACCTCCGCGAACACCGCGCTGAAGGTGTGCCGTTCCGTCGCGGGCTGGTAGTCGATCAGCGCCGTGGTGTCGACGGTGGCCGTCACCGGCCGGGCCGGGTCGCCGAGCCGTTCGCGCAGCTTCGCGGCGGCCTGGGTGATCGCGAACGACCAGGACGTCGTGCCGCGGGAACCGCCGGCGCCCCAGGCCATGCCGAGGTCGCTGTCGGCGATCCGGATCCGGATCCGCTCGGTCCCGACGCCCAGCGTGTCGGCCGCCACGGCGGTCAGGGCGGTGCGTGCCCCGGTGCCGATGTCGGTCGCGCCGACGGCCACGGTGAAGGTGCCGTCGGCCTCCGCTGTGATCGACGCCGTCGAGGGGAAGACGCCGGCGCTGAAGCAGGTGGCGGCTAGTCCGGTGCCGATGAGCAGCCGTCCTTCGCGGCGCGTCCGGGGCCGGTGGTCACGCCCGGCCCAGCCGAACCGGCGGGCCCCCTCCCGCAGGCACGCCACCGAGCGGCGGCTGCTGAACGGCCGCCCGGACACCGGGCCGACGGCGGGCTGGTTGCGCAGCCGCAGGTCGAGCGGGTCGAGGCCGAGCCGTTCTGCGACCTCGTCCATTGCCGATTCGAGGGCGAACGACCCGGGCGTCGCACCGGGCCCGCGCGTTGAGCTCGGCGGCAGGATGTCGAGCGGGACGGCGGTCAGCTCGGTGCGGATCGCCGGGGCCGCGTACAACGTCTTGGCCTGCTCGGTGCACCACTCGATGTACTCGGCCAGCGGGGACAGCGCGAACGCCGGGCGGTGGTGGACGGCGCGCAGGCGGCCGTCGGCGTCGGCGCCGATACGCAGCCACTGGTCGGTCGGCGGGCGCAGCGCGGTGGCTAGGAACACCTGCTCGCGGGTGAGCACGACGCGGACGGGACGCCCGAAAGACCGGCTCGCCATCGCGGCGAGGATCATCTGCGGGCCGCACAGTCCCTTGGCGCCGAAACCGCCGCCGACGTGCTCGGCCCTGATGTGCACGTGGTCCCTGTCGACGCCGAACAACGTCGACAGGACCTGCGACACGCTGAACGGCCCCTGGTTGGAGTCCACGGCGTGCAGGTGGCCGTCCTGCCACCACGCGGTCGCGGCGTGCGGCTCCATCGCGGAGCAGTTCTCTTCGGGGGTGCGGTACCGCTCGTCCACCACGACGGCCGAGGCGGCCAGTTCGACCTCGATGTCGCCGGTGTCGGCCTCCGGGCCGAAGGCGGTGGACGCCGGGCGGGCGGCGGGGTGGTCGAGCCGGAAGTCCACGTCGTGCGGGTACGGCTCGTAGGTCACCACGACCGCCCCGGCGGCGGCCCGCGCCTGTTCGGGTGTCTCCGCCACGACCAGCACGACCGGGCGGCCGGCGTACGGGACGACGTCGTCCTGCAACAGCAGCAGACTGCCGTCGGGGCCGAAATAGTTGCCCGCCCGGGGGTCGAGCCGGGGCGCGTTGCGGTGGTCGAGCACGCCGAGCACGCCGGGCATGCCGAGCGCGGCCGAGGCGTCGACGGCGCTGATCCGGCCCCTGGCGACGGTGGCGGTGATCATCCAGCCATGGGCGAGGTCCGGCGCGGGTTCGTCGGCGGCGTACCGGGCGGCGCCGGTGACCTTGAGGCGGCCCTCGATCCGGGGGCGGGCGTCGCCGATGGCGGCGGTGGCCGGTTGTTCGGTGGTCATCGTCCGTCCTTCTCTGCGAGTTCGGTCAGCACGGCCTCGATGAGGTTGCGCGCCAGCGTCACCTTGTACGCGTTGCCGGGCAGCGGGTCCGCGGCGGCTAGTCCCGCCTCGGCCGCGCCGCGGAACCGGTCGGGGGTGGCGGGCGCGTCCCGTAGTACCTCCTCGGCGGCACGGGCCCGCCACGGGCGTGAGGCCACCCCGCCGAGCGCGATGCGCGCGTCCCGCACGAAGCCGTCGTGGACGTCCAGGGCGACCGCGACCGACACGGTGGCGAAGGCGTACGACGCGCGCTCGCGGACCTTCCGGTAGCGCGACCGCCGGGCGGCGGCGACCGGCGGTAGGACGATCTCGGTGATCAGCGCGCCGGGCGGCAGCGCCGTCTCCAGGTCGGGGCGGTCGCCGACCGGCAGGTAGAAGTCCGCCAGCGGGATCTCGCCGGGGCCGTCGAGCGTCTCGTACCGGACCACCGCCTCGAACGCGGCCAGCGGCACCGCCATGTCCGAGGGGTGGGTCGCCGCGCAGTGGCCGGTCCAGCCGAGGACGGCGTGGTTGTGGTGCGCGCCGGTGATCGCCGCACAGCCGCTGCCGGGCGCGCGCTTGTTGCACGGTTGCGACAGGTCCGCGAAGTATCCGCAGCGGGTGCGCTGGAGCAGGTTGCCGCCGACCGTGGCCATGTTCCGCAACTGGCCCGACGCGCCCGCCAGCACCGCCTGGCTCAGCGCCGGATACCGGCGCCGCACCTCGGGGTGGGCGGCGGCGTCGCTGTTGGTGGTGGTCGCGCCGATGGCCAGGCCGCCGTCCGGGGTCTCGCGTACGCCGCCCAGGGGGAGCCGCCGCACGTCCACCAGGCGGCCGGGCGTCTCGACCCCGTGTTTCATCAGGTCGACGAGGTTGGTGCCGCCGCCCAGGTACCGGGCGTCGTCGTGCTCGGCGACCAGTGTCAGGGCCTCGCGGACCTCGGAGACGCGCCGGTAGGAGAACTCCCTCATCCCGTCACCGCCTCACGCGCGGCGGTCTCGAGCACGGCGCGCACGATCGACGGGTACGCGCCGCAGCGGCACAGGTTGCCGCTCATCCGCTCGCGCACCTCCGCCGCGTCGAGTTCCGTCGGCGGCCCGTCGGGGGAGACGTCGGCGGTGGCGGCGCTCGGCCAGCCCGCCGCGTGTTCGGCCAGCGCGCCGACCGCCGAGCAGAGCTGCCCCGGCGTGCAGAACCCGCACTGGAACCCGTCCAGCCGCACGAACGCCTCCTGGATCGGCCGCAACCCGCCCTCGTCCGAAAGGCCCTCGACCGTGGTGACGCGCGCGCCCTCGGCGGCGACGGCCAGCGTCAGGCAGGACACCACCCGCCGGCCGTCGGCCAGGACGGTGCACGCGCCGCACTGCCCGTGGTCGCAGCCCATCTTCGGGCCGGTGTGACCGACGTCCTCGCGCAGCGCGTCGAGCAGTGTCCTGCGGTTGTCCACGCGGAGCCGGTGGGTCACGTCGTTGACCTCCAGCGTGATCTCGCTGGAGAAGTCATCAGTCATCGTCATTCCTCTCGCCACGCAAAAAGGGCCGAAGGGGTTTCCGGAATGTCGTTCCATGTAATCAGCGGGCGACCGGAAAGGCCTTGTGCGATAGTCGCGACTCCTTGCCTGATTCTCTTTTCCGCCGCCGATCTTGCCGACGCCCGGTTCGCCGCAGATCAGCCGCGCCCCGCCGCCGCGCGTGGTCGTGAATTCGGAAGGCCCGTCGAGTTCCGCCCGGCGTCCGAAGAGCTCGGTATCAGCCACCCACACCCCCCATCGCGAATGAATGTCCGGGCAGGCTATATCGGCGCGCCTTTACTTCCTATCTCCAGACAGGATCGAGCAAGAGATCGCGAGTTTTGTACAAACGTCATTCCGATTCGAAGGCGTGCAGCCGGGCTGCGTCCTGACTCGGCGGCTCGCCGAATTGACGGCGGTATTCGCGGCTGAACTGCGACGGGCTGTCGTAGCCGACGCGACGGCTGACCCCGGCGATGTCACCGGGCTGGGCGGCCAGCAGCAGCCGGGCCTGCTGGAGCCGGATCTGCTTCTGGAACTGGATCGGGCTCATCTCGGTGACCGCCTGGAAGCTGCGGTGGAAGGTGGACACGCTCATGCCCGCCTGCCGCGCCATCTCCTCGACCCGGAACGTCCGCGCGTAGTTGTCCCGGATCCACCGCACCGCGCGGGCGATGTGACTGAGGCTGCTGTCGGGCAGGCCGAACTGGCGGACGATCGCGCCCTGCTCACCGGTGACGAGCCGCCAGAGGATCTCCCGCTTGATCAGCGGCGCGAGCACGGTGATGTCCCTGGGGGTGTCGAGCAGCCGCAGCAGCCGGACGACGGCGTCGAGGAGTTCGGGCGGTGTGGTGCTGACCGCCAGCCCCGGCGGGGCGGCCGGCCCGGTGTCCGGCAGCTCACCGGGCTTGGCCAGCAGCACTTCGGCGACCGCGGACGGGTGCAGGGTCAGCCCGACGCCGAGCCCCGGCGCCCCCGGACTGGCCTCGGTGAAATGGCTGGTCACCGGCAGATCGACAGACGCGACGAGGTAGTGACCGGCGCGGAACTCGTAGATCCGGTCACCCAGCGCGAACCGCTTCGCGCCTTGGGCCACGATGGTGAGCACTTTGCCGTACGTCGTCGGCGTCGGTGGGTAGGGCCGCTCGGCCCGGAACAGAAGGACGTCGTCGATGGCGCAGCTCAAGTCGGGCCGGGCGTACCGATCGATCAGATCGCGCAGTTCGTCGAGAAGCACGGGGCCGATTGAACCACCCATCCAGACAGCGGCGACCTTTCTCGCGCAAGGTCCCGCTGGGTCCGCCCGCTACTGCCTCATCCGCTCCTACCTCGGCACCGCCCGCAACCACGCGTCCACCCCTCGACGCTCTCCGTGACGCGCTGGCCGGAACCCTTGGATATCACCGCAAACGGCCTGATCAATCACAGGCGTGAATGGATACGTGCATCCCCGCTCGGAAGATTCAGATCACCCCGAGACAGATCGCCACGGGCCCGCTCGTTTGCGGGCTGCGCAGCCACGGGTTCGCCCCGATCCAGTCCAAGTTCTGATCCTCAAGGAAGAACGGTGCGCTGGCTATCGTCAGGCCCGACGTGGTCGGCGGCGGCCAAGCCGATGTCGAGCACACTCAGCGCGAGCTTTGGGTCGGTGTACAGCCGTGGGTTCTTCTGCAAGTGCTCGACTTGGTCCGGAGTTAGCTGGCGCACCAGTGGTATACCGTCAACTTTCACAATTAAGATGTCGCCGATCGCGATCAAGGCGTTTTCGTTATTCTGGAGCGTTTGCAGCAGGTTGGCGACCGCGTCAGACGTCGCCTTGGTGATCTGGGATTGGGGCTCTCCGTACACGCGTGCTTGCAAACCAGCCCTGACAGCGCCTGCGGCACCTTGAAGGCGGTCGGGGCTCGCCTGTCCTCGGATGACGGCGATGAACGCCTGCCAGATGGACCCCCTGACTATGGGTGTCTCGAAGACGATTTCTTGATCGATGGTTTCAAGGACTGCATTCAGGGCTTGCCGTACTCGCTCGTACCCGGTCTCGTCGTCAAGATAGATGACGAGCGGCAGCGGCACAGTTTCGAGCCAAGCATCATCCGTAGCGAGGGTGGCTTGAATAGCCTCGATCTCTTGCTGGGCCTGTGCGCTGGGACGCCGATCGCCCACATCACGGGAATTGCGTTTATGTGCCTGGTAAACTAAATCGATGAGACGGATGCGAAATTCTAGTAGTTGCTCGTAATGGGATTTGGCTTGTAGCGCGACGTAGGGATTCGAGAGTGGCAATTGAGGGCTCGGTTCGGTGCCGTAAACTGCAACCAGATTTTCCCGGGCTCGCTGGAACACTGCCGTCGCCTCAATCTGGCGGCCGCTCTGGTAGAGCGCGATCATCAGCAGTTCGACCAGTCTCTCCTGGTCCGGGTAGCTCTCCACCAGCGAGGATAACTCTGTGATCACCTCACTGTGCCGCGCCAGTCGCAGTTCGATCTCGACCCGCTCGATTGCGCTGCCAATAAGTTCGCCCTCGATGCCCTTCCTGGTCCGTTCGGCCCAGGATCCGGGCAACCCTTCCAGCGGTTCTCCACGCCAGAGCTTCGTCGCCATGCGCAGCAGTCGCACGGCTTCCAGTTCGTCACCGCTTTCCGCAATGGCCAGAGCCTGTGCACGTAATTGCCGGAACCGGTGGTAGTCCACCTTCTCGGGATCCGTCTCCAGTAGGTACGTCCCGGCCCGGCTGACCAACCTAGCATCGGCCCCGATTACCCGCAGACGATTTTTGAGCCGTGTGATATAGGTATATAAAATGTCTCGCGCGTGATCCGGTGGATCGCCGTCCCATACCAAGTTGACCAGCGTTTCGGTCGTGACCGGCTCGCCTGGCATGATCGCCAGGATTATGAGCACGTGGCGTTCCCTTACCCACCCAATATTATGGCGTGTCTGTTTCGCCCAAAGTTCGATGGGGCCGAGGATTCGGAGTTCCATTCGAGTCCCTTTGTTATATTCGCGCTATTTGTACCTAAGTCCAAAAGGGCAAAAAGAGTCGTGATAAGTTCTTCTTTGGTCATGGTATCGGTATCGATCAGCCCATATCTGACTAATGCCCGGGTTCGTTTCCACGAGAGCGAAGACCGATGCATCGCAGGGGGCGGAGGTGACCTTCACCCTTGCCGGTGGGGCTGGACGCTGGTTCGTCCAGCGGTCTCACTTTGCCGATAGCCCCGAACCCACCGCACCAGGTGCTTCCCCCAACCGACGCACAGCCATGGCCTGCTTCGAGTACCTGGCCTACCAGTAACGAGAAGGAGGGATATAGCTGGCAAGAGGGGTGCGGAACACAGTGATGGGGACCATGGACGACGGACGCCGGAGGCGACTACCTCTTAAGGCCATCGCCAAGGCGGGCATCCGCGCCGCCGCCATAGATCATTACGAGCGTGGTGTCCGACGCGGTGACTTGAATGTCACGCTCGTGAACGACATGAGCAGGCAGATACAGAGGGAGATCGGCGACCCTACGCTCACTGACGAACAGATCCAGATGGTCGTCCGAGCTTACGCCGCCAAGGCGGAGGAGTCAGCCCGCCCCGAACGCGCCCGCCAACGTCGTCGTGAATGGACACTCACCATCCTCGGCCTTATCGGCGGCGCCCTGCTCTCCATCCCGATTGGCATCTGGATCAACAACATCAGTTGACCCCGAGATGCCCGAGATAACGACGAAATGCCCCCAGCTGCGAGGGCTGGGCCTCGGTCGGGGGTGTATCAGAGGCGGATACCCCAACCGCGGAGTCCTCGGAGGACGGGCGGGTCGTCAGGAAGCGTCCAGGCTGTGGTGCTGCAAATAACTGGGTGGACGATACTAGGATTGAACTAGTGAGCTCTTCCGTGTCAGGGAAATTTGGTGTGCCGATCTAGGTCGTACTGGGTCATCACGGCGCTGAACGTACCGCCTTCAACTGCCAAGCCGGCATCAGGACACGGTCGTCGGCGTCGGTCGCGAGCTTGGCGAGCGGAGAAGTGTCGAAATCGTCGCCTTGGATCCCTTGGATGGCTGACCGCAGCTGCTCGGGGCCGAACGCTGTCGTGTAGGCGGCGGGTTCAAGTCGTTCGATCGTCCAGTCCTTCCCGACTGTCTCGCGCAGGTTCGCCTCGCTGACCAGGTGTCGGTCTGGGCAGACACCCGGTATCTCGGTCGAGAAGCAGAACAGGTGCAGCCGCCCGCCCGGTCGGGTCGCTCGGGTCAGCGCGGCGAGGTATTCGTGACGCTCCTGCTCGGTCAGGCAGTGGTAGAGCGCGCTGTCGAGCACCGTGTCGAAGCGGTCTTCGTAACCTTCGAGCTTCGTCGCGTCGGCGACGGCGAACGTGACGTCGATGCCTTTCGCCGCGGCCCGGGCGCGGGCCTGCTCGACCGCGGACGGCGCGAAGTCCAGTCCGGTGACCCGCAGCCCGCGCGAGGCGAGGAACACGGAGTTGTCGCCGAGGCCGCAGCCGATGTCCAGCACCTCGCCGGTGAGCTCGCCGGCGTCGGCCAGCGCGACGACCTGGGGCTGTGGTGCGCCGAGGTCCCACGGCAGCTTCGGGCCCGCCGAAGTGCCGCCTTGATACACGCCTTGATACATCGCCTCGTATTCGGCTTCGCCCAACTCACTGCCATCTGGATTTGACATTTATTCCTCACTTTGCATCGATATTCCTTGATCACGGGGCTGTCACTTCTGAAGCCGTCTGCCGGAGTGCGTGGCGGCATGCCTGGATGGCGGGATGCCGGCTGCGGCCCCGGCGTACCGCGGTGAAGACGCGGCGGGTGTGCTGGCCGTGCGGGAGCTGCCGCAGCGCGACGGTCACGGGCTGCCCGATCCAGACGAGGCCGGGGAGCAGGGCGACGGCGTGGCCTTGTTCGACGAGGCGGCGCTGGATGAGGAGGTCGGTGGTTTCGAAACGTACGTCGGGTTCGAAGCCGGCGTTCCGGCACAGGGTCATGGCCCAGTGGCGGGCGAACGTGCCCTCGGGTTCCATGGCCCAGGGCCGGTCGGCCAGCGAGCGCAGCGGCACCGCGGGGGCGGCCGGTTCGGGCAGGGCGAGGTGGAGGGGGTCGTCGAGCAGGTCCTCCTGTTCCAGTTCGGCGGGCCGGGGATTGGGGTTACCCGGGTACTCCTCGGCGATGACCAGGTCGAAGTCGCGGGCCTGCAGCGCGGGCAGGGCCGATTCCGGTGGCATCTGAGTGACGTGCATCCGCAGGCCGGGGTGGCGGTCGCGCAGGAGGCTCAGCGCGCGCGGCACCAGGGCGAGGGCGGCGGTCTGGAACGAGGCGATGCGCAGGGTGCCGGTCAGATCGGTGAGGGAGGCGGCGATGTCCGCCTCGGCGCGTTCCAGGCGCTCCAGCACCGCCTCGGTGTGGGCGACGAGGATCTCCGCCTGCTCGGTCAGCCGCACGCGGCGCCCGATCGGCTCCAGCAGCCGAACGCCGACTTCCGCCTCCAGCTGGGAGAGCTGCTGGGAGACGGAGGAAGGGCTGTAGGAGAGGGCGGCGGCGACGGCCGCGAGGGTGCCTCGGTGTTTGAGTTCACGCAGCAGGCGCAGTCGGTGCAGGTCGAACATCGCGAGCCTTTATTGGTTGGTTTCTCTGATGAATATAGGTCGGAAACATTCGCTGGAGCGATGGGAGGTTCGTGCCGCACGCTGGCTGTGTGCCTGAGATCGCTCCGCCCGTCCGTATGCCGCCGTGGTTCGCCCGGCCCGGCGCCAGGTCCTGGACCTGCGCGCCCGCCCCCGCCGAGGTGCGGGAATTCCACGCCTCGCTGCCCGGGTACGCTCCCACCCCGCTGATCGAACTGCCCCGGCTCGCCGCCGAGCTGGGGGTTGGGCGGGTCTTCGTCAAGGACGAGTCGTCCCGGCTGGGCCTGCCCGCCTTCAAGGCGCTGGGCGCGTCCTGGGCGGTGCATCGCGCGCTCGCCGAGCGGGCGGGGCACGGCGGAGCGGCCGATCCGGTCACGCTGGTGGCCGCCACCGACGGCAACCACGGCCGCGCGGTGGCCCAGCTGGCCCGCCTGCTCGGCCAGCGCGCCCGCGTCTTCGTCCCACGGGGTGTGCATCCGGAGGCGGTGGCGGCCATCGCCGCCGAACAGGCGGAGGTCACCCGGGTCGCGGGCTCCTACGACGACGCCGTGCGCGAGGCGGCCGAGGCGGCCGCCGCACCGGACACGATCCTGGTGCAGGACATGGCCTGGCCGGGCTACGAGCGGATCCCCGGCTGGATCGTCGAGGGCTATTCCACCCTCTGCGCTGAAATCGACGAGCAAGTGACGCCCGATCTCATCGTCGTCCCGGTGGGCGTGGGCTCGCTGGCCCAGGCCGTCGTCACCCACTACCGCAGCCGCCCGGCCGGGCCGGCTCCGGCTCTGTTGTCGGTGGAGTCCACGGCCGCCCCCTGCGTCATCGAGAGCCTGATGGCCGGCGAACCGGTCAGCGTCGCCACCGGCGAGACCATCATGGCCGGTCTGAACTGCGGCACCCCCTCCAGCATCGCCTGGCCGTACCTGCGCGGCGGACTGGACGCCGCCGTGGCCGTCACCGACGCCGACAGCGCACGCGCGGCCGATGATCTGGCCGCGCTCGGCGTCTCCGCCGGGCCCTGCGGCGCCGCCTCGCTCGCCGGGATCCGCGCGGCGCTCACCGGGGACGGCGCCGACGAGCGCCGCGCCGCGCTGGGCCTCGGCCCCGCCTCGACGGTGGTACTGCTGAGCACTGAGGGCCGTGCGGCCAACCCGACGACTCCTGGGAGAGCGAGCTCCATGCCCGACAAGATCACCGTGAACGGAGGCCGTCTGTGGAGGTCCCTGATGGACCTCGCCGAGGTCGGCGCGTACGACGACGAGCGCACCGGCCTGCGTGGCGTCAACCGCCTCGCCCTCACCGACGCGGACGCCGAGGGACGCCGCCTGGTCATCAAATGGATGGAACAGGCGGGGCTGGCCGTCCGCGTCGACCGGATGGGCAACATCTACGGCCGCCGTGAAGGCTCCGACCCGGCCGCGGCGCCGGTGCTCACCGGTTCGCACCTCGACAGCGTCGCCACCGCGGGCGCGTTCGACGGCTGCCTCGGCGTGCTGGGCGGACTCGAGGTCGTACGGACGTTGAACGAGCACGGCATCACCACCCGCCGTCCGATCGAGGTCTGCGTCTTCACCGAGGAGGAGGGCGTCCGCTTCGGCACCGACATGCTCGGCAGCGCGGTCGCCGCCGGGCGCCTCACCCTGGAGTACGCCCACGCGCTCACCGACCGAGGCGGACTCACCCTCGGCGGCGAACTCACCCGCACGGGCTTCGACGGACCCGCCGACGTCCGGCTCGAACCGCCGCACGCCTACGTCGAGTGCCACATCGAGCAGGGACCGGTCCTGGCCGAGCACGGAGTCGAAGTCGGCGTCGTCACCGGCGTGCAGGGCATCTCCTGGCAGGAGATCACCATCCACGGCCGCGCCGCGCACGCCGGGACCACACCCACCCACCTGCGCGCCGACGCGGGCCTGGCGGCGGCCCAGATCATCGTGCGGCTGCGGGCCATGGTCGACTCCGGGAACTACGGCGGCCTGCGCGCCACGGTCGGCCATCTCGCCGTGCACCCGAACCTGACCAACATCGTCCCGGCCCGCGCGACGCTCACCGTCGACCTGCGCAACCCCGACGACACCCAGATCGCCCAGGCCGAGGAAGACCTCGCCGCCTTCCTGCGGAGCCTGGAGAACAGCCGGCCGGGCCTCACCCTCACCACCCGGCGCATGGCCAGGACCGCGTACGTCTCCTTCGACGAGGACGTGCGGAAGGCCATCGCGCAGGCCGCTGACGACCACGGCCTGGAACACGTCTCGCTGCTCTCCGGGGCAGGCCATGACGCCCAGGAGATCGCCGTGCTCTGCCCCACCGCGATGATCTTCGTACGCGGCGAGTACGACGGCATCAGTCACAACCCCCGCGAGTACTCGACGCCCGAGGCCTGCGCGCACGGCGTCGACGTTCTCGCCACCACCCTGCTCCGCCTCGCGAACCAGGACTGACCCACATGCCCATCGCACCGGACCCGGTCGCCCTCCTCTCCCGGCTCATCGCCATCGACTCCGTCAACCCCGAACTGTCGCCCAGCGGCGCGGGCGAGACCGCCATCGCCGATTTCTGCGGCGACTGGCTGTCCTCCCACGGCTTCGAGGTGCACCGCCTGGAAAAGCGCCCCGGCCGCCCCTCGCTGGTCGCGATCGCCAGAGGCGCCGGCGGCGGACGGTCGCTGATGCTCAACGGCCATCTCGACACCGTCGGCCTGGCCGGCTACGACGGCGAGCCGCTGGATCCGCTGCTCCGCGAAGGGAAGATGTTCGGCCGGGGCGCCTTCGACATGAAGAGCGGCGTCGCGGCCATGATGACCGCCGCCGTGCGCGCCACGGCCCAGCGGCGTCTGCGGGGAGACGTCATCCTCGCCTGCGTCGCCGACGAGGAGCACAGCAGCCTGGGCACCGAGGAGGTTCATCGCCTGCTGGTCGGTGGTGGTGGCGACCTGCTGCTCCAGGTCGCGTAGGCGAGCGGCTTTGGCGGGGTAGCGGTGGGTCGCCCCGAACTCGCCCCGCTGCGCCAGGAACCCGTGTTGTGTCCAGCCCGGACGGTAGGTTAGGCTCACCTTAGTTAGCCCCTATAACTATGGATCGAGGCGCGGTGACGGCTTCAGCCCGGGTCGGTGGACGGCGGCCGCAGATCTGTGTGGACGACATCGTCCGGGTCGGCCGCGAGCTGGGCATGGCCGCGCTGAGCGTGAAGGCGGTCGCCGCCGAGCTCGGGGTCACCGCGACGGCGCTGTACCGGTATGTCGAGGGACGGCGGGGGCTGGAACGCCTGGTGGGCGAGAGCATCCTCGCCGATCTGGATCTGCATGACACCCCAGGGCACGACATCGAGCGGCATCTGCTGTCGTTCGCGCTGCAACTGCGCGCGTTCACGCTCACGCATCCAGGGATGGCCAGGTACCTGCAACTGCTGTTCCCGCGCGGCGACGGCGGGCGGCGGCTGCTCACGGCCGAGGTAGAGGCGCTCGTCCGGCGCGGCTACAGCCCGGACGCCGCGGTCGTGCTCAGCGGCGCGGTCGCATCGCTGACGATCGCGGTCGCGGCGTCCGAGGAGCACGGCGTCGCGGCGGAGCGCGAGGACGCCGGCGACCTGGACCGGGAACGTCAGGCCGCGATCGCGGGGCTGGCGGTCGACGAACAGCTGGCCGCGGCACATGTGGCACTGCCGCCGGTGCACCGCCAGGAGTATGTCCGGCTGCTGCTGACCGGCGCGATCCGCGGCCTGGTCCAGGCGGCGCCGCCCGGCCGTCCGGTCACGCGGATCATCGCGGACCTCGCCACCACGGGAGAAGGGTTGTGATGGCCAAGCGCGGATTCCAGGGCGCGGTCATGCGCGGGTTCGGCGCCCGCGACCACGAGGCGACCGTCGTCGGGAAGCAGTGGCTCGCACCGCATTTCGTGCGGGTGCGGCTCACATCGCCGACCTTGTTCAAGGATGTGGTGGTGGAACCGACGGCGTGGCTGCGGTTCTGGTTCCCCGATCCCGACGGCGGCGCGGCCGAGCATCAGCGGGCGTACACGATCTCGGAGGCGGACGAGACGACCGGCGCGTTCGCGGTCGACGTCGTGCTGCACGAACCGGCGGGGCCGGCGTCGGTGTGGGCGCGGGCGGCCGAACCGGGGTGGACGGTGATGGTGACGTCACTCGGCTCGTCCAAGTTCGAGGTGCCGCCGGAGCCGCCGGCCGGGTACCTGCTGATCGGGGACTCGGCGTCGATCCCCGCGATCAACGGCATCCTCGCCGTCGTCCCCGGCGATGTTCCGGTCGAGGTGTACCTGGAGCGGCATGACGAGGCCGACCTGCTCATCCCGCTCGCGGCCCATCCGCGGGCCCGCACGCACTGGGTGCCCAAGCGCGGGCCCGCGTCCCTCGCGGCCGCGCTCGAAGGGCGGGACTGGTCGGACTGGAAGGCGTGGGCCGCCGCGGAGTCGGGCTCGCTCAAGCAGGTCCGGGGGCGGCTGCGGGAGGAGTTCGGGTTCCCGAAGTCGGAGCTGTACGCGCAGGCGTACTGGTTCCACGGCCGCGCGATGGGGACGCTGCGAGCCGCGTCGGCACCGGACCAGGTCACTGCGGAGGCCGCCACGCCTCCCGAGACGACCGTGCCCGTTGCCCCGTCCTCGTCCCCGGCGGATGGGGCGGCGGCCGCCTCGCCGGTGCGCGGGGCCTGGCGGGCGCAGGCCGCCGGGCGGCTGCTCGCCCCGTTGCGGCGCACCCTGATCCTGGCGGCGGTGCTGCAAGCCGTCGTGACGCTGGTTCAACTCGCCCCTTTCGTATTGCTGGTCGAACTGGCCCGCCGGATGCTGGCCGGGCAGGCGGCGAGCGCGCTGTGGACGGTCGGCTTCTGGGCGCTCGGCCTGCTCGGCGCGGGCACGGTCCTGAGCGGAGCGCTCACGTTGTGGCTGCACATCGTGGACGCCCGGTTCGCGCGCGGGCTGCGGCAGCGGCTGCTCGGCAAGGCGGCGCGGCTGCCGTTGGGATGGTTCACCGCCCGCGGCTCCGGGCACGTCAAACAGGTCGTGCAGGACGACACCCTCGCGTTGCACTACCTGGTCACCCACGCCGTCCCTGACGCGGTCGCGGCGGTCGTCGCCCCGCTCGCCGTGCTGGCCTACCTGTTCGTCGTGGACTGGCGGGTGGCGCTGGCACTGTTCGGGCCGGTCCTGGTGTACGCCTTCACCGCGTGGGTGATGATCATGCAGTCCGGCGCCAAGATCTCCCAGGCGCAGCGCTGGGCGGAGCGGATGGACGGCGAGGCAGGCGCCTACCTGGAAGGCCAGCCGGTCATCCGGGTGTTCGGCGGCGCCGCGGCATCGACGTTCCGGGCCAGGCTGGAGGAGTACATCCGCTTTCTCAACGACTGGCAGCGGCCGTTCACGAGCAAGAAGACGCTGATGGACCTCGCCACCCGCCCGGCGACGTTCCTCCTGGTCATCGCCATCGTCGGCACCGTCCTGATCGCCTCAGGCTCGATGCGGCCGGTGACGTTGCTGCCCTTCCTGCTGCTGGGCACCACCTTCGGCGCCCGGCTGCTCGGCATCGCCTACGGGCTCGGCGGGCTGCGCGCCGGACTGCTCGCCGCCCGCCGCGTCCAGAACACCCTCGACGAGCCCGAACTACAGGCCCGGAGCGGGGAGGCCGTCACCGGGGCGAAGCCCCCGGGAACCGTGGTGTTCGACCGGGTCGGCTTCGCCTACCGGCCCGGCGTCCCCGTCATTCACGACGTCTCGCTCACCCTCACCCCGGGCACCGTGACCGCGCTCGTCGGCCCATCCGGGTCGGGCAAGTCGACGCTCGCCGCGCTGCTGGCCCGCTTCCACGACGTCGACTCCGGCGCGATCCGCGTCGGCGGGCGCGACATACGCGACCTGACCGCCGACGAATTGTACGAACAAGTTGGATTCGTGTTCCAGCAGACCCAGCTTGTGCACGGCACCGCGCACGACAACATCGCGCTCGCCGTCCCCGGCGCCACCCGGGAGCAGGTGATGGCCGCCGCCCGTGAGGCGCACATCCACGACCGGATCATGCGGCTCCCGGACGGCTACGACACGATGCTCGGACCCGACGCGGCCCTCTCCGGCGGGGAGCGGCAACGCCTCACGATCGCCCGCGCGATTCTCGCCGACACACCCGTGCTCGTGCTCGACGAGGCCACCGCCTTCGCCGACCCGGAATCGGAATACCTCCTCCAGCAGGCGCTGGACCGGCTCACCGCGGACCGTACCGTGCTCGTCATCGCGCATCGCCTGCACACCATCACCGGGGTCGATCGGATCGTCGTGCTCGACGCCGGGCACGTGGCCGAGACCGGCGCCCACGATGAACTGCTCGCCGCGCGCGGCCGCTACCGCCGGCTCTGGGACGCGGGCCAGGGCCGTGCCGTCGAGCCGGAGGAGGCGACCCGATGATCCGGACCCTGCTGCGGCTCCTGCCCGCCGACCGGCGCGGCCAGGTCGCCGGTCACACCGCCCTCACCCTGCTCGGCGTCGTGTTACGCGGGGTCGGCGCCGTGCTGCTCGTGCCCCTCGTCGCCGCCCTGTTCGGCTCCGACCCCGGCCGGGCCTGGCCCTGGGTGGCGGCGTTGGCGGCCGTCACCGCCGTCGGCTGGGCCGTTGACGCGGCCGTCGCCAGAATCGGCTTCGACCTCGGGTTCGCGCTGCTGGACAACGCCCAGCACACGATCGCCGACCGGCTCACCCGCGTCCGGCTGACCTGGTTCACCGCCGAGAACACCGCCACCGCCAGGCAGGCCATCGCCGCGACCGGGCCCGACCTGTTCACTCTCATCGTCTACCTCGTCACGCCCCTGCTCGGCGCGATCCTGCTGCCGGTCACGATCGGGTTCGCGCTGCTGCCGATCTCCCTGCCCCTCGGGCTGGCCGCGCTGGCCGGGGTGCCCGTGCTGCTCGGTGCGTTCTGGGCGGCCGGCCGCATCAGCCGGGCCGCCGACCGCACCGCCGCCGAGCGCAATAGCTCCCTCACCGAGCGGATCGTCGAGTTCGCCCGCACCCAGCAGGCCCTGCGCGCCGCCCGCCGCGCCGAGCCGGCCCGCAGCACCGTCGGCGCGGCGCTGGCCTCCCAGCATGGCGCCGCCGTCCGGGTGCTGCTCATGCAGATCCCCGGGCAGCTCCTGTTCAGCCTCGCCGGCCAGCTCGCGCTCGTCCTGCTCGCCGGAACCGCCACCCTGCTGGCCGTACGCGGAGAGCTGAGCCCCCCCGAGGCGATCGCCCTCATCGTCGTCGTCGCCCGCTACCTGGAGGCGTCCACCGCGCTCGGCGAGCTCACCCCCGGCATCGAGACCGCCACCACCGCGCTGCGCCGAATGCGGGCGGTCCTGACGGCCCCCGCGCCCCCGCGCCGCGACCCCGCAGGACCCGATCCGATGTCCGGCGCCCCGCAGATCCGCCTGCGCCAGGTCGGCTTCCGCTACACCCCCGACGGCCCGCAGGTGCTCGACGGCCTGGACCTCACCCTCCAACCCGGCAGCACCACCGCGATCGTCGGCCCCTCCGGGTCGGGAAAGAGCACCATCCTGGCCCTGCTCGCCGGCCTGCACGAACCGACGGCCGGCAGCATCCACATCGGCGGCCAGGACGCCGCGCACCTGGACCCAGAGACCCGCAGCCGCCTGGTCAGCGTCGTCTTCCAGCACCCTTATCTGTTCGGTGGCACAATCCACGACAACGTCCTCGCCGGGGATCCCGCCGCCGACCTCAGCCGGGTGGCCCTCGCCGCCGCGCTCGCCCGCGTCGACGAACTCACCGCCCGCCTCCCGTACGGCGAGCGCACCACCGTCGGCGAGGCCGGCACCGCCCTGGCCGGCGGCGAACGCCAGCGGATCAGCATCGCCCGCGCCCTGCTCAAACCGGCGCCCGTGCTGCTCCTCGACGAGGCCACCAGCGCCCTCGACACCGAGAACGAGTCCGCCATCGTGCACGCCCTCACCGACGATCCCGTGCCCCGCACCCGCGTCATCGTCACCCACCGGCTGGGCAGCGTCCGCCACGCCGACCGGGTCGTCTTCCTGGAGGACGGCCGCATCGTCGAGGACGGCCCCGTCGATGCGCTGCTCGCCGCGGGCGGCCGGTTCGCCCAATTCTGGAGGCAACAGGAAACCGCCGCCGGATGGCGCATCGCGACCCGTTGAATCCCCGCGAGAACGGCCGCCGGGTCAGCAGCGCCGCTTGACGCGGCACTTGTTGACGGTGATACGCAGCGGCCCGTCGGCGTTGTTCGCACTGTAGGAGGCGTTACCGCTGTTTGTGGAACCGTTGATATTTGCAAAATTGCCGCTGTTGAAGGCCCTGTAGCCGATATTGTTACCGCTGCTCCTGCTGTTGCCGGTATTGGCGGTGTCGCCGCTTTTGTTGCGGTTTGGGGAATCGTCTGAGTCGCCCACTCCGATGGGGGCGATGGCCATGGCGGCGATACACAGTGCGATCATCATCGTCCGGCCTGCCTCACGAATGTCTCCTGGCGGCCGTTGGCGAGGTTGCCGCTGTTGGATGCGTTGGCGCTGTCGCTGGTGCCGTTCACGTTGGCGAAATTCCCGCTGTTCACCGCGTCGCCAAGGCTGAGGTGGTTGCCGCTGTCGACTGAGTTGCCGCTGTTCACCGAGCTGTTGACACACCGCACGGGGGAGTCCTCTATTGGGGAGTCGTGGCTGATCAGGCGGTTGCCGCACAGGGTGCCAACCGGGCCGCCGAGATCGGTGCCGTCGATTCGGGTGAGTTGAGGCTGGGGGTCTTCGGCAGGTGCGTCCTCCGCCCAGACTGCCGGGGCGTTAAGCGCGGCTCCACATCCGGCCACGACGATCAAAGCCACGCCTACCCATGCCTTCACGGGCCGCCCCCTTCGTATCCGATGCGCGACGATCGTAGCAGGGAGTAGTCGGACTACTGCGTATGGCGATTGCCGTCTCTCGGATTCGGAATCCGACGTGCCGTAACGGTCGCCACGTGCGCTAACCGGTTGCGCCGAGCTGTGGGAGAGCGCCGACGGGCGACCCCGCCCGCTGCCCCGTGAGGGCTGGAAGCGGCGGACGAAGTAGCGGGGGTGCACGTAGGTACACCGTCGGCGGGTATCTGGCCGGATTCTGCGGGGCGGCGGCCTGCCAGATCATTGCGGGCATGAGATTACTCAAGGCGAACATCCTCCTCTCCGTGGTCGCCGGTTGGCTGCTGACGGCCGCGCCGGCCGAGGCGAGCACCGGCATTATCAGCACCGGCGTCGTCAGGACCGACGCGGGCGCCGTTCGCGGCACCGACGCCGCGGACCACCGCACGTTCCAGGGCATCCCCTTCGCCGCGCCGCCCGTCGGCGCGCTCCGGTGGCGGGCGCCGCAGCCGGTCGAGCCGTGGCGCGGGGTGCGGGACGCGACGCGGCCCGGCCCCCGCTGCGCGCAGAACGCCGCGATCGGCAGCCCGGCCGGCGACAGCGAGGACTGCCTCTACCTCAACGTCACGACTCCCCGCCCTGCACACGGGCTCAAGCCGGTCATGGTCTGGGTGCACGGCGGCGGCTTCAGCGGCGGCGCGGGCAGCGACTACGACGAGCGGCGCCTGGCCGTACAGGGTGACGTCGTGGTCGTCACGGTCAACTACCGGCTGGGCGCGTTCGGGTTCTTCGGGTATCCGGGACTCAAAAACTCCGGCACGTACGGGCTGATGGACCAGCAGGCGGCGCTGCGCTGGGTGCGCCGCAACGCGGCGGCGTTCGGCGGGGATCCCGGCAGGGTGACGCTGTTCGGCGAGTCGGCGGGCGGCGACAGCATGTGCGCGCAGCTCGCCTCCCCGGCGGCGGCCGGGCTGTTCCAGCGGATGGTGATCCAGAGCGGGTCGTGCACCGAGCTGAACGTGCCCGACGTGATCTTCCCCGGCGTCGGCGCCGAGTACGACACCTGGAAGCCGCGCGAGGTCCTGGAGGGGGTCGGCGCGCGCGTGGCGCCCGCGCTGGGCTGCGCGGACCCGGCCACGGCGATCGAGTGCCTGCGCGGGCTGCCGGTGTCCGCGCTGCTGGCCGCCCAGAACCCGCCCGTCTTCTGGAGCCCCGCGTACGGCACACCGACGCTCCCCGTCCACCCCGGACGCGCGCTGCGCGAGGGCAGGTTCAACCGGGTGCCCGTCCTGGCCGGGACGACCCGGGACGAGGGCGCGTTCTTCGCGGCAACGTTCCCGCCCCTTGCGGAGAACGACTACAGGGGCCTGCTCAGCGTGGCGTTCGGCGACAAGGCGGACCTGGTCGCCGAACGCTACCCGGCGGGGACGTCGCCGCGTGGGGCGTGGGGCTCGATCATCACCGACCGCGGCTACGCCTGCCCGAACAGGCGCAACGACCTGGTGCTGGCCCGCTGGACGCCGGTTTACGGGTACGAGTTCGCCGACCGGGACGCTCCGCTGCCGTTCGAGTTCCCGCGACCCGAGGACTTCCCGCTGGGCGCCTTCCACGCCTCCGAGCTGGCCTACCTGCACGACTTCAAGGTGACCTTCCGGCCCGACCAGCAGCGGCTGTCCGACACGATGATCCGCTACTGGACGCGTTTCGCGGCCGTCGGCAGGCCCGCCGCCTCCTGGCCGGCCGTCCCGCTCGTCCAGTCGCTGGAGCCCGGCGGCAACCGTCCCGCCGACCTCGACGAGCGGCACAACTGCGACTTCTGGGACAGTCTCGGCTGACTCTCGGCTGGACGTGCGGGTCGGCGGCGATGCTGCCGGCCCGCGTTCGGCGTGTGATGCGTAGTCAGCGCATCAGCCTGAGTGGCAGCCTCTGTAGGCCACGGAAGCTGACGTTGGGTCGCCAGACCAGGTTCTCGCTGGTGAGTTCAATCCTGGAGTAGCGTCGTAGTAGCTCCGTCAGCACCACAGAGGTTTCCAGCTTTCCCAGCGCGGCGCCGATGCAGTAATGGGGCCCACTGCTGAAAGCCAGCGTTTTTATTCCGGTACGAGTCAAGTCGAGGCGGTCCGGGTCGCGGTAGCGTGCCGGATCACGACTGGCCGCCCCGAAGAGCAACATCACCTTGGCCCCCGCGGGAAGCGTGACGTCCTCAAGGGCGACGTCGTCGGTCAGGAGCCTGGAGACGATCTGCACGGGGGCGTCGTAGCGAGTGATCTCGTCCATGGCATCAGTGATCATCTCCGGGTTCTCACGCAGCATTCGCAACTGGTCGGGGTGCCGGAGCAGCGCCAGCAGACCGTTTCCGATCAGATTGACTGTTGTCTCATGACCTGCGACGAACAGAAACAGAACATTGGCGATGATCTCGCGGTCAGTCAGCCGGACGCCATCGACCTCAGCGTGCACGAGCAGAGACAGGATGTCTTCTCGTGGTGTTGACCTGCGCTCGTCGAGTTGCTCGGCGACGTATTCCCGAAATTCTACTTCTGCCGTGTTCATGCCGGTCGTGTCCTCGAACGTTATCGAGGGGTCGATCACGCGACTTATTTGTTTCGTCCAACGGCGGCACTGATCTCGATCGTACGGGGGCAAGCCCAGAAGCTCGCAGGTCACGGTCACCGGAAGGGGCAGTGCGAGACTGTCGATCAGATCGGTCTCACCTTCGCCCACGGCGTCGAGCAGCCGGTCGGTTTCAGCGGTTATACGTGGCCGCAGTCGTGCTACGGAGGCTCGGGTGAAAACCTTGCCGATCACGCCGCGGATCCGCCTGTGCGCGGGCCCGTCAAGCATGAGCATCCAATTTTGCACACTCTGCAGGAGCGGGCTGTCCGCGCCGCCGCGGCGGTTGGCCCATGTGGTGTTCCGATAGAACTCACTCGACGCCCCTGGTGCGCACAGTACGGCGTCGACGTCGGCGTAGCGGGAAAGAACCCAATAGCCGAAATGTGATTGATGAATCGGATCAGTCTCGCGGAGGCGTCGATAGACAGGATATGGGTCCGTACGTATCGATGGATCTCGCGGGTCGAAAATAATAGACATTTCCATCCTGTTGCACGAGTGGACGAGCCGGTCAGACCGCGCGGATCCGGTGCACGAACTCGGCCAGGTCGACCATTGCCGCATCGCCTCGCGACGTGGCGAAATCGCTGACGAGCCGGACCAGCGCCTCGTATGCCTCGGTATGGTCGTAGGACGTGGCGTCCGCGATTTTCAGTGACCACCGCCAGTACCCGTTCAGCGTGTCCGCCAGCGGCATCCGAAAGGTGGACAGCACGTCCTTGAGATCCGGTACGCTCGCTGCGAGCCCGTGCCGCTTGACGTAGGCGCCGACGAGTTCGGCGTAGAAGGCGAAATGCCGCGCCTCGTCCCTGGCCAGCCGATGCAGCAGATCACGCAGTACCGGCTCCGTGGCCACCGTCCTGAACCGCTGGTAGAACAGCTGTGTGGCCTTCTCCTGCACCAGCGTATAAGTGAACGCCTGCAGCGGGTTCTCGTAGGGCAGTGCGAACTTCTTCCGGCCCTCCTCGGCCAACTCCCGCATCAGTGCGTCGGGGTCGCTGATGCCGGCCTCGATCTGGTACCTGGTCAGCACCGAGGCGTGTCGTTCCTCCTCGTTAGCCCAGGAGATCAGGAAGCGGAAGTACTCCCGGTTGAAACAGAACTCCTCGATCGCCAAATCCTCGCCGGAGACGGGGAAGGCGTCCAGGAAATAGGTCAGATACCCAGGGATATGGTCCTCAATGAAGGTGATGAACCGGACCACCGACCGGTCGGTGTCGGTGAGTTCCTCAGGCCGCAGCGACGCCCAGGACAGCTCGTCGATCGACCACTGCCGCGTGCCGGCGCGGCTCACCGCCTTCCGCGTCAGCTCCCGGATTTCCCCAGGGTCGACGAACTTTCGCAACCGCTGGGAATCGGACTCGGGCAGGGTCTCGGTCATGGTGCCTCCGTTGGACCCATCCGGGATTTCAGTGCGCTCAACGCGTAGTGCTTGGTGGTGTAACCCCAGCCGGCATTGGCCGTGCGGAGATATCGGATGAGTGGCTCGCTCATACCTGGCGCCACCAGTTCGACGTGGTCACGCGCGGCCCCAACCCGCTGTTCCCACTCCTCGATGGTGCGGTGGTAGTGCGCGGTGAGGTCGGCGAGTCCTGTGAGGCTGAACCTGGCCGATTCCACGGCCTCTACCAGCACCGACAGCGGCACCATGTCGGCGAATCCGAAAATGCCCTCGGTGACGTGCTTGGTACCCGGCCGCTGCGAAAACTCCTCATAGGCGGCGTGGTCCCGGAAGCAGCTTTCCGACAGGTACAGCGACCCGCCGCCCCGTAACAGCCCGTACACCTTGCGCAGCACCGCAGTCCGGTCGGGCATGTGCACGATTGAGCCGAGCATGGTGACCGCGTCGAACGGCCCGGTCACCTCGACGTCGGTGAACGAACCGAGCTCCAGCGCGATCAGCTCGGCCACGCCCGCCTTCTCCGCTTGCGCCCGGATGTATTCGGCCTGTGGGCGTGACGGGGTGACGCCGGTGGCGTGGCAGCCGTACTCCTGCGCCATGAACAGGATCAGGCTGCCCCAGCCGCAGCCGACGTCGAGCAGCCGCTCACCGCCGGTGAGGCCCAGTCGCCGCGCGACGAAGTGCAGCTTGTCCGTCTGCGCCTGGTCAAGATCAGAGTGCCCATTGGTGTACAGCCCGGAGCTGTACTTCAGCCGCCGGTCGAGGTAGATGCCGAACAGTTCGGCGGGCAGCTCGTAGTGCTTGTTGGTTGCCTGATACGCCTCTTGCGGGGTCAGTGCGGTCATGACCCCGCCAGATCGCCGCTGACGTGCCTCTCGACCAGGATGACCAGCTCGTCGATGGTCCGCGCGCCGAAAATGGCCTCGTCGTCGAACTCGACGTCCCACCTGCGCTCCAGTTTGGACACCACACGTAGCAGCTTCAGTGAGTCTGCACCGGGCAGTTCCTTGAGCACATCGGCGCCGTTGAGCTCGGCGGCGGAGATCTTCAGCTCAGCAGCGATGAATTCGGCCGTGACCGAGGCGATCTCTGCACGGGTGGTGGCGGATTCGGTGGTCATGTCTCTCCAGCTCCGTGGTCGAAGTAGTGCCGGACGCGGCTGAAGGCGGCGTCGTCGAGCTTCATCAGTTCTCTGGCCTGCTTGGATCGGATCGGCTGGTAGGTGCCGGTTGCCATGACGTGTAGCTCGTCGCCGGGCCCGGTGATCGTGGCCTCGGTGTGCAGCACCCCGTTGCCCCTGCCGCTTACCCGCGCGACGGTCAGGTACCGCTCTCCCACCATGAGAGGGGCCAGCATCCTGCTGCGTAGGGTCACGGAGAACGCGAGCATGCCGTGGATCAGCGTGAGGGTGTCGCCCATCACCTCGTCCACCAGGACGTTCACGATGCCGCCGTGCACGATTCCCGGGTAGGAGGCGTAGCACTCGGAGAACGTCGTCTCGGCGGCGTAGTCGCCGTTCGACAGCCGTCGCATGCGCAGCTTGAGCCCGACCGGATTGTGTGGGGAGCAACCGAAACAGTTGAACGAGGGCTCCGAAATCCAGGGGAACTCGATCTCCTCGCCGAAGGTGTGCTGGGCGGTCATACGACGACCACGTCCTTCGACGACTCGTCGGCTATCGCCCGGCGCACGTCGGACATCTTGGTCAACTTGTAGCCGGTGATCTGCGAGAAGTACTTGAACAGCTGTTCGCAGCACTTCGCCCACTCCGCGCCGCCTTCGTCAACCTCGGCGAAGTAGGCGAACATCTCGTCGATGGTCTCGTGGTTCGCCAGCTCGGGCAGGTTTCCCTTGAACCGGCTGACCGGGTGGCGGTACAGATCGCGCGTGGTGCCCATGTAGACGTACAGGGTCTCCACTACTGACGCGCACTCCTCCGGCCGTTCGGCCAATTGCACCGCGGTGTAGTGGACGAATTCCCGCGCGTGCCGCGCCTCGTCGCCGCTGGCTTTCCGCAGGATCGCGGCGAGCACCGGCTCCCGCATGCTGCGGGCGACGCACTTGTAGGCGTGCGTGGCCAGCACCTCGCAGATGACGTTGGTCGCCAGCGTGGCCGCCCTGGTCACCCCCGGCGGGTACGCCTCACGCATCGAGGCGATCGTGCTGTGGTCGATGTTGTGCCCTGCCAGCTGTAGCCAGGTCTGGAAGGCGAGGTGGTGCTGGATCTCCTGGTAACCCCAGATGCACGCGAACTGTGAGAAGTCGTAGTCCATGGCGAACTCGTTGAGCAGTCCGTGGGTGGCTGCGATGACGTTGGACTCACCCACGATGGCGCCCTTGGCGAACACGATATGTTCGGGCAGCACCAAGTCAGCTCGGAACTCGTCCCACGGGATGTGGTGCATTTCCCAGGTTGCGTGCTGGTAGGCCGCAAACACCCGGGCACTGTGCATCCGTTCGTCCTCGAGCAAGGGCACCCCGGCAGGCGACCGGGTTTTGCTGTTCACACCAGTTCTCCTTGGTCTCGACTTCCGGTGGCGGGGAACACCCCTTCATCGTCACCGGCGGTGACGCGCTGGGCGGCGAGTACGCGTTGCCACTTGCCGCTGGTGGTGCGGGGGATCCAGCGGGGCTTGACCGCGTAGACCTCCACCTGGGCGAGGTCCAACTCGGTGGCCACACGCCTGCGGACTTCCTCGCGTACCAAGGCGGGATCCCCCCTGGTCTCCACGATGACGCCGATTCGCTCGCCACCCTCGGAGTCGGTGTCGGGGAACGCGACGCAGCGGCGGCGGTAGACGCCTGGCACGGTGCGCGCGACGTTCTCGACGTCGTCGGGGAAGAAGTTCTGCCCGTGCACCACGACCATCTCTTTGCGCCGCCCGGTGATGTACAGTTCGCCGTCGAGCAGGAAGCCGAGGTCGCCGGTGCGCAGCCAGCCGTTGTCGAACACCGCCGCTGTCGCTTCGGGGTTGCGGAAGTACCCGGTGGTCACCGGTTCCCCGGCGATCTGGATCTCCCCGAGCGTGCTGTCGGCTGCCACCACCCCGTCCTCGCCGACGATCCGCAGGTCGATGCCGTGCACGGCGCGGCCCACCGCGACGACCGGTTTGGCCGCGGGCGCGGTCTCCTCGACAGTGCGCACGACACCGGTCCTGGCCAGTTCGTTGCGGTCCACCGCGCGGATCGTCGCGGTGTCGCCGGGGTTGGGGTAACTGATTGACAGGGTGGCCTCGGCCATGCCGTACACCGGGTACATCACCGATGGGTCGACGCCGCTGGGCGCCAGCGCCTCGGTGAAGCGCCGGACGGTGGCCGCGCTGACCGGTTCGGCGCCGTTGAATGCCAGCCGCCAGCTGGACAGGTCGAGGGTGGCCAGTCGCTCCGCGGGTACGTTGTCGAGTATGTAGTCGTAGGAAAAGTTGGGGCCGGTCATCATGGTTCCGCCGTGTGCGGCCAAGTGCTCGAGCACCGCGCCCGGCCGCCGCAGAAAGGCGATCGGGGGGAAGACGTGGACGTCGGCACCGTTGAGCAAGTGCGACTGCAGGCCGATCAAGCCCATATCGTGGAACGTCGGCACCCATTGGACGAACACGTCGTCGGGACTGAAGGCGCCCGACACCACGCAGGCTCGCAGACCGGCCATGGTGGTCCGATGAGGCAGCATCACGCCCTTGGGCATGCTCGTGCTGCCGGAGGTGAACTGGACGATGGCAAGTGCGCCGGGATCGACGGCGGGCAGGGTGAGCCCGCTGCCGGTGCCGCTGGGCGAAGGCGGAGACAGCAGGGCCAGGCCAGTGCTCACCGTGGTGAGTTCGCGGCCGAGGTCGTCGTAGTCGGGGTCCAGCACGAGGTGGCGCATGCCCGCGACGGCCATGATGCGCGAGAGACGGCGCGCGGTGCCCTGCACACCACCGAAACCGGCCTGGACCGGCAGCACGCTGACCGCCGCCCCGGCCCGCCAGAGGCCGAAGATCGTGGTGAGGAACCTGGCCGCGGTGGACACCAGTACGCCCACGATCTCACCGGGTCGCACCCCGGCGCGCAGGAACTCGTGTGCGCCTGCCGCGGAAGCGGAGTCGAGTTCCGCTGCGGTGATCTCGTCGCCCGCGGTGGGGAATCTCGCGCGGGAATCCGGTGACGCCCTCGCCAACCGGGCCAGGCTCTCCCCCAGAGTCTCCCCATCCAGCAGGGCAGGTCGCACAGGTCGCTTCACGATGATTTCCTCCGTGGTCAGCGAAGTCCGGTCTTGCTGGTTACCGGCTCGGTCGAGCGGTCAGTCGATCACGGCGGTGAGTGCAAGGCGCGGGGCCTGGACGACAGCAGGCAAGAACATTCACACCGTGTGCTGTTCGACAGGCACAAATAGCCCCGGTCCGCTTCGTGGATATCGCGGACCAGAGAACAGATTCCATGATGCCGGATCTTTGCGTGTACCTTCCGAGCATCATTACACGGATTTGTAGAGCGACAAGTCGGCGACGGAAATGCTAGTGGATTTACTAGACCTGTAATGGAATCTTGGACGCGCTTGTCTGGCTGGATAAACTCTCGAACGCTATATGCCGCTACCTGGGCAGAGCCGGTATGCCGGTGGCATCCCGGGACAATGCTCGACAGCCTGCGTTCAGAAACGACTTCCGTCGACTATGACAGGTACAGGTGGTTCTATGCAGACCGGCAGTACTGCTCGCCCGGCCCCGGTCGCGGTTATCGGCTTGTCACACAGCCCCTCGACGATTCCGCCGGACGAAGCAGTGCTTCGGGCGCTGGAAAATGCTGGAGTTGTTCCGGAACGGCTTCGGAATACGGCCACCGGTGTGTTCGCCATGGCGCACGCCGACCTGATCGCCACCCGACTGGGTGTTCTCGGGCCCGCCGTGACCTTGGACATCCAGCCCGCCGGGGTGGTGCACCTGGCCTGCCAGAGCATTCACGCCGGCGAGTCCGCGCTCGCGCTCGCCGGGGTGGTTTCACCCGGTGGTAGCAGCGGATTCCTCCTGCTGAAGCCGATGCCTACCGCGGTGGCCGACGGCGACCCGATCCACTGCGTGATCGACGGTAGCGCGCTGGGCCGGGGGCGGGTCGCGCAGCAGGCCTGTGCTCGCGCCGAGGTGCACCGCGACAGCATCCAGTTCCTGTGGCGGCGCGGGTACCACTCGGGCAAGGCCGCGCTGGACAGAGTGTTCGACGGCGACGTGTTCGACGGCGACGAAACGGGCGGCGAGGACGACGCGGTGACGGCTCTGCTGGAGATGCCAGTGCTGCTCACCCGCAGGCAGGTTCCCGTCGCTGACGCTCCGCTCGACCTGAACCGCCGCTTGACCGCAGTGCTCTGCTCCGCGGACGACGCCGGAACGGTCTGCGCATTGGTGCTGTCAGAACCACCCGCGCGCCCGTCGTCGTCGACCAGGGCCGTGGTCCGGACCCTGCCGTTGTTGCTGTCGGCCGACAGTGAAGAGACCTTGCGCGGCAAGGCGGAAAGCCTGCGCGTCCACCTGACCGAGCCCAGCGGCCCCGACCTGCTGGACACCGCACACACGCTGGCGGTCGCACGGCCGCACCTACCGCATCGGGCCGTAGTCCTCGCCAGTGACCGCGCGGAGCTCGCCGACGGGCTCAGTGAAGTCGCGGCCGGCAGGGGTGGCGCGGAGAAGGCCCGCACTGGGCGCAAGGTGGCTTTCCTCTTTCCCGGTGAGGGCGGGCAGCGGGCGGGCATGGGACGTGAGCTGTACTCGATGTTCGACGTGTTCGCCGACGCGCTCGACGAGGTGTGTCACCACCTGGACGCGGTGTCCACCTGGTCGGTGCGCGGTCTGCTGCTCGGCGATGGCCGCACTGAGGTCGCACCTGCCGACGAGGCGCTGTACACCGAGGATGCGCTGTTCGCCGTCCAACTGGCGCTGTTCCGCCAGTTCGAGCACTGTGGCGTGCGCCCGGACTTCGTGGCGGGGCATTCAGTTGGGGAACTGGCTGCGGCGACGGCCGCCGGGGTGTACTCGCTGCCTGATGTGTGCGCCTTCCTGGCCGAGCGGATCAGGTTGTTCCGGGAGAAGACACCCGTCGGCGGCATTATGATCGCGATGCGCGTCACCGAGGCGGAGGCGCTGGAATCGTTGTCCGGGCTCGAACACCTGGCCGGGATCTCCGCGGTGAACGCCCCGAACTCCGTGGTCGTGTCCGGGGACCGGGAAACCGTGCTGCGGATCGCCGGACTGTGGTCGGATCGTGGCCGCAAGGTGAAGCAGCTGCCAGTCGACCGGGCTTTCCACTCCCCGCACATGGCCGCGATGGCCGGTGACTTCGAGCAATTCGCCCGTGGTCTTTCGCCCCGGCCACCGCGTATCCCGCTCGTCCCGGTGTACACCGGGTTCGGATCGGACCCCGACGTGGTCTGCCGTCCTGAGTACTGGGGCGCGCAGCTACGCGGGACCGGGCACTTCCTCAACTGCGTGACCAGCCTCGACGCGGCGGGCGTCGACACCTACGTGGACATGAGCGCGAGTGGCGTGCTCGCCGCGCTGGTCGAGGAGACACTGCCCGAGTCCGCTGCCGGGAACGTGCTCGTGACCGCCGCGCTGCGCGGCGAGTCCGATCCGCACGCCGTGCTCGGCACGCTGGGCGAGTTGCACACCCACGGTGTCTCGGTGGACTGGCCCGAGGTCTTCCGCGGCTGGGGCGGCCGGCGCACGCACCTGCCGACCGAACCGATCCAGCCCGCCCGTGCCACCTCCCGGCCGACGGATCTGCCCAGGTTGATCCGGACCGAGGTCGAGGCGATGTTCAAGGGCGGCTACCGGCCGGGCCGGTCGTTCGTCGAGCTCGGACTGGACTCCGTGGCCGCCGTGGAACTGGTGAACCGGTTGCGCAGGCGGACCGGGCTGAAGATCGCCACGGCCGCGCTGTTCGACCACCCCACCCCGAATCAGTTGGCCGCGCACCTGGAAAACCACGCGTCCCAGCCGGTTGCCGTGGTCCCGCGCCGGAGCGGTTCCGACGAGCCGATCGCCATCGTCGGGATGAGCTGCCGGTTCCCCGGCGGAGTGCAGTCGCCGGAGGACCTCTGGCAGCTGGTCGTCTCGGGTCGTGACGTCATCTCGTCGATGCCGGAGGATCGCGGCTGGGACTTGGCTGCCCTGTACGACCCGGAACGACAGCGGCCGGGCACGACCTATGTGCGCAAGGGCGGGTTCCTCCACGACGCCGCCGAGTTCGATCCCGCGTTCTTCGGCATCGGTGGGCACGAGGCTCTCGAGATGGACCCTCAGCAGCGGCTGCTGCTTGAATTGTCCTGGGAGGCGTTCGAACGGGCCGGCATCGACCCCGCCGCGCTGCGCGGCAGTGACACCGGGGTCTACGCCGGGTTGAGCCACAACGACTATGGCATCGGCCCCGGGTACGCCGGTTGGACCGCGCGTCCGCATTTGGCGATCGGGACCGCGGCCAGCGTGGCCTCCGGCCGGATCTCGTTCACCTTCGGGCTGCAGGGGCCCAATCTGTCCATCGACACGGCATGCTCGTCGTCACTGGTCGGGCTGCACCTCGCCGCCGCCGCGCTGCGCCGTGGCGAGTGCTCGCTGGCGCTGGCGGGCGCGGTGAATGTGCTGTCCTCACCGATGGTGTTCGTGGAGTTCAGCCGCCAGGGCGGGCTCGCGCCGGACACCCGGGTGAAACCGTTCGCCGAGGGCGCTGACGGCACCGTCTGGGCCGAGGGCGGTGGGATGTTCGTGCTGGAGCGGTATTCCGACGCGCGCCGCAACAGCCATCCGGTTCTCGCTTTGATCACGGGGTCGGCGGTCAACTCGGACGGAGCGAGCAACGGGCTCACCGCGCCCAACGGCGTCGCCCAGCACCGGCTGCTGGTCTCCGCACTCGCTGACGCCCGCCTGCGGCCGTCGGACGTGGACGTCGCGGAGGCGCACGGCACAGGCACGAAGCTCGGTGACCCGATCGAGGCCGGCGCTCTGCTGGCGGCCTACGGGGCGCATCGGCCGCCGGACCGGCCGCTGCTGGTGGGCTCCTTGAAGTCAAATTTGGGCCACACTCTGGCCGCGGCAGGCGCGGCCGGGCTGATCAAGATGGTGCTGGCAATGCGGCACGGCGTGGTCCCGGCGACCCTGAACATCGACCAGCCCAGCTCCCACGTGGATTGGCGCGCGGGGCTGAGGTTGGTCACCGAGCAGATGCCGTGGCCTGATCACGGCCCGCCCCGGCGGGCGTGCGTGTCGTCGTTCGGGATCGGCGGGACCAATGCCCACATGATCCTTCAGCAGCCACCCGCGCAGGCGGAGACCACGGCGGAGCCCGTCGTGTCCGTCTGGCCACTGTGGACAGTTTCGGGCGGTTCGGGAGCGGCTCTGCGCGCCCAGGCGGGCCGACTGGCCGCGCATTGGGACGCCTACCCCGATCTCAACGAGCGCGACGTCGGCTTCTCGCTGGCCACGACGCGGTCGGCGCTGGCGCATCGGGCCGTGCTCACTGGAGGTGACCGGGATCGGCTGCGGCGCTCGCTGACCGCGCTGGCAACGGGCAAACCCGACCCCGGCCTCATTGCCGGCGTGGTAGCCGAGGGAGGCTTGGCCTACCTGCTAACCGGTCAGGGGAGCCAGCGAGTGGGCATGGGACGCGAGCTGTATGCCGCGTATCCGGTCTTCGCCGCCGCATTCGACGAGGTGTGCGCCGGGCTGGGCCTGCCGGTGAAGGAGACGGTGTTCGGTACGGATCAGCAACACCTCGACCGGACGGAATTCGCCCAGACCGGCCTGTTCGCCCTCGAGGTGGCACTGTTTCGGCTGTTCGAGAGCTGGGGTATCCGGCCGGATCTGCTGCTGGGGCATTCCATAGGTGAGCTGACCGCCGCCCACCTGGCCGGAGTGCTGTCCCTGCGGGACGCGTGCACGCTGGTCGCGGCGCGGGGCTCGCTCATGCAGGCGTTGCCCGAGGGCGGCGCGATGTACGCGGTGGCGACATCGGAGGACGAGGTCGCGCAGTTGCCCCCAGGTGTGTCGGTGGCAGCGGTGAACGGGCCCCGGTCGGTGGTGATCTCCGGGACAGAGGAGGCGGTCGTCGCGCTGGCGGAGCGGTTGCGAACCCAGGGACGCAAGACCAGGCGCCTGCAGGTCAGCCACGCGTTCCATTCCTCCCTGATGGATCCGATGCTCGACGAGTTCCGCGCGGTCGCGGAAAGCCTGACCTATCACCCACCCGAGATCCCCATCGTGTCCGATCTGACCGGGCGGCTGGCCACCACCGACGAGCTGTGCTCGCCCGAGTACTGGGTCCGCCACATACGCGGCACGGTCAGGTTCCTCGACGGGATGCGGACGTTGCAAGACGAGGGCGTCAACACGTTTCTGGAACTGGGACCGGAGACGACGCTCACCGTGATGGCCGCCGACTGCCTCACCGAAACGGCCGACGCGGCGGTGATCCCCGTCCTGCGCCGCGACGACGTGCTCGGCGCCGTCGCGGCGCTGCATGTCCGCGGACACGGGCCGGACTGGTCGGCGTGGTATGCCGGCAGCGGGGCGCGACGAGTGGACCTGCCGACGTATGCCTTCCAGCGCAAGCGGTTCTGGCTGATGCCCGACGCGGTCGAGAGCCACTCCCAGCAGACCCACGCGGCCTTCTGGGAGGCCGTTGAGCGCGACGACCTTCAGCGCCTGACCGATCTGCTGGGCACGAGCACCGACCGGAAGTTCAGCGAACTGCTGCCCGCGATGGCGCGGTGGCGACGCAGCCATGACCGGGAAGCCGCGATGGACCGGCTGCGGTACCGGATCGCCTGGCAACCCGGGCCGGACCAGGCCGCCCGCCTGCGGAACTGGCTGATCGTGCACTCCGAGGACTTACCCGTGCCAGAACCGCTCGGCGACAAGCTCGGCGCCCAGACGCTGCCCATCGGTATTGGTGCGGGCCGCGCGGAGATCGCCGAGCGCCTTGCGTCGTCCGTACGTGACGGCGAACCGATCGACGGGGTGCTGTCCCTGCTGGCGCTGGATGAGCGGGGACATCCGGGAACGGCCGAGGTGCCCGCCGGGCTCGCGCTGACCAGCGCGCTGATCCAGGCCATGGGGGACGCCGAGCTCGAAGTGCCGTTGTGGTGCGCGACACAGGGAGCGGTGTCCACGGGCTACGGTGACCGGCTCAGCAGCCCGGTGCAGGCCATGGTGTGGGGATTCGGCCGGGTCGCGGCGCTGGAGCACCCAAACCGGTGGGGCGGGTTGGTCGATCTACCACTCACGGTGGATTCACCGGCGGCCGAACGATTGGCCGGTGTGCTCTCCTCGGCGGAGGATCAGGTCGCCGTGCGCGCCTCCGGAGTGTTCGTCCGGCGCCTGCTGCACGCGCCGGTCGGAACTGGACCCCGACGCGACTGGCCATCGCGCGGCACCACGCTCATCACCGGAGCGTTCGGCGCGCTGGGCAGGCAGCTTGCCAGGTGGCTGGCCGCCAAGGGCATCGAACGACTGCTCCTGACAGGCAGGCATGCGAGCGATCCCGAGCTGGTCGCCGAGTTGACCGCCCTCGGCGCCGAGGTCGACGTCGCCGCCTGCGACGTGGCCGACCGGGAAGCGGTGGCAGCCCTGCTCGCCGGGATCCCCGAGGACCGCCCGCTGACCGCGGTCGTGCACGCGGCCGGGGCGCTCGACGACGGCGTGATCGACGCGCTGGACCCGCAACGGCTCGCGCGGGTCTTGCGGGCCAAGGTCGCAGGCGCGAAGAACCTCCAGGAGCTCGCCGGAGAGCTGAAGGCGTTCGTGCTGTTCTCCTCCGCCACCGGCGCGGTCGGTAACGCCGGCCAGGCCAATTATGCGGCGGCCAATACCTACCTCGACGCGCTGGCAGAACAACGTCGCGCCGACGGGCTCGCGGCCACGTCGGTGGCCTGGGGACCGTGGGGGGCCGGTGGTATGGCGGTGGACGGGGCGGAGGCGCGGATCGTGGCCGCGCGACTGCGCCGCAACGGCATGACGGTGCTCGACCCGGACCTGGCGATCGCCGCGCTGGACCTGGCCTTCGCGCAGGACGAGTCCGGACTGGTGGTCGCGGATGTCGATTGGGCCCGGTTCGTTTCGGTGTTCGCGACCACCCGGCACAGCCCCTTGCTCGTGGACCTCTCCGAAGCGCGGCAGAGCAAGGCCGCCGCGCCGTCCGCGGAGGTCTCCTCGTTCATCCGGCGGCTGGCCGGAGTATCGCAGGCCGAGCGTGTCCGTGCGCTGCGCGATCTGGTGTGCCACCACGCCGCCCAGGCGCTCGGGCACGACTCGGTCGAGGCGATCCTGCCTGGGAAACCCTTCCATGAGCAGGGGCTCAGCTCCCTGGGCGTGGTGGAGCTGCGCAACCAGCTGAGTGCGGTGACCGGACTGCGGGTGCCCGCGAGCGCGTTGTTCGACCATCCCACGCCCACCGCGCTGGCCGGCTACCTCGACGCCGAACTCGCTCCGGCCCCTGCCGCCGCGCAACCTGAACGCCCAGTGCGGGAGGAGCTCGAGACGGCGGATCTCGACACCCTGCTGAGCCGCGCCGAACAAGAACTCGACTTGGCAGCAAGGGACCGTCTCGATGACTGACGACCGCAAGTTACTCGACACCCTGCAGCGCCTCACCACCACGCTGCGGGACACTCGGGAACGCCTGCGTGCGGTCGAGGCGAGCGCACACGAGCCGATCGCCATCGTGGGTATGGGCTGCCGGTTGCCCGGTGGGGCGAACGACCCGGACGGACTATGGCGGCTGATCGACGCCGGCCGGGACGCGGTCACGCCGTTTCCTACCGACCGTGGCTGGGCAGACGAGTTCACCGGCGCGGGGGCGTTCGTTTCCGACGTGGCCTGGTTCGACGCGGGCTTCTTCGGAATCGGTCCCCGTGAGGCCCTGTGGATGGACCCGCAACAGCGACTGATGCTGGAGATTTCGTGGGAGGCGGTGGAACGGGCCGGAATCGACCCGATGTCCCTGCGCGGCTCGCGGACGGGGGTGTTCACCGGGACCAGCGACCAGGACTACCGCAGTCTGTTCGGCGAGCCCGGCAACCACCACGAGGACGGTGACCACCTGGCGATCGCCACCTCCGCGGGCGTGCTGTCCGGGCGAGTCGCCTACCTGCTCGGCTTGACGGGCCCGTCGGTCTCGATTGACACCGCGTGCTCGTCCTCGCTGGTGGCATTGCATCTGGCAGTCCGGTCGCTGCGCGCGAGGGAATGCGATCTCGCGCTAGCTGGGGGAGTGCTGGTGATGGCCACGCCCAGCGTGTTCACCGTCTTCCAGCGCCAGGGCGCGCTGGCCGCGGACGGCCGGTGCAAAGCGTTCGCGGAGGCCGCGGACGGTATGGGATGGGGTGAGGGCGCCGGGGTCGTGGTCGTCGAGCGGCTGACCGATGCCCTCACCCATGGCCACCCGGTGCTCGCCGTGGTGCGGGGCACCGCGATCAACTCCGACGGGGCGTCCAACGGGCTGACCGCACCCAACGGGCTCGCACAACGGCAGGTCATCCGCGACGCGTTGGCCGACGCGGGGCTGCGCAGCCAGGATGTGGACGCCGTCGAGGCTCATGGCACGGGAACCCGGCTCGGCGACCCGGTCGAGGCGGCCGCGGTGCAGGCAGCCTACGGCCGTGACCGGGAAACCCCGCTGGTACTCGGGTCAGTGAAGTCGAACATCGGGCACACGCAGGCCGCGGCCGGTATCTGCGGAGTGATGAAGATGGTGCTCGCGCTGCGCCACCAGACCCTTCCGGCGACGCTGCACGTGGACAGCCCGTCGTCGCATGTGGACTGGGGGGCGGGCGCGGTGGAACTGCTCACAGAAAGCCGCCCCTGGCAGTCGAGCGCGGGCCGTCTTCGGCGCGCCGGGGTGTCCGCGTTCGGTATCAGCGGCACCAATGCCCACGTGATCCTCGAAGAGGCGCCGCCCGCCGAAGCGCCGGCCGTCGGCGCAGCGCAGTCACTGCCGTGGGTGCTCTCGGCTCGGACCGAATCCGCGCTGCGCACCAAGGCGAGGCAGCTGCTATCGCATGTGGACGGTAGGGATCCGGCGGGTGTCGCGCGGGCGCTGATCACCTCCCGCAGTACGTTCGAGCGTCGTGCCGTGGTGCTCGACCCGGATCCCCTGCCCGGGTTGACCGCGTTGAGCCGGGGTGACGCCGTACCGGGCGTGATAACGGGCACTGCGGACCTGATGGGCAAGGTGGTGTTCGTCTTCCCCGGTCAGGGTGGTCAGTGGGCGGGAATGGCCGCAGACCTGCTGGACGCGTCGCCCACGTTCCGAGAGGGTATCCACCGCTGCGCCGAAGCGCTGGCGCCACATGTCGACTGGGACCTGCTCGCGGTGCTGCGGCAGCAGCCGGACGCACCCTCGCTGGAGCGAGTGGACGTAGTGCAGCCGACGCTGTTCGCGGTCATGGTCTCCCTCGCCGGCCTCTGGCGGTCTTGCGGCATCGAGCCGGATGCGGTGGTGGGGCACAGCCAGGGGGAGATCGCCGCCGCCCACGTCGCCGGCGCGCTGTCCCTCGAACACGCCGCGTTGGTGGTTGCCCGGCGCGCGAAGGTGCTGACGGCACTGTCCGGCCGTGGCGGTATGGCTTCGGTGGAGATGCCTGCGGACGAACTGCGGGCCCGACTGTGCGATCGGCTGTCGATCGCGACGGTCAATGGACCGGAGTCGGCGGTGGTCGCGGGAGCCACCGACGCGCTCGATGCCTTGCTGGCGGAATTGGCCGAGTCCGGTGTGCGGGTGAAGAAGCTGGCGGTGGACTACGCGTCCCATTCGCCCCAGATGGAGCTCATCCGCGACCGCGTCCTCGCCGAGCTGGCGCCGGTGTCGCCGAAGGCCACGGACCTCCCATTCCACTCCACGGTAACCGGCGCCGTGCTCGCCGGGACCGAGCTGGATGCCGGGTATTGGTACCGGAACCTGCGCATGCCGGTGAGGTTCGACGAGGCGGTCGCCGGGCTCGCGGTGCCGGAACACTCGTTCTTCGTGGAGGTCGGACCGCATCCCGTGCTGGTCCCGGCGGTGCAGGCGGCCGTCGATGACAAGGCCGTGGTCGTGGGATCGCTGCGCCGAGGGGAAAACGGCCGCAGAGCGCTTCTCGCCTCGCTCGCCGAGCTGTACGTCCGCGGTCTGTGTCCGCAATGGACTGCCTGGGCAGGCCCGGAAGCGCCCGAATTTACCGAGCTGCCGACTTATCCGTTCGAACGCAAGCGGTTCTGGCTGACCCCGCGTAAGTCCGCAAGCGTTGGTCATCCTGTCCTGGATACGCCGGTGGAGCTGGCGGACAGCGACGAGCTGGTGCTGACCGGGCGCCTGTCGGTGGCGTCGGCTCCGTGGTTGGCTGATCATCGGGTCCTGGACGAGGTCATCCTGCCCGGAACCGCCTGGCTCGAGTTCGCGCTGCGCGCGGGCGCCGCGGCAGGCTGCGCCACGGTGGAGGAACTCACCCTGGAACTGCCGCTGGTTCTACCGGACGACGGTGCGGCGACGGTCCAGTTGCGTGTCGGCGCACCGGACAACACCGGGCGCCGTGGGCTGACCCTCCATGCGAAAGTGAACGGTGCGGGCTGGGTGCGTCACGGTGGGGGAGTGCTTAGCGAGGGAGTGCTCAGCCCGGCGCACGCCGAGCCCGAGATGATCGAGGAGTGGCCGCCCGCCGGCGCGGAGGTGGTCCCGCACACCGGCCTTTACGCCGCGCTGGTTGGTCACGGGCTGCGATATGGCCCCACATTCCAAGGTTTGCGGACAGTGTGGCGGCGCGACGACGCGGTCTTCGCCGAGGTGGCTTGCCCGGTGGACGCACGTGGCTACGTGGTCCACCCGGCACTTCTGGATTCCGCTCTGCACGCTCTCGGACTCAGCGGCGAGGCAGCACCAGGTGAAGGACCTGTGCTCCCGTTCGTATGGACTGGGGTGACCGCGCACACAGCTGAACCGGCGACACTGCGAGTGCGGCTGAGTGGGTCGGTCGATGACGGGGTGCGGCTGACGGTGACCGATGGCGAGGGCATGCCGGTGTTGTCGGTGGACTCGCTGGTGCTGCGATCAGCTGCCGTACGAAGCGATGCGCCGCGGGACGCGCTGTTCCGGAACAAGTGGGTCGAGGTGCGCGCGGCGAGCAGTGTCGCCTCGGAGACAGTCGCGGCCGTGGGTTTCGAGACCGACCACTTCCCCGTTTTTCCGGATCTGGCGGAACTGGAGAATGCGGTCTCCGCGGGTCTGCCACCGCCGGGCGCGGTGCTTGTCCCCGGCTCCAGCGGCTCGGTGCGGGAGTCCGCGCGCCGCGCGCTGAGACTGGCCCAGCGGTGGAGCACGCGTCCGGAGTTCGCCGCGTCCAGGCTGGTGTTCGTCACCTCGGGCGCGGTGGCGGCCAGGACCGGCGACGACGTCAGCGACCTGGCCGGCGCGGCCGTCATCGGCCTGATTCGGTCGGCGCAGACCGAGGACCCCGGCCGGTTCGTCCTGCTGGACGCCGACGAGATCACCCCACTGACGATCAGCGCTGTGCTGGCCTCGAACGAGCCGGAGGTCGCCGTGCGGGGCGGGCAGCTGCTGGCACGCCGCCTGGTGCGGGCCTTCCCCCATAGGCCGGCGAAGTTCGCCGGGGCTGAGGACACCGTGCTGATCACCGGTGGGACCGGCACACTCGGCGGGCTGCTGGCCCGTCACCTGGTCACCGTGCACGGGGTGCGACAGTTGGTCCTGGTCAGCCGCCGAGGTGACGCGCCAGGGTTGCGGGACGAACTCACCGCACTGGGAGCCACCGTCACTGTGGCCGCCTGCGACGTCGCGGACCGGGCAGAGGTGGCCGAGCTGCTCGACGCACACCAGCCGACGATCGTCGTCCACGCGGCCGGGGTGCTCGACGACGGCATGGTGATAACCATGACCGAGGACCGCCTCGGCGCTGTCCTGCGGCCGAAGGCGGAGGCGGCGCTCGTCCTGCACGAGCTGACTCAGGATTTGCCGCTGAAGTCGTTCGTGCTGTTCTCCTCGGCTGCCGCCACCGTGGGCAGCGCGGGCCAGTCGAACTACGCCGCCGCCAACGCTGTGCTCGACGCACTGGCCCACCACCGGCGCGCGCGAGGACTTCCCGCGGTGTCGCTTGCCTGGGGCCTGTGGGCCGAACGCAGTGACATGACCCGCCATCTGGACACGGCGACCGACTCGCTGTCCACGAAGGAGGCGTTGGCGCTGTTCGACACCGCGGTCAAGCTGGCCGACCCGGTGCTGGTGCCCGCCCGGCTCGACCTGCGTGGCCAGGCCGGGCCCCTGCTGCATGAGCTGGTGAGCCAGCCGGAGGCTTCGAACGGGGATCAGCGTCAGCTGCTCGACCTGCTCGGGGAACCGGAGCGGGAACGGGCCCTGCTCGATCTGGTGCTGGAGAAGGTCGCGGTGACCCTCGGGCACCACGGCACGGACGAGCTCAGGCCGCAGGCCAAGTTCCTGGAGATGGGTGTGGACTCACTGGCTGCGGTCAGCATCCGCAACCACCTCGCCAAGGCACTCGACCTGCGGCTGCGGCCGACCGTCACCTTCGACCATCCAACACCGCTGTTGCTGGTCGGGCATCTGATGAAGGTGCTGGCCCAGGGCGAGGACGAACCGGCCACGCAAGAGGACAACGAGACCGTCAGAGAGCGGTACCTCCGGGCCACGGCGGCCGGATGGGAGAAATCACGAACGTTCTTCACCTCGCTGAACGAGCTGCCTGATATCCCCCGACCGGTCCGGCTGGCAAGCGGCCCGCAAGGACTGGCACTGGTTTGTGTCACCGCGGTCGTTGGCACGTCGGATCCGGTGCAGTATTCCCGCCTGGCAAAGCCGTTCCAGGGCGAACGAGACGTCTGGGCTCTGCGGCAGCCGGGTTTCCGCGATGGCGAGGCGCTCCCGAAGACCAAGGATGTGCTGCTGGAGATGCACGCAGCCGCTCTGCGTGCGGAACTGCGGGAGCGGCCCTTCGTGCTCACCGGCCTGTCCTCCGGTGGTCTGATCGCTCACATGCTCGCCCGGTACCTGTGCGACCAGGGCACCCCGCCGGCCGGTGTCGTCGTGCTGGACACCTACGACTCCAGCAAGGTGAGCCGGGTCGACCCACTGCTGCCCGGTCTGGGTGAGCAATTGGAGCTCCGGTTGGAGGACCCGAGATTCGCGGTGTCCGGCGACGACGGCTGGGTCACCGCCACGCTGCATTACCAGACACTCGATCCGACGCTCACTGATCTACCGATCCCCGTGCTGTTCGTGCGTGCGGGGGAACCGCTGGAGGGCTGGCCGGCAGACTGGGAACCCGTCTGGCCGTTCGACGACCCCACCGTCATCGCCCGCGGCGACCATTTCACCATGGCGGAGGAACATGCCCCGTACACGGCGGCCCTGATACGCGACTGGATCCGGACCACCTTCGACTGAGCCGGACGCGGTGCCCTACACCAGCCCGCGCTGGCGGCCATCGCCGTGAATCGGAGATCCTCGACAAGCTCGACCCGAGTGCCGACGACGGGTTGCCGTTCACAGGAGGATCCCGCAGAGCTGGTCTTCGCCGGGCCGGAGGGCGGGCGGGCTGCTCCGCTCCAACTTCGCTCGCCGGATCTGGCGGACCGCCTGCGACGACGGCCCTCAGATCCTTCCCGGCACGGTCATCCACGGGCTGCGGCATTTGCACAAGTCGGTCTTGATGGAGGCCGGCGTTCCTGGCGTGCTGCAGTTCGAGCGGCTGGGTCACGAGCTGGGCGGCATGGACGGCGGCTACGGTCATGTCACCGAGGCGATGCGCACCCGTCTGACGGATGAGTTGCAACGCCGCTTGCGCAAACTTGGCAAGGGCCGGAAACGGTGATTCGGCGGTGACTGGCGGACCGCTGAAGGGTCCTGCTCGGAGTGTGCTCCGGAGGGAGTAGAAATGCTCCCGGTTTCGGGGTGACCTCTACCCGGCGAAACTGGGCAGACCGCTACCGATCGGGGTAAGGGTCTTGATCTTCCGGCAGCAGTGTGCTCCCGTTTTGCTCCCGATTCCATGGTCAACGATCTTCGAAACGAAAATCCCAGGCCGTTGACCTGGGATTTGTTGGGTGGACGATACTGGGATTGAACCAGTGACCTCTTCCGTGTCAGTGTAGTTCCGATCATGGTTTGACCTGGGGTTTCTCCAGAAGCCGCAGGTCAGTGCGGAACGTTGGGGTCGGTTGACGTCCGTTCGGAGCGGTTTGGGAATGTCGTTTGCTCCCGCCGGGAGCGCGTTTGGGCGGGAGCAGACGGGACCACGGCCACTACATCTCTGCTGAATTGGGCCTGAGTTGGTGGAGCCGATTGCTGCTGTAGCAGCGAGAGGGGTCGCTGTCCGGTCGACGCTGCCCTGGCTTCACCGGGGGCTTCTTTGGGCGCCACCGTCGCATGATCCCGAGTTTGCGGGCTGGGCGCCTGTCCTGGATGGCAATGCGGGTCGGGACGCAGAATCCGGGGCTGCGGGGTGCGCCCTTCACTTCTGGTGTACGCAGGGGAGTGGCGCGAAGTGGGCAAGCCGATTGAGAGGTTGCGAGCTTCGCAGCCGTCCGTCCGCGTGCGCATTTGATCGCTCGCCAATTATGGAGCCGCTGCGATATCGTCTGCGACCTCGCAGGCTCACCGCAACATGTAGCCTGACCTGCATGGATGAATTTTCGGCACGCGCAGTGTCACATGGGTGCCCGCTCTCTTTGGAGAGCGGGCGTTTCGCATGAACGGTCATCCTGCCGCCCTCGACTTCCTTCGACGGGCGGAACCGGCAAGCCGGATGAGCTGCGCGGATGACACTTTCGGCAGGCACAGTGCCCCAGCATCGCCTGCCACCTGGGACTGTGTGCGCGGCCAGCGCCAGCGTCGCGGCGCCGTACCATGCCTCGCTGTGCCATGCCTCTTATGTGCCGACCGCTGACATGCGAGTTGGGAAGAATCCGGGCCTACTTAACCCTTCCCCGGAGAACCGGTAGGTGAGTGCCCTGGAGATCACGTCGACCGGTGGGTCACCGTTCTCGATGATGATTGACTGCCCGGGGAAGTCCAGCATGTCTCGGTAGAAGTGGTCGACGACGGTTGATGTCAGGTTGATGTCATCGTCGGCCGATTCGGTGATGGGATCTCGGTAGGTGACAACTGGAGAGTCAAGGACGACAAAGCCCAGATGAGGTGTGGAATTATCGAGGCAGTACTTAGCCAGCGCGGTCGTAAATGCCGAATGCAGGACCGAACGAACACCCTTACCGCGATTAGCCCGGTGTCGATGTCCCGCACGAATGTCCATGGTGTACTGGTCGTACTCCGCGAACTCCACAGCGGGTACCTCCCAGGCATCCAACGTGCGGCGGAGCGTCTCGTCGAACACGGACAGAATCCGGGTGGGGACGTATTCGGCAGGTCGAGTCGCGGGCACGGCTCCCTCTCCCACCAGCCGCGACCGTCGCTCCTCCAGCTCGTTGATGCGTTCGTGGAGTTCCAGGGCCCGCTCGACGGACGAACGGGCCTGCAAGATCTCCTGCAACCGCCCGCGTATGGGCGTAATCAGTTCCTCAGCTCCCGCAATTTCCTCATCGATCCGAGCAGTCTCTTCGATGAGAGATGCCCGCCGAGCGCTGAGGTCGTCGAACTGCGTGCGCAAGTCCTGGATCGTGGGGAGCAAGTCGGTGAGCAAGGCGTTGGTCTTCTCGGTCTCGTTCTGTACCGCAATGTGCAGCTGGGTAGTTTCGTGCTCTCCGTGACCCGGCTTTTGATGCTCGGGCTCCGCGCCGCAGAACACGCAGATGCCCACCCGGAAGAAGCCGAGGATGCTGCCTGCTTCAGTCACCATTTCCAAGCGGGCGAGGTCTGATCGGTACTGGGCCGCCAAGAGGGAGAATCTGGACACGAGGTCGCCGATCTCCGTGAGGCGCGGTTCCACCTCTGCCAGACTCTCGGCAGCACGCATGCGGGCGGAAACGGCATTGAGATGGCGATCGCTAATCGTACGCAGAGCGCTGGAATGCTCGTCGATGGAGGCTTGGAGACGAGTCAGACGAACACGCAGTTCTGTGACACTCTCGCTCGTGGTCAGCTTGGTCTGCAGGTCAACGATGATCTGATCGAGCAGGCCGATCTTCCCCTTGTTGACGCGGCGTTCTCCCGCATTCGGTCCCGTGGCAACCTCCGGGTCGCCGTCCCCGGTGAGCAGGAGCCTGACGACCGAGGCTGCTGCTGTCTTCCCGCTGGCGGCGCTTGAGTGCAGTACCGGCGGCAGCGGATCAACCATTCGTGTTTCAGGGATGACGGACAGGTGCACGAGGTCACTCAGGGTCAGATCGCGGGTGCCACCAGCGTCGTTCTTGCGAATCTTCCGTTCGGTCAGACCGAGTTTGGCGAGGAGAAATAGGGAAAGGCTGTTTCTGCTGCGAGCCGTGTGCGCCGCCGTGACCTGCGTGTCAGCAGGCCGCGTCACCAGATGTCTGAAGTCGCCACCGTGGATCTGGATGGTCTTATTGCGGGGAACGCGGAGCAGGGTCAGTGGGCTGCCGTCCGGCAGGCGCAGTCCAAGCAGGATCTGGCTGTAGCCTTCGGCTTCGGCTACCAGCTCCAGGTTGCTGCCGCCGAGCATGTACTGGATGGATTCGGCGATGAATGACTTGCCAGTGTCTGAGGCTCCGTAAATGACGGTTAGGGCCGGGTCGAACTCTACGCTCGCGTCCGGCTTGTTGGTCCCGGCGTAGGTCAGGTGAGTCAGGCGTAGGTTACTCATGGCCGGTCTCAGCGGTAGCGCGGTTCACGATCTGCCGGGTGGCTACACGAGTGTCCACGCCGGGGAAGTAATGGTGGACCACCCACTCGGCTCGTTCTCGTAGGAAGCCGGCGTAGGGCGCTTCGAGGACGTCGACGAACACTGGGCCCTGATCGGTGGCCGCGTACATCAGTCCCTCCCGCCGATCCACAACGCCTGCTAGACCAGCCCTGATTAAGACCAGAAGTGCCTGCTCCAGGACGGCGCGCTTCATCCCCAGTTCTCCTGCTCGCGCGGGCAGGCCGGGATGCAGACTGGGTGGACCGTCGAACTCACCACTGTGGAGCAGAACATGATCCAGCACGACCAACTGGCCGAGGTCCAGTGGCTCCGGGTGGCTCTCGGCTAAGAGGACAAGCGCACGTACTCCAACCTCGAGCGGGCTGTTGAGCGGATTCACTTCTCTCCCTTCCGGCACCAAATCAGGCGATCCATATTCGCCAAGTGATGGCATATCCCTTTGCGGGTGCTCGGCTGCACGAACGGCGTCAGGATCGTCGGGGTCAACTGCACGCTCCCGGCGGCGTTCATGACAGCGCCGTGGCGTTCCCACCCGTCCGGATGGGAACAGTCCGCCACTTCCACGACGATGTCGTACACGTCCTCCATCACCTGTTCGAAGTATTCCGGCGTGGTGGCGTCACGGGCGAACACGCGCAGTGATTCCGCGGCGTAAAAGGCCACACGCTGTCGCTTCAGGTGCGCGTCCGCTGCCGCGACGCCTGACACATGCTCCAGGTTGCTGATCGTGTCGGGATACCGCTCGCGGTAGACATCGAGGAGATGCTGGACGTAGCGGCTTTCGAACTCGCCGTGCTGCTCGGGCGGAACAATCTTCTCGGGACCGCGGCTGAGCTGGGCATGTGGAAAGCGTGCAGCCCAGTGGGGTGTGGTGCTGTGAAGTTCGAGCATCTCGTCGAGGTCTACACATTCGAACATCGAGAAGTCGGTGCCTGCAGCCAAGTCCCTGATCTCTTGACGCTGTACAGGGGTCAGAACAGTCACGCACTTATCCTTGGCCGTATCGAACTCGGCCAGGAATTTGGCCTTGCTGCCGGTCGGCTTCGCAAGATCGCGTGATAGGGCCCGTGAAATTGCGGGGGCTACGAAGACATACCGCGTCGGGACAGCGAAGTGGCCAGCCCACGCGGACACGAACATCTTGCGCATCTCGACGACAGCGATGGACCAGGTGAGAGCGGAACTGTATCGCTTGCACTGATAGTTGTGCCACTCACCGTCCAGCTTCTGCTGTGACAGGTAGCCAGCTACGTCGATGCCGTGGTCCCCCGAGCCGCCATGTCGCTCGACACGGGTGTACCGCGTCTCGAGTGCCGGAACCCACTCCTTCACGAACTCCTCGAATTCGTCCGGGTCGTAGAAGGGGACAATCTTCTTCGGCGGTGGCATCGACGCCATGCGCAGCGTAGGGGGCAGCACCGTCAGCGGTGACTGCCCTGCGCTCGCCGACTGCGCCTCCTGCGTATTCAACACCCCACCTCCATGCAACAAACGACCGGCAGGCGCGGCCGGCAGGATAGCCGCCGCTCTGCCGGCCCACGCCGGGCCGCACCGCACGTCACTCGTACTTCATGATGAATCAGAGGTACGACGAAAACATCGGTGATCGCCCTTGACGGTGTGATCGTTATAGAAGGCGCGGTTTTGTCGCCTTGTGGGCCCTGATGAACCACCTTCACGAACTCCGAGGCGGTACGGTCGCGGTCAACCTCGGCTGGCCCCTCAGCGGTTCCACTCATGACGGGTCGTGAAGCGTGAAGGAAGTGTCTGGGAAGGTGGAAGAACTCCCGACGGACGATCTGTACCGCTTCAATACTTGCCGTATAGCGGCTGACCTGCGGTTTGACGTGATGAGGCGGTGCGGGGAGGATCGCGGCTTGCGCCTCTTCGCCTCTTTACATGATCATGGTCCCAGTGTTCGGATGGCTTGTCTTTCGGGGCCGCGGTCAGGCGTGCAAGGACATCGCGATCATGGTGCTGAGACATGAGGTGGCGGTCTGCGGCGCCGGACTGGGACGATAGGGCGGTCCTGGCCGCGCTGACCATACTCCTGCCGCACCGGCTACGGGCTCATCGGCTGGGGCACCCTGCTGGCCTGGCATCGCCGCCTGGTCAAACGAGGATGGACCCACCCGAACCGGACGGCCGCCTCGCCACACAGCAAGGAGATCGGTGACCTGATCGTGCGGCTGGCGGGCGAAAATCCGGATGGGATACCGTCGGGTGCACGGTGAGCTGGTTCGTCTCGGCCATCGGATCAGCCCGGCGACCGTATGGCGGATTCTGCGGGCCCGCCGGTCCGGTCTTGCTCCCCGCAATGCCGGCACCTCGTGGCGGACGTTTCTGCGCGCCCAGGCTGAAGGGCTGCTGGCCTGCGCTCCTTCTCTCGTCGATTCGATCTTCCTGAAGCGTTGCACGTGCTGTTCGTGATGGAGGTGTCGACCCGGCGCGTGCACATCCTGCGCGGGGGCGTTCCCCGAAGTGTGGACACCGGTTGTTACGCGATGAGCAGCACTTTATCGGGTTGCTGTTCGTAATCGATCGGGCTGAGGTGGCCCATGACCGAATGCCGTCGTCGAGTGTTGCAACGGATGGGGCTTCCCCAAAGTGTGGACACCGGTGGTCATGTAGCGAGTAGCACCTTATTGAGGGAACGCTGCTCGTACTCGATAGGGCTGAGGTAGCCGACGGTGGGGTGTCGCCTCCGGGTGCTGTAGCGGGTGATCCATCAGTGGGCGTTTAAGTATGGCTCGCAGGGTTACGTCGCTATTGTCGCCCGTGGCATTCGGGGTATTTGCACGGTAGATGCACTCCCACCCAATTTGTGATGCCGACCTTGACGACCGTTTAATCCGCTTCCACAACCCGGATTCCGTCTAGTCTATCGATGACACAGAAACGCCCGAACCGGCAGATGCCGCCAACGGCAGCACTGTTCGTGTAAGAGCTGTCCCCATGAACCCGCAGAAACCATACCCCAGCGACATATCCGACGCCCGATGGACACTCATCGAGCCCACCTTAACCGCCTGGCGGAAAGCCAGACTCGATCGCCGGCCCGCCGGCCAGCCAGCGGCCGTCGACCTGCGCGACATCTTCAACGCCATCCTTTACATCAACCGCACAGGAATCCCCTGGAAGTACCTTCCCCACGACTTCCCCAACCACCAAACCGTCTACGCCTACTACGCGGCCTGGCGCGACGAGGGGATACTCGCCCAGCTCAACTACGACCTGACCGGACTGGCCCGCGTCAAGGCCGGCCGCACGCCCGAGCCGACCGCCTCCGTGATCGACACCCAGAGCGTCAAAACCTCCACCAACGTACCTCTGGCCAGCCAGGGAACGGACGCCGCCAATTATCTGGGGCTGGATGTTATGCCGGGGCCGGGTGGATCGGGGCAGGTCAGCGATGGTCTGACCGTATGGTTGCCAGAGATAACTACAGGTTCTCCAGGAAGGCGAGCAGGCTGTCGCCGGGATGGTAGCGCCGGGTGCCGAGACCGGGAGGCTCGGTCCGGGCCAGAGCCTTCTCCTTGGTGGCCAGGTCGGCGTGCAGGTAGATGTCGGTGGCCTTCGTACTGGCGTGGCCGAGCCAGAGCGCGATGATGGAGGTGTCGACGCCGGCGTGCAGCAGCGCCATCGCCGTGGTGTGACGCAAGGTGTGCGGGGTGACGTTCTTGGAGGCGAGGGTCGGGCAGGTGCGGGCCGCGACGGGGACGTACTTGGCGAGCAGGTCGGCGACGGCGTCGCGGCTGAGGCGTCCGCCGGTGCGGTTGGGGAACAGCGGATCGGCCGGTGCGGCGTGACGGTCGATGATCCAGAGCTGGAGCAGGCGGGCGGTGGGCCGGGTGAGTGGGGTGGCGCGCTGTTTGCGGCCCTTGCCGGTGCAACGCAGGTATGCCCCGGTTCCGAGCTCGGCGTCAACACAGGTCAGCGAGGTGAGTTCGGAGACGCGCAGGCCGGTCTGCATGGCGACGAGTAGCAGCAGGTGGTCGCGGCGGCCCAGCGGTGTGGACTGGTCGGGAACCGCGAGTAGCGCGTCGGTTTCGGCGCGGGTCAGGAAGCAGACGTCGGTGGACTCACGGCGTTTCTGGGGGATGGCCAGGACGCGCTGGATGAGCAGGGCGTGCTCGGGGCAGCGCAGCGCCGCGTAGCCGAACAGGGAGTGGATCGCGGCCAGCCGGGCGTTGCGGGTGGCGATACTGTTGTTCCGGTCGGCCTCGAGGTGGTCCAGGAAGCCGCCGATGAGGTCGGCGTCGATGTCGGCCAGGTTCAGGGCTGCGGGTGGTCGGCCGAGTTCGGCCTGGGCGTAGTGCAGGAGCAGGCGGAAGGTGTCGCGGTAGGCGGCGACGGTGTGTCGGCTGGCGCGGCGGTCGGTGAGCCGAGCGGTGAAGAATCCCTGCAGGATCGGGGCCAGGCTGGTCACGACGGCTCCTTCCAGGAGGCTTCCAGGCGCTTGGCGGCTTCGGTCATCAGTTGCGGGCAGGCGTGCAGATACCAGTACGTTGTCGCGGGACTGATGTGTCCGAGATAGGTCGACAGAGCCGGCAGTAGGTGCGCGACATCGGCTCCGGCGGCGTACCAGTTCGCCATCGTGGTCACCGCGAAGGTGTGCCTGAGGTCGTAGAGCCGCGGCTTGCCCGTCCCGGCCGGTGCGGTGATCGCCGCCGTCTTCAGCACGCGGGCGAAGGCCTTGCTGGCGCTGGTGTGGTTCAGGCGGGTGCCGGCGGAGGAGACAAAGAACGCTGCGGTGGACGGATGCGGACACAGTTCCTCGCGCCGCGCCTGGTAGGCGGCGAGGTGCTCGGCGGTGCTGGAGTGCAGCGGGACCAGGCGGGACTTGCCGAACTTGGTGTCCCGGATCAGCAGGAGGAGGCCGGTCAGGTTCACGTCGCTGCGGTTCAGGCCCATCGCCTCCCCCGTTCGGATGCCGGTGGCGGCCATCAGGCCGATGAACGCCTCGATGGTGGCGGCGCGAAGCGGGTTGGCGAGCCTCCGTGCCGCCCGCAGCATCGCGGTGATCTCCGTAGGTGAATACAGATGGGGCGCGCAGCGGTCCGCCGTGCGCGGGAGCAGGTCCGTTGGCGGGACCTCGGTGCGGGCGTCGAAGGCGGCCTGGAACCGGGCGAACTCGCGAACGACGGTCAACCGCGCCGCCCACCAGGACGTATCCGCCCCAGCCGGGGCCGTGGCCCATTCCACTGCCGCGGTGACTGTGACGTGGTCCAGCCCGCGGGTGTCGCAGAAGGCGACGAACTGACCGAGCATCCGGCCCTCGACCTTCAACTTGTAGCCCAGGCTCCGGCGGATCGCCAGGTAGCGGTCGACGGCCTCACGCAGTGTCGTCATCGCCGACCGCCATCGGCCAGGGCCGTATGACCGCGGCAAGCGCGGTCAGGTCGACCTTCGCATAGATCGCCGAGCTCGCGTGGTCGTTGTGCCGCAGCAACTCGGCGACCTCGGACAGCGACCCGCCGCCGGCCAGCACCCGGCAAGCGACGCGGTGCCGCAGCCGATGGGCGCCGATCATCGCGATGCCGGCCTGTGACGAAGCGCGGCGTGGCACCATCACGATCGACTGCCGTTTCATCGGTGCATCCGGGCCGATCGTGCGCGTGAACACCTCCCGCAACGCCGACGGCCGACGGCCGTCGCGCAGCCAGTCGGCCAGGGCGCCGCCGACGTCGGACGGAAGCGGCATCCGATCGATGCGGCCGCCTTTGCCCCGAACCGTCAGCTCGCCGCCGCGCCAGTCGATGTCTTCCAGGCGCAGCCGCGCGACCTCCACCGCCCGCAGCCCCAGCCTGGCCATCAGCAGCAGGACCGCAAAGTCCCGCCGTCCGACCGCCGTGGACCGGTTGCACGACGCGAGCAGCGCGGTTACTGCCTCGTCGTCCGCGCCGATCGGAATCCCGCTCAGATGCCAGCCGGCAACCGACGGCACCACCGGCGCCAGGTCACGGTCGATGTCGCCTGCCGCGAACAAGAACCGCAGCAGCGACCGCAGACCCGAGGTCATCGGTTTCATCGAGCTGATCGCGTAGAGCTGCGACATCTCCAGCACGAACGCCGTCACCGCCTGCGGACCGATCCGGCCTAATTCCAGCCGTCCGTCTTCGATCTGAGTGATCAAGAACTTGCCGGCCCAGTGGAGGCGCAAGTCCACCGTCTGCTCGCCAAGTCGACGCTCACGCTCCAGCCAGCGGCGATACCTTTCCAGCACCGCATCGACCGGACCTGGGGTGCGCGGCTCCTCAGCCGGGACCAGCCCGAGCCGGCGAAGATAGCCCAGCATCGGCCGCAGCGAGCCAACGGTCCGCCATCGCCGGCAGCCGCCGACTCGCCGCGCCGCGACGAACGCTGCGATCCGCTGGGTGCCCAGCTCGGCGGGAGCCAGACCCTCCTGGTCCAGCCAGCGGCTCAGATGCGCCAGCACATACGCGTGGTCCTGAGCGGTCCGCGGCATGAACCCCTGACGGATCAATTCCAGCCGGAACTCGTGCACCAGCCCAGTCAACGGCCCCGACACCCTGACGGGGTAACGGCCGTCCGTCGCTGCCTTGACCATGTGCTCACCTCCATCGAGAACCCTTCGATGAAGGAGACGGTGAAGGTCCGGGGTTATGACGTCAGTTCACAGGCCGCGCCATCATCAGCCAGCGCTGATCCACCCGGCCCAGGCATAACATCCAGCCCCAGATAATTGGCGTTATCCCGGGACCGGGATAACGCCAAGAAGATCGTAGGCCGGAAGCGGGGCATCGCCACAGACGCGCTCGGCCTCCTCCTCGCCGTCACCGTCACCGCCGCAAGCCAATCCGAAAACGCCGTAGGAATAAAACTGCTCAACAACGTCAAGAAGACCCACCCGACCATCACCAAAGCCTGGGTCGACACCGGATTCAAGAATGCCGCAGTCGAGCACGGAGCCCGCCTCGGAATCGACGTCGAAGTCGTCAGCAGGAACCCCGACGTCCGCGGCTTCGAAGTCGTCAAAAGACGCTGGGTAGTGGAACGCAGCCTCGGCTGGCTTATGTTACGACGACACCTGACCCGCGATTATGAAACCCTTCCCGCCAGCTCCGAAGCCATGATCCACATCGCTTCGATCGACAATCTCACCAAGCGCATAACGGACGAGAACACACCAACCTGGCGAGACACCTACTAGAACATATGGTGCGTTTTACTCAAATTAAACGCCCTCTCAGAAGACGGCCAGCAGCCAGATGGACCAGGCGCAATGTCACAACTACTTACGGTGCCAGAGAGGATGTTTCCCGGCAGTCACATCGCGAACCTGTCACCAGAGAACCCCGCAGGCCAGAGCCTGTGACACAATTTCGGTATGCTCGCGCAAAAGGTGGAACAATTCTCGGCACCGACACGAACGGGCAGCGATGGAGGGGAGCGGGGATGGACACGCAGATCCAGGTCACTGGTGGTGACAGAAGTGAAGAACTCGCATCGCTGTGGTCTTGGCTGAAAGATGAAGATGAACTACGCGGACAAGTCAGCCCGATGGAAAGCCGGATTGGGGAAACCGATCTAGGTGGCGCCGTGATCCATCTAGCGAATCTCCCCGAGCTGGCTCTTGAATCATGATCAACTTAGGCTGAGTGGCATTGCGTCCAGAGGCTTCTACATCGACGCATCCTTCAGCGTTCGTGGCACACGACCTGCGCGGATGACATTATCGGCAGGCGCAAAGTGGAGAGAGGACGATAAGCACCAGACTTGCCATGCAGCCAAGCCCGAAAACAAGCCACACGGCCCGCCGGCGCCAGGCTCCGCCCACCCATCGCCTATTCCGGGCCGTATGCTTCGCGGTAGACCTTGCGATTGCTTCCCAATCGGCCACGTTTCTGGATGAGATGGGCAACCATAGACGGCGTAATTCTTGACGACGTTACCTCTTGATGAGGTGATCGACCAGCCCTTCTACGTGGGCGTTGCTGTTGGGCACCCGAGATTGTGTCAGCGGGGAGGCCGTATCGATGCCCGTCGGGTTGGCGGCTCTCTGCGGTTGAACAGCAGCCGGATCAGCCGGAATGCCCGCTCGCTGATCTGATCCGACCCGTACATCGCGGTCACCACGATCGCCACCACAAGGACCAGTTCGATCACCAGGACCACATAGCCGAGCAAAGGGTTGATGGCGGCGACCACCGTAGGTGAACCGACGGCGGCGGCCCAGGTCATCACGTGGCGGAAAAGCGGAGCGGACGGTTGGGGAGAAACGGGCATGGGCTAAGGAAATGATGCCGGGCTGGATGTCCAACAGGGTCGTGGACGGGTTGCCCCTGCAGCGTGACACATTGCGTCTTGCGCTGGACGCGGGTGATCGGGTTCGGACATTTGCCTTTGAACCGCTCCCGCTGGTCGTACGCTGTCGAACATCGGCGGACACTTTCGGACAGGGGCTGAGTGTGGATCACGGGCCAGACATTGAGGATCTGGACCTGGAATCGGTGACCACCCGAGAGGACCTGGCCGTGGCACTGCGCGAACTGCATGTGCGCGCAGACAGTCCTTCCCTGCGGTACTTGGAGCGATGGGCGGCCAGTCATCAAGGAGCGGCCGCGCTGTCGAAGGCAACGGTCAGTGACATGCTCCGTGGCATCCGCTTCCCGCGCAGAGCGGTACTGGAAACCTTTGTCGAGGCCTGCGGAGTTCCCGCCCAGCAGCTGGCACCCTGGCGTCGAGCCTGGACGAAAATCGCCAGTAAGGAGAAATACCGGGCCGTCGATGAAATCGCTGAGGCACAACGGCTGCGTGAGCAGGTTCTGAGCGAGGCCAGGCAGCATGCAGCCGCCATCATCGCTGTGGCAGAAGCTCGCGCCCATCAGATCATCATCGCCGCGGCGGCGGAGGCCGGTATCGAACTACCGGATCCAGGAATTCAGCTGGATGGTGCCTGGGCGGTGTTCCGGCGAGGGATCCTCAGCCGCCTTCCCACCGCACCAGGCGAGGTCCTGCTCATACGGGATCGCATCGAACACCGCCGCTACGTACAGGTCTGGTGGCAAGTGGACGGATTCCACGCCGAGACCCCCAACAGTCATGTCATCAAAGGAGTCACGGAGGAGATGCTGCTCACCGCCAGCGATGAACAGGCCCTCGCGGATGCGGGCTGGCAACAGCCTTTCCGCGACGTCATCCAGTACAACTGGTGGATCAACCTGGCTCACACATCATCGGAGACCATGGCCACTATGGCCGTCGCCGCTTTGCATAAGGTCCAGAAGGTAGAGAGCACTTCAACCCTGGAGTTCTTGGCCAGCCGAGATCCCAACCAATTGGGCAGTGGCGTTTCGGAATCCGCCTGGGAGAGCGCCTGGCCGAGCCTCGACGGAGAGCAAGCGAATCCCAAGAGTAAAGATGATCCCCCTGAAGCGACCGCTAAGCCGACCTGAGGACGGGCAGATTACTCCTGACGGGTGTCGGGCCTCGGGCGTGAACGCAACCGCGCGGCGGCCCTGGGCGCTCAGCTGGCTGATCTACTGGATCGGCTGCGAGGTCCTCCTCTGGGCTGGCAACCATCCCGACACGTTTCTCAAGCAGTCGGTGATGCTGCATACCCAGGCTGAGGATCCCGTCTCAACTATGCTTGTGATCTTGTTGTTAACCGCTCCATTCTAGTGAGCGATAAGGCGGCCGAGGGAAAGTATGGCCCAAGCGTATGGGCGAGAGCTGTATTCAATCGCTTTCGCTCCGCTCACGCGATGGCTATTGTCGCCTTCACGACATAGCGTCGCGGCATGGTCGCCGGGAGGAATCGTGAGCGAACGAGATGACCTGCTGGACGCTGTACGGGGGCAACTGCAGCAGGTCAGCGCAACCGGTGATCCAACACCGCTCCTGACGGCTGCTGCGGTTGCTCACGCTAAGCGCCTGACCGCGCTGCTCATCGGCCAGGAGAAGCTGACTGGTGCCGACATGGTGGCCTGGCATGTACTGGGCTGGTGGCATTGGTACCGATACCAAGCCCTGCCCGAAGGGCAAAATCGAGATGATCTGGTCGCTGCGGTCACCAGGTTCGGTGCCTGCTTTCTGGCCGGCATCACTGATGAAACCCTTCCCGAACCATTACTGCCGTTCCTGGCGGATCAGGCAGCCCCTGCTGCCCTTGCCATGCTCGGCACTGTTATGCACTCAACTGATGGGGAACTGCTGGACCAGGTCATCCGTCTGTGGCAGCGGATCACCGCCCTCACCCCGCCCGACCACCCCGACCACGCCAGATCCTTGGGCAACCTGGCGATCGCCCTGCGGGCCCGGTTCGAGAACACCGGGGTGCAGGACGATCTGGACCGGGCCATCGCCATCCAAGAGTATGCGGTCAAGTTCACCCCGCCCGACCACTCCGATCACGCCGGATTCCTGAACGGCCTGGGGATCTCCCTGCAGATGCGGTTCGAGAACACCGGGGTGCAGGACGATCTGGACCGGGCCGTCACCGCCCAGGAGTATGCAGTCAAGCTCACCCTGCCCGACCACCCCGACCACGCCGGACGCCTGAGCAACCTGGCGACCGCCCTGCGAGCCCGGTTCCTGCGCATTGCGGTGCAGGCCGATCTGGACCGGGCCGTCACCCTCGAGGAGTATGCGGTCAAGCTCACCCCGCCCGACCACCCCGATTACGCCGCGCACCTGAACAACCTGGCGATCGGCCTGCAGGCCCGATTCGAGCGCACCAGGGTGCGGGCTGATCTGGACCGGGCCGTCACCGCCCAAGAGGATGCGGTCAAGTTCACCTCGCCCGACCACCCCAATTACGCCGGACGCCTGACCTGCCTGGCGATCGGCCTGCAGATGCGGTTCGAGAACACCGGGGTGCAGGCTGATCTGGACCGGGCCGTCACCATCCATGAACGTACGGTCAAGCTCACCCCGCCCAACCACCCCGGCTACGCCGCGTACTTGGGCAGCCTGGGGATGGCGTTGCAGATCCGGTTCCTGAGCACCGGGGTACGGGACGATCTGGACCAGGCCGTCACCATCCAGGAGCGTGTGGTAGAACTCACCCCGCCCGACCACCCCGACCACGCCTCACGCCTGACCGAACTGGGGATCCGGTTCCAGATCCGGTTTGACCACACCGGGGTGCAGGCCGATCGAGAGGCAGCGGTGTCGGCCTATGAGCGGGTGACCGGGAACAAGACGGCGGCGCCCTCCTGGCGGATCCGTGCCGCCCGTGAGGCCGCACGCTTGACTGCCGGAACCGATCCGGCACAGGCGGCCGGGCTGCTGGAGACCGCGGTCCGGCTGCTGCCGGAGGTGAGCCCACGCCAGCTGGAACGCTCCGACCAGCAGTATGCGATCCGCGAATTCGCCGGATTGGCCGCTGAAGCGGCGGCCCAGGCCATGGCCGACCCCACCACCCCCGCTGACCTACGCGGCCAACGGGCACTGCGGCTGCTGGAGGCCGGCCGGGCCGTGATCCTCAGCCAGATCCTGCATACTCGCAGCGACATCAGCGACCTCACCCGCCGCTCTCCGGACTTGGCCGCCCGCTTCACCACCCTGCGCGACCGGCTCGATTCCCCCGCCTCCCCCGCCGCTGACCCCATCGAATCGCCTGGACCCGGTGCGAGGGCTTGGCCGCGGCCGTGGAAGGACGCTCGCCGCCAAGTGGCCTCCGAGCTGGCCGACGTCCTGCACCAGATCAAGGGACTAGACGGATTCGCTTCCTTTGCCCAACCCCCTACCCTCGATGAACTCCAGGCGCAGGCGGGTGCCGGGCCGATAGTCACCTTCAACATCAGCCCTGTCCGCAGCGACGCCCTCATCCTCACCCGCCTCGGCGTAGCTCCTTTGCATCTGCCGGACCTAGACCAGGCGACGCTGACCGACAAGATCAACGACTTCCACCAGGCCCTAGCCGACAGCACCCGCCGCCGCGACACGGTCAAACTCGCCGCCCAGGAAAAGATCCGGGACGTGCTGGCCTGGCTGTGGGAGGTCGCGGCCGGGCCGGTCCTGCACCAGCTCGGCATCCACGAACCGCCCCGGGACGGGACCGATGTGAGGCAATGGCCCCGGCTGTGGTGGGCGCCAGGAGGGCTGCTCGGGCTGCTGCCGATCCACGCCGCCGGCCACCACACCTCCGACCCCGACCCGGATCATCGCTGCGTGATGGACCGGGTCGTCTCCTCCTACACCCCCACCATCACCGCCCTGCGCTACGCCCGCCAGCACACCAGCAACCAAGCCCCGCCCACCGGTGACGAGCAGGCGCTGATCGTCGCCATGCCCACCACCCCCGGCCTGCGCTATCGGGGACGGCTGCCAAAGGTCGCCCGGGAAGCCGACCTGGTCGCCGCCCGCCTGCCCGGCGCTATCAGGCTCACCGAGCCCTCCCGTCCAAGGGCCGCCACCCCGGGCGCTAACGCGACGGGCATCGCCACAGATATCTCCATAGATCAGGAGCAGGTGACACCAACCAGGGCCCATGTACTGGCCCACCTGCCGGACTGCGTGATCGCGCACTTCGCCTGCCACGGCCAAAGCGACCCCACCGACCCCTCCCAGAGCAAGCTTCTGCTGCACGACCACCAAGACGATCCACTCACCGTGGCCAGCCTGGCCCCCCTCACCCTGCGCAACGCCCGGCTGGCCTACCTATCGGCCTGCTCCACCGCCCTCACCAGCGATACCCAGCTGCTGGATGAAGCCATCCACCTGGCCTCCGCCTTCCAGATGGCCGGCTTCCCCCACGTCATCGGCACCCTATGGCCGATCTCCGACGCCTACGCCGTGCAAGTCGCCGACACCTTTTACACCATCCTGACCAGCCACGACCCAGCAACAGATGCAGGACCAAACGCAGGGGCGGGGGCGAGCGTGGACATCAGCCGAGCCCCCTACGCCCTCCACCACGCCGTCCAGACACTGCGGAGCCAATTGCCCCTAACCCCATCGCTGTGGGCGGCCTTCCTGCACACAGGCGCATAACCTCATCCACGCCGCCACAGATGGGCATGGCGTAACCGGCATCCGTCCTACTAGCCTCGCCTATTCGCGGTGGCTGAAGTGAGCTCGTCCGAGATGATCGGTTAGACAGCAAAGAGTGCCCCTGATCTGGAAGATTGTGGATTGTCTAGATCAACACGCTTCCAGAGCGAGGAGCACCCTTCGCATGCAGACTATCCCGAAGTGGATGACAGGGCTGGCCGGTTACGGTCGCCGGTCATGGTGTGGTCTCTCACGTGGGCACCGCGGGGTTGCGGATGCTGGCGTTCAAGTCCGGTCTGACCGGCGAGCTGAGGTCCGCGTTGCGGGTGCCGGGCCGTCAGGTGCTCCACGACCGTGGGCAGGTACTCACCGATCTCGGGGTGATGATCGCTGATGGCGGGACCGCGATCCGGCACATCCGTACCCTGCGCGACCAGGGCGAACTGTTCGGCCCGGTCGCCTCGGCGCCAACAGCCTGGCGGGCATTGCAGGAGGTGACCCCTCGCCAGCGTGACAAGCTGGCCGCCGCGCGCGCCAAGACCCGGCGGCGCGTCTGGGAGCTGATCACCGCCAGGCACGGGAGCATGTCGGGTCCGAAAACCCGGATTCGGCTTGTGACCTGCGATGTTGTCGCACGATCAGGATGGTTTTCGTCTGGCAGGATCGCGACTCATGTTCGTGTCGCTGCTCTACCTCTCGCTGGTTCGGCTCGGCCAGTTGTTGCTGTTGCGGCTACGTACCGACACCAGTAAGGACGTGGAGATACTCGTCCTGCGCCATCAGCTTGCCGTCCTGCGCCGCCAGACCGGTCCGATGCGCCCCTCGCCGACGGACCGGGCGCTACTGGCCGTGCTGTCCCGACTGCTGCCCCGGATCCGGTGGCCGGCCTTCGTCGTGACCCCGGCCACGCTCTTGCGCTGGCACCGGGACATGGTCCGGCGAAAGTGGACTTATCCGCGGCGCCGGCCGGGCCGTCCACCGATCTCGAATGAGATTCGCGCGCTCATCCTGCGTCTGGCAGCCGAGAACCCGACGTGGGGGCATCGGCGTATTCATGGGGAGTTGGTCGGCCTGGGCTACAAACTGGCTCCCAGCACCGTATGGCTGATCTTGAAGAAGGCCGGTGTCGACCCGGCACCGCGCCGATCCGGATCGACGTGGAAGCAGTTCCTCACCGTGCAGGCCAAGACCATGCTGGCCTGCGACTTCTTCACCGTCGACACCGGGTTCCTGAAACGCATCTCCGTGCTGTTCGTGATCGAGGTGGCTACCCGGCGAGTACACCTTGTCGGGGTAACAGCGCACCCGAGCGGGGCATGGGTGGCTCAGCGAGCCCGCAACCTGCTACTGGACGCCGACGGCTGGATCGGGCAGATGACGCTCCTGTTCCGCGACCGGGACAGCAAGTTCGTCGCCGGCTTCGATGCGGTGTTCGCCTCGATCGGGGTGAGAGTTGTGCAGACTCCTCCCCGAGCGCCCGTCGCGAACTGCTATGCCGAACGCTGGGTGGGTACGGTACGCCGCGAGTGCACTGACCGCATGCTGATCTTCAGTGAACGACACCTGCGAACGGTCCTGGCCGAGTATGTCTGGCACTATAACCGGCACCGTCCGCACCGATCCCTGCATCAACGCCCGCCGAACCCGCGCTCTGAAGTGATCAGTTTGGAGCAGGCATACGTTGCCCGGCGCCAGGTCCTCGGCGGGCTGATCAACGAATACTCGCAGGTCGCCTGACCGAACACGGATTCTCGGACCCCACAGTCTCTGGGCGGTTCAAAGACCAACCCGTTCGTAGCCGGGCGCGACGGCGCACTCGCATGCGCCCGTCAGCGATGGCCTCGGCTCGCGCCTCGTACGCCAGGACAGCCGCGATGGCGGCGTCGATCTTCTTGCGGGACTTCTTCGATTCCTTGCGGATCAGATGTCCTTGCGGGACCTCGTAGGTGACCGCGTTCGCGACGTGGCGGGCCAAGTCCGGGTTGCCGTCATGGCGGATGCCCTCGGCCAGATGCGCTGCGGTATGGAAGCGCTCGATCGCCTCGCACATCTGTCGGGCACGGGCCGGGCTGAACTCGAAGACGATGTCCCGGTTGTCCCGGTCGGCCTCGGTGAAGTCCAAAGCCCAGGTGCCCACCACGTTCTGCCAGTACGACGGGTCGGCGTACACCCACTCGACCCGATGGGTGGCGAACGCTTCGCGCATCCGCTTGTCCACCAGGAGGGTGTCCACCTGCCAGTCGGCCGCGTTCTTGGAGAACTTCGGGTCGGGCTGCTCGTCCAGGTGGATCATGAACAGCTTGCCGTCGCGCAGACGGCAGCCCACGATCGCCGTGGAGTCGCTGTACAGCGAACCGTCGAACCCGATGCTGATCTGGTCACCGGCCTTGATCGGGTCGGTGTCGTCGGCCAGGCCATCCCAGATGGGCTTGGCCATCCAGGCGTCCGCGCTCTCCTGGATCTTGTTGAGGTAGAAGCGATACGCCTGAGCCTGCGAGGTCCTGGGGTCCTGGATGGCGTCGATGAGGCCCTGAATGTCCACCCAGTGCGAGTCGCCGTACGCCTGCCTCAGGCCCAGCTCGACGGCCTCAATGTCGTTCAGGTCGATCTCGTCGGACTCGGCCTCAACGCAGTCGTAGAGCAGCTTCCCGTTCGGCTTCTTCTGGAACGCCTCGTAGGTGCGCTGCGCGACCGAGTCCTCGTTCGGGTTGAAGGCGTTGGTGGACTCCACCATCCGCGAGCCCGAGCCGGCCGTCTTGCGGATGTTACGGTCGAGCGTCTCGAAGACGGTCGTGCCGCCGTTGCTCGGCACCCAGTGGTGCGTCTCGTCGCCCACCACGAAGGTGGGCCGCGCGCCCTCCAGGGTGCGGCTGGAGCTGGTCACCGGCTCGATACGCCCCGGGCGACCGGAGCGGAACTGAATCCGCTCCTTGCCGATCTCAAGGTCGTACTCGAACTCGGCCGGCGAGCTCGCCAGCATCTGCCGGATCATGTCCCGCGTATTCGCGGTCTGGTCGATCGAGGTAGCCGCGATCTGCACCAACGGCAGGCGGACCCGCTTCCCGACCGGGAAGCCGTTCTCGTCGAAGTGCGAGAACCGGCAGGGCCCGATGAACTCGATGATGGCCAGAGCCGCCAGGACCGGCTTACCCCAGCCCTTCGACCTCCGCAGACAGGCGGTGCTGTACAGCCACTTGCCCTTGGCGTCGATCGCGTACAGCCAGAGGATGAAGCGCTTCTGCTCGATGGTGAACTGCCAGGGCTCGCCCGCGTTCTCGCCGTCCGGCTGGACGATGTACGTCTCAGCCCAGCGGAGGATCTGGTAGCCCAGCGAACGCGACGGGTGGGGAACTCCCTCTCTGAGGTTGCCTGTTTGCACAGGCATCACCCCCCACGTGCCGAAGGCACTACGATCTGTAATTTGTGACGGAGTTATCCGCAGATGCGCACACCCGGACTGGTGCCAGGCTTGAAGCGGTTTTCGCGGCTCCGCAGGGCATCGATGAACGGGCTAGCGACCCATCCGCG
>NZ_BLAF01000009.1:0-51082 GCF_009687885.1 Acrocarpospora pleiomorpha
GGCGGAGCCCGAGGTGAAACAAAGGGAGGGCGGGTGGGGGAACCCCCGTTTCGGGCGTATCCGAAAGCATGCCGGGTCTGCTACTCGGGCTCGTTGCCCGGCTTCCATTTGATGCCGCAGCCGAGGCTGGGGTTCTGGTCCCCCGTCAGAGTTCGGCCCGTGAGCATGGCGTCGGTGGCGGTGCGGAGGGAGGTGCCGGTGACGGGGTCGTCGTTGCGGGGGCGGGCGCTGTCGAATTCGCCTCGGTAGGCCAGGCGGTGGTCGGCGTCGTACAGGAAGAAGTCGGGGGTGCAGGCCGCCCGGTAGGCGCGGGCCACGTCCTGGGTTTCGTCGATCAGGTACGGGAAGCCGAAACCGGCCCGCCTGGCCTGCTCGATCAGGTGTTCCGTGTCGTCGTCGGGGTAGTTGACGACGTCGTTGCTGGAGATCGCCACGGTGGCCACGCGGCCGAGGTAGTCGGCGGCGTACGGCCCGAGGCCGTTCTCGATGCGGCGGACGTAGGGGCAGTGGTTGGACAGGAACACCACCAGGACGGGGGAGCCCTTCAGGCTGCTGAGGGTGAGGCGGCCGCCGCTGATCGTGGGGAGGTCGAAATCGGGCGCGGCGGATCCGAGCGGAACCATGAACGAGTTGACGGCCACGTTTTCCCTATCTGTTTTAACGGGATCTGAGGTCAGGAAAGAGTGCTTCCCGCTTCCTCCTAATTCAATACCGATGAGCACTGGCGGGCGTCAACGACACCGGTATACGCTCTTCGATGGTTACACATTGAGGAGGAAATCATGGCCATCGGAACACTCAGCGAGGTCGTGCTGGACTGTCCGGACCCGGTCGCGCTGGGCGGCTTCTACGCCAAGATCCTGGACTGGAAGGTCGTGCACAAAGCCGACGACTGGGTCACGATCAGCGGCGACGATGGAGAGATCAAGCTGGCCTTCCAGCTCGCCCCCGACTACAAGCCCCCGGTCTGGCCGGACGCCGAGCACCCGCAGCAGTTCCATCTCGACATCCGGGTCCCCGACCTGGAGAAGGGCACGGCCGAGGTGCTCGCCTTGGGCGCGGTCAAGCACCACCACCAGCCCGGCCAGGAGGATGGTTTCGTCGTCTTCCTCGACCCGGCCGGCCACCCGTTCTGCCTGGTCGACTAGGAGCACCTGACGCAGAAGCAGGTTGCCCGGTGCTCACCGCTATCCGGCGCCGTTGACACTGGTGATGGTCCTCGCCGCACCGGGCGCCACGAGCAGCAGCGGCATTCTGTTTGGTGTTCTAAGCCTGTCGTCAGCCCTCTGCCCCCCGCATTCGCCGTGTATCGGGCCGTAACGGCTCGGATGCGGGCGGCAGGCAATCCTCAGCGCCTGATCAAGCATCGCGCTCAGGATGGTGTGGCGAGGTGCGGCACGCGGCGGTGAGCACGGCGCCGAGCTGGGCGCCGACCAGTCGCGAGAGGGGCACTGGAGTGCCCTTCGCGTCGGCTTCGGCTTCGTCGGCCCAGGAATCGAACACGTCGTTGAGCGCCCGGCGGGCCGTTCGGATGGCGGGCGAGTGGTTGCCGACGGCGAGCTCCCCTTCGACAAGCCGCAAGGCGGTGCCGCAGGTACGCAGGCGCAACGTGTGGGCGGTTTGGCAGGCCGCCAATCGCTCAGCGACGGTAGCCCCTGCCTCACCGGCCCGTTCCGCCTGATTCCGGTACGCGGCGCCCAACGCGGCCGTAGTCCGCCGAAGGTCGTTCAGGGAGCGGACGAACGGCGAATCGGGCACCGAGAGCGCGCCCAGGACCGGGTCGATGAATTCGCCGACACGCGGGGAGATGTCCCCAAGCATCGTCGCCGTGCCGCGGAGCAGCTCCGCCCTACGCTGACCGCAGTCGGTATCCTCCCCGCTGCGGGGGTCGGACCACATCGGGACCTCGATGATCAGGGAATAGGTGCCATGGCGGCTGGCGTAGTGCACGCTTGACGCGCCGATAACGGCACCTTCTTCGCCTTCCTCGGCCACGGCCTGGGCGATGACGTCCGCCGGCGGCACAACGAACACTCCCGGCCCGCTCCGCTTCGCACCGGGAATGTCCGGATCACCGGTGTGCACGGGGATCCCGGTATGGCTGGACAGGTCGGCGAGTGCCTCCGCCATGCCGGGCCGTTCCTCGCTGACGTAGTAGTAGACGCCACCGAACTCGGCGTTGTGCAGCGAGCACATCAGCGCTGGCCGCACCGTGTCGATCACGTCCGCGAGAGCCCTCGTCTCGGGCATGCTCGGATGGGACTCCCGCCAGTCGCGTGGGAAGGTCCACTCCACCTGCTCGTCGAACGGTGGCCGGTAGTGCCAGCGCGCGTAGTTCCGCCGTGTCAGCGGACCTGAGAACCAGCTTTCATTGAGACGCGCGCCATCCGGGTCCACACAGCCGATGAAATGCCAGGTGTAACCCAGTTGGTCGCGCAACTCGTCATCGTTACAGAGCAATTCGGCCAAATAGCACACCGTGAGGAAACCAACGGGCTCGTTGGGGTGCGGCCCGGCGAACACGAGCGCGTCCCTGTGGCCGGAGCCGATGCTGACCAGATGAATGGGCTCGCCCAGCCGGGACGACCCGACGCGTTGGCGGCGCGCCAGCCCTGGGTTGCGGGCAACGAGCGCGGCCAGGCGTTTCTCCACCTCGTCGGGCCCTGGGAAATAGTCCTCGCGCGGAATCCTGCGAAGTATCGTGGCGATCTCCGGCATCATAGACACAGACCCTATTCAAGGAGCTCACCAGCTACCGCGCAATACCTTCCTTTTCCTGGAGCCACCGTTGCCGAACGCCCGGAAATGTCACTGATATTCATAACACCCGCGCACAAGAGCGAAGGAAACTGCCTGTTCCAGTGCATACCACGAAGCCTCAATAATGTTCTCGGCCACGCCGACTGTAGCCCATTCGCCGGAATCGTCTCTGGACGTGATCAGAACCCGGGTGATCGCGTCCGTGCCGTGCTCACCTTCCAGAATCCGGACCCTGAAATCCACCAACTCCAGCTTCGCAAGCTCCGGATAAAGCTTCTCCAGGCCGAGCCGTACCGCCTTGTCCAGGGCGTTGACCGGGCCGTTGCCCTCGCCGGTGGCGACGATCCGCTCCCCCTTGGCCTCCAGCTTGACGGTGGCCTCGCTGACCACCTCGCCATAGCGGCTTCGCTCGACGGTCACCCGCCAGGACTCGACCTCGAAGTGGCGGCGACTCTCACCGTGGATCGTGTCGCGCAACAGCAGCTCGAAGGAGGCGTCGGCCGCCTCGAAGGTGAAGCCCTTGGCCTCCAGGTCCTTGACGCGGTCGACGAGCGTCCTGGCGTGCTCGGGGCCGAGGTCATAGCCCAGCTCGCGGCCCTTCAGCTCGACCGAGGCGCGCCCGGCCATGTCGGAGACCAGCATCCGCATGCCGTTGCCGACCTGGGCCGGGTCGATGTGCTGGTACAGGTTGGGATCCACCTTGATGGCCGAGGCGTGCAGGCCGGCCTTGTGCGCGAAGGCCGACATGCCGACGTACGGCGCGTGGGAGTCCGGGGTGACGTTGGTGACCTCGGTGATCGCGTGCGCGATCCGGGTCAGCTCCGCCAGCGACTCTTCCGGCACCAGGTCGAAGCCCCGCTTGAGCTGGAGGTTGGCGACCACGGTGAACAGGTTGGCGTTGCCGGAGCGCTCGCCGTACCCGTTGGCGCAGCCCTGCACGTGGGTGGTGCCGGCGCGGACGGCGGCCAGGGTGTTGGCGACGGCGCAGCCGGTGTCGTCGTGGCAGTGGATGCCGATCCGCGCGCCCAGCGACACCGCGTGGTGCACCACGTCGGCGAGCTCGTCGGGGAGCATGCCGCCGTTGGTGTCGCACAGCGCGATCACCGAGGCGCCCGCCTCGGCGGCGGTTCGGATGACCTCCAGCGCGTACGCCGGGTTGGACTTGTAGCCGTCGAAGAAATGCTCGGCGTCGAGAAAGACGCGCTGGCCCTCCGCACGCAGGTGCGAGACCGTGTCGCGGATCATCGCGAGGTTCTCCGCCAAAGTCGTGCGGAGGGCCAGTTCCACATGCCGGTCGTGACTCTTGGCGACCAGGGTCACGACGGGCGCCCCGGATTCGCGCAGCGCGGCCACCAACGGGTCGTCGGCCGCCTGCACACCCGCCCGGCGGGTCGCGCCGAACGCTGCGAGCTGCGCATGCTTCAGGTCGAGCTCTGTTCGAGCCCTTCTGAAGAATTCGGTGTCCTTGGGGATGGCTCCCGGCCAGCCGCCCTCGATGAAACCGACGCCCAGCCCGTCCAGGTGCCGCGCGATGGCCAGCTTGTCGGCCACCGTCAGGTTGAGGCCCTCCTGCTGGGCTCCGTCGCGGAGCGTCGTGTCGTACACATGGAACCGGTCGTCGGGCATGCGAACTCCTCACCGTGTCCGGCGGTCTTAGACGAGTTCTTCTCCCCGGGCGAGGTTGCCCTTGGGGAGCGAGGTGAACACCACCGCCGCGCTCAGTACGGCCAGCACGCCACCGACGAGCATGGAGGTATGCATCCCGTTCACGAACGCCTCCCGGCCGAGCTCCAGGAACCTGTCGGCCTGAGCCCGATCCAGCAGCGCGGCGGCTTCGGTCAGCGAGTTCACCGATTCCGACGCCTTGCCGACCACGTCGGCGGGGAAGGCGGACAGCAAGGAGCCGGTCACGTTGCCGGCGTATACGGAGGCCAGCACGCTGCCCAGGACGGCCACGCCCAGCGCGCCGCCGATCTGCCTGGCCGAGTTGCCGACGGCGCTGCCGACCCCGGCCAGGGCCGGGGGGACCTGGCTGAGGCTGGTGGCGATCGCCTGGCCCACGGTGAGCCCCGCCCCGAGCCCCGTGAAGCCCAGGCTCACGCCGACGAGCGAGTAGGTGGTGTCCGTGTCCGCGGCGACCAGGATGAACATGCCCACGCCGATCAGCAGCAGCCCGATCGCGATGACGCCCCGGCTGCCGATCTTGGCTGCCATCGGCCCGGCGATGATGCTGGCCAGGGTGAAGAGCAGCGCGAGCGGCACCAGGCCGAGGCCCGCGTTCAGGGGTTCGTACCGCAGCACCCCCTGCAGGTACTGGGTGAGCACGAACATGATGCCGGTGAAGACGAAGAAGCTGAGCGACGCCGCCATGGAGCCCACCACGAAGGTGCGCACGCGCAGCAGCCCGAGGTCCAGGACGGGCGCGGGCGCCCTGCGCTGCCAGCCCACGAACACGGCCAGCAGGATGACGCCGGCCACCGCGGCGCCGATGGTGCCCGGCGTGGCCCAGCCAAGCCGGGGCCCTTCGATGATGGCGAAGAGCAAGGTCCCGGTGCCGAGCGCGGACAGCAGCACGCCCGGCACGTCCAGCCCTCGCCCGCCGGCGCCCGCGGGTGTCTTGATCAGTAGCTGCGCACTGACCATCGTCACCAGGACCAGCGGGATGTTGATCAGGAAGACCGACCCCCACCAGAAGTGGTTGAGCAGCCAGCCGCCCAGCACGGGGCCGAGGGGGAGGCCCAGCACGGTCATGGCGCTCCAGATGCCGAACGCCTTGGGCCGTTCCTCCTTGGGGAAGCTGATCGTGACCAGGGCCAGCGAGGCCGGGAGGATCCCGGCCCCGCCCACGCCGAGGAGCGCTCGCCAGGCGAGAAGCTGCCCCGTCGAGGTGGCCAGCACGCACAGGAGCGACGCGACCCCGAAGATCGTCAAGCTGGCCTGGAGGAGCCGCTTGTGCCCGTACTGGTCACCCAGCCGGCCGCCGATGAGCATGAAGGCGGCGAAGGTGAGGATGTACGCGTCACTGATCCAGGCGAGGTCACTGCTGGAAGCCGAGAGATCTGCCGCCATCGACGGCAGGGCGACATTGACGACGGTGGCGTCGACCTCCACCACGGTGACCACCAGGCACAGAACGGCCAGCACCCACCACCGTTGCGGATTCGGCGGTGCCGTCGTCTCCGTGCCTAACTGGGTCGTCTCCTCGGACTTCCGGCTTTTTTCGGACACCGATTACTCCTGTTTTCTTGGGGGGAATCTCACCAGGTGACGGGCAGGTCCCAGACCCCGTAGAGACCGGCATCGTGCTTGAACGCGATCTCGTCGAAAGGTACGGCGGGCCGGAGGCTGGGAAGCCGATCGATAAGCGTCCCGAAAGCGACCTCGAGCTCGATCGTGACGAGATGCTGTCCAAGGCACTGATGAATGCCGTGGCCGAAGGTGAGATGGTTGCGGGGGTTTCTTGTGACATCGAACTTCGTGGCTTCGGGATAGGCGGAATCATCGTGGTTGGCCGCCGCGATGAGGGTCATCACGCCTTCTCCCGCCCTGATGAGCGCACCCCCCAGTTCGACATCCTCGTCGGCCACTCTGGCGACGCCGATATCGGAAATGGACAGGTAGCGCAGCATCTCGGCGACCGCGCTGGGGATGAGTTTCGTGTTGGCCTGCAGTTCCGCCATCTGGTCGGGGTATTTGAACAACATGAGCACGCCAAGCGTGATCATGTTCGAGGTGGTCTCGTAGCCGTCCACGAGTAACACGACGACTGTGGCGACCAGCTCGTCGTGGGTCAGCGCCTTCGTTTCCGCGTTGTTGACGACGAGCTTGCCCAGCAGGCCGTCGCCCGGGCTGCGCTCTTCCTCGAGCAGGCGCTTGTCGACGTAGTCGAACAACGCGTCAAGCGCGCCCTTCACCTCGTCGACCTGGGTGGTGCGGTTGGTAAGCACCTGGCTGAACTTCTGCAGGAAACCCTGGTCGTCGTACGGCACGCCCAGCATGTCGCAGATGACCCGTGCGGGCACCGGGAGCGAGAAATTCGTGACCAGGTCCAACGGCGGCGCCTGCTCCACCAATTCGTCAAGAAGTGCGTCGACATGCCGCTGGATGTCGGGCCGCATGTTCTCGATCGACCGCGAGGTGAACGGCTTGACGAACAGCCGCCGGTAGGCGGTGTGCTCCGGCAGGTCGAGCCGGTTCATCATGCGCACCTTCTGCATCAGGTGCCGGTGCGGCATGAGAATGGGGAATCCGGGCTTCCTGCTGTCCGCGCTGAAACGCTTGTCGGTGAGCACGGTCCGGGCGTCGTCGAAGCGGGTGACGATCCAGCAGGTGCTCCCGTCGGGCAGGCGTACCTTGGAGACCGGTTCGTTTTCGCGGAGCCGCGCATACTCGCTGGGGGGATCCAGCGGGTCCTCGCGCCGCAGCGGGAAGTTCATCAAGGTCTGCTCAATCGACATGACTTCTCCTCTCCAGGGTTTCTTGTCGTTAACGACCCATAGCCGCTGAGCCGGTATCAGTCCTGGCTCATCCGCCCGACCAGGGTTCGTGGCCTCAGGTCGGTCCAGTTCTCATTGATGTAGTCGACGCAGGCGGCTCGGCTGTCTCTTTCTTTGACTACCTCCCAGCCGTTCGGCACGTCCACGAAGATCGGCCACAGGGAATGTTGTCCCTCGCTGTTGCGAAGAACCAAGAATTCGGCGGTCTCGTCGTCAAATGGATTCGCCATGGAAGGCCCCCTTTCCGGATTCGTTTGTCTTGTTGATTTCCTGCGACACGGCCCGGCCGATCTCGGCTGCCGGGCCAGGGCTCATCATTTCTCCGTGCGTGCAGGCGACCTGCACTTCTTTGATTTCCCCGCGTACATAGGGCGCCCAGCCGTCCAGTGTCGGTGAATCGGCGGTTCGTCCTTCGGTGGCCACGAAGAAGAGCAGGTCACCGTCGAGCCGAGCCGGGTCGAACGTCCGAACCAGCTCGATATTGTTGATCCAGGTGTCGATGAGATTCGAGACCTGCTCGGGAGTGAGGAAGCGCAGGGAGTCCACTTTTTCGTCGACGATCCGCATGAATTTCTCGCGGTTCATCGTCGGCTGGTCTTCTGCGGCGACCGGGCAGCCAAGGTCGCCCAGGATCAGCGTGAGCGCCTCGTGCTCCGGCACCCGTTCTTCGTCTATGTGGTACTCGCTGCCCGGGTAGGAGTCGAGGATCGCGAGCAGCGCGATCTCCTCGTTCTGCCGTCTCAACTCCGTAGCCATGGCGTATGCGACGAGCCCACCGAAGGACCAGCCCAGCAGGTGGTACGGGCCAGTTGGTTGCACCGCCCGAATTTGCGCGACGTAATCGCGGGCCATCGCGTCTACGCTCGGCGGGCACAACTTCGGGTTGGTCAGGCTGCGCGCTTGCAAGGCATACAGTGGTCGCCCGCCTTCGACGGAGCCGAGGAGATTCACATACGACCAGGCGAATCCCATACCCGGGTGAATGCAGAACAGCGGCGGCAGCTCTCCGGAGGTGCGGAGGGGGAGCAGCACATCGAGGGGATCCCGGTCGCTTCCCACAGTCGTGACGGTCTCGGCCAGAGCCGCCACTGTGGGACTTTCGAACAGGTCGCGAACGGTCAGGTCCACACGTAGCACGTCGCGGACGCGGCTGATCAATCGTGTGGCCAGCAGTGAGTGTCCGCCCAGATCGAAGAAGCTGTCATGTACCCCCACGGCGGGCAGTTGCAGCACTTCCGCGAACAGCCCGGCGAGGATTTCTTCGGTGGGGGTACGGCTGGCGGCGTGCTCGGGTGAGGTCTGGTAGGTGGGTGCGGGGAGGGCTGCCCGGTCGATCTTGCCGTTGCCTGTCAGTGGCAACGCTTCCAGCGTCACGATCGCTGCGGGGATCATGAAGGCGGGCAGGTGAGCGGACAGTTCGGTGCGTAGTTGGACAATGTCGAGGTGGTGTCCTGATGCCGGGACCACGTAGCCGACCAGTTGCTTGCCGGTGTGGTCTTCGCGGGCGATGACCACGGACTGGGCTACATGTGGCAGCCGGTCGAGTGCTGCTTCGATTTCGCCGAGTTCGATTCGGAACCCGCGGATCTTGACTTGGTCGTCGGAGCGGCCGACGAACTCCAGCTCGCCCTCAGCGGTCCACCGCACCACATCACCCGTGCGGTACATGCGCTCGCCCGGTTGGCCGAAGGCGTCGGCGATGAATCGTTCGGCGGTCTGGTCGGGGCGGGCGTAGTAGCCGCGTGCCAGTCCGGCCCCGGCCAGATACAGTTCGCCGGGCACGCCGGGCGGCAGGGGTTGGAGCCGTTGGTCCAGGACGTAGGCGCGTATGCCATCCATGGGGCGGCCGATGGGGATGGTGGCAGCTTCTGCGGGGACAGGTCGGGGGACGGGGGTGTAGGTGGCGAAGGTCGTGGTCTCGGTCGGGCCGTAGACGTGCACGATTCGTGTGTCTGGAAGGGCGTCGGTGGCGGCGCGCATGGCCGAGGGGGAGACGAACTCGCCTCCAGTCCAGATTTCGGCTAGGCCTTCCAGTCCGGGCGGGCGCTCGTCGACCAGGTGGTTGAACAGGGCGGTGGTCAGGAATACCGCGGTGACGTTCTGCTGGGAGATGACGTCGGCCAGCCGGGCGGGCTCCAGGATCCCGGGGGGTGCCACGACGACGCGTCCACCGTTGAGCAGGGGAATCCATATCTCGTAGGTGGAGGCATCGAAGGCGTGCGGGGAGTGCATCAGCACACAGGTGTGTGCGCTGGCGTGCCAGGCACGATCGGTGGCCAACGCGATCACGTCGGCATGGGTCACGGCCACACCTTTGGGCAGTCCGGTCGATCCGGAAGTGAACATCACATACGCGAGCCGATCCCCCCGGCTATCAGCCGTGGCGCCGCCTTCTGCGGTCCGCGCGCCTATCTGACCAGCCGCGGTCTGACCGTCCCGACCGTCCGCGTCCCGAGTGCCTTTGGGCTGTCCGGTCGATCCTGAGGTGAACATCACATACGCGGGCCGATCTCCCCGGCTATCAGCCGTGGTGCCGCTTTCTGCGGTCCGCGCGCCTATCTGACCAGCCGTGGTCTGACCGTCCCGGCCGTCCGTGTCCCGAGTGCCCTTGGGCAGTCCGGCCGATCCTGAGGTGAACATCACATGCGCGAGCCGCTCTCCCCGGCTACCACCTGCGAGGCCAGCTTCCGCGGTCCGTGCGTCTATCTGACCAGCCGCGGTCTGACCGTCCCGACCGTCCGCGTTCCGAGTGTCCCTGGCCTGATCCTCACCGGGCTGGTCGTCGTCGACGACCAGGAGCGGGAGACCGAGTTCGGCGGCTCGTTCTCGCATTGCCGTGTCGGTCAGCAGGATGGGGGTGTTGGTGTGTTCGGCGACCCAGCGCATGCGCTCGGTCGGGAAGCTTGGATGCAATGGCACGTATGCGCCGCCGGCCTTCAGAACCGCGAGGGAGGCGACGATCACCTGGGGTGAGCGTTCCAGCAGCATCGCCACCGGCGTCTCGGCGCCCACTCCGGCGGCCGTCAGCCGAGACGCCAGTGCCTGGGCTCGTGCGTTCAGTTCGGTGTAGGTCCAGGTCACTCCGTCGCCGCAGACTGCCACCGCATCCGGCGACGCCCGCACCCACTCATCGAACACCTCCACGACGGAGCGATCGGTGTGGATGTTGGATGGCTCTGCTATCGCCGCTTGGAGGATGTCTTGCCGTTCGCCGGGCGTGAGGATGCCGATGTCGGCGATGGGCAGGTCGGGGTTGGCGATGACTGATTCGAGGATCTGGCGCAGCCTTTGCGTCAGCGCGGTGGCGGTGTGCTGGGTGAACAGGTCGGTGTTGAACTCCAGGGATCCTTGGAAGCCGTCGGCCTGGCGATCGGAGTTGACGTGCTCGACGACCTCGAAGGTGAGGTCGAACTTGGCCGTATTTGAATGGACCGGGCGTACCTGCGTCTCTAGCCCGTTCAACCGCATATCTGCTTCGAACGCGGTTCGGTAGGTCAGCATCACGTGCGCCAGCGGGTGGATGCCCAGGGCGCGGGCGGGGTTGAGTTCTTCGACCAGGCGGTCGAAGGGGAGGTCTTGGTTGCTGTAGGCGGCCAGGTCGGTTCCCCGAACTCGACCGAGGACCTCGCGGAAAGAGGGGGTGCCGGAGATGTCTACGCGTAGGACGAGGGTGTTGACGAAGAAGCCGACGAGGTCGTCGAGTGCTTCATCGACGCGGCCGGCGACGACGCTGCCTAGGGGGATGTCGGTTCCGGCGCCGAGGCGGTGGAGCAGGGTGACCAGCGCGGCGTGGATGACCATGAAGACGCTCACGTCGTGCTGGCGGGCGAGTTGCTGGATGCGGGCGTGCGTCTTGGGGTCGATCCGGAACTCGACCGTGCCGCCCCGTCCGGTCGGGTGCGCGGGTCGGGGGCGGTCGAAGGGCAGGTCGAGCTGTTCAGGGGCGCCCCGCAGTGTCTCCCGCCAGAAAGCCAGCTGCTGATCCAGCAAAGCGCCTTTCAGCAGTTCACGCTGCCATAGCACGTAGTCCCCATAAGAGACCGGCAACGGTTCCCACTCCGGAGCCTCTCCTCGGCACCGAGCCGCATAGGCCTCACCCAGGTCTCGCGCCAGCGGCCCCAGCGACCACCCGTCGGCGGCGATGTGGTGGATCACCAACAGCAACGTCCACCGCTGCGCACCGGTAGCGAACAGCCACGCCCGCACCGGCAGATCCTGATCCAACACAAACGGCGTGGAGGCCGCCTCGATCAGCCTCTGGCGCAAATCCTCGGAAGCAGGATCGCTGACCTGGAGGGCTACTCGCACTTGCTCGACATCCAGCACTCGCTGGTAGGGGTGTCCCTGGCGAGACTCGAACACGGTGCGGAGCGGCTCATGCCGGGCGACCACGTCCCCGAGTGCTTGTTCCAGGGCGGTCACGTTCAGCGGGCCGAAGATGTCCACGGCAAGGGGGATGTTGTAGGCGGCGCCCGTTTCCTGCATCTGATCGAGGAACCAGAGCCGCTGCTGCGCGAATGACAGCGGCAGTTCTGGGGATTTGTGTTCCCGGGCGTGTACGGCTGGTCTTACTGGACCGTCATCCAGTCGCGCCGCCAGTGCTTCCACTGTTGGTGCCTCGAACAGATCTCGTACCGACAACTCGGACTGCAATACGCTGCGCACCCGGCTGATCAGTCGTGTGGCCAGCAGTGAGTGTCCGCCCAGGTCGAAGAAGTTGTCGTGCACCCCCACAGCGGGCAGTTGCAGCACTTCCGCGAACAGCCCGGCGAGGATCTCCTGCATGACGGTGCGAGCCAGGGTGTGATCGCTGTCGGAGTACGTTGGGGCGGGAAGCGCGCTGCGGTCGATCTTCCCATTCGGGGTCAGGGGCAACGTCTTCAGCGTCATGATCGCTGCGGGGATCATGAAGGCGGGTAGGTGAGCGGACAGTTCGGCCCGTAGTTGACCCCCGTCCACCTGATGCTCTGACGTTGGGACCACGTAGCCGACCAACTGCTTGCCGGTGTGGTCTTCGCGGGCGACGACGGCCGACTGGGCTACGTGGGGGAGGCGGTCGAGTGCTGCTTCGATTTCTCCGAGTTCGATTCGGAATCCGCGGATTTTGACTTGGTCGTCGGAGCGGCCGATGAATTCGAGTTCGCCGTCGGTGGTCCATCGCACCAGGTCGCCGGTGCGATACATGCGCTCGCCCGGTCGGCCGAAGGTGTCGGCGATGAAGCGTTCGGCGGTCTGGTCGGGGCGGGCGTAGTAGCCGCGTGCCAGTCCGGCCCCGGCCAGATACAGCTCGCCGGGCACGCCGGGAGGTAGCAGCCGTAGTCGCTGGTCTAGGACGTAGGCGCGCATGCCGTCCATGGGTCGGCCGATGGGGATGGTGGCCGCCTCGGCGGGGATGGGCCGGGATAGGGGGATGCAGGTGGCGAAGGTGGTGGTCTCGGTGGGGCCGTAGACGTGCACGATTTGTGTGTGCGGGAAGGCGTCGGTGGCCGCGCGCATGGCCGAGGGGGAGACGAACTCGCCTCCAGTCCAGATTTCGGCTAGGCCTTCCAGTCCGGGCGGGTGCTCATCGACCAGGTGGTTGAACAGGGCGGTGGTGAGGAATACCGCGGTGACGTTCTGCTGGGAGATGACCTGGGCCAGGCGGGCGGGCTCCAGGATCCCGGCGGGTGCCACGACGATGCGTCCGCCGTTGAGCAGGGGGACCCATATCTCGTAGGTGGAGGCGTCGAAGGCGTGCGGGGAGTGCATGAGCACACGGGTGTGTGCGCTGGTGTGCCAGGCACGGTCGGTGGCCAAGGCGACCACATCGGCATGGGTTACCGCCACGCCTTTGGGCTGTCCGGTCGATCCGGAGGTGAACATCACGTATGCGAGCCGTTCGCCACCTACGCTCTCGTTCCCCGACCTATACCGGCCGAGGCGGCCACGATCCCCATCGGTCGGCCGATCCGCATGACTACCAGCCGTAGCGCGGCTTTCTGCGGTCTGCGCGTCTATCTGACCAGCCGTGGTCTGACCGTCCCGGCCGTCCGTGTCCCGAGTGCCCTTGGGCAGTCCGGTCGATCCTGAGGTGAACATCACATGCGCGAGCCGCTCTCCCCGGCTACCACCTGCGAGGCCAGCTTCCGCGGTCCGTGCGTCTATCTGACCAGCCGCGGTCTGACCGTCCGCATTCCGAGTGTCCCTGGCCTGATCCTCACCGGGCTGGTCGTCGTCGACGACCAGGAGCGGGAGACCGAGTTCGGCGGCTCGTTCTCGCATCGCTGTGTCGGTCAGCAGGATGGGGGTGTTGGTGTGTTCGGCGACCCAGCGCATGCGCTCGGTCGGGAAGCTTGGATGCAATGGCACGTATGCGCCGCCGGCCTTCAGAACCGCGAGGGAGGCGACGATCACCTGGGGTGAGCGTTCCAGCAGCATCGCCACCGGCGTCTCCGCATCCACCCCGGTGGCTGTCAGCCGAGACGCCAGTGCCTGGGCTCGTGCGTTCAGTTCGGCGTAGGTCCAGGTCAGTCCGTCGCCGCAGACCGCCACCGCATCCGGCGACGCCCGTACCCACTCATCGAACACCTCCACCACCGAGGTGTCGGTCTTTGCGGCGTTCGGTTCTGCTGTCGCTGCCGCCACGACCTGCTGTTGCTCGCTCGGCGTGAGAATGTCGAGGTCGTCGACCGGCAGGTCAGGATCGGCGATGACTGTTTCGACGATCTGGCGCAGCCTCTGTGTCAGCGCGGTGGCGGTGTGCTGGGTGAACAGGTCGGTGTTGAACTCCAGGCTTCCTTGGATGCCGTCAGCCCGCTTGTCCTCGTCGAAGTGCTCGATGACCTCGAAGGTGAGGTCGAACTTGGCCGTACCTGAATGGACCGGCCGCACGCGTGTCTCCAGCCCGTTCAACCGCATGTCCGCTTCGAACGCGGTTCGGTAGGCCAGCATCACGTGCGCCAGCGGGTGGATGCCCAGGGCGCGGGCGGGGTTGAGTTCTTCGACCAGCCGGTCGAAGGGGAGGTCCTGGTTGCTGTAGGCGGCGAGGTCGGTTTCGCGGACGCGGTGGAGGAGTTCGCGGAAGGACGGGTTGCCGGAGATGTCTACGCGTAGGACGAGGGTGTTGACGAAGAAGCCGACGAGGTCGTCGAGTGTTTCATCGACGCGGCCGGCGACGACGCTGCCCAGGGGGATGTCGGTTCCGGCGCCGAGGCGGTGGAGCAGGGTGACCAATGCGGCGTGGATGACCATGAAGGTACTTACGCCATGTTCACGCGCCACTGTTTGGATGCGGGTGTGCGTCTGGGGGTCGATCTGGAACTCGACCGTGTCGCCTTGTCCGCTCGGGTGCGCGGGCCGGGGGCGGTCGAAGGGCAGGTCGAGCTGTTCGGGAGCGCCGCGCAGCGTCTCCCGCCAGAAAGCCAACTGCTTGTCCAGCAGCTCGCCTTCGAGCAGATCGTGCTGCCACAGCACGTAGTCCCGGAAAGAGACCGGCAACGGCTCCCACGTCGGTGCCTCTCCTCGGCATCGAGCCGCGTAAGCATCAGCCAGGTCTCGCGCCAGCGGCCCCAACGACCACCCGTCGGCGGCGATGTGGTGGATCACCAGCAGCAACGTCCACCGCTGCGCACCGGTAGCGAACAGCCACGCCCGCACGGGCACTTCTCCGTCCAGCAGGAACGGCGCGCCGGCGGCGTCAGCAAGCGCTGGCTCCAATCCATCGGAGCCTAAGTCGATCACCTGCATGAGCACTTGATCGACTTCCAGCACTCGCTGGTAGGGCCGCCCCTCACGCGCCAGGAACACGGTGCGGAGCGACTCATGCCGGGCGACCACATCCCCGAGTGCTTGTTCCAGGGCGGTAACGTTCAGCGGGCCGGAGATGTCCACGGCTAGGGGGATGTTGTAGGCCGCGCCTGTTTCCTGCATCTGGTCGAGGAACCAGAGCCGCTGCTGCGCGAACGACAGTGGCAGTTCCGGGGACGTGTGTTCACGGGCGCGTACTGCGGGCCTTACGGGACCGTCATCCAGTCGCGCCGCCAGCGCTTCCACCGTAGGTGCCTCGAATAGATCTCGTACCGACAACTCAGATCGCAATACGCTGCGCACCCGGCTGATCAGTCGTGTGGCCAGCAGTGAGTGTCCACCCAGGTCGAAGAAGCTGTCGCGCATGCCGACGGCAGGGAGTTGGAGCACTTCCGCGAACAGCCCGGCGAGGATCTCCTGCATGACGGTGCGAGCTAGAGCGTGACTGCCGTCGGAGTACGTCGGGGCGGGAAGACCACCGCGGTCGATCTTCCCATTCGGAGTCAGCGGCAACGCCTCCAGTACTACGACCGCTGCTGGAACCATGAACGCGGGTAGGTGAGCGGCCAGTTCGGCCCGAAGTTGAACGCCGTCTACCTGATGCCCTGACGCCGGGACCACGTAGCCGACCAACTGTTTGCCCGCGTGGTCCTCGCGGGCGACGACCACCGACTGGCCTACGCGCGGTAGCCGGTCCAGCGCTGCTTCGATCTCGCCGAGTTCGATCCGGAACCCGCGGATTTTGACTTGGTCGTCGGAGCGGCCGATGAATTCGAGTTCGCCTTCGGTGGTCCATCGCACCAGGTCGCCGGTGCGGTACATCCGTTCACCCGGCCCGCCGAACACATCGGCGACGAACCGCTCCGCGGTCAGGTCGGGGCGACCGGAATAGCCACGAGCCAGGCCCACACCGGCGATGTACAGCTCACCGGGCACGCCGGGCGGTACAGGCTGAAGCCACTCATCCAGCACGTATGTCCGCATCCCGGTGATAGGCCCGCCGATGGTCGGGCTAGCCGCCGGAGACAGCGGCGCGCTCATCGTGGCGCATACCGTTGTCTCCGTCGGACCGTACGCGTTGATCATCTGGCGGCCGGCGGACCAGGCGGCGACCACCTCAGCCGGGCAGGATTCACCGGCGACCACGAGAGTCGTGACGCTGGGAAGGTCGTACTCCGCGAGCTGGGTCAGCGCCGATGGGGGCAGCGTGACGTGCGTGACCGCGTGCTTGGCGATCAGCCCGGCGAGCGCTTCGCCCGGCAGCAGCTCCTCGGCCCGGGCGACCACGAGGGTGGCACCCGTCAGCAGGGACATGCAGAATTCCCAGAACATCGCGTCGAAGCTCGGCGAAGCGAACTGCAACACTCTGCATCCCGAGTCGAGGGCGAACGCCTCGGTCTGTGAACGCGTCAGGTTCGCGATGCCCGCGTGGGTCACCACCACGCCCTTGGGCCGGCCCGTTGAGCCGGAGGTGTAGATGACGTAGGCGGGGTTGGCCGGGTGCGGGGGCGCCCATCGGTTCTCGTTTGAGCGGGTATCGGCTATGGGGCTGTCGAGAAGGATCATCCGGTGCTGGCCAGGCAGCTCTGCGGCCACTTCCGACGTGGTCAGCACGAGCGCGGGTTCGGCATCGGTCAGCATGTACGCGATGCGCTCGGAAGGATAGGCCAGGTCGATCGGGAGGTAAGCGCCACCCGCCTTGAGCGTCGCGACAATGGCGACCACCATCTCGACGGATCTGGGCAACGCCATGGCGACGACCTGCTCCGGCCCGATGCCGTTGGCGACGAGGTGGCGAGCGAGTCGGTCCGTACGAGCGTCGAGTTGGGCGTAGCTCAGCCGCTCGTCCCCGTAGATGAGGGCCGTCTCGGTGGGAACGCGAGCCACCTGCTTCTGGAAAAGCTCGACGAACGTGCCCTGCTGATCAACAGATTCGGTCCCGCCCCAGGATTCGAGGATCACCATGCGCTCGTCCGCGGAGAGGACGTCGAGATTTCCCACCGGCGTGTCCACATCGCGAATCGCCGACTGGAGAACCCGCAGCAGCCGATCGACCAGCTCCTGAGCGGTCCGGCGCTCGAACAGGTCCACGTTGTATTCGAGACGACCGGTGTTCTCGGTGATCTCGAAGGTGAGGTCGAACCGAGAAACCCCCACGTGGGGCTGTCTCAGCTCGGTCTTCAGACCCGGCAGTTCGAGCGAGGGCTCCCCTTGGCTGTGGAACACCAGCATGGTCTGGGTCAGCGGGTGCACGCCCAGGGTGCGGGCCGGGTTGAGCTCCTGGACCAGGCGGTCGAAGGGGAGGTCTTGGTTGCTGTAGGCGGTGAGGTCGGTTTCGCGGACGCGGTGGAGGAGTTCGCGGAAGGACGGGTTGCCGGAGATGTCCACGCGCAGGACGAGGGTGTTGACGAAGAAGCCGACGAGGTCGTCGAGTGCTTCATCGACGCGGCCGGCGACGACGCTGCCCAGGGGGATGTCGGTTCCGGCGCCGAGCCGGTGCAGCAGGCTGACCAGCGCGGCGTGGATGACCATGAAGGCGCTCACACCATGCTCACGCGCCACGCTTTGGATGCGGGTGTGTGTCTGCGGGTCGATCTGGAACTCCACCGTGCCGCCCCGCCCGGTCGGGTGCGCGGGTCGGGGGCGGTCGAAGGGCAGGTCGAGCTGTTCGGGAGCGCCGCGCAGCGTCTCCCGCCAGAATGCCAGCTGCTGATCGAGCAACTCACCCTGCAGCAGCTCACGCTGCCACAGCACGTAGTCCCGGAAAGAGACAGGCAACGGCTCCCACGTCGGTGCCTCTCCTCGGCATCGGGCCGTGTAAGCATCAGCCAGGTCCCGCGCCAGCGGCCCCAGCGACCACCCGTCGGCGGCGATGTGATGGATCACCAGCAGCAACGTCCACCGTTGCGGACCAGCCGCGAACAGCCAGGCCCGCACCGGCAGATCCGCACCCAGCGCGAACGGCGCGGCGGCGGCGTCAGCAAGAGCCGACTCCAACCCATCGGGACCTGTCTCGATCACCCGCCACGGCACCAGCGCCTGGCCGGGTCCCAGCACTCGCTGGTAGGGGTGTCCCTGGCGAGAATCGAACACGGTGCGGAGCGGCTCATGCCGGGCGACCACGTCCCCGAGTGTTTGTTCCAGGGCGGTCACGTTCAGCGGGCCGGAGATGTCCACGGCAAGGGGGATGTTGTAGGCCGCACTTGCTTCTTGCGCCTGATCGAGGAACCAGAGCCGCTGCTGCGCGAACGACAGCGGCAGCTCCGGGGACTTATGTTCCCGGCTGTGTACGGCGGGTCTTACGGGACCGTCATCCAGTCGCGCCGCCAACGCTTCCACCGTTGGTGCCTCGAACAGATCTCGCACCGACAACTCGGACTGCAATACGCTGCGCACCCGGCTGATCAGTCGTGTGGCCAGCAGTGAGTGTCCGCCCAGGTCGAAGAAGCTGTCATGCACCCCCACAGCGGGCAGTTGGAGCACTTCCGCGAACAGCCCGGCGAGGATTTCTTCGGTGGGGGTACGGCTGGCGGCGTGCTCGGGTGAGGTTTCGTAGGTGGGCGCGGGGAGGGCTGCCCGGTCGATCTTGCCGTTGCCGGTCAGCGGCAACGTCTCCAGCGGCACCATCGCCGCGGGGATCATGAAGGCGGGCAGATGAGCGGACAGTTCGGCGCGCAGTTGGACAGTGTCTAGGCGGTGTCCTGATGCCGGGACCACATAGCCGACCAATTGCTTGCCGGTGTGGTCTTCACGGGCGACGACCACCGACTGGGCTACGTGTGGCAGCCGGTCGAGTGCTGCTTCGATTTCGCCGAGTTCGATCCGGAATCCGCGGATCTTGACCTGATCGTCGGAGCGGCCGATGAATTCCAGTTCGCCCTCGGTGGTCCTCCGCACCAGGTCGCCGGTGCGATACATCCGCTCGCCGGGACGGCCGAACGTGTCGGCGATGAACCGTTCCGCCGTGAGGTCGGGGCGGGCATAGTAGCCGCGTGCCAGTCCGGCCCCGGCCAGATACAGTTCGCCGGGCACGCCGGGAGGCAGCAGTCGCAATCGCTGGTCCAGGACGTAGGCGCGCATGCCGTCCATGGGCCGGCCGATGGGGATGGTGGCCGCCTCGGCGGGGATGGAACGGGGTACAGGGGTGTAGGTGGCGAAGGTCGTGGTCTCGGTCGGGCCGTAGACGTGCACGATTCGTGTGTCTGGGAAAGCATCGGAGGCTGCGCGCATAGCCGAAGGGGAAACGAACTCGCCTCCAGTCCAGATCTCGGCAAGACCTTCCAGCCCGGGTGGGCATTCCTCGACGAGGAGGTTGAACAAGGCGGTGGTAAGAAAGACCGCGGTGACTTTCTGCTGGGAGATGACCTTGGCCAGCCGGGCGGGCTCGAGGATTCCGGGGGGTGCCACGACGATGCGTCCGCCGTTGAGCAGGGGGACCCATATCTCGTAGGTGGAGGCGTCGAAGGCGTGCGGGGAGTGCATGAGCACGCGGGCGTGTGCGGTGGTGTGCCAGGCACGATCGGTGGCCAGCGCGATCACGTCGGCGTGGGTCACGGCCACGCCTTTGGGCAGTCCGGTCGATCCGGAGGTGAACATCACATACGCGAGCCGTTCGCCACCTGCACTCCCGTTCCCCGACCCATCCAGGCCGAGGCGGCTACGATCCCCATCGGTCGGCCGATCCCCACGGCTACCAGCCATGGCGCGGCTTTCTGCGGTCCGCGCGTCTATCTGACCAGTCGCGGTTTGACCGTGCCGGCCGTCCGCATCCCGAGCGCCCCTGGCCTGACCATCACGGATGCGATCCCCACCAGGCTGGTCATCGTCGACCACCAGGAATGGGAGACCCAGCTCTGCGGCTCGTTCTCGCATTGCCGTGTCGGTCAGCAGGATGGGGGTGTTGGTGTGCTCGGCGACCCAGCGCATGCGTTCGGTCGGGAAGCTTGGATGCAACGGCACGTACGCGCCGCCGGCCTTCAGCACCGCGAGGGAGGCGACGATCACCTGGGGTGAGCGTTCCAGCAGCATCGCCACCGGCGTCTCGGCGTCCACCCCGGCGGCGGTCAGCCGAGTCGCCAGCGCCTCGGCTCGTGCGTCCAGTTCGGTGTACGTCCAGGTCACCCCGTCGCCACAGACTGCCACCGCATCCGGCGACACCCGCACCCACTCACCGAACACCTCCACAACGGAGGGCGAAACAAGGCGATCACCCAGCTCAAGCCCGGCTACCCGTGCGCCACGCGTCAACTGCCGAACGAATTCGGGCAGATCACGGAGGTCAGCGTCGGAATGAATGGAGATGCGTTGACTGTCCAATGCCTCAAGGGCGTCGGTGGCATGCCACGCGTCGGCCACGCGCTGTGCCAGGACGTCCAGGGTCTCCTCACCGCGAACCCGTACGCTGAACGGCAAGGACCTTTTCGCGTCCGCGGACTCCGCCCGGAAGAAGATCTCCGCCCTCGTCGTCGTGCGATGCAGATATGCGGCGATAATCGCCAGCGCTGCGCATCGACGCGAGGCGGGCGGATTCACAAAGTTTTCCGCGATCCCCCGATCGGCTTCCAGGAACGCGACGTCAAGCTCGATTCCTTTTTCGAAGGCCATCCCCGTTTGCCCTCCTCATCAATGAAACCGAGATAAGGCTACGAGGCCGGTCCTAACGCGGCTCCTAGCGGCTACATAGCAGCGCAGGTAAAGCGCCGGATTGGCCGCATCAGGGCCGTCCCTCGTGGCAGGACAGTGCTTCTGGTAAGTCACTCTCCGTGATATGGAGAATTTCACCGGCCTGCTGGCCCGGCCAACGTGAAGACTGCGTATTGTGGAACCACATCGGGGTTAACGGAGAAAGAAAAGCTGCCACAGACCGATAAGGGTCCGGGCAGCCAGAGTTTCTAACTGTCTTTTATTGAACGGCGTGTGACCGCTTCTCGCTGGAAATCCGTATCAGCAGCTCCGCCGCGGCCGAGATACCGGGCCAGCTGAGATCCCTCGCGAAGATTTTCTGCGCTCGCTCGGCCTCAGCCTCCGCCTCGTCGAGGTGCCCCTGATCGAGCCGTACGCGTGCGAGCTGGACACGCATCCACGCCGACGCCTGCATCTCCCCGATGGTGTCCGCCAGCGCCAACCCGCGTTCCGCCGCCCACAACGCCCATTCCAGGTCGCCGACATTCCGGGCGGCGCTGGAGAGCCCGTTGAGCGCGATCCACTGATACGTGAGATCTCCGAACCGCTCGGCCTCCTCCCACGCCCGCTGGAACCTCGGCAGGAACTCAGGCCGGTGACGCTCGGTGGCCAGAGCCGAGACCAGATCCGGCATGGGCAGCGTCCATGCCGCGTCCTTGCCGAGATCGTCGATGACGGCCAGCGCCTGGGCCGCGAACTGACGGGCCTGGAACACGTGGCCGCGTACGGCAAAGCAGATCGACAGCCACACCAGCGTGTGCCGCACGGCGGAGGGCGCGTTGAACCGCCGGAAAGCCTCCAGGCACCTGGTCAGCCGATCCACGGCCTCCTCCGAAGGCTGGTGGATGAGCCGGCGGGTCAGCGCGAACTCCGCCTGCCACCACACCAGTTCGTCCTCGGAGGCCCGGGCGGCGGTCTTCACGGCGTGACAGATGCGCTCCAGATCGGCGTCGGTTCCTATGCAGATCAGCCCGGAGAGGTAGCCGGCGTCACCGTGCCAGCCGTACTCGCAGGCCCGCTCGATCAGCGGAACCACCAGCTGCCGTACGGACTCGTCCCAGGCGAGCGGTTCGGAGACCAGGCGGTTCAGGCGTTCGTCGGACAGCGCGAGCGAGCCAGCGGGCGGCGGACCGACGGGCGCGCGCCCCCAGAGGATTCGAGGATGCCGATGCCAGGCCGTCACCGCCACCTGCATGAGCGTGTCCAGGAGCCGCCGGAGCGCGACACGTCTGACCTCCTCGGGTTCCTCGGCCGCCAGCTCCGCCGCGTAGACGAAGAGCAGGTCGTGCATCCGGTACCGGGGCTCCCCGGTACGATCCCTGCCCACCGGCGCGATGAGACTCGCCACCACGAACTCCTCCACGAGGTGATCGACATCCTCGCGGCCGAGCAGCGCGGCGAGCACCCACTCGGGGAAGTCCGACCCGTCAAGCAGTCCGAGCATCCGGAACGCCGACCGGGCGCCGTCGGAGAGCGCGACATAGCTGAGCTCGATGCTGGCGCGCAGTTCCATCGACCCGGTGTGAAGTTCGTCCAGCCGCCGACGCGTATCCCCCAACCGCTGGGCGAAGTCCGCCAGGCGGATGTCCGGCCTGGTGGCCAGGCGGGCCCCGGCGATGCGCAGGGCGAGCGGCAGCCTCCCGCACAAGGAGGCGATGTCACGCGCCGCGTCCGGTTCCTCCCTGACCCGCCGCCCGACCAGCTCTTCCAGCAGCTCCTCCGCCTGGGCGGACGGCAACGGTTCCAGACTGACCTGCACGGCCCCCGGCAGCCCGACCAGCAGTCGCGTGCTGGTGACGATCACCGCGCAGCCCGGGCTGTTGGGCAGCAGGGCCAGCACCTGGTCGAGGTTCTTGGCCTGGTCCAGGATCAGCAGCACCCGTCTGTCGGTCAGCCGTGCGCGCAAGGCGGCGCTCCGGGCGAGCTGCCCGCCGGGCACGCTGTGCGGATCGACGCCGGACAACTGCAGCAGATCGGTCAGCGTGGTGTCCTCGACCCCCTCGCCGGCCTTGGTCTCAGGGAAACGCGCGTACCACTGCCCATCCGGGAACGCGTGCCGCATGCGATGGGCGACCCGCGCGGCGAGCGCGCTCTTCCCGACTCCCGGCGGGCCGGAGATCACCACGATGGGAGCCGCGGCCAGCTCGGCACCCGCCGTCAGGGCTTCCTCGATGCGGTCGATCTCCTCGTCCCGTCCGACGAAGTCAGGCGTGTCCGGGGGAAGCTGGCACTGCGAAACCCAGGCCGTCGGCGCCCGCGGCGGCTCGAGAGCGGGCGGCACCGCCTGGTCCAGGATCTGCTGATGCAGGCGCCGTAGCTCGTCGCCCGGCTCCAGGCCGAACTCGTCCATGAGCAGCTCGCGGGCCTGGCGGTAACACTCCAGCGCCTCCACCTGGCGATTGTCGCGATAGAGGGCGATCATGAGCTGCGCCCAGAAGCGCTCGCGCGAGGGGTAACGAGCGGTGAGCGTGCGCAGCTCGCCGATGAGCACGCCCGGGTGGCCCATGTCGAGTTCCAGATCGATCCGGCGCTCCACCGCGCGGCCCCACTCTTCGGTCAGGCGGGCGGCCTCGTCCCGCCTGAGCGCGTCGGACGGCACGTCGGCCAGGGCAGGGCCGCGCCACAACTCCTCGGCCTCGCGGAGCAGATCGATCGCGGCCTTCGGGTCGTCCCGCCGCTCGGCGACCAGCGCCTCCTCCACGAGCCGCTGGAACACCAGGACGTCGACCGCGTCCCTGTTCAGGCTCAGCCGGTAGCCCCCTCCGGCCGTGTGAATCCGGATCCCGCCGCCGACCCCCTTGGCGAGTTCCTTTCTCAGCCGCATCAGGTAGACGTACAACGTCTCCTTGGCGGTGGCGGGCGGGAGGTCGTCCCACAGCCATGTGATCAGATCGGTGACCGGCACGATCGTGTCGGCCCGAAGCATGAGCCCGGCCAGCAACACCCGGTGCTTGCCCGCGTTGGGCTGTAACGTGCCCAAAGGCCCGGCAAGTTCGAGCGGCCCGAGAATCCGGCCGCTCACCGAGTAGCCCTTATCCGCGTCCGTTGGTCTTAGGCGTGTGGTTGCACTCACGTGTACCAGCTCCTAGACACGAGCGGGGCTCGCCTCCTTCCTGAGCGGGATGATCGCTGGTTCAAGGACGGCTTGCGAGATAGAGCCTACTCGGCGAAGGTTCGTCCCGAGCTGGCCGATCGAGGGCTTCTGGGCGAGTGGACGTAGCTCTCCCCGGCCTTCTCCTGAGACCGGGGAGCTACGTGATCAGACATCCTCGGGGGGAGCCTCCGGACCCTCCTCGAAGTCCGCGAAGAGGGAGCCGCCGACGGCGGCGACCGTGTGGGTGAGGCGCACCCCCGAACCGTCCCGGCGGCCGAGCTCGTCCGGCAGCGGGATCGGCTTCCCGACGGCCGAGACCGCCTTGGCGGGCGCGGGACCCGCCCACGCCAGCAGCAGCATGTCCTCCCCCTTCAGGAAGCGCTGCGCGCGGACTCCGCCGGTGGCCCGGCCCTTCGGCGGGAACTCGGCGTAGTCCGCCATCTTGCCGCCGCCGATCTGGGTGCCCGGCAGCGCCGTGGACGACCCGGCGATCGTGATGACCCGCGACTCCCGGGACGGATCGACCGCCCCGAACCAGATCACCCGGGCCCCGGGCTCCAGCCTGATCCCGGCCATGCCGCCGGCCGGGCGGCCCTGGGGCCGCACGCTGGCGGCCGGGAAGCGGAGCAGCTGCGCGTCCGAGCTGATGAAGACCAGGTCGTGCTCCTCGGAGGTCAGCTCGGCGACCCCCACCACGGTGTCACCGTCACGCAGGCCGATGACCTCGAACTCGTCACGGTTGGCCGGATATTCGGGCACCACCCGTTTCACCACGCCCTGCGCGGTACCGATGGCCAGGCCGGGACTGTTCGGGTCGAGCGAACCCAGGCCGACCACCACCTCGTCGGGATTGAGCGACACATACTCCGCCACCGGATGCCCGCCCGCCAGCGACGGCGGGTTGGCCGAGGGCGGCAGGGCGGGCAGGTCCACCACCGACACCCGGATCATGCGCCCGTGCGAGGTGACCACGCCGGTCTCGCCGCGGACCGTCGACCGGACCACCGAGACCAGGACGTCGTGCACGGTGCGCTCGCCGTCGGCCGCCAGCGGGGAGGCGTCGCCGGTGCGGGCCAGCAGCCCGGTCGAGGACAGCAGCACCAGGCACGGATCGTCGGCCACCTCCAGCGGCACCGCGGCCGTCCTGGACGCCCCGGAGGACTCCAGCAGCACCGTCCGGCGGGGCGTGCCGTAGGTCTTGGCCACCTGGGCCAGCTCGTCCGAGACGACCTTGTTCAGCTTGTCCTCGGAGGACAGGATCGCGGTCAGCTCGGCGATCTCCCGGGTCAGCGTCTCCTTCTCCTTGTCCAGCTCCAGCTTGTCGTAGCGGGTCAGCCGGCGCAGCGGCGTGTCCAGGATGTAGTTGGCCTGGATCTCGCTCAGCTCGAAGGTCTCCATCAACCGGGCGCGGGCGGCGGCCGAGTCGTCGGAGGAGCGGATGACCTGGATGACCTCGTCGATGTTGAGCAGCGCGACGATCAGGCCGTCCACCAGGTGCAGGCGCTCTTCCCGCTTGCGCCGCCGGTGCTGCGAGCGCCGCCGCACCACGTCGATCCGGTGATCCACGTACACCCGGAGCAGCTCGCGCAGCCCGAGCGTGCGGGGCTGGCCGTCGACCAGGGCCACGTTGTTGATGCCGAAGGTCTCCTCCATCGGCGTCAGCCGGTAGAGCTCCTCCAGCACCGCCTCGGGGATGAACCCGTTCTTGATCTCGATGACCAGGCGGAGGCCCTTGTGCCGGTCGGTGAGGTCCTTCAGGTCGGCGATCCCGGACAGCTTCTTGGCGTTCACCAGCTCCTTGATCTTGGTGATCACCCGTTCAGGCCCCACGTTGTACGGCAACTCGGTGACGATCAGCCCCTTGCGCCGCGGCGTCACGTTGTCGACCGTGGCCTTGGCCCGCATCCGGAACGTGCCACGCCCGGTCTCGTACGCATCCCTGACCCCCGCCAACCCGATGATCGAGCCCCCGGTCGGCAGGTCGGGGCCGGGCACGAAGCGCATCAGGTCTTCCAGCGTCGCGTCCGGCTTCTTGATCAGGTGCCGGGCGGCGGCGATGACCTCGCCGAGGTTGTGCGGGGCCATGTTGGTGGCCATCCCGACCGCGATCCCCGTCGAGCCGTTGACCAGCAGGTTCGGGAACGCCGACGGCAGGACCGTGGGCTCGGTCTCCTGGCCGTCGTAGTTGGGCTTGAAGTCGACGGTGTCCTCGTCGATGGACTGCGTCATCAGCATGGCGGCGGCGGACAGCCGGGCCTCGGTATACCGCATGGCGGCGGGCAGGTCGTCCGGCGAGCCGAAGTTGCCGTGGCCGTCCACCAGCGGCAGCCGCATCGAGAACGGCTGGGCCATCCGGACCAGCGCGTCGTAGATGGCGCTGTCACCGTGGGGATGCAGCTTGCCCATCACGTCGCCGACGACCCGGGAGGACTTCACGTGCCCCCGGTCGGGCCGCAGCCCCATCTCGTTCATCGAGTAGAGGATGCGCCGCTGCACGGGCTTGAGCCCGTCCCTGGCATCCGGGAGGGCGCGCTGGTAGATCACCGAGTACGCGTATTCCAGGAAGCTGGTGCGCATCTCCGCGGACACGTCGATATCGACGATCCGCTCCTCGAAATCCTCGGGTGGGGGGCTGGTGGTTCGTCGGGCCATGTCGAACATTTTGCCGGTCCTCCGGCCGTGCCGCGACTCGGGCGCGCGATCGGCCACAATCGAGCCCCGCGCGGACCACTATCGTGGTCGCCTGCGGGAGGCCGCAAAAGCGGGAGGAGGCCGAGATGGCGCAGTGGTGCCTCGGCGTGGACCTGGGGACGAGTTTCTCCGCCGGGGCGATCGCGACCGACCGGCGGGTGGACATCCTGGAGGTCGGCGGCGAACGCCGGGTGCCGTCCACGATCCTGCTCAACGAGCAGGGCGTGCTGGTGGCCGGGCGGGTCGCGCAGCGGTCGATGGTCCGCTATCCGGAACGGGTGGAGCGCAACCCCAAACGTTACGTGGGCCGGGCCGCCATGCTGCTCGGCGGGGTCCCGGTGGACGTCAAGGACGCGATGGCGGCCATTCTCGCCCTGTTCGTGGCCGAGGGGCGCACCCGCTTCGACGGCGCCGACCCGGCCACCGTGGTGCTGACCTGCCCGGTCGCCTGGCGGCCCGACCGGCGGGAGATCCTCAAGGCGGCCGGGACCGCGGTGGTGCCGGGGGCGCGGATCGTCATCGTGGAGGAGCCGGTCGCCTCGGCGCTGCACTACACCTCGATCCACAGCGTCTCCGGCGGGCGGCAGGTGGCCGTCTACGACCTCGGCGGCGGCACCTTCGACACGGCGGTGCTGGCCGCCGACGGCGCCGACTTCAACGTGATCGGGGAGCCGGGCGGGGACGACATGATCGGCGGCGAGGTGTTCGACGAGCGCGTCTTCGCCTTCCTGGGGGCCCAGCTCGAGCGCTCCGCGGCCGACTGGTGGGCCGAGGTGAGCGCCAACCCCGACCGCCGCTACCGGGCCGCCGCCGCCGATCTGCTGGACGAGGCGCGGGCCGCCAAGGAGACCCTCTCGGCGTACGACACCGCAAGCCAGTATGTGGCGGGCGCGGACGTGGACGTGCAGATCTCCCGGGCCGACCTGCACGCGCTGGTGGGCGCGGACATCATCAGGACGGCCGACATCCTGGACGAGACGATCGCGGCCGCCCGGGTGGATCTGCGGCAGCTGTCCGGGATCTTCCTGACCGGGGGCGCCAGCCGGATGCCGCTGGTGCACGAGACGATCAAGGCCAGGCACGGCGACCTGGTCCGCACCTACGACGACCCGAAGATCGTCGTGGCGCTGGGCGCGGCCCGGCTGGCCTGGACGATCCTGGAGGCCGAGCGGGCCAAGACCGCGGCCAAGAACGCCGCCAAGAGCGCGGCCCTGGACACGGTCGCGAGCACGGTCAGGACGGCGGGCAGGCCCGCGGAGGGCGGGTCGCTCAAAACGGTGATGGAGGGCGTGTTCTCGGTCCGGGTGACCAAGAACGGGACCTACTGCCTGTGTGTGGACGGCGGGCGGCAGCTGCTCCGGCGGGTGGACGTGCCCTCGGGCCGTACCGACCGGGAACTGGCGTTCGGCCCGGTCATCGACTGGGCGGCCACCGACGAGGGGATCCTGCTGGCCGAGCGCGGCCCGAACGGCGCGGTGCTGCGCACGCTCACGCCGGAGCTGGTGATCCAGTCCACCCAGGTGCTGCCCGGCGTGCCCGAGGTGCGGACGCTGGCCAAGGGCGGGATCGCCTGGGCGTTCTTCCACCCGGGCCCGGTAATGCCGGTCGACAACTCGCGCGGGCTGCCGTGGGGCGAGACCGGCGAGATCACCATGCTGGAGTTCCGGCTCGGCGGGTTCTTCCAAGAGCCCGCCCACATCCCGCTCGGCCCGTCAGCGCAGTGGTTCGTGAACGAGGACGGCACCAGGCGGCGGCTGCTCGATCAGGACAGCCCCACCGGCGTCGGACCCGCCCTGGCGATCGGCTCGCCGGGCTGCACGGTCGTGCTCGGGCAGTACGCGTTCCAGAACGGCTTCCTGCCCTGGCAGGTGTTCCTGATCATCGACCCGGGCGGCCGCGTGCGCCGGGTCGACCGCCGCCCGCCCAACTGGCTGCAGCAGGTCGTGCTGCACGAGTCGAAGTGGTTCGTCGCCACCAGCCACGGCCTGGAGATCGACGCCGCCCCCAACCCGCCCCGGGTGCTCGCCTCCCGCCCCCGCGCGGGCGCGCTGCGCTGGTTCCCGGCGGGCCGGGAGATGTACGCGATCGGCATGGACACCGTGCTCCCCTCCCAGGGCTGGTCGGTCCTGCACTGCGACCGCACCACCGGCAACCTGCGCACCCTCGCCCACGAGCCCGCGACCACCCTGCTCGGCCATCTCACCTCGCGCCTGGCCGGCGAGCGGCCCCGCGTGGTCGCCGACGGCGAGACCCTCTGGCTGGGCGTCTCCGGGGCCCGCAACACCTCCCGGATCATGCACGTCACGCCCACCGGGGCCCGCCAGGCCCTCAGCGCGCCCGGCTGGGCCGAACCCCTGGCCAAGGTCCCGTCGGGCCTGCTCTACCTGCGGCTCCCCGACGCGGTCCCCGGCCCGGAGCAGTCGTTACCCGGTCGGCTCTGCCTGCTGCCGGACTAGGCGCGCGATTCGGTGAATGACAGGATCTGACGCCACGCGTCCGCGCACGCGTCGGCCCACTCGCTGTAGGAGCGGTCGAAGAACGAGTGCGGCGCGCCGGGGTAGATGACCGTTTCGTGCTCGGTTCCCGCATGGTCGAGTGCGGCGGTGAAGGTGTCGAACTCCTCGTCGGTGGAGGCGGTGTCGGCGCCGCCGCGGAGCAGGAGCACGGGCGCGCCGGGCGTGTCCGGAAGCTCACCGATGCGGCGGATCGCGCCGTAGAACCCGATCGCCCCGGCCAGGCCGCTCCCGTGCGCGCCCAGCCACCACGAGTTCGCCCCGCCGAAACAGAACCCGACCGTGAACACCGGCTGGGGGAGTTCCGCCACCGCGGCGGCCACGTCGAGGCGCACGTGCTCGTGGGACACCTCACCGATCTTCGACTGCCAGTCGAAGGAGTCGCCGCGGTCGGGGTCTGTGCCCGCCGTACGGCCGAAGTAGTCGATGGCGATGGTGTGGAACCCGGCCTCGGCGAAGCGCACCGCCAGGTCGCGGTAGTACGGATGCAGCCCCCGGATGTCCGGCAGGATGACGACCGAGCGCCCGTTGGGCGTGGCGGGTTCGGTGCGGTAGGCCAGGAAGCGGGTGCCGTCCCCGGACGTCAGCTCGATCTGCTCCCGCGCGGCGACCTCGCCGATCACGGGCGGAGCGGGCGGCCGGCTGCTCGTGCTGTGACACATGAGGTGATCCCTTTCTCGTCCGGACGAGCGTCGCACATGATCACGACGCCGGACGAGCACCCCCCAGCGCTGTCGCTATCTCGGTCCGGAGACCGGCGGCCCGGTCGGTGAGGGCGGCGATGGTCTCCAGGCGTTTGGTGGCCGACTCGCGGGCGTCGCGCTTGTCTGCCGCGTTGCCTGCGGCCAGCGTGCGCAGTTCGGCGCGGCGGGACTCCAGGTCCTTGCGCTGGGTGGCGAGGGCGGTGTCGGCGCTCTGCTCCACGGTGGCGCGCCAGTTCGCCACCTCGCGTTCCAGGGCCAGCGTGATCTCGCTGCCCGCCTGGGTGAACTGCTCGGCCAGCAGCCGGCGCAGGGCCTGCTGGTTGCGGTGGACCTCGTCCCATTCGCGGCGCCGTACCAGCACGGCCGCGGCCAGCGCCGGGCCGATGATGAAGCCGATCGGGTTGAGGTGGGCGATGATCAGGCCGAGGCTGGCGGCCATCGCGGCGGCGGGCACGCCCTCCCGGAACATGTCCATCTTGGCGCCCGCGGTGGGTTCGCTCTTGAGCTCGTGCGACCACACCCGGGGCATGGCCACCTTGGCCAGGTCCATGTCCATCGGATCCAGCCGCAGCGAGCGCAGGAACTCGTTCAGCGCGGTCCCGACCAGGGTGCTCACCTCGGCGACGATCTCGTCCCAGGCGGCCTGGATGGAGCGCTCGACGCTCTCCGGCAGCTGCTGCAGGTACCGTTCGAGATCGGCGCGCTTGGTCAGCTCGCCCACCGCCTGCTCGTACGGCTGCCGCACCCGGGCCAGATGCGCCCGCGCGATCGTCGCCACCTCCCGCCCCAGGAACTGGTTGCCCACCGCGTACCTGCGGCGCTCCTTGGCGATCTCGGCCAGCTCGGCCAGCGCGGTCTCCACTTCGGCGAGCCGCTTGGCGGGCTCCTTCGAATCGTCGGAGGCCCCGGCGACATGGTCGGTCGCCACCGCCGCCACCGCCGACAGCACCGAGACGCACGCCGACACCACCGTGGCGCTGCGCGCCAGCTCGCGCCCCTCCGCGCAGGAGCGCAGGTATTCCTCCAGCCGCCCGATCCCGCTCCGCTCGTGCAGCTGGTCGGCGCGCTCTGGCCGCCCCAGCCGGCGCTGCGCCACCGCCGCCTCGGCCAGCTTGGCGCTCACCGGCAGCCAGGCCGCGCCGCGCAGGATCGCCGCGTTCTCGGGCGCGACCAGCCCCGACTCGGCCACGAAGGTGTCCAGGCGGCGGCGGTTCTCGGCCAGCAGCGCCTGCCAGTTGGCCGAGTCCTCCACCTTGGTCAGCACGAACGTGACCGCCTGCACCCGCTGCACCGCCTCGGCCAGGAACTCCAGCTCGTGCCGGAGCACCGGCTGGTCCTGGGCGCTGAGCGCGAACAGCAGCGCGTCGGCCCGCTGCAGGATGGCCACGGTCGCCTGCCGGTGGCCGACCGTGAGGCTGTCCACGCCGGGCGTGTCCAGCAGCCGTACGCCCTCCAGCATCGGGTGGTCGACCGTCAGCTCGACATTGACCACCTCGCGGCGTTTGGCCGGGTCGCCGGTCATCGAGGCGTAGTCGGTGATCTGGGCCGGGTCGATCGCGAAGGACTCGCTGGCCTTGTGCACCTTGGCGGTCAGCGCGGGACCGCGGCGCAAGCCCAGGTAGCAGTTGGTGGCCACGTCGGCGTCCACCGGCAGCAGCCCGGGATGCCCGATCAGCGCGTTGAGCAGGCGGCTCTTGCCGCGCTTCTGGGCGCCGGCCAGCACGACCGTGGTCTCGGTCTCCTTCCACCTGGCCGCGACCTGGACGAGCACCTCGGCCAGGTCGGCGCGGCCGGCCTGCTTGGCGAGCGTGTTGACCTCGTTGGCCAGGCGCAGCACGCGGGTGACCAGCGTCGCGTTGGAGAGCTCAGCCGACATGCGGGGAACCTTTCTGAACCGCGGTCACGGCGAGGTGCGCGTAGCTGTCGCTGACGCTCTCGGCCGCGCGGCGGTCGGCGGTGAAGGGGAGGAAGTGGCTGAGCGAGCGGAACCGCGCGCTCAGGGCCGCCGCGTAGGCGGCGACGTCGGGAGGTCCGGCCGCGATGCCGACCTGGGCGGCGCCGTCGGCGCCCGCGATCAGATGGGCGAGCGCCTGCCGGTCCTCGGCGGGGACCAGCGGCGAGGCCAGCAGCCGCCGGACCGCGTCCCCGTCCACCGGGGTCGGCGCGACCGGCAGGAAGATGGGGGCCTGCGTCTGGATGACCGGCGGGGCGGCCAGGTCCTCCAGGACGCCGAGCACGTCCCGGGCGCGCTGGCCGCCGACGCGGCCACGCTCGATCATCGCGCGGGCGCGCCACCGCTCGGTCGCCCGCCGCGCGGCCTCCGGAACCTCCGGGGCGGGTACGCCGAGCTGTTCGGCCGGGTCGTCCGAGCGGGCCAGCTGGAACAGCTCGTTTCGCATGTCCTCGGTGAGCACCAGCTGGCCCCGGGCCACCGCCTCGACGGCCGCGAAGATGCGCAGGCCGTGCAGCCCGGCGGCGATCGGCTTGGTCTCGTCGAGTTCGGCCGCGAGGGCGTCCAGCACGGCCAGGTCGGAGCCGAACGCGGGCGCGCGGGAGACGCGCCGGAGCTGGGTGATCGCCGCCAGCGCCTTCAGCTGGTCGGCCCGGCGGGCGAAGTGGGCGATGCCGCCCGCGACCGTGCCCGTACGGGCGCTCACCCCGAATCCCGATTTATCGAGCAATGTCTGGCGGAGGGCTTCGGGGCCTTCGGCGCTGTGGGTGATCGCGGTGCGCAAGCCGTATCGGTGCAGGTGGCGGATCAGGCGGCGGGCCACCTCGGGGGTGAGCGGCGAGTCGGGGGAGTCGGCGAGGTCGTCCAGGTCCAGGAGGAGGAACTCCAGGTCGGCTTCGTCCAGGGCGGCGAGGGCGGCCAGGCCGTCCAGGTCGGCCGGGCCGAGCGCGCCGGTGCCCGCGGTCTCGGCGAGCAGGCCGATCACCGGGACCACGTCGAAGACCGAGGCGCGCAGATCCGCGTACGCCTTGACGGCCAGCCGCCGGGCGGTCGGCCAGGGGTCGTCCTCGTCGCCGCGCCGGTCGATCTGGCTCAGCACGGCCAGGGTGTTCACGCAGGTCATGCCGGTCGCCTCGGTGAGGCCGCGGAACTCGGCGAGGGTGGTGTCGTCGAAGGCCTGGACGTAGCGGAGCACGTAGATCAGGGCCTGCGCGTGGTCGTCGTCCTGGTCGGTGCCGAACAGCATGCGGCGGGCCGCGCGCTCGTTCTCGACGGTCGTGGTGTTCATGCCGGGGGTGTCGACGACGGTGATGGCGCGCAGGGCTTCGGAGGCCAGGTGCACGCGCATCCGGCGGACCAGGTCGATCGGGACACCCAGGTCGGCGGGGAGGCGGTGGCCCGGGGCCAGGCGGGTGACGACGGTGCGGCCGTCCTCGCACTCGACCTCGACCCGGCCGTCGTCGGGGCCGTATTCGTACTGGGTGACGACCCGGGTGCACTCGCCCGCGTCCACGGGCGCGACCGGCAGCCCGAGCAGGGCGTTCACCAGGGTGGACTTCCCGCTGCTGACCGCGCCGGCGACGGCGATCTTCAGGGGCGCGTCGAGCCGGACCCGGACCTGGTGGACCCGCTCCCGTAACCCGGGATCGGCCAGCTTGGCGATCGTGGTGCCGCACAGGTCGCGCAGCCGGTCACTCGGATTCATCCCAGGTCTCCGATATCGCCAATATCGGAGAAGTCGTCACTAAAGTCCGTTTCGTTAACGGGTATGTCGAAATATTCCTCGAAGTCCTGAAAAAGGTCTTCGGGTTCCGTCTCGGTGGTGCTCATTGTCTCCTCGAACATGGCCAGGCTCTCCGCCGTTGTGGGAGCCGGGACCGAGCCGTAGAGAAGGTCGTAGAACGCCCCCGCGTCGTCCTCCTCCACGCCCTCATTACGGTCGAATATCATGCCGTGTCATCACATATCGGTTCGGCGAGGACCGTGGTCTGATCGTCGCAGATTTCCCGGTTGACGTTCGGAGCCGGGCGTTTAGGGATACGGGAGGAATCTCCGGCGATGCCTGCTCCTCTGGTCGGCGATGTCGGTGGCGATATCGGCGACGACGCCGAACTTCTCGCCGCCGCGCGCGCGGGTGACAGCGATGCCTTCCGCCTGCTCTGGCAGCCGGTCGAGCGGCGCGCCTTCGGCGTCTGCTTCCACCTCACCGCCAACCGCCCGGACGCGCTCGACGCGCTGCAGGAGACGCAGCTGGCCGCCTGGAAGGGCATGCACCGGTATGAGGGCCGGGCGCCGTTCGCGGCCTGGGTGCTGGCGATCGCCCGCAACGCGGCCCTGTCCGTGGTCCGCCGCCGCAGCTCCCACGACGATCTGCTGTTCCCGGAGGCGGCGGAACCGCACGCGGCCGAGAGCGGGTTCGATGAGACCGTGGCGGGTCTGGTGGACCTGCGCCGCGCGCTCGCCACGCTGGCCCCGGCGCACCGGGAGGCGCTGCTGCTGTGGGCGGGCGGCCTGACGTACGAGCAGACCGCGGCCGCGCTGGAGGTGCCGCTGAACACGGTCAAAGTGTGGATCTTCCGGGGCCGCCGGAGCCTGCGCGAGCTGCTCGGGTAGCTCATGACGGCGGCTCCCGCCGGTACACCACGACCTGGGGCACGCGCAGCACCTGGTCGCCGTCCAGGTATCCGGCCCGCACGGTCTCGGCGACCGTGTCGTGCGCGTCGGGGTCGTCGGTGGGCGTGGTGTCCACGGCTTCGTGGAGTTCGCCGTCGAAGGGCAGCCCGTCGGGGCGTACCTCCTGGATCCCGGCCTCCACGAGCGCGGCCGCGAGCAGTTCCGCCAGCTCGGGGAAACGCTCGCTCAGCTGGTCGTGGAAGCGCGCGCAGGCCAGGGCCAGCGCGACGCGGTCGCGGCCTTCGGCGAGCAGGCGCTCGATCTGCTGGCTGACAGCCGGGCTCGCGCCGCCTGCCGCCACCTCGGTCAGCGCGCGCGCCAGCCCTTCTCCCGCGCTCAGGGGGGGTTGAGCGGGGGAGGGGGCGGGACGGCCGATGGGCATTCTGGCTCCTCAGCAGATGGGGTTCGATCGGCCCTGGGCCTACATGACGTTCACCATGTAGCTGAAGATCATGCCGAGCACCAGGCACACGCCGGACGTGATCGCGGCGGCGGAGCCCAGCTTCTCGCCCCGCCGGTGGCCGACCACGCCCAGGACGATGCCGATCACGCCGAAGACGGGCGGCAGGATCAGCAGGGCGATCCCGGCCATCACGAAGGCGATGATCGACATGGTCTGGGTGCCGCTGACCGGCGGCTTCCCGTACTGCTGGCCGTAGTACGGTCCAGGCTGCTGCCCGTACGGCGGGGGCGGCGGGTACTGGTATCCGGGCTGCTGCGGCGGGAGGGGTGCCCCAGGGTCGTACGGCGGGAGTTGCTGGCCGTACTGGCCGGGCTGGGGCTGGGTCGGATCCTGGGGGGTACCCATGTCGGGTTTCCTTCCGCTGGTGGAACGTTCCTGCTAGGCGGTGTACTCCGGACCGGGCAGCGCGCCCTCGACGATGTCGTTCGAGCTGAGGCCGGTCTCCTCGACCGCCGGGTCGGTGGCCGTGGTGGCCTCGGGGAACAGCGGCGCGTCGTCGGCGGTGGGCGGGATGGTGACCGCCACCACGTCGGGCTGGCCGTCGCTGTCGGTGTCGAACAGCGCGGTGTCCGCGATGCCGTCATTGTCGGTGTCCAGGATCGCGGTGTCCACGCGGCCGTCGCCGTCGGTGTCGTAGGCCTCCATGTCGATGTCGCCGTCGCCGTCGAGGTCGGACACCGCCGCGTCCACCACACCGTCGGCGTTGGTGTCCACCGCGGCGGTCTCGTAGTAACCGTCGCCGTCGACGTCGGCGAGGTCGGAGGTTCCGGCGTCGTACACGTCCATGTTCGTTCTCCAGAGTCTGATGAGTGGATCGTCATGGAGGTAGATGCGGAGACTGCCAGCTTTGTTTCACTTGATCCTTGTATCGTTCCGAAAAATCTGGCGGCGCGCGAAACCGTCACCCGGACCTGGTACTAAGGACCGGTGACCGAAGAAGAGGTGTTGCGGGAAGAGGCCGAGGAGCGGTTGCGCGCGCTCGCGGGGGAGGGCGCGCGGCTGCGCGAGGACCAGTGGGCGGCGATCAGGGCGCTGGTGATGGAGCGGCGGCGGGCGCTGGTCGTGCAGCGCACCGGCTGGGGCAAGTCCGCCGTCTACTTCATCGCCACCGCTCTCCTGCGCGACCTGGGCGAGGGCCCGACGGTCATCGTCTCGCCGCTGCTGGCGCTGATGCGCAACCAGATCGCCGCCGCCGAGCGGGCGGGTATCCACGCGGCCACCATCAACTCGGCCAACGCCGAGGAGTGGGAGAAGATCTACGCGCAGGTCGCCGAGGGCACCATCGACGTGCTGCTGGTCAGCCCGGAGCGGCTGAACAATCCTGAGTTCCGCGACCAGGTGCTGCCCGAGCTGGCCGAGAGCGCCGGCTTGGTGGTGGTCGACGAGGCGCACTGTATCTCCGACTGGGGGCATGACTTCCGGCCCGACTACCGGCGGCTGCGGACCATGCTGGCCGAGCTGCCGCCCGGCGTTCCGGTGCTGGCCACCACGGCGACGGCCAACGCGCGCGTCACCCGCGACGTGGCCGAGCAGCTGGCCGCCGACGAACAGGAGACGCTCGTGCTGCGCGGGCCGCTGGAGCGGGAGAGCCTGCGGCTGAGCGTGGTCCGGCTGCCCGGGGCCGAGCAGCGGCTGGCCTGGCTGGCGCAGACCCTGCGGGAGCTGCAGGGTTCCGGCATCGTCTACACGCTGACCGTGGCCGGGGCGCAGGAGATCGCCGCCTACCTGCGCGAGCAGGGGCATGCGGTGGCCGCCTACTCCGGGCAGACCGAGCCCGCCGAGCGGCTGGCCGCCGAGGAGGACCTGCTCGGCAACCGGATCAAGGCGCTGGTCGCCACCTCGGCGCTCGGGATGGGCTTCGACAAGCCGGATCTCGGGTTCGTCGTGCACGTGGGGGCGCCGCAGTCGCCGGTGGCGTACTACCAGCAGGTGGGCCGGGCCGGGCGTGGGGTGGAGAAGGCGGAGGTGGTGCTGCTGCCCGGCTCCGAGGATCGGGAGATCTGGGCGTATTTCGCGTCGCTGGCGTTTCCGGCGGAGGCGGTCGTGCGGGCGACCTTGGCAGCCTTGGAAGAGGGCGGGGTGCTGTCCACGGCGGCGCTGGAGAGCCGGGTGGATCTCAGCCGGAGCCGCCTGGAGATGATGCTCAAGGTCCTGGACGTGGATGGCGCGGTGCGCCGGGTCAAGGGCGGCTGGGAGGCCACCGGCGAGCCGTGGGCGTATGACGCGGAGCGGTATGCGCGGGTGGCGGCCGAGCGGCGGGCCGAGCAGGAGGCGATGCTGGCCTACCAGAGCACCCAGGACTGCCGGGAGCTGTTCCTGCGCCGCCATCTCGACGACGACACGGCAGTGGACTGCGGGCGGTGCGACAACTGCACCGGCACGTGGCGCTCCGCCGAGATCCCGGCGGATGCGGTGCAGGCCGCGGCCGAGCGGCTGGCGCGGCCCGGCGTCGATCTGGAGCCGCGCCGGCAGTGGCCCACCGGGCTGGCCGACCTCAAGGGGCGGATCAAGCCGGAGCTGGGGGCGGAGACCGGGCGGGCGCTCGGGCGGCTCACCGACATCGGGTGGGGGACCCGGTTGCGCGAGCTGCTGGCCCAGCCGGACGGTCCCGTGCCCGACGATGTGTTCGCGGCCGTGGTGACCGTGCTCAAGACGTGGAACTGGGAGCAGCGGCCGGTCGCGGTGGTCAGCGTGCCGTCCGGATCCCGGCCGGTGCTGATCCGGTCGCTGACCGAACGGCTGGCGCAGGTCGGGCGGCTGGCTGATCTCGGGCAGCTGGGCTATCGGAGCGGGTCGCCGGGGCAGCAGTACAACTCGGCGCAGCGGGTGCAGGCCATCCGGGGCACGCTGGCGATGCCGCGCGAGCTGGCCGCGAAGATCGCCGAGGTGTCCGGGCCGGTGCTGCTGGTCGACGACCGTACCGACTCGGGCTGGACGGTGACGCTGGCCGCCGCGCTGCTCCGGCACGCGGGAGCGACGGCGGTGCTGCCCCTGACGCTGGCGACCTGAAACTTTCACGGCCATTTGACGGGCGGGGGCATCGGCCGCACGATCATGGTGCCTTCTGGTCAGGAGGGGGCGTCGAGAGAACCCGTTTTCGATGCGAGGTGCGTCCATGCCCAAAACCCTCCTGCGGGCCGCGTCGGCCGTCTTACTGACGCTGACCGCCCTGAACATTCCCCCGGCGTACGCCGACGAGGCCGTCGCGGTGACCGTCAACGCGCGCGCCGCGCTGGCCACGGTCCCGGCCACCGGTATCGGAGCCAATCACGCGATCTGGGACTCCTACCTGGGCACCGACGACACGGCCGACCGGCTCAAGGACGCGGGCGTGCAGGTGCTGCGCTACCCCGGCGGCTCCTACTCCGACATCTACCACTGGGCCGACCACACCGCGCCCGGCGGCTACGTGGCGCCCGGCACCGACTTCGACACCTTCATGCGCGGCGCGCGCCGCACCGGGGCGCAGCCGATGGTGACCGCCAACTACGGCACCGCCACCGCCCAGGAGGCCGCCGACTGGGTCAGGCACGCCAACGTCACCAAGAACTACGGCGTGAAGTACTGGGAGATCGGCAACGAGAACTACGGCAACGGCCACTACGGCGCGGCCTGGGAGGCCGACAACCACGCCGACAAGAGCCCCGCCGAGTACGCCCGCAACGTCGTGGCCTACTCCAACGCGATGAAGGCCGTCGACCCGACCATCAAGATCGGCGCGGTGCTGACCACACCCGCCAACTGGCCCGACGGGATCGTGGCCGGCGGCGACGACGGCACCTGGAACAAGGTCGTCCTGTCGATAGCCGGATCGAAGATCGACTTCGTCATCCTGCACTGGTATCCCGGCGCGTACGACAAGGCCGCCCACATCCCCGACATGATCCAGCTCACCCGGCGTCAGATCGCCGCCCACGCCGGGCCCGGCTCGGAGCGGATCGGCATCGCGATGACCGAGTTCAACACCGGGACCAGCGGCGCCGGGGAGAACACCCAGCCCGGCGCGCTGGCCGCCGCCGACGCCTACGCGACCCTGCTGGCCGGCGGGGTGTTCACCGTCAACTGGTGGAACACCCACAACGGCATCGGCACCCCCAGGCAGGTCGAGGGGCACACCGACTACGGCGACTTCGGCCTGCTGTCCAACGCCAGCTGCACCGCCGACGGCAGCGCGTGCGAACCGGCGGTCAACACACCCTTCGCGCCGTACTACGCGCTGCAGATGATGAGCCGCTTCGCCCGCCCCGGCGACCAGTTCGTCAAGGCCGCCACCGGCCAGGCGAAGGTCGCCGCGCACGCGGTCCGCCGCCCCAACGGCGACCTGGCCGTCATGCTGATCAACACCTCCGCCGACACCGCCTACCCCGTCACCATCGGCTACGCCGGGTTCGGCCCCGCCGCCGGAGCGCCCACCGTGCTGACCCACGTCAACGGCGCCACCAGCATCACCAGCTCGACCGCGGGCAGCGCGACCAGCCAGACCCTGCCGCCGCTGTCGCTGACCACGGTCGTGGTGCGTCCGGCGACGGCCCCGGCCGGACTGCCGGGCGCGCCGGGACAGCCGACCGCCACCGCCGTCACCGACACGACCGCGACGATCTCCTGGCCCGCCGCCACCCCCGGCACGCGCCCGATCGTGAAGTACGAAGTCCACCGCCAGAACGGCGCCATCACCGAACAACTAGGGGAAACCGGCGGCACCTCATTAGCGGTCGGCAACCTCAGGCCCGGCACCCGCTACACCGTCAACGTGATCGCCCGGGACAGCGGCGGCGGCGTCTCGTGGTCCTCCCCGCCGTTGACGTTCACCACCGGCACTCCCGCCGCCAGTTCCTGCACGGTACGGCTGACCGATCAGACCAACTGGGGCAGCGGCTACGTCGGCTCCATTGACATCACCAACAACGGCGCGCCCATCAACGACTGGACCCTCGACTTCACCTGGCCGAGAACCTGGCAGAACCTGGACGGCGGCTGGAACGCCACCTGGACCCAGACGGGTTCCGCCGTCAAGGTCGTCGCCAGCGGCCCCATCGCCACCGGAGCCACCACCAACATCGGCTTCGTCGGCAGCTACAGCGGCCCGAACGTGCTCCCGTCCGTCTTCACCCTCAACGGAACCATCTGCACCACCCAGTAGGCCCGCCTGAGAACGAGGTCGCCCATTACCCCGTGTGGCGGGCGACCTCGTTTCGTGTGGGACCCACAGCGACGACGGGTTCGGGCGGAGCCCGAGGGGATCAAACGGGCTGGGTGGGTGGGAGTCCCACGGCGATCGACAGGCGAGGAGATCGCCTGTCGAATCACCCTAGAGGCGAGGGCGGGCGCCCAGGTTGGCGATGCACTTGGCGGCCAGGGCGTTGCCCGCCGCCAGGGCGTCGGCCGGGGGCTTGCCGTTCAGCCAGCTCGGCAGGAAACCGGCCGCGAAGGCGTCGCCCGCGCCGGTGCCGTCCACCACGCGGTCGACGGTCTCGGCGGGCACCCGGACCGGCTCGGAGCGGCTGTTGGTGTACCAGAGCGCGCCCTCTTTGTTGAGCTTGATCACGACCTGGGGGAACCACGCGGTGAGCACCTTGGCCGCCGCGTCCGGCTCCTCGCGGCCGGTCAGCACCTTGGCCTGGTCGGCGTTGGCGAACAGCAGCTTGACCCCGTGCGTCCACTCCAGGAACGGCTCGGCCCCGGTGCGTTCCACCGGCGCGGACGAGGCGCAGTCCACCGAGATCGACATGCCGGCCCTGCGGGCCAGGTCGAGCGCGGCCAGGCCGGCGTCCCTGGAGCCCTCGCAGATCAGCGTGTAGCCGGACATGTGCAGGTGGCCACCCTGGGTGAACAGGTCACGCGGCAGGTCTTCTGGCGACAGCGCCGCGTTCGCGCCCGGGTCGGACAACATCGTGCGCTCGCCCTTGTGCGTCACGAGCACGACGCAGGTGCCGGTGGGACGTTCCGGGTCCATCACGAGGCGGGCGTCCACCCCGTAGCCCATCAGCTCCATGTCACGGTTACGGCCCGTGATGTCGGCGCCCCGGCGGCCGATGAAGGCCACTTCGGAACCTTCCACGGCGAGCCAGGAGGCGATGTTCGCGCCGGAGCCACCCCCGTGCATGGTGACGATTGCCGGGGTGTCACTGGCGCGGGCGAGCGGGAACCTGGCGCGGGCGACCGCGTCGGTCATGAGATCGCCCACCACGACGACCCGGGTCATGATGTCACCACCTTGCCAACTGCTGAGGGAGGTGAGCCTGCCGCACCATTGGGGGGTCGGCGTCCTCTCCGTGCGATATGAGGCTGACGCCGAGAAACTTAACAGCTTCCGGTGACGCCGTGGGGGGTAGAGCGGACACTCGGGCACAGTCGATGCACAAGCGTTGCCCAACCATCCCAAGCCGGGCGTCGATACGCTCGACCTGTGGAACCACCGTACCCGGCGCACTGGGAGGCGGACGTCGTCCTCTCCGACGGCGGCACCGCTCACCTGCGGCCGATCCATCCCGGCGACGCCGGACTTCTCCGTGATTTTTACTCCCGTTTGTCGGATCAAACGATTTACTTTCGGTTTTTCGGCCCTCGTCCGCGATTGTCCGATCGGGAGATCGCTTGGTTCACCAACGTGGACCACAATGACCGGGTGGCGCTGATCGCCACCATCGGCACGGAGATGGTGGCCGTCGTCCGTTATGACCGGGTGCAGCCCCCCGATCACGCCGAGGTGGCCTTCCTCGTCGAGGACGCCCACCAGGGCCGGGGGGTCGCCGCCGTCCTGATGGAACACCTGCGCGCGGCCGCGCGCGAGCGCGGGATCCGTACCTTCATCGCCGACGTGCTGCCCGCCAACCACCGGATGAACATGCTGTTCCGCCAGGCCGGATACACCGCGCGCAGCACCTTCGCCGACGGCGTCGTGCGGCTCACCCTCGACCTGGCCACCACCGAGACCGCCGTCGAGGTCACCTCGGCCCGTGAGCATCGCGCTGAGGCCCGCTCGATCCAGCGGTTGCTCACCCCGGAGTCGGTGGCCGTCATCGGCGCCAGCAGGGAACCCGGCGGCATCGGCCAGACCGTGCTGCGCAACCTGCTGGCCGCCGACTTCACCGGCCCGGTCTACCCCGTGCACCGCGAGGTCCGGGCGGTCGCTGGGGTGCGCGCCTATCGCAGCGTCTCCGCGATCGACGGCGACGTGGATCTCGCCATCGTCGCCGTCCCGGCCGAAAGCGTGCTCGGCGTGGTCGAGGAATGCGCCCGCAAGGGCGTCAAAGGCCTGGTCGTGGTCTCCAGCGGCTTCGGCGAGACCGGCGAGGAGGGCGCCGAGAGGCAGCAGGAACTGGTCCGCATCTCCCGCCTGTACGGCATGCGCGTGGTCGGCCCCAACTGCCTCGGCATCGCCAACACCGACCCCGGCATCCGCCTCAACGCCACCCTGGCCGCGACCCTGCCCGGCCGTGGCCGGGTGGGCTTCTTCAGCCAGTCGGGAGCGCTCGGGACCGCGCTGCTGCAGCGGGTGGCGCAGCGCGGCATGGGGATCTCCACGTTCGTCTCCGCCGGGAACCGGGCCGACGTGTCCGGCAACGACCTGCTCCAGTACTGGGAGGAGGATCCGGCGACCGAGGTGATCCTGCTCTACCTGGAATCGCTCGGGAATCCGCGTAAGTTCGCGCGGCTGGCGCGGCGCATCTCGCGTACCAAGCCGATCGTGGTGGTCAAGTCGCAGCGGGTGCCGAGCGGGCACGCGGCGTCGGCGCTCGGCCTGCCGGACACCGTGGTGAGCTCGCTGTTCGCCCAGGCCGGGGTGATCAGGGTGGACGATCTGACCCAGCTGTTCGATGTGGGCCAGTTGCTGGCCTACCAGCCGCTGCCGGAAGGGCCGCGGGTGGGCATCGTGGGCAATTCCGACGCGCTGGCGCTGCTGGCCGCCGACGCCTGCCTGGCCGCGGGTCTTGAACCTGGCACTCCGGTTAATCTGGGCGCACGCGCGGGGGCCGAGGAGTTCGGGAAGGCGCTCGCGGGTGTGCTGCCGGGGGTGGACGCCGTGGTCGCGATCTACATGCCGCCCATTCCCGGGCGGGCCGACCTGGTGGCCGCCGAGCTGATCAAGGTGGCCCGGGAGTCCGGGAAACCGGTGCTGGCCACGTTCCAGGGCGAGTGGGGGCTTCCCGCCGAGCTTCGCGTGCCGGGGGAGGGTCCGGAGCGTGGCTCGATTCCGTCCTATTCGGCGCCGGAGGAGGCCGTTCGGGCGCTGGCGCATGTGGTCAGGCATGCCCGGTGGCGTACCGCACCGGCTGGCACGATTCCGGAAATTTCGTTAGATCGGGCGGAGGCGCACCGCGTCATCGACGCCGCGCCCGCCGACACCGAGATCGACGCCACCGCCCTGCTCGCCTGTTACGGGATCGAGGTCGTGACCGAGCCCTCGGCAGGGCCAGCGGTGCCGACCATGGTCGGTGTGGTCCAGGACCGTGACTTCGGGGCGGTCGTGTCGTTCGGGCTCGCCGATGTGGCGGCCCGGCTGCTGGGCGATCACGCGTACCGGCTGGCGCCGCTGACCGGGGAGGACGCGGCCGGTCTGGTCCGCGCCGTGCGCACCGCGCCGCTCCTGTTCGGGGAGTACGGCTACCCGCCCGTGGCCGTACCGGCTCTGGAGGATCTGCTGGTCCGGGTTGGGCTGCTGGCGGACGCGCTGCCCGAGGTGGCCCGGCTCGATCTCGATCAGGTCCTGGTGGGGGAGGGCGGCGTCACGGTGCTGGGCGCCCGCGCGGTGATCCGGCCCGTGGTCGGCCCTCGCCCCGACGGCGGACCCCGCCGCCTTGGCTAGTACGCCTCTAGCGATAACCCTGGACGGGTAAGGGCAAGGGAAAGGCCCGATACTCATTCCAAATACTGCTAAATCCGTATATCTGGGCTGGCGAGAAGGTGGCTTCGCATGTGAAAACCGCGCCCATGACAGGGCAGGATGGACCCATGAGGGATACCCGAGTCTCGGCTGCCGACCTGCGCGAGGCCATCGACCGCAGCGGCTACTACCCCGACCTGGTCACCGACGCCGTCGACTCCGCCGTAGGGAAAGAGCAGGTAACGGCGTTCGTCGTGCACCACGAGGCCACGTTCGACCCGGCCATGGAGGTGCGCAGGCACGTCACCGTGCTGGTGCTGTCACCGTCCCGGCTGCTGGTCTGCCACACCGACGAGCATCCGCCCGCCGAGGGCAACCCCACCTCGCACGCCTCCACCACGACCGAGGCCGTCCGGCTGAGCCGGATCCAGTCGGTCGCGCTCACCCGGGTGGTCCCCGACCCCGCCTCCTACGTGCCCGGCGTGCCGCCCAGCGAGGTCACCCTGACCATCGGCTGGGGCGCGATCTCGCACGTCGATCTCGAACCGGCCACCTGCGGCGACGAGAACTGCGACGCCGACCACGGCTACACCGGCGCGGTCACCGCCGACGACCTGCAACTGCGGGTCAGCGAGGCCGCCGACGGTCCTGAGGCGGTCACCCACGTCCTCGCCTTCGCCCGCGCCCTGTCCGAAGCCACCGCCAGGAGCTGACCGTGGCCGGGCCCCACCTCCCCGCGTACGGCGCCGCCTCGCTGAGCGATTTTCCCGGCTCCCTGCTCGCCACCTTCGGGGGCGGCGGCGACAACACGCTCGGGCTGGAGCCCGCCTCCCGGGTCTGCCTGTTCCTGGTGGACGGGATGGGCGCCGAACTCCTGCGCGCCCATCCCGGGACGGCCCCGTTCCTGTCCGGCGCGCTGGGCCGCACGATCACGGCCGGGTTTCCGTCCTCCACCCCCACCAGCCTGGCCACCCTCGGCACCGGCGGCACCCCCGGCGAGCACGGCATGATCGGCATCCAGATGGCGGTCCCCGGCGAGGGCCGCCTCTTCAACTGCCTGCGCTGGACCGCCCCCGGCCTCCCCATCGACCCCGAGGTCTGGCAGCCCGCCACCACCGTCTACCAGCGCCTTACCGCCCTCGACGTCGACGCCGTCTACGTCGCCACCGGCGCCTTCGACGGCACCGGCCTCAACCGCGCCGTCTACCGCGGCGTCCACCACCTGCACGCCGAGTCCATCGACGAGCGCATCGAGGGAGTACGGCACGCGCTCCAAGCCCCCCGCACGTTCGTGACCGTCTACTACAGCGACCTCGACAGCGCCGGCCACCGGTCGGGCTGGGGTTCACCCGCCTGGCTCGAGCAGCTCGCCATCGTCGACCGCATGGCCGAACGCCTCGCCGAGACCCTGCCGCCGGGCGCGGTCATGTATGTGACCGCCGACCACGGCATGGTCAACGCCACCGACAAGGTCGACGTCGACCAGCATCCCGAACTCATGGAGGGCGTCTCCCTGCTCGGGGGCGAAGCCCGGGCTCGGCATGTCTACACGCTCCCGGGCGCCGCCTCGGCGGTCGAAGCCACCTGGCGGGAGATGCTCGACGGGCGGGCGTGGGTCGTGTCCCGGGAGGAAGCGGTGGATTCCGGGTGGTTCGGGGGGAGCGTGCGGCGGGAGTGGCTGCCGCGCATCGGGGATGTCGTAGCCGTGCCGTACGGTGGCTGCGTGGTCATCCCGGCGGAGGCCGAGAAGTTGGAGTGGGCATTCACGGGGTACCACGGGTCGTTGACAGTGGAGGAGCTGAACGTTCCGCTGCTGGAGATCCATCGGTGAGTTCGTCTGATCTGCCTGGGGGTGCACGATGGGGCCGTTGATCGCCGCTGAGAGTCTGGCCGACGAGCGGGTCACCCTGCTCGATGTGCGCTGGCGGCTGGGTGGTCCGCCGGGGATCGAGTCCTACCGCGAAGGGCACATTCCCGGCGCCGTCTTCTGCGACCTGGACCGGGATCTGGCCGCGCCGCCCGGGCCCGGCGGGCGCCATCCGCTGCCGTCCGCCGAGGACTTCCAGGCCGCCATGCGCCGTCTCGGGGTGTCGGGCTCCCGGCCCGTCGTGGTCTACGACGAGGCCGAATCCCTGTCCGCCGCGCGCGCCTGGTGGACGTTGCGATACTTCGGGCATCCCAGCGTTCGCGTGCTCAATGGCGGACTCCGCGCCTGGATCCGGGCCGGCCTACCGATCACCAAGGACATGCCGGACGTTCCCGTCGGCGACTTCACCGCCACCCCCGGCGGAATGCCCACCCTGGACGCCGACCAGGCCGCCGACCTCGCCATCACCGGCGTCCTCCTCGACGCCCGCGCCCCCGAACGCTACCGAGGCGAAACCGAACCCATCGACCCCGTCGCCGGCCACATCCCCGGCGCCGTCAACGCCCCCACCACCCAGAACATCGAACCCGCCGGCCTCTTCCACACCCCCGACTTCCTCCGCGAACGCTTCAACACCCTAGGCGCCACCCCCGGCATCCCCATCGGCACCTACTGCGGCTCCGGCGTAACCGCCGCCCACCAACTCCTAGCCCTAGAAGTAGCCAACCTCCCCGCCGCCCTGTACGTCGGCTCCTGGTCCCACTGGATCACCGACCCCACCCGCCCCATCGCCACAGGCTGACCCCCCTGCAGACCGCCCGCTCGCGCGATCGTCGGCTGTGGCCGGGCGGGACGGCGCAGAGACGAGGGCCAAGGGGAACCCGGCTCCAGGGGCACAGCGGCGGCCATCAGAGGGCTTGAGCGTGAGGGCGATTGTGGGGTGAGTACACGCTTCCGGTAAGTGGCGATCATCACGTTCCACCTCAGCTATTCAGCATCTGGTCAATACATCTGATAGCTGACTTCCTGACCTGCGCGAACATGGCTCATAGCCGCGTGTTCGGCCAGCACCTTTCGGGTGCTGGGCGAACGAGCGTCCTCGCAGCCCAGGACGGGTGAACATCAAGATTGTGAACCATCGGGGTTCGCATTGCCGAGGCGGCGCAGGCAACGCGCCCTTGAGCGCCCTGCTGAAGGCCAGAATGTCCCGCTGGATGCCGAAAGTGTTTGATTCTTGATCTGCTCCACCGCTGGGCACCTGATCTAGAGATCGGGACCTCGGCATGCGATGATCACGGTTGTGATATTTGGCAGAAAGGGCCATGCCGCGTAGGCGCCCTTCCGAGGTTCGCGCACGAGGATCTGTGTGCGTGACCCACAGAGCTTCGATCCATCAGGTTCCCGGTCTTGGCCGTCGGCCCATGGCCGCGGTGATCAGGCTGGAACATACCCGTATGCGGCCAGGCGAAGTGGCGGCGGCCTTGCTCGCTTGGGCGCAAGCGGTCATTCCTGGCACCACTGACCGGATCGCGCCTACCTGCATGTGCCGAGAGTGCTCCGGAGACACCCCACGCCAGCGCCTCGAAGAGGCACTCATCGCACTGCCGCGGTGGGCCAAACCGTACCTCTACGGTCTGGTCCTCCCTGTCGACAGACGATTTCTCACCCGAACGTTACCGAATCCGCACGCTTCACCCGAGTGGCCGTGGTGGCAGCAACGCTACTGATATCCCAACGAATGGGAAACCACGCCCTTTTCGACTTCACTGACCGGGCGCTTCCCGTCCTGGCTCAGTTTGCGTACATTCCCGACCTGGGTGGCTTCTCGTCAGATGCCACCCGGGTGAACGTGTCAGGAGAAGACCTCGTTGGCTGACTCGGCGAATAGGGCGCGTTTGACCCAGGAGTCGAGGATCGCCTCGTCTTTGCAGGCGAGGATGCGCTTGCGGTCGCCTTCGGAGAGTTCGACGCCCCGGGTTTCCAGCATCATCAGCAGGATCCCCGCCTCTTTCTCAAGCGCGCCTTCGGCCTTGCCCTCTGCCTTGCCCTCGGCCTTGCCCTTGGCTTCGCCTTCGGCTAGGAGGTTCTCGATCAACCTGCTCTGGTACGGGTAGGTCTCGGCGGTCATGAGCCTCTCCATTTCTTGTTGCGCGTCGCCCGTCAGAGACACCAGCACGTACCCAGCGTAACCTTCGGCGCTGGAATCTTCCCCTAGGGAGTGCAGGGCGGCTGTCAATGTTGCGAGGATCTTGTTGATCTGGGGGTGTTTGTTGTGGGCGATGGCGGCGATCGCGGCGAGGCCGAGGTTGCCGATGGCGTCGGTGACCTCGGTGTAGACGGGTGAGTTGTCTGGTCCGATCACCAGGGGGACCAGGTCCCAGTTGGGATGGCCGACCTCGATGGGCTGGGAGGCCCATCTCGCGGTGGCGCGGTCGCGGCAGATGACCACCAGGCAGGCGCGGCATTTGTCGCGGGCACGGAGATTGGTGATGTAGGCGGGCCAGCTTATGCGCTTGTGGTCGTCGCGCTGGAGTTGGACCTCGACGATGACACCGAATGGGTTGGCTTCGTCGCCGTAAAGTAGGGCGGCGTCGGCGCGGTACTCGGTTGGTAGGCATTCGGTCAGGTTGCCGGAGATGACGCGGCTGTTTCCGGTTGCTGGAATGGGGAGTTCGAAGAGGGTTCGAAGGGCGTCCGCGGTTCGGCCCGGGTCAAGGGTGGCGATGCCGGCGAGACCCTCGTGGGGGGCGCTGATCATGAGGCAAAGATTACCGAATACATAACTGGAATATGCCGGTTTTGATTTTTCTAAGGTATAGAGGGCCTCTATGTGCTGTATAAAGCGATGCTATTAATGTATAGAGTGTTGCTCGTTTATCCTGGTGGAAAATTGTGAAATCTGCATATCGGCACGACGAGCCCAGTTCATGGCGGTGCTGGGTGCGCGGGTCGCTGGTGTGGCGGTCGGTCAGGCGGGTGCCGGGGTTCAGGTGATCTCTGGGGAGGCTTCCCAGTCGCGGCAGGGGATGACTGTGTAGTGACGGTAGAGGACGGCGACGGGGCCCTGGCCGGACATGGCGGTGAGAACTCGGCGAGTGGCTGATTGTTCTGGGTGCTCGTGGCTTGGTCGCAGGACACGTGGACCTCGGTACATCGTGATCGGTTAGTCTCCCGAGCCGAAGCATGCGAATCCTGGGATGTTGGTCTCGTGTGTTGCGCGTGCCAGTGCTTCGGCGGGTGTGTGGCCGACTGCGAGGAGTTCGTGGAAGCGGCTCATCAGGACTAGAGCTTCCTCGTCCCGTACTGGTACCACTCCGGCGATGACGCAGCGGGCGCCGCGTTCTAGAAATGCGCCTGCCAGGCCCCAGGTGACGCCGTCCATGGGGGCGTGTGCCATTCCGGCTTCGCATGCTGAGAGGACGACCACTGGTGGCATGCGGTTGGCGCGAAGGATTTCGTAGGCCATCAGAGGGCCGTCATCAAGAGTGATGTTCGAGAGCATTGGGCTGCGAGGTGAGAACATGCCGTGGGCCGCGATGTGGAGGACTCCGGCCGATTCCAGGGCCTCGATCACTGATTTCTTGGTGGCTGGGATGGCTGTGGCGTTCTTGTGAGTCTCGACCACTCTCTGGACTTCGGCTTTGGCGTATTCCAGTTCGGGGCCGGCTACCGCGATAACGAGGGCGTCCGTTTTGTGTGCGGCCGGAGGTTCACCCGCGTGTGAGTGTACGGAGACTGGTCGGCCACGGAGGGAGGGGAGCAGCGGCCACGGGAGGGTATGGAGCGAGCCTGTGGGGACGATGGTGATTGGTCCCAGGTTCAGGCGGAGAGAACGCATCAGCAAGGCGTCGAGTGCTGCCAGATCCGCTTCGGGTATCGATTCCGTGCCGGGTCCGGTGCCACGTCCGGTGCCGGGTTCGGTCTTGCGCCCCGTGCCGGGTCCGGTGCCACGTTCGATGTTGGGTTCGGTGTCGCGTCCGGTGTCGTGTTCACTGCGGGGTTCGGTGTCGCGTAGGTTGCGTCGTCGGAGCTGGTAGCGGATCCGGATTGTTGCTTCGGTTATGTCCGAATACGAGCCGATCTTGTGGAGTTCGCAAGTGTCATGTTGGGCGACGACTGCGAATAGGTCGTCTTCGTGTCGGACGAATTCCACGAGGCAGGTCGGTCCGATGGTTGGAGCGCCGTCGTTGAAGTCGCCGCGTACCACCGCACGCCATCGTTCTGCCCAGGCCAGGACACCATGGCCGTTTCCGCGTGAGAGGGCGAGTTTGAGACCGAAGGCTGCCAACTGCTCGGCGCCTCGAATCGCGTGGGCACGGATCTCGGCCGCGCCCATGATCATGGGGTGCTCGATGCCTTGAGCCGACGTGGGGGAGATCGTTTCCAGGAAGGTGGCGATGCCCGCCTCCACTGACGCCATAGAGGCGGTGTCGTTTCCGTTCAGGTGATGGAGGACGGCTTGCGCGTGGTGGCGGACGATCGGGCGGGTGCGCGGCGTCAGGAGCCGGGACAACTGGGTTGTGGCCGCCGCTCGATCCTTCAGGTGCTTGGCGGTGCGTCCGGCGAGTAGGCGGAGGGAGTCGGCTTGGGTGGGCCAGCCTGTGGTGGCCAGTTCGTCGGCGCATGCGTACAAGTCGGTGAGCAGATCCGCGGGGACGAGGTGAGGAGGGTCGGACTGTGCCAGTCGTGCTCGCAGGATGATTTCGGTGGCCAGAGGAGCCCAGCGGGCACGGCTTTGGGTGAGTAGTTCAGTGTGGGTCGTCTGCGCGGTTTGTTCTGCTTGGTAAGGGTCGCCGGTGAGTAGTTCCACCTGAGCTAGGAGGAGGCGGGCGTCGCTCAGCGCCACCTGGGCATTGGAAGCCGCCAATACCGGGACGGCCTGTTCCAGGAGGGCGCGTGCTTCGTTCGGGAGCCGTGCCTCGACGAGGGCTTGGGCGAAGTCGACGCGCATGGCCGCCAGGCGTTCCGGGTAGCCGACCAGGGAATGTTCGGCGGCCTGGTAACTAGCGAAAGCGGCGGGAATGTCACCTCGGCGGGCGGCGGCAAAAGGCAGGTTGCCTTCGGCGAGCATGGCCAAATGGGTGAACCCTGAGCTTCTGGCGATTCCGGCGGAACGCGTGAAGTCGGCCGCCGCTTCCCCGAATCGTTCAAGGAAGACATAGGCGAGCCCCCGGCTGAGGAGCCCGCCCGCATGACAACGTGGGTCATCGCCGAGAGCTGGAAAAGCCGTCGTACACCGCTCAACAGCCTCCGTATGCCTGCCCAGCAGAACCAGCGGCACCGCCCGCTGAACATCCAGCCGATGCCGATCGAGCCTGTCCAGATCCGGTTCGACCTTGTCGGCCAGAGCGAGCGCCGCTTCGGGATCCCCCAGCAACGCACGAAGCGGAACCTGCGACATCGCCGCCTGCGCCGCCCGCACCGGCACATCGACAGCCCGGCGAGCCGCCCGCGTAAGCAGCTCATCCGCCAACCCCAGATCCCCAAACTCCCACGCGGCCAACGCCATCCCCCGCAACGCGATCGACGCCGCCTCCGCATCCCCCACCCCCTCACTCTCCCGCAGCACACCCTCCGCC
>NZ_BLAF01000009.1:51403-128044 GCF_009687885.1 Acrocarpospora pleiomorpha
GGATCCCGCCCCGCCAGCTCAACCGCCCTCATCGCCCGACCAACCAACCCCGTCCCATCAACGCCCTCCCCAACCTCCTGATGGCGGATGTGGGGGTCGCGCCCAGTCGGTTCCTTCGGTGTGCCTGGCTGTTCTCCCTTGTTGGCGGGGACGGCCTTCTCGGCGTCTGGTTGGGGCACCTGGGAGTTGTGTCCGGTCAATTCGACGCTCTCGTGGGTGGGGGGCTGCGTGCCGGGTTGATGGGGGACGCGTTGGCGGGGTTAGGGGCGGGCTCGGAGCCAGCGGGTGGCGATGGGGGGGTTTTCGGGGTGGTGGTAGACGAGGCTGAGCCAGCCGGGTGGGAGGCCGGTTGCGGCGAAGTGGCCGTCGGGGGATGGGACGCGGATCTTGCTGACGTGAGGGGTGCGGATTTCGATCCAGGAGTCGGGGGTTGGGGTGGGGGTGAGGTGGCCAGCTACTTCGAGGCGGCCATTGGTGTGGGCTAGTTCGACGTCGATGGTCAGGGTTTCGGTGGTGAAGCGGTGGCGCTGGGGTTCGCCTCCGGAGCGGGCTCCGGAGGCGGCGGCCACGTCGGTGGGGGTGGCGATGATCGAGCCGGGCAGGCGGAGGGTGAATGCGGCCAGGGCGTCGGCAGTGACGCGGCTGGGGATCGGGTCGGCTCCGGAGGCGAGGCGCATGGCCGCCAGGACGTAGGTGGACCGGCCTTCTGCTATTGGATGGCCTTCCCGGGTTGGGCGACCCTGTGGGGTTGCGTGGCCGTCCGGGGTTGCGTGGCCGTCCGGGGTTGCGTGGTCGTCCGGGGTTGCGTGGTCGTCCGGGGTTGCGTGGTCGTCCGGGGTTGCGTGGTCGTCCGGGGTTGGGTGATCCCCTGGGGTTGGCTGACCGTCCGGAGTTGCGTGGCCGTCCGGGGCTGAGCGGGCCTCTGGGGTTGAGTGGTCCTCGGGTTCTTTGGTCACGGGGACTCCTCCAGGAGGGCGCGGAGGCGGGATTCGCAGCGGGTTCGGGTGGCGCCGACGCTGCCGAGGGGCATGTTCATGCGGGCGGCGATCTGGGCGTAGCGGGCGTCGGGGTTCAGGGCGAAGAGGCGTAACAGGGTGCGGCAGGGTTCGTCCAGGGTGGCGGCGCGGGCCCAGACGTGGCGGCCGTACTCGGCGTCGACGACGGCGGTGGATGGGTCGGGGACGCTGGGGTCGCCTAGGTCGGGGAGTTCGACCGGGTGTTCGTTGCGGGTTTTGCGGGAGAGGCGGAAGGCCTCGTGCCGGGTGGTGGTGATCAGCCACGCGCCGATCCGGCTTGGATCGCGGATCCGGTCGTAGCTTTCGACGAGGCGCAGCCACGCGCCTTGAACCGCGTCGGCCGCATCGGTGGCGCTCAGGCCACAGGCCCTGGCCACCGCCCACATCCGGCCGTCGAACCGGGAGACCAGATCCTTCCAGGCGGTCTCATCGAGAGCGGGCAAAGACGTCTCTTGAGGCATGGCACCACTTTCCTGGCTACTGTCCGCACTGACGGATAAGCGTTGCGTGAGCACTCTATCCAGTGGGTGCGACCACGATCCTCCGATCGGCGAATTGCCAGGCCCCCTGGTGCTCGGAACGGTGTGGGTGGGGCGACGATGCCGATATGAGAATCTCGCCCGGGTGATCGGGGGCGAAGGGGCAGGATTTGGGATCGGCGTGAGAATTTCGGTCAGGGTTGGGTGGTCGGGTGAAGATGGCCGGATTTGGGGTGGAGTGGGGATCTCGGTTGAGTGGATCGGGGCGGGGTGGGTGCTACCTGGGGGTTTTCCGTTTGGTGGGCCAGGGTTTGTGTTTAACTCTCTGTGGTTCGATGAATCCACAGCGTTGTCAAGTGTGATTAGGTATGACTCTGGTCTGGTGCCTCGCCGCGACGGACGGTAGTCTCTCCTAGAGTCACTTGTGATCATCCCAGTATGAGGCCGTTGGGGAAGGCGCACCTCGTACGAAACGGGAGGTCCGGTGGCTGCTGCTCGTGGCGTGCTGTACGTCCACTCGGCTCAGCCTGCGCTGTGCCCGCACATTGAGTGGGCTGTCGCAGGCGTTCTTGGCGTTCCCGTCGACCTGACGTGGACCCCTCAGCCCGCCGCGCCCGGCGCTTTGCGCGCCCAGGCGGAATGGGAGGGTCGCGCGGGTACGGCGGCGGCGATCACTTCATCGCTCATGGGGTGGCAGCGCATCCGCTTCGAGATCACCGAGGACGCCTCGCCGGGCGTGGACGGCTCCCGACATGCCTACACCCCCACCCTGGGGGCGTACACGGCGGTTATCGGCGCAAGCGGGGACATCCAGATCCCTGAGGACCGTCTCCGTAACGTCATGCTGATGGCCGCCCAGGGGCGTGCCGTCCTGGAGGACGAGCTCGATCGCCTGCTTGGCAAGCAGTGGGACGAGGAGCTCGAATCCTTCCGCTACGCCGGTGAGGGAGCGCCTGTCCGCTGGCTCCACGCCGCCGTCTAACCGCCGAGAAGGGTGATCATGGCGGGCTCGGGTAGTTGAGCCCGCCACGCCGGATCAGCGGGTGAGCTCCCGGATGGGATCGACCTGCGGATCCCCGGCGTCCATGTGGTAGTCCGCAGGCAAGGTGCGGTCGACGCCCCTCGGCAGGCCGACAGCTCGCAGCAGCATCGTGACCGCCACGCTGACCACGATGTTCAGGACACAGGCGGTCAGCGCGCACGTCGTCTTCGACGACTACGTTCCCGCCCCTCCGCCCGCGCCGTCCACGATCGAGTGAGGAACGCGAGAAGGCGCCCGGGGCGTGTTGCTCGGGCGCCTTCTCGCGAGTGATTACAGCGGGATGTTGCCGTGCGCGCCGCGGGCGGGGGTGGCCTGGGCCAGGACCTTGGCGATGGCGCCTCGGGTCTGGCTGGGTTCGATTACCTCGTCGACGACGCCGAGGTCCACCGCGCGGGAGAGGCCGCCGGCGACCTTCTCGTGTTCCTCGGCGAGGCGGGCTTCGAGTTCTGAGCGCTCTTCCTCGGGGGCGGCGGCCAGTTCGCGGCGTTTGAGGATGCGGATGGCGGCCACCGCGCCCATCACGGCCAGCACGGCGGTGGGCCAGGCGAAGACGCGGGTGGCGCCCAGGGAGCGGGAGTTCATCGCGATGTAGGCGCCGCCGTACGCCTTGCGGGTCACCAGGGTGATGCGCGGGACCGAGGCTTCGGCGAAGGCGTGCAGGAGCTTGGCGCCGCGGCGGACCACGCCGTCGTGTTCCTGGCCGACACCGGGAAGGTAGCCGGGCACGTCGACGAGAACGATCAGAGGGACCCCGAAAGCATCACACATCCGTACAAAACGGGCGGCTTTTTCGGCGGAGGCGGAGTCGAGGCAGCCGCCGAGGCGCATCGGGTTGTTGGCGACGACGCCGACCGTGCGGCCGCCGAGGCGGCCGAGGGTGGTGACGATGTTGGGAGCCCACTTGGGGTGGAGCTCGACACCGGGGTCGTCCAGCAGACCGTTGATCAGCGGGTGCACGTCGTAGGCGCGGCGCGGGTTGTCGGGCAGCAGGGCGGAGAAGTCGACCTCCTCGACCGAGCGCACCCGGCCCTGGTGGCCGAGCAGGCTGGCCAGCTCACGGGCCCGCAGCAGGGCATCGGCCTCGGTCTTGGTGACCACGTGCACGACGCCGCTGCGCTTGCTGTGCGGCTCGGGGCCGCCTAGCGCGGCCATGTCGATCTGCTCGCCGGTGACGCTGCGCACCACGTCGGGGCCGGTGACGAAGATGCGGCCCTGGTCGGCCAGGACGACGATGTCGGTGAGCGCGGGGCCGTAGGCGGCGCCACCGGCGGCGGCGCCGACGACGACGGAGATCTGCGGGACGACGCCGGAGGCCTTGGTCATCGCGGCGAACACCCGGCCGACGGCGTGCAGCGACTCCACGCCTTCGGCCAGCCGGGCCCCGCCGGAGTGCCAGACCCCGATGATCGGCACGCGCTCGCGGACCGCCACGTCGTAGGCGTGCACGATGTGCTCGCAGCCCTCGCTGCCCATCGCGCCGCCCTGCACCCGGGCGTCACTGCAGAAGGCAACCACGGGAACGCCCTCGATGCGACCGGTCACGGCGAACACGCCGCTCTTGTCCTCGGGCGAGATCGGCCGGATCGAGCCCTCGTCGAGGAGGTGGCCGAGCCGGACCTGGGGATCGCGGGGATCCGCGGCCTCCTGATCGGAGGACGGGGTCACCATCCTGTTGTCGACAACCGTCATCTGCGTGCCTCTCAAAGCGTGGTGAAGGCGACGGCGACGTTGTGCCCGCCGAACCCGAAGGAGTTGTTGACCGCGGCGATCTGCCCGTCGGGGAGCTTGCGCGGTTCGCCGCGCGCGATGTCCACTTCGACGCCGTCGTCGAGGTCGTCCACGTTGATGGTGGGCGGGGCGATCCGGTCGTTGAGCGCCAGGATGGTGAAGATGGACTCGATGCCGCCCGCGCCGCCGAGCAGGTGGCCGGTCATCGACTTGGTCGCGGTGACGATCGGGTGCGCCCCGATGGACTCCTTGATCGCGATGGTCTCGACCACGTCACCCGCGGGGGTGGACGTTGCGTGCGCGTTGACGTGCCTGATGTCGGCGCCGGACAGCCCGGCGTCGGCGAGCACCCGGTGCATCGCCAGCTGGACGCCCGCGCCGCTCGGCTCCGGCTGCGCGATGTGGTGGGCGTCGGAGGAGTATCCGACTCCCGCGGCCACCGCGTAGACCTTCGCGCCGCGCGCCCTGGCGTGCTCCTCGGACTCCAGCACGACGATGCCGGCGCCCTCGCCGAGCACGAACCCGTCCCGGCCCTTGTCGAACGGCCGGGACGCGCGCTGCGGCTCGTCGTTGCGGGTGGACATGGCGCGCATCGCGGCGAACGACCCGATGTTCAGCGGGTGGATGGCCGCCTCGGCGCCGCCCGCCACGACCACGTCGCACCGGCCGGACCTGATCATGTCGATGCCGTACCCGATGGCTTCCGCGCCGGTGGCGCAGGCGCTGACGGTGGCGTGCACGCCGCCCTTGGCGCCGATGTCGATGCCGATCCAGCCGGCCGAGCCGTTGGGCATGAGCATGGGCACGGTGAACGGAGACAGGCGGGTCCAGCCCTTCTCCTTGAACGTGTCGTACGCGTCGAGGATCGTGGTGATACCGCCGATCCCGCTGCCCACGACGACGCCCAGCCTGGTCGGCTCGACCTCGGGGGCGCCCGCGTCCCGCCAGGCCTCACGCGAGGCGATCAGCGCGAACTGCTCGGCCCGGTCCAGCCGCCTGGCCTCCGGCCTGGGGAGAACCTCGCCCGGTTCGACGGCGACCCGCCCGGCGAACTTCACCGGCACGGAGTCGACCCAGTCCTCGGTGAGGGGCCGAACGCCCGACCGCCCGTCGAGGAGCGCCGACCAGGTCGAGGCGACGTCTCCACCGAGGGGCGTGGTCGCGCCGAGCCCGGTGACAACGACACGCACCCGGTCTGTACTCACTTGTCTGCACTCCTCATTACTCGCTGCGGCCGGACTGGGTCAGCTCAGCCCTGGATGAAGTTGACGACGTCCTTGACGGTCTTCAGGTGCTTGAGCTGGTCGTCGGGGATCTCCGCGCCGAACTCGTCCTGGGCCGCCACCGCGATCTCGACCATGGACAGCGAGTCGATGTCGAGGTCGTCCACGAAGCTCTTCTCCGGGGTCACGTCCGAGGCCGGGATGCCGGTGATCTCATTGATGATCTTGCCGAGGCCCGCGAGGATCTCCTGCTCGGTCACTGCCATGTCGCTGTATCTCCTTCAGGGTGGTTTTCTGGGGTTCCGCACGGCCGGAGCCGTGCAAGTCTCAGGGGATCTCGATGACCTGCGAGGCGTAGGTCAGTCCCGCGCCGAAGCCGAGCAGCAGGGCCAGGCCGCCCGAGGGCACCTCGCCGCGCTCGATCATGCGGGACAGCGCGAGCGGGATGGACGCGGCCGAGGTGTTGCCGGCCAGCACGATGTCCTTGGCGACGACCGCGTTGTCGGCGCCCAGTTTGCGGGCGATCGCCTCGATGATGCGCAGGTTGGCCTGGTGGGGCACGAAAGCGGCGAGTTCGGCGGGGTCCACCCCCGCAGCCTCGCACGCCTGTTTGGCGATCGGGTGAAGGGCCGTGGTGGCCCAGCGGAACACGGTCTGGCCTTCCTGGTGCAGCGCCGAGTGCCGGTCCTTGATCGTGATCGCGTCGGCCTTGTCGCCCGCGCTGCCCCACACCACCGGGCCGATGCCGGCCGTCTCGGACGGCACCACGACGGCCGCGCCCGCACCGTCCGCGAAGATCACCGAAGTGGCCCGGTCCTGGATGTCCACCCACTGGGTGAACTTCTCGGTCCCGACGATCAGCACGTTCCTGGCCGAGCCGGCCCGGATGGCGTCGCTGGCCGATGCCAGCGCGTAGCAGAAGCCGGCGCAGGCCGCGTTGACGTCGTAGGCTCCCGGCGCGTCGATGCCCAGCCGGTGCGCGACCCGCCCCGCGGCGTTGGGGATCTGGGTCTCCAGCGTGCAGCTGGCCACGATCACCAGGTCGATGTCGGCGGCGCCCAGGCCGCTGGCGGCCAGCGCCTTGCCCCCGGCCTGCACGGCCAGGTCGATCTCGGACTCCTCGGGCGTGGCGAACCGTCGTTCCTTGATCCCGACCCGGCTCTGGATCCACTCGTCGTTAGTTTCGATGATCTTGGCGAGGTCGTCGTTGGTGACCACGTTGGCGGGCTGGTAGTGCCCGAATGCCAGTACCTTCGCGCCCGGCGCGCCCGCGGGAAGCTTCACTGCAATGCCTCCTTGGCGGCGGCTCGTGCGGTTTCCAGGTCCTCGGGGGTCTTGAGCGCCACGGTCCGCACGCCGGTCAGGCCGCGTTTGGCCAGCCCCGTCAGCGTGCCGCCGGGCAGCAGCTCGATCATCGTGGTGACGCCTCGCGCCGCCATCGTCTCCATGCACAGGTCCCACCGGACCGGGCGGCTGACCTGGGCGATCAGGCGCTCCAGTAGGTCGGCGCCGGATTCGACCAGCGCGCCGTCGGCGTTGGAGAGCAGCCGCAGGGCCGGGTCGGCCGGGGTCATCCCGGCGGCGGCCGCGCGCAGCTGGGCGACGGCGGGCTCCATGTGCTCGGTGTGGAAGGCGCCCGCGACCGACAGCGGCCTCAGCCGGGCTCGCTGCGGCGGGTCGGCCTGGAAAGCCTCCAGCTGGGCCAGCGTGCCCCCGGCCACGATCTGCCCGGCGCCGTTGACGTTGGCGGGGGTCAGGCCGTGCTTCTCGATGGATTCGAGCACGTCCACGCCGCCGAGCACGGCGGTCATCCCGGTCGCGGTGGCGGCGGCCGCCTTGGCCATCGCCTGCGCGCGCTCCCGGATCAGGGTCAGCGACTGCTCGGCGGTGAGCGCCCCGGCGATGGTCGCGGCGGCGAACTCGCCCACGCTGTGCCCGGCCACCAGATCCGGGGTCACGCAAAGCGTCTCGTACGCGGCCAGGGCGGCGGCCACCAGCAGCGGCTGGGCCACCGCGGTGTCCCGGATCTCGTCGGCGGTCGCGGTGGTGCCGAACCCGGCCAGATCGAGACCGGCGATCTCCGACCACGCCGACAGGCGGTCGCGGAAGCCGGGGATCTCCAGCCACGGACTCAGGAAGCCTGGGGTTTGGGCGCCTTGTCCCGGCGCGACGATGACGAGCACACACTAACCCTGCCCTGTAGAAGTCCACCACACTGATGGGGATGTGCACGAACTTGGTGTGGGCGGTTTTGTTTGGTTCCTACAGTTAAGGTTTCTCCGGCATTTCTCGGATTCGGCTAGGTTACGGTCAGGCGACCCAATATCAGGCCAACCTGCAGGGTAAATGCGGACCTTCCCTCCGTCGGCTGGTAGCCGGTCAGCTCGGTGATCTTGCGTAGCCGGTACCTGACGGTGTTCGGGTGCACGAACAGCAGGCGGGCGGTGGCCTCCAGCGAGGTGCCCTGTTCCAGGTAGGTGGCCAGGGTGTCGAGCAGGGGCGTGCCGGCCAGGGGTTTGAAGACGTTCTCGATCAGCTGGCCGCGGGCGTCCTCGTCGCCGTCGATGGCTCGTTCGGCCAGCAGGTCCTCGGCCAGGACCGGGCGGGGGGCGTCCGGCCAGCCGGCGGCGGCGCGCAGCCCGGCGATGGCCGCGCGGGCGGAGCGGGCGGCGGCGTGCAGGTCGGAGACCTCGGGGCCGATCACGATGGGGCCCGCGGCGAACCGGGGGACCACGCTCCTGGCGGCGTCCTTGATGCTGTCGGCGCCGCCGACGATGACGATCAGGCGTTCGCCCTGCACCCCCGCGAGCAGGTCGTGGCCGACGCGGCGGCCCTTGTCGCGCAGGCCGTCGATGACGCTCTGCGGGTCCTCGTCCGGGGCATACCCGGCGAAGACGACGACCGGGGCGGAGGTCCAGCCGAGGGCGGCGGCCCAGGAGTGCAGGCCGTCGTCGACCTCGCCGCGGACCAACGCGTCCACGATCAGCGCTTCCAGGCGGGCGTCCCAGGAGCCGCGGGCCTCGGCCTCGCGGGCATACACCTGGGCGGCGGCGAAGGCCACGTCGCGGGTGTAGCGCAGCATCGCGTTGCGCAGCTGCTCCTCGCCGCCGGGAGCGGCCAGCTCGTCGGCCTCGGCCTCCACCACCTCCACCACGATCCGTACCAGATCGACGGTCTGCTGCAGCGAGACGCTGCGTTTGAGCTCGCGCGGCGCGGTGCCGAAGAACTCGATGCTGGGCGTGGGCCGCCCCTCGCCCGCGTGGCCGAACCACTCCACGAACGCGGCGATGCCCGCCTGCGCCACCAGACCGACCCAGGACCTGTCCTCGGCCGACAGGGCTCGATACCAGGCGAGCTGCTCCTCCATGCGCGCCATCGCGGCCGTGCCGAGGCTGCCCATCGCCCGGTCCAGCCGCCGTGCTGTGTCCTCGCGGACCCTGTCATTCACGCTACAAGCGTGCCAGGTCACTGGCGATGGTGCCGCCTCCGGGCGAAGTGAGACCCTGGAGAGGTGTATCGGGAACGCCCGTCGCTGGTCCCCGGGGCCGTGTTGTGGTGCTCCTCCGGCGTGTCGGAGGAAGAGGAACTTCGCGTGCTTCCGGACGGCTGCATGGATCTGCTCTGGACCGAGGGCACCCTGCTGGTGGCCGGTCCCGACGCCGAGGCGTTCGTGACGAGGGTCCCGGCGGGCGCCTCGTTCACGGGTTTGCGGTTCGCGCCGGGAACGGCTCCGGCGATGCTCCGCGTCCCCGCCGCCGAACTGCGCAACCAGCGGATCCCGCTCGCCGACCTGTGGCCCGCCGCCGAGGTCCGGCGCCTCTCCGATCGGGTACGGCACGCGGACTCGGTCGCCGCGGGACTCGAGGAGATCGCGGGCGAACGGCTCGACGGCGTCGACCCCCTGGTCCGCGAGGTCGCCGCCCTGCTCGACGGCGGGGCCAGCGTGACCGCCACCGCCGCGAGGCTGGGCCTGGGCGAGCGGCGGCTGCACCGCCTCAGCCTGACCGCGTTCGGGTACGGCCCGAAGACGCTGGCCCGCATCCTGCGCCTGGGCCGCGCCCTCGAACTGGCCAGAACCGGCCGGCCCTTCGCCGACGTTGCCGCCACCACCGGCTACGCCGACCAGGCGCATCTGGCGCGCGAGGTGCGCAGCCTGGCCGGGGTCCCGCTCGGCGACCTGGTCTAGGCGAGCGGCGCGAACAGATCCACGGCGTTGCCGTCGGGGTCGTGCACGACGGCGTAACGCTGCCCCCAGAACGCGTCCCAGGGCTTCAGATGCCCGTCGTATCCGGCGTCCACGAGCTGCGTGTAGATCTGGTCCACCTCGGCCGGGTTCGCGCAGAGGAAGGCCAGGCCCACGCGCGACCCGCCGGAGGGCGGGGTCCACGCGGGGTCGAAGGAGCGGATCGTGTCGACGGTGTCCCAGGCCAGGCGCAGGCCGCCGGGCAGGGTTAGCTCGACGTGGGGTTCGGTGTCGGCCTCGGCGGGGAGGTCGAGCCCGAGCCGCCGGTAGAAGGCCAGCGCGCGGGCCATGTCGGCGACGACTATTCCGATGACGTTGAATGTAGGAGCCATGGTCCGAACGTTACGGCCGTCGCCGTACGCGGGTCTTGAACGAATCGGACAGCGCTCTCAGGCGGGCAGGTGCGCGGTGGTGGCCACCACGTGGTCGATGAAGCCGTATTCCTTGGCCTCCTCGGCGGTAAACCAGCGGTCGCGGTCGGCGTCTGCCTCGATCCGCTCCAGCGGCTGGCCGGTGTGGAAGGCGGTGCGCTCGGCCAGGAGTTTCTTGGTGTAGCGCATCTGCTCGGCCTGGATGGCGATGTCCGCCGCCGTGCCGCCGATGCCGCCGTGCGGCTGGTGCATGATGATGCGCGCGTGCGGGAGCGCGTATCGTTTTCCGGTCGTCCCGGCCGTGAGCAGGAACTGGCCCATCGAGCCCGCCATTCCCATGGCCACCGTCACGATATCGTTGGGCACGTATTGCATGACGTCGTAGATGGCCATTCCGGAATACACGGAACCGCCCGGGGAATTGATGAAAAGCTGAATGTCGCGTTTCGGGTCGTCGGCCGTCAGCAGCAGGAGTTCCGAGCAGATCCGGTTGGCGATCTCGTCGTCGACCTCCTGCCCGAGCACGATGATGCGCTCGCTCAGCAACCGCCGGCTGATGTGCTCGCCCTCAGGGGATCCCGCTGTGGCCATGACCCGCTCCCATCGTGAATTCCGTTTCCCGATCGACGGTAATAAGGAACGGCGGGAAATGGGAGCGGGTTTCGCCGGGGGCGCATTTCACTGTCGGCATATTCCGCCCGGTCAGATCACGGCCACCGCGGTGATCAGGCCGATCGCGACGTGGGTGACCGACAGCAGCACGGTGGCCGGCTGCAGGGTCGGCTCCTGGGCCAGCGCCCGGACCGAGATGCCCGCGATCTTGTCGAAGACCATCATGCCGACCGTCTGCACCGCGATGCCGATCAGGCCGAAGACCAGCGTCGCGATCAGGCCCTCCCGCAGCGCGCCACCGGAGGAGAAGATCGACGCGGCCACGATGAGCGAGATCGCCGCCATCGCGGAGGCGGTCAGCGCGGTCGCGTTGGGGTTGCGCTCCTCCCGGATGATCTTGCTCAGCCGGCCCGGCGTGGCCAGGTCGATCACGTAGAACCCGGCGACGAGCAGCAGCACGCCGAGGATCGCGTACGCCGTGATGGCGAGCGCGCCGTTGCCGAGAACCTCGCCGAACGAGGTGGATTCGATGTCCATGTGGGGGGTGCTCCGTTTGTTCTAGCCGCTGATTCGGTGGGGGACGAAGGAGGAGGTGTCATCGGTGATCAGGCCGGAGGTCTCGCGGATGCCGAGCCCGGCGGCCTCGTCCTCGACGACCCAGGCGCCGAGGACCGGCCGCTGGCCGTCGAAGTCGGGCAACGCCTGGAACTCCTGGTAGACGAAGCCCTCGGCGCCGTACCCGCCGGAGGTCTGGACGGCGTGTTCCGGGGAGACCACCCGCATGGACGCGCCCTCCCGGCCGAGCAGTGGTTTCTGGATGTAGCGGGTGATGTCGCGGGGGCCGTCCAGGTAGGCGGGCAGCAGGTTCTGGTGCCCGGGATACATTTCCCACAGGATCGCCAGCAGCGCCTTGTTGGACAGCAGCATCTTCCAGAGCGGTTCGATCCACGTCATCGACGGCTGCAGGCGCAGCGCGTGGCCGCCGAACGGCTCGCTGACGATCCACTCCCAGGGGTAGAGCTTGCAGAGCGAGCGGATCACCCGGTATTCGTCGTCCACGAAGCGGCGGTTGATCGCGTCCCAGCCGATGTCCTCCATGGCGATCGCGAGCGTGGCCAGCCCGGCCTGCTGGGCGGTCTCCTGCAGGTAGCCCAGCGTCATCGCCTCCTCGCCTGACTGGTCCATGTTCGTCCAGGCGAAATGGGTCGGCCCGGTGGGGAAGGTCGGGCCGATCGCCTTCCACCGGTCGATCAGCCGTTCGTGGATCGAGTTCCACTGGTCGTCGTCGGGGAACACGTCCTGCAGCCAGAACCACTGCACCACCGAGCTCTCCAGCAGGCTGGTGGGGGTGTCCGCGTTGTACTCCAGCAGCTTGGGCGGTCCGGCGCCGTCGTAGCGCAGGTCGAAGCGGCCGAAGACGTGCGGATCGCGGCGCCGCCAGGAGTCGGCGACCGCTTCGCGCCACTCCGGCGGGACGGCGAACTCGGCGAACCGGTTCCCGGCGATCACGTAGTCGACCGCGGCCAGGCACATCCGGTGCAACTCCTCGACCTGCGCCTCCAGGCCGAGCACCTCGTCCATGCCGAACACGTAGTGCACGCTCTCGTCCCAGTACGGCCTGCTCAGCCCCTCGGGATGGGCCGACCGATGGTAGGCCAGCCCCTGCGACTCGACCGTGGCCGCCCAGTCCTGGCGGGGCGCCGAGGTCTCCCGTCTCATCGACCGGTCAGCTCCCGCTGCTGCCGTGCGAGCCGAAGCCGCCGCGCTGGACCACCTTGCCGGTCCTGCTGGTGATCTGCGCGCCGGCCGGGCGGAGCGTGGTGCCGCCGCGGACGTGCCTGCCCACCAGGACGCCGCCGTAGTACCAGCCGTACGCGGCGTGCGAGCGCCGGTAGTCGTCGTCGCAGAAGTCGTCGTCGACCAGTGGGTACGAGCCGTCGGGGAGCGGGTTGGACATGTCGACGCAGTCGGCGTCCACCTCGTCGTAGCTGTCCTGGGCGGCGCAGAAGCCGACCACCAGGGTGGAGAGCACGCCGATGGCGCCGAGCTTGATGGCCGTGGAGCGGAAGCTCTTCTTCGGCGGGGGCGGCGGCATCATCGGGCCCGCCATGCCGGGCGGCGTCCCCGGCGGCGGTGGCGGCGGGACGTAGGGAGGAGGGGTGGGACGTCCGTCCCCGGTCTCGGCCATAAGGCTCCATGTTCCTCGAGGTCGGCACAGACTACCGTCGCGATATGAAACGGTACAGATCTAGATGCGGTTCCCAGCCGTACCGTTACGGAACGGTCCATCGCGGTGTTTGCCGGTAGCGTGCGTCGCATGGATCCGGTAGAGGCGTTGAAACGGATCGCGTTCCTGCTGGAGCGCGCGGGGGAGCCGACGTATCGGGTCCGGGCCTTTCGCGGGGCGGCGGCCACGATCGCCGAGCTGGCGCCGGAAGAGCTTCAGCGGCTGGTGCGGGACGGCGGGCTGACCGGGCTCAAAGGGGTCGGCAAGGTGACCGCGCTGGCGGTGGCCGAGGCGCTCGCCGGGCAGGTGCCGACCTACCTGCGCCGCCTGGAGGCCACCGCGGGCGAGGATCTGGACGAGGCGGCGACCTCGTTGCGGCAGGCGCTCAAGGGTGACCTGCACAGTCACTCGGACTGGTCCGACGGCGGCTCTCCGATCGAGGAGATGGCCGCCGCCGCGATCGCCCTCGGGCACGAGTACCTCGCGATCACCGACCATTCGCCGCGTCTCACCGTGGCCAACGGGCTGTCGGCCGAGCGGCTGCACCGCCAGCTGGATGTGATCGCCTCGCTGGGTGAGAAGCTCGCGCCGTTTCGGCTGTTGTCGGGGATTGAGGTCGACATTCTGGCCGATGGATCGCTGGATCAGGAGGCTGAGCTGCTGGAACAGGTGGATGTGGTGGTGGCGAGCGTGCACTCGCAGCTCAAGATGGACGCTGATGACATGACTCGGCGGATGGTCACCGCCATCGCCAATCCGCATGTGGACGTGCTCGGTCACTGCACGGGGAGGATTGTCAAGGCCGGGGGCAAACGTGGCGGGTTGCGGCCGGAGTCGCGGTTCGACGCGGAGATCGTCTTTGAGGCGTGCCGCCAGTTCGGGGTCGCTGTGGAGATCAATTCGCGGCCTGATCGGCTGGATCCGCCGAAGCGGTTGATGCGCTTGGCGTACGAGATGGGCTGCGTGTTCTCGATCGACTCGGACGCGCACGCGCCTGGGCAGCTCGACTGGCAGCGGTACGGCTGTGAGCGTGCCGTGCTCTGCGGAATCGAACCGGAACGCGTCGTGAACACGGGGATGTGGCCGAGGGGTTAGGTGTGTTGCGGCCGGAATTGTCGGTCACCCGGCGTAGCTTCGGGGTCATGGATCGTCGAGCGGCGCTGGTTGAGGAGTTACGCGTTGGTGGCACCTTGTCCGCCAAGGAACTCGGCACCCGGCTCGGCGTCAGCAAGCGCACGATCATCCGCGATATCGCGCGCCTTCAGGATGAGGGCGTGCCGATCCGGCTGGATCCCGGTGGCTACACGATTGATCCCACGGAGGAGATCAAGCGTGCCATCGACCGTGCGCTGACCGGGCGGCGTGTTCTGCGTATCGACTATGACGGGAAGGCCGGTCCCACCACGCGTGATGTGGAGCCCAGCATCTTTTTGGGCGGGCGGGGTGGTTACTGGTATCTGGTGGCGTGGTGCCGGTTGCGTGAGGATGTGCGGGTGTTCCGGCTGGATCGCATCACCAGTGCGACGCTTACCTCCGAGCGGTATCCGGAGCCTTCGAAGGCGCGGATGGAGGAGCTCACGGCGGCTTTGCCCACCTGAGGCGGCACTTTGAGCGTCTGACAGGACGGTGTGGGGCTTCCACTGTGCGCGTTCACGCTGCGGAGCATTGCCGCACCCGAAATTGTCGGTCGTGTGTTCTAGTGTTCGGCGTGTGAACCGTACCGACCGGCTCTTTGCGATTGTTGAACTTCTGCGGGCGGTGTCGCCGCGTCCCCGGTCCGCGCGTGAACTGGGGGAGCGGTTCGCCGTGACCGCGCGCACGATCGAGCGGGACATTCTGGCGTTGCAGCAGGCCCAGGTGCCGATCTACGCGGAGCGTGGGCGGCGCGGTGGTTATGTGCTGGATCGGTCGATGTCGTTGCCGCCGCTCAACTTCAGTCCGGAGGAGGCGGTGGCGATCGCGATCGCGCTCAATCGTTCTGGTGATCAGCCTTTCGCGGATCAGGCCAGGAGCGCGATGGGGAAGTTGATGGCGGCGATGCCGGCGGCCGCTGGGGAGCGTGCGCGGGAGCTGGCCACTCGGGTGCAGCTGTTGTCCAGCACGTCGGAGCGCGAGGAGCTCGAACCGCGCACGGCCGGGCCGATCGCCCGCGTGATCGAGGGGGCGCTGCTGGCCGGGGTCGTGCTGGAGATCGAATATGGCGACGTGCGGGGTGCGGTGAGCAGCCGGGCGGTGGAGCCGGGCGTCTTCGTTGGCGGGCGGGGCGGGGTCTGGTATCTGGTGGCGTGGTGCCGGTTACGGGATGACGTGCGGGTGTTCCGGCTTGACCGCATTCGCGCGGCCGAGGTCACTGCCGAACGGGTGCCGACGCGGCGGATGGCGGATTTCGCGTCGCACGTGCCCGACATGGTCACGCTCTATCCGGCACTGGACTAAGAACACCAATCAAATGCCGCTGCTATGCCGTCATGGTCTTGCTGTTGACAGGGTGGAGCGGGTGGTCTCGGCGGCCGCGCTCGCCGACTCCGATGGTGTCCCGGCCTCGCCGGTCAGGGAGAAGGCCGCGACCCCGCCGCCCGCCAGCGCGAGGTGGCGCCGGTGCGGCGAGAACCGCCACCAGCGTTAACGGCGCCGGATAACGGTAAGCAACCCGGCAACCTGCTCATTGTTAGGTGCTCCAAATCACGCTTGATCAGCGCTGGACGAGTTTCCTGACGGTGGCGCTGGAATCGGGTGGCGGGGGATCGGCCTGGTCCAGGTGCTGACTGTGCGGCTCGCTTGATTTGGTGACGGACTGACTTGTCATGCTTTGTCCGGGACTGGGGTGAGTGTTTTCTGTGGCTGGGGTCGGGACGGGAGGTGGGTTTGGTCGGTGGTTTGTTTGCTGCCCTGGTCGAGGGCGGGGCGGGCGAGGGGGAGGTTGACGGTTACCCGGAGGCCGCCCTTTTCGAGGGGTGTGGCGGTGACGGTGCCACCGTGGGCGCGGGTGACGGCGCGGACGATGGAGAGTCCGAGGCCGGCGCCGGTGGCCGAGCCGGTGCGGTCGGCGTCTAGGCGGCGGAACGGCTCGAAGAGGGCGGGGATCTGGGCGGGGGCGATCTGGCGGCCGGTGTTCTCCACCGTGATGAAGGCGGTGGTCGCGTCCGTGCCGGTGCGCACGGTTACCTCGCCGCGCTCGTCGTTGTACTTGACGGCGTTGTCCACCAGGTTGGCGATCATGCGTTCCAGCAGGACGGCGTCGCCCGCGCAGGGCGCCGGACGGCAGGTCCGGGGGCGGGGGAGATGGTGGGCCAGCAGCGCGGGGTGGGCCAGGTCGCGCAGGTCGACGGGCTGGCGGGTGGTGAGCTCGCGCTCGCTGTGCGCCAGCGTGAGCAGGCCCTCGATGAGCTGCTCCTGGCGGGAGTTGGCGGCCAGCAGTTCGTCCCGGATCGGGCGCAGTGCCCGGGGGACGACCGGATCGGCGAAGCCGACCTGGAGCAGGGCGCGGTTGATGGCGAGCGGGGTCTTGAGTTCGTGCGAGGCGTTGGCGACGAAGCGGCGCTGGGTGTCGAAGGCCTGGTCGAGGCGTTCCAGCATGGAGTCGAAGGTGTCGGCCAGGTCCTTGATCTCATCGCGTGGGCCGTCCATCGAGATGCGCTGGTGGAGGGTGCTGTCGGACAGGCGGCGGGCCGTCTCGGTCATGGTCAGCAGGGGGGCCAGGGCGCGGCCCGCGAACACCCAGCCGATCGCCAGACCGGCCAGGCCGATCAGCACCGTGGCCAGGATCGACCACTGGACCAGCGAACTGGTCACCACGTCCACATAGCGGCCCACCTCGTCCTCGACGATTCTCTGGATGTACAGGATGTTCGGACGTGGCGGCCCCACGGTGTCGATCATTGCCTTGTGCGCGGGCGGCAACTTGATCAGGAACCGCTGGGTGAGGATCTGGCGCACCATCAGGTAGTTGATGATCATCAGTGCGCCTGTGGTCAGGAAGAGCAGGGTGCCGTACACGAGGGTCAGCCGCCAGCGCACCGGCAGCTTGCGGCCGGTCACAGGCGGTATCCCGCGCCGGTGACCGTCTCGATGACGGCCGGGGTGCCGAGCTTCCTGCGCAGGGTCATGACGGTTACCCGGACCGAGTTGGTGAAGTAGCTGATGTTCTCATCCCAGGCCTTCTCCAGCAGTTCCTCGGCGCTGACCACGTTGCCGTCGGCGCGCAGCAGCACCTCCAGGACGGCGAACTCCTTCGGGCTGAGCGCGACATACCTGCCGTCCCTGAAGACCTCGCGCCTGGCCGGGTCGAGGGTGACCCCGGCCCGGGCCAGCACCGGCGGCACGGCCAGCTGGGTACGCCGGGCCAGCGCCCGCAGCCGGGCCACCAGCTCCGGGAAGTCGAAGGGTTTCGGCAGGTAGTCGTCGGCGCCGAGGGTCAGCCCTTCGACCTTGGAGCGCAGATCGCCGGAGGCGGTCAGCATGATGATCCGGGCGGCCACCCGGCCGGCGACGAGGCGGCGGCACACCTCGTCGCCGTGCACCGACGGCAGGTCCCGGTCCAGCACGATCACGTCGTAGTCGTGGGTCATCGCCCGTTCCAGCGCGGCGTCCCCGTCGTAGACGACATCCACCGCCATGGTCTCCCGGCGCAACCCCGCCGCCACGACATCAGCCAGCACCCGCTCGTCCTCGGCAATCAACACCCGCATGGGCCACATACTCCCGTCAGCCGGTTAAACAGGACCTAAGCGGTTTTGCCCCACCCACCCTCCCTTTTGTTTCCCTCGGGCTCCGCCCGGCCCCGTCAACGCCGTGGTTGTCGGGCGGAACGACAGCCACGGCGCGGTGGTTGTCTCAGTCAGCCCGTTGTTTCTCCTCGGGCTCTGCCCGCCTTCGGCAACGCCACTTGTTGCCCGGCCGGGCAGGTCGTGGGTGTTAGGCCGTGCTCAGGGCGAGTGTGGGGGACATTCGGGCGGCTCGCATCGCCGGGTAGATTCCGGCCACCGTGCCGACCAGCAGGGTTGCGGCCAGACCGCCGCCGAGTGCCCACAAGGGGACCACGGCGGGCAGGTCGCGCCAGGCCGCGTAGCCGACCGTCACCAGTGTGCCGAGTAGTGCGCCGGCCACTCCGCCGAGGCCGGACAGCAGGAGCGACTCGGTCAGGAACTGGCCGCGTACCTGGCCTTTCGTCGCGCCGAGGGAGCGGCGCAGGCCGATTTCCCTGCGTCGTTCCAGCACTGAGATGACCATGGTGTTGGCCACTCCGACGCCGCCGACCAGCAGGGCCACCGCGCCGATGCCGAGCAGCAGGTTGGTGAACGCGCTGTCCGCCGCCGCCCGCGCGGAGAGCGCGTCGGACGGCCTGCTGACCTCGACCTCCTCCGGATGTTCCGGGTTGGCCGTGCGCGGCAGCACCTCCCGTACGTCGGTCACGGCCGTCTCCTCGGAGCGGGTGTAGATCGTGGTCGGGTAGCCCTCGTACTGGAGGTAGGTTCCCGCGGCCGGGTAGCCGATCAGGGCCGACCTGTCGATCTCCGGGGCCAGCGGCGTGCTGTCCAGGATGCCGGTCACCGTCCACCACTGGCCTTTGATCCACACTTGGTGGCCGACCCGCAGGCCCAGCCGTTGCGCGGCGAGCGAGCCGAGGACCACGGCGCGCTGGGCGGCCGTCGCCTCGTTGAGCCAGGTGCCGTGTCGTACGGCGGTCTGGAGGGAGTCGAGCAGGTCCAGGGAGGCGGCGCGGACGGTGAGGCCGCTGGTCTGGGCGGCCGGGATGCGGTCGCTGCGGAACACCGGCTCGCCGGTGTCGCCGGTCGAACCCGCCGTCAGGACGGGGCCGATCCTGCGGACCATGGCCAGCGACTCGGCCGGCAGGTTGGCCGCGTCGCCGAACAGGGTCTGGCCGGGGGTCACCCGCAGCAGGTTGGTGCCGAGTTCGTCGAGTTCGGCCAGGAGGCGGGCCTTGCTGGAGGAGGAGATGCCGACCACGGCCACCATGGTGGCGATGCCGATCGCGATCCCCAGCGCCGACAGGATCACCCGGGCCGGGCGGGCGCGCAGCCCGGAGGCGCCCACCCGGACCTGGTCGCCCCAGGCCAGCCGTCCCGGCCGTAGCCGGTCAGCCATGCGCGCCCACCGCCTCGACGATCTGCCCGTCCCGCAGGCGGATCCGGCGCGGCGCGGCGGCGGCCACGTCGTTGTCGTGGGTGATGATCGCGACCGTGGTCCCGGCCGCGTGGAGCTCGCGCAGGATGTCCAGCACGTCCGCGCCTGACGCCGAGTCCAGATTGCCGGTCGGCTCGTCGGCCAGCAGCAGCGACGGCTCGCCGACCACCGCACGGGCGACCGCCACCCGCTGCCGTTCCCCACCCGACAACTGCGCCGGCCGATGATCGAGCCGGTGCCCGAGCCCGACCCGCTTCAGCGCCTCGGCCGCGCGCTCCCGCCGCTCCCTTCTGGGCACCCCGCTGTACAGCAGGCCGTCGGCCACGTTGTCGAGCGCGGGAAACCCGTCGGCCAGATGGAACGACTGAAAGACGAACCCGATATGCCGGGAACGCAACGCGGACAGCTCACGATCCGACAACTCGGCCACGTCATACCCGGCAATCCTGACAGTCCCCGACGAAGGGCGATCAAGCGTGCCGATCAGATGCAGCATGGTGGACTTCCCAGACCCCGAAGGCCCCACGATCGCCACAAGCTCACCGCTTTCGACCCGCAAATCGACACCACGCAACGCCTGCACGCCACCCGGATAGGTCTTGGTGGCACCGTTCAACTCGATAACGGCAACAGCCTCCTCGACGCCCGCCGTGCCGGAGGCGCGGCCAATGTCACTGCTTGGCCGCGCCTGGGTCTGGACTGATGAGAGCAGGGAGCGTAGCGACCGGAGTGGCGAGGGAAGGCGCAGGCTGAAGGCGGCTGTGCCCGTCGTGCCGGAGCTGCGGCCAATGTCACTGCTTGGCCGCGCCTGTGTCTGGACTGAGGAACGCAGGGACGAGAGAAGGCGCAGGTTGAAGGCAGCTGAGCCCGTGCCGGGGGTGCGGCCAATGTCACTGGTCATGTCGCGGGGACCTCGACTTTCATGCCCTCCGTGAGGCCTTCGCCGGTGATCTCGACCTGGCCGGAGGCGAACAGGCCCGTTTCGACGGCGACGATTCCGGTGCCGACGACCTGGACGCCGTAGCCGCCCTCGCGGAGGGCGAGGAGGGCTTCGACGGGGACCGAGAGGACGTTTTCGCGGCGTTCGCTTTGGAGGTCGACGGTGACGGGGGCCTGGTCGAGGCGGCCGAGTTTGCCCTCGGCGGTGACCTCGACGTCGATGGTGGAGTCGCCGCCCTCCTGGGCGGGGGGTTCGGCCACCGTGCCGATCGCGGTGATCGTGCCTTTCGCGGTGCCGCCGGATGGGGTCTCCAGGGTCACCTTGGCACCGAGCCGGGCCAGTTGCTGGTCGGAGGCCGCCAGGTCGATGTGCACGACCCGCTTGGTGCTGGTCGTGGTCACCACCGACTGCCCGGCCCGGTCGCCCTTCTCGACGGCGACGTCGGCGATCCTGACCGCCCCGGAGGCGATGATGATCTGGCTCGCGTCCACGCTGCCCGTCTCGGGCAGGTTGCGGTCGTCCTGCCATTCCCGTACGGCCCGGGCGGTCACCCACGAGAAGTACTCGTCGACCGTCCCCGTCTCGTACCCGAGCGCCTCCAGGTTACGTTCGAGCTGCTCGACGTCCTTGCCGTCGGAACCTGAGGACAAGGCGCGATACATCGGAATCGATCCGTACATCAACGAGACCGGCCGCCCGTCCACCGAATACAGCCAGCCGCCGCGGCGGACCAGCGTGCCCTCCGCCCTGACCCTGGTCACGGTGCCGGTGGCCTGATTGGGCAGCACGCGGCGGCCGGCGTAGCCGAGCGTGCCGTCCACGGTCTTGCTGTCGACCAGGTCGGAGCGGGTGATCTCGGCGGTCGCGGTCGGCGCCGCGCTCGCCGACTCCGATGGTGTCCCGGCCTCGCCGGTCAGGGCGAAGGCCGCGACCCCGCCGCCCGCCAGCGCGAGCACGGCGACGGCTCCGGCGAGCAGCCCGCCTCGTGTCATTTCCCGCCGCCAGTGCCGCCGACCATCTTGCCGCCGCCCGGCGCGAGGTCGCGGCAGGCTTCTTCGGCCTTCTTGAAGACGGGCGAATCCGGGTCCATGCCAGGCCCGCCCATCCGCACCCGGCCGCCGTCCACCTGCGGGTCCGGCATGTCGACGCCGTTGTCGCGCATGCACTGTGCGAATTTCAGCATCTCATCCTGCAGCTTGCCGTCGTCGACGTTCTTTCCGTCGACGATCGGCCGGTACTGCTCGCACGCCTTGAGCGCCTTTTCGGTAACCGCCTCCTGGCCCTTCTTCTGCCGGATCATCACCTGGTTGCCACCCGGCTCCGGGTCCGGCATGTCGACGCCGTTCTCCCGCATGCACTGGGCGAACTTGAGCGGGTCGCCGCTGCTGGTGGGGGACGGCGCGGCCGTCGCGGCGGTGGAAGCTCCGGCCGCGGAGGCGATCCCGGTGTCGGGGGCCTGGTTCCCGCAGGAGGCCAGGAAGAGCGGGATCGCGACGAGCGCGGCGATTCTGAGTCCTTTTTCTGCCATGGGCACAGGTATAGAAGAACGCCGTTAAACATGCCTTAAGCGAATTTGTTTATGCGTTTCTTACCAGATAATCCGGAAAGGCCCGCCGCGAGGAAGTACGGCAGGCATTTCACGGCATATTTCAGGCACCCGGCGGCCGATTGCCCAGCTGGCGGCGCAGCTCGGCGAGCTCCCGCTCCAGATCCGCGACCTGCGCCTCACGCGGCTGCTGCTGGTAAGGCTGGTAGGACCCGGGCCGGACATACTGCGTGGTATCGCTGACCGGCGCGGACGGCAACACGTACGGCTGCGGTTGCTGCCGCACGTGATGCTGCGGCGCGTACTGGTGACCGTACGACACGGGCACCCGCTTGCGGCGCTTGAGCAGCACCATGAGCAGGACCAGGCCGACCACGACGGCGAGCAGCGCGCCCCCGCCGACCAGCACCCAGAACATCACAGGCTGCGGCGACTCGTCTTTGCCGGAGGAGATGGCCTGCTGCGATTCGGTGATGTATTTCGCGACATATGGGTGATTCGGGTGCAGCGCCTGCACCTCGCGGAACTTCGGCAGCGCCTCCTCGTAGTGGCGCTTGAAGAACGAGTCGAGCGCGGCGTTGTACTCGGTGGTGGTGAGCGACGCCGACGGCTTGATGTTCTTCTCGTTGAGCTTCTCCTTGACGATGCTGACCGGCAGCACGAAGCTCTCGTTCTCCGACGCCTCACCGCCCTCGCTGACCGTCCCGGCGATCAGCATGCCCACGACCTTGCCCTCCCGGCTGAACACCGGCCCGCCCGAGTTGCCGTGATAGGACGGCGCCTGCGTCTGGATGTACGGCACGCCTTCCTGCGTGGTCCGCTTGGCGTTGTACGGACCCTCCGTGAGCGCGGGCTCCAGCTTGGACTCCAGGCTGAAGAACGGCGTGTTGGTGACCAGCCCAGGGAAGCCGCTGATGTACAGCGTGGTTCCGGTCTGCACGTCGGAGTCGCCACCGCGAGGACCGCCGCCGTTGCGACGATGATTTTCCTGAGGTTCACAGGTACCGATGGTGATGGAGTGCCCTTGTCCATCACTTGTGACTGACTTGGCAGATCGTTCGGAAGGGTGCCGGCGGTGCGGGCAACAAGGGATGACCTGTCCTTCCGGCAAGGGAGACCTTGCGATGATTCCCCCCGCCGTCACGGTCGCCGACCCGCAGCGGTTCGGCACCGTCTTCGACACGCACTACCAGGAAATCCGCCGATATATCGGGCGGCGCCTGGACCTCTCCGTGGCGGAGGACCTCGCCGCCGAAACCTTCCTCATCGCGTTCCGCCAGCGCCACCGCTTCGACCCCGCGCAGGGTTCGGTCCGCCCCTGGCTGTACGGCATCGCCACCAAACTCATCGGCCGCCACCGCCGCTCCGAACTGCGGCGCTACCGCGCCCTGGCGCGCACCGGCCCGCCCCCGGACGACGACGCCCACGACCAGCGCGTGGTCGACCGGATCACGGCCGCCGCCACCGTCAGCCGCCTCTCCGCCGCCCTGGCCGCCCTGTCGAAGGGCGAGCGCGACGTCGTCCTGCTCGTCGCCTACGGAGGCCTCAGCTACGACGAGGTCGCGGCGGCCCTGGGCATCGCGAACGGCACGGTCGCCTCCCGCCTCAACCGGGCCAGGGCCAAGCTGCAGAAGTCACTGGGGGTGACCTGATGAACGAGACCAAGCTCATCGACGCGCTCATCGACGCGGTGATGCCGGACGTGCCGCCCCCGGACCCGGCCCACACGGCCAGGGTCAAGGCGCGCGTGCTCGGCGCGCCGCCGCCCCGGCGGCCGGTCTACCTGATCGCGGCCCTGGCCACCGTCTCTGTCCTGGCGGTCTCCATGATCGTGCCGCGCCTGTTCGCGCACCCGGACCCGCCCAGGCCCTCGGACCGGGCGGTGGCGCTGGCGGCGGTGGAGGCCGCGGTGGAGCGGGCCGCCCAGCGCGAACCCACCACCGGCCGGTACTGGCGAGTGGTGCTGGAGGAAGCCCGGATCGGACTGGATCAGCACGGCATCGTGATGAAGGAGCTGTATGTCCACACGCGCTGGCGGGACAGCGACGTCATCGTCGGACCGGCCAAAGGCCGGTGGCCCCAGCAGACGCGCTTCATGGAGTCCGCTCCGCTCGACCCCGCCGACCGGAAGAAATGGGAGAGCATAGGCGCTCCCCAGTTCTGCCCCTATCTCGACAGGGCGTGCGGGCCGGGGCTGGTCAAGGAGGGGGACGTCCTGACCGTTCCCCGGGGGCCGATCAATGGGTACCTGGGCCTGCTCGGCCCCGCCCCGGCCGGCGAGCCGCGCGTGACGCGGAGCAGGGACCTGCCCGCCGATCCGGAGGCGCTCAGGGCCCAGCTGGTCGAGTACTGGTCGGGGAGAGGGCCGCAGGTCCCTCTGGACGTCGACGAATGGCTCTGGACGGTCGGGCTGGAACTGCTGGAGAGGGCGCCGATCACCCCTCAGGTCCAGGGCGGCTTGTACCGCATGCTCGCCGGGCTGCCCGGCGTGCGGATCTCCGGCGCTGGCGGCGTGCTGACGCTGAGCCGGACCTCGCACAACGACACCCAGGAGGCGCGGCTCATCGTGGGGCCGGAGGTCGTCATCGAGAACTACCTGGTGACATCGATGGACGGCGTCGAGACCCGCTACCGCACCCTGCGCCTCACGATCGACACGGCGGGCTGGACCGACCAGGGCCCGCCCTCGATTCCCCCCGGCTGTACCTCCTTCAACGACCGCGACTGCTTCAACTGAGAAACCTTCAACTGAGAAAACAACGAGGGCGCCACCCGCTGCCGGGTGGCGCCCTCGTGGGTTTCGCTCAGATGCCCGTTTCGCTCAGACGCCCATCGTCTCGGTGTCGTTGGTCTCCGCCGGAGCGCCGACCTCGGTCACGCCGTTCTTCAGGTGGTAGCGGGAGATCGCGTCCCGCAGCACCTCGGTCTTGATCTCGCCGCGCCGCGCCAGCTGGGTCAGCACCGCGAGCGTGATCGACGCCGCGTCCACGTGGAAGTGCCGCCGCAGCGCCGAGCGGGTGTCGGACAGGCCGAACCCGTCGGTGCCGAGCGAGGTCCAGTCGCCGGGGATCCACTGCGCGATCTGGTCCTGCACGGCCCGCATGTAGTCGCTGACGCCCACGAAAGGCCCTGGCACGTTGGACAGCGTGCGCGTCACATACGGCACGCGCTGCTCGGCGTCCGGGTTGAGCAGGTTGTGCTCCTCCACCGCGAGCGCCTCACGCCGCAGCTCCGACCACGAGGTGGCCGACCAGACCGAGGCCGCCACCCCCCACTCCTCGGCCAGCATGCGCTGCGCCTCCAGCGCCCACGGGCCCGCCACGCCGGAGACCAGGATGTTGGCCTTGGGGCCGTTCCCGGAGGCCGGAGCGAACAGATAGAGGCCTTTCAGCAGGCCGTCCACGTCCACGTTGGCCGGTTCCGCGGGCTGCTGGTAGGGCTCGTTGTAGATCGTCAGGTAGTAGAAGACGTTCTCCTGGCGCTCGCCGTACATCCGGCGCAGGCCGTCCCTGACGATGTGGGCGAGCTCGAAGCCCCAGGACGGGTCGTAGGAGACCGCGGCCGGGTTGGTGGAGGCGATCAGCGGGGTGTGGCCGTCCTCGTGCTGCAGGCCCTCGCCGTTCAGCGTGGTCCGGCCCGCCGTCGCGCCGAGCAGGAAGCCCCGGCCCATCTGGTCGGCCAGCTGCCACATCTGGTCGGCCGTGCGCTGCCAGCCGAACATCGAGTAGAAGATGTAGATCGGGATCATGGCCTCGCCGTGGGTGGCATACGCCGAGCCCACCGCGATCGTGGAGGCCATCGACCCGGCCTCGCTGATGCCCTCGTGCAGGATCTGGCCCTCGGTGGACTCCTTGTACGACAGCAGCAGCTCCCGGTCCACCGCCTCGTACGTCTGCCCGTACGGCGAGTAGATCTTGGCGGTCGGGAACATGGCGTCCAGGCCGAACGTGCGCGCCTCGTCCGGGATGATCGGGACGAACCGGTGCCCGATCTCCTTGTCCCGCATCAGGTCCTTGAGCAGCCGCACGAACGCCATCGTGGTGGCCACGTTCTGCTTGCCCGAGCCCTTGGCCAGCTGCTTGTACGCCTCGTCGCCGGGAAGCTTGAGGGGCTTGGCCCGGATGACCCGCTTGGGCAGGAAACCGCCCAGCGCGGCGCGCCGCTCCTTCATGTACGCGATCTCGTCGCTGTCCTCGCCCGGGTGGAAGTAGGGCGGCAGCTCGCCTTCCAGGTCCTTGTCCGGGATCGGCAGGTAGAGCCGGTCGCGGAACTCCTTCAGCTCGGCCTTGGTCATCTTCTTCATCTGGTGCGTCGCGTTGCGCGCCTCGAAGTCCTTGCCCAGGGTCCAGCCCTTGATCGTCTGGGCCAGGATGACCGTCGGCTGGCCGACGTGCTCGCGGGCGGCCTTGAACGCCGCGTAGACCTTGCGGTAGTCGTGGCCGCCGCGCGACAGCTTGCGGATGTCGTCGTCGGTCAGGTGCTCGACCATCTTGCGCAGCCGCGGGTCGCCGCCGAAGAAGTGGTTGCGGATGTATTCGCCGGATTCCACGGAGTAGGTCTGGAACTGCCCGTCCGGCGTGGTGTTCATCTGGTTGACCAGCGCGCCGTCCACGTCGGCCGCGAGCAGCGGATCCCAGTCCCGGCCCCAGACGACCTTGATCACATTCCAGCCGGCGCCCCTGAAGTAGGACTCCAGCTCCTGGATGATCTTCCCGTTGCCGCGCACCGGGCCGTCGAGCCGCTGCAGGTTGCAGTTGATGACGAAGGTGAGGTTGTCCAGCTCCTCGCGGGAGGCCAGGCCGATCGCGCCGAGCGACTCGGGCTCGTCCATCTCGCCGTCGCCGAGGAAACACCAGACGTGGCTGCGCGAGGTGTCCTTGATCTTGCGGTCGTTCAGGTAACGGTTGAACCGGGCCTGGTAGATCGCCCCGATGGAGCCCAGGCCCATGGATACCGTGGGGAACTCCCAGAAGTCCGGCATCAGCCGCGGGTGCGGATAGGACGGCAGGCCCTTGAAGCCGTGCGACAGCTCCTGCCGGAACGCGTCCAGCTGGCCGTCGGTGAGGCGGCCCTCCAGGAAGGCGCGGGCGTAGATGCCCGGCGCGGCGTGCCCCTGGAAGAACACCTGGTCGCCTGACTCGCCGTGGTCCTTGCCGCGGAAGAAGTGGTTGAAGCCCACCTCGTAGAGCGAGGCCGCCGAGGCATACGTGGCGATGTGCCCGCCCACGTTGGTGCGGGCGTTGGCGCGGGTCACCATCACGGCCGCGTTCCACCGGATGTAGGCCCGGATCCGGCGCTCGACGTATTCGTCGCCGGGGAACCACGGCTCGCGCTCGGGCGGGATCGTGTTGATGTAGTCGGTGCTGCGCAGCCCCGGCACGCCAACCTGGTGTTCCCGGGCGCGTTCCAGCAGCCGGAGCATCAGGTAGCGGGCTCTGGTCCTGCCCTCCGCCTTGATGACGTTGTCGAGCGACTCAAGCCACTCCTGGGTCTCGCTGGGGTCGACATCAGGGACCTGGCTGGGTAGGCCGTCGCTGATGATCGAGAAACGCTGGCGTCCGGAAGCCACTGGGTCTCGCCTTCCGAGGATGGACTTTTATCGGTCTAGGTTCGGCTTCCATCCTGGCTCGTCGCCCCGGAAAGTGCATCTCTACTCCCCGGTAAACCAAGATGTCCCTGCTGGCTACAGGGGGGCTGTGGCCTAGACCACCGATGGTAGGACGTTTTTCGCCAACCGTGCACACCGGGGGCCCCGAAATGTGATCGTGGCTCCCGTCGGCGCGTGATTCTAGCGGTATCTCCTGATCTTCCGGCTCCGCAAAACTTCCTTTACGCAGCCGGTACGGCCTTACCCGCTCACACTCCCACGTACCCATTTATTGCGACTTCAGCGGAAATGTCGGCAATCTCGAAGTGGTGGCGTACTCGTCGTCGCAGCTCAGGAAGGGCATAGGATCCCGATGTGAGGTCTCAGGTAATAGACGTGCGAACCGGCTCACGGGAGCAGGTGCACGACATCACCGGCGAATGCCAGCGGTTCGCGGCGGACTGCGGCGGCGACGGCCTGCTGCACGTCTTCGTGCCGCACGCCACGGCGGGGATCGCGCTGATCGAGCTGGGCGCGGGCAGCGACCGGGATCTGCTGGCCGCCCTCGGCGACCTGCTTCCCGCGGACGACCGCTGGCGCCACGCGCACGGATCGAGGGGTCACGGGCGGTCACACGTCCTGCCCGCCCTGATCCCGCCGTACGCCACGATTCCGGTGCTGGCCGGGAGGCTGGCGCTCGGAACCTGGCAGTCGGTCACGATGGTGGACCTCAATATCGACAACCCGGATCGAAGTGTCCGTTTGTCGTTTTTGTCCAGCAAGTAGGTAACGGTGCGGGTCACTCGCCGTGGCGACCGTTGACGACGATGGGTCACAGCGTGTGGACTGTGCCGAACGATACCCGCTGAGGTTTCCGGCGGGGTCAAGCCAAGCAGGAGGGATGAACGTGAGCGCGACCGCGGGTCAGGCGCAGGGCGAGCGCGGCCTGGCCGAACGACTTGGCCTCAAGCCGGGTCAGGTGGTGCAGGAAGTCGGCTGGGATGAGGACAGCGACGACGCACTGCGCGAGTCCATCGAAGAGCTGACCGGCAACGAGTTGGTGGACGAGGACTACGACGAGGTCGTCGACGTGGTGCTGCTGTGGTGGCGCGACGACGACGGCGATCTGTTCGACGCCCTCACCGCCGCCATGACCGCCCTCGCGGACGGAGGCCAGATCTGGCTCCTGACGCCCAAGGCGGGCCGGCCCGGCCATGTTGAGCCGAGCGACATCGGCGAGGACGCCACGACAGCCGGGCTTTCCCAGACGAGCAGCATCAGTGCGGCTTCGGACTGGTCGGGCACGCGGCTCGTCTTCAAGGCCCGCCGCTAACGTCGCCTGGTCGTCCCTGCCGTACGGCGCTCGCCGTACGGCAGGTTCCTTATGTCTTCTAGGGAGGGGTGTGGGCGGTGGAGATCGGGGGCATCGCGCCGGACTTCGCGTTGATGGATCAGCACGGCACACCCGTTCGACTGTCCGGGCTCCGGGGGGAGCCTGTGGTGATCGTCTTCTATCCCGCCGCGTTCACCGGCGTCTGCCAGGGCGAGCTGCACGAGCTCGCCGCCCTGGAGGCTCGGGTGCTGGCGATCTCGGTGGATTCGATGTTCGCGCTGCGCGCCTGGGCGGATCGCGAGGGCTACTCATTTCCGCTGCTCTCGGATTTCTGGCCCCATGGTCAGGTCGCGCGGGCGTACGGTGTCCTGGACGAGGAGAAGGGGCGCGCGCGGCGTGGCACCTTCATCCTTGACGGTGAGGGCGTGCTCCGCTGGCAGATCGAGACCGCGATCGGCCAGCCGCGGGACGTCACCGAGTACCGCAAGGTGCTCACCCAACTGTGACCTCGGCGATCCCCGGCCAGCGGGCCGAGACCGCCGCTAACCCGATACGGCCGTTCCGTTCCGGATATTTCAACCCTTGCCCCGGCCAATGTGGGAGGCGACCATGCCCTGCTATCGATGCGGGGCCCGGCAGACCGATCCCGTCCGCGGCGCCAGCCCGTGGAAACGCGGCGTGCGTCACGAGGCGCAGGTCCTGGTCTGCCCGGACTGCCAGCGTGCCCAGGACCTGGACCTCGACACCTGCCCCACCTGCGCGTCGACCGCCCTGATCTGCCGCCTCGGCGAGGTCGAATGCCGCTCCTGCGGCCTGGTACGGCTCGCGCAGGCACCCAGCCCCGGCTCACCCGACCTGTCGGGTCTGGCCGCCGAGGTAGAAGCCGCGCTCAACAGGGTTCTGGGCCGCAACTGATACGGCGATAATGTGCCGGTGAGCTACGTGGTCGCCCTGGATGTGGGCGGAACATCGATGAAGGGCGGCCTCGTCACCTTTTCTGGCGAGGTGACGGTTTTCCCCGGCCGGCCCACGGGCCGCGAGCGGGGCCCTGAGGCGGCCGTCGCCACTATCCGCTCCTACGTGTCCGAACTCGCCGACGCGGGCTCCCGCTCGTTCGGGGGCGCCCCCGCCGGGGTCGGTCTTGCCGTGCCCGGCATCGTGTCCGCCACGGTCGCCCTCTACTCCGCCAACATCGGCTGGCGGGACGTGCCCGTGTCGGCTTTCGTTCCGGCCGGCCTGCCCGCCGTGCTGGGCCATGACGTACGCACCGGCGGCCTGGCCGAAAGCGTCTTCGGGGCCGGGCGGGACGTGTCGGACTTCCTCTTCCTGCCGCTCGGCACCGGCATCGCGGGCGCGGTGGTCGTGGGCGGCGAGCCGTACGGGGGAGCGAACGGCTGGGGCGGCGAGATCGGCCACACCCCCGTCTGGCCGGACGGCGAGAAATGCGCCTGCGGCCAGCGCGGCTGCCTTGAGACGTACGCCTCCGCCGGCGCGCTCACCCGCCGCTACGCGGCCCGCACCGGTGACGCCGCCACCGCCAAGGAGATCGTCGAACGCGCCCCCGACGACGCCCGCGCCGCCGAGGTCCTCGGCGACGCCGTCGAGGCGCTGGCGATCTCCCTCGCCTCCTACACCCTGCTGCTGGACCCCTCCATGATCGTCATCGGGGGCGGCCTGGGCGAAGCCGGTCCTGTCCTCCTGGATCCGGTGGCCGAACGGCTGGCGGCTCGCCTGGCCTTCCGCGAGCCGCCGCCGCTCCGCCAGTCCGCCCTCGGCGTGCGCGCGGGCATGCTGGGCGCGGCCATCCTCGGCTGGCGCGCCGCCGGACAGCCGACCTGGAGCCCCGACCTAGTCCTCTGAGCCCTTCTGACCGCGCCACTCGGTGTACATGTACGGATTGTCCATGATCTTGGTCTCGGGAATGTCGGGGTTCATCCCCGTGGTCCAGGAGTCGCCGAGCTGCTCCATGAGATAGCCGACCGTCGACTCCACGGCCTGCCGGGCGGCGGGCAGATCCACGCCCACCAGCCGGTGATCGGCCTTCACCACCCGCCCGTTCACCACGACCGTGTGCACGTCGGCCCGCTGCGCCTGGAACGTCACGTGCCCGTACGGATTGAGGATCGGGAACATCACCGGCGAGTGGTCGTTCTTCAGCAGCACGACATCGGCCTTCTTGCCCGGCTCCAGGCTGCCGATCGAGGCGTCCAGGCCGAGCGCCCGGCCGCCGCCCCTGGTCGCCCAGTCCACGACTTCCTCGGCCCGCAGGTGGCAGTGGGTGATCGTCTCCTGCCGCGCGTGCGCCTCCAGGTGCTCGCGGGAGCGGTCGGCGCCCAGCGTGGCGCGCATGGCCGAGAACAGGTCGCCGCTCCACCAGACGCTGGTGTCCATCGAGAGCGAGACCGGAATGCCGTGCTTGCGCAGCTGCCAGGTGGGCGGGTAACCCTGGCCCGCGCTCTGCTCGCTCTCGGTGGAGACCGAGACGGAACCCCCGGTCGCGGCGATCCGGTGGTAGGAGTCCTGGTTGAGCGTCGCCGCGTGCACGTACACCGATTCCGGCGTCATGAAGCCGTTCTCGTGCATCAGCCGGATGCCGTCGTCGTTGGTCGCGCCCCACACCCCCGCGTGCGTGGTCACCGGAACGCCCAGCTCGCGGGCGGCCTCGAAGGCGGCGCGCTCGGGGAACGCCGGGTCGCCGGTGACGTCGAAGGCGAGCTGGAAGCCCAGCTTGCCCTGCACCCGCCGGGTGACGAAGTCCCGGAACTCCGGCGAGGTGGCCCACTCCCACGGCCCTTGCTGGATATTCCCGTACGCCAGGACGAAACGCCCGGGGACGGCTTCGAGGGCGTCGACCGCCGCCTCGGCGTGGTCGATGGTCTGCAGGCCGTGCGACCAGTCCACGGTGGTGGTGACGCCCGCGTCCAGGGCCTCGATCGCGCCGAGCAGGTTGCCGGCGTAGATGTCCTGGGGGCGGAAACGTTTGCCCCATTCGAGGTAGTACCAGACGAAGTACTGGGTGAGGGTCCAGTCCGCGCCGTATCCGCGCATCGCGGTCTGCCAGAGGTGGCGGTGCGTGTCGATCATGCCGGGCATCACGATCCCGCCGGACGCGTCCACCTCCACGGTTCCGTCCGGCACCTCCAGGGCGGGCCCGACGGCCTCGATGCGCTCCCCGATGATCAGGACGTCGGCGTCCCGCAGAATGGTATGGCTGTCGTCCATCGTCAGGACCAGGCCGTCGCGGAGAACGAGGGGTCGGCCGGGCTGGTGGGCGGCGGTCGCGCTCATGGGCGCCTCCCTGGCGGACTAGTGTCCGTATGGCGGTCAAGGGAACAGTGATGCCACAATGAGAGCAGCCTGTCCCGATGTCAAGACGCAGGAAACGGACGACCGCCCATGCCTCCGCCCACGCCCCGCAAGGGCACCAGCCCGGATTTCATCGAGGCGCTCGCCCGGGGCCTCGACGTGATCAGGGCGTTCCGGCCGCGCCAGCCCGCCATGACCCTGACCGAGGTGGCCACCGCCTCGGGCCTGGCCCGGCCGACGGCCCGGCGCATCCTGCTCACGCTGGAGGAACTGGGTTACGTCCGGGCCGAGCGCGCCGGCTTCTCGCTGACCCCCCGGGTGCTCGAACTCGGCGTGGCGTACGTGCGCTCGATGGGGCTGTGGGAGATCGCCCGGCCGCATCTGGAAGCCCTGGTGGCGCAGACCAACGAGTCCTGCTCCATCGCCCAGCTGGACGGTTCGGACATCGTCTACGTGGCGCGGGTGGCGGTGCCGAAGATCGTCACCCTGTCGGTGACCATCGGGACCCGGTTCCCGGCGCTGCAGACCTCGCTCGGCAAGGTGCTGCTGGCCGCGCTGCCGCCGGAGCGGGTGGAGGCCGTGCTGGCCGAGCCGAGCAGGTCGGGCATCGTGCCGTGCTGGCAGCCGGGCGCCGAGGAGCGCCGCGCGGCGTTGCGTGAGGTCAGGGCGAGCGGGTGGGCGATCACCGACGAGCAGCTGGCGCCCGGGATCCGGTCGGTGGCGGCGCCGCTGCGGGACGGGCACGGCCAGGTCATCGCGGCCGTCAACGTCAACGCGCACGCGGCGGAGACGTCCATGGAGAAGCTGGTCGAGGAGCATCTGCCGGCGCTGCTGCGGACGGCGGGGGCGATCGGGGCCGACTTCGCGCTGTATGAGGCCGTTCCGCAGGCCAGCGCTTGACAACGTGACCGCAGGGGCAAGATGCTCGGTCGTGCGGACAATTGTCCGTTCAGCGGACGGAAGGTTATTCTAGGCTCATGGGGACGCCGGGTTCAGGGCCGCTCGCGGGGATTCTCGTCGCAGACTTCTCGCGGGTGCTGGCAGGGCCGTACGCGACGATGCTGCTGGGGGATCTCGGGGCGGAGGTCGTGAAGGTGGAGAGCCCCGGCGGGGACGACACCAGGAACTGGCTGCCTCCGGTTCGCGGGGATGTGTCGACGTATTACCTCGGGATCAACCGGAACAAGCGGTCGGTGGTGCTGGATCTCAAGGATGACTCCGATCTGGTTCTGGCCCGGGAGCTGGCCGCGCGCGCGGATGTGATGATCGAGAATTTCAAGCCGGGTGGGCTTGCGCGGTATGGGCTGGATTATGCGGCGGTGAGTGCGGGGAACCGTGGGGTGGTATATGCCTCGATCAGTGGGTTCGGGACTGCTGGGGGTGCGGGGCTGCCGGGGTATGACCTGATTGTGCAGGCTGTGTCTGGGTTGATGAGCTTGACGGGGGATCCAGGCGGGTCGCCGTATCGGGCGGGGATTTCGGTTTTCGATGTGATGACCGGGTTGCATGCGGTTTCTGGGGTGCTGGCCGCGTTGTATGAGCGGGCTGGGTCGGGGGTGGGGCAGCATGTCGAGGTCAATCTGCTTTCGTCGGCGTTGTCGGGGATGGTGAACCATTCCAGTGCGGTGGTGGCGGGTGGGGTGGTGCCGTTCCGGATGGGGAACGCGCATCCGAGTTTGTTCCCCTATGAGCCGCTTCCGGCGAAGGATGGGGAGCTGGTGATCGCGGCGGGGAACGACGGGCAGTTCCGGAAATTGTGTGATGTTCTCGGGGTGCCGGAGCTGGCCGATGATCCGCGGTTCGCGCGGACGGCTGACCGGACGGCGAACCGGGAGGAGTTGCGGCCGTTGCTGGTGGCCCGGCTCGAAGCGCGGGATCGGGCGGATTGGTTCCGCGAGCTGAGCGCGGTGGGGGTTTCGTGCGGGCCGATCAACACGGTGGGGGAGGGCCTGGAGCTCGCCACCGACCTGGGGTTGGGACCGGTGGTTTCGCCGGGTGGCGTGCCGTCTGTGCGCAATCCCATTGGCTTGTCGCGTACGGCGGCTAGTTACCGGTTGCCGCCGCCGGGGTTGGATGAGCACGGTGACGAGATCCGGGCCTGGCTGGGGGAAGCATGAGCGGAAATTTCAGGACATCGATTGGTACCTCGGATGAGACGAGCATCCGGGTGCTCGGGCAGGATCTCGCTCATGATCTGATGGGCAAGGTCGGCTTCGGGGAGCTCGCCTTCTGGCTGGTCGCCGGGCGGCGGCCCACTCCCTCGGAGACGCGGGTTTTCGAGGCGGTCCTGGTCGCGCTGGCCGATCACGGGTTCACGCCGACCGCCATCGCGGCCCGGCTGACCTATCTGAGCGCGCCGGAGTCCGTGCAGGGTGCGCTGGCCGCTGGGCTGCTCGGTGGTGGCTCCCGCTTTCTCGGCGTGACGGAGGACGCGGGGCGGTTCCTCGCCGGGACGCTCGCGAGCAGCACGTGGACCGACGACATGCCGGACGCCGACTGGGACACGATCGCCCTGGCCGCGGTGAAGGACGCCCGGGCGGAGCGGCGATTGGTGCCCGGGCTGGGGCATCCCGTACACAAGCAAGAGGATCCGCGGACCCCCGTGCTGTACACGATCGCGTCCGAGGAGGGTCTGTACGGCCCCCATCTGAGGCTTTTCGCCGCAATCGGCCGCGTTCACCCACAGGTCCTCGGTCGCACGCTCCCCCTCAACGGCGCCGGAGTCTGCGGCGCGGCCCTGGCCGACCTCGGCCTCCCCATCGACATGCTCCGCGGTTTCGCCCTACTCGCCCGCGCCGCCGGCATCCTCGGCCATCTCGCCGAGGAACGCCGGGACCCTATCGGCATGGACATTTACCACGCGATAGATCGAAATACGGCCTATATCCCGGACGAGGCATAGGAGGTCCTGCGGCGATGGTCTTGGCTATTTACGAAGCCGTTGACCGGCGCGTTCCCGCCGAAGCGGGGGAGGTCCTGTCGTGTTCGTGAATTCCCGACGAGGCGTAGGAGGTCTTGTCGCGATGGTCGGGTCCCTTTACGAAGTCGTTGGCTGGAATGTCCCGGACGAGGCGCAAGGGGTCTTGTGGTGATGGTCGGGTTGATTTACGAAGTCGTTGGCCGGTACATCGTGGATGCAGCGCAGGGAGGTCTTCCATGGCGACAATAGCCGCCGTCATCGCGTCTACCCATCATCCGTTCTATTACCGTGCGAGCACGGCCCCGCCGGAGGAACGGCCGCCTTTCGCCGACGCGTGGGTCGCGAAGATTCTGGCCTTCCGGGAGACCCTGACCCGGGCTCGGCCGGATGTTCTGGTGATGGTGGGTTCCGATCACTTCCACCAGCTGTGGCTGGACAATATGCCGCAGTTCCTCGTCGGCAAGGCGCCCTTCTATGACGCCAACTGGGCCAACGAGGAACGTGAGTTCGGGCTGCCCCGCATGCTTCTGCGCGGTCAGGAGGATCTTTCCGCGCACATCCTGCGCGGGGGACTCGACGAGGGTTTCGACCTCGCCTTCAGCAACGAGCTCCGCATCGACCACAGCATCACCTGCCCGATCATCACGCTCCGCCCGGAAGCCGACCTTCCCATCGTCCCCATCTACACCAACATCTTCGCCCCGCCCCTCCCGCAGCCGAATCGTTTCGTCGCCCTCGGCCGCGCGATCCGCGAACTGGTCGAGTCCTGGCCGAGCGAACTCCGCGTGGCCATCATCGGCACCGGCCACCTGTCCCTCGAACTCGGCGGCCCCCGCCAGTTCGGCCCGCATGGCCCCGATCCCGAGTTCGACCGCAAAGCCGTCGAATGGATCGCCAACGGAGATATCGAGCGGTCGCTGGCCGAGGTCTCCCTCGACAGCCTCTGGACCCCCGGCAACGCGACGCACGGCTTCATGGACTTCATGCTGATGATGGGCGTCGCCGGTGAGGGCGCGAAAGCCGACCATGTCGACAGCCTCGACCTGTTCCACACGATGGAGGCGTACTTCACCTGGTATCCGGAAGGAGTGCCCGCATGAGCAAATATCTGCTCAACAAGTTCCTCTACACGATCGACCGCGACGCTGACCTGGTCGAACGTTACCGGGAAGACCCAGCCGGCACAGTGACCTGGTGGGAATCCGAGCTCGCCAACAGGATCCTCAACTGCCCCGCCGGCGAGTCAAGCACCTGGCTCTCCCTCGAACCGGCCGAACGCGAAGCCCTCTCCACCCACGACCACGTCCGCCTCTTCGAACTGGGCGCCCACCCCTTCCTCACCCTCACCCTCTTCATCGCAATGTTCGAACGCGACAACACCGAACCTCTGGAATACCAAAAAGCCTTCGGCCAACGCCTCACCCACTTCACCCTCCCTTATCCCGATATATCGACATAAGTCCACCCGCACGGCGCGGCAGCACCCGGCATTCCAGGGACGGACTTGAACCGCGATGGGGCGGTCATGAGGGCTGGACCCGACGACCGCGTACATCACAAGGGCTGGGAGTCTGTGGGCCGGTAGATCGGAATACACGAACAAGGCTTGGGCGCTCTGTGGTGAGTCGGGACATCGGAGCGTACGAACAGGAGCAGGGAGCCTGCGCTGGGTTGGGAGATCGAAGCGCGTGAAGAAGCTGTTGGGCCAGAAGATCGGCACATTGAACGAGGGCTGGGAGTCTGTGGTGGGCCGTGAACACGTGGGTTGGAGCTTTCGATGAGAGCCGCTGTCGTTTTGTCCTGCGGTAACCCTCCCGACCTGAGGACCGTACCCGCACCGGAAGTCGCGGAAGGCGAGAGTCTGGTCCAGGTCACGGCTGCGCCGATCACGCCGCTGGACGTTCTGTGCGCGAGCGGCACGTCCTACTTCGGGCAACCCGCCCTCCCGTACATCCCAGGAGTTCAGGGCGTCGGCAAGCTGACCGACGGCACCCGCGTCTGGTTCCCCACCCAGGCCGGCATGCGCCCAGGCGACGGTAGTTTCGCCGACCTGTGCGCCGTACCCACCACCGACCTGGTCCCCATCCCCGACGGCACCCGGGACGAGACCGCCGCAGCGCTCGGACTGTCCGCCGTCGCCGCCTGGATGGCCCTCACCTGGCGCGCCGCCCTCCGCCCCGGCGAACAGGTCCTCGTCCTCGGCGCGGGAGGCACAGTCGGCCAGGTAGCGGTCCAAGCCGCCCGCCTCCTCGGCGCACGCCGGGTCGTGGCCGTCTGCCGATCCCCCCATTCCCAGGCCCTCGCCACCAAGAACGGCGCCGACGCAGTCGTCCCCCTCCACCCCGACGACACACCCGACACTCTCACCCCACGCCTGCGCCAAGCCCTCGACGGCCTCGCCGACGTCGTCATCGACCCCGTCTTCGGCATCCCCGCCACCGCCGCCGCCCAGGTCCTGGCCCTCGGCGCCCGAATCGTGAATCTCGGCAGCGCCGCCGCCGAATCAGCCACCTTCACCTCCGCCACCCTCCGCGGCAACACCGCCTCCCTCCTCGGCTACACCAACAACGCCCTAACCCCCACCCAACGCCACACCGCCCTAACCGAGATCTTCAACCACGCCGCCACCGGCGCCCTCTCCGTCGACCACACCCTCACCCCACTAGCCGACATCGCCCCCGCCTGGACCAGCCAGGCCACCGGCACCACGCCACGCCGAATCGTCGTACAACTATCCGATGTGCCGACACCACCCTCGGTGCCGTAGGGTGTATCCCGGCTCAGGGCGGTTAGCTCAGCGGTAGAGCACTCGCCTTACAAGCGAGGGGTCACTGGTTCGAACCCAGTACCGCCCACCTGCGAAAAGAAGCCCCGCAGCGATCTTGCCAGGGGGCTTCGTGCCATTAACGTGCCATTAGGTCGCGTTGATCATGGCGTCCATCGCGTTGACGATCTTCCGGTCTGCCTCCGCTGTGCTGTGCTGGTAGATCATCGCGGCGCGTACCGAGTCATGGCCCATCCGCACCATCAGGTCTCTGAGGCTTGCGCCGGATGCGGCGGCGATCGTGTTGCCGGTATGCCGGAGGTCATGGAAGTGCAGGCCAGGGACTCCGATCTTCCTGGCGTTCTCGTCCCACTTGGCCGGGCGACGGAAGTTGCTGCGCCGGAGGATGCTGCCCCGTGCTCCGGTGAAGATCAGGTCATCGGGTTCCGGTCCGGTGTATGTGTCCAAGTGCTCTTGTAGCGCGGGAATGATCGCCTTGGGGATGGCCACCGTGCGGACACCCGCGCGCGACTTGGGCGGTCCGACCAGGAGTTCGCCCGAGTCGAGTTCGACATGCTGTTGCCAAACGCTGACGGTTCCCTTGGTCAGGTCAAGGCGGCGGCTGCGCCGCCGCACCCGCACGGCCCTCCCCGCCCGCGCTGCGGCCTGGGGGCCGGTCACGGGCGGGAGCCACGCGGGTAAGCGGGCACGAAGGAAGCAGGTCAAGAACATGCCTCCGGCGGGGGAACGGACTCCGGGATGATCGCGAGACGGAACTGATCAGGTCGTTGGTGGCGAGCGTGATCGGGCAGGGCGGAGCGCGAGGTAGGGGATTCCTGCCATTCGATCCCATGTGGGATGCTCACCGCTGTGACTGAGCCCGAGGACCCCCAGCTCCACCGTTCGCCGACTGATGTCCCCGAGGACTATGAAATGGTCCGAAACATTGGGACTGTCTCCATGGTCGCCGGTGTCGCCATATCGTTCGGGATTCTGATCTTCGATGTACGATCCCCTTCGTGGCCATGGCTCGTTGGTCTATGGATCATGGCCCTGATCGGCGTTGGCTTGCGGATCGAGGCGGGGATTCGTGAGCGTCGACGCTCTTGAGCATTGGCGTGCCATCGACGTGCCATTAGAGCCACGTGAGCGACCACATGAGCCGTGATTGTGAGCCCCGCCAACCTCAATAAATCCATGATCGCCGTGCCATTAGCGTGCCATTAGGCCACGTCGAGCGGGCCTCACGCCGCGAGGCGAACGAGGCTCCCACGCACGTCAACCGCGCTACATAGGCGATTATGGCTCCTTACAAGCGAGGGGTCACTGGTTCGAACCCAGTACCGCCCACAACAAGCCCTCCACATGCGGAAACAGGTGGAGGGCTTTGCTTACCTAATGGCAACATTCCTCAGTGAGCATTCGCCCGGTCAAGATCGTGTTTCTATTTTGACCCAATGGCACCAATTTTCGACAGCGCGGCTAAGTAGTTCGGGAACCGTCGTTCCGATGCCAACTCCGGGCAAGTGATGGCGCTACTGGCCCGATGACGGAATAGAGCACGGGTGGACCCCTTTACAGGAGGATCGACATGCGCGAACCGCTCTCCGAGGAGGAGATCACCGCCGCACTCGCTGGGCTGCATGCGTGGACCAGGGAAGGTGACACCATTGTCCGCACGGTGACTCACGCGGACTTCGGGGCGGCGCTCGCATGGGTGGTTCGCGTCGGTTGTATCGCGGAAAAGGTGGACCACCACCCGGATATCGACGTCCGCTACAACCAGGTGACGCTACGACTTTGGACCCACACCACCGGAGGAATCACCACGGCGGATATCGACCTCGCGAAGCAGATCGACAAGACCGTGTAGCAGCCACATGGCACCGACCGCCGTTCGGCGCTAGAGCCCGAGCCACATCACTTTGAGGATCTCCACGTGCCGTCGATCCTCAAGGACCATGTACGTGACCATGCCCTGCTTCTCCGGCCCGAACGCCAGAGTCAGGATGTTCGCGTTCGGGTTGTTCTTGTTCAGTGACTTGCCGCTCCGCGGGGCCACGCCAAGTACGGCCAGGACTTCCAGCCTTCGCAGGTCAGAGGCTGTCGGTCCCGGGCTTAGTTCCGTTCGCACACCACGCCGTCGTTGTCCCGATCCTCGTACCAGTCGTACTCGACATCCTGCCCCCGCACATAGTCGCCGTACCCGGCAGCGTTGGCTTCCGCGCATGTGTCGAATCGCTGGTCCTCGTTATCGTCGCCACCGGACGGGGACGGAGAAGGCGACGTCGGCGACTGATCGTCATCAGCCGTGCCCTCGTCCGGACTGGACGACTCCGACGGTTCCGGGTCATCGTCGCCATAGCGCTCCGCGCACAACCTCACCTGCGTATCGCTCATCACCGACTCGCCGGCGGCCGGGTTCTGCTCGCGCACAATCCAGGAGGCGTCCCAGCGCTTCAAGCCGTTCTCGCCGGCGCAGTCGCGATAGTCCAGCTCGGTGAAGCCGGCGTCGATGAGAGTTGTCTCGGCGTCCGGCAGCGTGTCGCCGATCACGTCCGGCATCACCACCGACACCGGCTCGCGGACGGCACCAGCGTCTTGAGGCTGCCACTCCGCCATGTCGGCCTCGGCCACCCGCGCAGGGGCCGTGCTCGCGACTGCCGACCGTACCAGGGCGTGCCGGGCGGGTACCTCCGGGGCGGCGACGGGAAACACCATGACCAGCGCGAGGCCCGCGGTGAGAAACACGGCGATCGCGAATATCAGGGCGGTTCTGTACGAGCTCATGTCGGCAACCCTGCTCTTGCGGGGCGGGGGAGGGTAGAACCCAGGCTGCTGGCCGTAGGGGGGCTGACCGTATTGCTGGGACATGGGGGACTCCAGGGGCAGGCTGGTGGTGACGGAGTGTGGACGGATGATCTGCCACGGCGGTTGACTTGTCATCCGGGCACTCCGAGAGTTCATGCTGGAGGCGGGGTTCTCGTTGTACCGCCCACCTTTGCAAAGACCCTGTCTTCGATCTTGGAAACGGGGTCTGAGTGACTACTCCCGAAGATGTCGTCCATTGCTGCCGCCTTTCCATCGGTACTGGGCGGATTTGCCTGCGGTAGACAGTTTCCGTGACGACCGTGGTGCGGTGACCGACGAGGCGGGAGATGTCCTCGATTGGACGCCTGAGCCGGAGAGCAGCGAGACGAAGCTGTGCCGAAACTTCGCGAGGAATACTTACGGATTCCTTGACGCCCGAGCAGCCCGCATCGAAGCGCACTCCACGCAGAGGCCGGGCATGCGAGGTGCTGGTCCGATGAACATTTTTCGGCAATGGGGAGTTGGTTTGAGGTTCAGGTGAGACTTCAAGGATCTTCTGGTCGGGGGACCATCGCCTCTGGCCGTACCACAGGAGTTACGCATGAGCATCTCTCGTCGCCAGATCATTTCCGGAAGCGCCGCCACCGCCGTCGGCCTGTCCGTCGCCGGCATGCTGCCGAGCCTTGCCGCGACCCCGGCACAGGCCGCCGCCAGCACATCGACCGGGCGTCGGTTGCGTCCGTTCCCGCCGCTGAAGGACGACCCGAACGGGATCCTCGCCCTTCCTGAGGGCTTCTCGTACAAAATCGTCACCCGTGAAGGCGTGACCGATATGTCGTTCGGCCAGGGCAAGACGCCCGGCTGGCACGACGGGACCGGCGTCGTGGCCATGAAGCACGCCGGCCTGACAATCATCCAGAACCACGAGATGTCGCCGCACCTTTCGCAGTACGGCGTCCCGCTCATCCCCGGGACGGTCTACGACCCGGGCGCGCCGAACGCAGGCGGCTGCACCGTGATCACCACGGACCCCAACGGCAATCCCACGGCCGAGTGGGTCGGCATCTCCGGTACGGTCCGCAACTGCGCGGGCGGCGTGACGCCGTGGGGCACCTGGCTCACCTGCGAAGAGACCTTCATCACCGCGGGCGCCACCTGGTCGGCCGGCGGCCGTACCGGCAGGTACGAGAAGAACCACGGCTACGTCTTCGAGGTCTTCCAGGGTGACTCGGAGCACCAGCTGCCCAAGCCGATCAAGGCGTTCGGCCGCTTCGACCACGAGGCACTCGCCGTCGAGCCGAAGAGGAGGCGCGTGTACCTCTCCGAGGACGCCAGCGGCCCGAACGGGCTGTTCTACCGGTGGACCTCGAGCGCCGGCCGCCTCGAGGAGGGCATCGCCAACCAACTCGGCGACGCCGAGGGCACGCTCGAGGCGATGCAGATCCGCCTGGACGACGGCAGCATCGTCCCGGATGTCGCCTACATCACCTCCGCGCAGCTGGGGCGTCCGTACAACGTGACGTGGATCGCAGTGCCGGACCGGGAAGCGACCTCCACGCCGGTGCGCAACCAGTTCGCCGACGGCACGGTTACCCGGGGCAAGAAGTTCGAGGGTGTGTGGAGCAACGGCGACGGCTGCTACATCGTCAACAGCTTCGCCTTCGCCCCCGGCGACCTGCCCGCTGACGCGGCCAAGCACGACGGCATGGTCTGGTTCTACGACTACAAGGACGAGACGATCACCCTGGTCACGTACTTCCCGCACAACCCGTTCGCCGAGGGCGAGGGCGCGCCCCCGAAGTACACCGACATGACCTTCGACAGCCCCGACAACGTCACCGTCACGCCGTGGGGCACGCTTGTCCTGGCCGAGGACGGCGTCCGCGCCTCGCACGTGCTCAGCTCCATCCCGGGCGGCCCCACCTACGCGATCGCCCGCAACCAGCTCAGCATCGGAACCAGCAACGGCAATCCGACGTACTCCGAGTTCACCGGTCCGACGTTCTCCCCGGACGGAGAGGTCCTTTTCGTCAACATCCAGAGCCCGGGCATCACCCTGGCCATCACCGGCCCCTGGCAGGATTACCTGCGCTAACCGCTCCCGATGTACGGGCCCTGAGCTGCACCCGTCTCAGGGCCCGTCCTGCCACCTCAGGCAGTATTCGGTCTCTTCCGCGGACAGATGTTCCCCTCAGCGAGCGTCGCGCCAGCCCAAGGGCCGCGCGTGCGAGGTCAGCATCATCAAGCCCGGACACCTGTATGAACTCGTGTACCGGTTCGAATCCAGTACCGCCCACCAGCGAAACGTCCCGCACGCCGGGACGGAGTAGCGGCCACCAGGGCTCAGACGCCGAGGTTGGCGTCGCGGGCGCGGGCGACGGCCTCCGCGCGGCCGGAGACACCGAGTTTGGCGAAGATGTTCGACACGTGGTTGCGGATCGTCTTCTCGCTGAGGAATAGGCGCTGTGCGATGGCGTGATTGGTGAGTCCGGCGGCGACCAGGTCGAGCACCTCCCGTTCGCGGTCGGTGAGTTCGGGCAGCGGGCGGGGGCGTACGGTCTCGGTGGCCAGGGCGGCCAGTACCCGGCTGCCGGCGGAGGAGCCGAAGACGACCTGGCCAGCCGCGACCGCTTGGAGCGATCGGATGATCTCGGCCGGTGGTGCCTCCTTGAGGAGGTAGCCGCGGGCACCGGCCCGGACGGCCGCGATGATGGTCTCGTCGTCCGACAGCATGGTCAGGGCGAGTACGGCCACGGCGGGGTGACTGGCCTTGATACGGGCAGTCGCCTCCACGCCGCTCATTCCGGGCAAGTGCAGGTCCATCAGGATCACATCTGGGGCATCCTGCTCGACCAGCTCGATGGCGGTCTCGGCGGTGCTGGCGACGCCGACGACCTCCACCTCGGGCAGGTCACGGAACAGCGCAAGGAGTCCGTCGGCGAAGATCGGGTGGTCCTCGACCACGATGATGCGGATCATGAGGTCGTCAGGGGGAGCCGGACGATCAGGTGGGTGCCCGTCCCATCGCCGCTGCGCAGTTCGAAGGTGCCGCCCAGTTCCTCGGACCTGCGCCGCATGGAGGTCAGGCCGATCCCCTGCCTCGGGGCGGATGAGAGTCCCACTCCGTCGTCGTCGATATGTAGTTCCAGGGTGTCGCGGGCGCGTACGTGGACGGTGCAGTGGGAGGCCTTGGCGTGGCGTGCGGCGTTGGTCAGGGCTTCGGCGGCGATCCGGTAGGTGGCCAGTTCGATCGGCGCGGGCAGGACCGGAAGGTCGGCCTCCACCTCGACGGCCAGGTGGCCGGCGAATCCTTTGCCCAACTCGGCGAGCGCGCCCGCGAGCCCGAGGTCGTCCAGAGGGGGCGGTCGCAGGTCATTGACGATGGCCCGGACGTTGCCGACAGTGGCCCGGATCCGGGCTGACAGGTCATCCATGATCTCCTTGGCCTTTCCGGGGTCGGTGTCCACCAGGCGCCGCCCGCGATCCATCTGCAGGGCGACGGCGGCGAGGGTGGGGCCTACTCCGTCGTGCAACTCGTACCGCAGCCGGTCGCGCTCCTCCTGCCGGGCGGCCAGCAGCCGGGCGTGTGAGCGTTCCAAGTCGGCACCGAGGCGGTGGGCGTGGACAGCCACAGCTATATGCGGGGCCAGTTCCGCTAGCAAACGCCGGTCCTTGGGGCGCAGCCGCTCGCCGACCACCAGCGTGCCGACGTCGTGGCTCTGGTGGTGCAGCGGTACGCGCTCCGCGACCTCGCCGCGGTCGCCCCAGGAGGCCACGACCGCTCCGCGCTCCTCGACCGCCACGTACGGCACCCGCAGGACGCGGCCGATCTCGGCGGCCATCCGCTCCAGCGGGTCTTCCAGGGACCCGGCGTCCGACAGCCGCGCCCCCAGACGGCGCAGCGCCCTGGCCGGGTCGTCCCGGTCGCCGTAGACCAGGCGGTTGGCGGCAGCGCTGGCCCGCAGGTACAGCGGATGCACCGCCAGCGCCACCAGGACCGCCGCCGCCCCGGCTCCCAGGACGCCGCCCAGCGTGAAGGCGATCAGCGCGTAGCCCGCCAGCAGCAGTACGCTCACGGCGCCGAAGGCCAGCGCGCGCGACAGCAGCAGGTCGAGATCCCACAGGCGGTAGGCCACCACGGCCACGGCCACCCCGGCCGACAGCGGCACGCAGGCCAGGGCGACGATCGGCGCCCCCCAGGGGACCATCAGGGCCAGGCCGAGCATGCTCACCGTCAGCAAGGCCCCGGCCACAATCCACTGCAACCGGCGGCGCATCTGCTCATCGGATCGCCGGTAGCGCACCACCAGCGAGGCGACGGCCGCCACCACGGCGATGAGCGAGCACACGGTCCCGGCCGTACGGACCGCCTGGGGAACTCCGGTCAAGTGCGCGAAGACTCCCTGATAGCCAGGCGGATACATCCGGCCGACCTCGCCCATCAGGGTCACCGGCTGGAGAATCCAGTCGAGCGTGGCCACCGCGATCCCGGCGATGGCGACCGTCAACGCCGGCCGCCATCGAGGCGAGGGCAGCCGCCCGTCAGGAAAGATCAGCAATAGGACGGTCGGCACCGCGAGGTAGGCCGGCACCCAGATCCAGTTCGACACCCACATCGCCCAGTCGTCGCCGGGCAGGCCGCCGTCGTTGATACCCAGCAGGCCGTACGCCCCGACGGCGACGCCTGCGGCCTGGGCCGTACCGATGACGACCATGAGCCACCCGACCCGGCTCGCCGGCCGCTGCGCCACCACGAGCACGCCGGGCACGCCGAACGCCAGCCCCGCCACGCATCGGAAGGCGTCGAAACGCTCCACTATCCCCGTCACGCCGAGATGGCGTAGCCGGGGCTCGACGGCGAGCGTCATCGCCACCAGGAGCACCAGCGCGCTCACCGGGACGACTACGCGCCAGGTCGATCTGTCCGTCACGAAGACGATGGTGCCATCCGACGAGTCCCGGCGTCACGGGACGAAATGTCCCGTTGACGTCGGGACCGGCGCCTCACGACGCCCGATCGTCCCGGCCTGGATGCTCGAAGAGCCACCGCCGAGACGCCTCCCCCGGGAGGCCGTCGCGGCGGCCCGCGCACAACGGGCGGCCTGAACCGTCCGTGCCCGCGATTCCCGTGTCTCTGGACGGAACCGTCGTATCCGTCCTCCGCCGGGATCCGACCACACTTAGAGGAAAACCCATGTCATCGGTACCGTCCCCTTCCCTCACACCGTCCGCCACGCCCGCGTCCGCCGGACGTCCCTTCGCCCGCGCCGTTGTCGTCACCATCGGCATCCTGCTCGTCATGGACGTGGTGGGCGCGCTGATATCGCTGTCGGCCGGGCTCAGCCCCACCTTCCTGGACGCCCTCGGACCGCAGGCGCGGCTGTCGGCGCCGATCCCGATGATGATCGCTCAGGTGATCCTCGCCTTCGCCGTGAGCCGGCCGCGCCGTTCCGTCGCCGTTCCGGCCGCCGTCCTGCTGATGATCGCCGGGATCCTGGCTTTCCTGTCCGGCTTCTCCGACGGCGGCTACGCCGCCGACCTCACCGCCGCCCAGAGAGTGCTCCAGGTCGCGCTCGTCTCGGGCCATCTGGTCATGGGCGTGTTCGCCGGGCTCCGCCTGGTCAAGCTCCTGCGCAGCTGAGATTCGCGGATTCGTCGAACTGGAGGAACTCGTGACTGATCTCGTGCCGGCGGCCACGACGGCCGCGGCCCTTCCTGCTCCGGTCGGCCCGAACGTGGACTTCCGCGTGCTGGGCCCGCTGGAGGTCGTCGGTGACGACGGCCGTCCACGCGAGGTCGGTACGCACAAGCAGCGCATGCTCCTGAACATCCTCGTGCTCGCCGAGGGGCGGCCGGTGCCCGCGGCAACCTTGATCGACAGGATCTGGGGCGACGCCCCGCCCGCCGAAGCACTCGGAGCGCTTCAGGTGTATGTGTCCAACCTGCGCCGGGCGCTGGAGCCGGGGCGCCGCCCTCGCGCCCGCAGCCGCTTGCTGACGTTCGGCCTGGCCGGGTATCGGCTCGCCGTCGACCCGCGGCAGCTGGACGTCACCCGGTTCCTCGACCTGGTCGCCGAGGCCGAGCAGGCCGCTGATCCCACCGCCGTGGAACGGGCCGCGACCCGGGCCCTGCGGCTCTGGCGGGGCGAGCCGTACGCCGACCTGGCCGGGCAGGAGTACCTCACCGCAGCCCTGGCCCACCTCACGGAGGCCAGAGAGCGGGTCCGCGAGCTGCGGGTGTCGGCTGTCATCGGCCAGAACCGCCATCACGAGGTGGTGGGGGAACTGGAGGCGTTGACGCACGAGCATCCGTTACGGGAGCGGCTGTGGGCGCTGCGGGCGCTGGCGCTGTACCGGTGCGGGCGGCAGGGCGAGGCCCTGGACGCGCTGCGCACGGCACGCCGGATCCTGGCCGATGAACTCGGCATCGACCCCTGCGACGAGCTACGCGACCTGGAACGCGACATCCTCCGCCAGGCGCCCCACCTGCGGCCGGACCGCACTCGCCCCACCCCCGGCCCTGCGACAGTGAGTGGACGCGTGATAGCGGGCCGCCGTGCGGAACTCGCCTCGCTGGATCACCTGTTGGACGAGGCGTCGGCGGGGCAACCGGGATTCGCCCTGATCACCGGAGAGCCGGGGATCGGCAAGACCCGTCTTGCCGAGGAGGTGGCCGCCCAGGCGCGTAAACGCGGCCACGGGGTGGCGATCGCGCGCTGCCCGGCGGCCGCGAGGGCACCCGACTTCTGGCCCTGGACGCACCTGCTGCGACAGCTCATCCCGTCGTTGACCGCCCCGGACGGTCGGCTCATCACGGGGGCCGATCCGGAGGAGACGGAATTCCGCATGTACGAGAACACCGCGCGGCAGCTCACCGCCGCCGCGAGCCAGCGTCCCGTGCTGGTGGTCCTGGACGACCTACACTGGGCCGACCCCTCCTCGCTGCGCCTGCTGAGCCACCTGGCACAGACCTTCACTGACAGCGGCGTGACGGTCGTCGCCACGGCACGCGACTGTACGACACCCGCCGGAGCGCTCACCGACACCTTCGAGGCATTGGCCCGGCGCCGGGCCTTGCGGCTCCCACTGACCGGCCTCACCCTCCCCGAACTGGCCCAACTGGCCCCCGCCGACACACCAGAAGACGATCTGCGATCCCTGCACGACCGCACCGCCGGCAACCCTTTCTTCGCCACGGAACTCATCGACCACCGGCCCGTCGGCTCCGCCCGCGCGATCCCGCCCGGGGTACGCGACGTGGTGCTCAGCCGGATCAGCCGCCTGCCCCGTCCCACGGCCGACTTGCTACGCCTAGCCGCGACGACCGGCGGGGAATTCGACCTGGCACAGGTTGCCCGGGTCGCGGGCCTGTCCCTCGGCGCGGCACTCGACCGGCTGGAACCCGCCATGACCGCCGCCCTCATCACCGAACGATCCCCTGGGTGCTTCGGCTTCGCCCACGCCGTGGTTCAGGAAACGCTGACGGAAGGCATGTCGTCCCTACGCCGGAACTGCCTGAACCCCGAGATCGCCCAGCCGATCAGTCCATGGAAGAACACAATCACCTCCAACGGAACCACCTTGGCCAGCCACCCCCACCACCCGGCCGTACCCACCATGAACACCTCACGCGCCCGCCGACCCGACCTGGTATCGCGATACCACTGCCGGCGCCCCGGGGGACCAGGCTGACAGCTTCTCCCGGAGCGCTTCCACGCAGAGACGGGGAAGTTGCAGCGACCGGCGGGACTTCACGGTCTTGGTTTCGCCCTGCTGGATTGACCGCCAAACCGGGAGATCGACCTGCCGGTACGCTGGCCGCCATGGAGATCATCAAGGGCGCGGGGAAGTGGGCGCAGCCCGCCGCCGGGGCCGCCAACGACTGGGTCGAGCAGCTCAAGGTGCCAGACCTGTCCGTTGGCACGTACTGCATCCCGGCTGGCGGCGTCGACGACCAAAGCCCGCACACCGAGGACGAGATCTACGTGGTGACCGCAGGTCGAGCCAGGATCGTGGCGGCGAGCAGTGAGGCGGAGGTTGGCCCTGGAGCGGTGATCTTCGTCCCGGCAGGCGAGGAACACCGCTTTGTGGACATCTCTGAGGATCTGGCACTGCTGGTCGTATTCGGCCCGGCCTACGGCTCCCGAGCCTGATATCCCGTCGCCCTGCAAGCGACAGGTCACTGGTTCGAACCGCTAGGCTGATCAAAGATCCTGCGACCAACAGGAACTTCCTCGGCGACAAGAGATCCAGGGGATCTCTTCCGGAAACGGATAGCCGAGGCGCGTCCGTCGTCTAGCGGCCTAGGACTCCGCATCCCTCGGGAGCGGCTATCGCCAGTTCGAATCTGGCCGGATGCGCGCAGAACGAAGCCCCCCAGGCCGCCGTAGGCAACCCGCCGCCGGATTCAGGCAGGTCTCGGCATGGGCGGGTACGGGGTCAGGTAGCCCGGCTACCGAAGCTCTCGACCCTCCCTCGCGGTCAAGGGGCGTGAGATCGCCGACTGTGGACCAACGCGTTGCAGGGCCGTTATCGCCAGCGTGCGGCTCGGGAGCCAGTAGACCCGGCGCAGGGCGCCCGGGTCGCGCTGCTGAGCGGCTTCATCAGCGGGTGTTGGTTCGGCTCCTCTTCGGTGTCATAGTGCGGGAGGGGGGTTGGAGGTGCGCCTTGGCAACTCACCGAGAAGACCCATGGCCGTTGGGCACGTTTCTGGCCCGGCTACCCCAAGGGATGCCGACTGACCTCATGGAGCTCGGCGCCATTTGCCCGATCGCGGACGGCACCGCGTTCCTTCGTCAAGGCGAGCCGGGCACGCTCGTCTATTTGATCCTCCAAGGGCTCGTGAAGATCACGGCCCGGGCTGAGAACGGGGAGCAGGTGCTGCTGGCCGTACGCGTGCGCGGGGATCTCGTCGGCGAGATGGCAGTGCTCGGAAGAGGTACCCGTAGTGCTGATGTGACGGCTTGCGGTGCGGTGAACGTCCTCGCTATCCACGGAAACGCCTTTCTCGGCTACCTGCAGCGCAAGCCTGTCGCAGGGTTCGCCGTCTCCGGAGCTCTAAGCGACCGACTGCAATGGGCCAACCAGCGGCGTCTCGACTTCGCTGGGTTCGGCGCTGACGTCTGCCTGGCCAGAATCCTGCTGTCGCTTGCCGCCCGACACGGCTACGGCACGGCGCAAGGCAGGGACATCGGCGTGCCGCTGACCCGTGCAGAGCTTGGCGGGCTGATTGGGATCAAGGAGCCGACCGTGCGGAAGGCCATGAGGACGTTGTCGGATCTCGGGCTGATTCTCCGTGCTCAGCGACGAGTGGTCATCAAGGACCTCCCCGAGTTGGCGAGGTTCGCCGAACTCATCCCGCTCAACCGATAAAAATCGCGGTCGCTTCTCACAGGTGAGGTTCAGCCTTCTGTCTCAAAGGCAGGCACGTGTAAGGAGTGAGATGAACGACAGGCCGGAATATCGCGCGATGCTGAGCTACGACATCGAGAGCTACAGCACGCGCAACAATGCTGATCAGTACGCGCTGCAGGCCGCCATGATCCGCCTGCTTGATCTCGCGGCGGGAGCGGCGGGCCTCGGTCTGCTCGACTGGAAACGGCAGCCGCAGGGTGACGGCGAGTTCGTGGTGCTTCCCTCCACCCTCCACCCGGCCCGGCTCACCGGGTCTTTCGCCGACGCGTTACGCCAGGCCCTCGACGACTACAACGCCTCGTCCGAGCCGCGGCTCCGCTTGAGGCTGGCGGTCCACGCGGGACCCATCCATGTAGACGGCCCCGCTGGCTCTCCCGGCCGGCATGCCGTTGCTAGCGGCCGGCTGGTGGACGCGGGACCCTTGCGGGCCGCACTCTTGGCCGTTCAGGAAGCGAATCTGGGGATCGTCGTCTCCGACGACTTCTATCGTGATTACGTCGGCCAAGGCTATGACGGCCCACCACCCGATCAATTCCGGCGCGTAGTCGTGAAGGTCAAGCAGCAGGAGTACACCGCACACATCTACCTGCCAGGACATAACGTCCATGCGATCGGGGAGCTCGAGACCCCGCCGGAGGAAGCTGACGATCAGCCGCAGCGGCCTGGACAGGTGACGGTCGGCGGCGACTGGTACGGCGGGAACGTGGTGAACACCTCAGGCGAGGGGATCAGCTATGTGGCCGGTCGCGATTTCACGCTCCCGGAGCGGAAGCCGGGCCGATGACCGAGGAGAACGGCCCCGCCCCTGCCGCAAGCGACGAAGACTCTGGTGGCGAGGAGTCGCTGGTCAAGAAGATAGAGCGGGAGCAGCAGGAACGCCGGCTCCGCGCCGAGACGATCGGCGTCGGGCAGAACTGGTACGGAGGCTCCGAATACCGGGCTGAGGGCGGCGGTACCGTCTTCGGAGCCGGCCGTGATCTCTACGTCCAGCAGCCCGAAGAGGAAGTTTTCACGATTCCCATTCCTGCCAAGAGTGTGGAATGCGTTCGCGCGTGCTTCGTGGGGACGGCGTCGCAGCGAGAGCTCGTGGCGCGTCTGGCCAGCGGATCGGTGTCCTTGCTGAGAGGCGAGCCGCGCAGCGGGAGAGCGACCACCGCTACGTCCGCGTTCCTGGAACTGGGTCTCACATGCCACACCCTTGGTGCCAAAGACCTCAAGAAAGTGAGGCCATCCCACCTGCGCGCGCGCCACGGCTACCTCGTTCGGGCCGATGACGCCACGTGGCACCGTCATCCCGAGACCGTCCTCGATCAGCTTCGCGCCGTCGCAGTCGCGAGTGACGCCGTGATCATCGCTCTGGTGCCGCCGGACTGCGTCGTGACGAAATCCGTTGTGATGCATGAGCCGCCGGCGGCGATGGATGTCTTCCACAAGTGGATCACCTATCTGGCCGAGGGACTCGTAGGTGAACTCCAGACGCATCTTCAGCACCTGAACGAACACATCGTCGGCTGCAGGCCGTCGGAAGCCGTGGAGATCGCCCAGCAGTTCGCGGAGGGGCACCGCCAAGGACGGGCTCTCAGTGACATGATCGACAATCTCCCCTACGCGGCCTTGACCGAACTGGAGAAAAACCTCGAGAAACATGACGCTCCGAGTCTGGCGCGACCCTTCCTGATCAGCTGTTCCGTGCTCTTCGGTCTCCCTGAGGCTGTGGTGTCCGACGCCGCGCTGGCTCTGGCCGCCCGTATCAGGGAGGAGAAACAGAAGGAGGAGGACGCGGAGGAAGAGCGTGCCCTGCAGGTGTGGGAGCGCCTCAGTCAATGGATCGACTACTCGCGCTTGAGCGAGGCGGAAGGAGTTCGGGGTGGACAAGGGCGGCGGATCGATGTGCGCCCCGGTCTGGCCACCCGGCTGCTGCCCTCACTCTGGGCGCAACTGCCGGCGATCCGGCCCGCCCTGTACGACTGGCTCGCCGATCTCGTCGAAGACGAGGACTGGCGGGTCCAGGTCAAGGCGGCCTATGCCATAGGCCGCCTGGCCACCTGTGATTTCGAGCTTATCGACAAGCGGTTTTTCACACCGTGGAGCAAGGAGCGCGGCAAAGCCCGAGTCTTGACGTGGGCGCTGGAGGCCGCCGCCCTCGCCGACCGCGATGTCGCAGTATTGGTTGGACGGACACTCAACGCGTGGGCGTCCGGGACCCATAACCAGCGTCTCGCCGCTGCGCTCGCTTACGGATCCGCCATAGGCGTCGGCCATCTTGAGGACGCCCTTGGCGCGTTTCACACCATCGCCGTCGCCTCCCCGTACCTGGAGATCTGCGACGCCATCGCCAGGTCGGTCGCCGAGGTCTACACAACGTCAACCGCCCAGAAGGTGCTGCGCGAGCTCGCCCGCTGGACGAGCGGGGACGCGAGCAGCGAGCAGGTGACCGCAGCGCTCGCGTTCGTCCGGCTCGCCTCCATGCCACATGAGGACGATACGTATCCGGCACTTCGGGATCACCAGCCGATCAGCGATCTTGCCGCGTTGTGGACCAACGCCTTGAGCTGGGGCCTCTCGAGAATGTACGGCAAGACAAGAATCCCTGCCTACGCACCCACTTCCTGGGAGCTTATGGCCGACTGGGCGCACCAGGCGGCCACCGATGCCACCGCGGACCTCATTGTCGAGAACATCTTGGTGCGGGCCACGGACAGACTCAGGAAGTCTTGGATGTTCCACCTCCACTTATGGAACAAACGCGGGACCATCACGGCCACGCACTTCGCCCGCTACCTCCGACTTCTGAAGGACAACTGAAATGCCATTCAAGCTGCACCGGCTGCTCGTCGTCCGCTGGCCGTCGAAGCCGACCTCAGGAAGCGCCCCCGCCAAGCAGCCTGAGATGGGGGAAGAGCCCGACGTCACGCCCGAAGAGGCCTCCTACGTTTTCACCGCGCCATCTCATGGCGATGGCCACAGGTTCAAGGTCAGCGTCTGGCTATGGCGGCGCTCCACCACAGGCTCGCTCGTTTTCCGACCATGGAAGGAACTGAGGGAAGACAAGGACCATTCCATCAAGGATTACGTCAGGGACATCGTCCGGCGTTCGCTCCGGCGGCACAGCGTCTTCGACGCGGCGCAGGCGGAGGAATCGGCCAATGTCGCTGTGGAGACCTGGCTGGCCAACCTGCCCGCGGACTCGGTGGCAGGTAGGTGGCGCGCGGTGATCGAGGTCGAAGTCCCCGACGAGGTGCGCAAGCTGCGTTGTGCTCACGAAAGTGAGATCTACAAAATCAGGACGCGCGCCGAGCAGATCGCCCTGCGTGTGGACAAGCTGCGTGTGTCGCGAGTGATCTGCGAGGACTTCCTCAAGGAGGCCATGGAGAGCTCGACGGCTCGGCATGCCGTACGGCTTACGCAGGATCTCGACAACGTCGCCGACATCACCGATCAAATGCTGGCTGAGCGAAGGGAGAAGGCGGAGCAGCTTTTCAAGCTCTTCACGAAGATCGTGGACGCGCAGCGTCACGCGAACGCTTTCGAGCTGGTCCTGGCGAGCGAGAGCGCGCTCAGGGCGGCGTTCGAACGGCTAGATGTGCCGCTGCCGCCGCCCGACCCCAATTCGCCGTTCGCGTTCACGGAGGAGTCTGGCTGATCAGGAGATTGATCACGGCTGCGCCGACAGTGCTCGCCATGGCGCTGAGCAGGAGCCAGAATCCCCAGCGGATGAGCCGGTATTTCCAGCTTATGATCTTGCTGACGCGCTGAAGCTGATCGGCGATACGCTCTAGGTCCAGCGTGGACGACCTCAGCAGGGCGTTGGAGACGGCTTGCGGCGAATCGAAGCGCAGTACATCGGCAAAGTACATAAGGGCTGCGTTGTGCTTCCTGCGGTCCAGGCGCGGATACACCGCCGAGGCGAGGGCGATCACCGAGGCGAGGGCGCCAGCAGAGCCGAGCCACCAGAGCCACTCGATGGCGTCGGCCAGCCGAGTGGGCGCCCAACTGCCCGCTAGCAGACCACCGGTAACCGCGCCGAGTCCGATACCGACAATGCCGAGAAGCACCTGGGCCTTGCTGTCTGCCCGATTCAACTCTTCGCGGGCCTCCGTCAGTAGCTGGGCACCATAGGCGCACGCATCCTGCTCGGCGAGTTCCTGCGGGTCGAGCCTTTGACCGGAGAGCGCCTGGGCGATGCGACGAAGCATGCCTCAGCTTTGCATCGGCGCGGCCTCCTGAGTGGATCTTTCTCGGCTTGAGTATCCGGCTGCGCTCGTACCTTCCTCTTGTCCTGAGTAGTGCCGATCTTCAGGGGACATCGATCACTACTCTTGGGAGGCGGCGGAGGTGGGTAGCCGTTGATCACGATGAAATGGTCGCTGGGTTGATGGTGAATTAGCCGCTATCCCAACGGCGAAATGGTCGCGCGCCGGGATGGGTCCTTCGCGGCTTCCTGGAGCTCACCGGACTGGGTGGACCTGCTTTGCGAGGGTTTCGGCGGAGGTTGGGCGGATCGTCTCGGCGGCTGTCAGGAGGGTTGTTTCGTCGACGCCGTGGCTTTCGAGTTCGACCAATGCGCCGCCGCTGTGGGTGAAGACCGCGATTCGCCCCTCCCATCCGTAGCGGACCCACCGATTGCGGGTGGCCGCGCGACAGGGTGGTCCGTTCTCGTTCTTCCACGAGTCGGCGTAGTGCGGCGTCGCGCACGCCTCCGCTGTGGTCGCGGTCGAGGCCCGGCGTACGATCACCTGGATGGCCAGGCGGCTCCCGCCTACATGTTCCGCACCGGTGCGCCGGTACTCCAGCAGGATCACCGGTTCCCCCCGACCGACGCTCGGCGCTTCGGCAGCGTACAGCCCGTGCCCGGCGATGTCTGGCGCCACCAGTGGGACTCCGAGTAGTTCGAAGGCGCGTGCCAGGTGCCACTGTTGGGCGGGCTCCTCCAAGGGAACGGCCAGCACGCAGACGGCGGTGAGTACGCCGAGCGAGGCGATCCTGGACCACCACCGTCTCGTGGGGGCCAGTGCCCAGGCGGCGACGGTGAACCCGGCCAGCGCTGATATCAGGTGCACGCCACCGAGCAGTGAGCGGTCGAAGCCGTAGAAGGTGGTCTCGGGTGCGATCTTCCATAGGGCGTTGCTCAAGGCCAGTGTGGCGATTGCGCCGGTGAGCGCGACGAGAGGCCAGCGGCGCAACCGGACCAGGGCCGCCACGCCCGAGCCGATCAGGAAGGCTGCCAGCGTTATTCCGAGGGAATGCGGACCGCGCACGCCCGAGTGCCCGTCCCACGGCGCGCTTGCCGCCCACATGGCGGCCTGTACGGCCCCGACCGCCAGTCCGACCAGCGCACCCCTGCCCGTCTCCCTCATACGGTCATGATTGCGACCTCGCTCCGCCATAGACCCGGATCTGCATCAACTCCGTACAATTCGGCCACCATGTCCCCACAAGTTGGTTAGCCGGGTCTGGGGGCTATCAGGTCGATTTCCTGCCACATCGCCGGGTCCTTCCAGTAGCCGGTATGGCTGCCGATCCGAGGTGGAGCGTCGCCGTACGTGAACTGGCAGGTTGGCGGGTCGGGGAGTTTCTTGTCGATGGAGTTCTCCCCTTCGTTGACGATCCATCCGCCGATGTAGTCGGTGAGGTAGTAGAAGTTCCGCCAGATGGAGGTCGTCCCGTTCTGCGGGAGGAGGGATTGCGTGAGTTCGTCGGTGAAGTACGCCGGGAAGCCCCAGCGGTAGAGCTTGCGCATCGGTGAGCCGAAGGTGGCCAGGACGACCTTCATGCCCGTGGGCCGTACTTCGTCCGGGCCGTCCTGGCTGAGTGCGGCGGCGGCCAGGATCGCGCCCTGGCTGTGGGCGGCGAGCAGGATCTGGGCGCCGCTGTCGTGCAGGAACCACATCCTGCGCTGGAGTTCGGGGACGGCGCGTTCCGCGTACGAGGGCGGGGAGAGCGGGTGGTAGCCGCGCGGCCAGAATGTGCCGACGTCCCACAGGACGCCGATGACCCTTCTGGTGTTGGGGTTCTGCCAGCCCGCGCGGGCCAGGAGGAGCACGGCCAGTGGCAGCAGGGTCGCGATGGCGGTGCCGAGGCTGGCCACCCAGGGGGAGGGGCGGCGGATGTCGTCCGCCCAGATGTGCATCTCCAGCCAGGCGAACAGGAGGATGCCGATCACGACGATCGAGGTGAACAGCAGGTCGAGGTCGCGTGGCATCTCGGCCACCTTGCGCGCCCTGCTGACCCGCCCCGGCCAGGCCCGCATCTCGGGGGTCGCCCAATCCGGATTGAACGCGCCACCGTTGAGCTTGACCGTGCTCGCCACCCACCCCCGGTCGTCCGGCAGGGGCTGCTCCTTCTCGTAGTATTCGTCGGCGATCGCCTTGGCCGGTTTCGACCAGCCCGCCCGCCACCAGCGGATGGCCTGCCATCCCGCGAAGATCAGGACCAGAATCACCGGCTCGAAGATCAGGTACGCGGCCACGTCACTGATAACCGGAAATACGGCGATAATTCGCCCACTGTCCGGGACAGGCTCGGTCGCGGCGAACGTGTACTTGATCTCGCCGAGCGTGTCGGCCACCCGGACGATCAGGCCGACCAGCACGGTGTTGGCCAGGCCGAACGCGATGGTGAGCACGATGAAGGGCGCGCCCCAGCGGAACGCCGTCAACCGCCCCGAGTTGACGACCCCGACCACGATGATCCCGATGGCCACGATCAGCGCCACGATGACCCAGCCGTACGGGCGGTCGATCACGTCGAGCATGAAGTACATGCCCACGAGCGCCGCGGCCACGACGACCAGCTGAACCGTACGCAGGGGCTTCTTCCGGTCCAGAGCTGCGGCGATCAAACAGACGGGCACGAGCAGCAGGGCGACGATGATCCCGCCGTACACCCAGTTCATGACCGGCCGCAAACCCGGCAGCTCATGCGGAGTCATGGCATTCGGCACCACCGCCATCATGGCGGGCTCCAGCAGAGCCATCGCCCCGGCGAGCAGCAGCGCCCCGATCGCCGGCACGGTCAGGATCAAGCCGAGCCACCGGAGCGGTCCAATCACCTTCTCCGGGATGACGGCGAGCACGGCGACGACGAGCACGGCCACGGCAATCCAGACAGAACCGGACCACAGCCACTCCGGAGCCAGGCTTCGCCCCTCCTGGATCCGCATTCCGGGCGCCGATTCGAGCGTGCCGTGCACGGTGGTCGCGATCATCAGCGCCAGCAAGGCCAGGCCTGCGGCTATGTGGATCTTGCCCAGATAGCGGGTGTAAGGGCCGGTGTTCCAGAAGTCCAGGTTCCGCAGCCCGCCCTCAAGACTGGCCGCGTTCTGTACGCACGGCTGGCGCGGCCCCGGGTTGCCCGGCGGCCTCACCGACTCGTACCGGCGCTGCGTCCGGTACGTGAGAACCGCCAGCAGCACGAGCAGCAGCAGCGGAACCACCGCTCCCAGCAGGATACGCCGACCGGGGAACGAAGCCACCGAAGCCATCCGGAACGGGCTCATCCACCACGAGTCCGCGCATTTGATGTTGCCGCCGCACTGGTAGCCGACGTAGTCCATGGCGACCGCGCTCACCAGGAGCACCACGTTCACGGTGAGGGCGAGCGCCGCCACCCGTGCGAGCACCGGAATATCGCGAATCGTCTGGCCGTCCGCGTCACGGTGAACGGCCACATCCACCCCGCCAGGTTGGCCAGGGCGAACGGGAGCAGCAGCAGCCACAACACGCGTATGCCGCTGCGGGAGGTCATGCCACCCCACGAGTACCCCTCGACGTGCCGGCCACTCGCGTCCGCCGTCCGGAAGAAACCGGAGATATGGTCGCCGCCCACGTGCTGGGGAGCCGCGTCGGCGAGCAGATGCTGCGGAGTCGACCCGCCGACGCCGTGCACCCGTAACTCGGTCGGTCCTTCCAGGGTGACCGGTGGCGGCACCATGCCGGACCCTCGGTCTTCCGTCTTCATCCCGAAGATCGGCACAGGCATGGCGGCCACCTGGGGTCGGCGCGGATACGTTGCTGTAGGGGATCGCGGCGCCAGGGACGAGGGTTACAGGTGTCAGTCGGCGACTTCCAGGCGTACGCGGCGGAAGCCCTTGCCCTTGCTTTCGATTTTGGCGACGCGGATGCGGCCGATCCGCCGCCTCACCGCCAAAGTCGGTCCAAGGGCGCGATGATGAGCTTCTCCTCGAACTGGTAGGAGAGGTCGCCGAGGTTCAGAACGACTCCTCCTATGAACCTTTCTCCAAGGAGTTCACGGAGAGTACGCAGTCCTCTCAGGTCGGTGTCGCGAACTTTGGAGCCTGCTTTGATTTCGATCCCGGCGACTCTGCCGTCCCAGGTTTCCAGCACAATGTCGACTTCATCGCCGTCGCGGGTACGAAAGTGTGACGCGGTGATGAGTTCGTCGGACCAGCTGATCTGTTTCAGTATCTCGCCGGCCGCGAAGGTTTCGACAACATGACCGAACTCGGTGAGCGCCCCGGGGTCGCGGCTGTTGACTTTGGCCGCGCTGAGTCCGAGAAGCCAGGCGGCGAGGCCGGAGTCGACCATGTGGATCTTAGGGAGACTGCCAACTCGGGAGTTAAGCGTCTTCCCCCAGGCGGGGAGGCGATGCGTCATGAATACGGCTTCGAGCAGGGTCGCGTAACGACTCGCGCTACTGGACTCGATTCCAATGCTTTGACCGGCCTTCACGATATTGAGAACCTGGCCCGTCTGCGCCGCGAGCTGGCGCAGCAGCCTGGGGAGCGCGTCCCGCTGACGAACCTGGGAGATTTCCAGGACATCACGCATGACCACGAGATTGATGTAGTCGTTGTACCAGGAGGTTCGAGCTCGGAGACTCTGTCGTTGCAGCATCGCCGGATAGCCCCCCGCCAGAATTCTTTCAATGTAGTCGGCCCGGCTGGTACTTGAAGCGGTCCGGCTGATCAGGCTGGCCGGGTTGGTGAAGAGCTGATGGACGAAACGTTCGGCTCGTCCATCGAGCTCGCCCTGAGAAAGCGGCAGCACGTTGATGACATGAGCGCGACCGGTGAGCGACTGCGCGGCCTGAGGCAGAAGGGTGTAGCGAGTCGAGCCGGTCAGGACGAACCTACCTGGGCTCATCCCCTTGTTGAGCTCTGCTTTGATGGCGTCGAGCAGCTCCGGAACGTGCTGAAACTCATCGATGAGTACCGGACCGGGGCCGGAGACCATGAAGCTGGGGTCCTCAATCGCAGCCCGCCTCGCGTCAGGCCGATCGAGATCGAGGATAGGTCGTTCCAGATCCTCGGCGAGTGCCGTCAGCAAGGTGCTCTTTCCTACCGTGCGCGGCCCGGTCAGGATGATCACAGGCTCTTCCGCAAGGCGTTCACGAAGCACCGGGAGAAGCCGACGCGGACGCAGTCCATCTCGTGCCTTCACGCCCTCAGTCTCGCATGGATGGGGAAGTTGCCAACCTTCTACTGGGGAAGTTGTCGGCTATTCCGTGGGGAAGTTGCCGCAGGTTGGTGTCGAACCGAAGACGTGATCAGCGATAAGGGGCGTAGCGGACGCGCCGCCTGGCCAGGGCGCCATGGATGGTCGACGCCTGGCCTTGTCAGTCTCCTACTTCCAGGCGTACGCGGCGGAAGCCCTTGCCCTTGCTTTCGATTTTGGCGACGCGGATGCGGCCGATCTGGCGGGTGGAGGCGACGTGGGTGCCGCCGTCGGCCTGGCAGTCGAGGCCGACGATGTCGACGATGCGGACTTCCTTGACGTCGTCGGGGATCAGGTTGGTGGCGGTGCGGATGATGTCGGGGATCGCGAAGGCCTCGTCGCGGGGGAGGACGCGGATGTCGACGCGGCGGTCCGCCGTGATTTCGGCGTTGCAGGCCGCTTCGACGGCCTCCTTGAAGCCGGGTGGCACTTCGGGGAGGTTGAAGTCCATGCGGGCGGTTCCGACGACGCCTGTTCCGGGGGTTTTGGCGGGTTCCATGTTGCCGCCGGTGACGAGGGCGCCGTAGTCGCGGAAGACGACGCCGCACAGGACGTGGAGGCCCGAATGGGTGCGCATCAGGGCTGAACGGCGATCGTCGGCGAGGGCGGCGCGCACGATGGTGCCGGGTGCGGGCAGGGGCTCGCCTTCGACGGGGATCAGGTAGAGGTCGTCACCTTTGCGTACCCCGGCGATCCGGGTTTCGACGCCCTGCCACAGCAGGGTGCCCTCGTCGGCGGGCTGGCCTCCGCCGCCCGGATAGAAGGCGGACCGGCTGAGCACGATGCCTTCGGGCGTGGCGTCGAGAACCGTCGCCTCCCATTCCCTCAGGTCCTGATCGGCAAGTTCAAGCCGTTCCGTACGGCCATGAGCATCCATCCCCGCAGCCTAGTTCAGCCGCTGAAAAGGTCCTCAAGGATGGCGCGGGCCCGACCCGATTGATGGGCTTATGGGGTGTCGATTGCTTCGACTGTCCAGGTGCAGCCGATGGATGTGATTTCTAGGGTGAAAGTGCCTGGGGTGGTTTGGGGGGTGGTCTTGTCGGTTTTTGTGCCTAGTTCGGAGATGGGGTTGGCGATGGTTTGGGTGCCGGATTTGATGGTGATGGCGACGTGGCCGGTGCCGATGGGGTTGGCGGAGCAGTCGTAGGTGTAGTGGATTTGCCAGGATGCGTCCACGGTGAACTGGGCTGTGGTCTTGTTGCCGGTGCCGTTGTCGGACATGAGTACGTTGCCGGTGGCGGCGGGGGGTTGGGACGCGGGGTCTGCGGCTGGGGTGGCGGGCGGGGTGTTGGGTGGTACGGCGGCTTCCTGGGTTCGTGAGGGTGCCAGGGGCTCGCGGGCGGGTGGGTCGTCGGCGAGGACGACGTACAGGGAGAAACCGCCGCCGACGAGCATGAGGAAGGCGAGCGTGAAGAGGGTCGCCATCGCGGGGATGGGGTTGGCGCGGGGCGGAGCGTAGAGGGGTTGCTGGCCTTCGTACCCATATGGGTTTGACATCGCTCGCTCCGGAGTTGGGGACCCCCTGAAGATCGCACGATTGTAAGGGGTGTTGCTAGATCACACCGGGTCGTAGGGTGGGAAGGAGCCCCTCACCTGGGGATTGTCCAGCCGGTGCGTTCGCAGAGTTGGGCGAGGGTGATCTCGGCGCGCTTCCACTGGAAGCAGTTGTTCAGGTGATCGGCGCATTGGCCGGGGTCGGCGTCGGGGATGCCCAGGACGCGTAGTTCGTTCGCGAAGTCGGTGGCCTGGTCCTGCTGCTTGGCGCTGAGGTTGTGCCAGATCATGGCGTTCCTCCCGGGGGTTGGGCAGTCGTTTCCACCGTAGTCAATTTCGGGGGATCTGGCGGATGGCGTACCGGGAATGAAAACGGTTCCCGATGCATTACACGGCGCAGAGAGGAGTGCCGATGGCCAGAAACGAGCTCCGACCTGTGATCAAGCTCCGTTCGACGGCTGGGACCGGGTTCACGTATGTGAGCCGGAAGAACCGCCGTGAACACCCCGATCGGCTGACTTTGAAGAAGTACGACCCGATCGTCCGCAAGCACGTGGTCTTCCGAGAGGAGCGATGACCATGAAGAAGAACCTGCACCCCGAGTATCACCCGGTGGTCTTCCGCGATCCGACGACAGGATTCGCGTTCCTCACCCGATCGACCGTCACCAGTTCCAAGACGATCGAATGGGAAGATGGCCAGACATATCCCCTGGTCGACGTGGACGTGTCCTCGGAAAGCCACCCCTTCTACACCGGCCGCGGCCGCATCGTCGACAGCGCGGGCCGCGTCGAGCGGTTCAAGCGCCGGTACGGCCGGTAGCGGCTCCGGCCAAGGGCGCCCAAGCACAGGGCGCCCAGCGGCCGGACGCGTGTCAGGGAGCCACGGCGACGGCGTGGAAGAAGATGTCGCTGTAGGGGATCTTGCGGGGCGTGAAGGCGATCTTGCCTGGGCACAGGCCGCGTTTGCGGAGGTTGTTCACGATCTGGGGGACGGCATCGACGGAGGGCTGGGCCCAGTCGTGCATCAGGATGATTCCGCCGGGCTGGAGGGTGTCGGCGGCGGCCACGATCTCCGCGGTGGTGGCTCCAGCCCAGTCCCGGGAGTCGACCGTCCACAGGACTTCGAGGAGCTTCAAGCGCGCCGCGTCGGCTCTCACCTGGTCGTTGGTCTCGCCGAACGGGGGGCGGAACAAGGTGGGCCGGTCGCCCGTGATCCGGCGAAGTACGCGCTGGGTGTCGGCTATTTCGTTGAAGGCCGCGGGTTCGCCGATCTGGGTGAGGTGCGGGTGGGTCATGGTGTGGTTGGCGATCCACATGCCGGCGCGCTGCTGGGCGCGTACGAGTTCGGGGTGGGCTTGCGCGGCGGTGCCGGTGTTGAAGAAGGTGGCTTTCGCGTTGGCGGCGCGCAGGGCGTGGAGCAGGCTGGACGTGGTCTCCGGGGTGGGGCCGTCGTCGTAGGTCAGCCCGACGTACCCGTTCCTGCAGTGGAATGAGGTGGTTCCGGCCTGCGCGGGGATCGGGGCCGCGACCACGAGCGCGGCCGCGGTCAGCGCGGCGAGCCTGGACGGATGGGACGGTACGGCGCAGAGGCGATCGGTCAGGCGGCGCAGGTGTCTGATCATCTTTGCTCCTGGGGGATCTCGGCGCTGTCGACTGGGGGTCGTGGGAGCTTGGGGACAAGCTCATCCGAAACATTTCGCGAGAATCTACGAATTGTTTCGGAGCAACATATGACGCCTCCCGTATCCGGGCAACCAGGGCCGGACCCCGAGCCGTGATCAGCCCGGACAACGATGAAATGTTCACGGAGGTGCGCCGGTCGGAGACCGCCGACCCACCGCCGACGGCCTACCCAGCTCGACCTACTTCAGGACCCGATACCGCAGGTGAGTCGCATGGCGGGATTCGATCACCTCGGCCCGTTCCAGCTGGATCGCACCGCCCAGGTGCTCGAACAGCCGGGTGCCGTCGCCCAGGAGCACCGGGGCGACGTGCAGGAACAGCTCGTCGACCAGCCCGGCCGCCAGCGCCTGCTGGATGATTCCGGCGCCGCCCATGATGTGCACCAGCTTGTCCCCAGCGGCCACGATGGCCTGCTCGATAGCGTGCTCGATGCCCTCGGTGACGAACGTGAACGTGGTCTTGCCCTTCACGACGACCTCGTGCGGACGGTGGGTGATCACGAACACCGGCATCCGATAGAACCCGTCGACACCCCAGCCGCCGGTCGCCTCGTACACCTTGCGGCTGGTGATGACCGCCCCGGCGATCTGGCGCTCCTCCCCGATGGCGAAGTCCATGCCCCGGTCCTCCTCGACCCAGGCGTGCAGGATCTCGCCGCCCTCGCCCAGTCCCGGGAACCGGTCGAGGTCCGGGCCGGTGACGAAGCCGTCCAGCGACATCGATATGTTCGCCTCCACAAGTGCCATCCTCTTGATCCTTTCCATCGCTGCGCCGTCCTCTATGGCTTGTTCACCCCATACAGACGTGCCTGCCTGGGGAACTCATCGGTCCTTTGCCGGCCTCGCGCGAGTACGCGTACACCCGCGCGAGAATGGGCGTGGCCCGGACAGGAGGAGCACTGTGGACGGCGACGAGCCGGACTTCGACGACCTCACGCGCCGCTATCGGCGCGAGTTGCACGTGCACTGCTACCGGATGCTCGGCTCTTACGACGAGGCCGAGGATCACGTCCAGGAGGTGTTCTTGCGGGCCTGGCGCTCCCGCGAGAACTTCCAGGGCCGATCGAGCGCGCGTACCTGGCTCTACCGGATCGCGACCAACGCCTGCCTGGACACGCTGCGCCGCGACGCCCGCCGAGCGGCCGGGGCGCCATCGGGCACCGAACCATCCGTCGCGGCCATGCCATGGCTGCAGCCCTATCCGGACGCTCTGCTCGCGGAGTTGGCCACCGATCAGCCTGACCCGGAGGCGACGGCGGTGAGCCGGGAGACGATCTCGCTGGCGTTCCTGGCCGCGATCCAGCTGCTGCCGCCACGGCAGCGAGCGGTGCTGATCCTGCGCGACCTGCTGACCTGGCCCGCCGCCGAGGTCGCCGCCCTCATCGACACAACCGTGCCCGCGGTCAACAGCGCCCTGCAACGCGCCCACGCCACGCTGCACCACCGCTGGCCCAGAGGCAGGCTGGACTGGTCCCCGGCCACCGAACCCGACGCGGAGCAAAGCCGATTGCTCCAGCGCTACATCGCCGCCCACGAACAGGCTGACCCGGAGGCATTGATCGCGGTATTGCACGAGGACGTCCGGCTGACCATCTCCCCGGCGATCGGCCAATGGATAGGCCGCGAGCAGGTCGCCCGCGCCTTGCGCGACGGCATGACCACCCTCGGCCGCTGGCGACTCCTACCGACCACCGCCAACGGCCAGCCCACCCTGGCCGGCTACCTACGCCGCCCCACCGACGAGGCATACCACCCGTTCGTCCTCTCCGTCCTCCACATCGAGTACGGCCGGCTAACCGACATCACCGCCTTCGAACAACCATCGATGTTCCCGGCCTTCGGCCTCCCCACCAGCCTGTGACCCACGTCCAGACGGATTCGACATCGTTTCTGCCCACCGCAACCGCAAGCACCAGCGGGGCTTAGTAGACGTAAGCGCTGTTGGCTGTTAGGCCCACTGGGGACACCAGTTGGTTGGGGAATATGTACTGGAATGGGCCGCTGAGGGTGCAGTTGGTGGAGTTGTAGAGGACGGCGGTCTTGGTGTTGCGGTTTATGGCGGATTTGACTCGGCCGCCGCCCCAGCCGTGGGCGGTGAGGTCCACGCATACGCCGGTTGCCGGGTTGAGGGCGCTGGCGGTGAAGACGGTGCCGGTGAAGGAGGGGCCGTCGTACAAGCAGAGAGGACCGGGGAACGGGCAGGGGGTGGCGGCGTTCGCGGGGGCGGGGAGCAGGACGGTGGCTGCCGCCACGGCGAGGGCGGTTCGGACCCATTTTCCCGGCATGTCGTCTCCTGTTGGTCGATAGGTGCTCGTCCTATCAGGAGCCCCGTAGCCGGGGTCAACAACGCGTGATAGTCGGACGACCGACCAATTCACCGGAAATTTCGTTGCATAGGGTGCCACCTGCAATATCGGCCTGACCTGGTCTATCGCGTACAACTGGGACTCCAGATGAAAGCTTCACGGATCCATTGACTCGTGGAGTCTGGACGTGGAGCGGTCGTCTGTGTAATTTCCGGGACATGCCGGACTCGGGAGTGAGGCACGCCCGCGCCATCGCCAGTCGTTATCGATTGGTTCGGGAACTGGGGCGCGGTGGGACGGGTTCGGTGTGGCAGGCCCACGATGAGGTGCTCACGCGGGACGTGGCGCTCAAACGGGTGCCGGTGCCCGTACACGCCACTCCGGCCGATCGGGACCAGGCGGCGCGCCGGATCCGGCGATGGTCCAGGGCGACAGCCCGGCTGCGGCATCCATCCGTGATTCGAGTGCACGACGTCGTCGACGACTCCGACGGCCTGTGGATCGTCATGGAACTGCTCGACGTGGAGTCGCTGGAGGACCGGCTGGCACGCCTCGGCCCGCTGCCGGAGCGCGAAGCGGCCCGGATCGTCCTGCACGTGCTGGACGCGCTGCGGGTCGCGCACGCGGCAGGAATCGCGCACGGCGATATCAGGCCAAAAAACATCCTCCTCGGCCCCGACGGCGAAGTGGTCCTGACGGACTTCGGCATCGCGCCGCCGTCGGGCTACCCGACGATCACCACGCGCGGGACGATCGTGGGCTCGTTGTCGTACATGGCGCCAGAGCGGATCAGAGGCGACGAAGGCGGCCCGGAGAGCGATCTCTGGTCGCTGGGGGCGACGCTGTTCGCGGCCGTCGAGGGCGAGCCGCCCTACGACCGGCGCGACCCGGTGGCCGCGCTGACCCAGGAGCCGCCGCCGGTGCAGCGGACCTGGCTGCTGCGCCCTGCCCTGCTCGGGCTGCTACGCCGGGATCGGGCCTCGCGGATCACGGCCGACCAGGCCATCGACCTGCTCACGATCGCGGTCGCCGATCTGGATCGGGAGATCATGGAGATGCCCGACGCGGTCCAGAGTTCAGGGGAATTCGCCTGGTTCGCCCGCCACGAGGACACCGGACAGGGCAGCGAGGGGATTCCGCGTAGACGCGGCGCGCACGGCGTGACCTGGTGGGATCGGGGCTCCGCCGCGCTGCGGGACGGAACCGCCCACTGGGCCGCCTGGCTGGAGGCCACCTACGGCGCCCCGGACGTCGTCCGTACCCCCACCATCTCCGGGCGACATGTCCGGAAATCTCGTTTCTACGGGCTGTTAGGGCTCAAGGACTCGCGCGCCCAGACGGGGTTCACCGCGTCGCTGCTGAGCATGGTCGGCACCACGCTCGTCGCGTTCTCGCTGCCGGTCTCGGTCCCGTGGATAATCGTTCTGCCGCCCGCCTTCATGGCCCTGCTCCTGCTGATCGCTCCATCCCTGCCGGAATCCCTGACCCCGGACGCGGGCTGGCCGCGCTGGACCCTCGTGGCCGGCACCCTCCTGCCGTTCAGCGGCGCGACCATCCTGCTCGCCTCCGCCGGCGCGTTCCAGATCTCGATGATCGGTGTCGGACTCTGGCTCGGCTATCTCAGCGTGCTCACCTGGCGTCTCAGCCCGGTCGCCGCCGTCGCCCCCCTGGTCGGCTCGGCCGTCTACCTGGTCAGCCTCGCCGTCGGCCTGCTCGAACTCTATTCCGGTACGCCCCTGCTGCGCTTGCCCGCTGCCGTCCTCCTGGCCCAGGTCGGCGCCCTCGCCGCGGCCTGGTGGTCGGGCTGGGCGGCTTCGGTGGTCTGGCGGCAGCAGTATCGCCCGATCTCCATGGCAGCACTCCAGGAGAGCTCCTGAATGTCGGTGGCAACCTCTAGATTTTGAGCTATGGGTGTGAGCGTCGATGAGTTCCTGGACATGCTGAATGAGCTGCCCGAGGTCAAGCAGGGCCACGGCAGCGAGTGGATCTCCCTGAAGGTCAATGGCAAAGGCTTCGGCTACCTGTGGGAGCGAACCGAAACCGTGGGCCTCAAATCGACGATCGAGGAGCAGCTGGCCCTGGTGGCCGAACGGCCCGACATCTTCGAGATCCAGTTCACCGCCGGGCGGTTCGGCTGGGTGGTCGTGCACCTGACCAAGATCGACCGCGAAGAGCTCTTCGAACTGGTCACCGAGGCCTGGCGTCTCACCGCCCCCAAACACCTGCTTCAAGCCGCCGGCCTGGATGATCTTCCCTAATATCAGACCGTGACCCCCGACCTTCCGTTCCGTCCCACGCCTCTCACCGACGAGGAGGAGGCCCGCTTCCGATCGGTGATGACCGGCGAGGTGATCCGCCACCTCACGACCTCGGGCACCTTCTCCATCTCGGCCGACACCCCGGAAAGCCGCGCCCGTTTCCAGGACATCGCCCGCCTCGTGAGCGACGCCCTCCACCGCCCGGTGACCAGCTACTCCAACGGCCGCCGGATCACCATCACCTTTCCTCCCGACGCCACCGCGTAGGACCCTCAGGTCAGGGGGACTGGCTCGGGGCGGGCGCAGGTGGTGGTGATCGGGATGGTCTGGGCTGTGGTCGTGGAGGTCAGGAGGGATTCCATGATGTCCAGCACGTGCAGGGCCAGCGGTGCCGAGGCGCGGGGGAGTTGGCCGGGTGGGGTGGCTGTGAGGTCGGCCAAGCCATAGCCGCGGGAGGCGTTTCGGTAGCCCGCCAGGGTGGGAAGGGGCTGCCAGGTGCCGTCGATGGGGTGGACGAGGACCTCGCCGTCGAAGGTGTTGGGGTCGGGAACGATCAGGGACGCTTTCTCGCCGTGAACTTCGATGGGGACAGCCCTGGTCGCGGCGGCGTCGAAGCTCATCACCAGCGTGGAGAGAGCGCCGGAGTCGTGGATGAGGATTCCGGTCACGTGCGTGTCGACGGTCACGGGGATCGTCGTGCCCGCACGCGGGCCTGAGGCGATGGTCCGCTCGGGGCGGGCATGGCCGGCGGCGCCGATCACCCTGCTGACCGGGCCGAGCAGATGGATCAGCGCGGTGATGTAGTAGGGGCCCATGTCGAGAAGCGGGCCGCCGCCGGGGGCGTAGTAAAAGTCAGGGTTGGGATGCCAGCGTTCATGTCCAGGCGTCACCATGACCGCGGTGGCGGCGATGGGCATGCCGATCAGGCCGTCGTCCACGTGCCGCCGGGCGGTCTGGACGCCCGTGCCCAGGACGGTGTCCGGAGCGCACCCCAGGCGCACCCCCGCGGCTTCCGCGGCGCGCATGACCTGCAGGGCCTCGGCTTTGGTGGCGGCGAGCGGCTTCTCGCCGTACACGTCCTTGCCCGCGGCGATCGCGGCCAGCGCCACGCCGGCGTGCGCGGCCGGCACGGTCAGGTTGAGCACCACATCCACGCCGGGATCGGCGACCAGCTCGGCCGCGGACAGGGCACGGGCGCCATTGGCCACGGCCACCGCCTCCGCCCGCGCGCCGTCCAGATCCGCCACAGCCGCCAGGCGCAACCCGGGCAACCGCCCGATAGTCGTCGTGTACGCCCCTGAGATCGCCCCGCACCCGACGATCCCGACATTCACCTGCTCGCCCATACCATCCCTCGCTCGATGACGGTACGGACGCTGGGGTCCCGCAGCACGTTCAGGTCATGGCCGGGCGTGGCGACGAAGACGCGGCCCGCACCCCAGCTCCTGGTCCAGATCGCGGGCACGGTGACCGCGCGATGCCACGGAGCCCGCGCCGGATGGGTGGTCGTGGCGAGCACCTCGTTGTAGTCGTCGGCGAGCACCCAGTACTGCTCGGTGACGAGGTCGAAGTCGGCCAGTCCGGTGGTGATCGGGTGATCGGCCGCCTCGGGCAGCATGGTCACGCGATACGGGATGAAACAGTTGTCCTGCGCGCCGTCCACCTGCTCGTGCGGCGGCTTCGCCGGATGGCAGGCGAACTGGCCGCCGACCAGATGCAGGTAGTCGGGGCTGTTCCGGAAGGAGTCGACGATGCCGCCATGCCAACCGGCCAGACCGGTCCCCGCGCTCACGGCGGCCGACAGCCCGGAACACTGCGCCGATGTGATCTCGCCCATCGACAGGCACTGCACGATCAGGTCGACGGTCGCCATGTACGCGGCGTCCGCGTACGGCTCCGGCGAATCGCACACGCGTACGTCGAAGTGCTGATCGCGGAGGTAGGGGATGAACAGGTCGGTGGCGGCGACCGGCTGGTGCCCTTCCCAGCCGCCGCGGACCACAAGGGCATTCCGGTTCTCGTTCACGAGGCCAATCCGGTCAGGAGACTGCATTGCCGGAATTATCCCCGAATAAGCGGATCAGAGGAAACCCTTAACGGTCCGGGCGGCGTGGTGGGGGTTACCGCCCGGACCGAACGGTTTACGGCCTGGGGCGGCCGTAGTCGAGGGGGAGGGCCTGCAGGCGTTCGACCGGGATCTCGGAGAGCACGAGGTATTTCTCCACGCCGTCGGGGACCAGGTCGGTGGGGTCGAAGAGCAGGGTGTAGGGGTCGACGCCGCCATTGTCGGCCATGTACGGGCGAGGGTCTTCGGCGTAGGTGACCAGGGCGCCGCCCTTGTCGGTCATGATCAGGCCGTACTCCTGCATGGCCCGGGCGATCGTGCGGGCGGCGGGGCTGGTGAGGGTGCTGACGTCGAAGGTCGGGTCCAGGCGGAAACGCTGGCCCTCGCACGGGATATCGGCGCCTTCGACCCAGCCGTCGTTGCGGGAGGCCGGCCAGGAGTTGCAGTTCGCCCGGGTTCGGACCGTGACGATGTTCAGGGCGTGGTCGATGCGGCCGCGGCGGAGTTCCTCGATCCGGATCGAGAACGCGCCGAAGGGCAGGCCGGTGGCGGTCGCGCCGAGCGGGTTGTCGAAGATGCCGGGGTTCCTGGAGTAATGCTCGATCTTGCCGCCCCAGCAGGCCGACCAGTTCCCGGCGGTGTCCTTCTCGGCGCGCCAGAAGTCCCAGTAGGTGTCGGTGGACGGCTGGTAGATCGCGACCGAGGCGTCGGTGCCCTTGGAGACGATCATGTCAGGTGGAGTGGGGACGGCGGCCAGGCTGTCGGCGATCACCGGGGCCAGGTGGGGGAGGTTGAGGCAGTCGGAGAAGGTCCACTTCTTCTTCGGGGTGTGGCGGCCGACGGTGTAGATGGGGGCCGAGTATTCGTCGGTGTTGATGGCCCACGAGCCGAAATTCTGTTCCTTGTCGAGCTTGATGTTGTCGACGATGGCCTGGGAGTTGGGCGCGAGCCGTACATAGCGGGGGATCTTCGTATTCCACGGGCCCTTGGCGGAGAAGCCGTTGGTGGGGCCGTGGTGGGACGAGGCGAGCGAATGGCCGGGCAGGGCCAGGATGGCGGTGGCGATCAAAGCGATCACTGATCGTCTGCGCATGAGGGGTCAGGCCTCCTATTGACGGGAAAGGCGTGATCTGGCAGCCGCAGTGGCGGATCGCCTGGTCGGCGGCCATGCGGCTGGATGCGGGTGGGTTTGACGATCAGCGTAGGTCGCGGGTGTTTCCAGGACTTCCGGGTCGCACCCTAGGGATTTCGTGTGGCCACCCTGGTTCTGGCAGCACCTGGCGGAGTTCGTCGCGGGTGCCGATGTCGAGTTTCCTGAACACGTTGGTGAGGTGGAATTCGATGGTCTTCACGCTGAGTACCAGGCGTTCGGCGATCTCCCGGTTGGAGTTTCCGGCGGCGGCCAGTGTGACGACCGCGCGCTCGGCGGGGGTGAGCGCGGCCAGCGCCGCCGGGGGTGCGTCCAAGGTCATCCCGGCCTGGCTCGCGGCGTCCAGGGTCTGGATTGCGTAGGCGTTCGCGCCGATCGCGGTGAACCGTTCAATCGCGACGCGGAAGGAACGTTCGGCTCCCGCGCGGCGGCCCAGCGCGTGCAGGCTCCGGCCGACGGACAGTTCGATTCGCGCCGCTTCCAGGCGCATGCCGGTCTCCTGGGCGATTCGCAGGGCGACGCGGTATTCGTCCAGCGCCTCCTGATGCCGTCCGGAAGCGGCCGCGATCTGGGCTTTCACCCGGGCCACACACATCTCCACGGATTTACGGCGAGACGACCCGAGCCGGACCTGGAACCGCGCGAGCGCTTCGGCCGCTTCGGCGACTCGTCCCAACCGCGAAAGCGCGTCCGCCCGCACCGGCCCGAGCAGGTGCGTACCCGGCTCCTCCACCGGATAGATCGCCTCCGCCTCCTCAGCCGCCGCCAGCAACCACGCCGCGTCATCCCTGGCCTGAGCGAGTACGGCTTGCGCCGCGGCCGCGTACACGATCCCCGCCGGGGTTCCGACCTGGCGCGCCCACCGGCTGGCCTGCTCCGCGTGAGCCTCGGCCCTGGCCCATTCCGCCTGCGCCGCGAGCGGATAGCAGGCGATCGCGTGCAGCATCGCGTAGTCCCAGACGCGGCTGTTGTCCTCCGCGTCCCCGACCGCGAGCTCCGCGTGCAGCACGGCCTCGCCGAGCGCGCCCAGCCGGTATTCGGCCTCCCCGAGAAAGCCCAGCGCCTGCCCGACCCGCAACGGCTCCCCCCGCGTGGCCCGGTTCACCGCCGCCGCCAGATCGCTCCGGCCACCCTCCAGGTCATCCGTCCACAGCCGGATCATCCCCCGCGCCACCAGCCCGTCCAGCCCCGACGGCGCCCCCGGCGCGTCCACCCCCGCGAGCGCCTCGAGCGCCTCCGCACTCCGCCCGACCACCGCCAGCCCGATCGACTTCGCGAACCACGCGAACGCCGCGACCCACGGCTCCTTCGCGGCCGCCACCGCCGTCGTCGCATGCTGGCTCATTTCCGGGTACGACACCGTCAGCACGCCGAGGATCGTCAACTGAGACGCGATCCGGGCCTCCAAATCGACGGGCTCCCGCACGTGCCGTTCACCCGACGCCAACGCCCGCCGCAACGCCGCCGCGGCTTCGCCAACCTGCCCGGTCAGCAAAAGCTGATATCCAAGCACATAGTCGGCCCACCGCTGGATACCGTCCCCAAACGGCAGGCTGGCGGGCTCACCCGGTCGAGAGATTCTGTCCCCAGGCGGCCGGTCGGCGATCCCGCTTTGTCGCTGGATTTCGCCTTCTGATGAAGGGCCGACAGTGTCGTTGGGTTGAGAGGGGCCGCTGTCCGATGGCCGGTCGGCGGGCTCGCCCGGTCGGGAGATTCGGTCCTCCGGCGGCCGGTCGGCGGTCCTGCTTTGTTGTTGGATGTCGTCTTCTGATGAGAGGCCGACAATGTTGTTCAGTCGAGGGAGGCCGCTGTCCCATGGCCGGTCGGCGAGCTCGCTTTGTCGCTGGATGTCGCCCTCCGATGACAGGGTGGCGACCTCGCCCTGATATTCCAGACTTGTCGCGATATCCCCCGCGACCAGCAACGCCTCGACCGCCGCCAGCAGCCGAGGCCCCCGCGTCACTCCTGTTGGCGTCAATTCCAGGGCATGCCGCCACAGCACGGCCGCCAGCGGTATCCAGCCCTGCGCCAGTTGCTCACGCGCCGCCCGCTCGACATCTCCCGCCAGTTCCTCGTCCTGCCCTTCCGCGCCGGCGATCCGATGCCACAACGCTCCGGCCCCGCCCCGCCGCGCCGCCCGCCGATGCAGCTCGCGCCGCCACCCGCGATCGACCTCGTGATAGACCAGCCCCCGCACCATCGCCCCGGGAAACCCCAGCTCCATCCCCGCCGATCCCGGCACCTCCTCCAGCAGGCGCAGCTCGATAGCCTCGCTAACGGCCTTCCTGAAGATCTCTCCGGCGACAGGCGATCCAGGCATATCGCCCGATGGGCCCGGCTCGATCGCCTCGGTAACGGCCTTCCTGAAGGTCTCCTCGGCGGCAGGTGATCCGGACATATCCACCAGTGGGCCCGGCTTGGTCGCCTTCGTGGCGGGGGTCGGCGTTTCCACCAGGGTGCGGAGGGCGGTGAGGGTGGATTTGGTGCCGAGGACGGACGCTGCGGCGAGGACGTCGCGGGTCGCGGGAGAACATCGTCCGAGGTGTGATCTGAGGGTGGTGGTCAGGGTTCGGGGAGCGGGGAGGGGGCCGTGGCCGTAGTTGATGGCGTGGAGGGGGAGTTCGTTCAGGAGGTGGCGGGCGTGCAGGGGGTGTCCGCCGGTGTGGGTGTGGAGGCGGGCGGCGCCGCCGGGGGAGAGGCCGGGGTGGCCGTGATCGACGGCCAAGCGGATCAGGTCGGGGGCGGTCAGGCCGGGGAGGGAGAGGCGGAGGCCGCGGTCAGAGTCGAACAGGCGGCGCCAGTTGTCGTCGAGGGCCGGAGCGGGGCCGTCGTGGATGATCCGGTCGAGCGGGCCGGGCGTCTGGTGGATCACGATGAGCAGGATCGGGTCGGCCAGCAGGCGGCGGGCGGCCAGGCGGATGGTGGCCAGCGAGAGCCGGTCGGCCCAGTGGGCGTCGTCGATGACGAGGACCAAGTCCTTGCGGTCCTGTAGTTCGCGGGCCAGCGCGTGGCCGATGAACACGGGGTCCGCGCGCGCCTCCCAGGGGGTGCTCGGTGACCCGATCGCCGGGAGGGCTTGAGCGATCTGGGTGAGCACACCCCAAGGGAGATCGATCTCCGCTTCGTCGCCGCTGGCCCAGACGAGGGATTCCGGTTTGGCTTCGCGGAGGAAACGGCGTACCAGCGCGGTTTTCCCGATACCCGGATCGCCGTCAATGCTGATGATTCGAGTCTCGTTGTGCTGGGCGCTTTCCCAGGCCTGGCTGAGAACGGCGAGTTCGCGCTCCCGCCCGACGAAACCACTTTCTGGCACGATCCCGCCTCGCCTCCGTGGACAACCGCCGTACGCACGATTGAACTGCTGAACGGCCGTTAAGGCGGGCATTCTTCACGACACCGATTCCCGGGTCTGGAAGGTCGCCAGACGAGAAGCGACCGGTTCCGGGAGCCCAGCTTCCAGAGCAGCCGGGTGTCTCCACTGTTTCAAGTCGGCGTCCGGCCCGTCGATCCCTCCGCGCTCGAAGAACTCCGCGATCTCGGCGTCTGTCTCGTCCGGCTTGGCAAGCCGGCGGAGACCTTCCGCGGGCTGATCCAGAATCCTGGAGACCCTGAGGCTCGAAGCCTGCTTGGAGAGGATCCGCGAAGCTGCGACCTCCGACAGAACTCGCGATGAATATTTCAATCCAGGCTTCCGGCGAACGGGCCCGCCGTCTCATCGATGAGCACGCTGAACCCGCATCCCAGAGGGGACCAATACACCGCTCCGGCCGCCCGTGGACACGCTCCCATACCCCGAGAGAGCGCTTTCTCCTATCCTTGCTCAATGGAACTAGCGGAGATCCGCACCTACCCGGTCAAGTCCGCCAAAGGCATTTCCCGCCCCTCCGCCCAAGTCCTCCCCTGGGGTCTGGAAGGCGACCGCCGCTGGGGCGTGGTGGACCCGCTGGGAGAATTGATCTGGGTAGGCGAACACCCCCGGCTCCTCTCGGTTTCGGCCGCCGAAACCCCCGGAGGCGACCTCCTCCTGTCAGCGAGAGGCATGGGCCAGCTCAAGGTCCCCCCGGCCATCGGCGACACGATCCCTCTAGGGTGCTCCACCCTCGACCGAGCCGTGCTCGCCCACGCCGATGCCCATGAATGGTTCACCCGCCTGCTCGGCAAGCCGGCCCGTCTCATCTGGCTGGACGACCCGCGACGCCGGACCATCACCGAGGAACAGGGCGGCCTCTGGGACGGCCCCCTCCACCTGGTCTCCCGGAGTTCGCTGAGACGTCTCGACGACTTGATCGCCGAGGGCGCCTTGGAACGCCAGGAGCTCCCCCCGGACCCCCTCGACGTCGCCCGCTTCCGGCCCAACGTCATCATCGACGGTGCGGAACCCTTCGCGGAGGACGCCTGGACGTCGGTCCGCATCGGCGAGATCGACTTCCGCGTCTCGGCGTTGTGCGACCGCTGCGCCGCCACCATCTGGGACCCGGCCACTCAGGAACGCGGCAAGGAACCCCTGAGAACCCTGGCCAAACACCGGCGCTGGGACGGAAATACGTGGTTCGGCATCCGCCTGGTGCCCAAGAATCTCGGCGAGCTGAGAGTCGGCGACGAGGTCCGGCCGGGCTAGCCGGTCAGGCGCTTCAACACCACTGCCGGATCGGTGGTCCGCTATTTGGGGGCACGTGCCCGGGCCCGGATGCGCCGGGGGCCGGGTCCGGGCACGTGCGTCGGGGAAGGTGTCAGGGGAGTTCGAAGGCGGGGGTGAGGGCCGCGCCGCGGTGGGGTTTGTACTGGTCGTAGCCGCGCGGGTTGCACTGGAGGCCGCCGTTGATGCAGTGCGTGACCAGGGCCTGCAGGATGGCGGGGTTGTCCCAGGCGTTGAAGAAGTCGTAGTGCCAGGTGTAGCCGCGCCCGCTGGAGAGGCGGGCCTGGGTGAGGTCGCCGCTCGCCGGGAAGGCGATCTTGAATTCGAGCATCGGCACGGGGACCGGATGGGACGCCGGGCAGTAGCCGCTGACCGGGTAGGACATGTGCGCCTTGTGGTCGGCGCTGTCCAGGTTGACGCCGTCCCAGCAGCTGGGCGCCTGGTAGCGGACGTTCACCTGGCTCCCCGCCGGGCAGTTGGTCGGAATATCCCAGCTAAAGGAGATATTTCCGCATTCGAAGCCTTCGACGGCGCCGGGGGAGTCGCGGAACTGCTCCAGGGTCGCGGTCGGGCTGCCGACCACGAACCGCAGGCCCTGCGGGAACGACTGGACCCGCCAGTATTCGAGGATGCCGGACTTGTAGTAGATGACCTGGTCACCGATGGGCTGGATCAGCTCGGCGCCCTTGTAGAAGCTCGGGAACCAGTAGGCGGAGCGGTCGTGCGGGTTGGTGCAGGAGGTGCTCCCCGCGAGGAGGGACGCCGCCGTGCTGCTCGCGTTGGTCGTGGTGTTGCCGACGAAGGTGTGCATGTGGGACGCGCCCGGCAGGCCCGGGTAGACGATCGGGTCGTCCGGGCGGTTCTGGGTGAAGGCGCAGTTGGCCTGGAACTCGTGGTGGGTGACCTCGTCGGTGAAGGTCGGGCTGGGTACGGGGGTGGAGCCGCTGCCGCCGGTGCCGTACACCTTGAACTCCCAGAGGGAGTAGCCGTAGCCGGTGCCGCGGGCGGTGCCGTACATGCGGATGTAGCGTCCGGAACCGGTCACGTTGAGGGTCTGGGTGCCGCCGGTGCCGGTCGTGGTGGAGTAGATGTCCGTCCACGTGGTGCTGTTGGGGGATGTCTGGATTTTGAAGCTCTTGCCGTACGCGCCTTCCCAGGCCAGCACGACCTGGGAGATCGTCGCCGTGGCGCCGAGGTCGACCTGGATCCACTGCGGATCGCTGAACGCGCTGGCCCACCGGGTTCCGTTGTTCCCGTCGACGGCCGCTCCGGCTCCGTAGCCCCCGCCCTCAGTGGACGAAGCGGACGCCGGACGGCCTTGCGACAACAGGCTGTCCGCGGCCGCCGCCGTGGCGACGACCGTGAGCCCCGCGCTGACGAGCGCGACAAGGGCGGCGATGACCAGGCCTAACCGATACCGGCCCGATCCTCTGGATGAATGCACAGCCTCTCCTTATGCATGGGGGGTGCCCCGCCGTCCAAACGGACCACGAGGGGGAGAGCGCTCTCCAGTGAGACTGTCCCTCTATATCCAGCCTTGTCAAGACATCCGACTTGCCCAATCCGAAATCCCCAGTTCACACGCGTGAAACCGGCGTGCTGGTACGACCGCTCGATGGAGAGCGCTCTCCATCGAGCGGGTCATCCGACCGGGGGTGTGATCGTGGTGGTGAGCGGGAGAGTGCCGGCGGAGGGGCCGGCGAGGACGACGTAAGGCCCGGGGTCGGTCTGCCAGGAGTGGTGGACGGGCGACCAGTGCTGGTACGACCGGGCGGTCAGGCGAAGGACCACTTCAGTGCATTCGCCGGGATCCGCGGTGGCGGGGGCGTAAGCGGCCAGCCAGCGGTGGGGGCGGGAGATCGTGGGGCCGGGGTGGGAGAGGTAGAGC
>NZ_BLAF01000009.1:128332-240000 GCF_009687885.1 Acrocarpospora pleiomorpha
GTAGGTGGGGGGGTCGGGGCGGTGGAGCCAGGCGCGGTAGCCGATGTTGAGGGATTCGGTGTAGTCGAGGGTGCCCGCGGTGGGGGTGGTCGTGGTGATGGGTGAATCGTTCCAGGTGGTGGGGAGGCGGCCGCCGGGTTCTGTGGCGCCGAGCAGGATGTCGGCGAGGCCGTGGCCGGCCTGCTGGCCGGGGAACCAGGTCAGTAGGAGGGCGGGGATCTGGGTGTGCCAGGGCATGGCGATCGGGCCGCCGGAGTTGACGATCACGATGGTGCGCGGGTTGGCGGCGGCGACGGTGGTGACCAGGTCGTTCTGGCGGCCGGGGAGGGCGAGGGAGGTGCGGTCGCGGCCCTCGCTTTCGATCTCTTCGGTGGTGCCGATGACGACGATGGCGACGTCGCAGGTCCTGGCCAGGTCGGCGGCGGCGGCGAGTTCGCGGTCGTCGTCGAGGCGGGGTGGGTCGGCGGCGAGCACGGTGGCGCGGCCGGTGTCGGGGGCGAGTTGCCGCCTGGCGACGAGTTCGACGGGGGTTTGCGCGGTGAGGGCGAGGTGCGTGGTGCGGTAGGGCGGGTGCAGGTGCACGGTCGCGGGGTCGTCGGTGTCGCGCGGGATCTCCTCGTCGAGGAGCGTACGGCCGTCGGCTTCCAGGGTGACGCGTCCCCACCCGGCGACAGCTAGCCGCCAATCTCCGGATATAGCCGGATTTAGCAGGGTGCGGACTTCGACGGTCGCGGCGGATTCGACCACGGTTGGTTCCAGGAGGCGGCCGGTCAGGCGGTGTTCGGCGTGGATCTCCACTCCGTGGGCGTCCAGGATCCGGACCAGCAGGCCGGGTTCGCCGGTGCGGGGATTGCGGGCGTTCGCGGTTTCCAGGGGCGTGGGGAGATCGGTTGTCGACACCCCAGGGGCGTACGCGACTTCGGCGGTTCCGCACAGAGCATCGCGAATGCCATCCAGCGGCGAGACGACGGAATCCGGATATACCCCGGCGCTTCCCCCGCCCTGGATCCGGATGGCCGCCGCGTTCGGCCCGATCACTGCCACTCTCCGCAGGTTCGCGGGGTCGAGCGGCAGCAGGGCGCCCTCGTTCCGCAACAAGACACATCCCGCGGCAACAGCCTGGCGCAATAACGCGGCATCCGGGTCACTCGTTCGGGGATGGCTCCCTGGGCCTCGCGGCGCGAGGGCACGGTGCTCCCCATCGGCCGGATTGTCAGGCGTGTCATTTCCGCCGGGATCCAGCGCTCCCACGCGCTCGGCCAGGCGCAGGATGCGGCGGACCTTGTCGTCGATGGCGGACTCGGGAACCTCACCGGATCGTACGGCGGCCAGGAGAGCGTCACCCCAGTACGCGTTCGGACCGGGCATGGCGAGATCCTGCGCGGCCTGGGCGGAGGCCAGAGTGGAGCGCACTCCGCCCCAGTCGGAGATGACGATCCCGTCGAATCCCCAGCGCTCCTTCAACGGATCCGCGAGTAGGGGACTTTCTGACATTGTCGTCCCATTTACCGCGTTATAGCCGGACATGATGACCCAGGCTCCGGCGTTGACCGCCTCCTCGAAAGGGGCCAGGTAGAGCTCGTGCAGAGCCTGTTCGTCCACGCGGACGTCGACTGTCATCCGGTCGGTCTCGGAGTCGTTTGCGGTGAAGTGTTTCGCGGTGGCCGCCACCCCGCCGGACTGCACCCCCCGGATGTAGGCCGCGCCGATCCGCCCGGTCAGCAGCGGATCCTCCGAGAAACACTCGAAATGGCGGCCACCCAGCGCTGATCGGTGCAGGTTGAGCGTGGGCGCCAGCAGGATGTGCACGCCCTTGCGGCGGGCTTCGGCCGCGAGCAGCGCACCGAGCCGCTCGACCAGGTCCTCGTCCCAGGTCGCGGCAAGCGCGGTGGGCGAAGGAAGGGTCGGCGAGGTGTTCCGCTCATCCCAGCCCTCCCCCCGCACCCCCACCGGGCCATCGGAGCTGAGCATGGCGCGCAGGCCGATGGCGGGCTCGGCGTGGGTGCGCCACACCGTCGCGCCGGCGAGCAGCCGGACCTTCTGCGCCAGGTCCAGTTTCTCCACCAGGTGGTCGAGCTCGTCGTCGATCACGCCAGGTCCTCTCGTCGAGTACGGAGAGCGCTCTCCATTAGGCCCTAGGGTCAGGGCCCGCTCCGATCCCTGTCAATGGCCAAGCTCAGAACCCTTAACCCGCGATAAACCCCGAAAAATCATGTGTCGGGAAAGTGAGCGGAACATTTCGGATTGGGACGATTCGCCCCGTGAGCCCCCTTGACAACCCTTGTCCGGCAGCGCCAATCTCTCGGTATGGAGAGCGCTCTCCCCAACGTTCCCGGTCCCGGCCGGCACCCCCCGTTCCGAGGAGAGCCCGTGCACCCGTCACCCAGCTCAGGCCGTCTGCGATTAGGCCTGGTCACCGCCATGATCGCCGCACTAGTCGCGGCCGGCCTGGCGCTCATCACCCCGGCCCTGGCCGCCGACACCCTGCTGTCCCAGGGCAAGCCCGCGACGGCCTCCTCCTCCGAGGGCGCCGCCTACACCGCGTCCGCCGCCGTCGACGGCGACCTGACCGGCACCCGCTGGGCCAGCTCCTTCAGCGACCCGCAGTGGCTCCAGGTCGACCTGGGCGCCACGGCCACAGTGTCCCAGGTCGTCCTGACCTGGGAAGCCGCGTACGCCTCCGCGTTCAAGATCCAAACATCCCCGAACGCAACAACCTGGACAGACATCTACTCAACCACCACCGGCACCGGCGGCACACAAACTCTGAATATTTCCGGCAGCGGTCGCTATATCCGCATGTACGGCACCGCCCGCGGCACCGGCTACGGCTACTCCCTCTGGGAATTCCAGGTGTACGGCACGACCGGCACCCCCTCCCCAACCCCCACCTGCGACCCCTTCAACGTCGCCCAGGGCAAACCCGCCACCGCCTCCTCGCTCGAGAACGCGGGAACCCCCGCCTCCGCCGCCGTCGACGGCAACCCCACCACCCGCTGGTCCAGCGCCTACAGCGACCCGCAGTGGCTCCAGATCGACCTCGGCACGACCCACCAGATCTGCAGGGTCGTCCTGACCTGGGAAGGCGCCTACGCCACCGCCTTCAAAATCCAGACCTCCCCGAACGCAACAACCTGGACAGACATCTACACGACCACCACCGGCACCGGCAGCACACAAACCCTGAATATTTCCGGCAGCGGTCGCTATATCCGTATGCACGGCACCGCCCGCAACACCGGCTGGGGCTACTCCCTCTACGAATTCGCCGTCCACGCGGGAAGCACCACAAGCCCGAGCCCGAGCCCAAGCCCGTCCCCATCCCCGTCCCCCGACCCCGGCAACTGGATCGAAGCCTGGCGAGACGACTTCACCGGCCCCGCCGGAACCTCCCCCAGCGCCACCAACTGGCTCCTCCGCACCGGCACCCAATACCCCGGCGGCGCCGCCAACTGGGGCACCGGCGAAGTAGAAACGATGTCCGCCTCCACCGCCAACGTCTCCCTAGACGGCACCGGCACCCTCGCCATCAAGGCCCTCAAGGACGGCGCCGGCGCCTGGACCTCCGGCCGCGTCGAAACCCAGCGCACCGACTTCGCCCCCCAGCCCGGCGAGATGCTCCGCTTCTCCGCCCGCCTAAAGCAGCCCGACGTCGCCAACCCCCTCGGCTACTGGCCCGGCTTCCGCGCCACCGGCGCCGCCTACCGCGGCAACTACAACAACTGGCCCACCGTCGGCGAGACCGACATCATGACCAACGTCAACGGCCGCGGCCAGCTCGCCAACACCCTCCACTGCGGCACTGCCCCCGACGGCGCCTGCAACGAGTACAACGGCCGCACCAGCGGTTTCGCCACCTGCGACGGCTGCCAGACCGGCTACCACGAGTACACGCAGATCATCGACAGGACCAAGCAGGACGAGGAGATCCGCTTCTACCTGGACGGCCGCCAGACCTGGGTGGTCCGCGAGAGCCAGGTCGGCGTGACCGCCTGGCAGGCCGCCGTGCACCACGGCTTCTACCTCCGCCTCGACCTGGCCATCGGCGGCTCCCTCCCGAACGCGCTCGCGGGCACGACCACGCCCACCGCGGACACCACCTCCGGCGGCACGCTCAACGTCGACTGGGTTTCGGTCGCCCGCCAGTCCGGGACCACCCCAACCCCGATGACCGACCCCGCCACTCCGGCCGGGCCGAGCGTCGTCCGCGTCACCGGCACGCAGGGCAACTGGCAGCTGACCGTCAACGGCGTGCCGCAGGAGATCAAGGGCCTCACCTACGGCCCGCCGCAGGCCGCCGCCGACGGCTACATGCGCGACCTCAAGGCGATGGGCGTCAACACGATCCGCACCTGGGGCGTGGACGACACCCAGACGCCGGTCCTGCTCGACCGGGCCGCCCAGCAGGGCATCAAGGTGATCGTCGGGCACTGGCTCAACCAGGGCGCCGACTACGTCAACGACACCGCGTACAAGACGAGCGTGAAGAACGAGATCGTCGCGCGGGTCAACGCGCTGAAGAACCGGCAGGGCGTGCTGATGTGGGATGTCGGCAACGAGGTCATCCTCACCATGCAGGACCATGGTCTCCCGGCTGACGTGGTGGAGGCCCGGCGGGTGGCGTACGCGAAGTTCGTCAACGAGGTCGCCGACGCCATCCACGCCGCCGACCCGAACCACCCGGTCACCTCGACCGACGCCTACACCCACGCCTGGACGTACTACAAGGCGCACTCCCCGTCGCTGGACCTGCTCGCGGTGAACTCCTACGGCGCGATCGGCACCGTACGCACCGACTGGATCAGCGGCGGCTACACCAAGCCTTACATCGTCACCGAGGCCGGCCCTGACGGCGAGTGGGAGGTTCCCAACGACGTCAACGGTGTCCCGACCGAGCCGACCGACCTGCAGAAACGTGCCATGTACACGGCCAGTTGGAACGCCATCCACGGCCACACCGGAGTCGCGCTGGGCGCCACCGAGTTCCACTACGGGCTGGAGAACGATTTCGGCGGCGTCTGGCTGAACACGTTCACCGGCGGCTGGCGGCGGCACGGCTACCACGCGCTGAAGCAGGCGTACACGGGCGTGGCCTCCGCCAACACCCCACCCGAGATCACCTCGATGACGGTGAGCACCCCCACCGCAGTCCCGGCGGGACAGACGTTCACCGTCGAGGCCCCCTCCACCGACCCCAACGGCGACCTGATCAGATACAACCTGATGTACAGCAACAAGCACATCAACGGCAACCGCGGCTTCGACCACGTGCGCTTCACCCAGACCGCGCCCGGCCGCTTCACGGTGACCGCGCCGCAGCAGATGGGCGTCTGGAAGGTGTACGTCTACGCGTACGACGGCCACGGCAACGTCGGCATCGAGCAGAAGTCGTTCCGGGTCGTGCCGCCGGTGGTCCCGGGCACCAACGTGGCGATCGGCAAGCCGACCACCGCGTCCACGTCCCAGGCGACCGGCGACGGCGGCCCGTTCACCCCGAACCGGGCCACCGACGGCAGCTTCACCTCACGGTGGGCCAGCGAATGGGCCGACCCGCAGTGGATCCAGGTGGACCTCGGCGCGACCACCGCGATCAGGCACGTGCAACTCGGCTGGGAATCCGCGTACGGCAAGGTGTACCAGATCCAGACCTCGCCCAACGGCACGACCTGGACCAACGTCTTCACCACCACCACGGGTGACGGCGGCTTCGACGGCATCGACCTGAACGTGTCGGCCAGATACGTCCGGGTGAACATGACCCAGCGCGGCACGCCCTACGGCTACTCGCTCTGGGAGTTCGGCATCTACAGCTAACCCTTGGGCGGCCGTCGCGCGCTGGCGCGACGGCCGCCTTCGGGTCACGATTGCACGACTGCGCGAACCATGGGCGATATTTCGTGATCTCACTGGCATGAGGAGATCGCTGGTCGTGGTCGTCCTGGTGGTGGCCGGGGTTGTGCCGCGGGCTTCGTCCGGTGCGGTGGCGCCGCGCTGGCCGTACGCGGAGAGTCTGTGCGTGGAGCGGCCCCGCACGGCCGCGCCCGCCGGGTTCGGGGAGGCGCGGACCTTCGGCGGCGACGAGCACACCAACATCACCGGCGTCGGCTTCGAGCGACGCGGCGACCAGACCGTGGCGGTCAGCACCGGCCAGGACGGCACCCTGCGCGCCTGGGCGCTGCCAGGCTTGACGCCGGTCGGCACACCGCAGCGCGGCGGCAAGATCGTCCGCGAGGCGGAGGATACGCGGACCCTCAATGGCCGGATGGTCCGTGTCGTGGCCTCGGACGAGCTGAAGGTCGTGGACGTCGCCACCGGCCGTCAGGCTGCGCCCGTGGTCTACCTCGGGGAGGACAACGGCGTCCGCGCGATGGTCCTGTTCACCCTCGGCGGGCGGCTCACCGCCGCGGTGAACGACAACGGCGGCGACGAGAACGAGCCAGGCCCCGACCGCGTCACCCTCTGGGACCTCGCCTCGGGCCGCAAGGCGGGCAGGATCGACGGCGACTTCTCGACCGTGCGCAAGGCCACGATCAACGGCAGGACGGTGCTGCTCACCGTCAACCTGGGCACCGACCGCTACGACCTCGGCACCGCCTACCCGCCGCGCGGCACGATCTCCCTCTGGGACCCGGCGACGCGGAAGGAAATCGCCCGGCTGCCCGGCAACCCCCCGCCCGTCCCCGCGGACCAGTACACACGATTGGTCTACGACCAGGTCCACCTGGCCGTCGGCGACCTGGACGGCCGTCCGGTCGCGCTCTCTGGGGGAGGCGACAACGCCCTCCGCCTCTGGGACCTCACCACCGCGACACAACTCGCCGCCACGACCCCGATCGGCCACATCGACGAGATCGTTTCGTTCACCGTCGCCGAACGCGACGGCCGCGGAATCCTCGTCTCGGGCAGCGCCGACGGCACGCTCATGGTGTGGGACCTGACCACCCTCCAACGCCTCGAAGTCCTCCACGATCGCCCGCTAACGCTGAAATATCCGCTCTTCACTGACATTCCGGGAATGGAGCCATTAATCACCACTTGGGATAGCGGCTTGCGTTACTGGGAACTCGACCCCGGAGGCAAACTCGAACCGGTCCTCGCGGGCCTCGGCGTGGGCCCGATCCTCTCGTTCCACGGCCGCCCCGCTCACCTCGGCGAGGAATCCGGCCGGGGACGCCTACGCGACCTGGCCACCCGCACCCCCATCGGCGCACCCATCCCGATCACCGGCGAGCAGCCCGTCACCCGCGCCATCGTCACCCGCCTGGCCGACCAGGACGTCGTGATCGACGTCAGAAACCGCATCAGAATCTGGGACCTCTACACCGGCCGCCGCCTCGGCACCATCCCCGACGTCCGCTCACCCGGCCACCGCGAGGCCCGCCCCGCCGTCGCCCAGGCCCGCTGCACCACCCTGGTCCTCAGCGCCGCCGGCCCCATCGTCCGCATCTGGGACCTGCGCACCGGCCGCGAACTCCCCCCACTAACCGGCCACACCGGAACAATCTCCCACATCAGAACCGGCCTCATCGGCGACCGCCCAATCGCGGTCACCACCTCCGAAGACGGCACCGCCCGAGCCTGGAACCTAACCGACACCACCCCAATCGGCCCACCCCTCACCGTCGGCCGCCGCTACGGCATCATCGAACTCACCCACCTGAACGGCCGCACCTTGCTGATCAGAGCCGGCCGCGACGAGAGGATCCGGATGTGGGACCTGGGCGGCCGGTGAGGAGGCGCGATCTCCGGGTTGTGATTCTTATCTTGGAGGTGAACGTTCCCACCACCACCATCATGCCGGGGTGGCGGAATGGCTTGACTGGTTATTCGCGTTCGTGGCGATAATGCCTAGCCCCGTATTCCACGCTTTTCGTGATTCGCTGGACCTGCCCGGGCGGGTGGATGAGCCCGGGCTCCAAGGTCAGTTGATACATGGTATACCGGCCTAGTCGGCGTGAAGCTGGATCCGGTTGTGACGTCGTGGAGGTACGGGTTGCGGGTCGCACGGAATTGCCTGGTCGGACTGCTGGCAGTGGTCGCGGCGACTGGATGTTCGTCTGGCCTGTCCCTGCAAGAAGCCGGTGCCCAACTGGCTGCGGACGGTAAGGCCGTCATGGCGTGGGATGACTGGGTGGACGAGTCGATCAACATCACGAATACGGCCGCCAGTGACGTTCCCTGCGGCGACGGCAAGGTCAAGCGCGTCTTTACCGCCGTTGGCCAATTGCCGACGCTCAACCCTGACCCGGACAACAAGCTCGATGGAGCGACAAGAGATATCGGATACAGTTTCGCCGAACGAGGATACGAGAGAGACGTCAGCGGTCCCAGCCAAGCAGACGTCCTCCCCACGCGCACCATTGTCTGGGTCAAAGAGGCAGCCGGACTACGGTTCTCATTCACCGTTTCACTGCCGTCGGACACCAGGATCGCCGCGCAGATCAACGGCGAGACCAGGTGTGAGTAGCCAGCAGGTCGAGTCGCTGTGAGGCGTGAGGCTATGACTTCTTCTCGTACGTTTTGGCTGTCGCCACGGACTCAGGGCTGGTCTCTCCGCGAACCCCCGTTGTGAGCTTCTTGTCGAAGGTCGAGCCTTCCCCGTCCTTGTCCGTCGAATCCGACCAATCGTAGAACGCCTGTAGTTTCGTGACGTCGTTGAGAACCTCGTTCAGCGGAAGTGGCTTGCCGCTTCTCATCAGAGTGGTCGGCCACGGCGGATGGGCTGGATATTCTCCCTCCCACAATTTGGTGGCGACGTCGTAGCGCTGCGCGAGAATCCATTTGTCGCGCGCACCGTCAAGCTTGGCCACACGATCCGCCGGGTCCCCTTCCTTCAAGGTGTCCAGCAGCTTGCTTGTGCCGAACATGGACATCTGCCAGGCCAGCCAGGCCACTCCCTGCTCCGGACCAGGTACCGCGCCCAGCCCGGCTGACACGGTGTCGGTCATGATGCCGCGGATCTTCTCGTCGAACGCGTCCATGTCACCGCGCACCTTCAGCGCCGCCGCGTACTCCATGCCGATCAGGTCGCCGATCCCCCCGGCCGTCACTCCGAAGTAGCCGGAATCTTTGGGCGGATTTCCCCGCGCTCCTTCGCCGTCCAGACGGGCGGCTCGAACCAGGAGGTCATGGCGTAGTTCTCCCATGGCCTTGTCGAAGGTGTCGGTGTTGTTCTCATCGGCGGCGAAGGACTTCAGGAAGCCGTAGGTGTGCTGAGGACTCAGATAGAAGCTCGGAGTCAGTCCGGGCATCGTCGAGAAATCGGGGGGTGCGGTCATGCCCGAGGTGCGAAAATTGCCGTCATCGACGCGGGCGCCGGCGAACATTTCGTGTCGGTAGGAGGCGGCCAGTTCGGCCATGGAGTCCTGGGCGGCGGTCGGGATGTTCTGGCCGAAGGACGCGGTGGTGGTGATGGTGTCGAAGGCGAAGGCTGCCGCGTCGGCGCTGTGGGCGCCCGGCTGCTCGTGGTGGACGCCCGATCCGGTCGCCAGCGCCCGGCCGAGCACGTCCGCTATGTCGCCCTCATGACGCTGGGCGTACTCGAACAGCCGGCTCATCCGCTCCGGGCGGCCCGTCTCGGTGAACGCCGACCGGACCGCGACCGGGTCGTCGGCGATCACCTGCAACGCCAGGGCGACCGAGTCGCCCGGTAATCCGTAGGCGCGATATTCGTCCAGCCCGCCGCCGTACCAGTCTTGGCCGGGGTCGGCCGCGAAGCGGTCCAGCACCAGCCGTGCGGTCTGCGCCAGCACATCCGAAGGCGCGCCCGAGCCCTTCAGCAGCGCCAGCCGCTGCCAGGCCGCGTCCTCATTCGTCGGAGTCGCCAGCTCACGCTTGTACTCGGCCATCCCCGGCGGCGGTTTGGTGGCACGCAACGCCGCGCCGAACACCGTCGAGAACGCCGCCAGATCCGCACGCGCGGTCGAGCTGCCGGTCTCCATCAGCAGGTTCGGCAACGCCTGTCGTACCGGCCCGGGCAGCGCGGCCACGAATGCGGCTGAGGCGTCCTGGTCACCGGCGAGCTGTTTGAGTTCACCGATGTGCTGATGCACCAGTTCACCCTTGAACTTCGCGGTGAAGTCCTTGTTGGAGAGGATGCCGGTGCTGAACATGGCGGCCAGGTCCCGGCCTTTGGCGTGGGCCTCGGCCAAGGTCATCGTGACGTCGGGGATCTGCACGAACGCGGTCCCGCCCACCCGCTCGGCGGCTATCGCCAGTTCGTGGCGGCGGCGCATCAACGGCAGCTGGTCCCGCGTCCACGCGCTGATCCGCTCCAGCTCCGTCAACGCCGACGTGTCGACCCCCAGCTGCACGAACTCCCCCCGGAACCGCTGCACGAACGCCTCCAACGCCTCCGCGTCCGCCTCCATCGAATTGATCATCGCGAGCATCCGGTCAGGGTCGACCCCACGGAACTCGGAACTGTAGGGCGTCATCACAACCGCCCACTTCGCTGCCGCCGATACGCGTCCGCCGTGGCTTCCGGCACCCTGACGGGCTGCCCGGCCAGGGCGTCGTCGATCGCCCGCTCCACCCGGTCCGATGCCCGCCGGAGCTGGGTCCGCCGCAGGCCGAGGTCGTCACGCCACCGCCGGGCCTCCGGCCCGAGCCACACCATCCCGCCGCCCATGTGCTTGTCGGCTTTCGCCAGTGTCTGCTCGATCACGTGCAATTCAGTGCGAATTCGGCGCTGTAAGTCCAGCAACGCCGTGTGCATCGGATTCGCCGTCTCAGCCATCCGGGCCCTCGCTCCCGTACGGATACCGATCCAAGCCGAAGGTCCCATACTCCACCCCAGCGTAGAAAGACCGTTTGGTTATCGGCCCTTCCGCTCGCCGAAGTTATGGGTTTAGGCGGTCAGGGAGGGCGCGTGTTCGCGGGCGTGCCGTACCAGGGTGAGCAGAATCTCCTTCACCGATTCGCGGTCGCGGACGTCGGAAAGCACCACCGGGACGTGTTCCGGCAGTGCGAGCGCTTTGCGCACCGCCTGAGGCGAATGCCGCCGCGCACCGTCGAAGCAGTTCACCGTCACTACGAATGGGATGTTCCGTTGTTCGAAGTAGTCCACCGCCGGGAACGCCTCGCCGAGGCGGCGGGTGTCGGCGATCACCACCGCGCCCAGGGCGCCGATGGACAGTTCATCCCACATGAACCAGAACCGGTCCTGCCCCGGCGTGCCGAACAGGTAGATCCACAGGCCCTCGCGCAGTGTGATCCGGCCGAAGTCGAGCGCGACCGTGGTGGTGAGCTTCATCTCCACGCCGGTCGTGTCGTCCACCGCCGCGCTGCGGTCGCTGAGCAGCTCCTCGGTGTGCAGCGGCTGGATCTCGCTCACCGCCGATACCATCGTGGTCTTGCCCACGCCGAAGCCGCCCGCGACCAGGATCTTGATCGCCAAGGTCTCAGAGCGCGCGTAGTCCATTGAGCACTTCCTGATAGATCCGCTCGTTCATGGCGGCGGCGGAGGCCGCCGGGCGATCGATCGACACCAGGCCCTCCCGCCGCAGGTCGCTCAGCAGCACCCGGGTGATGTTGAGCGGCAGGCGCAGGCGCACGCCGATATCGGCCACCGTCGTCGGCCGGACGCACATCCGGAGCACCGTGATGTGCTCCGGCGACAACCCCACCAGCTCGTACGGCATGCCGAGCGTCGTCACCACCGCGACGACGTCGAACGCCTCCCCGATCGGCCGGGCCCTCCCACCGGTCACCGCGTACATGCGGACCAGCGGCCCCGGGTCTTCCTCAGCGCCCATGAACCTGCCCGCTCGCGGCCCGCGGTCGCGTGCTCAGATGCTCCCCGACCCGTTTCACCAGCATGGTCAGTTCGTAGGTGACCACCCCGAGATCGGCGTCCGCGCCGGTCATGACGGCCAGCCTGGCGCCGTCCCCGGCCGCGGTGACGAACAGGAACGCCGAGTCCAGCTCGATGATCGTCTGCCGGACGCCGCCGACTCCGAACCGCCGCCCCGCCCCTTGGGCCAGGCTGTGGCTGCCGGCCGCGATCGCCGCCAGATGTTCGGTGTCCTCGCGGTTCAGGCTTTGGGAGCCGCCCATCGCCAGCCCGTCCGCGGAGAGCACGATCGCGTGCAGGACACCGGGTGTGCGCCGGATCAGGTCGTCGAGCAGCCAGTCCAGCTCCTTCGCGAGTTCAGCCATCGGTGCTGTCCTTTCGTGTGCCGTACAGCGTTTCTCTGCGCCCGCGTTCCCAGCCGCGCTGCATGGCCGTCATCAGACCGGCCCGCTGCTCCGCCGTGGACGCGTCGATGTCTGCTTGGTTGCTCGGACGTTCCGGCTCGGCGCCCCGCAACTGGGCGGCGAGATGTGTTTGCGGCACCCGCTGCGGCAACCCCTCCATGTCGTCGTCTTCGCTCACGACGAGCGAAGGAACGGGTGGGGTGCGTGCCGGGGGTGGTGGGGGTGGCTGGTGCCGTACCGGGCGGGTAGGCCGCTCGTCGGCGGCGGCCAGCATGCTCGGCGGGATCATCACGATCGCCGTCACCCCGTCGTACGGGGACGGGCGGAGGACCACCTTCACCCCGTGCCGGGCGGCCAGCCGGGCCACCACGAACAGGCCCAGCCGCTCGCTGTCGGCCAGGTCGAACTCGGGCGGTTCGGCCAGCCGACGGTTGAGCGCCTCCAGCTTGCCCGGCTCGAGCCCGAGGCCGCGGTCCTCGATCTCGATGGCGTAGCCGTTGGCGGCGGTCTCGCCGCGGACGAACACCCGGGTGCCCGGCGGTGAGAACACGGTGGCGTTCTCGATCAGCTCGGCCACCAGGTGCATCAGGTCGGTGACGGCGGTGCCGACCACGGTCGGCGCGTGCCGCATCTCGTGCACGGTGACCCGGGTGTAGTCCTCCACCTCGGTCACCGAGCCGCGAACCAGGTCGAAGATCGGCACCGGCTCCCGCCAGCGGCGGCTCGGCGCCGAACCGGACAGGATGATCAGGTTCTCGGCGTGCCGGCGCATGCGGGTGGACAGGTGGTCGAGCCGGAACAGATCCTCCAGCGTCTCGGGCTCCTCCTCCCGATGCTCCATCACCTCCAGCAGGCTGAGCTGGCGGTGCAGCAGCGACTGGCTGCGCCGCGCCAGGTTGAGGAAGACCTGCCCGACGCTGCGGCGCAGCTCCGCCTGCCCGACCGAGGCCCGCACGGCCTCGCTGAGCACCGAGTTGAACGCCTCGGAGACCTGCCTGACCTCGGCCGTCCGCCCCTCCGCCAGTTTCGGGGTCTCCTCGGCCGGGTCCACGCTGTCGCCGTCGCGCAGCCGCCGCACCAGATCGGGCAGCCGGGTCCTGGCGATGGCGACGGCCGACTCCTGCAGGGCGCTCAGCTCGAGGACCAGGCGGCGGCCGAACCGGACCGAGACCAGGATCGACAGCACGACCGCGATCAGGCCGAGGCCGCTGATCAGCGCGGTCCTGGTGAACACGGCGGTGATCCGGGACTCGGCGTCGTCGCGGGCGCGCTCCGTCGCGACCTCGGTGACCCGCTCGATGGCGGCGCTCACCTCGTCGGCGTCGCGAAGCCACTGCTCCAGCTCGTACGGCAGTTCGCCCAGCGTCGGCACGAATGCGACGATACGGTTCTCGCCCGCCACCACCCCGCTGTACACGGGCAGCGCGAAGATCCGCTCCAGCTCCACCCGCAACGCCGGGCTCAGGTCGCTGTGACCGTTGCGGAGCAGGAACCTCCGGCTGCTGACCAGCTCGCTGAAGGCCGTGTGGGTGGACGGCCCGAGATCCTTCTTGACCACCGCGTCGGCGATCAGGCTCTGCTCGCGGGCCAGCAGGTCCACCGCCAGTTCGAGCGAGCCCAGCGAGCGGATCTGCGAATACTGTTCCAGCGACATGCCGTCGTTGCGGGCCAGGCCGGCCATGAAGCCGTAGACCTCGTCCACCAGGTCGCTGTAGACGCTCATTGCGGTCAGGCCGGTGCTGGTGCCGGTGTCGATCGACCGCCGGGTCGCCGACAGCCCGTCCAGCTGGGCGATCAGTTCCATGGTCTGCTCGGGCAGGGTCTGCGGGTCCTGCTCGGCGGTGGCCGCCCTAAACACGTCCCGGGCATTGTCGGTGGCACTGCGCTGCCTGGTCAGCTCGCCGCGCGCGTCGCGGTCGTCGTGGAGCGCGACAACGCTGAGCCTGCGTTCTTCGCGGAGGTTGTTGTTGAGGTCCTCCACGGGACCCAGATAGGAGCTGTAACGTGCCGCGATCCCCTGCAGTGTGGTCGCTTCGCCGATGGCCGTGACCGCCGTGTAGGCCCAGATCGCCGTCAGCGACAGCAGCGGGACCACGAGTAGGGAGAACGCCTTGGATCGGATGGTGTCACGTTTTAAACCCATGGCTCTCGTCTCGCTCGGGTGATGGCGCCAGCATGCAGCGCCCCCGAACGCACGGCAGCGCTGATTATGCGCCGCCACAATCAGAGCAACATAGTTCTCCTCCGGCCCCGCCCGCAACTGTGGTGCTAACCGGAGACGATCGCCGATCTGGTCCGGCGTACGCACTGGAGCAGGCCGACGGCGGCCAGGCAGGCGATGGTGGCCGAGCCGCCGAAGGAGACGAAGGGCAGCGGCAGGCCGGTGATGGGCATCAGCCCGACGGTCATCCCGACGTTCACGAACGCCTGGAACGCCAGCCAGCTCACGACCGCCCCCGCCACCACCCGCCCGTACGGCGAGGCGCTGGCCGCGGCGATCCGCAGCCCGCGCCAGAGCAGCGCCGTGACCAGCAGCAGGATCGCGGCGCACCCGGCGAACCCCAGCTCCTCACCGGCGACGGTGAAGATGAAGTCGGTGTGCTGCTCGGGCACGAACCCCCCGGCCGTCTGCTCGCCCTGGAACAACCCCCGCCCGAGCAACCCGCCCGAGCCGATCGCGATCTTCGCCTGCGCCGCCGTGTACCCGCTGCCGCCCGGATCGGCCGACGGATCGAGCAACACCGCGAGCCGCTCGATCTGGTACGGCCGCGCCACCGTCACCAGCCAGGCCACCGCCCCGGCCGAGGCGAGCACCAGCCCCGCGATCAGGCGCTTGCTCGCCCCGGACACGAGCACCGCGCCGGCCGTGGTCGCGGTGAACACCAGCGCCGTGCCGAGGTCCGGCTGCAGCATGATCAGCCCGATCGGCAGCCCTGCCAGCCCGAGCGCGGCCAGCACGCCGCGCGCTCTCGGCCCGCGATCTCCGGGGGCCAGCGGCACCGCCACCACGAGCACCAGCGCGACCTTGGCCAGCTCCGACGGCTGGAACCGCAACCCCAGATCCAGCCAGGACCGCGCCCCGTTGACCTGATCCCCCAGCGGCAGCACCGCGGCCAGCAACACGACCGCGACCAGGTAGAACACCGCCGTGAACGACCGCAGCGCCCGAAGGTCGAGCCGCGCCAGCACCGCCATGGCGACCAAGCCAAGACCGACGGCCACCGCCTGCCGCCGCGCCATCTCCGCGCCCCCCGACGACCAGACCAGCAGCAACCCGACCCCCGACAGGGCCACGGCCACTCCGGCCAGCACCCAGTCCACGCCACCCCGCTCGGGCGTCCACCCTCGCCCGCTCGCGACCCGCGCCGTGCTCATCGGCCGGACGATCGTCATAGGGAGATGCCCTCCCAGATCGCTCGCGCGGCGGGGGCCGCGGTTTCCGCGCCGGTGCCGCCCTGGGAAACGACCACGACCACCACGTAGCGCTGGTCGAATGAGGCGAACCAGGACGTGTCCGCACGGCCGGATACTTCGGCTGTTCCGGTCTTGGCGGCGATGGAATGGGTGAAACCGGTGAAGGCGGCGGAGGCCGTACCGGTCCTGGGGACGTCGGTCAGAGCGTCGCGGATGAACGCCAGGACGCCGGGCGGGACCGGAACACGTGTGGACGGCGGGGTGATCGTCCGGATGACCTCGCCGCCGGGGCGGACGACGGCCTTGGCCACGCGAGGGCTGAACAGCGTGCCGCCGTTGGCTATCGCGGCGTAGGCGCGGGCCAGTTGCAGTGGCGTGACCAGGACGTCTCCCTGGCCGATGGCGAAGTTGGCCGCGTGTCCCGGCAGGTCGCCGGTGCCCGGCACCGCGCCTTTCGCCTCACTCGGCAGGTCGACGCCGGTCCTGGCGCCGAACCCGAATCCCTTGGCCACCTCGCCCAGGACGGCGTCCCTGCGGTCGGCCCAGAGCTCGTCCGCGATCCGGTAGAAGATCGTGTCGCAGGACTGCACGAGGGCTTCGCGCAGGTCCATCCGGCCGAGCGCGAGGCCGCCGAAGTTGCGGAACGATCGGTCGCCCACCCGGTAGTTCCCCGGGCAGTCGTAGTTCGCGGACAGGTCGTACCCGGCCTTCGCGGCGGCGGCCACCGAGGCGACCTTCCACGTCGAACCGGGCGGCCACTGCCCGAGCACGGCCCTGGACGCGAGCGGCAGCGCCTCGAATTCGCGCTGGGAAACCCCGCCGGTCCACACCTCCGGGTCGTAGGAGGGGTTGGCCGCCAGCGCGGTCACGCGGCCAGTCGTCGCTTCCAGCACGACGACGGCGCCCGAGTCCGCGGGCAGCCCCCGCCGCCGGGCGCCGGCGATGGCGTCCGCGAGCGCGCGCTCGCTGATTTGCTGGATCCGCGCGTCGAGACTGGTCACGAGATCGGCCCCGGGGACGGGTGGGATCTCGCGCAGGACATGCGCCACTTCGCCGGTGTTGCGCACGACCACGTCCCGGCGGCCGGGGGTTCCCGCCAGCTCGCGGTCGTACCCAGCCTCCAGGCCGTCCTGCCCGACCCCGGCCTGGACGTAGCCCAGCGTGTGAACAGCCGCCGCACCCAGCGGATACGTGCGAATCGGCTGGAGTTCGGTGCTGACGCCGGGAAACTCCTCCTGCCGCTCGGTGATCTGCAGCGCCGTCGGCACGTCCACCTCGCCCGCCACCGGAATCGGCTGGTACGGCGACCCCGGCCAGCACGGCCGCCGGACCTCCCCACCGCACAACCGCACCCGCTCGGCCACCCGCTCGTACGGCTCCCGCAACACCTCGGCCAGCCGCGCCAGCACAGAGCGCCCCCCATCGGCCTGATGGATGAGCGCCATGTAGTCCACCGCCACGACCGGCACCGTGCGGTTGGCCACCAGCGGCAGGCCGGTCGCGTCCAGGATCCTGCCGCGCACGGGCGCGATGGCCACGGTCCTGACCCGCGTCTCCGCCGCCGCCCGCACGTAGACCGGACCATCGGCCACCTGCAGGAACCAGAGCCGCCCGAGCAACGTGACCAGCATCGCCCCGATGACCACATGCAACGCGAGCAGCCTAGGCATATCGCCTCCGCAGCACAGCCCGCCCGGCCCCCACCCGCCGCCTCGACAGCCCCACCACCGCGACGGCCCCCGCGACCACCGCCCCCAGGTTCCACCCGACCCGCCAGGCGAGATCGCCTATGTCGACCGCCATCCCAAGGTCGAGCCCGGCCAGCGCGAGCGTGGCCGCCACCGCGATCACGCCGAGCAGCCCGACCCAGGAGGCCGCCGACCGCTCGGCCGCCGAGCGCTCGCCGAAGGCCGCCAGGGAACGCTCCTGGAACCGGCGAGCGCCCAGCTGCCCGGCGGCGTACCCCGCGAAGGTGAGGACCAGGGCGCTGGTCCCCATCGCGAGCTCCGCCGGCGGCGCGACATCCGCCGCGATGCCCGCCACGAACCCGAGCACCGCCCCCGTTCCCGGCGCCCGCGCCAGCACCACGACGGCCACCAGCGCCAGCTCGGGACCACCCCACCGGCCGATCACCATCAGCTGCGCCACCGGCGCCAGCAGCACCAGCACGACGGCCTTCACGGGAGCACCACCGTGACCAGATCGACGGTGGTGAGCGCGGCGTACGGACGGACCAGGGCGGTCTGGGTGGGCGCGCCCGGAGTGGGGTTGACCTGGATGACCTCGCCGATGGGCACGCCGGGGATGTAGGGCCGGTGATTGTCGGAGCCCAGCGTGGTCACCCTGTCGCCGCGCGCGAGGGCGGCCTGAGGGTTCAGCAGGCGCAATAGAAGCAGGTCGTCGTGGCCGGTGATCGTGCCCACCTCGCCGGAGGGCACGCGGGCGCCGATCGAGGCGGCGCGGTCGGTGAGCAGGGAGACGGTGGCAGTGGTGGGGCCCGCCCAGGTGACGCGGCCGATCAGGCCGTCGGCGTTCAGGACGGTGAGGTCTCGGGTGATGCCGTCGCCGGTGCCGATGTCGATGGTGATGGTCCCGGGGGCGAAGCCGACGGCGTGAGCGGGCAGGCCGCGGTAGGGCAGGGTGATCGCCGCGGAGGTCTCCCGCCGGGTGAGATTGTCGGCGCGAAGGGCCGCGTTCTCGCGTTCCAGGGCGCGTAATCGGTCCGCGTTGTCGCCGATCCTGGTCGCCGCGGCGATGAGCGAGGCGGTCGTGCCGTACAGCAGGGAACCGGCGCGGCGGAGCGGGTCGAGCGGGGTCCAGCGGTCCAGGGCGATGAGCAGGAGGGAGACGGCGGCGAGCAGCAGCAGCACGCGGGCCGGGCGGCTTCTCATCGGCGGCGTCCTAGCGGCGGGAATCTGGCAGGAACACCTCGCGCAGCGCGCCGAACCGCTCCACGCACTGTCCCGCGCCGAGCGCCACCGAGTAGAGCGGCCGTTCGACGAGATGGATCGGCATGCCGGTGGCCTTGCCGAGCCGATGCGCCAGGCCGCGCAGCAGGGCGCCGCCCCCGGTGAGCACGATCCCGTTGTCCAGCAGGTCTCCGGCCAGCTCGGCGGGACACTGGTCGAGCGTGCTCTGCACCGCGTCGATGATCGTCTGGACCTGGCCTTCGATGGCCTCGCTGATCTCGGCCCGGTTGATCTCGGCGGTCTTCGGCAGCCCGGTGACGAGATCCCGCCCCCGGATCGTCATCGTCGTCACCTCGGGCTCGGCCGCCGCCTCCCCTGGCGGCGCCTGCGACGGCTGGTCGGCCCGCCGGAACGGGTTCCACCCGCGAGCCGCGGGCACGGTCTGCTCCGGCGGTTCCTCCGCTTCTTCCTCGACCACCGGTTCCGCCGGCAACCCGGTCCGATGCCGCCCCTTCGGCGCCTCAGCCGACCGCTCGTCCTGTACGGCCCCGAGCGTGATCTTGATCCGTTCCGCCGTGTGCTCCCCGAGCAGGAGGGCGTGCTCCTTCTTGACGAAGGTGATGATCGCCTCGTCCAGCTCGTCACCGCCGACCCGGATCGACTTGGCCACCACGGTCCCGCCCAGCGACACGATCGCCACCTCGGTGGTGCCGCCGCCGATGTCCACGACCATGCTCCCGGTCGCCTCGCTGACCCGCAGCCCCGACCCGATCGCGGCGGCCATGGCCTCCTCGACGATGTGCACCCGGCGGGCCCCGGCCTCGTAGGCGGCCTCCTTGACCGCGCGCTGCTCGATCCCGGTCGTGCCGCTCGGCACGGCCACCACGATCCGGGGCCTGGACAGGAACCGGCTGCGGTGCGCCTTCCTGATGAAGTGCCGCAGCATGCGCTCGGCCGCGTCCAGGTCGGCGATGACGCCGTCCTTGAGCGGCCGGATCGTGGCGATGTGCGGTGGGGTACGGCCGATCATCCGCTTGGCCGCCTTGCCGACGGCGACGATCCGATCGGTGTGCAGGTTGATCGCCACGACTGAGGGCTCGTTCAGGACGATCCCCTTGCGGCGGACGTAGACCAGTGTGTTGGCGGTACCCAGATCGACGGCGATGTCCCGGCCGAACAGACCCCACGCAATGCCCATCATTACCAGCCTTAAGACGGGGGAACTCCGTCTGCCCTGGAAGCGAGGGGTTAAACGGCCCTGCGGTGGATGTCCTTGGCGAGCTTGGCGACCTTCTTGACGAGCTGGTACGTGAGCCTGTTCGCTCGCGCGGGCGGTGCGCGAAGTACTCCGATCACCTCATCGGCTTCAAGGCGTATGTCAACGCCCTGGTCCGACTGAAGAACGGCGAAGCCGACCTGCCCGCGTTCCAGGCCGGGCTCGCCCGCGTGTCGGGGCGGCCAGACATCGACGTGTGGAACCTGGAGGCCAAGTTCTTCACGCCCGCCCGCACGTTCGGCCGTTTCGAGTCGGCGTACCTGCTGGCGTTCGGGGTCGCCGCGTTCGCAGCGGCGGTCGTGCTGGTCGGCCAGCCGGTGGCCCGGTTCACCACCGCCGCGCCTCATGCACGCGCAGCCATGCTCACCAGATCCTGCTCAGAGCTGGCACGGTCACGCTGTCGATAGCACCTCAAGGAGGCTTACCGGCGTGTCGACGACAGCAAGGACGCCCGGCTCGCCGAACTCGGCGTTGTCGCCGAATCCCCAGGTGACGGCGATGCTGCGCACCCGGCATTCCGCCGCGCCCGCGACGTCCTCGCGGCGGTCGCCGATCATGACGGTCGCCTCGGGCGGGGCGCCGAGCGCGCCGAGCGCGTGTCTGATCACGTCGGCCTTGTGCCGCCGGGACCCGTCCAGAGTCGCCCCGGCCACGAATGTGAAGAATCTGTCCAGCGCGAAATGCGCGAGGATCTTCTCCGCGAAGACGGTCGGCTTGCAGGTTGCCACTGCGAGTGTCCAGCCGGCGGCCACTAGGGACGTCAGCACGTCGGGGATCCCGGGAATGATCTCGTTCTCGTACATTCCGGATTCAGTGAATCGTTGCCGGTACGCGGCCACCGCGTCGCCGAGACGCTCAGGCGGGACGCCGAGCCGGACGAACACGTCCTGCAGGGGAGGGCCGATGTGCGAACGGAGAAGCGCCTGATCCGTCTCCGGCGACCCGACCGCCGCCAGGGCGTGGCGCATCGAGTCGATGATGCCGGTCTCCGGGTTGGTCAGGGTGCCATCAAGGTCGAAAAGACAGTAGCGTCCGCTGCTCACGTGTGGCAGTCCATCCTTCATCGGCCTCGGCGTCAATATGACCGTGTCCGTCGCGGCCGGTCCGGTTGATCTCGGCGGTCTTCGGCAGCCCGGTGACAAGATCCCGCCCGTCTATCCGGTCCCGCGGCTGGCGGGATCGACGTGTAGGCCGTCCAGAACGAACTCGAGGTGTCGCCGCCAGGCGTCATCCTCGACTGTCGTGGCCGCGCGCAGGATGCCGGAGTTCGCGAGGAACATGGCGGTCAGGTCGGCGATTCGGAAGTCCCCGCGCAGACGGCCGTCGGCCTGGGCCGCCTCGATGAACCGGGTGGCGTGGGCGAGGGCGTGGTCGCACTGGTTGGTCAGCTCCTGCGAGCCGGGGTAGCGGCGGGCCATGATGTCGTCGACCGGGGGAGAAGCGGCCTGGAGCTCGAGCAGGCGCGTCACGTAGAACCGGAACCGCGACCACGAGTCGGGCTGCGCCTGCGCCTCCGCCGCCAATTTGCCCGTACGGTCTGCGGCGATGACCGGAACCACGGCGTCGATGAGCGCTTCGCGGGTGCCGAACCGGTTATAGAGAGTGCCGATGCTCACCCCCGCGGCACGGGCCACCTCCTCCAGCGGGGCGCAGAAACCCTGAGCCAGGAACACCTTCACCGCCGCCGCCGTGAGCCTTTCCAGGTTCTCCCGAGCGTCACGGCGCAACGCCGGCTTGCCGCTCGTAGGCGCCACGCTGGTCTCACCCCCTAACTTGATGGCCTCCTCAAGTTGGTGCTACGGTACGGAAGGTAACTTGAGGCGAAGCTCAACTTACCACGGCGCCCGCGGGATCGGCAGGCGCCGGCGACACAAGTCCGGGAGAAGCGAGGTTGGCAGCCGTGGTCAGCACCATAAAGGTCGACATCTGGTCCGACATCGCGTGCCCGTTCTGCTACATCGGCAAGCGCAAGTTCGAGGCGGCCGTCGCCGCGTCCGGTCTGCCGGTCGAGGTCGAGTTCCACTCCTTCGAGCTCGCCCCCGACACACCCGAGGACGTCGAAGAAAGTCACGTGCAGCTCATCGCGCACAAAATGGGAGTCCCTCTGGCGCAGGCGCGCGAAATGGAGCAGCACGTCTTGAAACTCGCTCACGCCGTCGGACTCGAGTTCGACTATGGCCAGCTCAAGATGACCAAGACCCTCAGGGCGCACGAACTGCTGCACTATGCGAAGACACGCGGACTCCAGGCGGAGATGAAAGAACGGCTGATGGCGGCCTACTTCACCGAAGGCCGCCACGTAGGCCGCGTCAGCGACCTCGCGGACCTCGCCGCGGAGATCGGTCTCGATCGCGACGACGTCGTACGATCGCTCAACAGCGACGAGCACCTCTCGGATGTGCAGGCCGATTTGCAGCAGGCCGCACGGTATGGCATCCGGGGCGTGCCGTTCTTCGTCTTCGACGGCAAGTACGCCGTCTCCGGCGCCCAGGAATCCACGACGTTCGCCGACGTATTGACCAAGGTGCATGACGAGAAGGAGAACGCGGCATGAGCAGCCCCGCGAGAACCGATCAGACCCCCGAACCCGACGAACCGACGGGCCTGCTGACGATACTCGGCGACACCGACGCGGCGCTGTGCGAAGGCGACGCCTGCCTGCTCCCGTCCCCGCCATCGCCCCAGCTCGGCCAGGCGATTGCACGATGACCCGCCTCGGCGGCATCGCGTTCAACGAGACGGACGGGAGCAGCGGCACACTCTCGGAACTCCAGGCGCCGTGAACTTGCGCCGTTCGGATTGAAAGGGAGGTCATCGCTGAGTCGGAGACGCACCGGCACTCGCGGAATCGCCGTGGCTGATCATCATGCCGTGGCGACGCATGGTTGCGTCCACGGAGGTGGTGCACGAGTTTTCCCTGGTCGTAGGTGATGGCCAGGAGATCAAGGCATCTGTGGTCATGGCCGCAACGAGTTCATCGGTTCACCGGCCCGGCCGGCGTCTTCATAGCGCCCCAGCTCGAGCAGCGCCTTCGCCTTGTACGACCACGCGGTCGGGCTGGAATCCAACTCGATCCACCGATTCACCGCTTCGAGGGCCTCGGCCCATTGTTCCGGACTGGCGAGAGACCGAGTCAACACGAACCAGTGGCTGATGCCATCGGGATGGTGGCGAAGGATTTGCCTGGACGCGGCGGCTGTACCCTCGAAGGGACTCAGCTCAAAGAGCGATGTGGACTGCACGACCAGGGCCTGGATGGGCGGGTCGAGGTCCGGCTGCCCGCCGAAGTACTTGGCCTGTCTGGCAAGCTCGAGAGCGTGTGCGGCAACTGCGACCGCTTCCTGGTGGCGCCCGAGGGCTTGCGCTGCGTGATTGCTGGATGACGAAGGGTCAGCCTCCAATCTGGAGATTCCATCGGAGAGTCGGTACCATGTGGTACCAGAGGAGGTATTCGATGGCTACGACAACGGGACCCGGTGCGCCTGCCAAGCCGAGCCGGACCACCGCTCCGCTGAAGGTCGACCCCGAGGTCGATCAGTTGATTTCCGACGGTGCGCACTTCCTCGGCCTGACGAAGAAGGACCTGGTCGCCGAAGCAGTCCGGGTTTATCTGGAACTACGGCGCGAGGAGATCCGCTCCAGGATGATGGAGTCCATGCGCAAGCTCGACGGCTCCAACCTCGCCCGCGTCGCCCTGCTCACCGGCCTCACCGCCGAGCAGATCAACGCCGTCGGTGGTGCCCGGGAGGACTGATCCTGCGATGCGGCGAGCCCGTCCCACCCTCCGCGCCCTTCGCGATGATCTGCGCCTGCCGGTACCACCGGTGGACGATCCACTCGACGAGATCGACCACCCGGTGCTGGCCAAAGCATCCGCCCAGTTCGCCGACGCCGCCACTTCGCGCGAGCGGATCCGCGTGATCACCGATCAGATCCTGTTCAAGGTGAAGATCCAGCGCTGGCGTGCGGCCGCCTGGCTGGAAGCGGACCTAGCGTGGATCATCGCCGCGGGCACCCGCGAGGACGGCGCCGTCGACGACTTCTATACCGCACTCGAAGCCGACGCGAAGGCCGCCCGTGCCCGCTACAACACCGTGCACGCCGAGGCGATCACCGCCGCCACCTATGTCGGGCATCTGCTGCCCGCGGAAGAGGATCGCGTCCGCTATCAAGCTGAAAGCGGTGTCCGCGCGCTACGCCGCCTGCGGCAGGCGATCCACACGCTCACCTGTTCCTCGCTCCACGACGGCCATGAGCACAGTGCCGACCTCGGCACCAGTGTGATCGGCATCCAGGTTCGGGCCGATGACGGGCACGAGACCTACTGCGCGGTCCGCATCACCGGCCCTGTACCTACCGATCTTGTGGCTCTGGTTCTGGAACTCGTACCTGGCTGCGACCCGCAAAGCTGGGCACCCGAGCCGCGGATGCCCGACCGGTCCTTGATCGGAAACGAGCAGATCTGGTCCACCCTCATGGATCCGCATGCCGCAGCCAAACTCCTCGACACCGAACCGGAATCGTAAGCATTCCCGGATCCGGTCCGTGGCCGCCACCGGTAGCCCCTGCCGTCGTGCCCATGCGCGGACCTCAGCTGCCGTACCGGCACGTGAATTGGCAATTGCTGAGTCTTGAAACTCGCTCACGCCGTCGGACTTGGGTTCGACTATGGCCGGCACGTAGGCCGCCGACCGTGCGGGAGCTGTACTCGATCATGGAATTGTCGGTGGAGGACCGCCCGACGTGGATGGCCACCATGCCGTGCAGGACTTGCTTCCCTTTGCCGGCGTGCCGCAGGATCTCGCCTGCCGGGAGCCTATGGCCAGCGACGCTGTTATCGCCGTGGTCCGTCCGCTGCGGACCTTCGCCGACTTCGCGGCGCCAGCGCGGATTTCGAGCCTGACCACGTCTCCGGCCCGGCCGCCGGTCAGGGTCGCGCGGATGCTTCCGCCGCACTTCTGCAGGCGAATGATCCGTTTGCTCACCGTCTTCTTCTGTCCCGGCGCGACCAGCGTCCATGAGCAGGCCGTTTGGGCTTCCGCGGTGATCGGGGCGATCGGGGCGACGCCGAGCCAGGAAGCGCCGGCGAGGAGCACGGAGGCGATCGTGATGAGTTTCATGACGCTCCTTTCCTTCCGCCGACAGTAGGCCCGCGATTCGGGGCAGTCGAGGCCCAGAATCGCGTTCACCCGGGGCTGACGGTCACGTTGCGTACCTCGACCTCGGCCAGCCAGGAGCGGAGCACGAACGAGCTGTCCAGGCAGTCGGCCAGCAGCGGCGGGTCGCCGGTGACCGGATACCAGGAGGTCTGGATCACGCCGTAGTCCAGCTGGTAGGCCACCCTGCCCTGGTCGAACATGATCCGCCAGTGGTGGGTGCCCTGGTCCAGGCCCTGGGGAGGATCGGCGGGTTGGGCGCCGGGATGGGCGTTCGCGGCCGGCAGGCGTACCACCTTGATGTGGTTCTCCTGCGCTTCATCCCCTTGGTAGAAGGCGTACTGGAGGGACAGTCCCCGCGGCTGGCTGCCGTCGAAGCGGGAGCATACGCCGATGCCGTACCCCCAGCCCATGCCCAGGTAGGGTTCCTCGGTCGGTCCCTTCACCTGGACGTCCAGATCGACCTGGAGGCGACACCAGGCGGGCAGCCGCCCGTGGACGCCCGTCCAGGTGTAACCACCCGGGGACGTGACCGTCCAGCCGTCCTCCGTGGCGGCCACCCGGCCCTTCCTCGTGGTGTCGAAGTCCGTCAGTGAGAGCGGCAGGGCCCGGGTCTCACCGGGGTCGGCGCAGCCGGGCTCGCCCAGGAGTTCACGGAGGCCGGTCAGGAAGTAGACGCCCATCAGGGCGAGCACCACCGCGACCGGCCCCGCCAGCCGCTTGGCCAGGCGGCCGCCCGCCGGCGGGCGGCCGGAAGGCCCGGGCGGCAGGTGCGGGTCCGGCACGGTCCACCCGCTGTCGGCGGGGATCACCACGTCACCAGGCTCACCGGTGAGCGCCGCGTACAGTTCGCGTGGAGTCGGGCGGCGTTCCGGGGCCTTGTTCAGCGCCCACGCGATCACGTCGCGCAAACGCCCGTCGACGCCCTCCAGGTCGGGCTCCTCGTACGCCACCCGGAAAGTGACGGCGGGTGAGCTGCCCTCCCCGAAAGGACAGCGGCCGGTCGCCGCGAACGCCGTGACCGCGCCCCACGAGAAGACGTCGGCTGCGAAGGTCACCTGGTGGTCCAACGCCTGTTCCGGCGACATGTAGCCGGGGGTGCCGACGAGGGTGGTCGTGAGCGTGAACGGATCCGCCATCTGGGCGATGCCGAAGTCGATGACCTTCGGCCCGTCGGGGCCCAGCAGGACGTTTCCCGGCTTCAGATCGCGGTGCACGACGTCCGCGGCGTGGATCGCCTCCAGCGCGACCAGCATCCGGGTGGCGAGGTCGAGGAGATCGGACCCGGTGAGCGGGCCGTCCCGGGCTACCCGCTCGGCCAGATCCTGCCCGTCCACGAACTCGGTGACGAGGTAGGCGCGGTCCCCATCGGTCCCCGAGTCCAGGATGGGCACGGTGCAGAACCGCGCGGAGTCGGCCACCCGCCGGAGGATCCTCACCTCACGCTGGAATCTGCGCCGATACCTGGGATCGCGGGCCCACTCGCCCTGGATCACCTTCAGCGCCACCTGGGCGCCGGACTCCGCCTCCGCGAGATAGACGATCCCCATCCCGCCCTGTCCCAACCGCCGCACGATCCGGTAGCCCCCGATTCGGGACGGCTGTTCGGGCACGGTCGGTTCCAACCCTCGGTGTCGGCGCCCGGACGCAACGGGTCGCGTCCAATTCGACACAAGGATCTCCCATCCACCCGTTGAGTGGCCATATATCAGGAAATGGTGATGGCGTGGTCCCCACGCCATCACCTCGAACCGTCCGGTTCAGTTCTTGCAGTACTTCTGGCTGCCCGAGGGCCACCATCCGACGATCACGGCCGGGGCCGCCTTCTGGAAGCGGATCTTCAGGCACTGGTTGTTCTTGGCGGCGGTTTTCACCGTCTTCTGCACGGACCTGGCCACGACGACGAGCCCGAAGCAGGCGGCCTTCGCCTTCCAGTCGGACAGCTTGTTGCACTCTCCGAGGGACGACCGGCCGATGGACGGCAGCTTGGCGAGCTTGCGGGTGAGGCTGCGGCTGAAATAGAGGTTGCACGTCGCGTTGTACCAGTGGCCGCAGTCGAGCCCGAAGGACGTCAGGCCCAAGGCGGTGGTGGGTGCCCCGGCGGTGGCGGCCTGTGCGCCGGCCGTGGCCCCGGCCATGAGGCCGACGGTCAGGGTGATGGTCGCGAGCAGGTGGAGGATGCGTCTCATCGCTCTGTCCTTCCTCTGCGCGGGCGGTTCCCGCGTCATGGACAGAGTGCGAGCAGAGGGGTTCAGGATCGTTTCAGTCTGCGTGAAGTCTCGGCGAGGCCGTGTTGGTCGCCGAGTTCGCCGAACATCGAGTAGGCCAGGTCCAGCTCATCCGCTCGGCCGGTGATGTCGCCGATCGTGGTGAGCGCCCATGCGTGCCCGCATCGATCTCCCAGGGCGCGCAGGCGTCTGGCCGCCTCGCCCGCGTGCTCCCCGGCCTCTGGATCGCCCTGTGCCGCCAGGACCATGGCCATGCTGAGCAGCGCGTTCGCGGTCAATCTCAGGTCACGCAGGCGGTGGTCGGCCAGGTCCCGTTCCTCTTCCGCATGCTGGCGCGCCGCGCTCACCTCTCCCCGCGCCAGCCGTACGGAGACCAGGGCATGCAGACAGGCGGCCTGGCCGTAGCGGTCGCCAAGGTCGCGGGCCGAACGCAGCGCGCTGAGAAGGCAGGCGAGCGCGGTTTCCTGGTCCCCGGCCCGGTGCCGGACGACGCCGAGCGCGCGCACGCAGGCGGCCTCTCCGCGCCGGTCGCCGCAACCGCGGAACTCGGCCCGTCCCTGGGCGAGCGAGCGCTCCGCCTGCTCGAGCCGGGACTGGTCCAGCCGGGCCACACCGAGCCGGAGTAGGACCCGTGCGCGCTCCACGGCATCGCCGTACCGGATCAGTTGCCCGAGGCTCGACTGGTAGGTCTCGATCGCGCCCGCGAGGTTGCGCTCGGCCCGCTGCTGGTCACCGAGATCGCGCAGGACCAGCGCCGCACCGAGCGGGTCCCCGTCGGCACGTGCGGCGGCGAGCGCGTGCCGGTTGACGGTCCGCCATTCGTCCTGCTGGTGGCGTGCCTCCAGGAAAGGCGTCAGGGCATGCGCGAGCCGCCACGCGTGTCCGGGCAGGTCGTGCAGGTCGGCCACCAGCGCGGTAAGAAAGCCGAGCTCGGCGTCCAGCCACTCGATCGAGTCACGGATCTCGGTCGTGCCCATGCTGACCGCCTCCGGACCAGGGCTTGCCCCGAACCCCTCCGAGGTCAGCGGGAGGACGGCAGCCCGCACCCGGGCCAGCGCCACCCGCGCGAGGCGGGACAGCGCCCGCGCGGTGTCCTCGGGCGGGAGCCGTTCGCGGGCCATCAGCTGGGTGAGCTCGTGCATGCGGAACCGGTCCTGGCCGGCGTCGTCGCAGGCCAGCCGCTGCAGCAGGCCGCGCTCGGCGATCCCGTCGAGGGAGGTCGGCCCGCCGGCGAGGGGTTCCGCGATCCAGGCCGCGAAGCTCGGGGCGGTGATCGCGGTCAGCCGCGCGAGCAGCGCCTGCGGCCGGGCGTCGAGGCCCTCGTAGGCCAGGCTGAGCAGCGGCCGAACCCCGGTGTCGCCCGCCTGGAACTCGTCCAGGCGGGCGGTCTCGTCACGCAGCCGCCGGGCCAGCCCTTGGGCGGAACGGTCCCGGCTGGCCGCAAGCCGCGCCGCCGCCGCGCGGACCGCGATGGGCAGCCCGGCGCAGGCGTTGAGCACCCTCGCGGTGGCCTCGCCGTCGGCCTCGGCCCGTGCCCGCCCGGCCATCCGCTCCAGCAGCTCACGGGATTCAGCCGCCGTGAAGACGTCGACCTCGAACGGCTCGCTTCCGGCCAGCCCGGCCAGCGCGGAGCGGCTCGTGATGATCGCCAGTGAGCCCGGGCCGGTCGGCATCAGCGGGCGGACCTGCTCCTCGTCGGTCACGTTGTCGAGCAGGACGAGGAGCCTGCGGTCCGCGGTGAGCGTCCGGTAGGCCGCGGTCCGCTCCTCCATGGTCGCGGGGATCGAGCCGCCTGGGTAGCCGAACGCGCGCAGGAACCGGGCGAGCGTCCCGGCCGCGTCCGGCTGCCTGCGCAGATCCGCGAACAGCTGGCCCCCGGGGAACCGCGCCCGATACCGCCAAGCCGTGTGTACGGCGAGCGCGGACTTGCCCACTCCCGCGTGGCCGTACAGGACGATGGGGTGCGGCCCGTGCGCGGGGCCGCGGGCGATCGCGGCCGACAAGCCGTCGAGAAGGTCGCGTCGGCCGACGAAGGAGCGGTCGTCGGGGGGAAGCTCCGAAGGGGTGCGGACCTCCTCCGCGTCCAGGGCCGGGTCCTCGCGGAGCATGCGTTCGTGCACTCGGCGCAGCTTGGCGGACGGCTCGGCGCCGAGTTCCTCGGCCAGGACCTGCCGCACCCGGTGGTAGTGGGAGAGCGCCTCGCCGAGGTTGCCGGAGCGGTACAAGGCGACCATCAGGAGCAGGTGGACGTGCTCCCGCAGCGGATACCGGCGGGCAAGATTCCTGAGCTGGACGACGCACTCGCGGTGGTGACCGAGCCCGATCCGGACGTCGCAGAGCTCCTCTTCCACGGCCGCGCGCTGTTCCTCCAGCGCGGCGGCCTCCATCCGCCGCAGGTGATCGGACTCCACGTCGGCCAGCGCCGGACCGCGCCACAGGTCCAGCGCCTGCTCCAGGGTGCGGACGCGGGTGACCGGATCCTCGTCCCGACGGCCGGCCAGGTCGCGGAAGCGCCACACGTCGACCCGGTCTGGCTCGACCCGCAGCCGATATCCGGCCGGGACGGTCTCGATAAGATCCCTCGGCAGGATCTTCCGCAGGTCGCTGACGTAGACTTTGATCACGCCGGTGGTGATCTCCCGGCCACCCGTCAGCGCCTCCTGTAACAGCTCGAGGGAGACGGGGCGTCCCCCTTCAAGGGCGAGTACGGCGAGGACCGCGCGATGGCGCGGTACCCGGATGGGGATGACCCGATCGCCGTCCACGACCTCGAGCGGGCCGAGGAGGTTGAAATCCATGATGTACACATTTGACAATGCCTCGCCGGAGCTCCGCCACCGGATCTCCCAGCCGATCGTGCTCCAGTTGCCGGATCGGCGCATGCGTCACGTACGCGGAAACGTTGCCCTGCCCGGTGCCGCTCACCGTGACGCCTCGGCGGTCGCGCCCACCCCTCGCGACTCGGCGACGGCGGCCGCCGCGCGTACCAGTGCGGCCACGCCTCGGCTGCGGGAGCGCTCCGGCCAGGCGATGACCAGCCGGGCGGGCGGGCAGTCCTGGATGGGGACGTAGGCCACCGCCTGGCGGGGGTATCTGGCCGCGACCGATCTTGGGAGCAGGGTTATCGTCGCGCCTAGGCCGATCAGCGCGAGTAGTTGCGCGAGGTCGTGCACGCCCTGCTCGCCGATGTCGCGTTCCGCTCGTTCGCCGACCTGCTCGGGGCTGATGCCGAGGTCGGCGAGCCGTACCTGGGAGGCCCTGGCGAGGGCGTGGTCGGCGGGCAGCGCCGCGACGCGAGGCTCGACCGCGACGACGTCCGTGTCGATGCCGCCCGGGTCGTAGGGCTCGAACATGAGGGCGGCGTCGGCCTCGCCCGTCCGCAGCAGGCGGGTGTGTTCCCGCCAGCCGCACAGGCGTACGGCGACGGGTTCGGCATCGGGCTCGGTGGCCACCGCGGCGAGGATGTCCTCCAGCAGGCCGCCGTCGGCATCGGCCTTGACGGCGAGCAGTACGCTGCGATGCGGTGCCGAGGCGCGCACGGCACGGCGGGTCGCCGCGTCGAGAGCTTCGAGGGCGGGCCGTACATGAGCCAGCAGTACCGCGCCGGGCTCGGTCAGCTCCACCACTCGCGTGGAGCGCTCGAACAGGCGCACGCCGAGCTCGGCTTCGAGGGTGCGGATCGCTCGCGACAGCGCGGGGCCGGCGATGCCGAGTCGTCCTGCGGCGCGGGTGAAATTGCGTTCCTCCGCCACCGCGACGAAGTACCGCAAGGGTCGGGACTCCGCTGCCATGCCTCCACACTATTGCCTGATCGGCATCGTCATTGATGCCTTTTCGGTCCTAGTCGGTGCCGGATCGGTCATTCCGTGAGACCCCGCCGTTCCCGCAGGCTGGCGTGGCGGCTGGGCGGAGGGCCCACCGCGGAATGGAGAGAGCATGCGAGCAATCGGTATCGAGCGCTTCGGAGACACGCCGGCGCTCAAGGAGCTGCCCGTGCCCGAGCCCGGCAGCGGCCAGGTGCAGGTCGCCATCGAGGCGGCGGCGATCAACCCGCTGGACATGGGCATCGCCTCCGGGGCGCTGGCGGGCCTGGGGGAGTATCGGTTCCCGCTCACGCTCGGCATGGACGGCGCCGGCACCGTGACCGCGATCGGCGATGGCGTCACGGAGTTCCGCGTGGGGGATCGCGTCTTCGGCCAGTTCTGGAGCCAGCCGCTGCGGTTCGGCACGTTCGCGGAGGTCTGCGTGGTGCAGGCGGTGCCCGCGTTCGGCGCGCTGGCGGCCGTCCCCGGCGAGCTGCCGAGCCAGGAGGCCGCCGCGCTCCCGACCGCCGGTATGACCGCGCTCGGCGTGCTCGACCACATGCGGGTGCCTGAGGGCGGCACGCTGCTGGTCATCGGTGCGACGGGAGGCGTGGGCACTTTCGCGGTGCAGGCCGCCGCGGCCCTTGGGATCCGTACCATCGCGACGGCCTCCGCCCGGGTCGCGGAGCAGGTGCGAGGGCTCGGCGCCACCGAGATCGTCGTCCGCGGTGCCGAGCCTCTCGAACAGGCCCTGCGCAGGCTCGCGCCCGGGGGAGTCGACGCGATCCTCGACGTCGTCGGCGACCGGTCCATCACCAGCAGCCTGGCCGGCGCCGTACGGGACGGCGGGGCGCTGTTCTCGACCGCCTTCGGCCTGGACGAGCAGCTCCTGGCCGACCAGCGCATCCGCACCGCGAACTACCGGCTCGATCGCAAGCCCGAACGGCTCGCCGAGCTAGCCAGGCTCGTCACGGCAGGCACCATCCGGCCCGTCATCGGCGCGAGGCTCCCCCTTGAGGAGGCACCGCGAGCCCTCGCCGGCGGCGTCGAGGTCACGGGGCCGCGCGGCAAGACCGTGCTGCAGGTGCGCTGAACGCGGCCTCGCCCAGCTCCGGGCCGCCGGCACCGGCGTCCGAGAAGATCGCGGCCAGGTCGGTCCAGCGTTCGGCGCGGCACAGCACCGGGGGGTGTTCGATCGGTGCGGATAGCGTGACCTCTCGGGCTCCCTGGTGTTCCGTTCCGGTCCAGACGTCTACCCAGTCGCCTGCGGGCAGGTAGCCGGTCACCTGGTCGACGCCGGGTTCGGTGACCGGGATCACCAGAAGCGCGTCGCCCAGCTGGTACTGGAGTGGGAAGCGCCAGATCTCCGGGTCGGTGGGGTGGTCGAAGAACAGTGCGCGCATCAGGGGGGCGCCGCCGTGCACGGCGGCTCTCGCCTGTTCGGTGAGGTACGGCACGAGCCGTTCGCGTAGGTGTGCGAACCTTCGGAAGACTGGGATCACCCGGGTGTCGCCGGTGCGTTCGGCGATGTTCCACGGGGTGCGGTCGCCGTTGGGGTGGCGGTGGTGGTTGTACTCGGAGTGGTACTGCATGATCGGCATGAAGCAGGAGGTTCCGGCGGCGCGGAGGTAGAGCTCGCCGTCCGGGATCGGGCCGGAGAAGCCGGCGATGTCCCAGCCCCAGTAGACGATGCCGCAGGCTGAGGCGGTGATTCCGGCGGTGATCGAGGAGCGGAAGGCGGTCCAGGTGGAGGCCTCGTCGCCTGCCCAGTAGGCGCCGTGTGCCTGGGAGCCGGTGAAGCCGGCGCGGCTGAACGTCACGGGGGGTTTACCGCAGGAGCGGAGGAGGTCGCCGAAGGCGCGGGCGTAGTTGACGGGGGCGAGGTTGTTGCCGTCCGAGCCGCGGCGGCCGTCGGCGTAGCGGAGGTCGTGGCCCCAGGCGTGTTCGCCGCCGTCGGTTTTGAAGCCGTCGATGTCCAGCTCTGCTACGAGGTAGCGGCGTTTGGCCGTCCACCAGTCGCGGATTTCCTGGGAGCTCAGGTCGGGCATCAGGGCGAGGGGGAACCACCAGCCTCTGTTGCGGTACGGGCGGCCGTCGGCTTCGCGCACGCCGTAGCCCTTCTCGACGAGTTGGCGGGCGTCGATGGCGGCCTGGCCGGTGGGGTGGGGGCGCATCTTCTGCAGGGGGATCTGCCAGAGGATGACCTTGATGTCCCTGGCGTGGAGTTCGTCGATCATGGCTTTGGGGTCGGGCCAGGGGGAGTTGGGGGGAAAGCTGTAGTCGGCCCAGGTGTGGGGGCGTTCGGTGGGGTCGTATTGGGCGCCGCGGAACGCGGTGAAGGTGGATTCGTCGCTCCATGCTTCGATCACGAGGGCGCCGACGGGGATGTCCAGGTCGCGGTGCTGGTTCATCTCGGTGAGTACGCGGGCCTGGGTGTTCCACTCGTTGGCGCTGGCCCAGAGGCGGAACACCCACGAGGGGAGTTCTTCGGGTGCGCCGACGTCTTTGACGAACTGGGCGAGGATTTCGGTGGGGGAGCCTTCGTAGGCGCGCAGCGTGAGGTCGCCGCTTGTTTCCGCCTCGACGCGTAGGAGCCCTGGTTCGGAGGCGCCGACGTCGAACCAGACTCGTGCGGAGGTCTGCACGTGCCAGCCGTGGCTGCCGTTTGGCCCGATCACGAAAAAGAACGGCATAGGCAGATATGTGCGGCCTAGTGTTCCTTGGTTTTTGTACTGCTCGAACACCACCGCGTCGAGTGTCCGGCCCCGCTGGTCGACGGCGTCGAAGCGTTCTCCGAAGCCGACCACGTGCTCGTCCGGATTTATCGCGATATCGAATCGCACCCGTAGGACACCGTCGCCGTCGTGCAGCCACCGGACGCTTCCCGGAACGACCCGATCCGCCCCTTCCAGGTTCCCGCCGCTCTCCCGCCAGCTCGCCGCCGTCACCTCAAACCATCGGGAGGTACGGCTTGCACCATCGGCTGTGGCCGCCCGGAACCGGTAGGCGTACCGTGACCCGGCCCGCAGCACCGGTGACCGAACCGACCAGCTGCCCGCGGCCGCCGCCCTCGTCGCTTTGGCCTGAGCCGACGCGAGATGCCCGCCATCCCCGGCGCTCGTCCCTTCGGAGGCGGCGCTCGCTTTCTCCATGGGCAACTCGATCGGCGTCCCGTCGGCCACCCACTCGCACACCACGGCATCGACTTTCGCCGCCGCCCGCACCCGCAACTCCACGCTCTCCCCGTCAAGCGGCCGGGCGGGCACCCGCTGATCCTCGGTCTCGGCGTACGGATGCCCCGACCCCATCGGACGATGCCGGATCACGCGACCACTCCCAATTCATCCGCGAGCATCAAATACATCCCATGCGACCACAACAACGGACTGGCCACCGGCCCCCACCGCTCGACCCACTCCTGCCGACGCCCAGGCGCCAACAACCGATCAGAAACCTGCTCCGGCAACTCCCCATCAGCGTCGGCCTGCCCCGCCATCCACCGCAAACACGCCATAGCCTCTCCACGCCTACCAGCGGCAACATGGTTCAGCCCCAGGAACCCGGCGAGTAGCACCCACCTTCCACCCCCGTAGAAGGTGTCCTCCAAATACCGATAGACCCCATAACCATCGGCCAGGGACTCCTCAACCGCCGCGACCGTCCCCACGGCCACCGGGTGGTCTGCCGAATAGAGCCCAAAAGGCTCAACACAAGCCAGCAAACTCCCATCAACCGCATCCGACCCCAGCCATTTGGTGAGGTGGGTTCTCCCACCCACCCAGCCCTTTGTTTCCCCTCGGGCTCCGCCCGCCCCCGTTATCCCCGTGGTTGCCGGACGAATTGGCAGTCGCGGCATCGTGGTTCTCCCAGTGGCCTGACCGGCTTCGCTCCCTGGGGTGGTGGTTTGGCTGGTTACGCTCCCCTGGGCGGCGGCTTGATCGGCCTCGCTCCCCGGGGTAGTGGTCTGGCCGGTTGCGCTCCCTTGGACGGTGGTTCGGCTGGTTACGCTCCCCAGGGCGGTGGTCTCCTCGGCCTCGCTCCCTGGGGCGATGATCTGGCCGGTTGCGTTCCCTGGGGTGATGGTCTGGCCGGTCGCGCTCCCCGGAGCCGTGACCTGACCGGTTACGCCCCCCGGAGCCGTGGCCGACTCCACTACTCCCTCTTTCGAGATCAAAGTGGAGATGCCGTCGATGGCCTCTTCGGCAGCTTCGGTGAGGGGTCGGGTCAGGGCACCCAGGTTGATCGCTGCGCGGAGGCCTGCATGGATTGCGGCCAGGGTCGACACATGGCGTTGGTCGATGTGTTCTTCCCACCAGTCGTAGCAGGGGTGGTGCCAGAAGGTCGTGAGGTAGTGGGTGGCGACGCGGATGGCTTCGGGGGCTCCGGGGATGTCGGTGGGGTGGCGGCGCAGGTGGAGGTTGAGGGACCAGAGCCAGGTGCCGTACCCGTCGAGTTGGTGGTCCCACCAGGCGTCGGTGCCGTTGGAGCCGTCGAGGGTGAAGCGGGTGGGGAGCATGTCGGCGGGGGTGACGGGGAGGCCGCGGGAGGCGCGGCGGGTGAGGTCGGTGACCTGGGAGGACCGGGCGCCGACCACGCGGGCGCACCACGCGTGGAAGGCGCTCGGGCCCGCGGGGTCGGCGACGCGGCTCATGCCTTCGGCGATGAAGGCGCCGTCGCGGAGCCAGGCGTAGCCCTGGTAGGCGGAGAAGGTGGGACTGGCAGGGTAGGCCCCCGAGGGCGACTGATGCCGGTCGATCAGGTCGACGCTGCGCGCGGCCAGGCGGGCCAGGTCCGCGTGCGTCAGGTCGCTTCCTACGTTCACGGTCGGATCCTTAGCCGAGCAGGCCGTCGGTGGTGGTGTCGGACATCAGGTCGTCAGCCGAGCAGGCCGTCGATGGTGGCGGCGGCGTCGGTCAGCGCCTGCTGGACCGACTTGCGGCCGGCGGCGGCGTTGCTCAGCTCCTCGGTCATCGCGTCCTGCATCTCCTGCTGGCGCGCGATGACAGGCGGCAGGGCGATCGACGCCAGCGAGTCGAAGACCGCCTGGCGGTTGGCGGGCTTCGCCGTGTTGTCCAGGTAGCCGGCGAGGGTCGCCTGGTCAGAAATGGGCGGGAGCTCCCAGGAAGCCTTGATCCGGGTGGTGGCCGCGGTCTGGGAGGAGGTCAGGAAGCGTGACCAGGCCCAGGCCTCAGCCGGGTGCTTGGTGGTGGCGGACGCGGCGATGGCGTTGTGGAAGACCGCGCTGGCCTTGGTCTGGTCGCCGGGCTCGACCACGACGTCCCACTCGAACGGCGCGTCGGCCATCCCGGCGAACTGCCAGATGCCGTTGTGCCACATCGCGAGCTTGCCCGACTTGAACAGGTTGGTGTCGTAGTCAGCCGTGCCGCCGATCTCAGCCTCGGTAGGCATGGTGTTACCCACCTTGTCCACCAGCCAGGTCGCGGCCTTCACCCCTTCGGGACTGTTGAACGCGGTCTTCTTCCCGTCGGCGGTCAGGAACTCGCCGCCCGCCTGCTTGAGCGTCTTGTAGAACTCGAAGAACTGCACCGGCTGGAAGTCGCCGTACACACCCTTCTTCTTGTCGGTCAGTTTGGCGGCGGCGGCCTTCTCCTCCGCCCAGGTCCAGTCGGCGGTGGGCGCGGGCAGCCCGGCCGCGTCGAACAGCGACTTGTTGTAGAAGAGCACGACGGTAGAGAACGACGCGGGCAGGGCGAACTGCTTGCCACCATGGGTGAACGCCTTCAGCGACTCGGCCGCGTACACCGAGGGCTGGTAGTCGTCGCCGGCGGCGGCGGTGCCCAGGTCGAGCAGGGAGCCCGCGCTGGCGTAGGTGACGAAGTTCTCGTAGTTGAGCTCGAAGGTGTCGGGCGCGGTGTTCCCGGCGATGCTGGTCTGGAGCTTGGTGAAGTAGTCCGCGAACGGCGCCGTCTCCACGACGACGTCGATGCGCGGGTTCTCCTTCTCGAACGCGGCCACGATCGTGTCGAGGTCGGCGACGTGGTCGGGGGCGGCGGAGAAGGTGAAGTAGCGCAACGTCACCTTGCCGTCCGGCGCGGTGCCGGTGTCCCGGGTGGCCGAGCCCTGGGCGCAGGCGGTGGCCAGCACCGCGGTGAGCAACGCCGCCGCGGCCTTCGTGGTTCTCTTCATGGTGGTACCTCCGTGGGGGGATTACTTGAGGCCGGACTGCGCGACGCTGGCGATGACGTGTTTCTGGGCGAAGAGATAAAGAATGAGGATCGGTACGACACTGACCACCGAACCCGCCATCACCACGTTCCACTCGGTGGTGAACTGGCCGTGCAGGGAGGCCAGCCCGAGCGGGATGGTCATGAACTCCGGCGACCTGATGATCACCAGCGGCCACAGGTAGGCGTTCCAGCTGGCGATGAAGCCGAAGATGGCGAAGGTCGCGAGCGCGGGCCGGATCAGCGGCAGGATCACGAAGACGAACACCCGCGGATGCCCCGCGCCGTCCAGTACCGCCGCCTCGTCGAACTCGCGCGGCACCTGCGCGATCGCCTGCCGCAGCAGGAAGACGCCGAACGCGGAGGCGACCGTCGGAGCGAGCACCGCGAAGTAGGTGTCCACCAGGTTGAACGCCCGCATCTCCAGGAACAGCGGCACGACCAGGACCTGCATCGGCACCATCAGCGTGGCCAGGTAGACGGCGAACAGCGCGTTCCGGCCGGGGAACGGCAACCGGGCGAAGGCGTACGCGGCCATGGAGCTGGTCACCAGCTGGAGCACGGTGGAGGCGACGGCGAGCCAGGCGCTGTTGAACACGATCCGCCAGAACGGCATCGCCTCCAGCAGCCGCCGGTAGGCGTCCAGGCCCGCGCCTTCCGGCGTGAAGTCGGGCGGCGAGACCAGCAGCGTGCCGTCCGGGGTGAGCGAGGTGACCACCGTCCACGCGAACGGGAACAACATCACCAGCGCGCCGAGCAGCACCGGGATCGCGCGCAGGACCTTACCCATAGTTCACCCACCGGCGCTGGGCCCGGATCTGGATCAACGTCACGATCAGGATGACCGCGAACAGCAGCCAGGAGAGGGCGGAGGCGGCGCCCGCCCTGCCGTACCTGAAGGTGAGGTCGTAGATCTGTTCGACCACCACCGTGGTGGCGCCGGCCGGGCCGCCGCCGGTCATCACGTGCACCTGGTCGAAGACCTGGAAGCCGTTGATGAGCGAGATCACCACGACGAAGAACGTCGAGGGGGAGAGCAGGGGGAGTGTGATGTAGCGGAAGCTCTTGAAGCCGGTCGCGCCGTCGACTCGTGCGGCGTCGCGGTACTCCTGCGGGATCGCCTGCAGGCCCGCCAGCAGGATGATCATGACGAAGCCGAGGTCCTTCCAGGCCGAGGCCAGGATGATCGACGGCATCGCCCAGGTCGGATCCGTCCACCAGCCGGGCCCTTCCAGGCCGACCAGGCCGATCAGCCAGTTCACCACCCCGCTGGCCGGGTTGAGCAGCCACTTCCACATCAGCGCGACCACCACCCAGCTGGTCACCACCGGCAGGAAGTAGATGGCGCGCAGCACGTTCCGGCCGCGCATCGCCCGGTTGAGCAGCAACGCCAAGCCGAACCCACCGGCGTACACGAGCGGCAGGTAACCGGCGATGAAGTAGAGCGTGTGCCCGAACGCGGCCAGGGTCCGGTCCTCGCCGAGCAGTTCGACGTAGTTGTCCAGGCCCACCCAGCGCATCGGGGTGATCAGGTTCCACTCGTGCAGGCTGGTCCACAGCGAGCTCGCCATCGGGATCAGCGTGAACAGCGTCAGCGGGATGGCGCTGGGGAGCAGGAAAAGGGCCACCGTGCCCGCGTACCTCAAACGGGAACGGCGCGGTCCCACGGCATGCGACCGTGCATGCGCCGGGGCGGCTTTCCTTGTGGGATTCGCGCTGACTTCGGCTGTTTTCGCGCCGGTCATGGTGTCGAGCCGATCAGCCGGGCCCGGACCAGGCGCCCCTGCTCGCCCGCCGCCCCCGCCGCGTCGAACGGCGTCGCCAGCACCAGCGCCGCCGCCCCCTGCGCCCAGCTGGTGTCATCCCAGCTCTCCACCTCGACCGAGATGTCCCGCCGCCCCGGATACAGATGCGCCCGAATCGCCGGATCGAACCCCACCTGCCAGTACGCCCAGTCGGCGGTCCCCTCCCCGAGCACCACGACCACCTCCGGATCCACCACGTTGATCAGCCCGGCCGCGGCCCGCCCCAGCACGGCCCCCGCCTCGGCGAACACCGCCTGCGCCGCCGCGTCCCCACCCGCCGCCGCCCGCCCGACGTCCGCGACGCCCGCGTCTTCGGGCAACTCCATCCGGGTACGAGCTGCGCCCACGAGCCCAGCCGCCCCCACCAGGGACTCCAGGCACCCTTGGTTACCGCACCCGCACACCGGCCCCGCCGCGAGCATCGGCACGTGCCCGAATTCCCCGGCGCCACCCCTGGCGCCCCGGTAGACCCGGCCGTCGGTGACGATCGCCGCGCCGACCCCGCGCCCGATGGTGAGGACCAGGAAGTCACGGTGGGTACGGCCCCTGCCGTACAGGCGTTCGGCGGCGGCCAGCGCGTTGACGTCGTTCTCGACCAGCACCGGGAGGTCCAGCCGGCGGCGCAGCCGGTCTCCCACCGGGGTCGCCTGCCAGCCCAGCGTCGGCGCGTTCACCGTGCCGATCGCCTGGTCCTCGACGCTGCCGGGCACCCCGACCCCGATGCCGAGCAGCGGGGGATCGGCCGCGGTCCGCGACACCGCGTCGGCGACGGCGTCCACCAGGTCGTCCAGCGCGCGCGGCGACGTGGTGTCCACCGGCCGCTCCCAGGCGCCGAGCACCTCGCCGTCCAGCCGTACGTCGACGATCACCAGGTGGTCGGTGGTCACCTTGACCCCCAGCGCCCGCCCCGCGCTCCCGATCAGCCCCAGCTTCTGCGCCGGGCGCCCGCCGCGGGACGGCTCCAGCTCCAGCTCCTCCAGCATCCCGTGCCCCATCAGCTCGCGGGTGAGCTGGGTGACGGTGGCGGGGCTGAGGTCGAGCTGGCGGGCGATCTCGGTCCGGCTCAGCGGCCCCACCGTGCCCAGCAAGGCCAGGATCGCCGTCCGGGTGAGATCGCCTCGGTCTGTGCTGTACCGCTGTACGGCCATGGGGAGGTAGACTTTCTTTGGTAGTAAATTCGGATGTGAAGATATTCCTGACCGGGAAACCCCGTCAAGAGGGAGCGCACAACGAGATTTCCGGAAATGTGACCATCTGGGCCGTGGTGGTCCAGGGGGAGTGACCAGGCCTTCCGCGGGTAACGGTGAAGAGCATGAACGTACTCGGCATCGACATCGGCGGGTCGGGCATCAAGGGCGCGCCGGTGGACATCAAGACGGGCGAACTGGTCGAAGACCGCTACCGCATCCCGACCCCCGAGCCGTCAACGCCGGACGCGGTGGCCGACGTGGTCCAGAAGATCGTCAAACACTTCTCCTGGAAGGGCCCGATCGGCATCACCTTCCCCGGAGTGATCATCAACGGGGAGATCCGTACCGCCGCCAACGTCGACCGCTCCTGGGTCGGCGTCGACGGCCGCGCCCTCTTCGGCAAGAACACCCACGTCCTCAACGACGCCGACGCCGCCGGCATCGCCGAAATGACCTTCGGCGCCGGTCAGGGCCACCAGGGCGTGGTCCTGGTCCTCACCTTCGGCACCGGCATCGGCAGCGCCCTGTTCACCGGCGGCAAACTGGTCCCCAACACCGAGTTCGGCCACATCGAGATCCGCGGCAAGGACGCCGAGACCCGCGCCTCCGACCAGGCCCGCTCAGAGAAGGAACTCAGCTGGGGCATCTGGGCCGACCGCGTCCAGGAGTACCTCCTCCAGATGGAACGCCTGCTCTCCCCCAACCTGATCATCATCGGCGGGGGAGTCAGCAAGAAGGCCAAGAAGTTCCTCCCGGACGTCACCATCAACACCCCGATCCTCCCAGCCATGCTCCTCAACGAGGCCGGCATCGTCGGCGCCGCCCTGGCCACCACCGAGAAGTGAATCCCCGGGGCGACAACGACCAGCGAGAGGCAGACTCTGATGAGCAGCAGTTCGTTCCGACCCCTCTCACCTGCTGGTCTAGTTGTCGGGTTCGGCTATTTCGATGGTGTGGAGCGGGTGTTCGAGCGCGGCTGAGGGCTCCTGCCATTCGGCGGCGTTCATGGTGAGGATCGGGCAGACCGAGACGTTGGCGATTGCGGCGACGTGCGCATTCCACGGGTCAAGTCCGGTGGCGGAGATCATGTCGACAAGATCAGCTGCCTGATCAACGCCATCCAACGGTGCGATGACGACGTTGCCGAAAGCCGAAAATCCGGCCAGCGATGCCTCAGCGTCCGCGACGCCGCGATTGGCCAGCAGCGCCCCGGCCACGGCCAGGACCGGCGCCACCATGGGCTGGCCGGTCCTGTCGAAGTCCTGAATCAGGCTGATGAGATCGCCGTCCCCGCGGACCAACTCTTGCAGGACGCTCGTGTCGAGGATGTACGGCGTCGGAGTGTGATCACTCACCGGCCGCTACCTGGAAGCCCTGGGCGCGGGCCTGCTGGTCGATGTGAGCGCGCATCCTGGCGACCCTGGCCGGGTCGGCGTGAGCTGCCCGCTCGCGCAGCAGCGCAAGGCCCTGGTGCTCGCGGCGCCGGCGAGCCAGGATCGCCGCGTTGAACGCGGCGGACACCGACTCTGCACGGCCGGCCGCGACGAGCTGCTCGGCGTAGTCCGCTGCCACCGGGTCTACGGTGATGGTGATGCGCCGCTTAATGTCGCTCATACCCGGGGATCATACTCCCAGTTTGGCCCGCTACCCAGGCTGTTTGGCCAGGAACCGGATTTCCACCAGGACGCTTCGGTCTGGCCGTCCGCCATGCTGTACGGCACAGGTTTCGGTGTGGGCGTTCACATGGCAGGGGAGTCCGAACTTCGGAGACTCAGTTCGGTGAGGGCCGTGGTGGGGTCGTCGGCGAAGAAGCGGATGGTGGTGACCTGAGCCTGGCGGCCGAGGGGTCGGGTGATGGTGATCGGGTCGGTCAGGTTGACGATCATGTTGGTTTGGGAGGAGACGGCGAGGCTGAGGCGGTCTCCGGTGACGGTGACCATGCCGTTCTCGTTGTAGTTGCGGGACAGGCGGATGGTGGCGATCTGCCCGCGGGGGATGCGCAGGTCGAAGAAGGCGCCGTAGCGGAGGCGTAGTTCGGTGGCGGTCACCACGTGGGGGCGGGTGACGCAGGCGGCGACGACCGCGAGGCCGATGAGGATGCCGTAGAGGTCGAGAAAGAGGACGGGCAGGCGCACGGCCTCCGGGGCGTCGATGGCGCGGAGGATCACGTCGAGGACGACCGTTTCCAAAGCCATCAAGATCAGAAAGATGACGAATGTGGTGGTCTGTTCTTTTGCGTACGTGACCTCGACCGAGCCGGGCGGGACGCCGTTGCGGCGGCGGAGCGCCCAGAGGACCAGGCTGACCATGCCTTTCGCGTCGAATCCAGCGATTCTGCGGATGATTGCGATCATTGAGTGCGCTCCGTCAGGGTGATCACGGCCAGGCGGAAGACCTCGGCTTGGGCGGGGGTGGCCTCGTCGAATATCCAGCCCTGCCAGTCGCCGTCGGAGTGGGCGATCATCGCGGCGGCCATGTCGGCGGGAATGTGGGCGACCAGGTCGGCGGCGAGGGCGGCGACACGGGGGTCGGCCGGGTCGGCGTCGGCCAGGTCGTCGAGGCGGGCGTAGAGATCGTGGCTGCGAGCGAGGGCATCGGGCTCGATGAGGGGACGAACCAGGTCGAGGACCTGATCGCGATCGGCGGGTGTCGCGACCGTGTCCATGAGGGCCAGGAGTTGCCGGTCGAGGGCGGCGAAACTCGACCCGCCGGCGGTCAAGTCTCGAAGCACCGCCGCCAGGTCGGGCGAGACCGCCGATTCGGGGGTGAGATCGGGCTCAGTCAGCAGCGTGGCCAGGCGCGCTCTGCGCGCGGCGATCATGTCCTGCTGACGGGCCAGGTCAGCGTCAAGCCCCGCGAGGACTTCGCGAAGCTCCTTACCCTGATCGTCGGCCAGGACATCGTGGATCTCGTCAAGCGAGAGGCCGAGCTCGGCCAGCCGCCGAATCCGGGCCAGAGTGACAGCGTCACGAAGGCCGTAATCACGGTAACCGTTGGCCAGCCGTACCGGCTCGGGGAGAAGTCCCAGGTGATGGTAGTGGCGCACAGCGCGGGTGGAGATCCCGACCAGTGCGGCGAGTTCACCGATCCGCATGCCCCCATTAGAAACGTTGACGCTACGACAAGGTCAAACGCTTCTCGCACGCTTCAAACAGCGTCCCCGATCTCTTCGAAGGCTGGTGTCGTCTGTGCTTCCATCAGAGCACACTAACCAGGCATAACCGACACGAGTTCCGGGACAATGAACTCTCCCGCCGAGCTGGCTAGCCTCGGTCCAGGAGATCAGCGCGGGCGTCCAGGAGACCTACGGCTACGACCCGGTCGAGCGGACCGGCAAGTCGATCTTCGACTACCTGCCCCGAAGGACGTACCCGGCATCCAGGCCCAGATCCACCGCATGATCGAGGACGAGAGCACGACCAATGCGATCGAGAAGAGCCGGGGAAGCAGGCCTGGTCACGCCCCGTCGGTGCCGCACAGGATTGCCAGCCGATCGAACCCCTATGAGGGCCCAATCGTCAGCGACGTTCCCTGGCGTGGAGCGGTTATGACCCACAGTAACGACTACGCTTTTGGTTGGCCCCGCGCCCGCGGGGATGGCCCGTTGCCGTATCACTTCGAGCCTGGGAACTCCGGCAGGATGATCGTGTGACTAGCGGACAGGTGGGATGTTGTGGACGATCGGTTGCTGGAATTGCGGGTGCGTAACTTCCGAAGCCTACGAGATATCACGCTTCCACTTGGGCCCGTGAACGTGATGGTCGGGCCGAACGGCGCGGGAAAAACTAATGTGCTCGAAGTCTTCCGATTCCTGGCTGACATCGTGAGAACGGACTTGGAACCGGCACTCGAACGCCGGGGTGGTCTTGAGTCAATTCTGTTCCGCGGCGACCGAGCTGATGACTTTCTTCAGATCGACCTTAGCGGCACCTGGGACGCCCAGACTGTGGCAGGTCACTATACGCTCAAACTTACCGGTCCCGTCCTAGCCCGCGAAGAGCGGTTCGTTTTCGATTTTGCGGACGGAACACGGAGGCTGACCCAGGTGGAAGGGGCCAGCGCATCGATGGAGACGCTCGCACCGGATGGTTCAGTGCGCGAAATACTCGCGCCTCCTCCTTTCCGGCTTGACGAGAGTCGGCTCGGTGAAGCTGCCCTGGGCATCAACCCTCTCAGCAGTGGGCTTTCCACGCTCTCTCGGCTGGCTCCCGGGATGGGCGGTGCGCAAGTGCGTTCACTCGCCGACTTCCTGGATTCCTTCAAGATAGTACAGATTGACGTGGAAGCAGCGGCCAAGCCTTCGCGCATGCGGGGGACCAAGTTCTCCGCGATTGATTCGGACGCCTCCAACCTGGCCATCTCCCTCCTTTCACTGTCGGCCACGGAGGCATGGGAGTTCCTTGTGGCAGACGCTGTCGCGGTGCTGCCACAGTTGGAGGACATCGACTTCGAGCACCCGTCCGGCCCGGCTCGTGAAGTAGTGGTAGTCCTACGCGAAAGGGGCCTGCGTGACCCCACCCAACTCGCGGACGCCTCGTACGGAACGATCCGCCTGCTGAGCCTGCTGGCCCTCCTCTACGACCCGAGGCCGCCCGCGCTGACGTGCATCGAGGAAATCGACCACGGGCTTCACCCGCAGGCACTGGAGCTACTGGTCAACCGCATACGCGAACAAAGCAAGCGCACCCAGTTCCTCATCGCGACGCATTCTCCGGCATTCGCCAACCGCCTGACGCCGGATGAGCTCATCGTGTGCGAGCGGTCAGCCGACGGATCCTCGATCATACCCGCGATCTCAAATGAGAAAGTAAAAGAGATCGTCGCGGCCAGCGAAGGGCTGCCGCTTGGTGAACTCTGGTTCTCCGGCGCGCTCGGGGGTGATCTGTGAGCCGGAATGGCGGCACCCGAACTCGTGCCGTGAAACGCCCTGTCGTCGTCCTGGTCGGAGAGGACAGCAATGATCGCCGCTGTCTGCGAACCCTGCTCGAAGAGCACTGCCCAGATATGCGCGGACGACTGGTCGAGATCAATCCGAGCATGAAATTCTGGGCGGCAGGAAACGAACGTCTGGACGAACGGGTCGACCGGTTGCGCAAGCTGGTCAACGCTCGTGCCGCGCGGGAGGGCGCGGAGGTCGCCTGTGTTTTCGTGCACGAGGATCTGGACCGGGCGGATAGCAGCGAATATCCCGTACTGCGCGAGCGTGTGGAAAAGGCGATGAACAAGGCGCTGGGCTCCGCGCATTATGTATTGGCAGTGTGGGAAACCGAGGCGTGGCTGTTACTTTTCCCTGACGCGCTCGCCGCATTCGTAGCGAACTGGCAGTTGCCAGCGAGATACCGGGGCAGAGATACCGGTCGGCTCTCCGACCCGAAGCGGATCCTCATGAACGAGGTCAGTCGCTCGGGCCGCAGATATCGAGAGTCAGATGCGCCGGAGATCTTCGAGAAGGCCAGGGAGATGAGGCTCCTGGCGCATCCTGTCGGGTCGAACCGTTCGTGGACCCAATTGTGCGGTGATGCGACTCGATGCTGCTCGGAACACCTGCGCCAACCCGCACACCCCTGAACGCGACCCGCCGGGCGCCGGTCATGGTCCGCGATGATCTCGTGCCCGCTGGGGGCAGTCGTCGAGGTCGTTCAGCGGTCCTGAAGGTCTCGATCAGTATGGCGAGTTCAGCGATCCGCGTGCCCTCATGAGAAACGTTGTCGTTACGACTAGGTCAAACGGCAGCGGAAACGCACGGTGTGGTCGCTAGCATCCCCGCATGTCAGGGTTTGTCCGCTATGTGCTGGTTGGCTTGTTGGCTGGTTCGGGGGCGACGTACCTTCCGTCGGGAGCGTGGCCGCGCCTTGCACCACGCGATATCGGGATGAGAGGGCGGCAGAGGAAGCTCGGCGCGAGCTGGATGTGGAGTTAGGTGAGCTGGTCGCTCATCGGCCGGGACAGGTCGCGGTCATGGTCAAGGATCTGATTACCGGGGCGACCGTCGGCTACCGGTCCACTCGGAAGGATCAGATCACTGCTAGTGGGAGCAAGGTGGACATTCTGGTCACGCTGCTGCGCCAGGTTCGGGCGGAGCGTCGGAGACTCACCGCCGCGGAGCAGGCGACTGCCGAGGACATGATCCGCCATAGCGACAACCTTGCCGCCGATGAGCTCTACCGCCGGATCGGTGGGGCCGCCGGGTTGGAGACCACCTACCGCCAGCTCGGCCTGACCGATACCGCCCCTGGCCCCAGCCACTTCTGGGGCACCACCACCAGCCCAGCCGATCGGGTACGACTGCTCACCGCCCTGGTCAAAGGCACCCAAGGGCTCGCACCGGAGGACCGGGCCTACGTGCTGGCCCTGATGGAGCAAGTCGAGCCCGCCCAGAAGTGGGGAATCAGCGCGGGAGCCCGGCCTGGCGATCGGGTCGCGCTCAAGAACGGCTGGACGCCGCGGGCGTTTGTGGACAACACCTGGGCGGTGACCAGCTACGGCCGGGTCTTCGGGCCGGGCCGCGACTACCTGATCTCCGTGCAATCCGACATCCAACCCACCATGGAAACCGGCATAGCCACGATCGAACAGGTCAGCGCCCTCGTGTCCCGGCGCCTTCCCGGCCTCGGCCTGGTCCGGCTCTACCCGTGCGTGCCGCTGCCCCTCAGGGGGACCTTCCCCTTAATTCCTACCTGGACAATATGAATTATTCATGCCAAGATTCGAGCATGGATGCCCTGACCGAGCGTCGCTACATCGATCTGCTCCGCGTCTGCAGCGCCGCCTGTTGATCTACCGCGCACCCCCGTCGGCCACATCAACCAGGCAAAAAAGGAGAATCCCGATGTCTCAGGCGAACGTCATCGACTTCGTCCCGCGTTCCGCTCACGAACCGATCGTGGATGACGGCACCGTGCTCGGTGTCATCCCCGTTCCCGGCACCGATTCCGCGCTTGTCATCGTCAGCCACCTGGTCTCCGCACCGCGTACGGAACCGCGAGCGGAACCCGAGCTGCCGCCGCGCCGCCGGGACGACCTGGAGATCGACCGCGACACCCGCACCGTCCGCCTGGACGGCGTCTCGGTCGAACTGACCTACCGCGAGTTCGAGCTGCTCGATTACCTGGCCGCCGCGCCCGGCCGCGTCTACAACCGCAAACAGCTCATGGCCGCCGTCTGGGACCGGTACGGCGACGACAACGCCCGCACGATCGACGTGCACATTCTCCGCCTCCGCCGCAAACTCGGGCGGCACGCGGAGCGGATCATCACCGTGCGCAACGTGGGTTACAAGTACCAGGCTCCGCCCCGCTGACGCGCCCGGAGAAAACGATTGGCGGTGCCCAGGGGCGGGTTGCCTATCCTTGAGGACGGAATGAATACGCTCTCCGACCTCCAGGGCCGCCTGCCCCACCTGATGTTGCGCGATCAGCGCAGGCTGGGCCGCCGCCTCGACGGCATGCGCAAAGTCCGCGACCCGAAGGCCCGGCAGGCCATCGCCGCGCAGATCTCCGGCGAACTCGACGTCGCGGAACAGCGGGTCGCGGTCCGGCGCGCCGCCGTTCCCGTGCTCACCTATCCCGACCAGCTGCCGGTCAGCCAGCGCAAGGACGACATCCTGGCGGCGATCAGGGACCACCAGGTCGTGATCGTCGCGGGCGAGACCGGTTCCGGCAAGACCACCCAGCTGCCGAAGATCTGCCTGGAGCTGGGCCGGGGTGTGCACGGCCTGATCGGGCACACCCAGCCGCGCCGGATCGCGGCCAGGACCGTCGCCGAGCGCATCGCCGAGGAGCTGGAGATCCCGCTCGGGGAGGCGGTCGGCTACAAGGTCAGGTTCACCGACCATTCGAGCGACGGCACCCTGGTCAAACTGATGACGGACGGCATCCTGCTGGCCGAAATGCAGACCGACCGGTTCCTCTCCCAGTACGACACACTGATCATCGACGAGGCCCACGAACGCAGCCTCAACATCGACTTCATTCTTGGGTACGTCAAGCAGTTGTTGCCCAAACGCCCCGACCTCAAGGTCGTCATCACCTCGGCCACGATCGACCCCGAACGGTTCTCCCAGCATTTCGGCGGCGCGCCGATCGTGGAGGTGAGCGGGCGGACGTACCCGGTGGAGGTGCGCTATCGCCCGATCGATGAGGATCAGGACGACCAGACGCAGGCGATCGTGGACGCGGTCGACGAGCTGAACCGGGAAGGCCCGGGGGACATTCTCGTCTTTCTCAGCGGGGAGCGGGAGATCCGCGACACCGCCGACGCGTTGAAGGGCCGCCGCGAGGAGATCCTCCCGTTGTACGCGCGACTGTCGGCGGGCGAGCAGCACCGGGTGTTCCAGCGGCACACCGGGCGGCGGATCGTGCTGGCCACCAACGTGGCCGAGACGTCGCTGACGGTGCCGGGCATCAAGTATGTGATCGACCCCGGGAATGCCCGTATTTCGCGGTACAGCCACCGGCTGAAGGTGCAGCGGCTGCCGATCGAGCCGATCTCGCAGGCGTCGGCCAACCAGCGGAAGGGGCGCTGCGGGCGTACGTCCGACGGGGTGTGCATCCGGCTGTACGCCGAAGAGGACTTCGGTGGGCGGCCGGAGTTCACGGATCCGGAGATTCTCCGTACCAACCTGGCGAGCGTCATCTTGCAGATGACCTCGCTCGGGCTGGGGGACATCGCGGCGTTCCCGTTCGTGGAGCCGCCGGACAGCAGGCAGGTGAAGGACGGCGTCAACCTGCTGCACGAGCTGGGGGCGCTGGACGCGAAGGGCGGGCTGACGCCGCTGGGGCGCAAGCTGGCGCAGTTGCCGGTGGACCCGCGGCTGGCCAGGATGGTGCTGGAGGCCGACCAGAACGGCTGCGTGCGCGAAGTGATGATCATCACGGCGGCGTTGTCGATCCAGGATCCGCGCGAACGTCCGGCCGACAAGCAGCAGGCCGCCGACGAGAAGCACCGCAGGTTCGCGGACAAGGAATCCGACTTTCTCACTTACCTGAATCTGTGGCGGTATCTGCGGGAGAAGCAGCAGGAGCTGTCCTCCAGCGCGTTCCGGCGGCTGTGCAAGGCTGAGTTCCTCAACTACCTGCGGGTTCGCGAGTGGCAGGACATCGACAGCCAGCTGCGGCAGGTCGCCAAGACCCTCGGCGTCACGCTCAACAGCGCCGACGCCGACCCGCAGCGGGTGCATCTGTCGCTGCTGGCGGGGCTGCTGTCGCATATCGGCGTCAAGGACGTGGCCAAGAAGGAGCAACCGGGGCAGCGGCGGCCGCTCACCGAGTATGTCGGCGCCCGCAACGCCCGCTTCGCGATCTTCCCTGGGTCGGCGCTGGCCCGGAAGCAACCGCAATGGGTGATGTCGGCGGAACTGGTGGAGACGTCCCGGCTGTGGGCGCGGGTCAATGCCAAGATCGAGCCGGAGTGGGTCGAACCGCTCGCGCAGCATCTGGTCAAACGCGCGTACAGCGAGCCGCACTGGGAGAAGGACCAGGCCGCGGTGATGGCCCTGGAGAAGGTGACGCTTTACGGCGTTCCCATCGTCACCGAGCGTAAGGTCAACTACGGCAGGATCGATCCCGAGCTGTCGCGCGAGCTGTTCATCCGGCGCGCGCTGGTGGACGGCGACTGGCGGACCCACCATCCGTTCTTCCACGAGAACCGTAAGCTCCTGCAGGAGGTTGAGGAGCTGGAGGAGAAGGCCCGCCGCCGCGACATCCTGGTCGACGACGAGACCCTCTTCGACTTCTACGATCAGCGCATTCCGGCCGAGGTGGTGTCCGGGCGGCATTTCGACAGCTGGTGGAAGAAAGCGCCCGACAAGACGATTCTCACGTTCTCGCCGGACATGCTGGTCAACGAGAACGCCGATGTCAGCGCCCGCGACTATCCGGACGTGATCCGGCAGAGCGGTCAGCGTATGAAGCTGAGCTACCAGTTCGAGCCTGGTACCGAAGCCGACGGTGTCACCGTGCACGTGCCGTTGCAGGTGCTCAACCAGGTCAACGGCGCGGGCTTCGACTGGCAGATCCCCGGCCTGCGGGAGGATCTGATCACCGCGCTGATCCGGTCGCTGCCCAAACATCTGCGGCGTAACTTCGTTCCCGCGCCCAACTTCGCCAAATCCGTGCTGGAACGGGTGACACCGGGCAGCGAGCCGATCCTGGACGCGCTGGAGCGCGAGTTGCACCGCATGACCGGGGTGGTGATTCCCCGGGAGGCGTGGAGCATGGAGCAGGTGCCCGACCATCTGCGCGTGACCTACCGGGTGGTGGACGAGCGCAAACGGCCGGTCGCCGAGGACAAGGATCTCGACGCGCTGAAACGCCGGCTCGCGCCCAAACTCCGGGCCACCCTCTCTGAGGCCGCCACCGGCCTCGAACGCGAGGGCCTGACCTCCTGGACGATCGGGACCCTGCCGAAGGTGTTCGAGCAGGGCCGGTTGCGGGCCTATCCGGCGCTGGTCGATCGCGGTGACACGGTCGCGGTCCGGATGTTCGAGACGCCGGCCGAGCAGGAGCGCGCCATGTGGGCGGGCACCCGGCGACTGCTCCTGCTCAGCACCCTCAACCCCGCCAAATCCATCCTTCGCGGCCTCACCACCACCCAGAAACTCGCTCTCAGCCGCAGCCCGCACGGCGGCGCCACCGCCCTCTTCGACGACTGCGCCGCCTGCGCCGCCGACAAACTCATCAAGGACGCCGGCGGCCCCGCCTGGGACGAGCAGTCGTTCACCCGCCTTCACGACCACCTCAGATCCGACCTGTACGCGACGACTCACGACGTCGTCACGAAAGTCGAACGCGTGCTCGCCCTCTGGCACACCGTCCAGAACGCCACCAAAGGCCCCGCCGACGCCGTAGCCGACATCAAGGACCAGCTAGGCAACCTCGTCTTCCCCGGCTTCGTCACCGCCACCGGCCATGCCCGCCTCCCCGACCTCCAGCGCTACCTCAAAGCCATCGAACGCCGCCTCGAAAAACTCCCCGACGACCCGCACCGCGACCGCGAATGGATGTTCAAAGTCCACGACATCGAAGACGACTACCGCGACCTGGTGGACAAACTTCCCCCCGCCCGCCGCGACGCCCCCGCCGTCAAGGACATCCGCTGGATGATCGAAGAACTCCGCGTCAGCTTCTTCGCCCAGCAACTCGGCACCCCGACCCCGGTCTCCGAAAAACGCATCAGAAAGGCGATGGAACAGCTGTAGGCCCCACGTGCTACTTCCGCCTACCCGACTTCGCCCAAGGGAGACACCGCCTACTCGGTGAGCCGGCTCTGGGGTGAGGCGGGGTAGGCGCTCTGGTAAGGGACGGTCATTACCCACCCGTGGCGAAGGAGGTAGGTGATGGCCTGCCGGACCCCTGGAGACGCTGTACTCGGTGACGAGGGCGCCTTCGCTGGGGACGGGGCGGCGGCCGGGGATATGGCCGCTGCGAATGTCGGCGGCGATCCGGTCGGCGATCTGCTGGTAGCGGGGGGGGGGTGAGGTGGGCTGAGCGTCGGCGGTCTGGTCGGCGACTACGGCCTGGCCCCCTACATCACAGCCAAGCCTGAAGCCGGACCTGTGGCCCCAGACCCCGCCCGATGAGTCACGCTAGCCCTGCATTCCGCACGTGATCACCATTGACCTGGGGTGATCATCTAAGGTGCCGGATCTTGTATAGCGACTGAGTTGCAACGATGCAGCGTGTGCGGAAAACGGGGCTAGTGTCCCGGTTTTGAGTTCCGTCATCTAATGGAGGGATGGCGGGCAAACCACGACGGCCGCTCACGCTGAGCGTAGACGAGCGGCGGACGCTGCAAGGGTGGGCCACTCGCGGTAAGACCGCGCAGGTGCTGGCCCACCGGTCGCGGATCATCTTGCTGTGTGCCGACGGCCTGGACAACACCGCCGTGGCCCGGCGTCTGGGCGTCACGCGGGACACGGTGGGCAAGTGGCGCAATCGGTTCATCGATCGCCGGCTGGACGGGCTTGGTGACGAGCCGCGGCCCGGTGCTCCACGCACGCTCACCGATGCTCAGGTGGAGGAGGTGGTGGTGCGCACCCTGGAAGAGGTCCCCGAAGGAGCCACCCACTGGTCCCGGCGGGAGCTGGCCGCCCGGGTGGGGATCTCGGCCTCCAGCGTGCGGCGCATCTGGCGGGCGTTCGGCCTGCAACCGCATCTGGTGGAGGAGTTCAAGATCTCCACCGATCCGTTGCTGATCGACAAGATCCGCGATGTGGTCGGCCTGTACTTATCCCCGCCCGAGCACGCGGTGGTGTTGTCCGTCGACGAGAAGCCGCACATCCAGGCGATCGAGCGGTCGGCGCCAGTGCTGCCGATGATGCCCGGCACGCCCGAGCGGCGCAGCCACGACTATCACCGGCACGGCACCATCGACCTGTTCGCGGCGCTGAACGTGGCCACCGGCAAGGTGATCGGCAAGTTATCGGCCCAGCATCGTGCGGTGGACTTCCGGGACTTCCTGGATGAGATCTTCCACCACGTCGAGCCGGGCCTTGAGATTCACGTGATCTGTGACAACCTGTCCACGCACAAGGCCCCGGTGGTCCATAAATGGCTCCTCGCGCATCCTACGGTCCACCTGCACTTCACCCCCACCTACTCGTCGTGGATTAACCAGGTCGAGCGGTGGTTCGCCGAACTACAGCGCCGCCGCCTCGATCGCGGCGTGTTCTGTTCCCTCGACGAGCTGACAAGGGCGCTGCAGGAATGGCTCAAGCACTGGAACGAAAACGCCCGCCCGTTCACCTGGACCAAGGACGCCGACCAGATCATCGGCGCCATCGGCCGCTACTGCGCTCGAATCTCTGGACCAGGACACTAGCACTCCACAACGGTTTCGGTGCAGATCACCTTGCCGTTGCTGACCGCCTGCTGGAGCAGGGCGTAGAGGGTCTCGCGCTGGTCGGCGTCGAGTGAGGCGAGCACCTCGTCATCGACCGCCGCCAGGGCGGCCTCGACGTCGGCCAGCCGCTGTGTGCCCGCTTCGGTGAGCTGCACCACGTGGCGGCGACGGTCTTCGGGGGCGCGGCGGCGTTCGATCAGCTTCTGGGCCTCGAGTTCGTTCAGCAGGCCGACCACGTTGGTGGCGTCCATTGCCAGCATGGTGGCCAAGGCCTGCTGGTTGCAGGCGCCGCCGTTGCGCAGCACGGTCAGCGTGACGACGTGGCGGGGCCGAAGTCCGAGTGGGGCCAGCACCGTTTCGGCGCGCATGCGAATAAGGCGCGCGAGGTGGTCCAGCAGGGGGCCCGAGCGGTGGCCCGTCTGGCCTGTGGCGGGCGGGGAGGTCATGACACCAGTCTACCGACTTGGCAGAACAGTCGATGGTGTAGTAATCATTTGTGTATCACAAACGATTTATCCAAGGGGAATCATATGGCACACCTGCTTCACATCGACTCCAGCATCCAGGGCGAGCGCTCGACCAGCCGCAAGCTCACCGCCCAAGCGGCCGAGGTCTGGCGGGCGGCGCACCCGGAGGGCACTGTCACCTACCGCGACCTGGGCCGCCGCCCGCTGCCGCACCTCGACGAGGCGGCCTTCCTGGCCCGGCTCGCCCCGGTCGAGCAGCACACCCCCGATCAGGCCGCCGCGTGGCAGCTGACCGAGCAGCTCGTCGACGAGGTCAAGCGGGCAGACACGGTCCTGCTGGGCATGCCGCTCTACAACTACAGCGCGCCCAGCAGCGTCAAAGCCTGGGTGGATTACCTCATCACCCCCAGGCTGGCGTACGACCCCGAGACCGGGACCGGGCTGCTGGCCGACAAGGAGTTCATCGTGCTGGCCAGCCGCGGCGGTGGCTACGGCCCGGGCACCCCGCGTGAAGGCTGGGACCACGCCGAGCCGTGGCTTCCGCACGGGCTGTCCGTGGTGGGGTTGCGGCCGCGGTTCATCACGGCCGAGCTGACGCTGGCCCAGGTGAATCCGGCGATGTCCGATCTGATCCCGCTGGCCGTCGAGAGCCTGGCGGCGGCCCAGCGCGAGATCGACACCCTGTGGCGTGCCGGGGTGCCCGCTTAGGCGATCAGGTGGGGATGGGCGAGCGGCGGCAGCCACACCGTCAGCATGGCGTGGCGGTCGCCGTCGTCCAGCAGGTCGGTGGGCAGGCGGCCAGGCGCACCCGGCCGCCTGCACCCCGCCTGAAAGGGCCGGACGAGCCTTTTGCTCGTCTGGGGCGCATTGTGCACTCCTGGTTCGCCGGCTCAGCCAGGCCGGCTGGTTCCCTGGCCTGTGGGGTTCCCGGGTCCAGCCGGGCGATGGTCAGCATGTCGGAGAGGATTTCCTCCAACCGGGTCCATTTCCTGCGTAAACGGCGCCGGATGGCGGTGCCTGACCCGTCGGGGATCCCAAGTCGGTCACGGGGGTCTCCTTGTTGGGGACCGCGTCGTGCGACCCATATGTCAGGGAAGACCCGGAGTAACGTAGGCGGAGATCTTGTCGGTCGCGGACCAGCGGCAGGATGGCCTGATGTGGAGGGTGTTGTGATTCGGGCGGTTGTGTTTGATGTTGGGGAGACGTTGATTGATGAGACGCGGATTTGGTCGCGGTGGGCTGATCGGTTGGGGGTGACGCGCTTGACGTTCATGGGGGTGTTAGGCGGGATGGCGGCGCTCGATCGGTCTCATCGGGATGCTTTTGAGGTGGTTCGGCCGGGGCTGGATGTGCGGGCTGAGATGGAGGCGTGGCGGCGGGAGGATCCGGATGGGCTTCGGGAGAACTTCGATGGCGACGATCTCTATCCGGATGTCAGGGGGAGTCTGGGGGAGCTCAGGAAGCTGGGCTTTCAGGTGATCGTCGCTGGGAATCAGCCGGTGCAGGCGTATGACGCGCTGGTGGCCATGGAGTTGCCGGTCGACGCGATCTACACCTCGGCGGGGTGGGGGTTGTCGAAGCCGCAGGCCGGGTTCTTCGCGAAGGTGGCGGAGGTGGCGGGGCGGGCGCCAGAGGAGATCCTCTATGTGGGGGATCGGTTGGACAATGACGTGCTTCCAGCCGCGCGGGTAGGGATGCGCACGGCGTTGTTGCGGAGGGGGCCGTGGGGTTACCTGCACGCCGATCGTCCGGAGTCCGCCGCCTGTGACTTCGTCATCGACGGGTTGGACGAGCTGGCTGAACTCTTGGACGCTCCCTCGTAAGGTCGCGACCGCGAGGTTGAGGACACCCGCGAAAAGCGGCCGGACTGTCGGGCCATCCCTTGCCGGTTGCGAGCGGAGGAAGCATTGGCGATCGGGTGAGTCGCGCGGTCAGCTTTCCTTTTTGAGGTCGCCCTTGTAGGTGACGAGCCCGAGGTCGTCGTCCCACTGGTAGCCGAGCTGGTCGTCCTTGGGAGTGAGGATGACGGTGCCGGGGACGCAGCCGGCGTTGTTGTCGAGGCGGAGGACCATGGAGTCGGCCTCGATCTTGTTCACCGTCAGAGTGCCGGTGTCGCAGCCGTCTTCGTACCATTTGCCGGTGGCTTCGCCGGCGGGGAGTTCGATGCGGATGTCGTGTTCGCTCATGGCGCCCTGGGGTTCGGGCACGATGTGGCCTGCCCAGATTCCGGCATAGGCGTCCGGGATGACGGTGGCGTCGGTGGCCTCGGTGGTGTCCTCAGTGGAGTCCTCTGAGGGTGTGGGTTCTTCGGTAGGGGTTTCGGCGTCGTCGGATGGAGTCTCCGCTGGGTCCACGGTCGCTTCGGCGGTGGAGGAGGACGAGTTCGCGTTGGTGTCGCCGGTTCCGGAGACGATGCGGGGGACCACGATGGCGGTGGTGCCGATGATCGCGACCAGAGCCACCAGCAGGGCGATCATCAGCCCTCGGTTGCCGCCCGTACTGCTCGGCGCGGTGGCATGCTGCTCCCAGCTCTGACCTGGTCCGGTACCCATCGGCTGGCCGCCGGGCCAGGACTGGGGAGCCTGACCGGGCCAGGATGACTGCCCGGCGGGCGGGTAGCCCGGCGGCGGGGGAGTCTGTGCCGGCGGGTGGGCTGCGGCGGCGCCCATGGAGAGCGGGTCGGGGGTGGAGCCGACCAGGGTGAGGAGCAGGTCGCGGGAGGTGGGGCGGCGGGTGGGGTCCTTGTCGATGCAGCGTTGCACGGTGGCGCGGAGCGGTTCGGGGACGCCGGTGGTGTCGGGGGTGATCGTCATGATCCGGTGCAGCACCGAGGCCACGCTGTCGGCGCCGAACGCCGGGCGGCCGGTCGCCGCGTACACCATCGTCGCCCCCCACGCGAACACGTCCGACGCGGGGCTGGCCGGATGCCCGGCGATCTGCTCGGGGGACAGGTAGGCGGGGGTGCCGATCGGCCCGGCCGTCATCGTGGCGCTCTCGCTCTGCCGGGCGATGCCGAAGTCCACCACCCGGGGCCCGTCGGGACCGAGCAGGACGTTGCCCGGCTTGAAGTCCCGGTGCACGATGCCCGCACCGTGGATGGCGGCGAGCGCGGTAGCCGTACCGACCGCGAGGCGTTCGAGTTCACCCCCGCGTAACGGGCCGTCGGCGCTGACCCGGTCGTGGAGGGAAGGGCCGTCGATGAACTCGCTCACCACGTAGGGTTCGCGGCCGTCCACCTCGGCGGTGATGACCCGCGCCGTGCAGAACGAGGCCACGCCGCGCAGCGCGTCGAGCTCGCGGGCCAGCCGCTGCCGCACACTCGGGTCGAAGCCGCTTTTCAGCACCTTGATGGCGACAGGCACCCCATCAGGGGACGCGCCGAGATAGACAACCCCCTGCCCACCTTCGCCGAGCCGGCCGGACAGCGTGAACTCGCCCAGCGCGCGGGGATCCTCAGGCGTCAGGGGTGCGACCATGCGTCATACCGTATTGGGATCCGTACAGATAAGTGAACCTGCCCGCAGTGACGGGCAGGTTCACGAACATCCAGCGGAGGTTAGCCCAGCTCGTAGATGGCCGTCGTTCCGCTGATCTCGTGACCGACCACCAGCAGCGGCCGGAAGGTCGGGCTCTGCGCGGCCGGGATGAACAGCACGCCCTCGGGGCCGACGTCCCCGGCGGTGCCCGCAGCCACGTTGCCGGTGAAGTCGCGGCTGTTGACGTAGCCGGCCAGGCTCGGCCTGCTCGGGTTGCTCACGTCGTACGCGACGATCCCGCCGACCCGCTCAAGCCCGGCGAACGCGTACGTCCTGCCCTTGATCTCGCCGATCGCGACACCCTCCGGCTCGGGGCCCTTGTTGTCGCTGCGGCTGTCGAAGGTGTTGTTCTCCTGGTCGGCGTTGAACTGGGCCGGCAGTTTCTCGGCGATCAGCTTTTCGATCTGGTCGCCCGAGTCCCACACCGGCGCGCCCGAGGAGGACCTGATCGAGATCGACCGGGCGCCGAAGGAGTGCAGGTCGGTGGTGGCCCCGGCGGCGTTCTTGGGCGAGGTCGTGGTCACGTTGAGGCGGCCGAGCTCGGCGTCCTTCTTGAGCGCGTCCCCGTCCGGCCGGGCCAGCGTGAGGTCCTTGACCCTGACCTCCTCGGAGAAGCAGTCGTAGTCGCGGGCGTCGCCCTCGTTGGCGGTCACCAGGTAGGTGCGGCCGCGCTGCTCGAAGGAGGCCAGCGCGTCCGGCTGGTACATGCCCAGCACCGGCCGCGGCCTGATGTCGATCTTGGTGTCCCGGTCCGAGGCGTCGATACCCGCGCCCGGCTTGGAGTGGTCCTTCAAGCCCAGCGGGACGATCTCCTCAACCCGGGCATGCTTCAGGTCCACGATCGCGATCGCGTTGTTCTCCTGCAGCGACACCCAGGCCGTCCGGCCGTGCTTGTCGGTGGCGATGTACTCCGGCTCGAAGTCCTGCGCGGCGGTCGCGTTCGGACCGTAGATCCGCACGCCCTTGGCCCGCAGGTAGTTCTCCTTGCCGTTGTACGCCCGGAAGCTCGCGGTCTTCACGCTGCCGCGCTTCACGTCCACGATGCTGACCGAACCCTCGGGGTCGACCCCGTCCGCGCAGTACGAGGACGGCTCACCCTCGTTGGCCACCACAACCTTGTCCCCATCCGGGGTGAACATCACCATGTCGGGCAGCGCGCCCACCCGCACCTCGCGCAGCTTGCGCCCGTTCCGGGCAGAGAAGAAGCTGACCGTGCCGGGGTCGGTCTTGACCGCCGCCTGCTGGGCCACGGCCACCAGGCCCTTCTTCACGGCCACGCTGTTGGCCCCCGGCGTGACCAGCGTGGCCACCTTCTTCGGGTTGCGCGGGTCCTTGATGTCCAGCACGTCCACCGTGCCGTCCTGGGCGTTCACCACGAAGACGCGGCGGGTCGCGGGGTCGTACGCGGTGATCTCGGACGCGCCGACGCCGACCGCGCCGGTGGCGAAACGCCCGAGGAACGTGAGTTCGATACCGCCCGTGGCCTGTGCGGGCACGGACAGTAACGTGGAGGTGAGAATCAGCCCAGTGGTGGCGGCGAGGATGCGCATGGCCTGCATCGTCGCGATATTTCGTGACTTGTTCCTGACGCCTGGATGACCATGAGGTGAACCGTCACAGGATCTGCTTGAGCGGCACCGTGTAGGCCAGCTTGCGCCGCCCGGAGTCGCTGAGGTGCAGGTGGTCGCCGTGATCGTAGGAGGCGCGCAGCTGGTCGGGCGTGCCGGGATCGCGCAGCGCCTTGTCGAAGTCGAGCACGCCGTCGAACGCCCGGCTCGTCCTGATCCAGCGGTTCACCTGCTGCCGGATCGCCTCCCGCTCCGGCGTCCAGCTCTGGTATCCCGCGAACGGCGTCAGCGTGCCGCCCAGAATCCGCAGCTTCCTGGCGTGCGCCATCTTGATCATCTTCTTGTACGCCTCGATCAGCGGCCTGGCCGAGGAGAGCTCCCCCTTGGAGATGTCGTTGATCCCGCAGAACAGCACGACCGTCTTCACCCCCGGCTGGGACAGCACGTCCCGGTTGAACCGGCTGAGCGTGCTCGGCCCGACCCCCGTCTGCAGCACCCGGTTCCCGGCGATCCCCGCGTTGAGCACCGCCACCCGCTTGGCGGCCGGCAACGCCCCGATCCGATGGTTGAGATAGTCGGTCCACCGCCGGTTGGCGTCGAGCTCCTGCCCCGCGCCGTCGGTCAGCGAATCCCCTACCGCCACCACCGACCGCACCGACTTCGCGGTGGTCACCGCCACCCGATCGAGGAAGTACCACTGCGTGCTGGTGTAGGTGAACTTGTCCGCCGCCTCGGCCCGCGCGTGGTTCCCCGGATCGGACAGGAACGTCGTCGTGTACGCCCGATCGTGCCCCGTCACCTGCGGCAGGTATGCGGGCACGTACAGGCTGACCACCACGCTCTGCCGCGGCGAGATCTTCTTGACCACCGGATCGCTCCACACCGCCTGCCCCGGCTTGAGCCTGATCGACTTCTTGCCGTTGAAGGTGACCGGCCGGTTGGTCTTGCCCATCAGCTCAGCGCCGTACGCCTGGAGTCCTAAATAGACGCTCTGGAACGTGACCGAGGTGCGCCCGAAGACGTTGGACAGGCGGATGCGCAGGCCGCTGCCGCCGATGCTGGTGCGCACCACCATCCGGACCGTCTGGTCGCCGATCGCGGTCGGCAGCCGGTCGCTGGCCGCGGTCCAGGTTCCGACCTGATGCCCGGACGCCGCCCGCGCGGGCGACATCGGCACCAGGGCTACTGCCAGGATCAACGCCGTCACGACGAACCGGTGGACCGGTCGCACCATCGCCTCCGAAAGCCACATGAGATTGATTCGCGAGGGGATACATTACGGCCAATCGCCCCCTGGAACGCTGTCATTCGGTCAGACGTGCTTGAATCCACAGTGCCCGGCTTCCTGACACCCCCGAGGACACGGATGTCCGAACCGTCCCCGCCTGACGAGCAAGCAACCGGCCGACGGGCGCTGGCCGCGCCCGCCGCGATCGGGGTGGTCGCCGCGGTGGGCAGCGCGCTGGCCGCCGCCACCAACATCTGGGACCTGCCGGTCGCGGTGAGCCTCGGCGTCACCGGCACCGCCGCCGCGCTGGCCGGGGTGCTGGCCTGGGCCACCGCCGCCCCGGCCAAACGCCGCCCGGCGGCCCTGCCGGGAGGCGGCCCGGTCGCGGCCGAGCTGCCCCCGGTCATCGCCCACTTCACCGGCCGCGGCGAGGCCCTCGCCGATCTGCGCGAGCGTTTTCGCGACCGGGCCGGCGACTCGCCGTTCGTGGTGTCCATCTACGGCCAGGGCGGGGTCGGCAAGTCGGCCCTGGCCGGGCGGTTCGGGCACGACATCCTCGACGACTTCCCCGACGGCCAGCTCTACTTCGACCTGCGCGGCGGCGCCGACGTGGTCCGCCCCGAGGAGGTGCTGGTCGGGTTCCTGCGCTCGCTCGGCGTGCGCCTCACCACCGACCCCGGCGGCCTGCGCGAGCTGCAGAAGCTCTGGTGGACCTGGACCAAGGACCGCCGTCTGCTGATATTTCTGGACAACGCCAGGGATGGGGATCAGGTCAAGGATCTCATCCCGAACGAACCGCGGTGCGCGGTGATCGTCACCTCCCGCAAGCCGCTGCTGCTCCGCAACACCTACGACACCCAGCTGCACGTCTTCACCGAAGCCCAGGGCGTGGAGCTGCTGGCCCGCCTGGCGGGCGGGGACCGGGTCGTGGCCGACCTGGAGTCCGCCCAGGACATCGTCCGCCTCTGCGACCGCCTGCCGCTGGCCATCAGCATCTGCGGCGGCCGCCTCGCCACCCGCGCCCACTGGTCGCTGGACGACCTGGCCCTCCGCCTGGCCGACGAGCGGCGCCGCCTCGACCAGCTGGAGATCGGCCGCCAGCTCGACAGCAGCGTCCGCGCCAGCCTGCACCTCAGCTACGAGGAGTGCACCGACCTGCAGCGCCGCCTGCTCCGGCTGCTGGCCCAGCTGACCGCCCCCGACGTGCAGGAGTGGGTGGCCGGCGACCTGCTGGACACCTCCGAGACCGACGGCGCCGACCAGCTGGAGATGCTGGTAACCAGCCAGCTCGCCGAATGCACCGGCCGCGACTCCACCGGTGGCATGCGCTACCGCCTGCACGACCTGGTCCGCCTGTTCGCCCGCGAACAGCGCCTCGACGCCGACCAGCGCCGCGCCGCCATCGAACGCGTCCTGTACGGCTTCCGCCGCCGCGCCGAAGCCGCCGCCACCGCCCGCTGGCCCCAGGACTGGACCTCCAGGGTCCCGCGCCGCAGCTCCCCCGACACGATCACCCCCATCGAGATCACCTGGCCCCGGGTGGACAACACCCGCCGCGAGATCACCTCCGCCGCCTGGTTCACCTCCGAGCGCCTGGCCCTGCTGGCCGCCATCCACCAGGCCAGGAACGAGGAGATGTGGGACCTGGCCTGGGGCATGGGCCGGGCCTTCTGCTCGCTGTGCCACTCGCTCCGGGCGTACTGGTCGGACTGGGAGGAGGTCGCCGACATCGTCTGCGAGGCGGCCGAGCGCATGGACGACCCACGCGCGATCGGCATCGCCCTGCTGGAACGCGCGGCCGTGAACGGCGGCCTGGGCCGCCCGGACGGCGCGCTCGGCGACGCGCGCCGGGCCCTGGAGCTGCTGACCCTGCAGGGCGAGAGCTGGTGGGCGGCACGGGCCTCGCGCACGATCGGCATGACCCTGTTCAGCAGCGGCAACCTGGACCGCAGCCAGGACCACCTGGTCGAGGCGATCACCGCCTTCAAGGCCGAAGGCGATCGCTGGTGGACCGCCCGCACCCAGCGCAACCTGGCCGAACTCCGCCTCGCCCAGGGCGGCTACGGCGAGGCCGCCGTCCTCCTGGAGGAATCCCTGGCCACCTTCGAGGCGGACGGCAACCGCTACTCCGAGGCGCAGACCCAGCGCGCCCTCGGCGAGGTCCTGGCCGCCAAGGCCCGCGCGCTCCTGGCCGAGGGCAAGGACCTGGCCGCCGAACGGCAGTACATCCTCGCCGGGAACGCCCTCCGCTTCGCGATCAAGGCGTTCAAGGACCGCCACGAGGAGTGGGAGGAGGCCCGCAGCCTGCGCGCGGCCGGGGAGATCGGCGACCCGCAGAACCTGCTCACCGAGCACGCCAACGTCAGGGACGCCAAGGAGATGCTGGCCCGGCTCGGCGACTCGTGGGGCGTGGCCCGGGCCGAGATCTCCGAAGGGTGGGCGCTGGAGCGTCTTGGCCGGGTGCCCGAGGCGGTGATCTCGTTCCGCCAGGCCGAACGGGACTTCGAGGAACTGGGGGACCGGTGGTGGCAGGCGCGCAGCCTGCGCGGCGTGGCGGAGATCCTGCTGCGCGCCGACCGCAGGGAGGAAGCGCGCGAACCGGCCAGGCAGGCGCTGGACATCTACCTGAACCTGGGCAACGAGACCGGCGCTCGGCGCGCCCGAGATGTCCTCGAACGCGCCGAAGCGCCTAGGCCGCCGACACGCTGAGCAGGTGGGTGCCCGCCTGCCTGGCCTCCGCGATGCTGGCGCGGAAGACCTGCTCGATGGCCACCGCCTGGGTGGACATCTGGGCGATCTCCGCCGTGGCCATCGCGTCCGGGGCCGTCTCCGCTAAGAGCCGTTGGAACTCGGGGGTGAGGTCGTGCAGTTCTGTCACCTTCCGGAAGGCGTCGAAGAGGCGGTCGGCGTCCCTGGCCCGGGCCGCGTACGCCTCCAGGGCCACCACCCGGGACGTCAAGGACGCGGTGATCTCCTTGATCGTCGTGCTGTACGGCGCGTCCGCCTCGGCGATCAGCGGATCCGGGTTCCGGCCCACGATCTTGCGGTGTTTGTCCCGGAGCGCGGACAGGTCGGAAAGGCGCTTGGCGATCACCCATGCTTCCCCGGGCAGGGCGACGTTGTTGTTGTCCGTGTCGAGCAGGCCCTGGCGGTGCACCGTGGAGTGCAGCACGGCCTTGACCGCCTTCTGCGCCCGGGCGAGCAGGCTCCCGCACTGCTCGTCCAGGTCGCTCGGCAGCACGATCCGGTCGGCGTGGTCGTACACGATCTGGAGTTTTCGCCGGGCCTCGCGCTGGTCGGCCGTGAGCAACCGGTTGAGCAGCGTCACGAAGCCGGTCATGCCGGCCAGGATCAGGAAGGTGGAGAAGCCGCCGAGGGCGCCGCCGAACATCAGGACCACGGCACACACGATCACGATCGGCCGCGGCGATTTGGGGGCCTCCGGGACGAGTCCCTGCCGGACCCGCCGGATTAGTTCCTCGTTGGTCTCCAGCAGCTGACGGATCGGGAACGGCAGGCTGGGATCTAGGGCTGTTGCGGGTCTTGCGCGGTCGGCCACGTGACCTCCTGGGGGATGATGCTCTCTGCTGCCACCACCAGCGCGAAATATGAGTTGATCGCAATGATTGCGAAAGAACTAGGAGACATTCATTCTGCCGCCACTCCGCCGTCTTATCCCGACAGATAGGCTCATAAGCGATGAACGAACATGAGCGATGGATAGTTCTGGAAGGCGCGGTCAATGTCCGTGATCTCGGCGGACTGCCGACCACCGACGGCGGCACCACCCGATTCGGCCGCATCCTGCGATCCGACAACCTGCAGGGTCTGACCCCGGCCGACATCGAGTTCCTGGTCGGGACCCTCAAACTCCGGCACGTGGTGGACCTGAGGTCAAATAACGAGGTGCGCCTGGAAGGCCCCGGCCCGTTAACCGAAATGCCGGAGGTCGGGTTCCATCACCACACCCTTTTCGCCGAGGGCGGCCGCTTCACCGACGCCGCCGCCGACACGATCGACGACCGGGCGCTCCCCTGGGGGAACTCGCCGAAGGTGGATGAGGAACTCCAGGTCACCGGCTACTACTACGGCTACCTGCGGGACCGGCCGGACTCGGTGGTCGCGGCGCTGCGCGCGCTGGCCCACGACGACGGCCTGGCCGTGGTGCACTGCGCCGCCGGGAAGGACCGCACCGGCGTGGTCAGCGCGCTGGCGCTGGCGGTCGGCGGCGTCACCCGGGAGGCCATCGTCGCCGACTACGCCGTCACCGGCGAGCGCATCGGGGCGATCCTGGCCCGGCTGCGCGCCAGCGACACCTACCGGGAGGACCTGGACTCCAAGTCCGACGACCACCACGTGCCGCGGGCCGAGTACATGGAGCGTTTCCTGACCACCCTGGAGGACCGTTTCGACGGGCCGCTGGGCTGGCTGGACCGCAACGGCTGGACCGCCGCCGACGCCAGCGCGCTACGCGCCCGGCTGCGGGACTGACACCGGGACTGACACCGGGACTGACACGACGCGCCGCTCGGAGGCCGCCACCTTGGCGGCCTCCAGCACCTCCAGCACCGCCACCACCCCTTCGGGGTCCACCGGCGGAGCCGCCTTCTCCCGGATCATCGCCACCACACCCCGATAGAAATCCAGGTACGCCCCCGGCTCCGAGACCACCGGCCGCACGTCATCCTCCACACCGAGCCTGCCCCACGCCGCCTCGGGCTCGACCCCGAACCCGGGCGCGTCCGGCAGCTCCCCGGCCCGCAACCGGTCCTCCTGCCCGTCCAGGCCCCACTTCACATAGGTACGCTCCGAGCCCACCACCCGGAATCGCGGCCCCGGCTGACCGGCCACCGCGCTCATCCACAGCTGCGACCGAGCCCCGCTCACGTGGTCGAGCGCGAGGAACACGTCGTCCTCCGCCTCCACTCCGGCCCGCCGGACGTCGCTCTCCGCGTAGACGGCCGCCACCGGGCCGAGCAGGTGCAGGGCCTGGTCGACCAGGTGGCTGCCCAGGTCGTAGAGCAGGCCGCCGAGCTCGTCCGGGCCGCCGCGCTCCCGCCAGCCGCCCTTCGGCACCGGCCGCCACCGCTCGAACCGCGACTCGAACCTGCGGATCTCGCCGAGCTCGGCGCGCAGGCGCTGGATCGTCAGGAAGTCGCCGTCCCAGCGCCGGTTCTGGAACACCGTCAGCGGCAGCTCCCGTTCCCGGGCCAGCCGGATCAGCCCGGCCGCCTCGGCGGCGGTGCCCGCCAGCGGCTTGTCCACCACCACCGGCAGGCCCGCGCGCAGGGCCGCAGTCGCCAGCGGCACGTGGGTGCGGTTCGGGGAGGCGATCACGATCAGGTCGGCACGGTCCCACAGTTCCTCGGCGGAGTCGACCACGTCCGCGCCGGTGGCCTGTACCCGCTCGGCTTTGGCGGGGTCGCGGGTGACCACGGCGGCCAGCCGCAGCCCGGGCGTGGCCGCGATCAGCGGCGCGTGAAAGAAGCTCCCCGCCGGTCCAAAACCGGCCAATCCAACCTTGATCTCATTCATTCCCCAAGGAAATCAGATCTCGCGGTCGTCGCGCTCCGCCAGGAACGCCTCGAACTGGGCGGCCAGCTCGTCGCCGGTCGGCATCGGGGTGGTCTCGGCCAGCAGGTTCTCCTTCGAGGCGCCCGACGTGAACGCGTCGTACTGCTGCTCCAGGCCCTCGATCGCGCCGGACAGCTCGGCCGAGGCCTGGATCTGCTCCTCGATCTCGGCCGTGGTCTTCCCGGCCGCCTCGCGGAGCGTCTCCATCGGGAACACCAGGCCGGTGCCCCGGGTGATCGCCTCCAGCGCGGCCACCGCCGCCTGCGGGTATTCGGCCTGGGCCAGGTAGTGCGGCACGTGCACCGCGTAACCCACCGCGTCGTGGCCCTTGCCGCCGAGCCGGAACTCCAGCAGCGCGGCCGCGCTCCCGGGCACCTGCACCCGGCCGAACGGGCTGGTCTGGCCGTTGATCAGCTCGGGGCGGCTGCCGTGCGCGGTCAGGCCGAGCGGGCGGGTGTGCGGCACCCCCATCGGGATGCCGTGCGCCGTGACCAGCTTGCCGATCTTCAATCGGGTCGCCAGCATGCCCACCGCCTCGGTGAACAGCTCCCACTCCCGGTCCGGCTCCGGGCCCGTCATGATCAGGAACGGGGTCCCGGTCACGTCGTGCACCAGGTAGACCGCCAGTTCCGGCATGTCCACCTCGGTCCAGCGGTCGGTGTCGAACACCATCACCGGCCGCCGGGATCGGTAGTCCAGCAGCCGATCGATGTCAAAGGTCGCGACGACCCGGTGCTCCAGTTCGGCGAGCAGATGCCCCAGGGCGAGCCGTCCCGCCGCCCCGGCGTCCACGAAGCCCTCGAAATGGTAGAGCAGCACCGGATCGGTCAGCTCGGGGACGTCTCCGTCGAGCCGGTAGAGATCCGTCGGGTCGAACACGATGTCAGCCTTTCCTCAGGTCCTTACACAAAGAACCTACGACCCGCCCAATCGATTCCGGGCGGTTTCGGGGACCCTATCGGTGGAGATTGGGGTTCATGCAGCCGGATCCGCAACTGGACACGTCGCGCATGCTCGCGTCCTACCACGGTCACGCTGAAACGGTCCAGGGTTTGACCGAGCATTGACCGGATGAACCGCCGGGGTCTTCGGCTAGCCGGGCTCGGGCGAATCCATCTCGCCCAGCGCGGTGGCGATGGTGTCCTCCAAGGTCAGCCGGGCGCCCTGGCGGAACAGCTCGTTGAACCGCTCCAGGCCCAGGCTCTCCTCGCATTCCTTGCGGCTCTTCTCGTACTCCTGGGAGAGGAACGGCGAGCCCATCTGCGCCAGGCCGAACGTCTGCCAGTTCGTCACCGACGCGCCCAGCAGGTAGGTCGCGTGCACGACCCGGCCCTCCGCCACCGCGATCCGGGCGATCGTCTCCAGGACCAGCAGCACGCCCGGCACGTCGTGGAAATGCCGCTTGATCCGCAGCGCCTCCTTGGCGCTCACCACCGCGTCGGCCAGCCGGTCGGTGTTCAGCTCCACGATCGACAGGATCCAGCGCGCGTAGGAGCGCAGCCACAGCTCGCCGCGCTCGTGGCAGACCTTCAGGCAGTCCTGCAGCAGCGTCTCCGCCTCGAACAGGTCGTTCTGCGCGGTCAGCACCAGCGCCAGCTCGCCGATCGCGGGCAGCAGGCCCGGGTTGAGCTCCCGGCCGCCCCGGTGGAACTCGATCGCCACCCCGAGCAGCGCCGTGGCCTTCTTCAGGTCGCCCTGCAGGAACGCCGCCGTGCCCTGCATCTTGGTGGCCAGGATCACCGAGGTGGAGTCGCCCACCTGGACGGCGTCGGTGCTGCACTGCTCGGCCGCCTCGATCGCCCCGCCGATGTCGCCCTGCGCGCTGCGGATGTAGGACAGCACCCACAGCGCCTTGCAGCGTTCCTTGCTCGGCTGGGTGGACTCCTTGACCGCGCGCTCCAGGTAGTGGCGGCCCTCCCGGACGAAACCGCAGGCCACCCACATGAACCAGAGCGAGGCCAGCAGTTCCAGGCCGATCCGGACCTGCCCGGGGTTCTTCAGGCAGTAGTCGACCGCGACCCGGATGTTGTCGTGCTCCTGGCGCATCCGGACGAACCAGTGCACCTGCCGCGGGCCCGACCAGGCGTGCTCGCCGCGCTCGGCCAGCTGCAGGTAGTAGTCCCGGTGCCGCGCCCTGAGGGCGTCGGTCTCGCCGAGCTTGTCCAGCCAGTCCTCGCCATACTGGCGGAGCGTGTCGATCAGGCGGTAGCGCTGGCCGGAGACCGTGCTGTAGCTGAGCAGCACCGACTTGTCCACCAGACCGGTGATCACTTCCAGGATGCGGTCGGCCGCCAGGCTCTCGCCCGCGCAGACAAAACGGGCCGCGTCCAGCTCGAAGTCGCCCGCGAACACCGCCAGCCGGGCCCACAGCAGCCGCTCGGCCGGTTCGCACAGCTCGTGGCTCCACCCGATCGCGGCGCGGAGCGTCTGGTGCCGGGGCAGCGCGGTCCTGCTCGCGCCCGCCAGCAGGCTGAACCGGTCGGTGAGCAGGCCCAGGATCTGGTCCACCGACAGCGCCCGTAACCGGACCGCCGCCAGCTCGATCGCCAGCGGGATGCCGTCCAGGCGCACGCACAGCTGGGCCACGCTGTTCACGTTGGTCTCGTCCACCACGAAGTCCGGCACCACGGCCGAGGCCCGCTGCCGGAACAGCTCCACGGCCTCGTTGTGGTACGGACTCTCCGACGGGTCGTCGCCGGGCACGATCAGCGGCGGGATGGCTACCACGGACTCGCCCTGGGTGTTGAGCGAGCGCCTGCTGGTCGCGATGACGCGCAGCTTGGGCGCCCGGGCCAGCAGATCCTGGACCAGCTCCGCGCACGTCTCGACCAGGTGCTCGCAGGTGTCCAGCACCAGCAGCAGCTCGCGCTCCGACAGCCAGTCGCCGAGCGTGTCCGCGCCGGCCCGGGCCGACTGGTCGGCGATGCCGAAGGCGGTGCTGATCGTGTGGTGCACCATGCCAGGATCCTGCAGGCGGGCGAGATCGACATACCAGATCCCGTCCTTGAACTGCTGGCGGACCAGGTGGGCGATGCGCAGCGCGGTGCGTGTCTTGCCGACGCCACCGATACCGGTCACCGTGACCAGGCGGGAGTTCTGCAAACGTTGTCTGATGGTGGTGAGGAGTCGACTACGGCCCACGAAACTGGTGAGTTCCGCGGGCAAATTGCCCTCTCGCCGCCATCCTGCTGGCGTTGCCATGCCGCCTCACGGGGGTTGTTGCGTCCGGCCTGCACCTGAACCAATGCAATTGCGCGCCCATACGGGCTCTTTCCTGTTCTCGCATCGTACCCTTGCCCGCCGACAGATGTTTGGGCGAGAGGAGCCGACGTTTCTCCCGTGGGGGGAAATCACCCCCGGGGAGAGTCGATATTATTGGCCGCATGACAGAGCAGCAGCCGGATGACATGCGTCCGGTGGACCTCTTCGATGACGGTCTGCCGGTGCTGCCGGACCAGACCGCGGATGACACCGACCACGGCTGGGGCGAGTGGCGGGGCGATGACGACGACGCCCGGTTGATCGAGGATCGGCCCCCGCACTGGTAGTCGTCAGTGCGGCTCTTCCAGCTGGTCCCACCACCAGTTGATGGCGGTGACCGGGAGCGGGTCGGGGCTGTCGTCCATGGGCTCGTCCTTCCAGGTGCGGGGCATGGCGATGCGGTCCGCCGTGAGGTCGTCGTCGGGGTTGCGCGGGTCGCCGTACCGGTCGGTGATCATGCTCCACTCCAGGTAGCCGCGGACCCATTCGCCCAGGCCGTGGACATAGCGGGTGAGTTCGGAGCCCGCGTCCGTCTTGACCTCGTCGCTGAGGCGCAGGAACAGTGACATCACCCGGTCCCGCATGGCCACGGCCGTGGCCAGCGCGTCCGGGATCGAGCAGTCGTTCTGGTGGGCCAGCACGCTGACCAGGTTCTGCAGCTCGGCGTAGCCGTACCGCTCCTTGCGGAAGGCCTCCTTGTTGAAGGAGATGATGTCGTTGTCCCAGCCGACCAGGGCGTTGGCCATCTCGGTGAGGGCGCGCACCCGCGTGGTGGACATCTCGGCCGCCGAGACCTCGTAGCCGGCGCTGATGTCGATAAACATCAGGCTGGGGGCGGTGGCGGTGACGTTCAGCCACATGGCCACGTAGTCGTTGACCCGGGGAATGCGCTTGGCTGAGCGGTTGACGGCCTCCCAGATCAGGCCGAACAGGTATTTCCGCAGTTCCTCCACCCAGCGGGCGGTCTGCACGGGGGTGGCGTAGAGGTCGAGGCGGCGGCGGATGTCGCGCAGGCCCTCCGCCCACGGGTTGCCCGGCAGCATCCGGGCCGTGGGGGCCTCCAGGATGCGGGCCAGCTTGCCCAGCAGCTGGACCAGCTCGTCCAGCGACGACTCGTCCTCGCGCTCGTCGCAGTACATATCGTCGAACGTGAACAGCCAGAACAGCTGGTCGCTGGCGACCTGCAGGCCCTCGCCCGAGCCGTGCGGCATGGTGAGCGAGGCGAAGTAGCCGACCTTCTGGGTGGCCAGGTAGTCACGCTGGGTACGGTTTCTGTGCAGGCCGAAATCGTCCATCCACTGCACGGTGCGCCGGTCGATCTCGGCCGCCTCGGGGGAGATCGCGTACGGGAACGGGCAGTAGAACGAGGGCACATCCATCTGGGAGATTTCCACGGCAGGATCCTTTGGGGCGAGGGGGAGAGTGGAGCCGCGAGGCAATGCGGAAAACGCACCGCACGCGGAGTATGTGTTATTACGACTTATCCCGATTTATCGGTTTATTTCTGGGTGGTTATCGGGATTCCAGCGTCATGGGGATCTTGTCGGCGGACATCGTCCCCAGGGCCATCTCCCGGACGCGATGACCTGGCACCGGGCGCAGCCGGAACCTGGTCGGCAGGGTCGCGAGCACCAGCGCCATCGAGATGCGGGCCAGCGGCTCGCCCGCGCACTTCCTGGTGCCCGCCCCGAACGGCAGGAACAGGTCGCGGGGCAGGCTCTTGGCGCGGTCGGGCGCCCAGCGATCGGGGTCGAACCGCATCGGATCCGCGTACACAGCCGGGTCCCTGAGCAGGGCGGACACGCTCACCAGCAGCTCGGTGCCCGCGGGGATGGGCACGCCGCCCAGCTCCAGCGCCCGGGTGGTGCGGCGCATGACCAGCCAGCCGGGGTTGCGCAGCCGCAGCGTCTCGTTGACGATCTGCTCGATGTAACCGAGCTTGGGCAGGTCGTCGGCGGTCACCGTGCGGCCGGCCAGGACCTGGTCCAGCTCGTCGTGCAGCCGCCGCTCGGCCTCCGGATGTTGCCCCAGCTCGTGGAAGATCCAGCCGAGCACGTGGCCGGTGGTGTCCCCGCCGGCGACCACCAGCGAGAGCACCTCGTCGCGCAGCTCCTGGTCCGACATCGGCAGGCCCTCGGGGTCCCGGGCCTCGATCAGCATGGACAGGATGTCGTGGTGGTCGCGCTCGTCGGCGTGGTAGTCGGCGATCACCTTGGTGATGGCGTGCTCCAGCCGGTCCCTGGCCGCGTTGAACCGCCGGTTCGCCGGGATCGGCAGGCGCTCCAGCAGATCGCTGGGGACCACCGTGCGGATGCCGACGCCCACCATGAAGTCGGCGATGGACTCCTGCACGTCGCGGACCTCGCCCGCGGCCGTGTCGGAGGAGAACAGGGTCTTGGTGATCAGCGCCACCCCGAGCCGGTCCATCTCCCTGGCGATGTCCAGCGTCATCCCCGCCTGCCAGGAGCCGGTCCGCGCCTCGATAACGCCGCGCATGGTCTCGATGTCGTACCCGGGGCGGGAGTGGTGGAAGGCGGGCTGCACCATGCGCCGCTGGCGCATGTGGAAGGGGCCGTCGGAGGTGCCGAGCCCGTCGCCCAGCAGCGGGCGCAGCTTGCGGAAGAACCGGCCCCGGGCGAACGTGGTCCCGCCGTCGCTGAGCACCTCGCGGGCGATCCGGGCGTCGCTGATCACGAACGCGGGCGTGCGCCCGAGCCGGATGCGGACCACCCCGCCGTGGTCGCGCATCTGCTCGAGGAAGCTGAGGCGGCGTCTCACCAGGGATGGAATGTGCCCGAGCAGCGGGAAGCCGCCGGGCGCGGCAGTCGTTAGCTGAGGCATTGGCGCGATCCTCGTCTCGGCTCGGCAGGGTCGTCCGACTGGACGACCAATGGCCATGCCAAAGCGCGCCCCCGATTAGCGAGCGCATGCGATTGGCATGCCCGCTGGTGCCCCTACAGGAAATAAGTCCCATTCATTCCGACATGAAATGGTTGCTCTGTCAATGAGACATGACTGCCGAAGTTGAGAAGATGCTGCGCATCTGGAATCACATGGGAGTCGCCGTGCCCATTCAGTCGCTATTGTGATTATTCGCCACTGACGCGGTGTGATAATTTGATTGTGTAGTCGTTTGTCACGGTCTAATTCGGCATGGCCGGAAATATCAGGAGACGACGTCCTTTCGGCGGAATCGCCGAAATGCGAAGGCGATCAGGATCACCGCGTAGGTGAGGGCGACCGCGACGCCCTTGATCATGCCGCTGTAGTCGGGCACCGGGGCGAGCGCGTCCAGCCAGGCGGTGTTCCAGAACGTGGGCAGGAACTCGCGCAGGCCGCCCAGCGCCTCCACCGCCTGCAGGATGGAGCTGACGATCACCAGCCCGACCGCGCCGCCCACCGCGCCCAGCGGCGAGTCGGTGCTCACCGACAGCAGGAAGGCCACGGCGGCCACGACCAGGTTGCTGACCATCGCGTATCCGATGACGATGGCGAACTTGGGCAGCACGTCGCCGGCCGGGATGATCTCGCCGGTGCCGGGCACGGTGATGTCGTTCCAGCCGAACACGATCGTCCCGGCGAGCAGCGCCATCAGCGGGACCACGGTGACGGCCGCCGCCGAGTAGCCGAGCGCGACGATCAGCTTCTGCCGCAGCAGCCGGTCGCGGGGGATCGGCGCGGCCAGCAGGTAGCGCAGCGACGACCAGTTGGCCTCGCTCGCCACCGTGTCGCCGCAGAACAGCGCCACCGCGACCACCAGCAGGAAGCTCGCCGACACCGACAGCGCGAACGCGGCGAAGTTCAGCCCGCCCGCCGTCGCCAGGTCGGACAGGCGCAGGCTGTTCTGGTTGTTGCTGTTGCCCGGCCCGAACTGGAAGGCGATCACCAGGATCCAGGGCAGCGCCATCAGCAGGCCGAACATGACCAGGGTGCGACGCCGCTTGAACTGCCGGATGATCTCCACCCGGAGCGGCAGCGTGTGCCCCGGGGCGTAGCCGATCGCGCCGGTGCTCATACCTGCTCTCCGATCAGGTCGAGGAACACGTCCTCCAGGCGGGTGCTGCCGTTGAGGTGACCCCGGCTGAGCAGCTCGGCCACCGGGCCGTTCGAGATCAGCCTGCCCCGGTGCATGACGACGACGTGGCTGCAGGTCTGCTCGACCTCGCCGAGCAGGTGGCTGGAGACGATCACGGTCCGGTCCTTCGCCGCGTACGACCGCAGGACCTTGCGCATCTCGGCGATCTGGGGCGGGTCGAGACCGTTCGTGGGCTCGTCCAGGACCAGCAGGTCCGGCAGGCCGAGCATGGCCTGCGCGATCGCGAGCCGCTGCCGCATGCCCTGCGAATACGTGCGCACCGCGCGGTCCACCGCGTTTCCGAGACCGGCGATCTCGAGCGCCTCGTCGAGGTGCGCGTCGGCGGGCGGGCGGCCGGTGGCCCGCCAGTAGAGCTCCAGGTTGTCCCGCCCGGACAGGTGCGGCAGGAAGCCGGGGCCTTCGACGAAGGATCCCAGCCGGGACAGCACGGGGGCGCCTGGCACGACCTTGCTGCCGAAGATCTTGATATCGCCGGCGTCGGGGTGGATGAGTCCCATGAGCATGCGCATGGTGGTCGTCTTGCCCGCGCCGTTCGGGCCGAGCAGGCCGAGCACCTGGCCGCGTTCCACCCGGAACGACAGGTCGTCCACGGCCTTCTCGCCGTTGCGGTACCGCTTGGTCAGGCCGGTGATCTGGAGGGGGACGTCGGCCAGGTCGCTTTCCTGGGCGGTGTCGGCTCGGCGCACCCGGCCGACGAGCACCAGGACGACGGCGACGACGAGCGCGGACAGCGGCATCGCCCAGGTCCACCAGGCCGGTCCCGTCGCCGGAGCCGACAGCCCGCTGTCGGTGGGGATCACCAGGTCCGGCGAGGCCAGCTCGATCCGGTAGACGGCCGGCGCGGCGGGCGTCGAATACGCCATGTCCGTGGTGGCCAGGACGAGGCGCAGCGTGCGGCCGGTGTCGAACCGGCGGTCCACCGCGGGGAGGGCGATCGTGGCCGTGGTTCCCGACGGGGTCGCGTTCACCCGGAGGGGCGCGGTCAGATTCCCGGGGAGTACGGCGAGCTGGCCTGTCGTGGCGTCGTAGAGCTTGGCGAAGAGGGTGACCTGGCCGGTGCCGTACACGCGGATCGTGGCGGTGGGGGAGCCGGTGAGGTGGATCGGCGCTTTGAGCGGAGCGGACTCGAAAGTGGCGGATTGGCCGGGGAGGTCGAGTGCGGCGCTCACGCCGGTGGAGGAGTTGCCGAGCAGTCCGCCGAAGCCGGGGATCGAGGAGATCGCGGCGGGGGAGCCGCCCGGCGGGTTGGCTACCTCCTGCGCGGGTCCGTTGAGCGTGACCGAGGTCTGCGCGGTGCCGGAAAGGCCGGAATAGCGGCTGCCTTCCGCGTGCACGATCGTGTTGCGCCGGGTGCCGGGGTCCCGCCCGCCGTCCCGGGAGACGGTGAACGCCGCGCCCCCTGGCACGGCCGTGGCCGCGCTCTTGCCAGCGGTTTGGTCAGCGCTCTGGCCTGTGGTTTGGTTAGCGCCGGTTTGTCCGGCCGTGTTCTGGCCTGCCGCTCCCTGACCTGTGGCCTTCTGGTACGCCGCGGCGGCGGGGTTGCCGGGGGTGGCCGAGTCTTTGAGCCAGGTGTCGAACCAGGCGGCGGTGCGGTCGAAGACCCAGTCGCCTTCGCTGTCGCCGCCGTCGTGGCCGCCGTTGATCCAGGCGACTTCGACGGGGGCGCCGGTGGCCGCGATCGCGCGGGCGTTGGCGTCGGCGTGCGAGAGCGGGAAGAGGGAGTCTCGCTGGCCTTGAATGATCAGGGAGGGAATGCGGATTTTTCCGGGCACGGAGACGGGGCTTGAGCGTCGCAGCAAGTCGATGGCCTGCGGGGTGGCCTGGCCCTTTTCGGCGATCTCCTGATAGATGTCGCAGATCGTCGGCATGAATCGTCCGCATTGCACTTGTTGCGGCGTCATGCCTGTCGCCGCCGGACGTTCAGAGCCGGAGGTTCCCGGAGTTCCGGAAATGTCGGGCGCGCTGGTGGGCGCTGGGCTCGCGCTTGTGCCTCCTGCGCCCGTTTCGTTCGTGCCTGCTCCGTTCGTGCCTGCTTCGGGTGTGGCTGTTCCGGGTGTGGCTGTTCCTGGTCCGGGCGTGCCCGTTCCGCCTGTGCCCGTTCCGCCAACTCCGCCAGAGCCGCCGGTTCCCGTAGCTCCGGTCAGGCCCGCGAGGCCGCCCGAGGCGCCGCCGCTGAGGCCTGCCAGGCGGTTGCCGCCTGCGCTGAAGAAGATTCCGGCCCACATCTTCTTGAAGACGCCGGTCGCGGGGCCCTGGCCGGTGGCGTTGGGGAACAGGGCGTCGGCCAGGTCGTGCCAGGTGATCTGGGGGGCGATGGCGTCGATCCTGGTGTCGTAGGCGGCGGTCATCAGGGCGATCGCGCCGCCGTACGAGCCGCCGGCCATGCCGACGCGGGGGTCGCCCGCCGCGTCGAGCCGTACCTCGGGGCGGGTGGCGAGCCAGTCGACCAGCTGCTGGACGTCCTTGACCTCGTAGTCGGGGGAGTTGAGGGCGATCTCGCCGGTGGAGCGGCCGAAGCCGCGGGCGGACCAGGTCAGGACCGCGTAGCCGTGCTGGGCCAGGCGCTGGGCCTGGTCGCGGACGCTCGCCTTGCTGCCGCCGAAGCCGTGGCCGAGCAGGACGGCGGGGGCCTTGCCGCCGGACGCGGGGGCGAAGAACGTGGCGTCGATCGTGACGCGCTGGTCGTTGGCAGGACCGTCGAGCACGTCGATCGTCAGGTCCTGGCCGCGCGGCGGTGGCTCCGAGGGCCAGACCGCCCATGTGATCGCGGCCACCGCAAGGACCGCAAGCGCGATCACGGCGGTCATAGCCCGCCGCCCACCAGGGAACGTCATGTCGAGAGCTTACTGAGAACCGCTGAGAGCCGGCTGAGACCGCCTGGCGGGCAGGCGTGCCGGCGGTTGGGTTGAACGTGATTGGGGTGGCGAGATGAGGTCTGTCCGACCGGTGGCGTACCTGCTGGGCGGTTGGGGTTGATGCGTGTGGGTTAGAAGGTGATTGGGGTGCTGAGGCGAGGTTCGGTCAGCGAGTGCGCGGCGGTGAGAACATAGTCGCCTTCGACCAGCCGCCAGCCCTCCTCGGTCCAGATTTCGGCGGTCCGCCGCGGGATCTCGATGGTCACCTCGACGCTCGCTCTGGGTTCGGCGTCGGCCGTCGCGAACCCGGCCAGCCACCGCGCCGGGCGTGACTCGTCCGGTTCGACCGGAGAAAGGTACGCCTGGACGACCTCCCGTCCCGGTCGCGTGCCCGAATTGCGTAGTCGCACGGTGAGGGCGCCGATGGCCGAACCGTCATCCGCGTCCGTGTACTCGATCGACTCGTAGTCCCACGTGGTGTAGCCGAGGCCGTGGCCGAACGGGTAGGCGGGTGCGGTGCCCATCCGGTCCCAGGCGCGGTAGCCGATGAACACGCCCTCGTCGTAGCGGATCTCCCCGTCCCGCGGGGTCACGTCGAGGACCGGGCAGTCGGCCATCGTCACCGGCCAGGTCGTCGGCAGCCGCCCGCCCGGTTCGGCCGCGCCGGTCAGCACGTCGGCCAGCGCGTGCCCGCCCTCCTGGCCGGGGAACCAGGTCAGCAACGTCGCCGCGACCTCCTCCCGCCACGGCATCTCCACCGGGGAGCCCGCGTTCACGACCACGATCGTGTTCGGATTGGCCGCCGCCACCCGCGAGACGAGCTCGTCCTGGCGTTCCGGGATGCGCAGCGAGCGCCGGTCGAAGCCCTCGCTCTCGATCTCCTTCGAGGTGCCCACCACGACCACGGCCACATCGGCCTCGCGGGCGGCGGCCTCGGCCTGCGCCAGCAGCGTGTCCGCGTCCGGCCGCGGCTCCCGGTGGGCCAGGCCGAACCCGACGAACGCCAGCGGCATCTCGCCGACCTGGCCCTTGTAGACGGTGTGGACGAGCAGCACGTCCACCGGCCGACCGGCGGCCAGCTCGACCGTGAAGACTTTCTGCGCCGGTACGAAGATCGCGTCGGCCGCCCGGTCCGGGGGCGGTTTGATCACTCCCTCGTGCAGGGTCGAGCCGTCGATCTCCAGCCGGAAGGCACCGAGCCCGTCGATCGCGAACTCATGCCCGCCGTCCACGTCGGGGGTGAAGGTGCCGCCGATCTCGACCGTGTGCAGCTCGTCGTACGGCACGGGGGTCTGGCCTATCCACGTCAGCATGCCGTCTATCTGTGGGAACGTCCCCAGGATCCGGCCGTCCGCGGCCCTGGCCGTGGAGGTGATGGCGAAGCCGTCGCGGGCCGGGTTGAGGTTGGGGCTGGGGTCGGCGCCTCGGGCGTACGTGACGTCGAGACCGGCGGCGCGCAGGCCTTCCAGCGGTGAGACCACATGTTCCGGGTAGACCTGCGCGCTTCCTCCGCCCATCACCCGGGCGTCCTTGGCCAGGCCACCGATCAGGGCGATCCTGGTGCCCGTCGGGAGGGGGAGAATGCGCTGCCGCCCTGCCGCCGGTTCGTTTCGCAGCAGCGTGAAGGAACGCGCGGCGACTTCCCGGGCGAGAGCCTCCCCGTCCACGTGCGCGAATTCGGGGCGTGGACTGCCGGTTCGCAGCGCGCCCGTCCTGGCGGCCACCGTGAGGACCCGCAGGACATGCTCGTCCAGGACGGCCTCACTGACCTCGCCCGCCTTGACCGCGTCGGCCAGCGCGGGCCCGTACACCGTTCGCGGGCCTGGCATGGCCACGTCGAGTCCGCCGTTCGCGGCCCGCACCGTGTCCCTGGCCGCCGTCCAGTCCGACACGATGAACCCGTCGAAACCCCATTCCTCCCGCAGCACCCGGTTCTGCAGTTCGTCGTGTTCGGTCATCGTTGGGCCGTTGACCCGGTTGTAGGCCGCCATCACCCCGTACGGGCCGGCTTTGAGGTTCACGATCTCGAAGGGCGCGAGATACAGCTCGCGTAGCGCCCGCTCGCCGACGAGGACGTTCGCCGTGAATCGCTCGGTTTCGAAGTCGTTGGCCACGAAGTGTTTGACGGTGACCGCGACGCCGCGTTCCTGGACGCCGGTCACGTATCCGGCCGCGATCTCGCCGCTGAGCAGGGGATCCTCGGAGTAGCACTCGAAGTGGCGTCCGCCCAGCGGTGACCGGTGCAGGTTGACGGTCGGCGCGAGCAGTACGTGCACTCCCTTTCGCCGCGCCTCCTGCGCCAGCAGTTCGCCCACGCGCCGGGCCAGTGCGACATCCCAGGTGGCCGCCAGGGCTGTCGGGCTGGGGAGAGCGATCGACGGGTCCACCGCCGTCCACTCCATGCCCCGGACCCCGATCGGCCCGTCCGACATGACCAGGGAATCCAGGCCGATCTCGGGTATGGCAGGCAACGTCCACATGTCCTGCCCCGCGAGCAGCGCCGCTTTCGTGTGAAGATCGAGTCTTTTGAGCGCCTGAGTCACTTCGTCCATCGTCAGCCTCCGATCGCGATCTCCCTTCACCATCGCATCGGTGGCCATGTACTGATAGGTGCGTCCGGACCCGAAGTCCGTCCTTAGTACGCGATACGGCCACGAATCCGGAGGCATGATTGCGCCGCAGGTAAAGACAGCGGCATCATTTCGCGCGTGAACTCTGGAATGTCGCTCAAGCAGGCCCCTGCCCGGATCATCGGGTGGGCTCTCCCATACTGGACACGAGGGACGGCAGGGCGGGAAACCCCCGCCGAATTGTTCCGTGTCCTCTACCTCGGCTGGCTGGTGGCGTTCGTTTTCAAGGTGCTCGGCTCTTCGTGGGATGTTTCCTGGCATTTCCGGTGGATCCGCGATGACCTTGCCCCGCCGCACCTGCTCAACACGGTCGGCACCGTCATCGCCGTCGGGCTCACGATCGTGCACTGGTACACGGGCTACGGCGTCGACCGCACCGCCTCCCGGCTGATCCAGTGGGGGACCGGGACCTTCCTGATCGCCGTGCCGCTCGACCTGATCAACCACCGGATCAACGGCCTGGACATCACGGCCTGGAGCCCCTCCCACGCGCTGCTGTTCATCGGCACCGCCTTCATGATCGCGGGCGTCATCCGGGGCTACTTCGTCGGCGCACCCGCCGGGCGCATGCGCACCACGGTCCTGACGATCCTGTTCGGCTTCTTCCTGGAAAACGCGATCTTCCCCAGCCAGCACCAGGAGTATGGCGTGCTCGGCCTGGCCGCCTGGATCCGCGGCGAACCCGAGGCCGAACCCGCGCTGCTCGACTTCGCCGCCGAGACGCTCAACCGCCCCGTCGACCTGGTGGCCATCCAGAACTTCTCCCTGCCCGTCCCCGACGCCGTCTACTCGGTGTGGGCGGGCGTAGTCGGCATGATCATCCTTGTGATGGCGCGCATCATGGTCGGCCGCACCGGCACCGCCACCATGATCGCCTTGGGGTACGTCGCGTACCGCATGCTGATCTGGCCCCTGCTGGTCGTCATCGGCTTCCCCGGCTCCGCCATCCCGTTCTTCCTCATCCTCGCGGCCATCGCCGTCGACCTGGCCTTCCTCATCCCCCTCCCCGCCTACATCCGCCCCCTCGTCGGCACGGCCCTCATCACCGGCGGCGTCTACGGCGGCCTCTACCTCCAGGACCTCCTCGTGGAAGCCCCCCCGTACGCCCCCGGCTCCTGGCCCCTCGCCGCCGGCCTCCTGCTCGCCACCTGGCTCCTCACCGAACTCTTCGTCCGCCGCTACCGTCTCCGCGCCGAGGACGCCGTGGCCGAACTCCGCTGAACGGCTTGCGCCTCAACTCCGGATCACCTGGAGTTGAGGCTTTGGCGACTGAGGAGGTCAAGATCGACACAACCTGCGTCTTCTGCGACATCATCGCGGAACGCGCGCCCGCCACCATCGTCCGCGCCTGGCCGGAAACGATCGCGATCACGCCCATCGATCCCGTCACACCCGGACACGTCCTCGTCATCCCGCACACCCACGTCACCGACGTCGCCGAAAGCCCCGAAGTCTCAGCCCGCACCATGGCCAGAGCCGCCGAACTGGCCGCGGAACACCCGGCCGTCAACATCATCACCTCCCGCGGCAAGCCCGCCACCCAGTCGGTGTTCCACCTCCACCTCCACGTCGTCCCCCGCGTACCAGGCGACGGCCTCCTCCTCCCATGGACCTCCCGACCGTGAACTGCGCACCCGGGATCTGCACGCCTACCTACGCCAACCAGAAAACTTGCTGATCACGCAACTTTTTGTGAGGATGGGTTCCGTGAGCAGCGAAGCCGTACCCACCCGACGCCCGCACGCCGGGTTGCGGGAACGCAAGAAGGCGGCGACGCGGCAGGCGCTGGGCCTGGCGGCGATGCGACTGGCCATCGAGCGCGGGCTGGACAACGTGCTGGTCGAGGACATCGCGGCCGAGGCCGGTGTGTCGCCCCGCACGTTCAACAACTATTTCGCGAGCAAGTACGAGGCCATCTGCGCGCTGGCGGTGGACCGGGCCAGGCACGTCGGACAGGCCCTGCGTGCGCGGCCGGACAGCGAACCGCTCTGGGATGCGATCACGCACGCGGTGCTCCGCCAGTACACCGGCGCCGACCAGGCACCCGAAGGCTGGATCGCCGGCGTGCGTCTGGTCACCAAGGCGCCCGCCCTGCAGGGCGAGTACCTGAAGGCACAGGCCGTCATGCGGGACGTGCTCGCCGAGGCGATCGCCGAGCGCGTCGGCGCCGACAGCGGCCACGAGATGCTTCCCCGGATCCTCGCCGACGCCGTGGCAACGGCGACGGAGGTGGCCACCGACCGCTGGCTCATCGCGGACCAGCCCGCCTCGGCACCCGACCTGGTCCGCCAAGCGCTGCGGCAACTGTCCGGCTACCTGCGCCTGCCGGACACAACACCGCAACCCGCCAACCCCCACAAGGAGCACCAATGAGCGTCCCGGCAGGCGCCGCGAATCCGGATCGGACAGCCACGTCCAGGACGGTGCCACTGCTGATCGCCGGAGTGATCGCCGGCCCGCTGTTCGTGACCACACTCCTCATTCAGGGCGCCGTCCGCGCCGACTACGATCCGCTGCGGCATCCCGGCAGTTCGCTGGCCCTCGGCGAGTACGGCTGGATCCAGGTCACCAACTTCATCGTCACCGGCGCGCTGACGCTGGCCTTCGCCGTCGGCCTGCGACGTTTACTCAAGCCCCACGGGCGTGCAACCTGGGGGCCGTCGCTGATCGCAGTATGGGGAATCGGATTGATCGGCGCGGGCGTCTTCGCCACCGACCCGGTAAGCGGCTACCCACCCGGAACCCCCAACATGGTCGAACATCCCAGTACCCTGGGCGCGCTTCACGACGTGTTCTCGATCCCCGCCTTCATCGCGCTGCTGGCCGCCTGCCTGGTATTCACCCGCCGGTTCGCCACCCAACACCAGCGCGGCTGGGCGATCTACTCGTCGGTCACCGCCGCCGTGTTCGCAGTCTCCTTCGCGATCTCCGGCGTCGCCTTCAACCAGGCCGAAAGCCTGGTGGACTTCGGTGGACTGTTCCAGCGCATCTCCCTCATCACCGGCTTCGGCTGGCTCACAGCGCTCGCCATCTACCTGCTGAACACATCACGACCCCGAGGACAACTCACCAGATAAGACTGTCACCGGAGGAACGGTGCCCGTTCCCGGCGCGAGCTCGTCCTGGGTCAACCGGCGGGCCCTGACAAGTCTGGACATGCCACACCTCGATCCACCCCCGCAAGATCAAGAGCTGATCGGCGGTATCGTCGCCCCCATGGCCCAGGACCTGGCCGGCAAGCGCCTGCTCACCATCCTCACCGCCCTCTGCCGGGCCCTGAACTGTCAGCCCGGCGACCTCCTCAGCTACCAGAACGAGTGATCGTTTGTAATGCCCGGCCGCCTGGGGCGATTTGCAGGCATGAGCTGGTCGAGCGCTCGACCGTGCTGGTCGTACCCGATGGAGATGGGCAGGTCGCGTCATGAGCTTCGCTTTCCATGCCCGGCGCGTCCGCAATCGTGGCCTGCCCTACAAGTACCGGTACACGGCTCTGCGATGCGCTGTGGGACGGCATATGCCCCTCGGGTTCACCGCCACTTGGCAGTACATCACCGGTGTAGCCGGATCGGTCCGGAGCGATGAGCCCGCGCTGCTGCGGGCCCTCGACGTCCTGGAGGCCAGTCGCGCGGGCCAATTGCGGGAGATGGCGGCATTCGGGGCACGACGGCGGGCGGAGAAGCAGCGTGGGTATGGGGTGCGTCGCGACGAGCAGCGGTACCGATTCGGGCCCCGCTGGTACGGGGCAGACGCCCACGAGGCGATGTATCAGACTGTTCAGAGCTTGTGGGCCGAACATACCGCCCTCCCATTTCCTGAGATGCCCAACCACGACAAGACCGACGCTTTGATAGCAGACAGCTACACGGCGGGCTGTATCTGGAGCTATCTCCGTTCGGGCGGGCAGGCGACCGGCGACAATCGGGCGGTCCTCCGCCGATGCGTTGCCAGCCTGCACCGGCGCCCCTTCGGCGGCATCGAGGACATGGAGACCTTTCGGTACTTTCTAGGGCTGACGAAGATGGCCGACCTCGTTCTGCATGACGCCTTGCCGCTGATCCGGCGGGGGTCGGTCGACGACGCCGCTGCGGTCCGCGAGGTTTTCCTATCCGCCACGGACGACAAGCCGTATCTGCGGGACACCGAACCCGACGCCGGGAACCCTGAATGGATCAACGGATTCTTGGCGTGTGGTTACAGCCACGAACTTTGGGTCGCCGAGTTGCGCGGCCGGATCGTCGCCTTCGCCACGCTCAGCATCGACCAGCTCGGCCATCTCTTCGTGATGTCCGGCCTCCAAGGTCATGGCATCGGCACCGATCTGATCGTCCATGCCAAGCGCGCCAGGCCCGAGGGGTTGCGCCTGCACACCTTTCAGCGCAACACGGGCGCGTGTCGCTTCTATGAACGGCATGGCTTCACCGTGTCCGGGTTCGATGACGAGCCGGGCGAGCCGGACGTGACCTACTCCTGGCAGCCCCGGCCTTCGGCAGGATGAGCCGCAAACGCGTGTTGCGTGGCGGGACATCTTCCAGCTCCGCTCGGCCGGGTGTCATTGTCAGGCGACGGGGGCGCGGGTGAGGGCTACGGCGACGCCGTACGCCAGGCCCATGATGGTGAGTTCCAGGGCGGCCCAGGTGGCGAAGGCGGTGGGGTGGGCTTGGGTGATTCTGGGGAGGAGGCGCCAGCGGATGTTGGCGGCCAGGAGGGCGATGGCGGCGGCGAAGGCTGTTTTGGCTAGGAGGAGCTGGCCGTAGCCGGTGGTGAGGAGGGAGGCGGGGAAGGGCTCGGTGGGGGTGAGGAGGAGCTCCACGATGCCGTTGAAGAGGCCGGAGAGGCCGACCAGGAACAGGCAGATGGTGGCGAGGCGGGAGAAACGGGGGAGGGTGGTGGCCAGGAGGGAGCGGTTGGTGGCCAGGAAGAGGGTTACCGCCAGGAGGCCGCCGGTCCAGGCTGAGGCGCCGATGACGTGGAGCTCCATGGAGACCATGCTGAGGTCGTGCCAGTACCAGTTGGAGGCGTGGCCGGTCACGGGGAGGGGGAGGAGGCCGAACATCGCGATGAGGACGCGGAGCTCGGCGGGGACCTTCTCGCCGAAACGGATGGCGAGGGTGCCGACGGCGGCGCTGAGCAGGGCGGCGGAGGCGCTGACGATCAGGCCTTGGCCGCTGCCGATCGTCTCCACGTAGGCGCCGACGTCGGGGATCTGGCCGGGCATCACCTCGGCGGCGCTGAGCAGGGTGGCGAGCAGGGCCGCGGCGCACCAGGTGAGTGCGGACATGACGGCCCAGTGCCGGGCTCGGGCGGCGATCGGTTCGGTACGGTCCACGTCGTCGAAACCCAGAAGCTTGGGCAGCAGGCTCAGGCCGACGGTCGCCAGGGCGGCGAGGTCCAGAAGCAGCCGGGTGACGGGCAGGCCGTAGTCCACGAGGATGCCGGGGACCGGGATGCCGGGGGCCTCGTCGGGGGCGGTCAGCCAGGTGCCGATGACGACGGCGAAGACGCCGGCGATCGCGAGTCCAGCCAGGGGGATCGTTCGCCGGGAAGGGGCGTCGCCGTTGGTGTCGGCGGATGTCGAGATGACGATCGGCGGGGAAGAGGCGGGGCCTTGGCCGTCATCGTTCTCGGTGTGGGTAGGTGCCGCGATGCTGCGCTGCGGTTGGGAAGCGGAGAGCCGGCCGTCGCTGTCGTCTGCGTAGGTTGATGCCGGGTTTGTTGAGGTTTGGCCCGGTCCGCCGGAGCGGGGCGTGGGATCCACGCCTTTTGGTGCGGGGACGTCGTTCTTGGTGCTGGTTGTGGTCGCGTCGGTCTCGCCAGACAGCGCGTGGTCGGGGGTGGCCGTCATGCGGCACCGCGCAGATTGCGGTCGTGGCGGGCCAGGGTGCGGACGGTGAGGGCGAGGAGGGCTGCCGTGGCGGCGAGGAGGCCCCAGACCCAGCTGCCACCGCCGGAAGGGGGGTTTGCTCCGGAGGAGAGCGGGGCGGCGGGGGGCGACTGCGCGGGGGCCGGGGTGGTGGCGGGTGTCGGCTCCGAGGCGGCCGAGGCGGCGGGTGTTGGCTCCGTGGTGGCCGAGGTGGTGGCCGAGGTGGTGGCCGAGGTGGTGGGCGAGGTGGTGGGCGTTGGGTTGGGGGCGGTGTAGGTGAAGGTGATTTGGCCGGTTACCGGGTGGCCGTCGTTGGAGAGGATTTGGTAGCCGATGGTGTAGGTGCCGGAGGTGGTCGGCGGGGTCACGGGGGTGACTACGTCGTTCTTTTCGACGGTGATGGTGCCGGATTCGTAGTGGGTGCCGGTTGCGTCGGTGAGGGCGATTTTGGCGAACTCGGGGCGTACCGGCTGGTCGAAGGTCAGGCGGACTTCGGTGGGGGCGGTGGTGAGGTGGGAGCCTTTGGACGGGTTGCTGCCTAGCAGGACGTTGTGGGCCTGGGCGGCGGGGAGCGGGGCTGCCAGGGTGGCGGCGTTCGCTAGCAGCAGGACCGTGAGTAGACGCCTCACCTGTCGATGACCTTCCGTTGGCTTTGGTGGTACGGAGCCATGGTGCCATCTATCGGTTTGGTGCGTGACCTGCCCGATTTTGGGATGAATGGCCCGGGTCGCGTGAGCGTCACCTTTCTCACGCGACCCGGGGGCTTAGGGGGTTAGAGCTTCGTCCAGAGGGCGGGGACGTTGGCGGGTTCCCAGCCGGCGAGGGCGGTGTGGGACTGGCGGCATTCGTAGGTGGATCCGGCGTAAGTCACCTTCGCTCCGGCCGTGTACGCCGTTCCTGCAGCCCAGGCCGGGAACTGCCCCGTGGGACTAGGCGACGGCGACGGGGAGGGGGAGGGCGACGGAGAAGGCGACGGAGAAGGCGACGGCGAAGGTGATGGTGAAGGTGACGGAGAGGGGTTGCCCGTGCAGGGGCCTAGGTCTCGCCAGACTTCGTTGGTGCCGGGCTGGTTGTTCTGGGTCCACCAGCGGGCTTCCCAGGTCTTGCCGCCGAACGAGACCTGCATTCCGTTCGTGTAGATGGACGTGGACACCCAGGCGGGTGCCGTGCAGGTTCCGCCTGACGGCGAGGGCGACGGTGAGGGCGATCCAGACGGCGACCCAGATGGCGACGGAGAGGGACCCGCGCCGCCCCGCGCATAGTCTTGGAGGATTCCGTAGGTGTTGCCCCCGAACGTGACCGTCCAGTTGGAAGGCGTCGAAGTCGGCAGATAGTAGACAAAGGCAACATCCACCGAGGCACCCGGCGCCAGCGTCTGCCAGCTGGGAAGCTTCAACGACACCCGGTTGTAAACACCCTTCAACCCGCCGACGTTGTTGGCCGCCGTATGATCCTTACGAATCACCTGCGACCCGAACCCCGACTGATCGGCCGCGTTACCAGGAGCGGACGTCGAGTAATCGAACTGGAACTCCGTCCCACCAGGAAGCGTCGAAGACGAATTATTCGTGATACGAATCTTCGGATTGATCGGATAGTTGTTGTCACCCAGCGCGAACTCCCGGAACTCCACACCGATATCCAGCTTCTGCGCGGGAATCGACGTCGTAGCCCGAACAGCCCCATACGGCGACGCGTTCTTGAACTTGTCATACATCAGCGTGGTCAGCGTGGACCCGGGCTCATACTGCCCCTTCGCGGAATTGAACGCGTAGTCGCCCGCGAGCTCCCACATCATCGTCCCGCCGAGACCCTTCGCCACGACATAGTCGGCCTTCGCCGCCACCGACTGGTCATCTTCGGTCGACAGGAACACCCGCTTCGTCGAGTTCCACAACCACGGCGCGACCAGCCCGGCGTCGTAGAACCGCGCATAGGTCCCCTGAAGCGTCGCCCCACCCAACCCGTACGACGCGAGATAGTCCCCGAGAATCCCCTGCTGCAGATTCTTGGCATGCCACATCGGATTGGACCCCGCGGGCATCTCCAGCCCGTTCTCCACGTCATGCCACAGGTTGTCGATCCCGACGGCCCCGTCACCGCACTTGGTCAGCCCGGTAGGACACGTGCTCCCCACCGCACGCCCCCAGAGCCCATTGGTCCCTCCGGTGACGTTCCTGAACCCCCGCGTGTAGTACGGCAACCCGATATTGATCCGCCCGGCCGGCATCGCCCCACGGAAGTAGTGATAAGCCCAGTCGGTATTGAGATACCCGATCCCCCCGTACTGCTGGGTCGTGTACACACTCGCCGCCGCGAGCTCCCCATCCTTCCCGTCGTCATACAACGCCGCATTCGGCCCGACGAACTCGTTCCAGGCCCCATGCAGGTCATACGACATGATGTTCACATAGTCGAGATACTGCGTGACCTGGAAAGTCTCCTGCCCCCGCAGCAGATATCCACTGGAAGGCGCGGCCACGGTCAGCAGGTAGTACTTCCCATCCGCCACCGCCGCCGCGTCGAGCTTGGCCCGCAGCGTCTTCATCAGGGCCACATAGCCCTTCATCAGATGCGCGCGTTTCCCGTTCGCGATCGACCAGTCGAGCGGATTCCCCGCGTCCTTCATCGACGTCGGGTACTCGTAGTCGACATCCACCCCGCTGAACCCGTACTGCCGGATGAACGCCACCGCCGAATCCGCGAACGTGTTGATGCCCGCCTGGTTCACCGACCCGTCGCCGTTCACCGTCATCGAGTAGAACCCACCCGACGCCTGCCGGTCGCCGTTGGCGTCGAAGAACCCACCACTCTCGGCCCATCCACCGACGGAGATCAGCGTCTTCGTATTGGGGAACTGCTTCTTGAACTTGCTCAGCAGGTTGAAGTGCCCCTTGTAGGCGAAGGCCGGATCCATCTCCGCCCCCGCCACCCCGGGCCACTCCCTCCCGATGGCCGCGTTCGCCGGAACCTGGCTCCCCACCGACAACCGATTGTCCGCGCCGACATGCCCGAACGCGTAGTTGATATGAGTGACCTTCCCCCACGGAATGTCACTGACCAGATACCGCGTCTGCCCGTTGGTCCCGTCCCGCCAGCCGGTGAAATACCCGATGATCCGCCGCGGATGGTCCGCGCCGTTCTTCTCCCTGCCGTTCTCGTCGTACGCCAGGCAGTACGGCACATCCAGCCCCGGCGTGCGATACAGCCCGTCAGGACGGCAGGTCTCGTTGTCGACGGCCGCGCTGGCGCCGTGAATGGTCAGGAGTGCGGCCACGAGAGCGAGCGAGGCTCCCGCGGCGGCTGCGCGCAGGCGCACGTGCCACCTCCGATTGGCGACGGTCGGAGATCGCGGATTCCGGCGACTCGCGACAGAACAGTTGGTCCCACCCCGCCCCCAGGCGATTGATCGCGAACCTAAGTCGTCTGATCAGGCCAGTCAATGGTTTCTTTTAAGAAAGTTTCCTGATAGTTAGCTCCTTAAGTCAGGCTTAACCAAATGTTGAGCGTGAGATCAGGACACACTACGATCCGAGCACGGCTCATCTACCGGGCGGGCAACCCTCACACGGCCGGATAAGCCTGCAAATTTCCGCACATGCCGGGCTTGGCGGTGGGGGAGAGCCGGGTCACCGCGCCCTCCCGCAGGTGGCTGAGATCGCCGTTCCTGAGCCGGGTCATCTGCTCACCCGTGGCCAGCGCGGCCTTCAGGGGCCCTTCGCGCCAGCGCTGCTCGAACGTGTCCAGCCGGGTCCGGACAATCCGGGCCGCGTGCTCGAGGAACCCCGCGAAGGCGGAGCCGTCCGCACGCAACGCCAGAAATCCCTCGATGGCCAGATCCCGGCGGTTTCGGACATCGCCCGCGACGCTCTGGCCGTACCGGGCGGCGTCGGAGAGCACATGCGGCGGGAAGGTGAAGACGGCGTCGCCGGCCTCGGGGAGGCCGCTGTTCTGCATGAGCACGATGATGCGCAGGCCACCGCCGTTGATCAGCCGATGCACGGTGCCGGGCGTGAACCAGACGACCGACCCCGGCTCCAGCGGGGTCTCCTCGAACCCGGACCAGGTCAGGGTCTGTACGCTCCCGACCCCCTCGATCACCACGTACGCCTCCGCGCACAAGGTATGCAAATGCGGAGAACCCCCGCAGAGCCCGTCGGCGGTCGGCCAGTCATACACGGTCAGATCCGAGACACCTACCCCGAACACGGATGTTCCTTCACATACGCCTCCAGCCGGGCCCGATCCCACGCCCCGGTGGCGACGACCACCCGGTAGCGCAGGGACAGCGTCTCACCCGGCGGCAGCACCAGCACCCGATCGAACGCGATCGACGGATTGACCGCGGCGAACGGCGTCGTCCGGACGAACCAGTCGGTGGGCTGGGCGCTCAGGAACAGCAGCGTCGAGCAGCGATCCACCTCGTCATGACGCCCGACATAAGCCAGCCAATCGGACGGCCGCCCCATCATCTCCGGCCCTTCGCCATGCGAGGCGATCACATCGCCGCCCTCGAACGACCGGGGACCTCTCCAGAAAAGACCGCAATATCCGGCCAGCGGCCGCCCGTTCGTGGTCGGGCTCCCGAAGACCAGCTCCGAGCCGCGCACATTGGTGATCGCCGTGCTGAACTCCAGCGCCCAGGAATCCTCGAGCACATCCCGGACCGCGATCACGCGCTCCTCATCCACCCAGTGCTCGCCCGCCTGCGTATGCCACGTCAGCCGCTCAACCCCCGGTGCCAGGAACTCCTCATGCCGCATGGTCCCGTTGTTGGGCAAATCCATATACCCACCTTCGGACCGCACATAGCTCCCGCCACCCCAGAAATTCTCGCCGGATAAATCCGACACCGTAAACTGCAACCCCTTATGCCAGCGATGATCATGCGGCCGATACACGCTGACCACATCCCCCGCCAGCGTCCTCATAGGATGAAAAAACGGCTTCGGCGACTCGAAAACCGGCATATTCGGCTCGTAGACGTAGCGCAGGATCTCCACCCCACGCTCGGAGAAGATCAGCTCCACGTCCCTCCATCCAACCGGTGATAAAACGGATGATCCACCGTCAGATCACTACGAAACACCGGTTTCCCCATAAAAGCCGACGCATACAGCCCAGTGATCAACTCCAGCGCCTGCCGCCCCTCGGGCCCGCTCATCGGCGGCGCCTCCCCCCGCTCGAACGCGTCCAGCAACTCCGCCAGCTGCGCCTCATGCGAGCTTGGCACATCCTCCGGCGGATTCCAGAGCGGCGACGCGGAGGTCCAGTCCGCATTGCGATAGCCGTACAAATGCCGCAGTTCCACCGTCGCGGCGCTGAAATCGAACCGCAGATAACTCTCCTCCCGGGGCGAGAGCACGCTGTTCACCACCGACGCCATCGCTCCCGAGGAGAATCGCACGATGGCCATGGACAGATCCTCGGTCTGCACCCGCCGATCGAGCGTCCCGGTCATCGCCCGCACCTCGGTCCACTCCCCGAGCACAGAAAGCAGCACATCCATCTGATGGATCCCGTGCCCCATCGTCGGCCCGCCGCCCTCGGTCTCCCACTTCCCCCGCCACGGCACGTCGAAATACGCGTGATCCCGATACCAGGCGGTCACGCACAACGCGACCAGCGCCCGCCCCAGCTCCGGCGCGATCGCCCGTAAATGCCGCACCCCCGACCCGAACCGATGCTGCGCGACAACAGACGCGAACGCATCCAATTCAGCGGATGAAATCAGGTCATACTCCGCCAGCGACCGGCACACCGGCTTCTCGATCCACACCCACGCCCCCGCCCGCAGGCACTCCGTCGCCTGCGCCGCGTGCAGATGCGGGGGAGTGCAGATGTGCACCAGATTCGGCCGCTCCGCCGCCAGCATCGCCTCCAGCGAGGTGTACGCCACCGGGATGCGGTGCTCCGCGCAGAATGCCTTCACCCGCGCCTCGTCCACGTCCACCGCCGCCACGACCTCGGCCCGGTGCGCCTGCGCCCGCAACGCGGGCAGATGGCACGCGCCCGCGATGCCGCCCGTGCCGACGATCGCTACTCGAATCATCCCGACTCCCCGACAAATGGACCGGAAGGGCGCCCACGCTCCCAGGGGCGCCCTCCCGGGGTCAACGGTTATCTGACGACGACGGTCGTCAGAGAACGCGGCTGCAGGGTCACTGGCCGGTGGCCGTGCTTGCCGGGCAGGACGGTCGGAGCCAGCGAGTTTCCACCATCGGTCAGGTAGAGGGTGGCCTTGCCGGACTTCGTCTTGAGGGTGGTGCTCACCGCGGCCGTCCCGGTGTTCAGGATCTCGACCACCTCGGAGCCGTCCTTGTTGCGGAACGCCGACACCCGCAGCGCCGGGTCGCTCGCCGTGATCCCGAGCCGCACCGCGTCCGGCCGGATGAACCTGCTGTACGCGGCCAGCGCCCACAGCCGCTTGGACACGGAGTAGGTCTGGTTGGGCACGTCCACCTGCAGCAGCGCCCGGGTCGCCCCGCGCGAGGCCCCGAACCAGTAGACGTAGGCGGAGGCGTTGCCCAGCGTCATCGCGTCATGGATGGCGGAGGCGATGGTGAACCCGTCCCAGCCGCCGCCGTCGTCCCACGCCTCGTTCCAGGTGTCGCCGTTCGGGTTCCACTCCGACATCCACACCGGCCGGTTCGTCGGCAGCGGCGCGTCCACCGGGCTGGCGTAGGTGTGGCCCGCGTGCACGTCCACGTAGCGCCGCGCCACCGGGTCGGCCTCGATCGCCGCCGTGTACGCCTTGGACTCGTTCCACCCGAAGGAGTCGCAGCAGACCAGGTTGAGCCCGGCCTGGCGGGCGTACGGACCCATCACCCGGACCATCTCGGCCGCCTGGGCGGGGGTGAAGCGCATGGAGGCGTAGACGGCCGTCCAGTCGGGCTCGTTGGTGAACCCGATGTCGGTGATCTTGATGCCCTCCTGCTTGTAGAACTTCGCGTACTGGACCAGGTATTTGGCGTAGGCCGTGCGCCAGTCGCCGCCGGCGCAGGTCACCCCGGTCAGGCCGCACAGGCTGCCACCGTTGCTGTCGGAGCCGTTGTCCTTCATGTAGCCGGGCGCGCTCCAGGCGTCGGCGTAGAAGCGTTTCACGCCGTAACGCTTGGCTTCCTTGGCCAGCCAGACCTGGCCGCCGTCCTTGCCATCCCAGACATAGTTCGGTGTCGCATTGGGCCCGCCGGGGTCGACCGGCTGGATCGATTCCATCAGGTCATAAGGGCTGCCGGTCGGCGAGGAGCCGATGCCGAGCCGCAGGATGCTGACTCCCGCGCCCTTCTCCCTGCTCAGCCAGAGGTCGAGGATCTCGCGCTGCTGCTGCGGGGAGAGCTGCTCGATGAGCTCCATCCGGCGGAACGCCTGCGAGATTCCGAATCCATCGATCTTCTGATGAACCGTTCGGTAGTCGACCTCGATCCTGGATCCATGGGAAGCGCTTTCCGCACCGGCGGGCGTGAACCCCGCCAAGGGTAAAGCCAGGATCGGAACGAGTAGTGCCTTGTGACGTCGCGACATGCGGAGACCCGCTTTCCGAAAGTTTCACAAGATTACCGAGACTTTTCGTGTCACGTAACGTAGATGTTGCCGGTAAAGCGCGTCAACCCGTGACGCGACGGACGGTAGGCCTCGCGCGCCAAGCTGCGGCCCTCGGGCTTCATGAGAGGTTCAGAGCGCCCAGCCGTACAGCCACGCGATGAAAATTATCCCGATTCCGGCGGGCAGGATGGTGATCGCGGGGGCGCGCAGCCGGAAGGCGGCCACGATCGACAGGGCGGCTGAGGCGACGGCGAGCAGGCCGTACCAGACGATCGCGGGGGGCACGCCGATGCCGATCGCGTTGGGGCCGCCCGCCATGCCGGTCAGGCTGAGGGCGGCGAGGCCGCCGAAGGCGAGGCCGGTGAGACCGGCCAGCGCGGTGTAGCCGCCGCCGCGGCGGACGGTCAGCCCGCCGCCCAGGAGTTGCACGGCGGCGGTCAGCAGGAACAGGCCCAGGGGCGCGAGCACCCAGGGCGCGCCCAGCGCCGTGTATCCGAGCAGGGTCAGATGCAGCTCGCCGGGCTTCAGATTCTCGTGCGGGCGCTGTCCCGCGTCGCAGGGTGTCGCCGCCGACGGATCGTTCAGGAACGCCCGCACGGTCTCCCGGCCGCAGTTGCTGGACAGGAACACGCCGTGGCCGACCCCGGCGAACTCGGCGAACCGCGCGTTCGGCAGGGTCTGGATCGCGGCTTTGGCCGCCTCCGGCGGGGTGGTCGGGTCGTACTGCCCGCCGAGCACGAGCACCGGCGCCTCGGTGGTCGCGTTCTCCGGCCGGGAGCCGGCCAGCCGCCACTGCCCGCACACCGCGGCGTCCGCGGCCACGGTGATCAGGCGCTTGTCCGCGAAGGTGTTGGAGGGGGCCTCGTCCTGGCACTGCACCGCGTAGTACTCGCCCCACTCGTGGCTGGTGAGCCCGTCCCCGACCTGGTCCACCAGCGGGCGCAGCAGGGTGTAGTCGCCGTCGGCGAGGCCGTCCACCAGGGCGGGCACGATCGGCACCACGTCGGTCTCCATGAGCGCCTCGCCGATCAGCGTGGCCACGTCGTCGCCGGTCAGCCGGACCTCGACCGGGGCCTGGGTGACCGGGTCCCGGATCTCCATCGTGGCCGGGACGCGGTTCAGCCGGGCGACCATCGCGTCGAACCGGTCGGTGACGCCGAGCTTGGCGATCGACCCGCGCAGCGACGGCACGGCCTGGTCATACCAGGGCGTGGACTCGGGCAGGTACGAGTCGAGCACCACGCTGCGGGTGCCCTCCGGGTCCATGGCGGCGGCCAGCAGCATCGCCCGGGTCGAGTAGCTGATCCCGAGCAGGTTCCACTCGGGGTAGCCGAGGGAGTGGCGGAGGTCCACGATGTCGGCCGCGATCTCGCGCGTGCGGTAGCCCCTCAGGTCGGCGGTGAGCCGGGCCCGGCAGGTCGCCGCGGCCACCGACACCTCGTCCGCGCGCGAAGCTTTCAGACCGGCCACGATTCCGGTGGCAATTTCCGGACACGCCAGCCGGGGCTCGGAATAGCGCCCGCCGCGCTGTTCGATCACGATGACATCCCGGCCGGGGGCGAGGTCGGCCAGCGTGCCGATCAACGGCAGGGCGGCGGAGCCGGGGCCGCCGGTCGCGAAGACCAGGGGGTCGGGCTGGTCGCCGCCCGCACGGCGTACGGCGAAGCCGACCTTGACGGTGGCGCTGCCGAAGACGTCCCTGCGCTCGGGCACCAGCATGAAGCCGCAGGTCGTGCCGGTCGGCACTGAGACAGGACACGGTCGGTCCTCAATGCCGCCGTCGGCGTGGGCCGGGCCGGGTAGGCCAAGCGAACCGATGACCGCGAGGGTCACGGTCAAGAGCGTCGTCCACTGGCGCACCGGTTCCGCCTCTACTGCCCAGATCCGTACTGATCGGATCTCTCGCGTCGACGTACGAGATTTCCGACGATCACGGCAGAACCCTAGCGTTCCCGGCCGAGTAACAGCTCCACAACGACCGTTGATCCCGTGGTAAAGCCGATGTAACCTCAGCGCCATCGATGGAAACTATCGGATAAATAACGAAAGTTTCAGAGGCCGATCCCGTGGCGGCGGTCCGGACCCCGACCCCCTCGCCGCCGCGATAAGACGGAAGGGAACCACCAATATGTCGTTGACTCGACGCGGAGTGGTCACACTGGCAGCGAGTGTGCTGCTCCTGGCGGGCTGTGGCTCATCGGGAGACGATGCGCCCGCGGCCAGTGGGAGCGCGGCGGCGCAGGAGAAAGTCACCGTGGAGTGGTGGCACATCCAGAACATCGAGCCCATGCAGCCGGTGTGGGACGCCATGGCCAAGGAGTACATGGCCGCGCACCCCAACGTCACCATCAACATCACGGCACTTGAGAATGAAGCTTTCAAGGCCAAGATGACCACCGTGGCCCAGTCGGGCGAATCCCCTGACATCTACCAGACCTGGGGCGGCGGCGTGCTCCAGCAGCAGGCCGACGCGGGCATCGCCAAGGACATCACCGCGGACATCGCCTCCTGGGCCGACACCATCACGCCGGCCGCGGCCGCCGCGTACAAGCTGGGCGGCAAGACCTATGGCGTGCCGTACGACATCGGAATGGTGGGCTTCTGGTACAACAAGGCGCTGTTCGAGAAGGCGGGGATCACAGCGCCGCCGGCCACGTGGGGCGAGTTCATCGAGGACGTCAAGAAGTTGCAGGCGGCCGGGATCACGCCACTGTCACTCGCCGGTAAGGCGAAGTGGCCGGGCCACTACTACTGGGCCTACCTGGCGATGCGGGTCGCCGGCCTGGACGCGCTCAAGCAGGCGGCGGCCACCAAGTCGTTCGAGAACCCCGACTTCGTCACGGCCGGGCAGAAGCTCAAGGAGCTCGCCGACCTCAAGCCGTTCCAGAACGGGTTCCTCGGCGCCAACTACGACACCCCCGACGGCCAGGCCGCGACCATGGGCAACGGCAAGGCCGCCATGGAGCTGATGGGCCAGTGGGCGCCCACCGTCCAGAAGGACACCTCCAAGGACCTCGGCGACGACCTCGGCTTCTTCCCGTTCCCGATGGTCGAGGGCGGCAAGGGCGCGGCCACCGACGCGTTCGGCGGTGGCGGCGGCTTCGCGGTCGGCGCGGACGCGCCCCCGGCGGCGGTGGACTTCCTGAAGTTCATCCTGTCCCCGGAGAACCACCGCAAGGAGATCGGCACCGGCGCGATCCTCCCGGTCATCAAGGGCACCGAGGACGCGGTGTCCAACCCGCGCGGCAAGATGGTGGCCGAGACGCTGGCCGCGGCGACCGACTTCCAGCTCTACCTCGACCAGGCCTACCCGCCGGCGGTCGGCCAGCAGGTCAACGACAGCGTGGCCGAGCTCATCGCGGGCACGAAGAGCCCCGAAGAGGTCGTCAAGGCCATCACCGAGACCGCTCAGTCGGAGTAACGGCGTAGTGGCTACGACGAAAGGGCCGGAGGGCACGACCTCGCCTCCGGCCCCTCCCCGAGAGCGGCCGCGTCGCGCGGCCGCCTCGTCACCCCCTCTCGGCGGCCGATCGGCGGCGGGCGGTTCGCCCGCCGCCCGTCGGCGTCGCACCTGGGTGACGATCGTCCTGTTCCTGCTGCCCGGAATCGTGCTGTTCGGCCTGCTGGTGCTGGTGCCGACCCTGCTCGCGATGTACTCCAGCTTCTTCAAGTGGAACGGCTTCGGGCTGTTCCCGACGAACTTCATCGGCCTGGACAACTACACCCGGCTGCTGGAGGACGAGATCTTCCTCGGCGACCTCGGGCGCGGGCTGATCCTGATCCTGCTCGCGCTGTTCATCCAGCTGCCGCTGTCGCTGGCCATCGCGCTGCTGCTCAACCAGAAGATGCGCGGGCGGGCGTTCTACCGGCTGGTCTTCTTCATGCCGTACGTGCTGTCCGAGGTCATCACGGCCGTGCTGTTCACCATGATCCTCTCGCCCGAGCGCGGCCTGGCCAACGAGCTGCTGGGCGCGATCGGCCTGGAGGAGCTGGAGTCCACCTTCCTGTCCGAGCCGTCCACTGTCATGTACTCCCTGTTCATCGTGATGACCTGGAAGTACTTCGGGTTCCACATGATCTTGTACTTGGCCGGCAGGCAGTCCATCCCGAACGAGCTGACCGAGGCGGCGCAGATCGACGGCGCCGGCGCCTGGAAGGTGTTCCGCTACGTCACGCTCCCGCTGCTCGGCCCCACCATCCGGATCACCATCTTCCTGTCGGTGATCTACACCGTCCAGCTGTTCGACCTGGTCTACGTGCTCACCGGCGGCGGTCCCGTGCACGCCTCCGAGACGCTGGGCGTGACCATGTACGAGTTCGGCTTCAAACGTTTCCAGGTCGGCTACGCCAGCGCCCTCAGCGTCGTGATGTTCCTGCTGAGCCTCGTCTTCGCGCTCGGGTACCAGCGTTTCGTCATGCGCCGTGACACCGAAGGGGCCATCACCAACATGCGAGCCGCCCGATGAGCGTCCACGCGCGGGACAAACCCGCGATCAAGGTGGTCAAGCCGATCGCCCTGCAGGCCGTGGTGATCGTGATCGGCGTCTTCATCCTGATCCCGATCGCGTACGGCGTGCTGGGCGGCTTCAAGAACAACCAGCAGCTGTCCACGAACCCGATCGGCCTGCCCGACCCCTGGGTGCCGTCCAACTACACCGACGTGCTGGCCTCCGGCGACTTCTGGGTCCAGGTCTGGAACAGCTCGTTCATCGCGCTGGCCACCACGTTCGTCACGGTGGCGGTGGCGGCGCTGGCGGCGTTCGTGTTCGCCAGGTTCGCCTTCCGCGGCCGGGAGCTCCTGTTCACCGTCTTCGCGGCCGGGCTCATGTTCCCGTTCGCGGTGGCGATCCTGCCGCTGTTCATCCTGCTGCGCTTCTTCGGCCTGCTGAACAACCCGCTGGGCGTGATCCTGCCGCAGGCCGCCTTCGGCCTGTCGCTGACGATCATCATCCTGCGGCAGTTCTTCCGCTCGATCCCGGGCGAGATCGAGGAGGCGGCCACCCTGGACGGCTGCACCCCGTTCGGGTTCTTCTGGCGGATCCTGCTGCCGATGGCGCGCCCGGCGCTGGCCACCGTGTCGGTGCTGGCGATCGTGGGGAGCTGGAACAACTTCTTCCTGCCCCTGGTCGTCTTCAACGATCCCGGCCTGTGGACGCTGCCGGTCGGGGTGCAGCAGTTCCAGGGGCAGTACAGCTCGGACACGGCTCGCATCCTGGCCTACGTGGTCCTGGCGATGGTGCCGGCGCTCGCCTTCTACGCGGTCGCCGAGCGCCATCTCGTCGGCGGCCTCACCACGGGCGCGACGAAGGGATAGGCGATGGCTGCGCCGTGCTTTCGCGGACCACCAGGTCGGTCGCCAGCTCCACCCGCCGGGCCTCGGCGGACTCGCCGCGGCCCATCGCCAGCACCATCCGGGTGGCCAGGTCGGCCATGTCCTGGAGGGGCTGGCGGACGGTGGTGAGCGGCGGCCAGGCCGACCTGGCCAGCGGCAGGTCGTCGAAGCCGACCACGCTGAGGTCCGCGGGCACCCGCAGCCCCCGCTGCCGGGCCGCCTCGAAGACCCCGAACGCCTGCATGTCGCTTCCGGCGAAGATGGCGGTCGGCGGGTCGGGCAGGGACAGCAGCGCGTGACCCTGATCGTGGCCGGAGTCCACCAGGAAGTCGCCGTGCCGGATCAGCTCCGGCTCGACCGGCACGCCGGCGGTCTCCAGGGCCGCCCGGTAGCCGTCGATCCTGGCCCGGCTGCACAGCATGTCGCCGGGCCCGCCGATCATCCCGATCCGGCGGTGCCCGAGCTCCAGCAGATGGCGGGTGGCCGACAGGCCGCCGTGCCAGTTGGTGGCCCCCACCGAGGCGACGCCGTTGGCGGGCTCGCCCTCCGGGTCGACCACCACGAACGGCATCGAGCGGGCGCTCAGCTGGCCCTGCAGGCCGGTCGAGAGCCGCGAGGCGACGATGACGACGCCGTCGGTCCGGCGGGCGGCGATGCGCTCCAGCCAGTCCCGGCCAGGCCCGGCGTGGGTGTGCAGCACCGAGATGACCACGCTGGCCTCGGCCTCGCGGGCGGCGGTCTCGGCGCCGCGCACGATCTCCATCGCCCACGGGCTCTCGATCTCGGCGAACACCAGGTCGATCAGCCCGACCGGGCCGTCGCCGGGGCTGACCCGGCGCTGATATCCGTGTTTGTGCAGCAGGCGTTCCACCCGCTGCCGCGTCTCTGGGGCGACTTCGGGACGGCCGTTGATGACCTTGGAAACCGTGGGGACGGAAACGCCGGCCTCTTCGGCGATAACGGCGATAGTCACCCGCCTTTTCGATGGCATGGAACGGATCATAGCCGAAAACTTTCGGTCCCGCTTCCCCAGGTCGGATAGGCATATGGAAGCGCTCCCACGAGCTGTTGACGTGTTACCTGCCTGGTATCTATTCTGCGATTTGCGAAATATTCGGTTGATATCCGAAACTTTCAGAGAGCTCAGGAGCGTCGATGCCCGACTTGCGCGTGACCGGATCCCACCTCACCGACTCAACTGGACGGCCGGTACGACTTCGCGGCGTCGGCCTCGGTGGCTGGCTGAACATGGAGAACTTCATCACCGGCTACCCGGCCAACGAGACCGCGATGCGGCTGGCCGTCCGGGACGTGCTGGGCGAGGAGCGCTATGAGATGTTCTTCGACCGGCTGCTGACCTCGTTCTTCGACGCGGCCGACGCGGACCTGCTCCGCGACATGGGCACCAACTGCGTGCGCATCCCGGTGAACTACCACCACTTCGAGTCCGACGACCAGCCGTTCGAGATCATCGAGCAGGGCTTCCGGCATCTGGACCGGGTCGTCGACCTGCTCGGCGAGCGTGAAATTTACAGCGTGATCGACCTGCACGCGCTGCCCGGCGCGCAGAACCAGCACTGGCACAGCGACAACCCCACGCACGTGGCCTCCTTCTGGCGGCACCGCCACTTCCAGGACCGGGCCGTGCACCTGTGGGAGGCCATCGCCGACCGGTACAAGGACAACCCGTGGGTGGCCGGCTACAACCCGATCAACGAGCCCGGCGACGTGCGCGGCCAGGTGATCGGACCGTTCTACGACCGGCTGGTCAAGGCGATCCGCGCGGTCGACCCGGGGCACGTGCTGTTCCTGGACGGCAACACCTACTCCACCGACTTCTCGATCTTCCGTGAGGTGTACGAGAACACGGTCTTCGTCTGCCACGACTACGCGCTGGCCGGGTTCGCGCATGGCGGGCCCTACCCCGGCTACACGCGCGGCGAGTGGGTGGACCGCGACCAGCTCGAACAGGCCTTCGAGAAGCGTACCGCGTTCCAGCGGGAGACCGGGACGCCGATCTGGGTGGGCGAGTTCGGGCCCGTCTACACCGGGAACGCGGAGATCGACGCGCAGCGGTACCAGATCCTCAGGGACCAGCTGGAGATCTTCGACGCGCATGCGGCCGGGTGGTCGATCTGGACGTACAAGGACGTCGGGCTGCAGGGGCTGGCCGGGGCGGCGGGGCCGTACATGGAGAGGTTCGGGGGGTTCATCGCCAAGAAGCAGCGGCTCGGGGCGGACCGCTGGGGGTCGACCATGGAGGAGTCGGCCAGCGATCTCGCGCCGCTGCACCGGCTGATGGACACCGAGTTCCCGTCCTGGAACCCCTACCCGTGGGGCGCGCGCTACCAGATCGACGATCTGGTGCGGCACATTCTCATCGCGCAGGCGCTCGTGCCCGAATACGCCGAGCTGCTGCGCGGCTGCTCCGATGAGGAGCTGGTCGCCCTCGCCGACTCCTTCGCGCTGGCCAACTGCGTCCGCCGCCGGCCGCTCATCGACCTGCTCACCGACAACATCACGCGAAACCCGTAACACTCCCACCTGACCAGGAGCCCCCTCATGCGCACGGCCCGATACTGGGTGATCCCTGCCTTCCTAGGACTGTTAGCCGGGCTGCTCGCGCCCCCGGCGCTGGCCGATCCCGTCACCATCGCCGGCTACGACTACGAGACCAGTGCCGGGGGGTGGGCGCCACGGGGCGCCGGGGTCTCCGTCGCCACCACCACGGCCGCCGCGCACGGCGGGGCGCAGGCCCTGTCGGTCACCGGCAGGACCGCGAACTGGCACGGCACGTCCATCACGCCGCCGTTCGAGAAGGGCATCACCTACAACGTCACCGCGTGGGCGCGGGCGCTGCCGGGCCAGCCGTCCTCGACGGTCGCGCTCACCATGGAGCGCACGCCGTCCGGCGGCAGCACCACCTATGAGCGCATCGGGGCGGCCACCGTCACCGACGCGGACTGGGTCGAGATCTCGGGGGCGTACTCGTTCTCGGTGGACTCGACACTGAACCTGTATTTCGAGAGTTCGGGCGACACCGTCGCGTTCTACCTGGACGACGTGGTCATCAGCTCCGACTCCGACCCCACCCAGTCCGGCCTGGCCACCGACTTCGAGACCGGCGCCGCGCAGGGCTGGGCGCCGCGCGGGTCGGCCACCCTGGCGGCGTCTGCCTCGGCCGCCCACGCCGGTTCGTACGGCCTGGCCGTCACCAACCGCTCCGCCTCCTGGGACGGCCCGGCCCGCAACATCCTCGGCAAGATGGCCAAGGGCTCCAAATACGCCCTCGAGGTGTGGGTGCGCTCGGCCACCGCGCAGAACCTCGGGCTTTCCATCGAGCGGCGGCTGAGCGGCACGCCCAGCTACGAGCGCGTCGTGGCCCCCACCGCGCTCGCGGCCGGAGTGTGGACCAAGCTGGCGGGGACGTACACACTGGCTTACGACCACGACTTCCTCAGCGTGTACGTCGAGTCCGACACCGGCACGCTGCCGTTCGACATCGACGACTTCTCGCTCACCTATATCGCGCCCAAGCCGATCCAGACCGACATCCCATCCCTGAAGGACACCGTGCCGTTCACTCTCGGCGCGGCCTTCTACCGGGGCGCGACCCTGGGCGAGCACGCCAAGCTCATCAACAAGCACTACGAGAGCGTCACCCCGGGCAACGCGCTCAAGTGGGACGCCACCGAGCCGAGCGAGGGCGTGTTCACCTTCGCCGAGGGCGACGCGCTGGTGGACTTCGCCACCGACAACGACCTGCAGTTCCGCGGGCACACGCTGGTGTGGCACAGCCAGACGCCCGACTGGGTGTTCGCCGGGGCCACCAAGGAGATCCTGCTCCAGCGGATCGAGAACCACATCCGCGCCGTGATGGGCCGCTACAAGGGACGGATCGGCACCTGGGACGTGGTCAACGAGGTCATCGACGAGAACCAGCCAGACGGGCTGCGCCGCTCGCCGTGGTTCAATATCGCCGGGCTCGACTACATCAGGACCGCCTTCCGGGTGGCCCGCGAGGTGGACCCGGACGCGACGCTCGTCTTCAACGACTACAACACCGAGTTCCCGCGCAAGCGTGAGGCCATGTTCAAGGTGGTCAAGCAGCTGCGGCAGGAGGGTGTGCCGATCGACGCGGTCGGGCACCAGCTGCACGTCAACATCGAGCAGGCGCCGGCCTCGTGGATCGAGTCGAGCATCCAGCGCTTCGCCCAGCTGGGCGTCGAGCAGCAGGTCACCGAGCTGGACGTGAGCGTGTACACCGACTTCGTCAGCAGTTACGCGACCGTTCCCGCGGCGGTGCTGGCGGAGCAGGGGCACCGGTACAAGGAGATCTTCGATGTGTTCCGGCGGCAGGCGTCGAAGCTGACCTCGGTGACGATCTGGGGTGTGGCCGACGACGCGACCTGGCTGTCGTCGTTCCCGATCACGCGGCTCAACCCGCCGCTGCCGTTCGACGACGAGCTGCAGGCCAAGCCCGCGTTCTGGGGGATCGCCGATCCTTCGCAGTTGCCGCCTTTGAGTCGTCAGTTGAACGCGCCGGCCGGGAGTGTGGAGGTGGACGGGAAGCGGGACGTCGAGTGGGACTACCTGCCCGACGCGCCGATCGCCCGGGTTGAGAACCTGTCGGCCGGGTTCCAGGTGCGGAGTACTTCCGGTGGGCTTTACGTGCTCGGTGAGGTGGTCGATCCGACCAACAACAAGACCGACACGGTGACGTTCACGGTGGGGGGCACGGCGTATCGGATCCAGCGGGGCGGCACGCACGCGCATGGGTTCAAGGCGCACGCCAAGAAGACCGACGACGGGTACCGGGTGGAGGCCAAACTTCCCTCTGGTACGGCGACCGATGTCAAGGTGGCCGTCGACGACGCCGCCGGTCCGGAAATTTCGTGGAATGGCACCATAAGTCTGCTGCCTGCGATCAAGACGACCTCCGCGCCCAAGGGCACGCCGGTGGTTGACGGGACCGTGGACTCGGTGTGGAGCAAGGCCAAGGAGGTCACCACCGGGACCTGGGTGCAGGGCACCTCCGGGGCGACCGCCAAGGTCAAGGCGCTGTGGAACAACGGCACGCTGTATGTGCTGGCTCGGGTCACCGATCCGGTGCTCAGCGAGGAGTCGCCCAACGCGTACGAGGAGGACTCGGTCGAGATCTTCGTGGACCCGCAGAACAACAAGACCAAGGGTTACGACGATGACGACGGGCAGTACCGGATCAGCTTCACGAACCACCAGAGTATCGGTGGCACCTTCGACGCCTTCGGCATCCGCGACAACCTGACCAGTGCGGTCTCGCTCACCTCGACCGGCTACATCGTCGAGGCGGCCATCAAGCTCCCGACGGTCACCCTGGCCAAGGACGCCCTCCTCGGCTTCGACCTCCAGGTCAACGACGCCACCGGCCCGACCCGGACCGCCGCCGTGACCTGGAACGACCCGACGGGCCAGAGCTACCTCAACACCTCCCGCTGGGGCGTCCTACAACTAGGAAAGTAAACATGTTCAAATAGGAGCAGTTGCCGGGCCCCACCCTTCCGCAGCGTGCGGGGCCCGGCAGCTGTGTTCGGGGAGACTCATGTTCACGAACCCTGTTATTCCGGGATTCCATCCGGACCCTTCGGTGTGCCGGGTCGGCGCGGATTACTACCTCGTCACCTCATCCTTCGAGTGGTTTCCCGGGGTGCCGATCTTCCACAGCCGGGATCTGGTGCACTGGCGTCAGCTCGGGCACGTGCTCGACCGCCCGTCCCAGCTGGCTCTGGACGGCGTACGCCCTTCGGGCGGCATCTACGCCCCGACCATCCGCCACCACGACGGCGTCTTCTACATGATCACCACGCTGATGGACGAACCGGGCAACTTCCTGGTCACCGCCACCGACCCCGCCGGGCCATGGAGCGACCCGATCTGGTTCCCCGAGACGCGCGGCTTCGACCCGTCGCTGCACTTCGACGACGACGGGCGCGTGTGGATGTGCGGGTCCCGCGAGAAGGCGTTGAAACGATACGACGGCGACACCGAGATCTGGCTCCGCGAACTCGACCTGACCGCCATGAAACTCGTCGGCGAGGAACACGTCATCTGGGAGCCCGTGCAACGCGGCGGCATCTGGGCCGAAGGCCCGCACATCTACTCGGTCAACGGCCGCTACTACCTGCTCACCTCCGAAGGCGGCACCGCCGAAGACCACGCCATCATGGTCGCCCGCGCCGACCAGATCACCGGCCCCTACGAACCCAACCCCCGCAACCCCATCCTCACCCACCGCCACCTGGGCCTGCGCCACCCGATCACCAGCACCGGCCACCCCGACCTGGTCCAGACCCAGGACGGCGACTGGTGGTCCGTCCTCCTGGCCACCCGCCCCTACGGCGGCCCTGTCGACGGCCCTTTGACCATGGCGGCGGTACGCGCCGACAGCGGCTACAACCTGGGCCGCGAAACCTTCCTCACCCGCGTCCACTGGGAAGACGACTGGCCCGTCTACGACCTCGTCCAGCCAGAAATGCCCGCCCCCGCCCTCCTCACTCACCATTGGCCTGCAGAACCCGCCTGCGATCATTTCGACGGGCCACGGCTGTCACCGGTATGGAACCACTTGCGCACCCCGCGAGAGCCCTACTGGAGCCTCTCGGACGGCCGTCTCACGCTGAGGCTGCGCCCCCAGACGCTGACGGAACGGGGCAATCCCAGCCTTATCGCTCGCCGCCAGCAACACATCGACTTCGCCGCCCACACGGTCCTGGAATTCCACCCTGCCGGTGCGGAAACCGCCGGCCTGGCCCTCATCCAGAACGACGCCTTCCACCTCAGACTCGAACGCTCCACCCGCGGCCTCGACCTGATCCGCCGCGCCTCCGGCGAAGAAACCCTCCTCGCCACCACCGCGGCCGACACCCCCCGAATCTGGCTCGCCGTCGAAGCCCACGGCCAGTCCTACCAATTCCGCTACGCCCTGCACCCAAACACCTGGCACAACCTAGGCGCCCCCACCGACGGCCGCCTCCTCAGTTCCACCACCTCCGGCGGCTTCACCGGCACCATGATCGCCCTCTGCGCCACCTCCAACGGCGCTTCGAGTAGTAACACGGCCTCCTTCGACTGGTTCGAATACCGGCAGGTCTGACGTCGTTTCCGCTGGCGGATCGGATTGTGGGATTCCCGGTTCTGCAGCAGGCGAGATGAATGTGCTTGATCTTTAATGCCATTTGCGGTCTGCGTCGCGATGGCATTGTGTGGAATGTCGCCGTACGTTGCCGCGCATCCCCGATAGTCCTATTCAGGGGGTGACGATTGCGGGCATGTGATCCGACCGAATGCAGGTCGTTATCGTATTCGTCGTGAAGTGACACATTATTCATGGAACTCTCTGCAAACGAAGGAAGTTGGTCACTGCGAGAGGCCAAGGAAGTTGCTCAGTAATGGGGGAAGATGGACCCGAGTTGGAACCCCAACCAATATGGCGGGCGTGTAAGGGGCCGTGACTCGGTCATCATCGCGGCCTGGGTCGGAGCGGCCAGTGCCGTTATCGTGAGTCTCATCAACCTCGTCCCCCTCTTTTTCAGGAACGAGGCGCAAGGTCCGTCGCCGTCTGCGGGCGTGGTGACCCCGTCCCCCGGAAAGATGGCGGTCGTTTTGTCCCCTGAACCGTCGCAGAGCACGCTCACCCCGCTTCCCTCCCACTCACCGGAACTTCCGGTGGAGACTCCCTCGCCCGCCATCGACCCGGCCCTCTCCGAATCGTGGCTGCGTCATGATGACCCGGAGCACGGGTTCAGCATTCGCCTTCCCCGCGGATGGCGCGTTGTCGAGAAGAAACGTAGCGTCGTCGCCTTCAACGCCATGAGCGGTCCTCGCTGTCTGTATGTCGACCAGACCTGGGAGGCCAGTACTGATCTCCGTTCGTGGGCCGAGTCGGTCGCCGCGGACTGGGCGCGGCGCGAGGGTGTTCCCTTGAATCAGCGTTTCATCAAGACCACGTACAAGGGCAGGCCGGCGCTCGACTGGGAGTTCACTTACCGCCGGGGCGGTGAGACCCTGCGCGTGATCGATCGTTTCTTTCGCGCCGACGGTGGATCGGTCGCGCTGATGTACACCGGCGTTTTGTCGACTTGGGAGTCGGAGGACGTCGTCATCCACGAGAAGTTGATGAGGACGTTCCGCCTGCATTAGCCCGGCGTTCGTGACGGGCCGCCTGTCGTGTCGCTGGGGTTTCGGGTTTCCGCGCCGCCCTGTTCTCGACGCCGCGGATCAGCGGTCAGCGCACAGGTGGCGCTGAAACCAGGCGATCATTCGTTCGCTGCGGTCGATTCGGCGGTCCAGGCGGGCGGTATGGGTGAGGGAGTGGTCGGAGTCGGGGTAGAGGACGTATTCGACTTCGCGGCCGAGGCGGCGGAGGGCGACGAACATCTGCTCGGCGTCTGAGGGTGGGCAGCGGTAGTCCTGTTCGCCTTGGAGGAGCAGGAGTGGGGTGGTGATGCTCGCGACGTGGCGGAGTGGCGAGATCTTCCAGAGGTGGTCGATGCCTTCCGGGGTCCAGACGTCGCCGAGGGCTGAGTCCACGTCGTAGATCGCGCCGAGGTCGCAGGCGGCGAAGCCGGAGATCTGGTTGGTGACGCCGTTTTGGCTGACCGCCGCCCGGAAACGGTCGGAAGTGCCGATTAGCCAGTTGGTGAGGAAGCCGCCGTAGGAGTTGCCGTAGCAGCCGATTCGAGTGGGGTCGGCGAGGCCGAGGGCGATGAGGGCGTCCAGAACGGTGTGGCAGTCTTCGGCGTCGGGGTCGCCCCAGTTGGGGCCTAGGGCGGCGCCGAAGGCGTACCCGCGGTGGAAGGAGCCGCGGATGTTGGGGCGTACGACCAGGAAACCGGCGGCGGCGAGGAGCAGGGCGTCGGTGTCGGGTTCGATCGGCCAAGCCCAGGCGGGGCCGCCGTGGAGTTGCAGGATCACGGGGAGGGGTTTGTCCGAGGGAGGCCCGATCAGGAATACCTGGATTCCCTCGATTTCGAGTTCCCGCTGGATGGGGCGTTCGAAGCTCGACAGCCAGACCGCGCCCGAGCGGAACAGGAGTTCTGGGTCGCCGCCGGGGGTGAGGCGGTAGAGGTCGGGGCGGGCCGCGCCGCCGAAGGTGGCGATCCCGCAGACCACGCCGCCGTTGGCGGCCAGCGCGTGCACTACCGGGTCAAGCCGCGCGGGGGTGAGTTCGACGATCTCCGATTGCGCTGGGGTGGGTCCGGCGACGCCCGATCGCGCCTGGAGGGGTACGGCGAGGCCTGGGCCGGTCACCAGTCGGGCGATCTCGCGGCCGTTGTCGCAGGTGACGGTGAGGCGTTCGTCGGTCGTGGGGGCTTGGCCGGAGAAGCGGTCCAGGTGGCCGGTCAGGGAGACGGGAGGTTCGCCCGGCCGGGTGTGCCAGAGTTGCTCGTTCTCGAAGTCGGTGGGGCGGCGGGACGGTGCGGCAACGCAGACGATCGTTCCATCGGGGTCGTAGGAGAAGCGGGTGACCGGGCCCGCCACCCAGGTCGCCTGGGTGATCGGCCCTCCGGTCAGCGGAACCTCGTAGACCTGGGGATTCGGATCGAGATCGGCGTCCGGCCGGGGGTCGGCGATGAAGCCCACCTTCGTCCCGCAGGGCGCGACCCGCGGACTCGACGCCCACCAGTCACCCGAGGTCAGGCGGACCCTCTTCCCGTCAGGTTCGACCAGATGCAGGTGGGTGGGATGCAGCCGTAACCCGTGGCCGTCCTCGCGCCAATCCAGCCGACGAATCACTCGCGCGGTCGATTTCCCCGACATGACCGGAGAGGCCTCGTCGGGAGCGACGACGACGAAGGATTCCCCGAACCAGGCGTAATCCGTGACGCCCTTCGGAAATGAGGTGACCTTGGTCGCCGGACCGCCGGATGAGGGCCGGGTGTGAAGCTGATCCTTGAACAGATACGCCAAGGTGCGTCCATCAGTGGAGAAACGTGGAGTCGACGCCTCCAGCGCGATCACGGTCGCGGCGCCACCTGAAGCGACCGGTGCCTTTGAGGGGATGTCTGGCGGCCTCTCCTCTGAAGCGATGGATGTCGCGGCTACGACTGGCCGCCCTCCGCCGGAAACGATCGGTGCCTCTGCCGCGATGCCCGTCGGCCTCTCGTCTGAAGCGATGGATGTCTTCGCAGCGACAGTTAGCCGCCTTTCGCTGGAAGCGATCGGTGCCTTTGAGGTGACGATCGGAGACCCGCAATCCGAATTGATCGATTTCTCGGTGGCGACTGGCGGCCCCTGAGTTGTCTCCGAGGCGGCGATCTGGGATCCCATGCTCCGGATCGGGACGGTCAGCAGGCGATGGTGTTCTTTGCCGCGAACCACGCGGCGTTCGATGACGGCTGCGAGCGCCCCGTTCGGAGCGACGTCCAGCTCTGTCAGCAGCCGGTCGGCTGCCAGGTCCTGCGGGCGCATCCGCATACCCCCTTGCTCAGGGATGGAGCGTAGTGAATGACTATTGCCAAGGTAAAGAGTGCTGTGTTTGAGTGGCGAATCAGGAAAGGGGGGGTCGATGGCGGACAAGGCGCTGCGGTGTGCGCGGCTGGTGGACGTGGTCGCGGGGCGGGTGCTCGACGATCAGGTGATCCTGATCGAGGGGGAGCGGGTGGTCGATGTCCGTCCCGCCGCCGAGGCCGCGTTCGAGGGTGAACTGATCGATCTGGGCGACGTGACGGTCGCGCCAGGGCTGATCGACCTGCACACCCACCTGGTCGGTGTCGCGGCCTGTGGTGACTACGCGCAGGAGCTCAAGTACAGCGCCGCCCAGCAGACCCTGGCCGGGGTGCCCAACGCCCGCGACACGCTGATGGCCGGATTCACCACCGTCCGCGATGTGGGGACATTTCGGGCATTTCTGGATGTGGCATTACGGGATGCCATTGACGCTGGGCACATTCTGGGGCCCCGGATGGCGGTCGCAGGGGCGTACATCACAGTCAAGGGCGGCGGGGGCATGGTCACCGGTCTCGCCCCCGACATCGAGCTGCCGCGTGAGTTCCGGTTCGGGCAGACCGCCGGCGTGGACGACATCCGCGAGCGCGTCCGCGAGATCATCTTCAACGGCGCCGACCTGATCAAAGTGATCGCCACCGGCGCGGTCCTCGCCAACGGCACCGTCCCCGGCGCCCCCGAACTGACCGAGCCCCAGCTCCGCGCCGCCGTCGAGGAAGCCTCCTGGTACGGCCGCCACGTCGCCGCCCACGCCCACGGCGCGGAAGGCGTCAAACGCGCGATCCGGGCGGGCGTGCGCTCGATCGAACACGCCTGCTTCCTCGACGACGAGGGCGTGGACCTGATGCTCGAACACGGCACCTACCTGTCCGCCGACATCTGGTGGGCCGACTGGATCACCGAGACCGGCCCGTCCCAGGGCTACGACGCCGAACAGCTCCGCAAGAACGACGAGACCGCCGAAGCCCAGCGCACCGCGTTCGCCAAAGCCGTCAAAGCCGGCGTGAAGATCGGTTTCGGCACCGACGCGGGCGGCTTCCCGCACGGCCTCCAGGCCCGCCAGCTCGCCACCATGGTCGAGTACGGCATGACCCCCGTGGCCGCCCTCCGCGCCGCAACCCTGACCAGCGCCGAATGCATGGGCTGGGAAGATCGGGTGGGTTCGCTCACCCCCGGCAGGTACGCCGACCTGATCGCCATCCCCGGCACCCTAGATATCCAGAAATTTCAGCATGTGTCCTTCGTGATGAAGGGCGGCACGGTCGTCAAGAACGAGCTCGGGTGAACCGCTCCTACCTCGCCGGAATCGCCGCCCTGGTCAGCGTCACCGCGATCTGGGGTTCCACATTCCCGCTGACCAAGGACATGCTGCTCCGACTACCCGTAGCGGACCTGTACGCGGTGCGCTTCGCGATCGCCGTCGCCGTCCTGATGGCCATCCGGCCGAGATCCATCCTCGGACTCACCCGCCGCACCTGGCTGACCGGAATCGCCCTCGGCCTGGTGTACGGCGCCGCCCTCGTCGTCCAGACCCTCGCGCTGATCGAGCTGCCGTCCTCGGTGTCGGGTTTCGTGACCGGGTCGTACCTCGTGCTGACGCCGTTACTGGCCTGGGTCTGGACCAGAACCGTGCCGGAACGCAGGACCTGGGTCGCGGTCGCCCTGGCCACCGCCGGAATGGCCGCGTTCACCCTACTCAGCGGCGGCGACACCGGCGGCGTGATCGCGCCGGGCCCGGTCGCGCTGACCCTGCTCTCCGCCGCCCTCTACGCGGTGCACATCGTCGCCCTCGGCCGCTGGTCCAGCCCCGAGGAGGCGTACCCCTTGTCGATCATCCAGATCCTCACCCTGACCGTGATCATGTGGGTGGCCGCCGCGCCCGGCGGCGTGGCCATGCCCGCGACCACCGCCGACTGGGCCGGGGTCCTCTACCTGGCCACCATCGCTGGCGCCTTCACCTTCCTGGCCCAGACCTGGGCACAGGCCCACGTTCCGCCCACGGCCGCCGCCGTCGTCATCTCGGCGGAACCGCTGTGGGCCACCGGCTTCGCCTTCGCCCTCTACGACGAGGCGCTCACCTGGCCCGTCCTCGTCGGCGGCGCCTGCGTGGTCGCCGCGATGATCCTGGTCGCCTGGCCTCGGCGCGAGGCGGCCGTCCCCCACTGGCTTCCTGAGGAGGCGACATGTCCCGCGTCCCCCGTACCACCCGGGCGCTGACCGAGGAGCAGGCGGACGCCGTCCGGCTGGCCCGCGACTTCGCCGCCGCCGAGATCCGGCCGCGCGCCCGGGAGGTGGACGAGGCCGATCACGTGCTGCCCCGGGAGATCTGGGCCAAGGCCGCCGGGATCGGATTGACCTCGTTCATGATTCCCGAGGCGTACGGCGGGGGAGGGGTGGCCGATCTTGTCACCCAGTGCCTGGTACAGGAGGAGTTGTGCCATGGCGACATCGCGATCGGCAACCTGGTCACCTCGGGCGGCTTCTTCGCCGCGCCCGTGCTCGAACTCGGCACCGAGGAGCAGCGGAAACGCTTCCTGACACCGCTCTGCTCGGCCGATCCACCGCTGACCGCGCTGGCCACCACCGAGCCGGGCGTCGGCTCGGACGCCGCCGCGATCACCACCAGGGCGGTACGCGAGGGGGATCACTACGTGCTGACCGGCCAGAAGTCCTGGATCTCCAACGCACCTTTCGCCGACTATTTCGTCATTTTCGCCACTGTTGCGCCAGGAACCCGGTCGAAAGGCATCACCGCTTTCGTGGTCGAACGCGACGCCCCCGGCCTGACGATCGGCGACCCGATGCCCAAGATGGGCCAGCGTGGCATCGCCTGCGCCGAACTGTTCCTGGACGGGGTCAGAGTGCCGGCGGAGAACCGGCTGGGCGAGGAGGGCCAGGGCTTCTACGGCCTGATGCGCACCTTCGACGCCTCCCGCATCCTGATCGCCGCCGCCTGCACCGGCCTGTCCCGAGCCGCCTTCGACGCCGCCCTGGCCTACGCAAAGGAACGCGAACAGTTCGGCGTCCGAATCATCGACCACCAGTCGGTGGCATTCCGCCTCGCCGACATGGCCACAAAAACAGATATTTCACGACTGGTAACCATGCGCGCCGCAGAACTGTACGACACCGGCACGCCCGTCACCGAAGAGGCCGCGATCGCCAAACTGACCGCCTCAGAACACGCCATGTGGTGCACCTGGGCAGCCGTCCAAACCCACGGCGGCTGGGGCTACTCCCGCGAATTCCTGGTCGAAAAATGGATGCGCGACGCCAAACTAGAAGAACTAGAGGAAGGCACCTCCGACATCCAACGCCTGATCATCTCCCGCTCCCTGACCCGCCAATGACCACCACAGACGGCCACGCCACTCCTCGCACACCGCCCCGCGACCCCGATCCGAGCATTTCGGGTAGTGCTTCTGGTGTCTCGCCCGACGACCTGGATCCGAGCGTTTCGGGTGGTGCTTCTGGTGTATCGCTTGGTGGCCCGGATCCGAGTATTTCGGGTGGTCTGGTGTATCGCTTGGTGGCCCGGATCCGAGTATTTCGGGTGGTGCTTCTGGTGTATCGCCCGGCGACCTGGATCCGAGTATTTCGGGTGGTGGTTCTCGTGTATCGCTTGGTGGCCCGGACATGAGCGTCGCAGGTGGGGTTGCTCCCGTATCGTCTGGTGGTCCGAGTACGACGACCGCCGCGCACGTGCTGGCCCTGACTCTGGTCGCGTGCGGCGTGGACACGGTCTTCGGTATCCCTGGCACGCACAACCTCGCCATCTACCAGGCGTTGGCCGAGGCAGGCGTTCGCTGCGTCACCACCCGCCACGAGCAGGGCGCGGGCTACGCCGCCGATGGCTACGCACGGGCGACCGGCCGCCCCGGCATCGTCCTCACCACCACAGGCCCGGCCGTCCTCAACGCCGCCGCCGCGCTCGCCCAGGCTTACTCCGATTCGTCCCCCGTCCTGCTCATCTCGCCTGGCGTCCCGCTCACCCCCCCCCGCCTCGGCCGCGGTTACCTGCACGAATCCAAAGACCAGTCCCGCGCCCTGGACTCTCTCTGCGCCTGGAGCCACCGCGTCACCTCCCCCGAGGAGATCCCCGCCGCCCTCTCCCGCGCCTTCGCTTCCTTCACCGAGGCCCGCCCCCGCCCGATCCACCTGGAAATCCCGGTAGACCTCCTCGACCTCCCCACGTCCGTCCCCCCGGCCACCCCATTCCGGGTTCCA
>NZ_BLAF01000009.1:240099-242743 GCF_009687885.1 Acrocarpospora pleiomorpha
GTTCCACCCCGCACCCCCGACCCCGCCGCCATAACCTCCGCCGCCACCCTGCTCAGCACGGCCCTGCGCCCCGCGATCATCCTCGGCGGCGGCATCCACCACTCCCACGCCGAGTGCTCCCACGCCGAGTGCTCCCACGCCGAGTGCTCCCACGCCGAGTGCTCCCACGCCGAGTGCTCCCACGTCGAGTGCTCCCACGTCGAGTGCTCCGGCGTCCATCACTCTCGCGCCGGGACCTTCGCCCTCACCTTGGCCGAACGCATCGGCGCACCCGTCGTCACCACGGCCAACGGCAAGGCGGCCGTCCCCGAGTCACACCCGCTCGCCCTCGGCGCGACCCTGCACCTCCCAGCCATCCAAGCCTGGCTGGCCACGTGCGACGTAGTCCTCGCGATCGGCACCGAACTGGCCCCCTCAGACTTCTGGATAGACGACTTCCGCTTGACCGGCCACCTCATCAGAATCGACATCGATCCCGCCCAGATGCACGGCGACCACCCCGCCACGATCCCGATCGTCGCCGACGGATCTCTCGCCCTGAACGCCCTGCTCACCCATCCGGCGATACCTCAGAAACCGGAACACCTTCCGCAGGAACCACTGGACGCCGAGCTACTCGCGGAGCAGCAGGATTCCGTTGTCCGGCCCGGGTGGGATGCCGAGTCCCTCGCAGAGCGGTCGGAATCCGTTCTCTGGGCTCGGCGGGACGTCGAGTGGCTCGCGGATCGACCGGAATCCGTTGTACGCGCCGGGTGGGATGCCGTGTCGCTTGTGGAGCGGCGGGATTCCGTTGTCCGGGCTGGGCGGGATGTCGAGTTGTTCGCGGATCGACCGGAATCCGTTGTACGCGCCGGGTGGGATGCCGAGTCGCTCGCGGGGCGGTCGGAATCCGTTCTCTGGGCTCGGCGGGATGCCGAGCTTGAGAGGCTTGCGGCTCGGTGGGGTTCTCAGCTCAAGGTCATAAGGGATGTGCTTCCCGCGGATACGATCGTGGCCGCTGACAACTCGATGTTCTGCTACTACGGTGCGCTCGGGGGTCTGCCGGTTGATCCGCCGGGGCGGTTTCTCTATCCGACCGGCTTTGGCACGCTGGGCTTCGCGCTTCCCGCCGCCATCGGAGCCAAGATCGCATACCCGGAAAGGCCGGTTGCTGTGCTGGCCGGGGACGGTGCGTTTCAGTTCAGCGTTCAGGAACTGGCCACAGCGGTGGAACTCGGCCTTCCGTTGCCGATTGTGATCTCCGTCAACGGTGGATATGGCGAGATACGCGCGGAAATGCTGGCGCGTGGCATGTCGCCCGTGGCGGTTGATCTGCACAATCCCGACTTTGTTGGTCTCGCCGTGGCGTACGGCGCGAGTGGGGTTGCCGTGGGGACGCCGGAGGAGCTTGGGGAGGCGGTTGGGAAGGCGTTGCACGCTTCGGGGCCCACTGTGATCGTTTTGAGGGAGGCGTGATGGCGCGGGAGCCGTACCTGAAGGTGACCTGGACCGATGAGGTGACCGGGCGGCCGGGATATCTGGTCATCGATCGGCTGGGGCGGGGGGTGAGCAGTGGCGGGTTGCGGATGCGGGCAGGGGTCACGCTGGCCGAGGTCGCGGACCTGGCTCTGGGGATGAGCCGTAAGGAGGCGTTGGCCTATGAGCCTGGGCTGCGGTATCAGCCGTTGGGCGGGGCCAAGGGTGGTATCGACTGTGATCCGCTCGATCCGGGCGCGGCAGGGATGTTGCGGCGGTACATCAGCGCCATGAAGCCGCTGCTGCAGACGTATTGGGCGACCGGTGAGGATTTGGGCTTGCGGCAGGAGTCGATCGATGCCGCCTGTCAGGAGGCGGGATTGCGTACGTCCATCGACGCCGTGTTGCCGCTGCTCGCCGACCCGGACGCGGCGCTGAAGGGCCTCGACGAGGCGTTCTCGGTGACCGTCGATGGGATCGGACTTGGTGATCTCGCCGGGGGCTGCGGGGTGGCGGAGGCGGCGTTGACCGCGCTCGATCTGGTGATCCCCGATCGCCGGGCGACGGCGGTGATCCAGGGGTTCGGTTCGATGGGCGGTGCGACCGCGCGTTTCCTCGCCCGTGCGGGGGTCCTGGTGGTCGGTATCGCCGACAGCGAGGGCGTGGTCGCCAACCCGGATGGGCTGGACGTGGAGACGCTCCTGCTCACCCGGGACGAACACGGACGCATCGACCGTTCCCGGCTGAGCGCCACCGACGAGAAACTGCCCAGGGACGCCTGGCTCGATCTGGAATGCGATGTACTGATTCCGGCGGCGGTGTCGTACTGCATCGGCGTTGAGGAAGCCCCGAGGGTGACCGCGCGCCTGATCGTCGAAGCCGCCAACTGCCCGGTGACGCCGGACGCCGAGGCACTACTCCGGGACTTCGGCGTGACCGTCGTCCCAGACGTGGTCGCCAACTCGGCCACCAACTCCTGGTGGTGGTGGACGCTGTTCGGCGACATCCCCGCCGAAGCCGACGCGGCCTTCACCAAGATCCGCTCCTGGATGCGCCGAGTGGTCACCGACATCCTCACCGAGGCCACGACCACCGGCAGGCTGCCCCGCGAGATCGCCCACACACTCAGCGAACGCAACCTGGAAACCCGATGAACCGCCGGGCCGCCACTGACATCCTCACCGAGGCC
>NZ_BLAF01000009.1:243469-281192 GCF_009687885.1 Acrocarpospora pleiomorpha
GCCAGCACTGGCAGGTTCCCCTGGGAGATCGCTCATACGCGCATGGACCGCCAGTTCGCGCCGTGTTTTGTCGCGGTTGGTGAGAATCGGGAGGTCGTGTGAACGGGCTGTTTGACCCTTGTTCCGTTGCGGTTGTGGGAGCTTCGGATGACTCGGCCAAATGGGGTTACTGGCTGGCCAAGGGTGCGTTGCGTGGGGTCGGTCGTCGAGAGGTGTATCTGATCAATGGTCGGGCCGAGCGGGTTCAAGGCCAGCGTGCCTATCGGCAGCTTTCCGATCTTCCGAAATTTCCGGAATTGGTGGCGATTGTCACGCCGCCCGCTTCGTATGAAGGCGTTGTTGAGGATGCGCTTTCGGTGGGTGCGCGGTATCTCGTTGGTATCACCGCCGGGGTCGACCGTGCCTACCCCGGTGGTCACGCGGCCCTGGCCGCGCGCGTCCGCGCAGCTGGGGCCCGCCTGCTTGGTCCCACCTGTATGGGTGTGTATGACGGTGCCACCGATCTCGCCCTCACCTGGGGTTCGCTGACTCCGGGTCCGATCGGCGTGGTTTCCCAGAGCGGCTCGGTCGGCCTCGAAATCGGCTACCTGGCCACTCGCGCGGGCCTTGGCCTGTCCCGTTTCGTGTCCGTCGGGGCCCAAGCCGACATCACCACCGCGGACCTGCTCGATCCGGTCATCACCGCACCCAATACCCGGGTCGTCATCCTCTACCTGGAAGACCTGTCGCTCGGGCGATCCCTCATCACCCTCGCCGACCAGGCCAGGGCGCTCGGCAAACGTGTCATCCTGCTGGCCGTCGGGGGCTCGGCGGCGGGCGAACGCGCGATCAACTCCCACACCGGCGCCCTCGCTACCCCCGACACGGCGGTGAACGCGCTCTGCGACGCGGCCGGTGTCATCCGCGTCCACACCCCGGCCCAAGCGGTCCACGCCGCCCAGATCTGCCTGGCCGGCCTCTCTTCGACGAAGCCGCGCCTGGCCATGATGGCCGACAGCGGGACGAAGCCGCGCCTGGCCGTGGTGGCCGACAGGGGGACGAAGCCGCGCCTGGCCGTGGTGGCCGATAGCGGCGGGCAGGGTGCGCTGGCGGCCGAGTTCGCCGAGCGCGCGGGACTTGAGGTGCCCGCACTATCCCCGGAGACCATCGAAGTTCTCGCGAAGATGCTCCCGGAGGACGCGGGACTGGCCAACCCCGTCGACCTCGCCGGGGCCGGTGAAGCCGATCTCGGGATATATCCGCGTGTGGCCCAGGCGGTCGCCGCCGAAGTCGACGTGGTCCTTTTAACCGGATATTTCGGGGCCTATGCGGCCGACAGCCCGGCGCTCCGCGACATCGAAGAGGCCGCCGCCCACCACCTTCCCAGCGGCCGATGCCTGGTCCACACCATGCGAACCGACGGCCCCACGACCGACGTACTCCGCCGCAGCGGCATCCCCGTCTTCGACACGATCGACGACCCCATCAACGCCCTCGCCGCGACGTTCCACGCGAACGAGGGAATCCGCCCAGCATCGGACGCGGCACCCAGCGAAGCCCACGGTCCGGCACCCAATGCAGCCACTGGAATCAGTCCGGTACATCAGGAACCCGCTGACGGTGGTTTGGCGCGCAGGGGAATCACTGGGGTCGGTCCGGTACGTCGGGAACCTCCTTACGGTGGTTTGGCACCCGAGAGAGCCGCTGGCATCGGTCCTGAGCAGCAGGAGCTTGCTGACGGCGGTTTGGCGCGCGGGGGAGCCATTGGCACCGGCCCGGCACGTCAGGGACTTGCTGACGATGGTTTGGTGCGTATGGGAGCCGTTGACATGGGTCCGGCGCCCAGCGGGAGCGCTGATGTTGGGTCGGCCGGTTGGGTCGGCCGTATTCGGGCGGATCTGGTCGCCAGAGGTGTGGTGTTTCCCGAAGGGGGGTTCGCCGCCACCGCCGACGAAGCCGCGCGGTTGGCGGCTCGGCTTGGTGGGGCGGTGGTGCTCAAGGCTGTTGGGCCTGTGCACAAGACCGAGGTGGGTGGGGTCGTGCTGGGGCTTACGTCGGCGGGAGCCGTGCGCGAGCGGGCTGAGGAGATGGGTGGAAGGTTGGATCTGGATGGGTTTTGGGTGGAGCGGCAGGTGGGGGGAGGGGTGGAGCTGATTGTCGGGGCGTACCGGGATCGGGAGGTGGGGGTGATGGTCACGGTTGGGAGTGGGGGAGTGTTGGCCGAATTGGTTGCCGATACGGCGACGGCGCTGGGGCCGGTCGATCATGAGGGTGCGTTGCGGCTGATCGGGCGGACGAAGGCGGCCTGGATGCTGGACGGCTGGCGGGGTGCGCCGCCGTGCGATCGGGACGCGGTCGCGCGGGTGGTGGTGGCGGTGGGGCAGGTGCTCGCGGACCGTCCCGAGCTTGCCGGAGTGGAACTCAATCCGCTCCTGGCAAGGCCAGGGGACAGCTTTGCCCTTGATCTTCTTGCAACACTCCGCGACCCGTAAAGGGGCGGCTGGAAGCGGTGATTCGCGCTAATCTCGACCCCGGGCCGCGCCACCCCCATAGTCTCTGCGCCTTGCTTATATGCCTGAGGCCAGGCTGCGCCTAGTCTGAATTCAACCCGGTAAAGCCTGGAGTCGCTTGTGCCAGAGATTTGCGACGTCGCCATCATCGGTGGCGGAGTGATCGGCAGTGCGATCGCCTACGACCTCAGCTCTGAGGGCCGCAGTGTGATCCTCGTGGACGCTGCGGAGGACCTAGGCCTCGGCGCCTCCGACGCGGCCATGGGTGGCATTCTCACCCAGACCGAGACCGCCTGCCTGGGACCGCTGAGCAGTGTCATCCGCCGCAGCCGTGACCTCTACGAGCCATGGCTGGGCCGGCTGAAGAAGGAGTCCGGCGTCGAGGTGAACGTGCTCGGCGGCGGCGACATCCAGGTCGCGTTGGACCGCCAGGAGATGGACCGGCTGATCAGTGAGGTGCTGCCGCGCTGGGTTCAGGCGCCGTTCGAGGTCCGCCAGCTCACCGCCGCCGAGGCGCGGGACCTGGAGCCGCTGCTGAGCGACCGGGTGGTGGGCGCGTTCCTGCTGCACGAGGAGCTCGCGCTGGACCCGCGCGAGCTGATGGTCGCGCTGCGCCGCGCGATCGGCCGTTCCTCGGTGACGCTCAAGCTGAACACCCGCGCGATCCGGGTCGACTCGGGTCCGAATGCCGCCGAGGTGGTGCTGGCCGACGGCTCGGTGATCCAGGCGGGCACCGTCGTGGTCGCCGCCGGATACCTGAGCGGCAGGCTGCTGCCCAAGCTCGCCGACCTGATCTTCCCGATCAAGGGCGAGGCGTTCGACCTGCGCCCGCCGGGCGTCACCGGCTACCCGCTCGACCACCACGTCTTCGCCGAGATCGACTGCGGCGACGAGCGCGGCTACCCCTACCTGGTGCCCCGCCACGACGGCCGGGTCGCCGTCGGCGTCACGTACGAGGAGAACGTCTTCGACGATACGCCCACCGCCAAGGGACTGCGCGACATCCGCTCCTGGACCAGCACGGTGATGCCGGCCACCGCCGACTGGTCGCTGGAACGGCACTGGGCGGGGCTGCGCCCGGCCAGCCCGGACCACGTCCCGATCATCGGCTACGTGGACGAGCACCAGCGCCTGCTCGCCGCGACCGGACACTCCGGCCTCGGCGTGACGCTGGCCCCGGTGACGGCGGAGATGGTGGCCGACCTGATCCACGGCCGGACCGCCGACCCCGAGTTCCAGGAGCGGATGAGGATCTGCAGCCCCGACCGGGATTTCACCGATCCAGCGCTTTCGCCAGCTCCCACAACTCTCTGAACCGCTCGATCCGCTGCCGCACCCGCGGCCGCTCCAGGATCAGCAGGGTGCGTACGAACGTGTGGGTGACCAGCTCACCCACCGACAGCGTGTTGGACGCCATGATCTCGTAGCTGACCACGCCGTCGAAGACGATGAAGTCGTCCACGCCGAGCGCCGAGGTGAGCTGGCTCGCGGTGAGCACCCGCACGTCCACGCCCGCCGCGACATGCATCCTGCTGATCTGCTGAAATGTCTCCGATTGCACGCGCTCGGGGGAGTCGACGTAGAAGATGCGGCGGATCGTGACCCCGGCCTTGGCGCGCTCCCGCTGGATCTCCAGGTAGCGCTGCCCGGCGTCGGTGATCCAGAACCCGCCGTCGAACTCGCCCGGGCCCTGGTCCACCACGGCCAGGCTGAGCGCGTCGATGCTGTGCTCCACGTTCCTGGCCAGGCCGAGCAGCCAGTCCCGGTCCTCGCCCTCATAGGTGACGTCGCCCTCGCCCAGCTCGCGCAGCAGGGTGGAGATGCGCTCGATCTCGGTCTGCGCGAACTTCTGGATCAGCGGCGGCATGTCCTTGTCCACCCCGGTGGCGTTGCGCACCAGCTGCGTCACCAGGTCGATCTGCACCGCCGACGCCTCCACCAGGCCGAACAGCTCGGTCGCCTCATCGATCCTGGACAGCCCTTCACGTAATTCCTGCCGGACGGCGTCGTTCTGTTTCTCCACCGCGATCAGATGCTGCGCGACGAACGCCGCCGACGCCGCGAACAACGAGATGAGGATGCTCCACATGTCGTTGACGCCGAGACCCCCACCCTGGAACAGCTCGGAAACGCCCCAGACGATGCCGCCGAAGACGAAGCTGATGAGGATCTTCACGAACGAGGGGTTGAGCGAATCTACATCGAACTTCGACTTCCGGTCGGCCATATATCATCCGTTTGTCTCGCGCAGGAGGGCCAGAGTGTTGACCGCGAGCTGGTCGCGGATTCGGTCGACGAGGGACTGCCACTGCCGGGAGAAACCGGGCGTGCGTTCCAGGCTCTCCCACAGCGCGGCCAGCGACGGGTGGATCCTCGCCCCGGGCATCCACAGATGCAGCAGCGTGTCGACGGCCGGGGCGAGCCGGGCCGACACCTCGGGACGGGAGGCGCCGCCGATGCGGGCCTTCTGGACGATGGTCAACAGGGTGGTCAGCAGCCAGTCGTGCAGCGCGAGATCCTCGCACAGGTCCACGACGGCGGGGGAGAACTCCCCCGGATGGGTGATTTTGAGCGTGCGCTCCTGGCCTTCGCCGAGCGTGAAGTGCACGCCGGGCTCGCCGGTCTCGGCCACCCAGCGCAGCCGGGTCCGGTTGCTGCGGAACGGCGCCCGCAGATCCAGCACCGGCGACTCCTGGACCACGTCCATGAACCGGTCGCTGACCGAGCCCAGGTCCAGGTGCTCGCCGGCCGCGCCGAAGGCCAGGAACCCGTCGGCCACGTCGGGCCCGGACACCTTGCCCAGCACCTCGACCACACCGGGCCTGGCCAGGTAGTGGGACCAGGGCAGCCGGTAGTTGACCTCGCCGCGCACCACCCGGACGTACGAGGAGCCCTGCAGCACCCGCCCACCGGTGATCGAGGACCGGGAGACCACCGTGCCGACCCCGCGGATGCGGGCGCGGGAGGCGGACGGCAGCCGGCAGTCCACGCCGGTGAGCAGGTCGGGCGAGACCGCGTACACGATCGGCCGCCGGGACATCCGCACCCGCTCCCCGGCGAGCAGCCCGAGCACCGCCTGGTGATCCCGCTCCTCGATCTCCGCCGAGTTCTGCAGCAGACCGGTACGGACTTCTCCCATGATCAGCATGTCGCCCCCCGACCGAGGATGGCCTAGAGAAATACGTAGGAGATGCGATCGACCAGCTCTTCTTCGAGCCGCAGGTCCTCGTCGGAACTCCGGCTGAGCACCTGCTTGAGGACTTCCTCGTCCACCGAGACCTGGCTGAGAATCGTACGCACAGCCAGCTCCACCTGCAGGAACCGGGTCGACAGAACGGACAGGGTCGTGTACGCGCTGAACGGCGTAGCCGACGAGTTCAACTTCACCACCGGCGGAAGATTGTCCCAGCTCGTGGGAAACCCTCCGTCGACCGCCACCGGCTGCACCGGCAGCTGCCCTTCGTTGCGCAGCAGCCCGAGCCGCAGCAGCTGCCACACCGCGGCCAGGAACGGGCACGACCAGGTGCGCCCCCGGCTGTCGTCGTTCCACAGCTCGACGTCCACGAAGATGGAGTGCCCGCGCTTGGCGTTCTGGGTGGGCGCCTCCCACCGCACCGCCGTCTTCATGGCCTGACCGGAACCGGCGACCGGCGAGCGGGTCCCGTTGGCCAGCCAGCCCGTCTCGTGGGTGGGCGGCCGCCAGCCCCGGGTGCCCGGCGGCGGATCGGGCACCAGCCGGTCCTCCACCAGCTTGGCCAGCTTCACCCCGTCCGCCTCCGCGCACGCCGACTCCCTGGCCAGATAATCGATGACCAGGTCGTTCTCGGCGGCGGCCGTCAGGATCATGGGCACCAGCTCGCTGGGCGTGCTGAACCGGCTGAAGTAGTCGTCGATCAGGAAGCAGGTGCTGATCCTGGCCCGGCCGCCCGGCGTGCGGTTCTGCCAGCTGCGCCGTACGGTCTCCAGCCAGGGGGCGACCGCGGCGAACTGCCGGCGCAGCCGGTCGGGGCCCGCCTGGAAGTCCTCCATGTAGAGGTGGCCGAGCTCCACCGAGACGTGGGACAGCGGTCCCGACTTGATCTGGCGTTCCGCCGTGACTTCGCTGAAGGACGTCACAGGCCCTCCCACGCGGTGTCGTCGACGATCTTCTTGGCCAGGTCGTCGAAGGCGAACACGGTCTCCGGATTGGCGATCTCGGTGCCGGCCACGTCATCGTCGGAGATCAGCTGCTCCCGCCACTGCAGCACCGGGTCGAGCGGGACCTTGCCGAGCATGGTGGTGAGGCCGACGCCGTGCCTGGTGGCCAGCTCGCGCAGCTCCCGGTCGATCTCGTTCAGCCAGGAGCGCTGGGCCGGGCGCAGGTGGGCGAAGTCGCCGGAGCCCAGTTCCAGCACGGCGGTGCGGACGAACCTGATCCGGTCGATCAGCGCGTCCCGGTCGTGGCCGTGCTCCACGCCCACGTCGAGCAGCCCGTGGTCGCCCCGGACCAGGCCGTTGGCGGCGATGATGTGCTGCCGGGTCCAGCGGTGGAAGACCAGCCAGCGGGCGGGGATGCGGGGCAGCTGGGCGGTGGCGGCCAGGGCCAGGTGGGCGGCGAAGGAGCGGCCCGCGCTCAGGTCGACCATGATCAGGTCGAACTGCTCGTGCAGGCCGGCGAACAGCCGGACGCAGCGTTTGAGCATCTCCCCGTCGAAGGTGGCGAACTCGCCGCCGCCCTCGTCGCCGGGGAAGAGCACCATCTGCCCGGCTCCGGCGGGCTTGGCGCGGATCGTGTCGCGGTCCGACTCGGTCCACACGTCGATCCGGGTGGGTTCGGGGATCTCGCCTTCCAGGTAGCGGTGCATGCCGCCCTTGGTGGTGCCGCGGGAGGCGGTGCTGACCCGGAAGATCGCGCCGACCGTGGGGGAGCCGAAGTCGAAGTCCAGATAGCAGACGTCCTGGCCCTGCAGCGCCCGCCGGTAGACGATGTTGCTGCTGGTCACCGACCGTCCGGTGCCACCCTTGTCGGAGATGGCGAACACGAGCATCGTTACATCGCCTCCGAGGCGTTCTCTCGGGCGGCGGCGAGCTGGTCGAGTTCGAGCAGGGCCTGGTTGATCAGGGCCGTCGCGCTGGCCGGGCGCTCACCCATGATCTTCCTGGCCCGGTCCAGCCGGGAGGCGATGGTGGTGATGCTGGAGCCCGCGCCCCGCCGGGCCCGGACCGGCCTGATGACCTGCTCCCGGTTGAGCAGGTGCTCCGCCTCGGCCAGCAGCTCGCCCGCCACGTCGACCAGCTGCTGGCTGCGCAGCGGTGGCTCGCGCGAGGTCAGGGCCATGGTCACCAGGAACTCGACGATGCGCTCGGTGAAGTACCACGACACCTGGTTCTGCTCGTCGTCGACGTCGTCGAAGGCGCCGGCCGGGTTGTCCCACAGGCCCTTGACCTGCTGGTGGGTGAACCGGCGCTGCTGGATGTGGGCCCAGATCTGGTCGGCCAGGGTGTGCAGGCGCTCCCTGGTCCGGTTGCTCTGGGTGATGGTGGCCACCCAGATGGTCCGCTTGAGCAGCGTGATGGCGAAGTCGGCGACCTGCCAGATCAGCTGCGGGCCCAGCTCGTCGCTGCCGAGCAGGGTGACCTTGACGCCGGGGTGGTGCAGCGCGACGGCGCTGAGGTCGTTCTCCACCGGGCGGCGGGTGATGCGGGCGCTTCTGGCCAACTCTTCCAGCACCCCGGCGACCCGGCCGAGGTCGACGTCGCCGGCCCGGGTGCGGACCAGATACTGCACCACCATGGCGGTGACGCCGAGGCTGTAGTAGTCGGATTCCTTGCCGTCGGTGGTCCGCCAGGGGATGTCCTCCAGCGGCCAGCGGTCCTTGCCGAAGGTGGCCACGGTGCGCCAGTAGTTCTGGGTGATGTCCCAGCGGCGCTGCAGGGCGTTGGCCAGCTGCTGCTGGTCGTCGTCGAGCAGGCCGAGCACGCGGGTCCGCTCCGACCACAGGTCCACGACGCCCACCAGGGCGTTGGCGGTGAAGTAGAGGTACGGCACCTCGGGGGCCACGCCCTTGGGCTGGTCCCCGACCTTCAGGTCGGTGATCACCTCGGGCGCGTTCTTGACCACGCCCCAGGCCCAGCCGCATTCGAAGAGCAGGTTGGGGTTGTCCAGGTCCACCTGGGAGCCGGAGCCGATGGTCAGGTCGCGCAGCCCGGCCCGGACCTCCTCCAGGGATTTCTGCAGGTCGTCGTGGACCCGCCGGTCGTGCACCTTGGCCTGGTTGGCGGTGCGCAGCAGCGCCTGGCCCTGCGGCGAGCCCGGCTCGAAGACGTTGATGGTGTAGCTGCGCAGCAGGCCCACCATGGCGGCCGACAGCCGGACGTTGGACCGGGCCTCCAGATCGCTGATCTTCGCGCGGATGTCCTGGCGGGTGACGCTGCGCCGGAACACCTTGAGGAAGCCCAGGGTGCCGAGCATCAGCGTGACGCTCATCGAGTAGGAGTCGACCACGTCCAGCGCGCGCTGCTCGCTGGTGACCTCCTCGCCGGGCTCGTTCGGCAGGAAGTAGCTGTCGCCGCCGAAGAGCGGCCTGCCGTCCTTGTCGGAGTACGTGGTCAGGTACGCGTCGATCAGCGTGAGCAGCCGTTTCGGGATCTCGACGCTGTCCCCGATGGAGGCCAGGGCCTCGAGCACGTCGTCGGAGGTCGCGTCGGGCGTGTCCAGGCGGAACTCGGGCAGTTCCGAGGCTGGATACATGAAGCACAACAATTGCTCGGCGTCGGAGATGGAGTTGGAGCCGTGCCTGCCGCCCCAGCGCCACTCCTTACCTTGGGAGGAGGCCCGGGCGGCGGCTTCCCAGATCTCCAGGAGTTGCTGGCGTGGCTGGAGTTTCACGCGGTCCCCCTGTGCGACGATGCCGCGGCCCCCGGCGACGGCTTTTGCGTTGACATGGAGCGAGTGCCATTGTCGCCCAGCGAATGGGCCACTAACAACGACACTACCCAGGAATTCCGCGGGAGTGGAAAGAGTTCACGAGGTTCTACACTGGCTGCCGACCGGCGTATCCTTTAGACCAGAGGAGGCCGTTCGTCAAATCCGACAAATGCGCTCGAAAGACACATCATGGCCCATACAGGTAAGATTCTTGTCACTGGTTCGGGAATCGACCTGACTCTGTTGCGCCCGCTTGAGGAGGCCGGAAATAGTATTGTCGCCCGGCCGAAACTCCTCTCCGCCGCCGAGCTCAAGGCCGAGCTCCGGGACGCGGTCGCCTATCTGCACGGCGGCGAGGAATACGCCTCCGGCGACGCCCTGAGCACCGCGGAGTCCCTGAAGGTGGTGGCCTTCATGGGCATCGGCTACGAGAGCTTCGTGGACGTGGACGCCGCCAAGGAGCGCGGCCTGCGGGTCACCTGGACGCCCGCGCGGCGGCCCGACGCGGTCGCCGTCTTCACCCTGGGCCAGATCATCTACGCCAACCTCGGCATCCGGAACCGGCTGGACGAGCGCTATCCGCCGCAGTGGTCGGCGGCCGTGCCCATGCCCAGCGAACTGTCCGCGCAGCGCGTCGGCATCGTCGGCCTCGGCTCGATCGGCAGCCGGCTGGCCGGGCTGCTGCTCACGATCGGCTGCGAGGTCTCCTACTACAGCCGGACCAGGAAGCTGGCCGAGACCACCCTCGACCTGACCTACCGCACCCTGCCCGACCTGGCCGCCTGGTCGGACATTCTCGTGGTCCTGCTGCCGGAGAACCCGAGCACGGTGAATATCATTGATACTTCGGTATTCGCCCGGATGAAAGAAGGGTCAATTCTCATCAATACCGCTCGGGCCGCGCTGGTCGAACCGGTGGCGCTGGGAAATGCGCTCCGGGATGGCACGATCGCGGTCGCCGCGATTGACGGGCATTATCGTGATGAATCCGTAAATGCCGCCCTGATGCGGGAGTTCGGGCCCCGGCTGCTGTGGACCGCGCACGTCGCGGCGCACACCCGGCAGTCGATGGCGGCGATGGTGGACCAGGCGGTCCGGTCCGTGCTCCGGGCGCTGGACAACGCGCCGGACGAGAACATGGCGGTCGGCCAGTAAGCCGGGATTTCGGCTTTCCAAAACGGAGATGACCTTGTCGGGTCACGGTCGGGTAAATATACGATGGAGATGAACCAGTCATATTCCTGAGAGGCCCGCTTCGGGTGAGCTATCTGGATTGGGGTGGATGTGACGGCGACGGGGGCGGGCGTACTCGTCGAGGCTCTGTCTCTCCATGGGGTGGAACTCGTCTTCGGCATTCCCGGCACGCACAACGTTCCGATCTACGCGGCGCTGGCCGCGCGGGGCGTGCGGCTGGTCACCCCCCGGCATGAGCAGGGCGCCGGATACGCCGCCGACGGATACGCGCGCAGCACCGGCCGTCCCGGCGTGGTGCTGACCACGACCGGTCCCGGGGCGCTCAACGCGGCGACCGCGCTGGCGCAGGCGTACTCGGACTCGATCCCGCTGCTGCTGATCTCGCCGGGGGTGCCCACCGACCATCCCCGGCTGGGGCGCGGCTACCTGCACGAGACCAAGGACCAGTCGGGGGCGTTCCAGGCACTGTGCGCGTGGAGTCACCGGGTGAGCTCCATCCGGGAGATCCCGGCGGCCGTGGCCAGGGCGTTCGGCTCGTTCGCCGAGGGCCGGCCGCGGCCGGTGCACATCGAGATTCCGTACGATCTGCTCGACGTGGAAGGGCCGGCGAAGCTCGCGGAGCCGTACCGGATCGGGTCGCGGGAGCCCGATCCCGACGCGCTGGACGCGGCGGCGCGGCTGCTGCGGGGGGCCGCGCGGCCGGGGATCGTGCTGGGCGGGGGCGTGCAGCGCCCGCCGGGGCAGGACGCGGGGGCGCTGGCGCTGCGGCTGGCGGAGCGGGCCGGGGCGCGGATCCTCACCACGGCCAACGGCAAGGGCGTGGTGCCGGAGAGCCATCCGCTCGTGCTCGGCGCGATGCTGCACCTGGCCGGGGCCCGGCGGTGGCTGGCCGACTGCGACGTGGTGCTGGCCGTGGGCACCGAGCTGGGCCCGTCCGACCTGTGGGTCGAGGACTTCGCCCTGACGGGTCGGCTGATCCGGGTGGACATCGACCCCGGCCAGATGTACGGCGATCACGTGGCCGACGTGCCCGTGGTGGCCGACGCGGCGCTCGCGCTGCGCGGGCTGCTCGATCGGGTCGGCCCGCACGAGGGCGCCCGCGCCCCGGCCCCCGACCTGGCGAGGGAGCTGACCGGGCTGGCCGGACGCTGGGAGGTCACCCTGGAGGCGCTCGGCCGGGCGCTGCCGCCGGACGCCATCGTGGTCGGCGACAACTCGATGATCGTCTACCACGGCGCGCTGCTCAGCCTGGCCCTCGATCCTCCCGCGCGGCTGCTGTTCCCCTCGGGTTACGGCACGCTCGGTTACGCGCTGCCCGCCGCCATCGGCGCCAAGCTGGGCTGCCCCGACCGCCCGGCCGTCGTGCTGACCGGCGACGGCGCCCTCCAGTTCTGCGTGCAGGACCTGGCCACCGCCGTGGACGAGAAGCTGAGCCTGCCCATCGTGGTGTCCGACAACGGGGGCTTCGGCGAGATCCGCGAGGAGATGCTCCGCCGGGACATGACCCCGGTGGCCGTGGACCTGCCCGGGCCCGACCTGCTCCAGCTCGCCGCCGCATACGGCATCGCCGCCTGCCGCGCCGACACCCCGGAAGAGCTCTTCAAAGCCCTGGTGGCCGCCCTGGAACACCCGCTCCCCACGCTGATCGTGGTCCGCGAGTCATGACAGCTGGTCGGGCTCCAGGCCGAGCTCGGTGGCGGCCGCGATCCGCACCAGCTCGAAGAGCCGGGCCCGGGTGAGCATTCGCTTGTGCACGGTGACCTGCACGGTCAGCCCGTCGATCAGCGACATCAGCCGCCAGGCCGCGCCCTCAGGATCGGGGCACTTGAAGACGCCCTCGTCCGCCCCCGCCCGCAGGATCGAGGCGAGCGCGTCCTTCCAGCGCAGGTCCAGCGCCCGGGACACATCCTCCAGGGCCTGGTTGCGCATCGACTCCGACCACGCGTCGATCCACAGCGCCCAGGACTTGGACTTCCCGGCGGGGGAGTAGAGCTTGAGCATCGCCCGGAGCTTGTCCATCGGGCCGCCCGCCGACTCCAGCAGGGCGGCCAGGTTGTCGAGGTCGCGTTCCGCGGCGTAGCCGAACGCCTGGGCGAAGAGCTTGTCCTTGGTCTCGAAGTGGTAGAAGAGCAGCGCCTGGCTCACCCCGGCCGCCTGGGCGATGTCGACCGTGCGCGTGTGCCCGAAACCCTGCGCCGCGATCACCTCGCACGCCACGCGGAGCAGGTCCTCCCGGCGCATGCGGCTCATTCCCCGTCCCACAACGAAACCCTAGCGCGCTATCGGGATACGCAACACGAATCGGGCGCCGCTGTCGCTGTCCTCGATGGTGAGGGTGCCGCCGTGGGTCTCGGCGATCTGCCGGGCGATGGACAGGCCGAGGCCGGTGCCCCCGGCGTCGCGGCTGCGGGCCGCGTCCAGGCGGGTGAACCGCTGGAACACCATCTCCCGCTTGTCCGGCGCGATCCCGGCGCCGTCGTCGACCACCTCGAGCACGGCGATCCCGTCGCGGCGGAACACGCGGATGGTGACCTCGGTGTTGGCGTGCCGCTCGGCGTTGTCCACCAGGTTGGTGATCAGCCGGCACAGCCGGAGCCGGTCGCCGCGCACCATCACGTGCTCGTCCAGGTCCTTGATCAGCTTCACCCGGCGCCGCCGCCGGTCCAGTTCGGCCGCGGTCAGCCGGCCCAGATTGATCGGGTCGCGGCGGCCCGGCGCCCGCGCGTCCAGCCTGGCCACCTGGAGCAGGTCGGTGACCAGCGCCTGCAGCCGGTCCAGGCTGACCAGCAGCGCCTCCCCGACCTCGGGCCAGTCGGCGTCCTCGGGGTGCAGCAGCGCGCCCTCGATCTCGGCCCGCATCGCGGTCAGCGGGCTGCGCAGGTCGTGCGAGGCGTCGGAGGCGAACCGGCGCTGCTGCTCGACGGCCCCCTCCAGCCGGTCCAGCGTCTGGTTGGCCGTCACGGCCATGCGCCGGACCTCGTCCCTGAACTTGGGCACCGGCACCCGGTGGCCGAGGTCGGAGGCGGTGATGTTGGAGAGTTCCGCGCTGATCGCGTCCACCGGGGCTAGGGCGCGGCCGATCGTCCAGGCGGCGCCGTACCCGGTGATGGCCAGCACGAGCAGGCTGCCGCCGATGAGGGCGGCGAGCAGCCAGGGATCCACATACCAGGGCACGGTGGGGTCGGCCGCGTAGATGATCCAGTCGCCGTCGGGCTGGTAGACGCGGAAGGCGATGATGATCATGCAGGTGTCGGGGAAGTCGGGGCTGTCGCAGACCAGCTGGTCGGACCGGACGATGGACTCGTCGGGCAGGAAGACCGCCATCGGCGGCCGGTTGAGGAGGTTGGGGGTGGACGCCCCGACTTTTCCGTTGGGCTTGATGACCTGGACGGCGGTGACGCCCTGGTCGGGGATGACGCCGTCGAGCACGTCCCGCTTGATCAGGTGCACGGTCTTCAGGGCGGCCCTGACGACCCGGTTGGTCTGGTAGTTGTACGCGAGATCCCGCACCCCGATGAGGGCGCTGATGGTGACGGCACAGCAGATCAGCGCCATGACGGCGCACGCGATCAGTGTCAGCCGGGCCCTCACCGACCAGCTGTGCCATCTGCTCAACCGATCCCCCCTGAGAGTCAGGTGATCACAGGTCGCGGTCCGATGCACACTCACGGGAGTCAAAAAAGGGCAAACGTGCCGTCTAGAGCAACGCTCAAGCGCTGGTTAGGGTAAGTAAGCACTGATTAGAGCGGAAATGGATCTTGCCGAACCCTGCGGACTCCTGGAGCTCTGATGTTTGATTTCAGCCAGACGCCCAGCTTCTACGCGATCGCCCGCGCGCATCCGGAACGCCGGGCGGTGGTGGACGCGGACGGTTCTGAGACGTCCTTCGGTGAGTTGCTGGCCCAGGTCAACGCGGTTTCCCATGGCCTGCGCGCCCGGGGTCTCGCGGTCGGCGACGTGGTGGCGGGCGTGCTGCCGAACGGTCTGGACGCGGTGATCATGCTGCTGGCGACCGCGCAGATCGGGCTTTACTACGTCCCGATCAACTGGCACCTCACGACCCCCGAGATCGACTACATCCGGTCCGACTGCGACGCCAGAATCGTCGTGTACGGCCCCGCGGACGTCACCGCCCTCGCCAACGGCCAGATCACGAAAAATCCGGACGATCGCACCAATGGGACGGTCATGTGGTACACCTCCGGGACCACGGGCTTCCCGAAGGGCGTGCAGCGGCCCCTCACCGGCAAGACCCCCGAGGAGATCATGCCGCTCTACGCCTGGTTCCTCGGCGAGGTCTGTGATCTCCAGCCGGGGGACGCGGTGCACCTGGTGACCTCGCCCATGTACCACTCCGCGCCCTGCGCCCACGTGATCTTCGCGCTCAACATGGGCCACACCGTCGTCATCGCGCCCCGCTTCGAGCCCGGCACCATCCTGGACCTGATCGACCGCTATCAGGTGGACAACGCCATGATGGTCCCGACCATGTTCCACCGCATGCTCCACCTCCCTCCCGAAGTCCGGAAAAATCATGATCTGTCCAGCTTGCGGCAGGTGATACACACCGGCGCGGCCTGCCCCATCGCGGTCAAGAAGGCGATCATGGACTGGTGGGGCCCGGTCCTGTACGAGTACTACGGCTCCACCGAGTCCGCCATCGCGTTCGCCGTCAAACCCCAGGAGTGGCTGGCCAGACCCGGCACGGTCGGCCGCGCGGCCCCCACCTTCGAGGCGAAGGTCCTGGACGACAACGGCGACGAGGTCCCCCGCGGCGAGCCCGGACTCCTCTACGTCAAGTCCATCCTGGGGTCCTTCCAGTACCGCAAGGACCCCGCCAAGACCGCCGCCAGCATGCGCGGCGACTGGTACGCCCCCGGCGACATCGCCTCGATGGACGAGGACGGTTACCTGTTCATCCGCGACCGCAGAACCGACCTGATCATCTCCGGCGGCGTCAACATCTACCCGGCCGAGATCGAAGCCGCCCTGCTGGAGCACCCGGCGGTCGCCGACGTCGCGGTCATCGGCGTCCCCGACGAGGAATGGGGCCACCGCGTGGTCGCCCTGGTCCTGCCCGCCCGCGAGGTGACCCAGGACGAGCTGCTCGACCACCTGCGCCCCCGGCTGGCCCGCTTCAAGCACCCCCGCGTCATCGAGTTCCGCGCCGAGCTGCCCAGGACCCCGACCGGCAAGCTCTCCCGCTCGAAGGTCAGAGCCGACTACCTAGCTGGGCAGCCACTCGACTGACGTGGTGATCGCGTCCAGCACGTGCCCGAGCGGCTCCACCCCGATGCCGGGCCCGGTCGGCACGTCCAGATGCCCGTCCCGCAGCTCGAACGGCGGCGTGATATCGGTGGCGTAGTACCGCCGCGAGGCCGAGGTGTCCCCCGGCAGCGTGAAGCCGGGCAGCGCGGCCAGCGCCACGTTGGCCGCCCGGCCGATGCCGGTCTCCAGCATGCCGCCGCACCATACCGCGATCCCGTGGGCCCGGCACAGGTCGTGGATGCGGCGCGCCTCCAGGTAGCCGCCCACTCGGCCCGGCTTGATGTTCACGATCGAGCACGCGCCCAGCGAGATCGCGGCGGCGGCGTGCGCGGCCGACTCGATCGACTCGTCCAGGCAGATCGGCGTCGCCAGCCGTTTGGCCAGCGCGGCGTGCTGCACCAGGTCGTCGTCGGCCAGCGGCTGCTCGATCAGCAGCAGCTCGAACGGGTCCAGCCGGGCCAGCTGCGGCGCGTCCAGCAGCGAGTAGGCGGCGTTCGCGTCCACCTGCAGCGGGATGTCGCCGAACCGCTCCCGGACCGCGCGGACCGGCTCCACGTCCCAGCCCGGCTCGATCTTCAGCTTGATCCGCACGTAACCTTCGGCCAGGTAGCCGTCCACCACGCCGAGCAGCTCCGGGATGGAGTCCATGATCCCGACCGAGACGCCGCACGGCACCCGGACGGCCGACGCGCCCAGGAACGCCGCGAACGACTCCCCGGCCGCGCGCAGCTGCGCGTCCAGCACGGCGGTCTCCAGCGCGGCCTTGGCCATCCGGTGGCCCTTGATCGGTTCCAGCACCCGGCCCACCGCGTACGCGTCGACGTGCGGCCGGGCGGTCAGGGCGGGCACCATGAAACGGCGCATCACGTCGGCCGCTCCGTCCGCGTACTCCGACGAGTAGAGCGGCTCGGCCATCGCCACGCACTCCGCCCAGCCCTCCGCCTCCGGCGTGACCACCCGCACCAGCAGGACCTCGCGCGCGTGCTCGGTCCCGAACGACGTGCGGAACGGCGCCACCAGCGGCATCGCGATCCGCCGCAGCTCCACCCCGGTGATCTTCATAAACGCTCCACCACGTAGCCCCCGCGCGCGAACCCGGTCACCGTCGCGCCCTCGTCCATCATCCCGCCCAGCACATCCCGGACGGCCAGCCGCCACGCCTTGGCCGCGCCCGGATCGGCCCGCCGGACCGCCTCGATGTCCTCCGGCAATTCCACCAGCACCACCCGCTCCGCCGCGACCCGGGCCACCGGTCTCCCCTCCACCGCGATCAGCCCCCGGCACGCGCTCTCCGGCACGTCCGGCTGGTACGGCCGGCCCGACGCCGCCGTCAGCGCCTGCGGCGAGGTCAGCCGCCACACCGCCAGCACCCGGTCGGACTCGTCCCCGGCGTTCACCTCGTCGGCCATCGGGCCGTAGAACTCGCGCAGGTACTCCTCCGGCCTGGCCCCGAGCTTGGCCAGGTTGAAGTAGGCGTTGCGCCGGACGAGGGGGTCGAAGGTCCAGGTCACCGTGGTGAGGCCGCGGGCCAGGGCCCAGGCGCGCTGGTGCAGTTTGAGGGCGTAGCCGGCGCCCTTCTTGACCGCGCCGGTGACGTGCGAGTGCAGGGACTCGCCGATGGGGGTGGACAGGAACGCCACGGACGCGCCGACCAGGTCGTCGCCGTCGAACGCGCCGGCGACGTAGTTCCCGGCGTGGGAGAGGGCGCGCATCATCTCCACGCTGACGGGCGCGTTCAGCGGGTCGGGGTGCCAGATGTCGTCGTACAAGTGAAAAACGCGGTCGAAGTCGGAAATTTCCTGAAGTTCGCGGAGTTCGACGCCCGCCTTCCGGGCCGCCGCGGCCTCGGGCGTCATCGGGCCAGCACCGACTCGGTCAGGGCCGTCAGCAGGCGGGCGCGTTCCGGCAGGCGGTTCACCAGGACGTGCTCGTCGGCCGCGTGCGCGCCGCCGCCGATCGCGCCGAGCCCGTCCAGGGTCGGGCAGCCGACACCGGCGGTGAAGTTGCCGTCCGAGCCGCCGCCCACCGAGACGCCCGTCAGCGGCGGCAGGCCGAGCTCGGCCGCGAGGTGGACCGCTCGCGCGAACAGATCCACGGAGGAGGTGGCGTCGAGCGGGGGACGGTTCGGGCCGCCCAGGAGCTCCAGGCTCGCGCCGGGGGTTCGCGGGGTGAGCGCGCGCATGAGCTCGTCCACCCGGATCTGGGAGGCCAGGTCGGGCACCCGGACGTCCACCGCCACCCGGGCCAGGGCCGGGATCGTGTTGGTGCTGGTCCCGGCCGAGGCCAGGGTCGGGGTCACCGACAGCAGGCCCGCCTGGGAGGACGACTCGACCGCGCTGGCGATCTCGGTGATGGCCAGGATCTGGTGGGCCAGCTCGACCCCGGCGTTGACGCCCTTCTCCGGTTCGAGACCGGCGTGGGCGGCCCGGCCGTGCACGAGCAGCTCGTACCGCGAAATGCCCTTACGGGCGATCTTGAGGGCGCCGTCCTCGCCGCCCGCCTCGGTCACGAACGTGGCCGCCAGGCCGCGGGCGGTGGCCTCGATCAGCGGCTGCGAGGTGGGCGAGCCGAGCTCCTCGTCGCCCACGATCAGCACGGCGACCCCCTCCAGGGAGGGCAGGGCGGCCAGCGCGTGGAAGATCAGCACCAGCCCGGCCTTCATGTCGAACACGCCGGGGCCCCGGGCGACGCCGTCGGTCACGCTCCACGGGATCCGGTGGATCGTGCCCGTCGGCCAGACGGTGTCGTGGTGGCCGAGCAGCAGGACCTTCGGCTCGCCGAACACCCAGCGCAGGTGCGGCACACCGTCGATCACCAGGGTCTCCGGCGCCACGCCGAGCGAGCGGCGGCCGACCTCCGCGACCGTCTTGGCGCTGCGGGCCAGCGCCTCGTGATCGCTGGAGAACGACTCGCAGCAGACCAGCTCGGCCAGATCGGCGAGGATCGCGGCCAGCTCGGGTGAATCCGTTCTCACCGGCCCACCCCGAGTTCGGCCAGGAAGAGGCGGTGCAGGTTGCCACCGACGATCTTGCGGATCTCCTCCTCGGCGAAGCCGTGCTTGGCCAGCGCCTCGGTCACCAGGGGCAGGCCGCGCGGGCCGTCCAGGTCGGGGATGCACGCGTCCACGTCCAGGCCGCTGAAGCCGGCGGTTTCGCAGCAGGGCGGGGTGAGGTCGGAGAGGACCTCGCGGATGAAGTCGGGGCCCAGGCCGACGTGGTCGATGCCGGCGATGGACACGACATGCTCGATGTGGTCCACCAGGTGGTCGATGGTGACGGTTCTGGCCTCCGCCGCCAGGAAGGCCGCCAGGAAGTTGACGCAGACGACACCCCCGGTCGCGGCGATGCCGCGCAGCTGGTCGTCGGTGAGGTTGCGGTGGTGGTCGCGCAGGGCGCGGGCGGAGGAGTGGGTGGCCAGCACGGGCCGGGCGGCCAGTTCGAGCACGTGCCCGACGCCCGCGGCGCCGAGGTGGGAGACGTCGAAGAGGATCCCGAGCCGCTCCATGGCCTTGAGGGTTTCGACGCCGTGGCTGGTCAGGCGGGATCCGGTGGCGTCCTGGCCGCTGCCGTCGGCGAGGGGAGTACGGTTCCAGTGGGCGATCGAGGCGACCCGGACGCCCAGCCGGTGCAGCGTCGGGACCAGTTCCACGCTGGCGTCCAGGCCCGGCATGCTCTCCATGGCCAGAACCAGGGCGATCCGGCCGTCGGCCAGGGCCTGGTCGATCTGGGGGCCGTCGACGCAGAGCCGTACCGCGTCGGGGTTGCCCTCGGCGAGGGTGTGCGCGCATTCGATCATGCGCAGGGTCTGCCGGAGCGCGCCCTCCGGGCGATACTGCTCGTCGATGAACACCGGCAGGACCTGCAGGTTCACGCCGCCCTCGGTCAGCTGGGGGAGCCAGCGTTCGCGGAAGAACGAGGCCCACAGCTCCGGCGGCCGGGCCGACACGGCCATCAGCAGGTCGTTGTGCGCGTCCGCGACGACGGCGTCGCGATGCAGGTCAGCAGGCACCTGAACTCCTCACGGGATCGTGTAACCGGACGTTACCCCGCCGGGAGCGATCGGGCGAAGGCGTCCGCCGGACGTCGCGCGTCCGCATTCCCGGTACCCTCCCATCCGTGACGGAGACCACACTCGCGACGGTGATCGAGACACTGGAGCACGCCTACGACCCGGCCCACGCCGAGCCCTGGGACGCGGTAGGGCTGGTCTGCGGGGATCCCGGCCAGGCCGTGCGCAGGATCGTGTTCGCGGTGGACCCGGTGGCGGCCGTCGTCGACGAGGCCCTGGAGTGGAACGCCGACCTCATTGTCACCCACCACCCGCTCTACCTGAGGGGCACCACCTCGGTCGCGGCCGACACCGCCAAAGGCCGCCTCATCCACCGCCTGATCAAGAACGACTGCGCCCTCTACACCGCCCACACCAACGCCGACGTGGCCGACCCCGGCGTCTCCGACGCCCTCGCCCGCGCCGTGGGCCTCTACCCGCCGTACCGGCCGCTCAGCCCGATCGCCGTCCCCGGCCTGGGCCTCGGCCGCGTCGGCGTCCTGCCCGTCTCCATGACCCTGGCCAAGTTCGCCGCCCTCGCCGCCCAGGGCCTGCCCCGCACCGCCGGCGGTTTGCGCGTCGCCGGCGACCTGGACCGCCTGGTGAAGGTCGTCGCCGTCAGCGGCGGCTCCGGCGACTCCCTGCTCGGTACGGCTCGCGCCGCCGGCGTCGACGTCTTCCTCACCGCCGACCTCCGGCACCATCCGGCCAGCGAGTACGTGGAGTCCGGCGGCCCCGCCCTCATCGACGCCGCGCACTGGGCCACCGAGTGGCCCTGGCTGGCCGAAGCGGCTGAGCGGCTGACGTCCGCCCTGGCGGCGAAGGGTATTAGTGTTGAGGCGCGCGTCTCCGACACGGTCACGGACGCCTGGACTACAACAGCACAGCGAGGATAGGGATGAAGGCTGCACCGGAAGCACAGAAGCGTCTCCTCGACCTGGCTGAGCGCGATGCGGCTCTCGACCGGCTCCGGCATCGCCGCCGCACGCTCCCTGAGCTGGCCGGGATCGAGGAGCAGTCCAAGAAGCTCGCCCAGGTCTCCACTCAGATCATCGCCGCCGAGACCGAGGCGGCCGACCTCGGCAGGGATCAGAGCAAGGCCGAATCCGACGTGGACGCGGTCCGGCTGCGCGCCGAACGCGACCGCAAGCGCCTGGACTCCGGGCAGGTCTCCTCGCCCAAGGACCTGGCCAGCCTGCAGTCCGAGATCACCTCGCTGCACCGCCGCCAAGGCGACCTGGAGGAGGTCGTGCTGGAGATCATGGAACGCCGCGAGGCCGCCGACACCAAGGTCGCCGACCTGCGCGCCGAACGCGACGAGCTCACCGCCACCCTCTCGGTCGCCGAGTCCCGCCGCGACGAGGCCTTCGCCGAGATCGACAAGGAGGCCGGCGAGGTCCGCGACCGCCGCGCCGTCCTGTCCGCCGAGATCCCCGCCGACCTGCTCAAGCTGTACGAGAAGCTGCGCGAATCCTCCGGCGTCGGGGCCGCCATGCTCCAGGGCGGGCGCTGCCAGGGCTGCCGGACCACGCTCTCCATCGCCGACCTCAACCAGATCAGGGCCGCCGCGCCTGACGAGGTCGTCCGCTGCGAGGAATGCCGCCGCATCCTCGTCCGCACACCCGAGTCTGGACTGTGAGCACCGACTACGTCTGCGAGGCCGACGGGGGTTCCCGGGGGAACCCCGGGCCCGCCGGGTATGGCGCGGTCGTGCGCGACCCGTCGGGTGACGTGCTGGCCGAGGCCGCCGCGTCGATCGGCGTCGCGACCAACAATGTCGCGGAGTATCGAGGGCTGATCGCCGCTCTGCAGGCTGTTCTGGATCTTGGTGGCGAGGGGCGTACGGTCGAGGCGCGGATGGACTCCAAGCTCGTCATCGAGCAGATGGCGGGCCGCTGGAAGATCAAGAACGAGGGTCTGCGTCCGCTCGCTGTCGAAGCGCAGGCCCTGGCCCGCCGCCTCCGGGTCACGTGGAAGTGGATCCCGCGCGAGCGCAACAGCCACGCCGACCGCCTCGCCAATGAGGCCATGGACGCGGCCGCCCGCGGCGAAACCTGGCAATCCACCACGCTTTCCTCCGGTGGGAGTACGAGCGTGTCGCACGCCACGACAGTCCGCTCGGAAGGGCCGAACAACTCAGGCCGATCGACTTCGACTTCGACTTCGACCTCGGCTTCGGTTTCGGGGGAACCCGGCAGCCGTTCCGGTGGTCACTCGGAGTGGGGGAACGGCGGCCGGGCGCAATCTGCGGGTCGTGTGGATGAGCGGGAACGCGACGATCACCGTCTCGATCGGCCCGAGCATGGGCGGCACGAATCCCGCGTCGGCGGTTCGGCTGAGGCCGCGTCCGGTGACGGGTGGGTCGGAGACGCCAGCCGACCCGCCGGGCGGAGCGGTCTGGGCTGGGGACGGGCCTCGCGCGTGGCGACGTCGTTGTTGTTGCTGCGGCATGGGCAGACGCCGTTGTCGATCGAGAAGCGGTTCTCCGGGACCGGTGATCCTTCGCTCACGCCTGCCGGGATGGCGCAGGCGGAGGCGGTGGCGGTGCGGCTGGCGCGCGAGCCGTACCGGATCGAGGCGATCATGAGTTCGCCGCTGACCCGCGCACGGCAGACCGCCGAAGCGGTCGGAGCCCGGATCGGACTCCCCGTGCGCGTGGACGAAGGCCTCAGGGAGGCCGATTTCGGCGCCTGGGAAGGGCACACGTTCGCCGAGATCCAGGAACGGTGGCCACACGAACTAGCCGCCTGGCTCGCCGACCCGGCCGTCGCCCCACCCGGCGGCGAAAGCTTCACCGAAGCGGGACGCCGGGTAGAACGCGCCCGCGACCGCATCCTCACCGACCACCAGGGCAAGACCGTCCTGATGGTGTCCCACGTGACCCCGATCAAACTACTCGTCCGCTTCGCACTGGACGCCCCACCCGAAGCCCTCTACCGCATGCACCTCGACCTGGCCTGCCTGTCGATCATCGACTACTACGCCGACGGCCCAGCCGTCCTACGCACCTTCAACGACACCACCCACCTGAGCTAACGACACGGCTCGTACGCGTCGAGCGGGTCCCCATCGAGAGGTACGCGTAGATCGAGGACCGCCCCCGCCGCCCTCGGCACCACGGCGCCCGCCGCCTTGAACAGGGCGAGCATGCGGTGGTTCCCCGCGTACACGGTGGCGGTCAGTTCGTGAATCCGGCGGCTGGGCGCGACGCTTAGGAGATGCTGTAACAGCATCCGGCCAAGCCCTCGCCCCTGCCATTCGTCCTCCACCAGAAAGGCCAGCTCGGCCTCCCCGGCGGCGAGATCCATCAGATTGCTCATCGCCACAACCCGCTCACCCCCGGCGATATAGGTCACAAACGTCGCCCCTTTCGCCGGATTCGTGAACAGCGCGATCACCCGATCGCTCAACCGCGGCACCGGCCCGAAATACCGGAACCGCAGGCTCTCCGGCGAGCACCGCTCGTGCATCTCCCGGACCGCCTCCGCGTCACCCACCGTCATCGGCCGCGTGATCAGCTCAACCCCACCGACCTCAGTCCGCAGAACCCGAGGTGACGGCTGCGTCCCCCGTACCGTCTGAGACCCTCGTACCGACCGCGGCCCCCGCGGCGGACGCCCGTCCCCCGGATGCTTGTTCATCATCTTTCCCCCAGTACCCCTCGATGTGCCCGTCGTTTGTAGCGCCCGCACAGGCCGCCCGTCTGTGACATTCGACCCCGACCAACTTGCTGGATGGTTGGTGCTCACTTGAGACGCCACTAGGCTGGTCGTACGGCGGACGAGCCGGCCGGACGGCCGCGTCGAGGTCTTCGCACCTCGCCGAGGAAGGTCCGGGCTCCACAGGGCAGGGTGGTCGGTAACACCGACCCGGGGCGACCCGCGGGACAGTGCCACAGAAAACAAACCGCCCCTCACTTGAGGGGTAAGGGTGAAACGGTGGTGTAAGAGACCACCAGCGCCCACGGCGACGTGGGCGGCTAGGTAAACCCCACCCGGAGCAAGGTCAAGAAGGAATGCCCACGGGCATTCCGCGCGCGACACTCGAGGGCTGCCCGCCCAACGCCGCGCGGGTAGACCGCTTGAGACCACGAGCAATCGTGGCCCTAGATGGATGGCCGTCAGGTTACCCAACCTACAAAACCCGGCCTATAGGCCGACTCGTCCGCCCTTAGCGCCTTCTATTAGGCGCAATGCCTGCTCAGCGATATTCAGTTCCGCTGGCGGGGTTGATCAATTAGGTATCTCGGGTTTCGGTCATAGTCACGTGACCGGGCCGCATGCGGCTAGTAGCTCTTCTGCGCCGACGCGGACGACTGCCCAGTCGGTTGCCGGTTCTCGGTGTAGCCACTGAGCTAGCGATTCCCCTCGATTGGCGTGCTCGGCTCGGACTGCCTGTAGGTCGAACTGCACCCCGTCCGGCGGCCCTGTCCGCTCCAGCACTCTGATTCTGCGCTCCATGGAGATCAGGAGTTCATGGTCGAGTTGCCGGACGGCAGTGCGGAATGATGCGGCCGGGACTATTACCTGGCCAGCCGGGTCGGCCACGAACCGGATGTCACCATCGTCGGCATGTTGCCAGGTCACTGTCACCGTGTCGAGATCGTCGCTGACAGTGCGCCAAGCCCTGATGCGGGGCGGTTGCAGGATATAGCCGAGATCCAGAGCGTGTTCGTTGTGCCAGACCGCAGCGACCGACGCCGCATCGCTTTCCACCGGCCGCCAGGCTGAGGGGTCGCTGCCCACGAAATCCAGGAGATCGCTCGGCACTGGCTCGAGAACAGTCGGTGTCATCGCGTTGATGTCTTCCCAGAGGCGAGCAACGTAGTAGCCGACATATGGGTGCTGCACCGCGGGATGGTCACTTCTATATTTCTGAAGCGTCTCCGGTGAGTAGCGCAGCAATTCATGATCGGCAAGCTCGATCCAGTACCAGCCGTCAGTTAGTCCGAACCAATGCAGTTGACGATCCTCATGGCCCCACGGGGAAACCTGCCTCAGTGGTGTCAACGCGAAGCGAAACCTGATCACTGGGCGTATGGTAGCCGACTGGTGGATGTGTCTTCGACCTAGCGGATGCCTGGTACTGCGTCCTTGTCAAGGCAGGACGGGTGGGGGTGGGTGGGCTCCTAGGCAACCATTCTCACCTGCGAGGGCGAGCTAGGGCTTTCAGGGCTGTCCACCGCCTTCCGGGTGGATTGTTACCAATATTGACACCCACCAATCGATCCATAGCGATGAGGGATCAATCGTCCGATGATCAGGGCAGACGCTTCGAGGAGTCGCTGGTCAGTAACACGGCACCGCGATTATGGTTTAGACGCTTCGTCTTTAGTCCAGGGAACGGCCCTGGATCCGGCTGCAACCGTTTCCCAGAGGTGAGGTGCCTAGGTGCTATGAGCTCAGGAGGAAGCCATGACGACGCCCAGCTCCGCTAAGCGGCTATCACCACTTAAAGTCGACCCGGCAACCGATGAGCTGATCTCCCAGGGAGCCCACTTCCTTGGGATGACCAAGAAGGACCTGGTCGCCGTCGCTGTCCGTGTCTACCTGGACCAGCAGCGCGAACAAATCAGCCGCAGGATGATCGAGTCGATGAAGGTTCTGGACGGATCTCTGTCGTCCAGCGTGTCTCTGCTCACCGGCCTATCGCCAGAACGCGTCAACGAACTCGGTGGCACTGGCGACTGGGAGGAATGACATCTCCATGCACCGCGTCCGTCCAACACTGCGCGTCCTCCGCGATGCGGCGCTTCGCGGCCGGCGTCAGCGTGATCCCAGTGAGACGCTCGGCCAGGGGAAACGCCGAGCCCGTCGGGGATGTCGGCGGGTCCAAAGTTGGAGATGATCTACTCGAACTCGCGGCAAGGTACATGATCGACAGCGATTCGCACGGTGACGGCGCGTACTGGCGCGACACACATCTTAGGGCCGAGGTGTGTTGCATTGACACATAGGAGTCACGAAGGCGCACCCATAACGTTGCGGAACCCCCCCTTGTGAGGAGTTCCACATGTCGACAGCCTTACCCAGCCGGATCAGGAAGGTCATTGCGGCCAGCCTGATCGGGACCACGATCGAGTGGTACGACTTCTTCCTTTACGGCTCCGCTGCTGCGCTGGTGTTCAACAAGCTGTTCTTCCCCAATGAGGACGAGCTCACCGGCACCCTCCTCGCGTTCCTCACCTACGCGATCGGCTTCGTTGCCCGGCCGCTTGGCGGCCTGGTGTTCGGGCACTACGGCGACCGGCTCGGCCGGAAGCGCCTGCTCGTCATCAGCCTGGTCATGATGGGTGGGGCCACCTTCCTGATCGGCCTGCTGCCGTCGTACGCGGTCCTCGGCGTCGGCGCGCCGCTGCTGCTCACCGCCTTGCGTCTGGTGCAGGGGTTCGCGCTGGGTGGCGAGTGGGGTGGCGCGGTGCTGCTGGTCTCCGAGCACGGGGACCCGCGCCACCGCGGCTTCTGGGCCTCGTGGCCGCAGGCGGGGGCTCCCGGCGGGAACCTGCTGGCCACCGGCGTGCTCGCCCTGCTGGCCGCGGTCCAGCCGGAGGACGCCTTCCTCGCCTGGGGCTGGCGGATCGCGTTCCTGCTCTCCGGCGCGCTCGTCCTGATCGGCCTGTGGGTCCGGCTCAGCGTGGCCGAGTCGCCGGTGTTCCAGCAGGCGGTGGCCAACCAGAAGGCCCCGCCGAAGGCCCCGATCATGGACGTGTTGCGCCATCACTGGCGGGACGTGCTGATCGCCATCGGAGCCCGCCTCGCCGAGAACATCTCCTACTATGTGATCACCGCGTTCGTCCTGGTGTACGGGACGACCACGGTGGGACTGCCGCGCGGCACCGTGCTCAACGCGGTGCTCATCGGATCGGCAGTGCACTTCGTCACGATCCCCCTGTGGGGCGCACTCTCCGACCGGCTCGGCCGCCGCCCGGTTTACCTGCTCGGCGCGGCGGGAGTGGGCGTCTGGGCGTTCGTGTTCTTCCCGCTGATCGACACCACCTCGTTCGCCCTGACCACGCTGGCGGTGACCGTCGGACTGGTCTTCCACGGCGCCATGTACGGCCCGCAGGCGGCGTTCTTCTCCGAACTGTTCGGCACCCGGATGCGCTACTCCGGCGTGTCCATCGGCTACCAGCTCGCCTCGATCGTGGCGGGCGCGCTCGCCCCGATCATCGCGGTCGCGCTCCTCGGCGCGTACGGCGACAGCCTGCCGATCTCCCTCTACGTGGCGGGCGCCGCGCTGCTCACCCTGGTGACGGTGTTCTTCGCCAAGGAGACCCGGCAGCGGGATCTGGCCTCGGTCGCCCCGACGTCGAACGCCGCCGAGGTCGCCGCCGTGCCCGTCGCGAAGGAGGCCTGATGACCGGCTTGCCACGTGCCCTCGCCGCGGTCGCCCTGGCCGCGGTCGCGGTCGCCGCCCCTGCTTCGCCCGCCGCCGCGTCCCACTGCCCCTCGGTGACCGTACCCGGCGCGGAACGGCAGGTGGTCGCCTGCCTGGACGATCTCACCACGAAGGGCACCCTCGTCACCGGCCATACCGACCAGAGCGACTGGTCGGGGCTCAACTCCGCTGGGGCGCTCAATCCGTCCGGGGTGCCCGGCATGCAGATCGACGGCTACTTCCCCGACACCTCGACGGGCAACACCAACCACGGCTGGAACCACGACGCCCAGTTCGTCCTCCGGCTGCCCCGGCAGTGGAACGGCGGCCTGGTCGTGGCCGGGTCCCCCGGCAACCGGGAGACGTACGCCAACGACTTCACCATCTCCGACTGGGCGCTGGCCCGCGGCTACGCCTACGCCGCGACCGACAAGGGCAACACCGGCGTCACCTTCTACCGCGACGGGACCCGCCCCGGCGACGCGGTCGCCGAGTGGAACCACCGGGTCAGCCAGCTCGCCGCCGCCGCCAAGGCGGTCGTCCGGCAGCGGTACGGCAGGCCCGCCCGCACCACGATCGCCGCCGGCCAGTCCAACGGCGGCTACCTGGTCCGCTGGCAGCTGGAGAACCGCCCCGACCTGTTCGACGGCGGCGTCGACTGGGAGGGAGTGCTCTGGACGGCCACCGGGCCCAACCTGCTGACCTTCCTGCCGCCCGCGCTCCGGGCGTACCCGGCGGGCGACACCGCGGGGATGACCGAGGCCGGCTTCACCGGCGAGACGTCCTTCCTGTGGCCCTTCCATTACAGCTACTACTGGGACCTCACCCAGCGCCTCTACCGCGAGGAGTTCGACCCCGGCTACGACGGCGACCTGGAGGCCGGCACGCCGTTCTGCGCGTCCGGCACCCCCGCATGCGACACCGACTACGACTACGCCTCCCGCCCCGCCGCCGTACGGCAGGCCGTCGCCCGGATCGGCCTCACCGGGAAGATCAAACGACCGCTGATCACGGTGCACGGCACCCTGGACACCCTGCTGCCGATCGGCGTGGTCTCCGACGCCTACGCCAAGATGATCAGCGACAAGCACCGGGACCGCCTCTTCCGCTACTACCGCTTCGAAGGCGGCAACCACGTCGACGGCCTCTACTCGGCCTACCCCGACCGCATCCGCCCACTGCTGCCCTGCTTCCGCAGCGCCTTCACCGCACTGGAGTCGTGGCTGGGCAGGGGCACACCCCCGCCGAGCGCGACACTCCCTCGGCCGACAACGGGCGACCTCGAGAACACCTGCGCACTGACGGCCTGATCGAGCCGCCCACCCTGGGCCGGGCTCGACGCGAGAACCGCGCCGAGCCCGGCTAGTCGTTCAATCTCATGACGTCCCGATGAGTCGGCAGTAGCCTGCTGCCAAAGTTAAGGCTAGCCTTGAATTCGGGAGGGTTCTCGTGGCATGGACTGTGAAGGTCACAGACGAGTATGCCGCCTGGTTCATCGCACTCATCAAGGAGGATCTCGACTCGGCGGTTCAAGTCGCGCAGGCGGTAGCCGCGCTTCGGGAGGAGGGGCCAACGCTAGGCAGACCGCTCGTCGACCGGCTCAAGGGAAGCTCCCTGCACCACCTGAAGGAACTGCGTCCGGGGTCACGTGGGCGTTCGGAGATCAGGATCATCTTCGTTCGATCCCACTCGGGCGGCGCTGCTGTTGCTGGGCGGCGACAAGGCGGGGAACTGGGAACGGTGGTACAAGGAGAACATCCCCCTGGCCATACAGCTCTACATCGACTACACCAGCAACGAAGAGGAGTGACCATGCCGAAGAGAACCCCGGGGGATTGGGCCGACCTTGAGCGGGAGCTACACGAGGCCGGTGTCTCCCCTTCGGTGATCGAGGAAGGTGCCAGGAAGCTACTCGCTGAGGCGCGCGGCCATCAGCTTGCTGAGGCACGCAAGCACCTTGGGCTCGGACAAAAGGACGTCGCCACCACCATGGGTGTGAGCGTTTCCCGTGTCTCCCAGATCGAGCACGGCGAGGTCGCCTCTCTTGAGGTCATCGCCCGCTATGTGGAGGCACTCGGAGCCCGCCTGGAGCTGGTCGTCGACTTCGGCGACCGAATGATGCGATTGCCGGTCAGCGAGACGTCGCTGGATGCCGCCTGAGCGCTGGATGGCGTGGGCAAGATCTCCGCGTGAAGCGCAAGGATTGAGTAAGGCAGTCAATCCCACCACACTGCCTGGGTGCCTGATGCACCACCAAATTGAGATCGCCACGGGCCCCGGTTCTGAGAGCTATGTGCTCCGGCTACCCCGCGGATAGGGGAGGCAAGGCATGCCAGGCTGTCAAGCCACCGGGAGCCGGTAAGCAGCGGAAAACATGTTGCGGTAGAAGGCCGGGGCGCGGAAAGCTCCCGGCGTGAAGATGAGCGCCGACCACCTGATGGTGTCACCTGAGACTGTGCGCGTATTGGTCAATGAGCAGTTCCCCGAGTGGCGGAGCCTGCCCATCACGAGCATTACCGCCCATGGGACAGTGAACACCATCTTCCGCGTAGGTGAGCACTTCACGGCTCGGTTCCCGTTGCAGCCTGGGCACGTCGAGTCGATACGGCGCTGGCTGGAGGCCGAAGCGGAAGCAGCCCGGGAGTTGGTGGGTCGCACGCGGTTTCCCACGCCTGAGCCGGTCGCGCTTGGTGAGCCCGGGGCGGGATATCCGCTTCCGTGGGCGGTGCAGACTTGGTTGCCCGGTGTGGTGGCTACCGATGAGGACCCGGGCGAATCGGTCGCGTTTGCGCATGACTTGGCCGATCTCATTACCAGTCTGCGCGCGGTCGACACGCGTGGCCGTACTTTTGCCGGCAAGGGTCGAGGGGGTGAGCTTCAATCCCACGACGCGTGGGTGGAAACCTGTTTCAAGCACAGCGAGCAGCTCCTGGACGTTCGCCGGCTTCGCCTGATGTGGGGAAATTTTCGGAATCTGCCGCGCGAAGCTGCCGACGTGATGGCCCACAGTGATCTCATTCCCGGCAACGTGCTCGTGTCCGCTGGGCGGCTGGCCGGGATTCTCGATGTTGGCGGCTTCGGGCCGGCCGACCCTGCTCTGGATCTTGTGAGTGCTTGGCATCTGCTTGAGGACGGGCCGCGGGAGGTGTTCCGCCTGGACCTCGGGTGCGACGATCTCGAATGGGAGCGGGGCAAAGCATGGGCATTCGTACAGGCGATGGGGGTCGTCTGGTACTACCTCGAAACCAATCCGGTCATGAGCCGGATGGGCCGACGCACCCTGGAACGCATTCTGGCGACGAATCGCCCGCCTGAGAACGTGTCCGTGTGATCCGGATATTTCCGGGCAGTGGAGGCCGGTGGCCGAACCCACCGAGAGTCGCCGGGGCGAGCTGATCGAGTCCGCCCAGGCCCGCTGGATCGCCGCCCTGACCGACCTGGGCGGGCGTAACACGCTGCTCTACTACAAGGACCGCAGGGCGGGCACGCTCGACCTCGCCGACGCCGATCCCATCGCGCTCGAACGGTTCCTGCGCACCGGATCGGCCCGTCTCAGCCGGCTGTTCACGGACGCCGACATCAGGGCCGACGCGATCCGCCGCGTGCAGGCCATCCACCGCAAGGCGCGCGAACTGCTCGAAGAACGCGGCATCCGCGCCGGATACCTCGCCACCGGCATGGCCCGCTGGGACGAGCTGTTCCTCGAACCGGCGGCCCCCGTGCTGCTGCGCGGTCTGACCATCACGCCGACCCGCGCCAGACACGACGATTTCGAGCTCGTCCTGGACGACGAAGAGGAGCTCAACCCCGTCCTGGTGCACAAGCTCGCCACCATGTACGGCGCCGCGGTGACCGGCACCGGCGACCTCGCGCGCGCCGCCGAACTCGCCGAGGTCCCCGGGTTCGAGATCCTCCCCAGGCAGGTCATCGGCACCTTCACCTACGCCAAACTGCCCATGGTCAGGGACATGCAGGCAGCCGGCGAACTGCTCGACGACAGCGACATCGTGGCCGCGATCGCCGGCGACCCGGAGGCCCAGGAACTCCTGCTGGCCACCGATACCTTCCCCGCCATCGACGACACGCCCGAGTCCGACTACTCCGTGCTCGACGCGGACTCCTCCCAGCGCAGCGCCATCGACGCCGTGCTCGCCGGGCGCAGCCTAGTCATCCACGGCCCACCCGGCACCGGCAAGAGCCAGACGATCGCCAACCTCATCGCCGCTCTGGTGGCCCGGGGCCGGAAGATCCTTTTCGTGGCCGAGAAACGGGCCGCCATCGACGCCGTACTGTCCCGGTTGAAGGGTGCCGGGCTCGGTGACATGGCGATCGACATCCACGAGGGCACCAGGGACAGGCAGCGCATCGCCAAGGACCTCGGCACCACCCTCGACCTGGCCGCCCAGGTCGCCGCGACCGCCGACGAGGGCCCGCACCGCCGCCTGGCCGAACGCCAGAAGCGCCTCAACCAGCACGTCACCGCGTTGCACGAGGTGCACGAGCCGTGGGGGGTGACCGCCTTCGAGGTCCAGTCCGCGCTGCTCGGCATCCCGGCCGAGGCCCGTACGCCTGTACGGCTCGCGCTCTCGGAACGGATGAGCCGCGAGGCCGCCGACCGTATCCGCGACGACCTGCGGGAGTTCGCCCACCTCGGCGGATTCACCCTGCGCCCGCGCGCCACCTCCTGGTATGGCGCGGCCCTGCGCACCCCCCTCGACGCCCGGCTCGCCATGGACCAGGTCACCCAGCTCACCACGGTCACCCTGCCGATGCTGGCCGACCGCCTCGGCCGGGCCTGCGACGAGCTGGGCCTGACCCCGCCGAACTCCTATCCTTCCCAGCTGGCCCTGCTCGAACTGCTGTCCGGCATCGCCCGCACCCATGAACTGCTCGACCCGGCGGTGTACGGCGCCCGCCCCGCCGACCTGGCCGCGGCGACCGGCGAAGGGCCCGAGCTCGGCCTGCGGGACCGGTTCCGGCTGCGCCGTCAGGCTCAGGCGTTGTGGATCGGCCCGCCGAAGGCTCCCCGCGAGGATCTGCACACCGCGCTCGCGTCGGCCGCCGCTCAACTGGCCGGGTGGGAGTATCTCCGTACCGGATCGGGACTGCCCCACCTGCCCTCTGGCTTCGCGGAGCTGCTGGCCCTCGGCGAGCAGAGTCAGCAGGAGCTGGCCGCGCTCCGCCGCTACGTCCGGATTCCGCCCGACGTCGAGCCGGTCCTGGCCGGGCTCGCCGCCGACCGGGACACCCCGTGGAAGCTGCCACGCCTGTACGAGCTCGGCGTACGATTCGACGCCCTCGGCCTCGGCCCGCTCCTGGACGGCCTGGCCCGCAGGGAAGCCGGGCCCGGCCTGGCCGCGCAGGTCTTCGACCACGCCTGGTACGCCACCGTCCTGGACCACATCCGGGTCCGCGACCCCCGCTACGCGGCCTACGACGGCGCGGCCCTCGACGAGATCGCCGGAGAGTTCCAGGTCGACGACGTACAGCACCTGGCCGTCAACCGGATCCGGGTCCGCCGCGCCTGGGCCGGACGTGTCCGCGAGGCCGAGGACCGCCACCCGCTGCAGGCCCGGGTGATCCGCAAGCAGGCCGCGGTCCGCCGTGGCCACCTGCCGCTGCGCCGCCTCCTGGACCAGGCCGGGGACGTCCTGTTCGCGCTGAAGCCATGCTGGGCGATGTCACCGCTGATGGTCAGCCAGGTCCTGCCCCTGGCCCGGCTCTTCGACGTCGTCATCTTCGACGAGGCCAGCCAGGTCGTGCCCGCCGACGCCATCCCGTCGATCATGCGCGGCCACCAGATCGTGGTCGCCGGAGACGACCGCCAGCTGCCGCCCACCAACTTCTTCCGCCAGGTCGGCGACGAGGAGGCCGAGGAGGACATGGACGACCTCGTCTCGTTCGGCGCGGGCTTCGAATCGGTTCTCGACGCCCTCCGTCCGCTGCTCCCCACCTGTCCGCTGACCTGGCACTACCGCAGCCGCGACGAACGGCTGGTGGCCTTCTCCAACACCCGCATCTACGGTGGCGCCCTGACCACGTTCCCCGGCGTCTCCCGCGACGACTGCCTGACGCACGTCGTGGTCGGCCAATCCGCGGACAAGGGCCAGGAGACGTCGGTGACCGCCGAGGTCGACAAGGTCGTGGACCTGATCCTGGACCACGCCTCGACCCGGCCCGAGGAGTCCCTCGGCGTGATCGCCCTCGGCCTGCGGCACGCCGACCGGATCGACGCCGAGCTGCGCTCCCGCCTCACCCATCGCCCCGACGTGGAAGGCTTCTTCAGCGAGGACCAGGCCGAGCCGTTCTTCGTGAAGAACCTCGAACGCGTGCAGGGCGACGAACGCGACGCGATCATCTTGTCCATCGGGTACGGCAAGCATCCCGACGGCCGGATGCGCTACCAGTGGGGCCCGCTGCTGCGCGACGGCGGCGAACGGCGGCTCAACGTGGCCGCCACCCGGGCCAAACAGCGGCTCACCCTGGTCAGCTCGTTCTCCAGCCACGACGTCGACCCGGACCGGCTGACCAAGGCCGGGGCCCGGCTGCTGGCCGACTACCTCACCTACGCGGGATCCGGCGGCACCGCCGCGGACGCCTCAGGACGCGACGACCTCGACCCGTTCCAGATCGACGTACGCGACCAACTGGCCGCGCTCGGGATCAGCGTCGTCCCGCAGTACGGCGTCGGCGGCTACCGTGTCGACTTCGCGGCCACTCACCCCGACGACCCCAGCCAGATGATCCTCGCCATCGAAACCGACGGCACCTCCTACCGCGCCTCCCGCAGCGTCCGCGACCGCGACCGGCTCCGCAAGGAGCATCTGGAACGTCTCGGCTGGAGCTTCCACCGCGTCTGGTCCACCAACTGGTTCCACAACCCCCAAGCCGAACTGGCCAAACTCCGCACCGCCTACGCGGAGGCCCTCGCCCGCACCCCCACCACGAAACCCCCAGAACCGGTACCACATCCGCCCGCGACAACCGACCTGGTGCCGCGCCCGCCCGCCCCGCTCGACCGCGACCCCTGACGGGCGGAGCCGTATTCCGCGACTCACGCAGGCCGGTCGTTGAAGAACGCTCGCAGCTCCGCGGCGACGCGCTCCGGAGCACCACGGCCGTTGACCGGCGCCTCGTGCCCCACGCCGCGCAACGTGACGCGCCGGGCGTCCGGCAGCGTCCGCTGCAGCGCGTCCAGGGCACGGCGCACGGGGGGCGGGGTCTTCTCGCCGTCCATCAGCAACACGTCCGCGAGCAGCCCGGCGAAGCCCTCGCTTGAGGCCATCTCCTGGAACAGCCGCACGTCCAGTCGCTGGAGCGGAACAAGTGACTCCACGGTGGCCTCGCCCGCAGGCCGGGAACGCCTCCGCTCCATCCGCAAGTACGCGTCGAGCATCGGCACCAGCAGCCAGCGGGGCATGATGTCGGTTCCCCGGCTGGCCCCCACCCCCTTGGTGAAGGTCGCCAATGCGGCGGACAGCCTGCCCTGGTCCATCTCGCGCTCGAACCTCGGGATCCACGAAAGGTCGATGGTGCCGTACATGGAGAGCGCCGGTTCGAACACCGCGACCTTGTGGATCTCCGGGAGCGTCAGCGCCGCCTGCAGCGCGATCAACCCGCCGGAACTGTGCCCCCACACGGCGTGCGCCCCCGTGCCGGTCAGCAACGCGTGGACATCCTCACACTCCCTGGCCATGCGGTACTTCTCGCCGGGGGGACCGCTCAGGCCGCGTCCTCGCCGGTCGGGCACGTACACGGTGAAGGTGTCCGCGAGCGCCTCCGCCAGCTCCGTGTAGTGCTGAGCGGCAAGGTAGCCGCCACTGATGAGGACCACACCCCGACCACGGCCAAACTGGTGGAACCCGATCGTCGTGCCGTCCGCCGAGGTCACGGCGCCGGTTGCTGCGGTATTTCCCATGACGGCCTCCTTAGCAACGCTAAGCCCTTAGCAACGCTAAGGTGCCTTACAACTGCTAAGGTGTCAAGCCATGAACCAGAAGGGGCTCGCGCGGGAGACGGTGGCCCGCGCCGCCCTGGACCTCCTCGACGAGGTCGGGCTGGACGGGCTGACGGTGCGTCGCCTGGCCGCCCAGCTGGGTGTGAAGTCACCCGCGCTGTACTGGCACTTCCGCAGCAAGCAGGAGTTGCTCGACGAGATGTGCCGACAGCTGCTGGAGCCGGACATGGGCGGCCCGCGAGCCGATGAGTCCTGGCAGGAGTGGCTCACCCGCCGCGCCCACCAGTACCGCCGCATGCTGCTGTCCCACCGCGACGGCGCCCGCCTGGTCGCCGTCTCCCACCCGGGCATGACCGTCGGCCGCAAGTTCGAGGCCGAACTGAAGCTCCTGACCGGCTACGGCTTCACCCCGGCCCAGGGCCTCGACGCGATCAGCACTGTGAGCTTCTACACCACCGGCTTCGTGCTGCAGGAACAGGCATCCCTTGCCCGCCAGTCCGAGGTCACCCCCGAGTACCTCGCCACACTGACGGCAGAGGCCCCCACCACGATGGCCGCGGTCACAGCCATCGGAACCCCCACCAGCGCCCGCGCCTTCACCCACGGCCTGCGCCTGATCATCGACGGCATCACCACCTCACTGACCCGCCCGTCTCCCACCGCCCAATAGGCCGGGCCAGCCGCGGTCGACCAATAGCTAACGGGGAAATCGGAGTCCGCTTCTGGCTCGCCGGCGTTTGAAGCGCTCGGCGATGATCAACGGCCCTAGGCTCGCCGCGAACCATGCGAAGTGCAGCACCGTCAGTGTGATCCATACCGCGTCGCCGGTCACCTGCGCCCAGCTCAGCAGAGCGGTAACGATCACGAGGAGATAGGTGGTCAGCAGGCATGCCCTCAATATTCCGCTGACCTTCAATGCCTTTTGTGTCTGCCCGGGCCCAAGCCACCACCGCGCGGCCGACCAACCGAGGACCGATAGCACGACCACGCCTGGCAGAGGCAGGAGAGCGAGGGCGGTCGGTGCCGGGGTGCCACCCGTGGCGGTGGCGGCCAGGGAACCTGTCAAAAGGAGGGGAACCATGCACACAAGGGCGGCCACAGTGGAGGCCGTGATTCGCAATCGCTCCTCATCGGCCTTATGCAACTCGCGAGCGAGTGCCCTCCTCTCACCGATTGCCAGAATCGGCCGCTCGCCTTTTCGTTTGAGTCTGATCAGCGCTACAAGACCCCAGACAACACCTCCTAGCGCGACCACGACCAGAGGGCCCATGCTGTCCGGGCGGTCCGGGTCGATCTGCAGCAGGAGATCGATGCCGCTCCCCTCCATTCCGATCAGCTTGTAACCGGCCGCGAAAACGACGACGAAGGCGAGGAATGCAAGGCAACCCAGCCGAGCGGAGGGGCTCTTATCTGAACGGGCTTCAGCCAGCGCGTGCTGGATGGCGGCACTGCCGGAATCCAGCTCAGCCGCGCGCGCCAAGGCGGCGACGCCTTCCTCGTGGACGCGACTGTGTCCGGGCGGGTACGACAGGAGAGCCTTGCCGAGAGCCAGATGAGCGGCCGCTTCTTCAGGAGCGAGTTCAACGGCCCGTCGTGCCGCGCGCGCAGCGTCATGGTGTAGTCCGCTCGCTGTCGCCATAGCTCGGGCCAAGGTCGTGTGGGCCCGCCAGTCGTGCGGGGCCAGCATGGTCGCGCGCAAGCCGTACAGGACGGCCTGGGTGCTGCTCCCCAGTTCACGGAAGATCATGCTGGCGATCGCGAGACAGTCGGCGTCGGGAGACCCGGTCAGGTTCAGAGCGCGATCGACAAGCTCGCGAGCAGTCCCCGCATCGCCCTGTCGTGCGTGGACCAGCGCGCTGAGCAGAACGGGAAACGGGTCCTCAGGACGTTCCGCGCCAAGGCGTCGTACGAAAGCGGAAACTTCGGAGAACGATCCCCTGTCGCAAAGATCGACCACATGATCAAGCTCGTCGATCACTGCGCGGCTTGTGCCCGCACGAACGAGCAGGGTCACGAGTGCGCCATGACCGTTCCGCTGGGCTATCTCGGCCGCTGTGAGCCCTTCACTCGTGATTGCGTTGATCTCTGCACCGGCATTGAGGAGCACGCGGGCCGAGCCCTGGTATCCGTAAGCCGAAACGAAGTGCAGAGGCATCCACCCAGTGGAGTCACGGGCGTTGGCATCCGCGCCCAACTCAAGGAGAACAGGAAGCATATCGGGTAGGTCTTGGCCTGCTACGAGGTTGTGCAACAGCGACGGGACATCCAGGTTGGCCCCAAATTCGACCAGGACGCGAAGAACGTCAGTACGACGGTAGTGGACGGCAAGCTCCACAAGAGGCGTTCCGTCCTCGTCCACAGCGTTGGGATCTGCACCGTCAAGAAGGATGGCGCGAACTCCTGCCGTGTCGCCGTCGAAGACGGCCCAGCCCAGAGACTCGTCACTCACCGGGCAAGTATCGCCGCCGTGCCATAGACGTACCA
>NZ_BLAF01000010.1 GCF_009687885.1 Acrocarpospora pleiomorpha
CACCGAGGGTATGCGCTTCGACAAGGGCTACAACTCGGGTTACTTCGTGACCGACCCCGAGCGCATGGAGGCGGTCCTGGACGATCCGTACGTCCTGATCGTGAGCGGCAAGGTCTCCGCCAACAGGGACGTGCTGCCCTTGCTCGACAAGGTCGTGCAGGCCGGCAAGCCGCTGCTGGTCATCGCTGAGGACGTCGAGGGGGAGGTGCTGTCGACCTTGATCGTCAACAAGATGAAGGGCGTTCTCCGGTCGGTCGCGGTCAAGGCTCCGGGCTTCGGCGACCGCCGCAAGGCCATGCTGGGCGACATCGCGATCCTGACCGGTGGCCAGGTCATCGCCGAGGAGGTCGGTCTCAAGCTGGAGAATGCCACCCTCGGCCTGCTCGGCCGGGCTCGCAAGGTCGTGGTGACCAAGGACGAGACCACGATCGTGGACGGCGCGGGTGTCGCCGAGGCGATCGCCGGCCGGGTCAACGAGATCCGCGCCGAGATCGAGCGTACCGACTCCGACTACGATCGCGAGAAGCTCCAGGAGCGCCTCGCCAAGCTCGCCGGCGGCGTGGCCGTCATCAAGGCGGGCGCGGCCACCGAGGTCGAGCTCAAGGAGCGCAAGCACCGCATCGAGGACGCCGTCCGCAACGCCAAGGCGGCCGTCGAGGAGGGCATCGTCCCCGGCGGCGGCGTCGCGCTGCTCCAGGCCAGCGCCAAGGCGTTCGACAAGCTCGAGCTCCTCGGCGACGAGGCCACCGGTGCCGCGATCGTGAGGAAGGCGCTTGAGGAGCCTCTCAAGCAGATCGCCGTCAACGCCGGCCTCGAAGGCGGCGTCGTGGTGGAGAAGGTCCGCAACCTCACCCCGGGTGAGGGCCTCAACGCCGCCACCGGTGAGTACGTGAACATGTTCGACACCGGCATCATCGACCCGGCCAAGGTGACGCGCTCTGCCCTGCAGAACGCCGCCTCCATCGCGGCGCTCTTCCTGACCACCGAGGCCGTCATCGCCGAAAAGCCCGAGAAGAACCCGACCTCCGCCATGCCCGGCGGCGGCGACATGGACTTCTAACCACACACGGAGACCTCTGATGCGTGTCTACGGTGTCACCTACGACACCGGTTTCCCATCTGCTGGAACCACCACCCACGAGCCCTTCGACCCCGACGTCGTACGCCGTGAGATGCAGATCATCCGCGACGACCTGCACTGTGACGCGGTCCGTGTCACCGGAGGAGACCAGGACCGTCTTGAGACCGCCGCCCGGCACGCCGCCCGCGCGGGTCTGGAGGTCTGGTACTCGCCGTTCACCAACGGCCTCACCCAGGACGAGCTGATGGCGTTCCTCGTCGACGGTGCCGAACGGGCCGAACGCCTGCGCCGGGAAGGGGCGCGCGTCGTGTTTCTCACCGGCTCTGAGATCAGCTTGGTCACCAGCGGTTTTCTGCCTGGTGACAGCCTGCGGGAACGGCTTGCCGGGCTGGCCGAGCCCGCGCGGGTGCGCGCCGCGCTCCCCGGCGTGCATGCCCGCGTCAACGCCTTCCTCACCAGAGCCGTCGCCGCGGTGCGCGAACGGTTCGGCGGCCCGGTCAGCTACGCCTCGCTGCCCTTCGAAGGCGTGGACTGGGCTCCGTTCGACATGATCGCCACCGACGCCGGATACCGCGACGCGGCCACCGCGCCCGGGTTCCGTGCGGGTCTGCGCGCGCAGACCTCGCAGGGCAAACCGCTCGCCGTCACCGAATTCGGCTGCGTCACCTATCGTGGCGCCGCCGATCTGGGCGGACGCGGCGACGCCATCGTCGAATGGGACGAACATGCCCGCCCCGCCCGCCTGACCGCAACCATCACACGGGACGAAGAAGAACAAGCCGCCTACGTACGCGAGCTTCTCGGCATCTACGACGAGGAGGGCGCCGACACGGCGTTCGTCAACACCTTCGCCCGCCGGGACCTGCCGACGTCCGCCGAGCCGGAACGGGACTTCGACACCGCCAGCTTCGGCATCGTCAAGATCCTGGAGTACGGCCACACAGGCACGGCCTATCCGGGGCTGCCGTGGGAACCCAAGGCCGCCTTCCATGCCCTGGCCGAATACGGACGCGCCAGGACAGCCACCCGGCAGACAGAACAGGTCGGCCGGGCTAGCCACCCGGCAGACATAACAGGCCGGCCGGGCTAGCCGTTCTCCTTCGCGATCGCTTCGCGTACGGCAGGGGCGATCTCTCTGGCCCAGCGGCCGAGGAAGACTAGGTCGGTGTGACCGGCGGGGAAGAGGGTGAAGCCCGACGCGTCGTGCTCCAGCACGGCTCCGGTTAGTTCCTCGATCCACTGGCCGACGGAACCGCCGATCCAGCGGCCGTCGCGGTCACGCGTGGCGGGCAGCGGCCGGTCGGTGATGCGTCCGGGGAGGTTGAAGACCGTGCGGATTGCGCGTGGATCGCGTCCCACGGTCGCCGCCGCCTCGTCGATGATCGGCCGCGACGTCCGGTATCGCTCGCTGAGCCAGTCGGACGCGTGGCCGGGGATCCAGCCGTCGGCCACCCGGCCCGTAGCGGCCAGGGACTTCGGGCCGACCGATCCGGTCCACACGAGGGGCGCGGCCACGGGAGCGGGCTCGATCTGGTCCACCTGGTAGTGGCGGCCCTGGTAGGTGACCGGCGGGCCGCCACCCGACAGCAGCTTGACCAGGACGATCGCCTCCTCGAAGGCGTTCACGGCATCGCCAGGTGAGAGCGGCGGCACGCCCATGTCGGCGATGCGGTCCCACCGCCCGCCCGCGCCCATGCCGAGCACGACGCGCCCGCCGGAGATCGCCGACAGGGACGTCACGAGCCGTGCCAGCATGGGTGCGGGCCGGGTGGGCAGGTTGGTGACGTTGACGAGGCCCGAGATGTGGCGCGTACGCCCGAGGATGAATCCAACGGAGGCGTACGCGTCCAGGCGCCCGCCGATGTAGGGATGGTCGGCCACCGAGAAGACGTCAAGCTCGTCACGGTCGGCTTGTTCCACCATGCGCAGCAACTCCGGCACCTCGCCGAATCCGTTGTGCGCACCGAAACCGAAGACGACTTCCCGACCGGCGGTATGAATCATGATTTCCACTCCCACGGACGAAAAAATCTTAGTTCGCGGTACGAACCGTATTAGTTCGTACTGCGAACTTCAAGCCTCGCGGGAGGCGGTCTTATCGCTCGTGATCGGCGAGGGATCCTTCTTCCAGGAAAACCACTGGAACCTTGTTGTCCAGCACGATGCGGCTCAGCAGGCGGGCGAGCGTGTCGAGTTCGGCGGCGCTGAGCCCCGTCGGCAGCTTTCCGACCCGGCGGCAGGTCTCGGCGTAGAACTCCTCCGCCAGTTTGCCGCCTTCCGGCGTGAGCGTGACCCGGACCGCGCGCGTATCCTGCGGGTCTGGTTCGCGCCGGACCAGGCCGTTGCGCTCGGTGCGGTCCACCAGACCGGTAAGGCTGGATTTGGCCAGTCCCAGCGTCGCGCCCAACTCGCCCATACCGTACGGCTGGGCCATCAGCACGCACAACAATTGGCCCTGCTGCGGGGTGAGGCCGTGTTCCCGGCCCGACTCGGCGTACACCGCGTTCACCAGGAACGTCGACCGCACCAGCGCGGGCACAATCCCGATCTGGCCATCATCATGCTTACCCACCCGGCCAGGGTACCTTTACCTGGCTCACCAAAAACAATGGCCATTTAATCGGGCTGCGGGAAGAGCTGCTCGCCGCGCGCGATTCTGCGGATGGCGTCGATGAGCCCGTCCGCTGGGCCGTCCTTGGTCAGGAATCCCGACGCTCCGGCGGCCAATGCGCGGTGAAGGTCTCCTGGTCTGGTCAGGCCGGTAAGGATCAGGGTGCGGCAGGCGGGCAGCCGCTGGTGCAACTCCGCGGCGGCGGTCAGCCCGTCCACGTCGGGCAGATCGATGTCGATCACCGCCACGTCGGGGCGGAGCCGGAGCGCGACGGGCACGATGTGGCCCCCGGAGGCCAGCTCGGCGACGACTTCGAGGTCGTCCTCCAGCTCGAGCAGGGCGACCAGCGTGTCACGCAGGTCAGCCACGTCCTCGGCGACCAGGATTCGCGTCACCGTGTTCTCGCGCGCGGCCGTGTTGCCCATGCTCCAGTCTTCGCTCACCGGAAGATCCACTGCCAGTGCGGCCGGCACGACTCCACCATGCGGAACGCATCGCGGAGGCCGTGCAGATCGCACATCGTGAGGGCGGCCATCGACACGTGAGGGCGGCCACCGACACGTGAGGGCGGCCATCGACACGTGAGGGCGGCCACCGGCTACAGCCAGCCGGCCTCGTCGGCGATGCGCGCGGCGTCGACCCGGTTGCGTGCGCCCAGCTTGGTGACCGACGACGCGAGATAATTGCGCACGGTCCCGTAGGACAGATGCATCGCAGCGGCGATCTCGGCCGCCGACGCGCCGCCCGCGTGGCGCTTGAGGACCTCGGCCTCCCGGGGCGAGAGCGGATTGCCGGACGCCTCCAGCGCGGCCAGCGCCAGCGTCGCGTCGATCACGCGGTCACCGGCGGCCACCCGCCGTACCGCGTCGACCAGCTCCTGCGACGGCGCGTCCTTGACGATGAACCCGGACACGTGAGCGGCCAGCGCTCGGCGCAGGGTTCCCGGCTTGCCCAGGCCGGTCAGGATCAGGGTCCGGCACTCCGGCAGCAACCGGTGCAACTCCGCTGCGGCGGCGAGCCCGTCGGTGCCGGGCAGATCGATGTCCAGGACCGCCACGTCCGGCCGATGCTGGAGCGCGGCGGGCACGATGTGGTCGCCGGAGGCCAGCTCGGCGACGACTTCGAGGTCGTCCTCCAGCTCGAGCAGGGCGACCAGCGTGTCACGCAGGATACGCATGTCCTCGGCGATCAGAATCCGGACCATCTGTTCCTCCCGCGACAACCACAGCGACCCGGCTCCAGCCCGATGGGCAGCCTTCAAGTTTACATCAGCTCTCCGCCGGGTCTCCAGGGATCTCGACGACCAACTCGAACCCCCCTTCGCCGTGCGGGCCGGCGGTGAAGTGCCCGCCGAGGGCTTGTACGCGCGCGCTGAGGTTCCCGATACCGGTGCCGCCGGTGGTGACGCGCAGACGGCGAAAGGCAGATATGTCAGGACGGCCTGGGCGCACAGCAGCCAGGCTCGGTGGCGGGCCCACCATCCGGCCGCGCGGGATCGTGTACAGCAATGGCAGCGCGAACAGCGCCGTCGCCACGGCCACGCCGCTCGTCACCACTCACCGCCGCCCGCCCCTCACCGTTTCATGTTCCGGGCCTTCGGCACATGCAGAGTGCATATCGGGCTCGTGCGAATCCCATGCCGACCTCGTGCTGCAGGCACTGGTTGCGTCTTCGCAGATCAGGCCACACTCGGCGGGTGGAGAGAGACGTCGAGTCGTTAGGAGTCCAGCGATGACAATCCACCAGCCACGTATCGGCAGGGCGCGCATGGTCGGCCGGTTCGTCTGGCACTACGTCGAGATGGTCCTCGCGATGAGCCTGGGGATGCTGCTGCTCGGTCTGCTGTGGGGCGCCGTCCTGCCGGAGGTCACCCGGCTCGACGTCAGCACCCTGATCATGGCCGCCGACATGTGCGCCGGCATGGCCGTGTGGATGCGGGTTCGCCGGCACGGCTGGCCCGCCATCGCCGAGATGAGCCTGGCGATGGTCGCGCCGTTCCTCGTCCTGCTCGTCCCGTACTGGTTCGGCGTGTTGCCGGGCCACCTGGTGACGTCGATCGGGCACGTGCTCATGTTCGTCTTCATGGCGCTGGCCATGCTGAGGCGGCGGGCGGAGTACACGCATCACCCGGTCGGCATCCGCCCGGCATGGGTCAGGAGGGCGGCCGTCGTGCTGGTCGCGTTATCGGTCCCTGCCACGGTCTCAGCGGTGAACACCGTCGGGAAGTTCCGCGACCAGTACACGACGCGGTCGGATGCCGTGTCGGTCCAGCCGGTGAGCAAGGCCGGCGGCCATGATCCGGCCAAGCCCACGGTGGCTCTGCTGGTCAGCGAGAGCGGCGCCAACGTGGCCGATCTGCTCGGTCCGTACGAGGTGCTGGCGGGCACCGGACGGTTCAACACCTACGTCGTCTCGGCCGCCACCCGGCTGGCGCCTCTGACCGGTGGCCTGGACCTGGTGCCCGACCTGACCTTCGACGAGCTGGCCCGGCTGCTGGGCGACCGGCGCGACAGCCTCGACGCCGTGGTGATTCCCGCCCTGCAGCCATCGGAGCCCGCGGAGCGCGATTCGATCAACGTGTGGCTGCGGCGCCAATCGGCCGCCGGCGCGCTGACCGTCAGCGTCTGCGCCGGGGCGCGCACGCTCGCGGACAGCGGCCTGCTGGACGGCAGGCCCGCGACCTCCCACTGGTTGCGGCTGTCCGGACTACGCGAGGACTTCGGCAAGGTGAACTGGGTGGCCGGCCAGCGGTACGTCGACGACGGGAATGTGATCACCGCCGCCGGCGTGCTGTCCGGAATCGACGGCGGCCTCCGGATCATCGAACGGCTGATCGACGAGAACACCGCGCGCGAGGCGGCGCGGAGAGTCCACTGGCGCCATTACACGCCGGGCGGCTCCGCGCAGATCCCCGTGTCCGGCTTGGAGCCATCCGATGTGGTCGCCGTACTCAACGCCTCCTACCAGCCAGGACCGACGACCATCGGCGTGCAGGTCACCGAGGGCGTCGGCGAGCTGGAACTCGCCTCCGCGTTCATCTCCTACACCGAGCAGTCCACGATCGGGCGCACCGTCGCGCTCGGCGACGGCCCGGTCCGCTCCAGGCACGGCCTGACGTTCGTCCCCCGCTCGACGGTCGCGGCGGCCGCCGGTGACCTCGACCGGCTCCTCGTGCCCGGAGTGGACGCCGCGCGGCGTCACGCGGGGGTGGGCGCCGGAGGTCTTCAGCCCGAATACCTCCACCTCGACCAGGAGTTCGCGTTCGACCCGGTGCTGCGCGACATTGCCCGCACGTACGACGTGCAAACCGCCCGGTTCGCCGCCAAGACGCTGGAATACCCCATACTCGACGTCAAGCTGACCGGCGACGCCTGGCCATGGCTCGCGACGATCATCCCCCTGTTGCTCGCGCTGCTGGGCGCCGGCGCCGCCATCGCCAGCGGCATGGTGTTCCGGCGACTCCGAGCCAGATCCCGGGAACCGGAGCCCTCCCGCGGAACCGGTAAGAAGCCAGCCATGATCTGACCATTCCCTACAGCCCTGGCCGTTCTGGCGGCCAGGGCTTCTCGTCATAATTCACACTTGACTTATATAAGCCGAAGCTGACATTCTGCCACTCGGCACCACTGCGGGAGGTCGACATCTGGTTGGAGCGCTTCCGCCGGTTCTGGACCCAGCGCCTGGACGCGCTGGGCGCCGAACTCGCGCGCGGCGGGCGTGAGCGCCGCGAAAACCCCGCCGAGCCGCCGTCCACAAAACAACGAGGAAGACACATGATTGACATAAATCAGGTCAACGCCACTCACCGGGAGATCGGCAACCACGCGCTCACCACCGGCGAAGGTCGGTCGTTGCTGCTGCGCCGTACCTACGACGCCCCCATCGAGGACGTGTGGAGCGCCTGCACCGACCCCGACCGGATCAGCCGATGGCTGGCCCCGATCGAGGGCGACCTCCGGCTCGGCGGCACGTTCCAGCTCAAGGACAACGCCGGCGGGGAGATCCTGCGCTGCGAGGAGCCCCATCTGATCAAGGTGACCTGGGCCTTCGGGGAAGGCATGCTCACCGAGGTCGAAGTCCGCCTCGCGCGCGACGGGGACGGCACCGTCCTGGAGCTGGAGCACTCCTCTCCCGCCGAGATCGTCGACGAGCTGCTGCGCACGTACGGCCCCGGCGGCACGATCGGAGTCGGCGGCGGCTGGGATCTCGCGCTGCTCGGCCTCCACCTGTTCCTCAGCGACGCCACGTTCGACCCCGCGACCTGGGAGGACACGCCCGAGGTCAAGGAGTTCGCGACCCGCAGCTGCCACGCCTGGGGAGCGGTGATCCAGGCCGCCTGGGGAACCAGCGACGACGACATCGCCGCGGCCATCGCGTTCGGGGTGCAGCACTTCGCCCCCGAGACCGGTGAGAACGGCTGATGCCCGGGAACGCCACCGCCGCCGGCTCGACGAGGACGCTGTTGACCTGCGGGATCATCGCCGGCCCGCTCTACATCGTCGTGGTCGTCCTGCAGATGCTCACCAGGGACGGGTTCGACATCAGCCGCCATCCGGCCAGCTTGCTGAGCAACGGTGACCTGGGATGGATCCAGATCGCCAACTTCCTGGTCAGCGGCCTGCTGTTCGGGGCGGGCGCGGTCGGGCTGCGCCGAGTACTGGGGCCTTCGGCGGGCCGGGGCGGCACCTGGGGGCCGCGGCTGATCGGCGTCTTCGGCGCCGGGATCGTCGCCGCGGCCTTCTTCTCCGCCGACCCCGTCGACGGCTTCCCGCCGGGGACGCCGACCGGCCCGCCCACGACCGTCAGCGTGCCCGGACTCGTGCACTTCCTCGTCGCCGGGGTCGCCTTCCTCGCGCTGATCGCCGCCTGCTTCGTGTTCGCCCGCCGCTTCGCCGCGGCCGGCCGCCGCGGCTGGTCGGCCTTCAGTACGGTGACCGGCGCGCTCTTCCTGGCATCCTGGATGTCGATCTTCGCGCTGCCGGGCAACAGGGCGGCCAACATCGCCTTCGCCGTCCCGATCGCGCTCGTCCTGGTGTGGACGTCGCTCCTGGCCGCGCACCGGCTGACCCGGCCAGGCGAGGAGTGAAAGCGCGCACCTGCTGTCCGCTCGCCGTCAGCACCGGCCTGGTCGGCGTCCCCGTCCGAGCCGGTGGACCGTTAAGCCGGGGCAGGCTGCGTCGGTTCGCACCGCCGGTGGACGTCAGGCCGGGTCGGCGGCGCTGGTTCGGGTCGCGGTGACCGCCACCGTGGCGTAGCGCATCGTGAAGCTGCCCCCCACCGCGTCGATGGCGGTGCCGACGCCCTCCAGCACCTCCGTCAGCTTGTCCGGCGGAAGCCGGGTGAGGGCGCCGGTAGTGGGCAGCTGGTCCAGCCACGCGTGCCGGGTGTAGGGCTGCTCCCAGTCGAATCGCCACTGCTCCGGGTCGCTGAACCCGCCCGCGTCCCGGATCGCGTCGGCGGCCTTGGAGAACATCGCCTGATAGATGTCCAGGGCTTGCCTCGTCGGCTGGAGGTTGAACGGCGAGTCGGGCATCACCCGCTGGTAGACTGCGGCAAAGGCGTCCGCCACGGCGGGCGGAGGCTGGAACGCGTGCCAGAATGCCGCCAGCCGGCCGCCGGGCCGCAGCACCCGTGCCGCCTTGGCCGGTCCGGCGACCGGGTCGACCCAGTGCCAGGCCGTCCCGGCGATGACCGCGTCGAAGTCCCGGCCGGCGGGATCCCAGGCTTCGAACGTCGCCACCTCGACCTCGATCCCGCTGCGGCGCGCGAATTCGGCCATGCGGGCGTCGGGCTCGACGCCGAGAACCGTGCAGCCGGCCGCCTGGAACTGCCGGGCCGCTATGCCGGTGCCGCAGCCGACGTCGAGAACGTTGGGCCCGAGGCCGGCGGCGACGATCCGGTTCACCAGGGCGTCGGGATATGGGGGCCGGGTCCGGTCGTAGCGTTCGGCGTCCACCCCGAACGACTCCGCTACCTGTCGGTGCTGGTGAGGCTGGGGCTCGGAAGGACGTGCTCGCTCCGGCGGCATAGTGGTCACGCGCCTACTTTAAAGTCGTCGGCACGCTCGCGTTGTCCGCCGATCGCGAAGGCGCCCGGCCGCAGGCTGGGACGTCCGTTACGGAAGGTTGAGCTGCCAGGAGACGCCGAAGCGGTCGTTTACCCAGCCGAACTTGGTGCTGAAGCCGTAGGAGCTCAGTGGCATGAGTTCCCCGCCGCCCTCGGCGAGCGCCGCGTACAGGCGGTCGATCTCCTCCTCGGTGTCGCATCCGACGTAGAGCGAGACCGACGGCGTGAACGTGAAGGCGTGCCCGGAGCTGTCGATGCACATGTACTCCTGGCCCGCCAGGGTGAAGGTGGCATGCCTGATCTTGCCTTCCGCGGGCTCCCCCGGAGGGATGTGGGTGACGTTCACCACCTTGGCGTCCTCGAAGAGGGAGACGTAGAACGTCATGGCCTCCTCGGCGTCGCCGTTCTGGAACATGAGGAAAGTGGTGATCTTCTGGGTCATGACTGCTCGTCCTCGGGGGCGTAGAAGGCGGTGGTGTTGGCGACGGCGGTGGCGACCTGGTCGGGTGGGCCGCCGGCGGCCTCGTGGGCGTGGCCCCACGCCTGGCTGCTGGCCGTGATGAAGCGCCGGCCCTCGTGGGTCTGGTGGAAGGTGTTCTCGTCGACCGGGGGCGCGCCCGACAGGTGCAGGCTGAGGCCCAGGAGGGAGAGGTCCCAGCCCACGCCGGCGGCGCCGGGGCCGTAGCCGGACCACATGTCCGGGGGCACGTCGGCGGTGTGGCGCAGCTCGAACAGGGTGCCGTCGCCCTCGCTCGACAGGCGCACCTCGACCTCGGAGAAGCCGGGATCCTCGCCGTACAGCCAGCTGACCGCCAGCAGGCGGGGTGGCTCGCAGCGCAGGATCTCGCCGCCCGCGTTGCCCTCGAGCTGGTACGTGCCGCCCAGCCGCAGGTCTCCGGTGACGGGCAGGAACCAGCGGCGCAGCCGCTCGGCGTTCGTGCAGGCGTCCCACACGTCCTCGACGTCGGCGTCGTAGCGCCGCCGCAGCGTCATGACCTTGCGCTCACCGTTGAGCAGTTCGCGATGCGCCTGGTTGACCTCGTCAACGATATCCATCAGGTGTCCTCCTCAGGATCCGTCGACCCGATCGTTTCAGGGTGCGCTTATATAAGTCAAACATGATTTTGCTGCGTAGGTCACGACTCGGCGACCTGGTCACGCGGAATGGCCAGCAGCGCTCTGGCGCCCAGGACGACCAGGATCAGGCAGGTTAGCGCGACGGCGATGCTCTGACCGAGCGCCACGGCTGTCATGGTCTGGGTGATCGAGTCGGTGGCGCCGAAATTGAGAGCGGGGAATCGAGCGCACAATACCGGCACCGCCAGGATCGCCAGGGCCAGTGGCCACGATGGTGTCCGCAGTGCGGGGGAGTGCCAGTGCGCGCCCACGCGGGCGAGGCCCGCGATCACGATCAGCAGGCTGGCCAGGCCGGCCTCGTCAAGCCAGGCCCACGATGCCGGCAGGCGGAGATTGAGTTCCACCGCTGCCACGCCCAGCGCCACCGACAGCAGGATGCCGGCGCCGAGCGGCGTCGGGGTGAGCCACCACGTGCGGCGGACCTGTGGCGCGTCGCGATGGAATCCCGCGGTCAGGGCCAGCACCGGCACCAGGGTCAGCAGGGTGTAGGGCAATCTGACCAGGAGGTACTCGCCGTCGACAGTGGCGGCGATGAGGAACAGCTGCTGGGCCAGGGCGAGCAGCGCCAGCACCTTGGCGGCGCGGACGCGATCCCAGGCGAGCGTCACGAACGCCGCGATCCACAAGCCGCTGGCCAAGGTCTGGATCATCGATCCAGGGAACCCGTACTCGTCGTAGGTGCGGAGGAAACCGCCGAAGTACACGCAACTGATCACTGTTTGGAAGAACAGCCCCAGCAGGGCCACCAGGCGGATCGTCTGGCCCCAGGCGAAGAACCTCGGCGCCGCGCCGACACCGCCCAGGCGGACCCGCATCGACAGCGCCGCCACGCTGGCGATCTCCGGCCAGCTGGGCCTGGGACCGTCCTCGTCGCCGACGTCCCCCGCGCTTTCCAGGTAGGCCGCAACCATCTCCTCCTCCCGCTTGGCGCGGTAGGAGGCGGGCAGCAGGCGCAGCACGCGCCGATAGCTCTCCTCCAGCAGGCTCATGCCGCCCCTCCCGCCGTGATCGCACGCCGGTGGCGGGCGCTGAGCCGATCCGTGGCAGCCCTGATGTTCTCCGCGAGCCGTACGGCTTCCGCCTCCAGCGCCGTCGCACCGGAGTCGGTCAGCCGGTAGTAGCGGCGCAGCCGGCCCTGCTGCACCTCTTCGCGGTCCAGCGTCACCAGCTCGTCGGCCGCCAGCCGGTCGAGCACGCCGTACAGCGTGCCGACTTTGAGCCGCACCCGCCCGGCGGACAGCGTCTCGACCTCCCGCACGATCCCGTAGCCATGCCGCGGCTCGTCGACCAGCGCGGTGAGAACGAGGAACGCCGCCTCCGTCATCATCCGTCTTCCCATGCGCTCCAGAATATATCGGAAAGCAGGTTATTGGAGCCCACCGTCCCGCCAACGGGGGACCTTCGGCCCTTACCCGGTGGCGCACGGGTCATTGGACTGGAGATGGAGGTGGGGCGGAATGCGTACGCGAGAGGATCTGGAAGCCGTCGTGGAGGCGGCGGGGTGGGCGCCGTCGGTGCACAACAGTCAGCCGTGGTCGTTCACCATCGCCGGAGACGAGATCAGTCTCCGCGCCGACGTCGACCGGCGGTTGCGCGCGGCCGATCCGGAGGGCAGGGAGCTCCTGGTGAGCTGCGGGGCCGCGCTGTTCAACGTCAGGACGGCGATACGCGCCCTCGGTTTCGAGCCGCTGGTGGGGATGCTTCCCGATCCTGACCGGCCGGCGTTGCTGGCCACCGTACGGATAGGGCCGGCCGAGGCGGTGGATGAGCACACCGAGGTGATCCGGTCGGAGATTCCCCGGCGGCGTACGCATCGGGCGGGCTTCGCGGGCAGGCGAGTGCCGGAGCGCATGCTGGACGCGCTGGTGGGGGAGGCGGAACGGGAAGGCGCCCGGCTGACCCCCGTCGGGGCGGAGGGGGCGATCCGGGTTCTCGCGGCGCTCACCACGGCGGCCCAGGAGGTGCAGGCCCAGGATCGGGAGTACAGCCTGGAGATGATCCGCTGGGGGCGGCCACCGGGCAGCAAGTATCGCGACGGCGTGCCCGCGGACGCCTACCCGCAGCAGGCCCGCCGGACACATCCGCACTTCGCCCAGCGCGACTACGCGCGCGGGCAGGGCTGGGGCAACCCCGATGATCAGCCCATGGCCGCGGACACCGGGGTGGTGGCGCTGCTGACCACCAGAAGCGACACGCGCGCGGACTGGCTGAAGGCCGGGCAGGCGCTCCAGGCGGTGCTCCTGCACGCCGCGGCCGCGGGTGTCGCCGCCGCCTTCCACACCCAGGCGCTGGAACACCCGCAGCTGCGAGACTTCATCCGGGCGCAGCTCTGCTCGGGGGAGTTCCCGCAGATGGTGATGCGGCTGGGCTATCCCACCACCAGGACCCGGGGGGTCCGGCGACCGCTGGCGGACGTTCTCGACGAGGGCGGAAACCCCGGCTAAGCGGACGGAGGTCCCTTCCTTCTCGGGTCCATCGGCTCTGACTTTCCGAGGGCCCATCGGCGATCATGAAGGCAGGCGTAGACCCAATGGGAGGACATCGTGATCGTCGCCGGAGTGGACGGCATGCGGGCCGGTGTGGAAGCGGTGGAGTGGGCGGCTCACGAAGCCGTGCTGCGTGACGTGCCGCTCCGCGTGGTGAGCGCGGTGCCCGCCTGGTGCCTCGATCGGGGCACCGCGGGGCCGTACAGCGGAGTCGGGACCTGGATGCGTGACGGGGGGAACGCCGCGCTCGCCGAGGCCGCCGGAGCGGCGCGGCGCGCGGAGGCGAAGGTGAACGTCGACACGAAGCTGGTGGGCGGCGACGCCCGGGTGGCCCTCATCGAGGAGTCGCGCCACGCCGAGCTGCTCGTCGTCGGGGACTCCGGGCTCGGCGCCCTGCGCGGCAAGCTGATCGGCTCCGTGGCGTACGGCGTGGCCGGCCACGCGGCCTGCGACGTGGTCGTGGTGCGCAAGCGGCAGTCGCCGGCCCGGCCGGAGATCGTCGTCGGCGTGGACGGCTCCGGAGCCCAGCCCGCCGTTCTGGAGTTCGCCTTCAAGGAGGCGGCCCTGCGCGGCGCCGGCCTGCGCGCCGTGCTGGCCTGGGACTGGCACGACCTCATCCGGCCGGACGCCGGCGAACCGGAGGGCAGCCGGCGCGTGCTGGCCGAGGTCCTGGCCGGATGGCGGGAGACCAGCCCGGACGTGCCGGTGTCGATGGACGTCGTGCACGGGCACCCGGTCGACGCCCTGCGGCACGCCGCTGACGGCGCCGACCTGCTCGTCGTCGGCTCGCACGGGCACGGGGTCCTGGCGGGCATGCTCCTCGGATCGGTCAGCCAGGCCATGCTGCACCACGCTCCCTGCCCGGTGGCGGTCGTCCGGATCACACCCTGACGGATCGCCACCGGCTGGTGGCGATCCGCCAGGAAAGCGTCAGGTCACGTAGACGAGGTGCCAGCGGCGGGAGGGGTGGCTGTCGCAGGTGTACTGCAGCGCTTCGACGTTGTTCGCCTTGCTGACGCCGCCCGCGATGGTCACGCACTTGCCGGTCTGGACGTTCCGGATCCGGTAGTTGCCGGTCTCGCCGTCCTCGGTCAAGGTCCACGACCGCGACCGGTGGGTGTCACAGTTGTACTGCAGGGCCGTGACGTTGTTCGCCGTGCTGAGGCCGCCCGCGATGGTGAGGCACTTGCCGGTCTGGGCGTTCTTGATGCGCAGGCCGCCGCCGACGCCCGACGACATCGTCCAGCGGCGGGAGAGGTGGGTGTCGCAGGTGTACTGGACGGCGTGGACGTTGTTCTGGGTGCTGACCCCGCCCGCGATGGTGAGGCACTTGCCGGTCTCGACGTTGACGAGCATCACCTGGCGGGGGGCGCTGGAGGCGGCCTGAGCCGGAGCCGCGATCGCGGTCAGGCCCAGCGCCAGCGCGGCGACGGAGAGTTTGAGTGTGGTGGAACGATCCATCCTAAGCTCCCAAGGGCTGGTTCGGATTTTTTCCAGAATCCGGGGAGCCCGCCCGGTGTGTCGTGAGTCGGGTGCTACTCAACTGCGAAGCGCGGCCGCTGGCTGATCCTAGAAGATCTTCCTTGATACTCGTGTTGGTGAGAGCGCTCTCGCGTCTAGTGTGCGGTGCGGCCACCGTTTGGCCGTGAAGAACGATTGCGAGTTCGAATGCCGTACCGAAAGCCGACGATCCAGGATGTCGCACGTGAGGCAGGTGTGTCGCGGGCCACGGCATCGCGGGTGATGAACAACATGCCGGGCGCCTCGGGGGTCACCCGGGCCCGGGTCGCCGCGGTGGCGGCCAGCCTCGGGTACCGGCCCAACGAGGCGGCGCGGGCGCTGGCCTCCGGCCGCCGGATGGTCGTCGATCTCGTCGTGATCGTGTACGACCCGGACCTGTCCTGGCTCGGCGCCCACCCGTACTACAGCCGGGTCATCGCCGGGATGATGGCGGCGCTCGACGGCAGCGGCGTGCATCTGCGGATCCACGCGGGCAGCCTCGCGGGCGCGGCGGAGCTCCTCGACACGGTCGCGCGGCAGGCGACGGTCGGCGCGGTCCTGGTCAACGTCCCGCCGGAGCTCGCGGTGCGGTTTCAACGCCGCTGCCCGCGGGTGGTGTCGCTCAGCGCGACCGCCGCCTCGGTGCCCGCCGTGGAGGCGGAGAACGCCGCGGGGGCCTACACCGCCGTCAGCCACCTGCACCGCGTCGGGCGCGGGCGGATCGCGGCGATCCACGGGCCCGAGGTCAACACGTGCGCGAACCCCCCGCTGAGCACCATGCGGCTGCCGGCCGAGGAGATGGCCGCCGCCGCGACCGAAGCACTCCTGAACAGCACCCTCACACCGTCATGGCGGCGGATCTTCCCGGTCGAGCTCATCACGCGGCGGAGCACCGACCCCGCCGCGTACGGCATGGCGAACATCTGACACCCGCGCACTCCCCGCCACGACCGAAAGGCCGCCATGCCCGCCACCGTGTCGATCCGCCTGGGCGCCGCGACCCGGGCGACGTACGTCGTCTTCGCCGGCTGCGGGTTCCAACTCGCCAGCTGGGTCGCCCGGATCCCGCAGCTGCGGGACCACCTGGACCTGCGGCCGGCGCAGCTCGGGTGGGTGCTCCTGTTCATCTTCGGCCCGAACCTTCCCGTCGCGCTGACCGGGGCGCTGCTCTGGGGCGTCGGGACCGCGTTCGGCTACCCGGTCGGCATGAGCGCCGGGGCCGACGACCCACGCCACGCCACCGCCCGGGTCACCGTCATCTCCACCGTCGGCAAGCTGGCCGCCTTCACCGGACCACCGATGATCGGCTTGCTCGGCGACCATGTCACAGTGCTCCGCGCCCTCCTCGTCGTCGCCGCGCTGCAAGGGGTGGCCCTCCTCATCGCCGGGGCCACCAAGCCCCTCGCGGGTGAGCGATGACGGAGGCCCGGGAAAACCTGTTTGCCGTGGACGGTCGCTTCGGTAGGCTCGCCGCGAATTGAGCGCCGCCCTGGGTATCCCTAGAAGCCGGCGGCGCGGGCCTTGGTGACGGAGGGGAGGCGGCCATGCGTCATCGCGTCGCCGTCGTCGTTCCCTCGTCACGGTATGAGGTGATCCTGGTGTCTTCGCCGTCCCGGCGCCGGCTGCGCGGCCCGCGCTGGACGTCCGCGGCGAACGGCTGACGCTGTCCCCGTTTCGTCCGGGATTCGCGCTGTCCTTTTCTGGATCATTTTGAAGGGCCCATGGGCATGCGTACAAACCTTAACGACGTTCGCAATCTCGGCATCCTCGCCCACGTCGACGCGGGCAAGACGACCATCACCGAACGGATCCTGTACGCCACCGGCGTCACCTACAAACGGGGCGAGGTCCACGACGGCACGACCGTCACCGACTTCGATCCGCAGGAGCGCGACCGCGGGATCACCATCTTCGCCGCGGCGGTGAGCTGCGCCTGGAACGGCCGGCAGATCAACCTGATCGACACGCCGGGCCACGTCGACTTCTCCCATGAGGTGGAGCGCTCCCTGCGGGTGCTCGACGGGGCGGTCGTCGTGTTCGACGGCGTCGCCGGAGTCGAACCGCAGACCGAATCGGTGTGGCGCCAGGCCGACCGGTACGGCGTGCCGCGCATCGCCTTCGTCAACAAGCTGGACCGGCCCGGCGCCGACGTCGACGCGGTGGCCGAGTCGATCCGCGCGCGACTGCGCGCGACCCCGCTGGTGGTCCAGCTGCCCATCGGCCGGGAAGCCGGGTTCACCGGAGTGGTGGACCTGGTGCGGATGCGATCCCTGATCTGGTCGGACGACGACACGGTCGAGGAGGGCCCCGTGCCCGAGGCGCTCCAGGACGAGGCGCGCCGGCGCGCCCGGCTGCTCCACGAGGCGGTGGCCGAACGGCATCCGCTCGCGCTGGAGGAGTTCTGCGCGGAGTCGGCCGTCTCCGCCCCGACGCTGACGGCCGCGCTGCGCGACCTGACCTGTTCCGGTGAGGCCGTGGTGGTGCTGTGCGGTTCCGCCTACCGCAACCGCGGGATCGAACCGCTGCTGGACGCCATCGGGGCCTACCTGCCCTCGCCGCTGGACGTGCCGCCGGTGCGGGGCACGCGGGACGGCGAGGCGGGGGAGCGGGCCGCCGACCCGGCGGCGCCGTTCGCCGGGCTCGTCTTCAAGGTGAACTCGACCGCCTCGGGGCGGCTGACCTATCTGCGCGTGTATTCGGGGACGGTCCGGCGGGGGGACACGGTGCGCGACGTGGGTGCTCGCCGTACCGAGCGGATCGGCCGGATCCTGCGGGTGCGGGCCGATCGGCACACAGAAGTGGCGGTCGCGGTGGCCGGGGACATCGTCGCGGTGGCCGGGCTGAAGGCGGCCGCCGCCGGGGCCAGCCTGTGCGACCCCGCCGCGCCGATCCTGTTCGAATCGGCCGCGGTGGCCGATCGGGTGGTCTCCGTGGCGGTCGAGGCCCGCCGGAGGATCGACGCCGACAGGTTCGGGTCCGCGCTGGCCCAGCTGGTCGAGGAAGATCCCTCGCTGGCGGTCCTGGCCGATCGGGAGACCGGGCAGACGGTGCTGTCCGGGATGGGCGAGCTGCATCTGGAGGTGGCGGTGGAGAAGGTCCGTCGCGATCACGGGCTGGACGTCAGCGTCGGCCGGCCGAAGGTGGCCTACCGGGAGACGGTCGCCCGCGGGGTGTCCGGGTTGCTGTACCGGCACGTCAAGCAGGACGGAGGGGCAGGCCAGTTCGCCCACGTCGTCCTCGACGTGGAGCCGGCTCCGGGGTCGGATTTCGTGTTCCACTCGGCCGTCGTGGGCGGGCGGGTGCCACGGGAGTACATCGGGGCGGTGGAGGCCGGCTGCCGGGACGCGCTGGCCGACGGTCCCTTGGGCGGTCACCCGGTGACGGGCGTGCGGGTCACGCTCACCGACGGGGCCACCCATCCGAAGGACTCCTCGGAGCTGGCGTTCCGCACCGCCGGCCGCCTCGCGCTGCGGGAGGCGCTGCGGGCCAGCCTGATGGTCCTCCTGGAGCCGATGGCCGAGGTGCTGGTCACCGTCCCCGCGGACGCCGTGTGCTGGGCGACCTGTCCGCCCGGCGCGGCCGCGTCTCCGACTCGACCGTCAGGGCCGGCACCGTGGTGATCACCGCCACGGTCCCCCTGGCCGGCCTGTTCGGCTACGCGACCCGGCTACGCAGCCGGACCCAGGGCCGGGGCGCCTTCACCACCCGCCCCGCCGGCTACGCCCCCGCCGCCCCGGCCGCGCCTTCGATAGCCCGCTAGAACGATGGCTCCCGGCCACACCCGGCCGAGAGCCATCGCCCTGGTACGTCTGCTGATATTGAGGTTCCAGTAAAGACTAGGTTAGGCTAACCTAAAGCAGACAGTATGTCTTTAATGGTCGTGGAACCGAGTCCGCTCCGGCCCGGGGGACGACCGGACTCCGCACGGATGAGGAGCCGACCCGATGGCACCAGAGGACGACCAGGTGCGTTCGGTCCTGGCGGCACGGCGGCGCTGGACGGTCGCGATCACCGCGCTGTCGGCCATGCTGATGACGCTGGACATCACCATCGTGAACGTCGCGTTGCCGCAGATCGCGGCGGGCCTGGGCGCGGGTCTTGACGGGCTTCAGTGGATCGTGAACGCCTACACGCTGGCGTTCGCGGCGTTGCTGCTCTCGGTCGGCTCGTTGTCCGACCGGGTCGGGCGGCGGCGCATCTTCGGCCTGGGCGTGGCGGTGTTCACCGTGGCCTCGCTGGGCTGCGCCCTGGCCCCGGACACCACCGCGCTGGTGGCCGCCCGCGCGGTGCAGGGCGTGGGCGGGGCGCTGGTGATGGGCACGGGCCTCGCGCTGATCGCCGCGGCGCACGCCGGTGCCGGGGCTCCGGCGCGCAACACCGCGATCGGGCTGTTCGCCGCCGGTGGCGCGGCGGCCGCGGCCCTCGGACCGCTGGTGGGCGGGGCTGTCGTGGACGGCTGGGGCTGGCGCTACATCTTCCTGCTCAACCTGCCGCTCGGCGCGGCGATCCTGCTCGGAACGTGGCTGCGGCTGACCGAGTCGAAGGCCGACGATCTCCGGCACCGTCTCGACCTGGCCGGGCTGGTGCTGGCCGCCATGGTGCTGTTCGCGTTGAACTACGCGCTGCTGACCGGCCCGGTCGAGGGCTGGTCGGCCACCTCGGTGGTGGGGTCGCTGGTCGCGGCCGGTGGCCTCGCGATCGTGTTCGGGATCGTGCAGTGGCGGCGCGGCGAGGCGGCCATGCTGGACCTGCGGCTGTTCCGGATCCGCTCGTTCACCGGGGCCCTCATCGTCACCTACGCCTCGCGCCTGGTCAGCTTCGGCCTGCTGCCGTTCCTGATCCTGTGGCTGAGCGGCATGCTGGGCCACAGCCCGCTCCAGATCGGCGTGCGGCTGCTGTTCCTGTCGATCACGATGATCATCGTGGCGCCGCTGAGCGGGGCCCTGACGAGACGGGTGCCGGTCAACGTGCTGATGGCGCTGGGCATGGCGCTCACCGGCGCGGGCGCCCTCGCCATGACCGTGATCGAGCCCGGTGACGACTGGACCGCCGCCGCCCCGGGCCTGGCCCTGATCGGCGCCGGTGCCGGGCTGGCGGCGCCCCACCTGCTCGGCGTGGCCGTCGGGGTCGTCCCGCCGGGGCGGGCCGGTATGGCCTCCGGCGCGGCGAACACCTTCTTCCCCCTCGGTACGGCATCGGGTGTGGCCGTCTTCGGCGCCGTCCTCGCCCACCAGGTCGACCTCCAGCTACCCGTGGCCGAAGGCCCGGCCGAGCAGGTCCGGGCGCTGGTCACGGCCGGTCGCTTCGACCAGCTCGCCACGCTGCCCGAGCCCGTCCGGCAGGCGGCCGAGCGCGGCTTCACCAACGGGCTGTCGGCCATGCTCACCATCGCCGGCATCGCCGGGCTTCTCGCCGCGGTGGCGAGCCTGGTGCTGATCCGCGGCGCTGACCAGCACGAGGACGATCCCGCCTGATCCGTCGTAGCGGCGGCGGTTGAGGGCCGCGCGGTGTTCCCTATGCTGCGGTTGTGGGAATCGGGAAGCGTACCGGTCGGCGGCGGACGCTGGACGACGGTCAGATCGTGGCCGCCGCGCGCTTCGTGGGTGTGGCCGAGTTCACCATGCCGGCCGTGGCGAGCCGTCTCGGCGTGAGCCACTCCACGCTCTACCGCTACTTCGCCGACCGCGACGACCTGGCTCTCGCCGTGATCAACCAGATCGTCGCCGAGGCGTCCTGGCCGGAGCCGGACGGCGACTGGCGGGCCGCGGTCATCGACTACGCCACCGCGCTGTGGGCCGCCTTCGACCGCAATCCGGGCCTGGCCCAGGCGGCGTGGAAGGCCAGTACCGTACCGGACGCGATGGTGCCCGTGCTGGAGTCACTGGGCGCCCACATCGTCGGCCACGGCTTCACCCCCTACGACGCGGTGCTGCTCCTCGACTTCGTCTCCGATCTCGCCCTCAGCACGTTCATCCTGATGAGCCACCTCGACCGCCCGGCCGGATCCGCACCGGGCTCGCCGTCCGTGCGCGAGACCTACCGGCACGGACTCGGCCGGATCGGGGTCATCGGACCGGCGATTCCCGCCGAGATCTGGCATGGTCGCGGCTGGTTCGACGAGAAGGTGTCCATCTTCCTCGACGGTTTCGCGCTCCGGCGGTTCAACGCGGGCTGACGGTCATCCGCCAGCGGTGAGCACCGCTGACTACGCTGGGTACAGCCACTTCAGTGCGGTAAGGCTCTTTTCGAGATACTTCTCCTGTCCGGTCTCGATTCCGTAGGCCATGTCCTCCAGGACGCTGCATCTGGCGTAGAAGACCGCGCGAGCGCTGATCGCGTCGACGTCGGTTTGGTAGGCCTGCAATGCCTGGCTTAAGGCTGCTGGACCTAGATCGCGGTAGAGGAGGCCGAAGTCATAGGCCGGGTCGACGATCGCGGCGTCGCTCCAGTCGATGATGCCGGTGACCGTGCGGGTGGCGGGGTCGACGAGAACGTGTTCGATTCCCAGGTCGTTGTGGGAGAACACCTGTGCGTATTCGTCAGCGGGTGGCGGCGCGTCGAGGAAGGCCTCGACGATGGGGCGATGTGCTGTCGGTATTCTCTCTACGGCGACGGAATAGGTGTCCGCGGCCTCGCTCAGCCATAACTGTTTCGGCTGGTCATCAGCGTTCACCAGGTCAGTCATGCGCTCGGCTGGAACATGATGCAGCGCGGCGAGGAGTTCGCCCAGCGCGGCCGCGATGCCGTTGGGGGATCGTCGCGCCGCGGGCACGTCGATCAGGGGCAGGCCGGGGAGTTTGAAGTAGGCCAGGCAGCCTAGTTCCGCGACCGTGAAACTCGGCTCGGGGACGGGCAGCGGTGAGATCCCGGCTACGGTCGTAAGAAGGCGAGTCTCGTCATTCACTCGCGCGGCCCGCTCCACCGGATCGGACTCCTTGGCGAAGCGCACGATCAGCTCACCGTTGACCTCGTACGCGATGTTGTCCTCGCCCTCGCCGAGGAGCGCCACCGAGGCGATCCGATAGCCGGGCAGGTGCGCGCCCACAACGTCACGTACGTCTTGATCGCGGCTCCAGTTCTGCATGCCCGCGACTCTAATACGACGACCGGGAACGGTCGCCCGCCCGCTGAATCAACAGAACGTTTAACAGTTTTATGCAGAAACATTGGTATTGGTTGCGCAGAGTGGTATGGATGGCAACTTTCAGGGGGAAACGGTCAATGGTGACTGTCAGCGAAGGAGACATCGCTGTTGCTCGTGACTGCTTCTTCGCCGGTGAGGCCGTCGAGAGCGGAGTCCGCGAACGGGTGCTGATGTCCTGGCAGCGGTGCCGGAGCCTCGGCCTCGCGCCAGACTACGCGCCCTACGTGTACCACCGGGACGTTGACATGGACGGCAGGCTCGTCAGCGCCGCCCGGCCCGTGCTCGACCAGCTCGAATCCCAGCTCGCCGGTATCAACGTCGCCATCCTCCTCTTCGACGAGCAGGCGAGGATCCTGCAGCGCCGCGTCGGGGAACCGGCCATCCTCAGCTTGCTCGACGACCTGCCCGCCTTGCCCGGCTGCGGGTGCCCCGAGGACATCGTCGGCACCAACGGCACCGGCACCGCCCTGGTCGAGCGGCGTCCCATCCTCATCCGGGGGCGGGAACACTTCGCGGAATCCCTGCGGCTGCTCGCCTGCGCCGGCGCCCCCATCCGCGACCCGATCAGCGGCCGCATCCTGGGCGTACTGGATCTGACGTGCCCGGACCGGGAAGCCGACCCGGCGATGCTCGGCCTGGTCACCGACGCGGCCGTCCGCATCGAACGGCGCCTGTTCGAACAGACCTCCGAACGGGAACGCGCGCTGCTGCGGGCGTTCCTCGACGCCACGCATCGGGCGGGTGTCGTCCCCGTCGACCTGCTGCCCACGCACGATCGGCTGCGCCTGCTGGAGAAGGCCACGGAGTTGATCTCCGTCGGCCATGTGGGCGTGGCGATGGTGCAGCTGTCGGGAGGCCGGGCCGCCACGCTGCGCAGCCGTCCCGTCGACGATCCCGCCGGGGCGAGCGGCATCGCGGTGGAGGCCGTCATCGACGGCGGCCCGGCCGCGCACGTGGCGTCCGGCGAGCCCAGGGCCGGGTATCCCCTGGTGGCGCCGACCGGCCTGCCGATACCCGCCACCAAGCTGAAAGCAGCCACTCCCACCGTCTGCGCCCCCCTGGCCGCGACGGAAGGGTGGCTGCTGGCCGTGAGCGAGCCGGGCATCGGGCGCCTGGCCTTGCAGGCGCGCGAACGGCTCGGCCTGCTGTGCGAGGCCGGCGCGCGGATCGGCACCACCCTGGAGGTGACCAGGACCGCCGAGGAACTCACCGAGGTCACGGTCCCGCGGTTCGCCGACTACGCCGCCGTCGACGTGCCCGACTGGGTGCTGCACGGCCGCGAGCCGTCCACCCCGGATCCCGGGCTGTCCCGCATCGCCCTGGCCACCGCCCGGCCGGGGTCCTACCTGTACGGGCTCGGCTCGCTCATCCACCCGCTGCCGTCCACCCCGCACGCGCGCTGCCTGGCCACCGGGCAGCCGGTGCTCGAACCGGCGCTGGAAACCGTGTTCGGCTGGATGGCACAGGACCCTGAGCGCGGCCAGAGGGCGTGCGGGCAGGGCGTGCACTCACTCATCGCGGTGCCGATGCGGGCCCGCGGCGTCACCCTCGGGGTGGTCAGCTTCTACCGGTCCCAGGACACCGGCGCGTTCGAGGACGACGATGTGACCTTGGCCACCGAACTGGTCAGCCGGGCGGCAGTGTGCATCGACAACGCCCGCCGCTACACCCGCGAGCACACGATGTCGCTGGAGCTGGAACGCGCCGCCGAGTCGTTGAAACAGTCGCTGGAAAGCCAGCGGCGCTTCACCACCGACGCCTCCCACGAACTGCGCACCCCCCTGGCCGGGCTACGGGCCCAGCTGGAGGAAGCCCAGCTCCATCCCGGCGAGACCGACCTGACCGAGCTGCTCGACCACGCGCTGGGCGATGTGGACCGGCTGCAGGCCCTCGTCACCGACCTGCTCCTGCTGGCCAAGATCGGGGTCATGCCGCCCAGCGCGCTGGAGCACATCGACCTGTCCGGGCTGGCCGAAGCCGAAACCGCCCGCCGTACCGGCGACGGCAACCCCACCCTGCTCGACCTGCGGGACGGCGTGATGGTCGACGCCGTACCCATCCAGATCGTCCGCCTGCTGCACAACCTGCTCGACAACGCCCACCGCCACGCCACCACCGGCGTCACCGTGGCCGTCCACCGGGCCGGCGACCTGGCCCAACTCACCGTCACCGACGACGGTCCAGGGGTGCCGGAAGCCGAACGCGAGCACATCTTCCAGCGCTTCGCTCGCCTGGACACCGCCCGCAGCCGCAGCCACGGCGGCTCCGGCCTCGGCCTGGCCATCTCCAGGGACATCGCCCACGCCCACAACGGCACCCTCCACGTCGAAGAGGCGCCCCCGCACGGCGCCCGTTTCGTCCTCCGCCTCCCCAGCAGGCCCCCAAAGGCTCGGGACAGCAGGCCTGAACTGGCACCCGAATCTCTCAGGGTGGGCGGATCCCCACCCTGAGAGACCGGATCGCGGAACTCAGTCGTCGTCGGTGACGACCAGACGGGCGAAGCCGTCCCCGATGGTCGCGTTCGCCGAGACGCCCGCGATCACCTGGTAGGACTGGGCGGCGGTCGCCTTGACCGTGTTGCCGGCCAGCGGCACGGTGAAGACGCCGCCGGTCTGCCCGGCCGGGATCGTCACGGTGGCCGCGACCTGCGTGATGACCGGGCCGGTCCCGGTGGCGAGCGCCTGGACGGTCACCGTCACCGGAGCGTCCGACGGCCGGGACAGGGTCACCGGGATCCGCGCCTCGCCGGGACCGTTCCCTTCCAGGACGGTCAGGTCGCCGACCGACACCTGCGGCAGGTCGGCGATGCTCTCCTCGCCGATCCGGAACCGGGTGAAGGACAGGTCCGCCAGGTAGACGCCGCCGGTGTCGGATGCCCCGGCGAGGGTCACCTCCTTGATGTCCTTCTTGTCGATGCCGCTGAGGCCGGCCAGCGGCATGCGCACGGTCCGCAGCCAGGTCTTCGGCAGCGGCGAGGTGACGCCGGGCAGCGCGGTCAGCGCTGGGCTGAGCGACGACACCGGCACGGTGACGCTGCGGTCGCGCCCGTCGACGAGCGTGATGGTCATGTCGAGCGGGGCGGACGCCGCGACGTTCTCGTCCCGGGCGACCCGGAAGGTGAGCAGTTCCGCCCTGGAGACGTTCCGCGACGCGAGGGGCACGGTCAGCTTTCCGGACGTGTCCTGCCAGGCGAACCGCAGCACCGAGGTGGCGACGGCGTTCGGCAGGTAGGTCGCGGGCGTCCAGGACGGCGCCTGCGAGGTGGTCAGCCTGGTCGCGCAGGACGGCAGCCCGCTCTGCGGCGACCGGTCGAGCATGCTCGCGCACAGCGTGCCGGTGGCCGCGCCCGACACCAGGGCCGGGGAGGACCCGGCGAAGGTCGCCACGTCGATCCGGCTGGCGGCCGGAGTCTGGGCGACGGTGTGCACGATGGCGCGGCCGGTGGAGGCGACGGTCTTGCCACTGCCGTCGAACAGCGGCAGCAGCGCGGTCTCCTGGCCCTGGACCAGCCGGAAGAACCCGGCGATGAGGGCGGTGCCGACGGCGTACTGCTCGGTCGCGCTCAGCCGGGACTCGGCCCGGTTGCCGCAGACCGGGTCGTTGTTGTTCGACCAGTCGTCGGAGGCCGGCGCGGTCGCCACGCCGGGCGTCCACTCGGTGTTGAAGAAGTTGTGGTCGGTGCCCATCACCATCAGCGCCGACCGGAACGCGGTGTCGTGGGGGACTGCGTACAGCGAGTCGTCGTAGAAGTGCTGGCCCTGCTGGTTGGAGACGTCGCCGTCGCAGTACGGCAGGATCGTCGCGGTCGGGATGCCCGGCAGGGAGGCGCGGGCGAAGTCGGTCGGCGCGAGCGGCAGCACCGCGCGGATGCCGTACGGCTTGGCCCGGCCGGAGTTCACGAGCACGGCCTTGGCGACGCCCTCGCCGCCGCGCGAGTGTCCCATCAGGCCGACGTTGTCCAGGTCGATCCGGCCCCTGAACAACGACACCAGCCGGGGGTCGCCCTTGCCCTTCTCGGCGGCGTCGAGCAGGTCGAGGTGGCGCATGACGACCTCGCTGCGGGCCAGCGCGCCCCGGTCCTCGGAGAAGTTGGCGTCGAAGGCGTTGACGGCGTTTGCGCTCACCGACACGACCGCGTAGCCGTGGCTGGCCAGCGCGTCGGCCGGGCCCTGGTAGCCCTTGAAGCTCTCGATCGGCTGCTGCCCGGCCGGGCACGGCCAGGCGTTGTTGCTGGTCCGCCGGGTGATCGCGTCGTAGCAGGCCGAGTGCCTGCCGTGCAGGAAGATCACCAGCGGGCGGCGCCCGGTCGCGCCCTTCGGCAGGTAGACCTCGGCGCGCAGCTCGCCCAGCCGGTCACCGAGCCCCGCCAGGCTGATCGCGGTGTCGCCCAGGTCGTAGGTGCTCTCCTCGACCTCGTACGGCCCGGGCACGCCCGGATCGGTGGCGATCGTCGACGGTTGCGGGTCGGCCGGCGGGATGTAGACCGCCTTGGCGGTGGCCCTGGATTCGACGGCGCCGTTCCAGGCGACCTGGACGCTCCTGGCCTCGCCCGCCCGCGGGTCGGAGGTCAGCAGGGTGAGCGTCCGGCCCTCGTCGCTCTCGGTCGCGTAGCCGAGCGACTGCCCGTTGACCGCCAGTTCCGGCGCGGCGTCCCGCACCGGTAACGGTTCATCCAGGCGTAACGTCACCTGATATCCGCCGTCGACGGGCACTACCGACCAGGTGTCCGCGGCCGCGGGAAGGGGGAGCGACACGGCCCCCGCCACCACCGCGACCATTACGGCGGCCAGACCACGCCACAGCGCAGCCCTAGAAAGCCTCATAACGTTCCTTTCGTGCACGCAAGCCACATAAAGCTCACGAAACGCACTAAGTAGAACGTTCCTATTTTGTCACTGCATTAACTCGCGTTGCAGCCGCGTTAAAACCCGCGGTTCGTGGCCGGGGCACGGCGGGCGCGTGCGGTCCAGCGCCCGTCCTGGCGGCGCACTTCGATCGGATGGTCGAAGGCGGTGGAGACGTTCTCGGTCGTGATGACCGTTCCAGCGGGCCCGGCCGCGATCAGGCGACCTCCTGCCAGCAGCGCGGCGTGGGTGGTCGTGCGGGGTAGCTCTTCAAGGTGATGGGTCACCAGGACCGACGTGACGTCCGGGTGGGTCTCGCCGAGGAGGTCGATGGTTTCGAGGAGGTGTTCGCGGGCGGCGACGTCCAGTCCGGTGGCCGGCTCGTCCAGCAGCAGGAGGCGAGGGGCGCAGGCCAGGGCGCGGGCGATGAGAGTCCGGCCGCGCTCACCCTGCGACAGGGTGGGCCAGCGTTCGCCGGCCATGCGGAGGAGGCCGAGGGTGCCGAGAAGGGCGTCGACTCGGTCCAGCTCGTCGGGCCGGGGCTCCCAGCGGAGTGGTGTTTCGATGGTGCCGGTGATCCCGTCGCCGCGCCGCTCACGCGAACGCCCGTTTCAGGGCCGTCAGGTGGGACCGGCTGAACTCGCTCGCCGCCCGGGAGTCGCGAGCGGAGATCGCCGTCACCAGGTCCGCGTGCGCGGCGTGGTCGGCTTCCGGCGAGGCGAGCGGGCGTATCTTGAGCATGTCGGTCATCGCTCGGCGGACCCTGGGCACGAAGGTGTCGAATATCTCGACGAGCACGTCATTGTGGGCCGCGACGATCACGACGCGGTGGAAGGCCATGTCCGCGTCGACATGCTCCTCGACATTTCGCCCGGTCCCCGCGCGCCCCGCGAGCGCGCGCCTGATCGCCCGCAGGTCGGCGGGCGTACGGCGCTCGGCCGCCAGCGCCGCGGCCTCCGCCTCGATGGCGATCCTGGCCTCGAGAACGGAGACCACCGAGGCGCGCCTGAGGATCGCGTCCCAGTCTTCGGTGACATCGACCGCCGTGACGAAGACACCCGCCCCCTGCCGGGAGTCGAGCACGCCCTTGCCGGCGAGTTCCCGGATGGCCTCACGCAGCGTCGACCGCCCTACTCCCAGCTGCGCCGAGAGCGTGGTCTCACCGGGAAGCCGGTGCCCCAGGGGCCACTCGCCGGAACGGATGCGCGCCAGCAGAACATCCGCGGTCTGCGCCGCCAGTGGGTGCCGCTGCACGGGTGAGGACATCCGCCGCCTCCGTGTTTATCAGGCAGAAGTCGCCCGAGCTCTTCAGCTTGTCTGAGGAGTTGTGCTACCTTACCGCAGCCTCGGATCCTCATGTCTTGGCGGGCCGGTGAAACAGCGCCAAGGAGGACGTTGTCACGGTACTAACTCGCGCTAAATTAGCGCCTGTCCCGGTTCGTGGCCGGGGCACAAAGCTGGCGCAGCCGTCGCTGGTCGTGGTGGAGGGGGAGAACGATAGCGGCCTCGGAGTCGGTCGGTCCGCTGCGGCGCGAGCCTGGCTTCGGTGTCTTCTGGGCCGCGCAGACGCTCTCCGTGGCGGGCGACTCGTTCGCCCTCATCGCGGTTCCCTTGCTGATCCTGCACGCGACCGGATCTGTCGCCCAGATGGGCTTGCTGACCGGCGTGTCCGGCGTGGCCTCGGTCACGGCCGGGGTGTTCGCGGGCGTCCTGGTGGACCGGTTCGACCGGCGTACCCTGCTCATCGTCTGCGACCTCGTGCGGTTCGTCCTGTACGCGGTGATCCCGCTGGCCTGGCTGGCCGGTCCCCGGATCTGGCTGCTGTACGTGGTGCTCCCGCTGGCCTCGGCGGTTGGCATGGTCTTCCAGGTGGCGTATGTGACCGCCGTACGCGGCCTGGTCGGGGACGAGAAGGTCACCGAGGCCAACGGCAAGCTCTACTCGACCGCCGCGGCGGCGGGCATCCTCGGCCCGATGCTGGCCGGAGCGGTGGCGGGCTGGGTCGGGCTGACCGCGGCGATCGCGATCAACGCGGTCAGCTTCGCCGTGTCGGCGATCGGGATCTCCCTGATCCGGCTGTCCAGGCACGCGCCCGCCCCGGCGGCGGAACGCGACCGGCCGTGGCGCGAACTCGTGGCCGGCGCCGTGTTCCTATGGCGGCAGCCTGTGCTGCGGGTCCTGACCATCCTGCTGTCGGTGTTCATCTTCATGACGCTCGGCCTCACCGACATCGTGATTTATCGCCTCAAGCACGACCTGGAACAGCCGGACAGTGTCGTCGGCGTGGTCCTTGGCGTGGGCGCGGTCGGCACCATGCTCGGCGCCCTCGTGGTCGCACGCGTACGCCGGAAACTGGGCTTCGGCCCCGCGTGGATCGGCGCGCACGCCATCGCCGGACTGGCCATCGTCGGAATCGGGTTCGCCGGTTCGGTGTGGGGCGTGGCCGCCATCATGGCCTGCTACCTGGCGTGCGTGAGCGTGGCGGGCATCTGCTCGATGTCCCTGCGCCAGCAGGTGACCCCCGACCACCTGCTCGGCCGGGTCACCTCGGCGTTCTGGACCATCCACTTCGCGCTGGGCCCGGTCGGCGCCGCCGCGCTCACCTGGGGCGCCGCCCGCTTCGGCAGCACCCCGGTGTTCGTCTTCGCCGGCGCCGGCTGCCTGCTGCTCGCCGTCATCGCCCTCGCCACGCCCGTACGGCAACGCCATCCGGAGCGGCCGGTCTGACGGCGGCGCCTGAAGCTCCCCTTGCCGCGGCCTGAGGCGCTCATGTCTTGGCAGGTCAGCAGCATGACGTCCCCGCGTAAAACCAAGGGACTCTCTATGGATTCGGCCAAATAGTGTGGTCACATGCGGCAGTGGACCAGGCGCGAAGACGAGCGGCTGCTGACCGGTAGCGGACGGTATGTCGCCGATTTGGTGGTGCCGGGGTGCCTGGACGCCGTGTTCGTGCGCAGCGGGGTCGCGCACGGCGTGCTGAGCGCGCTGGACTGCTCCGAAGCCCGCCGGGTGGCGGGTGTGGTGGGGGCCTGGTCCGCCGCGGATTTCCCGGGGCCCGCCGGCCTGCGGGTGCCGTACACGCGGTCCGCCGGGTTGTCGGCGGAGGAGGCGGTGGCGGGACGGGAGTGGCCGGCGCTGGTCGAGGAGCGGGTGCGGTATCCGGGCGAGGCCGTCGCGGTGGTCGTCGGGGAGGACCGCTACCGGGCGGAGGACGGGGCGGCCGAGGTCGCGTTCCAGGTCGACCCGCTGCCCGCCGTGGTGACGCCGCGGGCCGCCGCGGATGACTTGGTGCAACTGTTCGACGGGCTGAGCAATGTGGCGTTCCAGGGCGCGGCGGGGGAGCCGATCGAGGAGGCGGTGTGGCGGCGAGCGGCGGCGGTGGTGGAGGCCGAGTACCGGCAGCAACTGCTGATGCCCACGCCGATGGAGTGCCGGACCATCCTCGCCGTGCCCGGCGGGGACCGGCTGACGGTGTGGTCGGGGCATCAGGCGCCTCACCGGCTGCGCGGGGAACTGGCCGCCCTGCTGGGATGGCCGGTCGACCGGATCCGGGTCGTGGCGCCGGACACGGGGGGCGCGTTCGGGTCCAAGAGCGCGATCTTCCCCGAGTACGTGGTGGTGGTCCTCCTGGCGGTGATTCTCGGACGGCCGGTGCGGTGGATCGAGGACCGCATGGAGTCGATGCTGACCGCCACCCGGGGGCGCGGCCAGGACCAGCGGGTCCGCCTCGCCGCCGACGCCGACGGGCGGCTGCTCGCGTACGAGCTGACCATCGACGCCGACGTGGGCGCCTACCCGCACCTGGGGGTGGGCCTGCCGATGCAGACCGCCCGGATGGCGACGGGGCCGTACCGCACGCCGCGGGTGTACGCCACCGTCCGCTCGGTGCTCACCAACACGATGGTGACCTACCCGTATCGGGGGGCGGGCCGGCCGGAGGCGACGATCGCGCTGGAGCGGTCGATGGACGCCCTGGCCCTGCGCCTGCGCATCGACCCGGCGGAGCTGCGGCGGCGTAATTTCCTCCCGCCTGAGAGCTTTCCGTACCGTACGCCCACCGGGCGGGTGTACGACAGCGGCGACTACGGCGCGGCGCTCGACCTGGCGCTGGAGACCCTTGGCTATGCGGGCTGGCGGGCCGAGCAGGCCCGGCGCCGCGGCGACCCATCGGCGCTGCCGCTGGGCATCGGGCTGTCCTGTTACGTGGAACGGTCCGGCGGCGAGCCGGGCGGGCTGCACGAGTTCGCGGGTGTCGAGGCGCGGGAGGACGGCACGATCATCGCCCGGTGCGGGTCGGCTTCCAGCGGCCAGGGCCACGAGACGACCTTCTCGGCGCTGGTCGCCGAGGCGCTCGGGGTGGATCAGGTACGGGTGAAACTGGTGGAAGGGGACACGGACGAGCTGCCCGGCGGTGTCGGCTCCTTCGCCAGCCGGTCGGCGCAGGTGGGCGGTGCGGCGCTGCGGCAGGCGTGCGACCTGCTCGTCCAGGAGGCCCGGGCCCGCGCGGCCGGGCTGTGGGGGCTGCCCGTGGCGGAGGTGGCCTGGTCCGGGGGAGCGGTGTCGCCCGCGCGCGGCGGGGCGGCCATGGGTCTGGGCGAACTGGTGAAGGCCACAGGGCCGCTGCGGGTGGAGGACAGGTTCGAGTCGGACATGGGGTTCCCGTTCGGCGCCCATGCCGCGGTGGCCGAGGTCGACCCGGAGCTGGGCACGGTGCGCGTGCTGCGACTGGTAGCGGTGGACGACTGCGGGGTCGTGCTCAACCCGATGATCGTCAAGGGGCAGGCGTTCGGGTCGGCCGTCCAGGGCATCGGGCAGGCGCTGTACGAGGGCATCCCGTTCGACGACGACGGTTTGCCGCGGCTGGCCAACGGGCTGCTGGACTATCTGGTGCCGACCGCCGCCGAGATCCCGCCGATCACGGTCAAGGACACGTGCACGCCGAGCCCGGGGACGCCGCTGGGCGCCAAGGGGGCGGGGGAGTCGGGATGCATCGGCACCCCGGCGGCGATCGTCAACGCCGTGGCCGACGCGCTGCGGCTCGCCGACCCCGGCCTGCTGCGGATGCCGCTCACTCCCGACGTGGTCTGGCGGGCGGCCCGGCTGTGAAGCCCGCCGGTTTCGAGTACGTAGTGCCCCGGACGGTGCCGGAGGCGCTGGCCGCCCTCGCCGACACCGGGCGCGACGTCAGGGTGCTGGCCGGTGGGCAGAGCCTCCTGCTGGAGATGCGCCTGCAACGCCTGCGCCCCGACCTGCTGGTCGACATCAACCGGATCGCCGGACTTGACCGGGTGGGCGTGGACGACGGCATGGTCGAGGTCGGCGCGCTGGTCCGCCACGAGGTCTTCGACTCGCCGCGGGCCGTGCCGGGACCGCTCGGCACGCTGCTCTCGCTCGCCGCCCCGAACATCGCGCATCCGCCGATCCGCGCCCTCGGCACCATGGTGGGCAGCCTGGCCTGGGCCCACCCCGCATCAGAGTGGTGCGCCATCGCCGCCGCCCTGGACGCCGTGATCAGTTTGCGGGGTCCCGAGGGCGCCCGCGAGGTCCCGGCCCATGACTGGTTCCGCGGTCCGTTCACGACCGCGCGCCGACCTGGCGAGCTTCTCGTCTCGGTACGGCTTCCGCTGCTCGGCGAGGGCACTGGGGTGGGTTTCATCGAACACCGGCGTACACATTTCAGCTTTGCCCAGGTGGGAGTGGCCGCCGCGCTGACCGTACACGACGGGGTGATCGTCGAGGCGCGGATCGGGCTGGCCAACTGCGCCGATCGGCCGGTGCGGGCGCGCGCGGCCGAACAGGTGCTCGTCGGAGCCGATGTCGGCGGTGACTCGTTCGCCCGCGCGGGCCGCGTCGCGGCGGATGAGGACGCCGCTCCGCTGGCCGAGCCGTACGCCGATGTGGAGTACCGGCGGCACGCGGTCGCGGTGTTGGTCGGCAGGACGCTGCGGCAAGCGGCGGAAGGAGCCCGGCAATGAAGATTACGCTCACGGTCAACGGCGACATCTACCCGCTGGAGGTCGAGCCGCGGCGCGTCCTGGCCGACGTGCTGCGCGAGGACTGCCGGCTGACGGGCACGCACCTGGGCTGCGAGCACGGCGTCTGCGGGGCCTGCACGGTCCTGGTGGACGGCAGGGCCGTCCGCTCGTGCCTCATGCTCGCGGTGCAATGCGACAGCAGGTCGGTGCGTACCGTCGAAGGTCTGCGCGGACCCGTCGGCGAACCCCATCCGCTGCAGCGGGCCTTCTCCGCCGAGCACGCCCTGCAGTGCGGTTTCTGCACACCGGGCTTCCTGATGGTCGCGGCGGGCGCCCTGGAGTCCGACCCCACGATCGCCGAGGATCCAGATCGGGTCCGCGCCCTCGTCGAGTCCAACATCTGCCGCTGCACCGGCTACGAACCCATCCGGCGCGCGATCATGCGAGCTGAATACATCAAATAGTCGCATCATGCCCCCGGCCTTCGTACGCCGGTCTGGAGCTCCAGGGCGGCGTCGCACCCGGCCACGGGCCTCAGGTGACGGCGTCGTTCCAGTGAGCGGTCCATGCGCCCGGCTTGACGACGATGGGCGCGGACGGCTGTGCGGGCCAGATCTGCAGGTAGTGGTGGTTGCCGTCGAAATCCGGCCGCTCCATGAGCGTGCTCCAGATGTGGTAGCGCAGCCGGTGAACGCCCGGACCGGCGGGTAGCGGGGGAAGGCGGCGCACCGCCGCGTCGTCCCAGTCCATGCGCCATCCGATCAGGAGGACCTCGCCGGTTGGTGACATGAAGTCGATCTCCACGATCTCCTCGTACCCGTCGAGGTCGGCGCCCGGGTCGTGGTCGGCGACGGTCACCGTGAAGGGGAGGCCGTCGGCGCCCTGGTAAATGATCGACAGTTCGGCCACGGCCTGCCGCACCTGGACGAGCGCGACGGACTGCTCCACCTCGCCCGCCTCGTCGCCGTCCCCGTCGATCAGGAAGACAGTGCTGCAGTCCTCGACGTCCACTTCCACCTGGACGGTCTCCGCATAGGGGTTCATGGCGGCGAGCGTAGAGCCCGCCACCGACAAACCGGCCGGCTCAGTGGACCGTCAGTGCTCCGGTGCGGCAGCGCCGTACACGATGGCGTGCACGACGGCCTGGACGACGTTTCTGGTGACGCTCGCGGGCGGAGCGGTGACCAGGGTGAACAGCGCGCCGCCGTAGAGGGTGATCAGGGCGGGAATGCTCTCGCGCGGGATGGCGAGGCCAAGCTGGTCGTGGTGTCCGGCGGTGAATTGCGTCGATGTGTCCTGCAGGCCTGCGAGGGCTGAGGCCAGCACCGGTCGTCGCACCGCCTCCAGTTGGAGTTCGAAGATCGCCAGATAGCGGTTACGCCACGTGGTGGCCGCGGCGAGCAGCGATTCCGTCAGTAGATCGACGAATTGCACGCTCTCGGTTGTTTTGTGTTGCTCGGCGGCCTGGTCCATGTCGGCATGATGCAGCTCGACGATGCGCTCCGCGGCGGCCACCAGTAGCGCTTCCCGGCTGCGGAAGTAGTTCGAGGCCGTGCCCCGCGGGAGTCCGGCTTCCTTCTCCACCGCGAGGTGGGTCAATCCATGCACTCCTGCCGTTGCCAGGAGTGCGATGGCGGCATCGGTCAAGGCCCGGCGGCGGGCTTGGTTGGTCGGCGGCACGCGGCTATGCTATGCCAATATTCGTACTAGTACGATCGTAGTGATTGGAGCTCTCGTGAGAGTTGTAGTGGTCGGTGCCGGTCTGGGTGGAGTGGCGGCCGCGGTGGGGCTGCATCGTTCGGGTCACGAGGTGATGCTCTGCGAACGGGGCGCCGAGCTTCGGGAGGCGGGCACCGGGGTCGTGGTCATGCCCAATGGGGTCCGGGCGTTGGCCGCGCTGGGGCTGGCCGACTACGTTCGGGGGCAGGCCACGCCTGCCGTCAGCGGGGGATTGCGGGACTGGCGGGGGCGGGCGCTGCTGGTCACCGACGCGGTCCAGGCGCAGCGGGAGGTCGGGGCGACGGTCGTCGTCGACCGGGCGGAGCTGCACCGGGCGGAGCTGCACCGGGCGATCCGCGCTCCACTGCCCGCCGGGCTCGTACGAACCGGGACGCCGATCGAGCGCCTGGAGCCCGACCCAACCGGGGTGACGGTGATCAGCGACGGCCATTCCCTCACGAGGGCGGACGCCGTGATCGTGGCCGACGGGATCGGCAGCGGGCTGCGCGGTCAGCTTTTCCCCGGCCATCCCGGGTTGCGGCGGATCGGCCGGATGGACCTGCGCGGCCTGCTGCCCGATCCACCGGGCCTGGACGTGACCGGCCTGCTGGCCAGCATCATGATCGACCGCCGCAGCGGGGCGATGTTCGGCCTGTTCCCCGTCGGCGAGAAGGGTCTGTACTGGTTCACCGACTCCCCGCTACGCGCGGCACCGCCAGGGCCGGAGGAGGCGCGCCGGCAGATGTTGTCCCTGATGGCCGACTGGCACCCGGCCGTCCCGGCGGTGATCGAGGCCACTCCGCCCGCCGGCATCTACGTCGATCCGATCGCCTGCCTGGCCGTACCGCTCCCTTCGTTCGCGGTCGGCAGGGTCGCGCTCCTCGGCGACGCCGCGCACGCCATGACCCCCGATCTCGGCCAGGGCGCCAGCCAGGCCTTCGAGGACGCGGCCGCGGTCACCCAGCACCTGACCGACGCCGAACCGGCCGATGCCATCCAGCGACTCCTCCATTACGACGCGGAACGCCGGCCCCGCGCCAACCGCCTGATGCTGGCGTCCTCCCGGCAATCGCGACTGACGTCGCAGACCGGCGCCGCGGCATGGCTACGCGACGCCCTGCTGCGCGCGATACCGCCCCGGCTCGCCACCCGGCGACTCGCCGCCATCTGGCACGCCTAGGCGGCGGCTGCTGGGATACGGCCATGCCTCGCCGGAGCCCTTGGTGCGAGCAGCCGATCGGCTTCACGTGCCGCAATGGCCTGGGCGTCTACTCAGGTGCCTCAACGGTCCGGGGCGTGTACTACACCTGTAGTCGCTCAGCGCCCCTGAAGACGCCGCTGCGTTCGGCGTTCCCAGCTGTTGGGGTGGCGGATGACCACGCCCCCGGCGCCGCCGGTGCCGGTAAGGCGGATCAGCGGCGTCCTGGGGAGCCGCTGCGACGTGGTCTTGTCCGTGAAACCACCGAGGCCCGGGTCCATCCCGGCGGTCCCCGCCACCCACCCGTCGGGGATGATGATCGTGACGCCGCCCATCTGCCCGTGCGCTTCTATCTCGATCTCAGGCAGCCGGCATTCGGTCTGGGTGAAATCGAGCTTGGCGGCGGCCATGCCGCCGTACACGGCGATCCGCGCGGGGACCTGCCAGCGTCCGGAACGTGTCGCGCCGTTTATGCCTCCCCTGAGAACCAGTGGCTCCTGATTCACGGGAACTTCCGGCGGCAGATCGGCGGTCAGGGCCGCCAGATCGGCATAAGTCTTGGCGTTCAACGCCAGGTCCAGCCGCACATCCAGCTCGCTGAGGTCGATCCGGCCGTCGGCCGCCGCCGTACTCAGCCGCTCCACCACCGCCTCGCGTTCCTCATGCGAGACGCGCAACTCACCACGGGGGACAGGTTCCGGAAGCCCAGCGGTCATACCTCAATGGTACGGAAATACGCGCCCGCCGACGCACATGGTCCGACCGTGCAGCGGCGGCTGAGGCTACCTTCGAGTCGTGCGCAGGAACCGACCTGCTGATCCTGGGTGCCCACTTCACGGGGATGGGCGCCGGCTACATCGTCGAGGACGGTGACGGCTTCCGTCTGACGGCGGCCAAGCCTGCCTGGCACCAGAGGTTCGGCGGCGCGCCGGAACGTCCGATCTGGCGCGCCGCTCACGGGACGTGGCCGCATCGGGCCTGGCTGGCCGCGCCACCGGTCACGGGACGAGCAGGAGCTTTCCGGTGGTCGCGCGCGACTCGATGTCGGCGTGTGCCTTGGCCGCCGCTGCGAGCGGATAGCGGGCACCGATCCGTACGACCAGCTCACCGCTCTCGACGAGCGCGAACAGTTCGGCCGCGCGAGCCGTCTCCGCGCAGCTGGTGCGACGGTGGCAGGAGTGCGTCCGAGCCGGGATCGAGGCCACGCTAGCGGTCGGTGAGGCCAACCCCGCACTCGACCCGGACCGAACCGCCGCGGCCGTCATCGCCACCATCCAGGGCGGGGTCGCCGTCCTGCTCGCCACAGGTTCCGCGGAGCATCTGGAGGGTGGGCTCAGCCTCTGCCTCGACCACCTGCTGGCCTGAACCCTCGACGCGGCAGGGAACATGGGATGTCCAAACGAGTGCGTTGAATAATTGACGCTAATGTGGTTCGAGGGTAGTGTGCTTCACAGTTCTCAGGGGTAAGCGGTGAGCCCCCGAGAACTGTTGCGTGGACGAAAGCAAGAGCTCATCCGTGGTCGTGGACCGTGCTGCCGCGAGCGGCGCGGGAGCGTGCCACCGGACAAGTCCAGGAGGCCACGGCCGGATCCGTGCTCGTGCTGGAGTCGCTGAATAGGTGACGGAGGACGCAATATGGCGGAAAGATCTCTCGAGGAACGGTTGCGCGCGATCGAGGATCGGGCCGCGATCGTGGATCTGCTGTGCAAGTACGCCGTGAGCATCGATCGACTCCGATGGGACGACTTTTCGTCCTGCTTCGTCGAGACGGTCGAGGTCGATCTCATCCGCACCGATGGGTGGGTGCGGTTTGAGCGGTCCGAGTTGGTGTCGTTGGTGCGGGGGGTCTTCGAGTCCTACAGCGCGACTCAGCACGTGAGCGCCAACCATCAGATCTCGATCGAGGGCGACCGCGCGGTGGCCTGGTCCACGCTCAACGCGACGCACTACCTCAAGGACATGACCGATGGGGAGTTCCACCAGCAGGTGGGCTATTACGAGTACCGGCTCACACGGGATCAGGACTGGCGGATCGCCAAGATCCGCCAGGTTGAGCACTGGCAGCGAGGCAACCAGCAGATCTTCGACAGGACCGTCCGGTGAGGCCACGAGGGCAGGAAAGGCGCCTGGCCGCCTGGTCGGCCGGCTCGACCCGCACCATCGGCAGGCACTCGCCGTCGTCAGGTGGGGATTCAATTCACCCGCTGATGTGATGATCCCACTGCTCCAGAATCCTGGCTTCCTTCTCTGGGTCGATGCCGTGCCGCAGGAGCCGTCCGCCGAACGACCGCTCGGCCACCGGGATCTCCCGCAGCCAGGCCCAGGTGTCCCGTACGGTCTCCGCCACCGGCCGACAGACCAGCCCTTCGGCGACGGCCTTGGCGGAGGAGGGCGTCCAGATCCCGGAGGTCATCGGCCCCCGCGGCAGCCAGAGCGGCAGTTCGGTCCACGGCTTCACGCTGTGGGCGAGCAGGAACTCGTCCTCCACCCAGACCAGTTCGGCGTCGGAGCCGGTCTCCGCCACGCACAGCCCCAGCCACTCCCCGAACGTGATCTTGCCCGGCTCGCCGGTGGTGAAGTACCGCCCGGTCGCGCCGCGTTCGGCCTGGTCCAGGGTGAAGGCGGCGATGTCTCGCGCGTCGATGATCTGCATCGGCAGGTCAGGGACGCCGGGTGCCAGCACCCGGCCGCCGCCCTCGATCCGGGTCAGCCACCAGGACAGGCGGTCGAGGTTCTCGTGCGGGCCGAGGATCGGCCCCGGCTCGATGATGAGCGCCTTGCCCTCGAAGAACTCCTCGACCGCGCGCTCGCAGCCGGCCTTGAGCACCCCGTATTCGCCGAGGCTCGCATCGGCGTCCGGCGGGCACTCGTGCCGGGGGGCGCTCTCGTCCAGCCCGATCACGCTCGGGTACCCCGGAAAGGCGGAGATGCTGGAGATGAACGTGTAGTGCGGGACGCGGCCGTTCAGCCGCCGCACCCCGTCCAGGACGACGGCGGGGGTGAAGCCGCAGACGTCGATGACCGCGTCCCACTCTCGCCCCTCGACCAGCCGGTCGAGGTCGGCCGGAACCTCGCGGTTCCCGTGCACGGCCGTCACCCCGGACAGGTCCGGGCTGCTCACCCCCCGGTTGAACGTCGTCACCTCGTGCCCCCGGCGCAGAGCGTCCGCCACGATCGCCCGCCCCAGGAACACCGACCCACCGATTACCAGAATTCTCATGACGCCATTTTTTCGCGCCAAGTGGTGAAATTCCGCCGACAATTTGCGATCAGCGTTCGTTCACGGGCGTCGGGATCGGAGCCCACCGCACCGATCACGCCTCCTTGAGCAGTCCCTCCAGCCGATCGATCTCGCGTCGAATGCTGTGCACCGCGTCGAGCGGGGTCGCGGACGCGGGCCGGCCCTGCTCGGCCGCGAGACTGTGCACTGCCTGTTCCGCGAGCTCGGCGCAGATGGCATCCAGATCGAACTGTGAGCCGGGGTGGTACCACCAGGCCACCCAGTTGACGATGCCGAGCGTGCCGAATGCCGCGACGGTCGGGGTGACCGGTCGGAACTCGCCATGTGCCACGCCCTGCTCGATCACCTCGGTGAGGGAGCGGAGCACGGCTCGGCGATTCTCGGCGTAGGAGCCGGCAACCGAATCGGGCAGATCCGCCTCCGAGCGCAGCAGCAGGCGGAAGCGCTCGCCTTGCTCGCCCTGGTGTCGCACCATGAGGCGCACGATGTCGCGGATTCGTTCGGTCGCGGACAGCTCGGTGCGCTGCGCGACCTCTGCGATGTCGGTCGCGGCGACGACGGTGACCTCCGCGACGAGCTTCGCCAAGAGGTCGTCCTTGCTCTTGACGTAGTGGTAAAGCGCAGGCCGGGTCAAGCCGACGGCGTCGGCGATGTCTTGAAAACTCGTGCCGGCGAACCCGCGCTCAGCGAACAGGCGAGTGGCCTGCTCAAAGATCTCGTGCTGCATGAGACCTCGGCGTACCCCGGCCTTCTTCGGTGCCTCGACCTCGCCGCCGTTCGTGTTCTCCATGATTCCATACGCTACCCGCGCGAGCCGACGCCTGCGTTGGCGTTTCGCCTTGTGCGTCGGATTTCAGGCACGAGAACTCCTCATCGCCCGGTCGTGACCTTCGCGGTGATGTCGCGCTGGAGCAGCTTCTTGTCGAGCTTGCCCAGGGGTGTCCTCGGCAGCTCTGGGATCCATTCGAGCCGCTCGGGCCACTTGAACTTCGCCAGCGACAGCGAGCTGAGGTGGTTCTGCACCTCAGACATGGTCAAAGGCTCGCCCGCGGTGACGAGATAGGCACAGGCGCGCTCACCCAGCCTCTCGTCGGGCATCGCCACGACCGCCGCGGCGACGATGCGAGGGTGTCGCATCAGCAGCGTCTCGACTTCCTCGGCGCTCACCTTCTCCCCACCGCGGTTGATGAGGTCCTTCAGTCTGCCCTCAACGCTGATGCTGCGCTCGCCGCCCACGGTCCGGACCGCGACGAGGTCGCCGGTGCGGTAGAAACCGTCGGAGGTGAACGCCGAGGAGTTGATGCCGGGGGCGTCGAAGTAACCCCGGATGGTGTACGGCCCGCGACAGGCGAGCTCTCCGACAGCGCCATCCGGCACCTCGGTTTCCGTGCCCGGCTCGAGGACCCGGAACTCGTCGTACGGTGAGACCGGGACGCCGACGGTCGTGAGCCTCGCCTCGCGAGTCGAGGCAGCCGTCGACATGGTGAAGAAACCCTCGCCCATGCCGAACTTCTGGCCGACCCATACCCCGCGGCTCTCGAAGGCCTCGAAGACACGAGCGGGCACCTTCGCGCCCGAGAGCACCACGCGCTTCATGGCGGTCATCGCCTCCTCGAAGAGGGGATGGTCCACGATGCCGAAATGGCCGTGGCCGATGAGCACGTCGGTCGTCCGCTCGCGAGCGACGACGGGGAGGGCCTGGTCCAGGACCGGCGTGCCGAGCACAAGGGTGCCGCCGACGCTGTGGGTCGCGTGCAAGCCGCAGGTGATGCCCGCGTTGTGGATGATCGGGATCAGGTGGGCGACGCGTGTGCTCTCGTCCCAGCCGCCTGCTTCGGCGTAGGACCTCGCGTTGTACCAGTACTCGGCGTGCAACCGCGGGATGACCTTGGGGACGCCCGTGGTGCCGCCGGACAGCTGGAAGCAGACGATGTCGTCGGGGTCGATCGCCGCTTGGATCGCCTCGACGCGCTCGCGGGCGAGCGCCGGGTCGGTGTCGGCGAGGCGCTCGATCGAGGTACCCGGGGCGCCGGCGGGCGCGCCGGCGGTGAGCACCAGCCGCATCGTGGGATGGTCGACCTGCTGTTCGACGGCGAAGGCCACCAGGTCGAACCCCGATGGGCTCCACTCGACCAGGTGGGCGACGGCGCCGACCTTGCGGCTGATCGGGCCGATCTCGTGTGCGCGATGGGCGGCGAGCGTACAAACCGGGATCAGCCCGGCCTTGAGCATGCCGTACCAGGCCACGATCGATTCGAGCCGGTTGGTCAGCTGCACCACGACCCGGTCGCCGGGCGCCAGTCCCGCATTCGACAGGCCCAGGGCGAGCCGGTCTGTGGCCTTGTCCAACTCGGCGTAGGAGAGTGATCCCTCGGCTGCGACCACAGCGGGATGCGGCGCGCGTCGCACGGCGACCTCATGCAGTTCGGTGGCGACGGTGCGCGTGCCCCACAGGCCGGAGGCGCGGTACTGGCGCACAGTGTCGGAGGGGTATGGGGCAAGTCGTCCAGCCCAGTCCATGAGTGAAACCTCCGGAGGTGTCCGTCGACGCTACCGGACGGGCTGCGCCGACTCGAAAGAATTGCTACGCACCTAGAAGCGCTCGCCTACCCAGCTGTCGATGCGTACGGCGGCCAGTTCGTTGCCCGTGGGCGCCCCCTTCGTCAAGCGGTCCCCGAAGTGGGTCCCGTCCACGGCTTCGACGGTGAGGTCAGCCGCGGGGATCGCCGCTGCGAACCGCTCGATATCGGTCGGGAACGAGGCCTGGTCTCCGGCGAACTCGAGCAGGAGCGTCGGCACCTCGATGCTCGCGGCGCAGCGGAGGAAGCCGGCGTTGGTCGTCGAGGCGCTCCACGTCGACATCCACGCTTCCGCCGTGGACAACCGGCCGAAGCCCACCAGTCCGTAGTTGGTGAGGTCTGGCCGGCGCCCGAACAGGGAGCCGTACGGTCGCAGATTCTGGTCCAGCGTCAGGTCGACGTTTCGCAGGTCGGCGTCGGTGCGGTAGACGGTGACCAGGGCCGGAGCGATCGCGGCACGCCGATCCATGGCGGAACCCCCGTCGCGGAACGAGGCGTCTGCCCCACGTCGTGCCGCGTTCATCTCGGCCGCGATGGCGTCGATGCGGGCGACCCGGGCTCGCTGTCCCGCGCGATAGGCGGCGACGAAGTCGGGGGAGAAGCGCGTCGGCCCCGGCGCGTCGACGAAGCCGTTCGCCGGGTTGAAGGGGTCGAGGCCCGGGTCGCGCGACAGCGGGTCGCCCTCGTCGACGACCGAGGGGTCGATGACCCGCTGCAGCAACGCCCCTTGCCCCGGGTGCGGAGCCAGTGCGACGAACCCGCTCGGCAGCGGCATCACGGCCTCGCCCAGCGGGACCGGCCGGCCCGATGGCGTGTGCGTCAGGCGGAGCCCCGGCGGCAGCGAGGCCTGCTGGATGTAGAACGCCGCCAGCGTGCCGCCTCCCGAGTGCCCGAGCGCCACCACGGACTCGAAGCCCCATTCGCGCAGGAACACCTGGCCCGCGGCGAAGTCGAGGATCGCCTGCTCGTGCAGCAGATTGAGGTCGTTGTTGGGCGACCGCGAGCCCTGTGTCCACACCGCGAGCCCGGATCCGAGCAGGAGGGGCACGAGCGCATGGTGGGTCACGTCCTGCCGCGGGTGCATGAGCGTGACGACGGTGCGGGCGCCGGCCGGGCGGCGAAGCACACCGACGACGTTCGCGCCATCGAAGGTCCGCAACTGGTGCACCGACGTGGTGACCGCATCTGGCTCGGGTATCGCCTCGGTGTACCGTCCGGCGCCGAGCCCGCGAGCCGGGTCGGTCATCGGGCCACCGTACGCAGGACGTCTTTGGTCCACTGGGCGATGCGCACGCCGTCGAGGCCTGCGACGCAGCTGTACCAGACAGCGTGCCGGACTCCGGTCGCGCGGCGGTCGATGGAGATCGGCGCCTCCGACTCGATCACGAGGTACGGTCCGAGCGTGCCGACCGTGACCGCCGGCAGGGCGCGGGCGACCTCGACGATGGGCGTGTTCTCAGGGACATCGAGCACGAACAGGCGGCCGCCCATCAGCGGACCTCCTGCGCGCGTGTCCACGCCTCGGCCCGCTCGACGATGAGCTCGGCCTTGCGGACGAGGAGATCGTCCATGGAGTGACCCGGCTTCCGCACGATGTCCACGAGGGCGTCGATGGTGAGGTTGGCGTCGAGATCTTCCTGGGGAGTCACCGGGCGCATAGGGCGGGTTATCTCGACCATGTATCCGTTGGGGTCGTGGGTGTAGATCGACTCGATGGTCTCGTGCTGGATCTGCATCTCGACCGGCCACTCGCTGCCGTCGAGCCGTCGGCGGTACTCGAGCATGTGCTCCTCGGAGTCCACATGGAGTGCGAGGTGGCGGGAGCGGACAAACCATTCGGGGGTGCCCTCGGGGAAGCGGGCGTAGACGTCGCCAAGCCCCACGGTGGTGTCAGGCTGAGGCCAGTTGAAGTAGTAGAAGAAGGCGAGCCGGTCTCCGCCGCCGATGTCGAAGAAGAAGTGGATGAAGTCCGGGTGGTCGTCAGGCCCCCAGCCGGCCGCGCAGATCGAGTGCACCACGGGGAAGCCGAGGACGTCGCGGTAGAACCGCACGGTGCCGGCCGGGTCGAACGTCGGGAACGCCGCGTGGTCGACTCCGGTCACGAGGTGCTGGTCGTCGAGCTGGTTCATGGTGAGCTCCTTCGAGTTGTCGTCTCAGGCCGGCTGGACGGCCGCGGCCTCGGAGCCCAGCAGCGAGCCGGCTCCGGCGATGCTCAGGGGGAGGCCGTTCGCCCGCAGAATGCTGTAGGCGCCGGCCGTGGCCGCGGAGATGACCGGGACTCCGAACTCCCGTTCCGCGGCTTCGACGAGGGCGAGCGAGGGCATCTGAACGCAGGCCGAGATGACGACCGCGTCGACACCGTCGACACCGTCCAGGTCCAGGGTTCGCGCGGCCGCCATGACGCGGTCGCCGGCGATGCAGCCGACCTCGCGGTTGTCCTCGACCTCCAAAGCGCGCCAGTCGGCGACCTCGAAACCCTCGGCCGAGAGGTAGTCCACGACCTGCTGGGCCAGCGGCCGCATGTATGGCATCACCAACGCGATCCGCTTGGCCCTCAGTCCGTGCAGCCCCTCGATCAGCGCGCCCGCGCTCGAGCGCACGAGCGCCTCGGAGCCGCCGGTCGCGAGTTGTTCGGCCGCGAGCCCCTCGATCCGGCGGTGCTCACCGGCTCCGCCGACCATGATGGCGACCAGGCAGGCGTACAGGATGACGTCGGGCGTGGCGTCGCCTAACTCGATGACGCAGCGCTCGCGCTGCGCGTTCATCGCGGCCAGCCCCTCCGGTGAGACCTTCGCCATCCGCATGCGCGAGGAGTGGAAGGAGAACGAGGCCTCAGGGTGTCGGGCAAGGATCTGCGGCATCTCGGTCTCGACTGTGACGTTAGAGCTGGGGACCACGAGTCCGACGCGGACGTGCTTCATGGGGCTTCCCTTCATGGTGTGAACCGGTCTCAACTCTAACGCTGAAAAGTCTACACTAGCGTCAGTAATCTTGACGGTTGCATGCGTCACCATGCGCTCCGCGTGCGGGAGAGTGCCGGCACGCGGCTGGCCGTTGACCCCATGGGTGGCTCAGATTTCGGTGAGGAAGGCGATGGCGTCGATCTGGTCGATGGTGGCCGGGTCGAGGGAGAAGTATGTGTGGTCGGCTGGGACGCGGGGCGTCAGCTTCCGGTCGAGGGTTGCGGCGAGGTGAGCGGGATCGACGACGGCGCGGGCGTGGGGGAGGGTCGACAGGAGTCCTTCGAGGGTGTCGGGATGGGGGATGTCGGAGCCGCGGGTGCCGAAGGTGGTGGCGGCGAAGGCGTACTGGTCGCCGAGGTGGGTGCCGATGATGGCGCCCGCGCTCCACCACTGGAGCGGCTGGCCGGCGAAGTGCATGTGGCTCTTGTCGCGCTGCAGGTGGCGGTTGTGGGCGAAGGCGAGGGTGGGGCCGCGACGGGCCTCGCGGCGGACGATGGCGTCGAGGTTGTCGGCCATCATCGTGTCGCGCAGGCACATGAGCGAGCCCATGCGGGCGGGCGTGGTGTCGGCCATGCCGGCGTGGTAGCGCAGGAGCCCGGCGGCGGTGCGGGCGTGCAGGTCGGCGCGCCACCAGTCGTCGGGGGAGGTGGCGGCCGTCAGGTGGGGGGAGTGCGAGGTGAGCAGCGCACGCAGGTCGTCGGCGATCTGGCGCAGTTCCTTGGCCTCGGAGGTGCGGCCGACGGACTGGGTGGGATCCATCAAGGTGGCGGGGTTGGTCCAGCGCTCGTCGGGGCCGAGCAGCTCGTCGAGTGTCTCGCGACTCCAGGGCAGGTCGAGGTGGGCGACGAGGTAGTCGTACGGTGCGGTCAGGGCCGGGCGGGGGCTGGCGGGGCCGGTTATCTTCAGAGGGCCGTCGAAGCCGTAGAAGCGGAGCCGCTCGTAAAGGGGACGCGGCTCGTTGTAGGCGCGCATCCAGCGCAGGAGCTCGCGGTTGGCGGGTGCGGCGCCGAGGCCGTGGCTGAAACCGTGACTCATCGCGTCGTCGAGGGCCCCGATGCCGTCGGTGACGTACGCGTCGGCGATCAGGGCCGACAAGCAGTCGCTCTCAATGGTGATCGAGCGGTAGCCCTCGTGTTCGACTAGGTGGCGGAAGAGCTCGTTGCGCAGCTCGAGGAAGGCTTCGACACCGTGGGTGGGCTCGCCGAGGCCGAGCAGGCGGGTGGCGGGGGACAGGAGCGCGGTGAGGGCGCCACCGGCGAAGGGACGGGCGACGTCCCGGATCGAGGTCGTCATGCCTTCAACCGTATCGTTGAACCCACTGTGTAAACTTTGGCGGCATTTCCGGCTGTTGGCGAGGACGTACCTTCAAAGTGTGGTTACGGCCCATCCTGGCCGGATCGGGGCGTCAGGCGGATGATCGGCAGTTCCCGGTCGGTCTTGTCCTGGTAGGAGGCGAAGCGGGAGGCGGTGGTGGTGATCTGCCGCCAGGCCTGTTCGCGTTCGGTTCCGTGGAGTTGCTCGGCGGTCACGGCGATCGTGCGGCCGTCGACCTCGATCCGGACCTGGTCGGGGTGGGCGGCGAGGTTGTAGTACCAAGCCGGGTTTCCCGTGGCTCCGGCTGCTGAGGCCACGATCAGGTAGCTGCCGTCCGGGCCGGGGAACCAGCCGACCGGAGTGGTGCGTTCGGCACCGCTCTTGCGGCCGACGGTCGTCAGGATCAGGGCGTTGAAACCCATGAACGTGCCGCCGCCCTTACGGCGGATGCGCCTGGCCATCAGCTTGTTCAGCTGGCGGAACGCCCACCCGGAGGGCTGGCGGGTGCCACGGGTTCCAGCAGGTGTGTCAAAGCTCATGTTAGTCCTTCCATTGTTAATGACGCGTACTGTACGTGATATTAACTATATGCGACGTGTACCATAGTGCCATGGCCAAAACGGGGCAAACGAGCACGTCCACCGACCCCGCAGCAGGACTCGGCTGCACTACCGACACCCAGCCCACCGGCGCAGGCGACCCGGACCTGGACGTCGCCACCGGACTGGTCCAGCTCACCGCCCTGGTGCAGGGCGTCTACGCCCGCGTCTCCGAACGCCACGACCTGACCCCCGTCCAGGCCAAACTCCTGTGCGTCCTGCTCGACGGCCCCCGAGGCATGGCCGACCTCGCCTCCTGCTTCGGCGTCGAGAAGGCGGCCCTCACCGGCCTGATGGACCGGGCGGAGCGGCGCGGGCTCGCCCAGCGATCATCCGTGCCGGGCGATCGGCGCGCCCTGCAGGCAACCCTGACCGACACCGGCCACCAGGCGGCGACCGCCTTCCACGCCGAGGTGAGCGCGGAACTCAGCCGCCTCATCGCCCCGCTCACGGACGCCGACCGCGAGCGCTTCCGCAGCACGATGGCCGAGATCATCACACGCTGCAGGACAGCACCGTCCGCCTCGGACCGCTGCTTGTCTTGATCAGCAGGCGGCGGCCGGCGGGATCGGCATCACGTCGCGTCTCTCGCGTCGGCGTTGGGTGCCAGGCCGGCGATCGCCTGGAGGGCGTGGATGTGGCGGCGGTAGGCGGCCTGGCCGTCGGGGGTGAGGGTGAGCCAGGTGCGGGTGCGGCGGCCTACCCTGCCCTTGTCCACACCGACGTAGCCGGCCTGTTCGAGCAGGGCGATCTGTTTGGACAGCATCGGGTCGGTGATCTCCACGCTGTCGCGTACCAGGGCGAACTCGGCGCGGTCGACGTCGGCGAGTGCCGCGACGATGGACAGGCGGACCGCGTGGGTCAGCAGGTCGTCCAGGTCGTGGCGTGGGTGGGTGCGACGGGTTCCCGGGTTCGGTTCGGTCACGGGCGCGGTTCCCTCAGCGCGGCGAACGTCAGCGGAGCGGCGACCACCAACGCCGCCGGGATCCAGTACTCCAGCCGGCCGTCCAGGCCGGTGAGGAGGCCGAACCCAGCTGCGGCGCACCACAGCAGCCAGGTCCCCCAGGCGTACGGGTAGGCGCCCCAGCGGGGCGGCGGCGGCGTGCGGGCGAGCACGGGCAGCCTGCGGTACCACAGGGTGACCGCGGCGAACGGCAGGATCGTGGTGGCCAGGGCCAGCACGGTCTTCAGCACGACGGGCTCGACCAAGCCGATCACGAGCAGCGCCACGCTGATGCCCGCCGCGCAGACCAGCAGGTACAGCCGCATGGAGTACGCGCGTGCGCGCACACGGCGCGACAACCGGTCGGTGTGCTCGAGGGCATCACGCGCCTGCTCGGGTGATATCTCTTCCGCCATGTCTCCAGAATGGAACATGGTTGCCAGATTGGCAAGTGATTGCCTGTTCGGTATGCGCCAGAGCAAGCTCGTGGCCCCACCGGATCCGCACGCCCGGCTCGGCCGGTGCTCAGGTGAGGGCCAGGAGGCTGACGGCGAGGGCGGCGGTGCCCAGGCCGGCGAACTGGCCGCGGTGGATGCGTTCGGCGAGCACGCCGCGGGCGAGCAGGACCGTGCCGGCCGGGTATAGAGCGGTGATCACGGCGACGACGGCGAGGTCTCCGCCGCGGGCGGCGAGCAGGAACAGCAGGTTCGCCAGAGAGTCCAGTACGCCCGCGGCTGCCGACAGCGCGTAGGCGGGCCGCTCGGAGCCCAGCTTGCGGTGCAGCAGCCCGGCCGCCGCCAGGGTGATCGCCGAGGAGACCGCGCGGCCCACGATCAGCGGGGCCACCCCGCTGTCGGACGGCGCCTGGTGCAAGAAGACCAGCTGAAGGGCGATGGCGGCGCCCGCGCCGAAGGCCAGCAGCAGCGCCACGCGCGAGGGGCGCGCCGAGCCCGCGCCCGGTCCGGCGCTGATGAGCACCACGGCCACCAGTGCGAGCGGCAGACCCACCAGCCCGGCGGCGGTCAGGTGCTCGCCCTGCAGCAGGCCCACGCCGAGGGGCAGCGCGGCCGACACCAGCGCGGTCACGGGTGACAGCACGTTCATCGGGCCGATCGCCAGGGTGCGGTAGAGCAGGGCGAACGCGGCGGCCGAGGCGATCCCCGAGGCGGCTCCCCAGCCGAGGGCCGCGGGGCTGAAGGAGGCGCCGAGCACCGGCCACAGCAGCAGCTCGACCGCGAGACTGGCCGGGGCCGCGATCATCACGGTACGCAGCACATGAGCCTTACGGGCGCCCAGGCCGCCGAGGAAGTCGGCGCAGCCGTAGGCGAGTGAGCTGCCCAGGGCCAGCAGCAGAGCGATCACAGCACTTTCCCTAACTGTTCACTGGAACGACTGCGCAGTACAGTAGATTGACCGATGGATGTCAGTCAAACGACCGCATGGTGCATTCAAATGGTCCAGTCGTGAGGATGGTGATCAGATGGCCGAGGCGGCCACAGCCCTGCGCACGGTGGCGCACAACGTCAAAGCGGCCCGAACCCGCGCGGGCCTGTCCCTGGAGGAACTCGGCCGACGCGCGCAGGTCAGCAAAGGCGCGTTGGTGGCGCTGGAGAAGGCCCAGGGCAATCCCAACCTGGCCACCCTCGTCCGGCTGGCCGACACCCTCGGCATTTCGGTGTCCGCCCTCATGCAGGGGCCACCCGAAGGCCGCGTCCGCATCGTGGCCGCCGACACCGTGATACCCCTGTGGACGGGAGAACGGGGCGGCGAGGCGAGGCTCATGCTGACGACCTCAGGCCCGGCCCCCGCCGAGATCTGGCGCTGGCGTCTGGAACCCGGCGAGGAATACTCCAGCCAGGCCCACCAGGCTGGAGTCGTGGAAACCATCACTGTCATCTCTGGCCGGATGACGCTGGTCGTCGATGGTGCCGAGCACATCGTCGAGGCCGGGCGAACCGCCACGTTCAACGGCGACGCCTCGCACGCCTACCGCGGCTCGGGCACCGAAGCCTGCAACATGATCATGACAGTTCACCTGCCACCCGGCGCCGCTTCCGCAACCTGACCCGCACAGCGCGGCCGGGGTCTGCACCCGCACCGGCCACCCGGCCGCGTCCCCCGCACGCGGCCGCTCTCATCGGTCCTACTTCTTAATGGAGATGCCGCGCCAGTCGTACTCCTGCAGGAGTGTCGTGCCGAAGCCTTCGACGGCCGTGCTCGTGCCGAAGGTCTGCCTCAGGGCGCAGATCGGGACCAGGTTCGGGCCGGTTTTCGTGACCAGGTTGATCAGTTCGTGGGTCGGGACGGAGCGTTCGGCGGTGTCGGTGCTGGCGAGTGACTTCTTCAGCAGGTCCGCCGCGCCGGGGTAGTCGACCTTGCCCCAGTTGTACATCCCGTCGGGCAGGTACATCGTCTGGAGGAAGGCGCTGGGGTCGGGCCGGCCGGTGGCGTACTGGCCGAGGCCGGCTTCGAGGTTGCCCGCGCCGCGGGCGACGATGTATGCGCTGGTGTCCATGACGTTGATCTTGACCTTGACGCCGATCTGGGCGAGCTGCGCCTGCAGGATCTGGGCCAGCGAGGAGAAGGCCGGGAACGCGATCGTGCTCAGGGTGAAGGAGAACCCGTCCGCCTTGCCCGCCTTGGCCAGCAGGTCCTTGGCCGCGGCGACGTCGTAGGACAGGCCGGGGTCGGTCTCCAGGCCGTCCACGTGCGCCCAGTATCCCTCGGGGAAGGGCTGCGCGGACGGGGTGCACGCCCCGGTGAAGCCGCTGTTGTCCGCGATCGCCTTGCGGTCGATCACGCGCATGATCGCCTGGCGGACGAGCGGGTCGGCGAACTCGGGCACGGCCTTCGGGTTGAGCAGGATGCCGACCAGGTTGGTGCTCGCGCCCTGCACGACGTTCAGGCCGGCGCTCTGGGCCTCGGCCATCTGCGAGCCGTCCATGCCGATCAGGTCGAGCTGGCCGGAGGCCAGGGCGCGGAACCGGGCCGAGGAATCCTGCTGCTGGACGTAGCGGATGCCGGAGTTCTTCACCGCGTCCTTGTTCCAGTAGCCGTCCCACGCCTTGTAGACGACCTCGCTGTCGGTCTTGCTGACCAGCGTGTACGCCCCGGTGCCGACCGGCTTGGTGGCGAGATCCGGATTGTCCACCGCCTGCGGGCTGATGATCATGCCGGCCTCGCTGGCGAGGATGTTGCCGATCGACCCGGGCGGGCCGTCGAGGTGGAAGCGCACGTGCGTGGCGTCCACGGCCTCGACGCTCGTCACCACGGCGAGCTGCCCCTTGACCAGGCTCTTGGGCAGGTTCTTGCCGCGCTCGATGGAGCGTTTGACCGCGTCGGCGTCGAGCGGCGCGCCGTCCTGGAACTTCACCCCGTCGCGCAGGGTGACGTCGAACGTCTTGCCGTCCTCCGACAGCTTCCATTCGGTGGCCAGGCCGGGGACCAGCTCGCCGGCGGCGTCGCGGGTGAGCAGGCTCTCGTACACGGGGGTGAGGAAGCTCTGCTGGTACACCCCCGACAGGGCGGGGTCGAACGTCGACATCACGGTCCCGCCGAACCTGATCTCGGTCTTGCCGGTGGACGCGCCGGCGTTCGTCCCGGTGCCGCCACCGCAGGAGGACAGGGCGAGTACGGCGGCCATGGCCGTGGCGATGGCGCGTGTGGGGGGTCGGCTTGGCATTGCTGGCATCTCCTCAGATCGAATCGTCGAGATGGTGTTGATCGGGTGACTCGTCCGCGGAGCCAGAGGGACGGTTCATAATGTGAACGTCATGTGCGAATGCTTGGCTGCCGTGAGCGTAGGGGAGTAAACGGACGTGCACAAGCCTTGTTCTCCCGATTGTTAGGCGCGTCGCACAGGGCTTCTTGACACCACTTTCGGATGTCGAACATGATGAGCGGAATGTGAACGCGAACGGAGTCAACGATGGGGATCGGCCTGCGCCCGGAGTACACGATCGCCGACCTGGACCGGATGGGCGGCCGGCCCGACCCGGAGGTGGACCGGCTGCTGCGGGGCGCGGTGGACCTGCACACCCACCCCAAACCCGCGGCCATGCCCCGCCGCATGGACATCATCGAGATCGCCACCGCCGCCGCGGCCGTCGGCTACCGTGCGATCGTCGCCAAATCGCACCACCACAGCATGGTCCCCGAGATCCTCGCGCTGGCCGAGCACGGCCTGGCGGAGATCCCGATCCAGGTCTACGGCGGGATCGCCCTCAACCACGCCGTGGGCGGGCTCAACCCCTACGCCGTCGAGCACACCCTTCAGCTGGGCGGGCGCGTCGTCTGGTTCCCCACCCTCGACTCCCGCGCGCACCGGTGCTTCCACGAAGACTTCCCCGCGGCGGCATTCGCCCTGCGCTCCGGCCCGCCCATCTCGGTGCTCGACGACGACGGCGCCCTCAGGCGCGAGGCGCGCGAGATCCTGGAGCTCATCGCCGCGGCGGACGCGATACTCAACACCGGCCACCTCGGGGCCGGCGAGATCGACGTGCTGCTGCCCGCCGCGGTGGCCGCCGGCGTCGGCCGGATCTTGATCAGCCACCCCGACTTCATCGTCGGCGCCGACCCCGGCCGCGTCGCCGGCTGGGCCGGGCAGGGCGCGCACGTCGAGTTCTGCGCCGGCCTCTACGACCGGGCTGACGGCCTGCGCGACACCGACCTGCTCCCCGAGGACCTCGCCCGCTTCCTGGACGCGCTCCCCGCCGACCGTGTGATCATCAGCTCCGACACCGGCCCGCCGCGCAGCCCGCGCCCGGTCCACACCGTGCGCAGGGTGCTGCGCGGGCTGCTCGATCTCGGCCGGCCCGCCGCCGACCTGGCCGCGGCCGTCGCCGCCAACCCGGCCAGGCTGCTGCCGGCCTGACGCCACGCGCTCAGGTCCAGCGGGCGAACCCCAGCCCCGCCCCGGTGCCGGCCTCGGTGCGGTAGACCGGCTCGTAGGCCAGCTCCTCCATGGCCAGGCCGGTCCCGGCCATCATCGCGCCGAGGGTGACCCAGTTGAGGCACTCCGACGTGGCCGAGTACAGCCGCTCCCTGGGCAGCGAGGTGAGCGTCGCGGTGTCGCCCTCCCGCAGCGCCCGCAGCAGCGAACGGTCGAGCTCCTCGTCCACCACGAAGTGGCTGAGCCCGCCGGAGGCGATCACGGCGACCCGCACGTCGTCGTCCCACGCCGCGACGGCCCCGGCGAGCGCCGCGCCGAGCGCGTGGCACCGCCGCGGCGTCACCGCGTTCGGCGGGTAGCAGGTGTTCTGCGAGATCGGCAGGATCGGCGGGTGCCCCTCCCCAAGGAGTCGCCGCACCACGAACGCGTAGCCGTGCGGGAGCCCCTGAGGGCGGAACGGCGTCTCGCGTACGACATCGAGCTCGCCGTCGCCGGCCGGGTAGCGCCGCGCGACCCGGCCGCCGTAACTCTCCTCGACGTACGTCATCTGGCTCACGTCGAAGTCGTGCTCGATGAGGTACTCGACGAGATGGCGGCCGAGCCCGGAGTCGACCGGCACATCGCGGCGCGCGTCGCCGTAGCCGTCGGCGACCAGCTGGTCCATCAGGCGCTGCCGCTCGGTGCCCCGCACCGGCTTCGGCCGGGGGATCAGCGGCACGGTGTCGCCCCAGAAGATGGAGAACGCCGGCATGTTGGACTCGTAGAACCACTCGTCCTGATCGTCGCTGATGATCAGGATGACGTCCGGGCGGGCGGCGGCGAGGTCGCGGGCGAGCTCGTCCAGCGCGGCCTGGCACCGCGCCGACTGCCGCTCGAAGGTGGCGAGGTCGCGCGGCCGCGCGCGGATCCAGTCCGGGACGACCGTGGCCACGGCCTCCTGGTAGCTCATCGCCCGCCCCCGGAAGACGAGCTCGGGGTTGTGCTCGTCGCGCTCGGCGTACTCCAGCCACATGGCGGGCGGCAGGATGAGCAGCGGGGTGTGCGACGTGGCGGCGCCCAGGACGATCGATGCCATATGTCCTCCCAGCGGGTCAGCGGGTCTCGGCTCGCAGCCGCCGGGCGAGCATGCGGCGGGCGATGAGCGCGGCCGTGTCCAGCCGGGTGCTCACCTCGGGCATGGGGCCCTCCTCATCGGCCAGGCGCTGCAGGACCGCCACCGCGTACGCGTCCTCGTCGATCAGGCAGAGCTGGCCCTCGTGCACGGCCGCGTCCATCTGGGGGTCGTCCTGGGCGTAGTCCCGGCCGATGGCGAAGAAGTAGTGCGTGCGCTTCTCCGACTGCGGCGTGAGGCCGTAGACGACCTTCCCGAGGTACGGCCGCCGGGGCCCGGTCGCGGGATCGTGCTGCGACTCGGCGGCCACGACCATGACGTCCAGCACGTACAGCGACGGGACGAAGAAGCTGATGTGCTGCTCGCGGTCGATGGGGGAGCGCAGGCCGGTCCGTTCGCGGTAGGTGGGCGGGCACTCCACGTCACGCATGACGCGCGAGGCCCGGACCAGCCACCGCTTCTCGTCGGACTCGCTGGTGATGCCGGTCTCCGCGACCTCCCGCGAGCCGATCTTGGTGGCGTGGATGAACGACTCGTGGGACAGGTCGAGCACGTTGTCCGCGATCAGCGTGTGGCCGGCGTCGATGACCACGTGCCCGGAGACGAACCGGAAGCTCGGATCGCCGAAGCCGGTCTCCGCCGGGATCTCGGCGGGGTCGGCGAGCGCGGGGTCGCCCATCCAGATCCACACGAACGGCCCGTTTTCCGCGGTCGGGAAGGACCGCAGGTCGGAACCGCCGGGGACGCCGCTCTGCCCGGGCACGCTGAGACAGGCGCCCTCGGCGTCGAAGCGGAAGCCGTGGTAGCCGCAGGTGATGACGTCGTCGGGTCCGAGCGTGCCCTCGGACAGGGGGTAGCCGCGGTGCGTGCAGCGGTCGCGCAGCGCGACCATGCGCCCGCTCCTGGTGCGCAGCAGCGTCACGGAGACGCCGAGGACGCTGCGGGCGAGCATGCGCTCGCCGCATTCCGAGCGCAGGGCGGCGATGTACCAGGCGTTGCGGACGAACGGCGGGCGGGGGTCGGTGGAGGCCCGCGTGGCGGTGGGCTGGACCATTGGTTTCTCTCCTCCGTTCCGGGTCAGCACGGCAGGCGGCTGAACACCTTCCGGGCGTTGCCCTCGAACACGAGTTGCTTCTCGCCTTCGCTGAGTCCCGGCATCGCGTCGATGACGGGCTTGATGTCGTCGAGATGCCGCCCGGTGCGGGGGTCGGCGACCGAGCCGCTGCCGGGCCGCTCGGTGCCGAACAGGCAGCGGTCCGGGCCGACGGTCTCCAGCAGCAGGCGCAGCGACGCCGGGTTGTGCAGGACCGTGTCGAACCACAGCCGGCGCAGCGACACCTCGAAGCGCTCGGCGCCGGGCGAGCCGCCGAGGCTCGGCATCAGCCGCTCGGCCTGCCACCGCCCGATCTGGTACGGCACCGAGCCGCCGCCATGCGCGATGATCAGCTTCAGCTCCGGGAAGTCGGCCAGCGTGTCCGACCGCAGCACGGTGAGGATCGCGATCGACTCCTCGGTGATGAAGTGCTCGCTGTAGGTCTCCCGCTCGTTGAAGCAGCCCGCGGAGTGCACCAGCGCGGGCAGGTCGTGCGCGACCAGCCGCTCGAACAGCGGATACCAGTACGCGCCGCCCAGCGGCGGCGTGGTGCCCGCGCCCTCGCTGGGGTCGGGGTTGAGGCACACGCCCACGAACTGCGGCATCGCGGCGACACGGTCCAGCTCGGCCAGCGCCTCCTCGACCGGGCGGCCCGCGCAGACCGGCAGCGCGGCGACGCCGGCCAGCCGGTCCGGGTGCAGGTCCACCGACCGCCGGATGAGGTCGTTGTTGGCCTCGACCCACCAGTGCACGACGCGTTCCGGCCGGGCCGAGCTCATCAGCTGGTAGGGGCGCGGGGAGATGAGCTGCATCGTGGTGCCGACCTCGTCGAGCGCGGCCACGTTGCGGGCCGCGGCCGCCGCGAGGGCCTCGTCGCTGATCTTCGGGTCGCCGCGGTGGTGGCCGCCGGAGGACTGCAGGCGCGCCTTGTAGGCGTAGAAGACCTCGGGGGCGTTCAGGTGGGCGTGCGCGTCGATGACCATGGCGTTTCAGTCCTCCGCGATGTGGGCGATGGCCTCGCACTGCAGCAGCAGGCCGGGCGGCAGGTCGCGGTAAACGGAGACATGCCGGGCGGGCCGGGAGGCGGGGTCGGGGAAGGTCTCGCACCAGACGGGGTCGATCTCCGCGCGGGCCGATCGGTCGGGCACGAGGAAGGTCAGCTTGACGAGGTCGTCCATGGTGCCGCCGGCCGCCTCGACGATGGCGCGGAGGTTGCCGAACAGGTTGCGTACCTGCGTGGGGAGGCCGGGCGGGACCGTCCCGGTGCTCCGGTCGACGCCCGACACGCTGCCGGTCACCAGCAGCGGCCCGACGAGGCCCGCGGCCGGGATGGGGGAGGAGTTGTGCCCGAGTCCGGGCACGACGATCGAGCGGCGGGTCACGCTGATCCTCTCGACGGGGGTTTCAGCCGATCCAGTCGGGCGCCGACCCGCCGAGCCGGGCGGTCAGGTCCTGCGCGGCCTCCTGCAGGTGCCCCAGGCGGTGGGAGAAGGCGGAGTTGGTGGCGGAGCCGATGGTGTCGACGATGGCCAGGGCGGCGCAGACGCCGGTGCTGTCGAAGATCGGGGCGGCGAGGCCGCAGGTGCCGTTGACCTCGCTGACCGCGGTGGCCAGGCCGGTCCGCCGGACCTCCCCGACCTTGGCCCTGGTGATGCTCTGGGCCGGTTCGGGCAGGGAGCGGAGCGACTCCTCCACGTCCTCGGCGTCCCGCCTGAAGGCGAGGAACACCACCGCCTGGGCGGTGTCGACGGGCATGACGGTGCCGACCCGGTAGGTCAGCACGATGCCGCGGCCCTGCGGCTCCTGCACCCGGGCGACGACCGGGCCCGCGGGGGTCCACAGGCTCAGCGAGATCGTGGTGCCGACCTTGTCGGCGAGGCGGGTCATGCGCTCGGCCGAGATCGCCACCACGCGGCGCTTGCCGATGGCCTGCCCGCCGAGGCGCAGGATCAGGCTGCCCAGGCCGTATCCGGGCGGGTCCGTGGAGACCCGCAGCAGGTCCTCCGCGGCCATGGACGTCAGGTAGCGGTGCGCGGTCGTGCGGTTGAGGCCGAGCGCCAGCGCGACGCCGTTGGTGGTGAGATGGGTGGTGCCGTCGGCGAACAGGCCGAGGATCTGGCCGACCCTGTCGACGGCCTGGATGTCGGCGCGCCCAGGAGTGCTCGCCGTCGTCTCCGGCATGGTCACCGCGCTCCTCCTCTTCTGTGCGTAATGTGAACATCACGTTCGCCCACGACTGTATCTACCTCCGTGGTGTGAGGCAACCCAACAGCTTAGGTCCTTTCAGGTACGCCCTTGACACCTCTCGTCGAGAAGTGAACATAATGTTCGTACTATGAACGCAAGGCCCATGGTGCCGCGGCTGAGGGCTGATCGCGTGTCCCTCGCGATCGGAGGCGGGAAATGATCGACAAGTTGCGCGCGTCGGTGGCCGACGCCCTCGCGGACGTGCCACGGCGGGGCGCGGTGATCGCCGTCGGCGGCTTCGGCGACTGCGGCGCGCCGCTCGGGCTCGTGGAGGCGCTGTGCGATCTCGACGTGCGCGACGTGCACGTGGTCTCCAACAACTGCGGCATCGGCGAGCGCGGGCTCGCCCGGCTGCTGATCGAGGAACGCATCGCCAGGTTCACCGGATCGTTCCCCGCCCACGCGCGCTTCGGTGAGCAGTACCGCTCCGGGCGCATCCACCTCGACCTGGTGCCGCAGGGCACGCTCGCCGAACGGCTGCGCGCGGCCGGCGCCGGGCTGCCCGCCTTCTACACCCCGGCCAGTGCCGGCACCGACCTCGGCGAGGGCGCCTTCCCCGCCGCGTACGGCCCCGACGGCGAGGTCGCCGAATACTGCGCGCGCAAGGAGACCCGCGAGTTCGACGGCCGGACGTACGTGCTGGAGCACGCCCTGCACCCCGATGTCGCCCTGGTCCGCGCCCACCGGGCGGACAGGATGGGCAACCTCGTCTTCCGGCTGACCGCGCGCAACTTCAACCCGCTGTGCGCCATGGCGGCGCGGATCACCATCGCGGAGGTCGAGAACGTGGTGCCCATCGGAGCGCTGCCCCCGGACGAGGTCCACCTGCCGGGCATCTTCGTCGACCACATGGTCGAGGCCCTTTCGGAGATCGGGCTGCCGGAGTGAGCACGGCGGGGCGGAGCCGGGCGGAGATCGCGGCGCGGGTCGCGGCGGACCTGGCCGACGGTGACTACGTCAACGTCGGCCTCGGCATCCCGTTGCTGGTGCCCGAGCACGTCGGAAGCGGCAAGCAGGTGGTGTTCCACTCCGAGAACGGGCTGCTCGGCATGGGCGCGGCCCCGGCCCCGGCGGATCGCGACCCCGACCTGACCGAGGCGGGCAAGGGCTACACGACCCTGCTGCCCGGCGCGGCCGTCTGCGACTCCGCGATGTCGTTCGCGCTCATCAGGAGCGGCCGGCTGAGCGTCACGGTCCTGGGCGCGCTGCAGGTCTCGGCCGCTGGCGACCTGGCCAACTGGCACGTGCCCGGCGGCCGTCCCGGGGTCGGCGGCGCGATGGACCTGGTGCACGGGGCGCGCCGGGTGTGGATCGCGATGGAGCACACCGACCGCCGATCCGGCGCCCCGAAGATCGTCGAGAAGTGCGAGTACCCGCTGACCGGCCGCGGCGTCGTGCACCGCGTCTACACCGATCTGGCCGTCTTCGACATCGGTCCCGGCGGCCTGGTGCTGAGCGAGCTCGCGCCCGGCGTCGGCGTCGACTACGTCCGCGAGCGCACCGGCGCACCGTTCGCGCTGGCCCGAGCATGAGCGGGATCAAGGGCGGCGCCTACATCGTCGGCGCCTACGAGCATCCCGAGCGCCGGATCACCGGGTCGTCGGTGCCGCAGGTGCTCGCCGAGGTGACGCACGGCGCGCTGGCCGACGCGGGCCTTGGGCCTTCCGACGTGGACGGCTGGTTCGGCTCCTCCGAGCAGCCCGGCCTCGGCGGCCTGTCCATGCTGGAGTACCTCGGCCTGCGCGGGGTGCGGCACGTCGAGGACACCGAGAGCGGCGGCGCGTCGTACCCGACCCTCGTCGGGCACGCCACCGCCGCGATCATGACGGGCCGCTGCGAGGTCGCGGTCATCGCGATGGGCGGCCTGCCGCGCTCGCTGCCTCCGCACCGCGCGGTGAGCGGCCCGGAGGACCCCTTCGAGATTCCGTACGGGATCTCGCCGGTAGCCCTGTACGCCCTGGCCGCCGCCCGCCATATGCACGAGTACGGGACGACGTCGGCGCAACTCGCCGAGGTGAAGGTCGCCGCGTCCGAGCACGCCAAGCACAACCCGAACGCGCTGCTGCGCGACCCGGTGACCGTCGCGGAGGTCCTGGACTCCCCGCTCATCGCGGACCCGCTGCACCGGCTGGACTGCTGCGTCACGACCGACGGGGGCGGCGCGGTGGTCGTGGTCAGCCCCGAGGTGGCGGCCCGGCTGGACCGGCACCGGGTGAAGGTGCTCGGCCAGGCGGAGGCGTTCAAGCACGCGGGACCCGCCGTGGACGTCACCATCACCGGAGCGGTGTGGTCCGGGCCGAGGGCCTTCGCCGAGGCGGGCCTGAAGCCGGTCGACGTCGACTACGCCTCCATCTACGACTCCTTCACGATCACTGTCCTGATGCTCCTGGAGGATCTCGGTTTCTGCGGGAAGGGGGAGGGCGGCCGGTTCGTGGCCGACGGCGGCCTGCGGGCGCATGTCGGGAAGCTGGCGGTGAACACCGACGGCGGCGGCCTGTGCAACAACCATCCCGGCTCGCGCGGCGGCATGGTGAAGATCATCGAAGCCGTGCGCCAGCTGCGCGGGGAGGCCAACGCGCCGGTGCAGCTCCCCGACGTCCAGGTGGCGCTCGTGCAGGGGATCGGCAAGGCGATCGGGAGCCGCCATTTCAGCAGCACGTTGCTACTCGGTCAGGAGGACACGTGAGCCGAGCCGCGCTGCCGGTGCCGGCGGCGACGATCACGCCGGGGCTCGAGCCGTACTGGCGGGCGCTGGCCGATGGGGAGTTGCGGTTGCCGTACAGCCGAAAGACCGGGGAGGTGCTGTGGTACCCGCGTGTCGGCGGGGACCTCGAGGTCGAATGGCGGGCCGCCACAGGGCGCGGCGTGGTCTACAGCGCCACCGTCGTGCGGCGGCCCGCCGGGCCGTACCGCGACAGCGGGCCGTACGCGCTCGCCTACGTGACCCTGGCGGAGGGGCCGCGGCTGCTGACGCACGTCGTCGGCGTCCCGCCCGCGGAGGTCCGCATCGGCATGCGGGTCCGCGCGGCGATCGAGACCGGCGCGGACGGCGCCGTCATCCTGCGCTTCCGCCCCGATGACGGGAGCGAGTCGTGACGGCCGACGACGCGGTGCGGGAGGCGGCCGGGCTCGGCACCTGCGCGCTTTCGGACGCGCTGGACGCCATGGGCCTGCCCGGCGTCCTGCCCGGCGTGCGCGCGCTGAGCGGCGTGCGGGCCGTGGCGGGGCGCGCGGTCACGGTCCGGCTCGGCCCGGCCGGCGACGGCGTCCCCGCCCGGCACCTGTGCACCTCGGCGGTCGACTCCGCCGGTCCCGGCCAGGTCGTCGTGGTGGCCCACCCGGGACCGTACGAAGGCACGGCCCCGGCCGGGTGGGGCGGCATCCTGTCTCTCGCCGCCCACCGCCGCGGCATCGAGGGCGTCGTCGTCGGCGGGCCGGTACGCGACGTCGACGAGGCGCGCGAGCTCGGCTTCGGCGTCTTCGGTCTCGCCCCGACGCCGGTCACCGCCCGCGGCCGCGTCGTCGAGACCGGCTGGGACGAGCCGATCGTCATCGGCGAGGTGACCGTCCGCCCCGGCGACCTGGTGGTGGCCGACGAGAACGGCGTCGTCGTGGCGCCCGCCGACCGGCTGCCCGAACTGCTGGCCCGCGCCCGCGCCATCGTCTCGCGGGAGGCCGCCATCGCGGCCGCGGTGCGCGCGGGCGTGCCCGTGGCCGAGGCGATGGGCCGCGACTACGAGGAGATGCTGTCATGACACAAGCCGCGGCGCTGCTCGCGCTCGGCACCGGCACCGTGAGCGACGCCCTCGACCGGCTCGGCATCCCCGGCCAGTGCGCCGGCCTCGCCGGGCTGGTCCCTGGCGGCACCGTCGCCGGTCCCGCCTTCACCGTCCGGTACGGCCCCAACGGCCTGTCCGGCGGCACCGTCGGCGACTACATCGACGACGTGCCGCCCGGCCACGTCGTCGTGCTCGACAACCGCGGCAGGACCGACGCCACCGTCTGGGGGGACATCCTCACCACGGTCGCCTCAGGCCGCGGCGTCGGCGGCACCGTCATCGACGGCGTCTGCCGCGACCTGGACCGCAGCCTCGAAACCGGCTATCCGATCTTCGCCAGGGGCAATTGGATGCGTACCGGCAAGGACAGGGTCAGGGCCGAGGAGATCGGCGGCCCCGTAGGCATCGGCGGCGTGCGCGTGCACCCCGGCGACATCCTGATCGGCGACCGGGACGGCGTGCTCGCCCTCCCGGCCGACCGGCTCGACCAGATCCACGAGGTCGCGGCCGCGATCGCCGCCGCGGAGAACGAGATCAGGGCGCACGTCGCCACCGGCCTGACCCTGCGAGAGGCCCGGGCCCGCACGGGTTACCACCATCTTCAGGCACAAGAGAGGGAGTCTTGAGGACACACACGCTGTTCGATCCGACGCACGCCCCCGCGACGGCGGACGCGATCGAGCCGATGGGGCCGGGGCCGCTGCCCGACCTGGCGGGCAAGCGCGTCGCGCTGGTCAAGAACGCCTGGCCGAGCTGGCACGCGATGGTGGACCACCTCGCCGCCCTGCTCGCCGACCGGCACGAGGGCATCACCTTCGAGCAGTACATCGTCCCCAACGGCTCGGCCGCCGACCCGGAGCTGCTGCGCCGGATCGCCGCCGAGAACGACGCCGCCGTGGTCGGCCTGGCCAACTGCGGATCCTGTACGGCGTGGAGCTTCCACGACGCCCTGGAACTCTCCCGCCTGTCCCTGCCGGCGGTGCTGGTCGTCACGAGCGAGTTCGCCGAGCTCGCCGCCGCCGTGGCCCGGGCGAAACGGTCGTCCATCCCGCGGGTGCTGCTGCCGCTCAACCCGGAGACCGTGGACCTGCGGGTGGCGCTCGACCTGGTCGACGACGCGGTGGACGAGATCGTCGAGGGGCTGACCGTCCCCGTGGCGGCCGACGGCCCGGCCCCGGCGGCCGCCTCGCGGTTCGCCGCGGTGGAGGCGGCCGACGACGCGGAAGACGACACCGCGCACGAGTTCTTCTACCGGCGCGGCTGGACCGACGGCCTGCCCGTCCGGCTGCCCACCGTGCCCAGGGTGGAGCGGCTGCTCGCCGCGCTCGGCCCCGTGGACCCGGGCGAGGTCATCGCCATGATGCCGCCCACCGGCTTCGGCGTCACCTACGAGTCGCTGGCCGTCAACGCCGTCATGGCGGGCGCCGTGCCGGAGGTGATGCCGATCCTGGTGGCGATGGTGCGCGCCGCCTGCGAACCGCGGTTCAACCTCAACGGCATCGCCACGACCACCGGTCCGTCCACCCCGCTGGTGATCGTCAACGGGCCGGTCGGCGGCGCGGCCGGGGTGAACGCGGGCCGCGGCGCCCTGGGTCACGGGTGGCGGGCCAACGTCGCGATCGGCCGCACGCTGCGGCTGCTGATCAACAACATCGGCGGAGCCACGCCCGGGAGCATCTCCAAGTCCATCATGGGCCAGCCCGGCCGGTTCTCCTTCTGCTTCGCCGAGAACGAGCAGGGCTCGCCGTGGGCGCCGCTGCACGCCGACCGCGGCGTGGACCCGGCCGGGAGCGCCGTCACGCTGCTCGGCGCGACCGGCAGCATGAACCTGCTCACGCCGCGCCAGGACGCCGACGCCATGCTCAGCCTGTTCGCCGACGGGCTCGCCTTCATGGGCAACCCCAACGTCGTGATGGGCCGGGGCACCGTCGCGGTCCTGATCACCCCGGGGCACGCGCGGGCGCTGGCCGCCGCTGGTCTGTCCAAGGCCGATGTCGCGGCCGAGATCTGGAAGCGGTCGACGCTGCCGATCGAGCGTTTCCCGCGTTCGGCCCATCCGGACCCGCCGTACGAGTTCGTGCAGCACGACGGCCTGGTCTACACGGTCAAGGACCCCTCGCACCTGTTCGTGGTCGTCGTCGGCGGGCCGGAGCCCACCCACGCCACCCTCATCCCCAGCCATCCCAGCAGCGTCCCCGTCACCCGCGCGATCACACCGACTCCGGAGAGGCGACCATGAACTCTTTGCCCGAGGCGATGAGCCGGTTGCAGGGCATGATCGGCCAGGACTACCTGATGCGGGCCACGATCGTCGACGCCGCGTCCGTGGACGTCGAGGTGGTCGCGCGCGAGGAGGCGTGCCAGGAGTGCATCGTGCCCAAGGAGTTCATGCGCGACGTCGCCGACGACTGCCTGTCCGGCACCGGCTACCGCGTGCGCGACCTGGTCTATCCGGGTGAGCGCGCGGCCGAGCCGTGCCGGCGCTGAGATGCGGCTGCGCGTGCGCTCCATGGCCTGTGAGGCCGAGGGCGTGCTCTCGCTGGGGTTGCGCGACCCGGACGGCGGGCGGCTGCCGCCGTGGTCGCCCGGCGCCCACGTCGACCTGACGGTGCCGGGGTCGCCGCCACGGCAGTTCTCGCTGTGCGGCGACCCCGGCGACCTCGGGGAGTACAGGCTGGGCGTCCTCCTGGAGGACCCGAGCCGGGGCTGCACCCGCTACGTCCACCACAGCCTGCGGCCCGGCGAGCTGGTCGAGGTGTCGCGGCCGCGCAACAACTTCCCGCTCGTGCCCTCGCCGCGCTACCTGTTCGTCGCGGGCGGCATCGGCATCACGCCCGTGCTGCCGATGCTCGCCGCGGCCACCGCTGCCGGCGCCGAATGGGAGCTGCTGTACGGCGGCCGCCGCCGCCCGTCCATGGCCTTCCTCGACCGGCTCCGCCCGTACGGCGAGCGGGTGCGGATCCACCCGCAGGACGAGGCCGGCCTGCTCGACCTCGACGAGGCGCTGGACCGCCACGACCCCGCGCCGACCGCCGTGTACTGCTGCGGTCCCGAGCCGCTGCTGGCGGCGATCGGGGAGCGCGCCCGCGCGCGCGGGTTCGGCCCCCCGCGCATCGAGCGGTTCCGCCCGGTCCAGGTCGCGGCGCCCGAGGGCGGCGAGCGGGCCATCGAGGTGGTGTGCGGGCGGTCGGGTGTGACGGTCCGGGTCGGCGGGGACAGCACGATCCTGGCGGCGCTGGAGGCGGCGGGCGTTCCCGTGCCCAGCTCGTGCCGGGAGGGTATCTGCGGCACCTGCGAGACGGCCGTGCTGGACGGGATACCGGACCACCGGGACTCGCTGCTCACCGAGGGCGAGCGGGAGGCGGGAGAGACGATGATGATCTGCTGTTCCCGGGCGCTGAGCGAGAAGCTGGTGCTTGATGTCTGAATGGCGGTTCGTCCCCACGGCGACCGCGCACGAAGCGGGCGGCAGGATCGGTGCGCTGCCTGCGGCCATCCGGCCGGTGGGGGCGGCGGGGGCCACCGTGTGCGGCCCGGCGTACACCGTGCTGTGCGGGCAGCGGGACAACCTCGCGCTGCACCACGCCCTCGCCCTGGCCCCGCCCGGCGCCGTCGTGGTCTGCCAGACCGGCGGCTGGTTCGAGGCCGGCTACGTCGGCGAGGTCATGGTGCGGGCCGCGCTGGCCCGCGGACTGGCGGGGCTGGTCATCGACGGCTGCGTGCGCGACGCCGAGGCGATCGCCGCGTCCGGATGGCCGGTGTTCGCGCGCGGCCTGAGCGTGCGCGGCACGACCAAGGACCCGTCGCTGGCGCAGGCGCAGGGGTGCCGGCTGCGGTTCCGCGCCGCCGGCGGGTCCGTGGACGTCGACCCCGGCGACCTCGTGCTCGGCGACGCGGACGGGGTCGTGGTGGTGCCGCGGCCCCGCGCCGCCGAGGTGCTGGCCGCGTCCCACGCCAGGGAGACCGCGGAGCGGGAGATCCTCACCCGGCTGGGCGACGGCGAGACCACGCTGGACATCTACGGCCTACCGCGACTGGGCGAATGAACATGATGTTCACTTGGTGACCGGTAGGCTGTCCGTCGTTGGTAGTGGTATCGAGAGCGGCGGTTTCGATGCGGGAGTTTGACGAGCCGGGCCAGGCCGACATCCAGGCGGTCACCAGGACCAGCCGGATCCTCGGGCTGTTCAACGTCGACCGGACCGAGCTGGTCACGGCCGACGTCGCCGCCGCGCTCGGCCTGAACCGCACCACGACCCACCGCTACCTGACCTCGATGGCCGCGGTCGGGCTGCTGGAGCCCGGCAGCAGGCACTCCAGCTATATGGTCGGCCCGCTGGCGATGAAGCTGGGCGCGATGGCCACGGGGTCGGCGGGCGTGCTCGCGATCGCGCCGCGGTCCATGGCCGCGCTCAGCGACGAGCTGGGCGCCACGGTGGCGCTCAGCCTGTGGGCCTCGACCGGACCGATGGTGGTGCACGTGGCGGAGCCGCAGCTCGCCGAGGCGGTCCTGACGGTGCGGGTCGGCACGGTGCTGCCCTTCGACACCGCCCAAGGCGTCCTCTTCGCCGCCTTCCTCCCACCGGAGGCCACGCACGCCGACGCCAAGCGCGCCCGGCTCAAGCCGGCCGCGCGGGCGGCGTTCGACGAGCACTTGGCGCAGGCGCGGGAGACGGGGCTGGCGGTGATGCGCCACCGCGACGTCGGCATCGTCGCCGTCGCGGCCCCCGTCTTCGACGCCGCCGGCCTGTGCGCCTCGCTGGCGGTCGTCGGGCTGGCCGGCACCACCACCGACGCCGCGGTGCCCGAGCGCGCCGGCCGCCTGCGCGAGACGGCCGACCGGCTCACCGCCGGCCTCGGCGGCCAGGTCCCCGAATTCCTCCTCGGCATCTCCTGACCCGGCTGCTGCCGGCCACCGGCACCGCGCTCGGTGGCCCGCGCTGATCGGCATGTTTCCCCTGTCCGCCGGTTCACCAAGTGAACCGCGGCCCCGGCCTGTGTTCACGGCGGCGCCGGCGCCGCTGTGACGCACGCCAGGGCCGGTGAAGCGGATTGCCGCGAGCAAGACCTTGTGCCGTGCACATTGCCGACGTAGGCTTCGTGCAATCAAATTTGAACATGGTGTTCACAATCTGGACGATATTGGAGGGAACGCCATGGTTCGTCATCCGTCCTTACCGGTCGCCCGGCGGCAGGCCGATCCGGTGCGCCCATGAGCCTCACCGCCATCGCCCGCCGCATCGCCGCGGGGGTCCTCGTGCTCTGGCTCGTCTCGGTGCTGACATTCCTGATGGTGCGCCTGATCCCCGGCGACCCCGCCAGGACCGCGGCGGGGGAGAACGCCACCGCCGAGCAGGTCGAGGTCATCCGCCGGCAACTCGGGCTCGACCAGCCCCTGTTCACCCAGTACGCGCGCTGGCTCTCCCAGGTGGTGCGCGGAGACCTCGGCACCTCCCTGACCTCGCCCCGCCCCGTGGCCGAGTCGATCGCCAACGCCGTGCCCCCCACGCTGTCCATCGCGCTCACCGCCCTGCTGCTGGCGATCGTGATCGGCGTCGGCGCGGGCGTGGTCGCGGGCCTGAACCGGGGGAGCTGGCTGGACCGCGCGGTGACCGCCATGACGACCATCGGGATCGCCGTCCCCGGCTTCTGGGTGGCCATGCTGCTCATCTCGATCTTCGCGATGAAGCTCCGCCTGCTCCCCGCGACCGGCTACACCGCGCTCAGCGAGGGCTTCGGCCCGTGGCTCCAGCACATCCTGCTGCCCGGCTCCGCCCTGGCGCTGGCCACCGCGGCGCAGATCGCCAGGCAGGCGCGCGGCTCCATCGCCGACGTCATGGCCGAGCCGTACGTGCGGACCGCGCGCGCCCGCGGCGCGTGGGGAGCGCTCCTGGTGCGCCGGCACGTGCTGCGCAACGCCTCGATCCCCGTCATCACCGTGATCGGCCTGCAGGCCGGCCACCTGCTGGGCGGCGTGATCATCGTCGAGGCCGTCGCCGGCGTCAGCGGGATCGGCACCCTGGCGCTCCGCGCCGTACAGGACCGCGACTACACCATGATCCAGGGGTACGTCCTGCTGGCCGCGGTCGTGATGGTCACCGTCAACCTGGTCGTCGACCTGGCCTACCAGTGGGTCAACCCGAAGGTGCGTGCGTCGTGACGGACACTGTGACGGACACCGCGGTCCGGCGGGAGCCGATCGCCACGCCCGCCCGTTCCCCGCTGCGGGAGATCGCGCACGCGTTCCTGAGCAGCCCCGCCAGCGTGGCCGCCGGGCTGTTTCTGCTCCTGTTGCTGTTCGTCGCGGTCGCGGGGGAGTTCGTGGTTCCGTACGACCCTGTCGTACAGGACCTCGGCAACCGGTTCGCCGGGCCGAGCCTGACCCACCTGCTCGGCACCGACGAGTTCGGCCGCGACGTGCTCAGCCGCATGATGACCGCCTCGCGGATCGCCCTGCTCGCCCCGCTCATCGCGATCACGACCGCCGCCGTCCTGAGCGTGCCGATCGCGCTGCTGGCCGGCCTGCGCCGCGGTCTGGTCGACGCGGCGGCGGGCCGCCTCGCCGACGCGCTGATGAGCCTGCCCGCGCTGGCGCTGTCCATGGCCATCATCGCCATGCTCGGCCCCGGGCTGGTCAACTCGATGATCGCGGTCGGCATCGCGTTCGCGCCGAGCCTGTTCCGCGTCGTTCGCGGCGCCGCGCTCGCCGTCTCCCGCGAGACCTTCATGGAGTCGGCGGAGTCGATCGGCTGCTCCACCGGCCGCATGCTGTGGGTGCACCTGCTGCCCAACGTCGCGGCGCCGCTGCTGGTCCAGGCCACGATCCTGATGGGCGTCGCCCTGCTCGCCGAGGCGAGCCTGAGCTTCATCGGCCTGGGGGTCCAGCCGCCCGACACGAGCTGGGGGTCGATGCTCTCCGCCGCGTACCAGAACCAGTTCAGGGATCCGTTCGGCGGGGTCGCGCCCGGCGTGGCGCTGGCCCTGACCGTGCTCGCCTTCAACGTGCTGGGCGACACCCTGCGCGATGTGATCACCACCGGGAGGCACTCGTGACGGATCCGGTCCTGTCGGTGCGCGGGCTCGTCATCGACTTCACCGGCCGCCCCGGCCGGCGCGCCCTCGTGCAGGACGTGGACTTCGACGTCAGCCGCGGCCAGTCGGTGGCGCTGATCGGGGAGTCCGGCTGCGGCAAGACGCTCACCTCGCTGGCCGTCCTCGGCCTGCTGCCGCCGCGCATGCGGGTCTCCGCCGGGTCGATCACGCTCGGCGGGGTGGACGTCCTGAGCGCCGGCGAGCGCACCCTGCGCGGCCTCAGGGGCCGTACGATCGGCGCCATCTTCCAGGAGCCGATGAGCAGCCTGAACCCGACGATGACCGTGGGCGACCAGATCGGCGAGTCACGCAGGATGCACCTCGGCGAGTCGCGTCGTACGGCGCGCGCCAGGGCGGTGGAACTGCTGGACCGGGTGGGCATCCCGAACGCCGCGACGCGCGCCCGGGCGTACCCGCACGAGATGAGCGGCGGAATGCAGCAACGCGTGATGATCGCCGCCGCGATCGCGTGCGAACCGGCCGTCGTGCTGGCCGACGAGCCGACCACCGCGCTCGACGCCACCGTGCAGGCCGACATCCTCACGCTGCTGGAGGACCTGCGGCGCGACCTCGGCCTGGGCGTCCTGCTGGTCACCCACGACCTCGGCGTCGTCGCCGACTTCTGCGCGGACGTCGTGGTGATGTACGCCGGGCACGTCGTCGAACGCGCCTCGGCCAAGAAGCTGTTCCACGCCCCGCGGCATCCGTACACCGAGGCGCTCCTGCGGGCGGTGCCGCAGGCCGGTCACGCGCGGACGACGCTGAACGTCATCCCCGGGCGCGTCCCGGCCGGCGGCGCGCTGCCGACCGGCTGCCGGTTCCGGCCGCGATGCTCCTACGCCGAGCCGTGCTGCGCCGAACCGCAGCTCGGCGCCGTCAACGATGACGCCCATTTCACGTTCTGCGACCGGGTCGCCGCCGGCGAACTGGTGTTAGGGAGTCGCTCATGAGCGTCTCTGTGACGGCCGCGCCGGTCGTCCGGGCCAGAGCGCTGGTCAAGACGTTCCCGGTCCGGCGGAACCTGGTGGGGCGCACGGTCGAGCGGCTGCACGCCGTCGACGGCGTGGACCTCACCGCCTACCCCGGCCAGACGCTGGGCATCGTCGGCGAGTCCGGTTCGGGCAAGAGCACGGTCGGCAGGCTCGTCGCCCGGCTGCTCACCCCCGACTCCGGCACGGTCGAGATCGGCGGGCGCGAGCTGACCGACATCCGCGGCAGGCGGCTGCGGCAGGCCCGCGCCGACATGCAGATGATCTTCCAGAATCCGTACTCGGCGCTCGACCCCACCAAGACGATCGGACACGCGGTCGCCGAGCCGCTCCTCGCGCACGGCCGGTGCCTACGCCGCGAGATGTACGGCCGGGCGGCGGAACTGCTCGAACGGGTGGCCCTGGACCCGGCCCTCGTCACCCGCTACCCGAGCCAGCTCTCCGGCGGCCAGCGGCAGCGGGTCTGCATCGCCAGGGCGCTGGCGCTGGAGCCCAAGCTCCTGATCGCGGACGAGCCGACCTCGGCGCTCGACCTGTCGACCCGCTCGGAGATCCTCAACCTGCTGCTGCGGCTCCAGGAGGACGCCGGCCAGGCGATGATCCTCATCTCGCACGACGTCACGACGATCAAGCACCTGTCGCACCGCGTGGCCGTGATGTATCTCGGCCGCGTGGTCGAGGAGGGAGCGGTCGGCGACCTGATCGGCGAGCCCCGGCACCCCTATACCCAGGCCCTGCTGTCCGCGGTGCCGGAACCGGACCCGATGACCCCGCGCCGCGGCACCCGCATCGTGCTGACGGGCGATCCGCCGAGCCCGATCGACCTGCCGTCCGGCTGCCGCTTCCGCACCCGCTGCCCGATCGCGACACCGGAGTGCGCGATCACCGACCCGCCGCTGGTCCCGGTCGGCGCGGAGCACGTCGTGGCCTGCGTCCACCGCGCCTAATCCATTACGCCATAGGCGGACGCCCGGAACAGGAAGGAGGCCCAGGACCGGTAGGGCCGCCACGCCTCGGCCAGCTTCCGGTAGGCGGCCGGCGGCGCGTCCTCCGGCAGGCCGTACGCCTCGCGCAGGATCGCGAACAGGCGCGGCTCGTCGCCGGGAAACGCGTCCGGCGCGCCCGCGCCGCGGATCAGGATCAGCCCCGCGGAGAACGGCCCCACACCGGCCAGCGTCCGCAGTTCCGCCAGGGCCTCCTCGGGACCGACCGAGCGCAGGTGCTCAGTGGTGAGCACCCCGTCCAGCGCCGCCCGCGCCAGCCCGCGCAGCCATTCCTCCTTCTGCGCGGTCAGGCCGAGACCACCGGCCTCCAGCAGCGTCACCGGCGGCGGGAAGGCCGCGTACTCCTGCCCGTCCACGGTGACCCTCGCGCCGTACCGCTCCGCGATGCGCTGCTTGAGCCGCGAGGCGATGACCATCGACGAGCGCTGCACGATCACCGCCCAGCACGCCGCCTCCCACGCACTCCAGAAACACACCGGCCGCAGCCCCGGCCTCGCCCGCTGCAGCTCACCGAGCACAGGATCGCCCTCACCAAGCTCACCGAACCCCGAGCCGTCCACATCAAGAGAAAGAATCCGCGCCACCTCCCCCCGCACTCCCGGCCCCGCGGCCCGCGTCGTGGCAACCGCCACTCCGTCTGGCGCGGCCGTCACGCTCACCCCGATCGGCAGCCAGTCGGACTCAGCACAGTAAGCAAACCGCAGCGCCTTCCCACCAGAGGGCAGCCCACTGGTAGCCGGCCAATCCTCCACAAACCGCAACGAGGCCCCGAATTCGAACGGGCCCTTGGCGGTGATCGTGAATCCGTGCGAAGTCATGCGCGTATGGTAGGGGCCCGCACTGACAGGCTGTCGGTGAGTGGGTTCACAGCACGGCGAGTGCCTGTTCGGCGCGGTCGAGGGCGGTCTCGACCTCGGCTGCCGTCAGATTCTCGATCATCCAGGGCAGGTACTGGATGGGGATCTGCAGGGCGGCCCATCGGTAGCCGAGATCGGCGGAGCGGGCGTCGAGGGGGAGTCCGGTCGACTGTTCCCAGGCCTCGCGGTAGCCGGCGAACTCCTCGGAATCGAAGGTGACCAGGTTAGCGAGGTCGAGCATGGCCGGGCCGATCCGGCTGCTGCCCCAGTCGATCAGCCACGCCTCCTGCCCGTTGACGAGGACATTGCCGGGGTGTACGTCGCCGTGCAGCAGAGTGGGGCTCAGCTGAGCGAGCGTTCGCGGAACCACGGGATGGGCGGCGATAAGTGAGACAAGCGCGGAGGCTCGCGTGATGGTGGCCGAGGGGTGGCGGCCACCATGCCGGTCGAGCTGGGGGAGAACCCACTCGTGACACAACTGCCGCCACCATCGGGCATCTACCCGGGGCAGACCGGCGGGCACGTTCGCCGCGCCGCGGAAGTGGCCGTGCAGACGAGCCAGCGAGTCGAACAGGCTCCCCGGCGGCGGCGCGTCCTGGTCGGAAAGCAGCGTCCCGGAGGTAAAGGGGATGATGAGCCACGGCCCGTCATGGTCGTCACCCGAAGCGATCAGCTCAGGGATCGCGGTCGCGTTCCGCCGAATTTCCTGCGCCGCTGCCAGCCCGGCGACCTCGTGGGGAAAAGCACGCTTGCGCACCATCTGGACTTCCCGCGTTGCCGATCCGGCGCCGACCATATGCAGCGTGATCAGCTCCACCGAGCCCGAAACCGAGCCACCGCTCAGAGGACGCACCGTGCAGCGCTCGACACGCCCGCATCCGGTCATCCGTGCCGCCCACTCCAGCAACGCAGGCGCCACGATCTCCCCGGTCACGGCACCACGCCAGGCGTTGTACGGCACCCCGCGATTGAAGCGTGAAGAACTCCAATCATCCCAGGCCGGAGGACATTCCCTCTCATTTCATGAGACTCGGTTCGGATTTCGCCTCCCAGGCTTTAGCAGGCGGTGAACGCTGATCGATTTCCATGAATAGCACCGCCTCGAGATCTTTGGAACTTGTTTATCGGCTATCAGCTTCGGCGGACCAACACACTTCCTCGCGGGTGTGTCGCTCAATGGGGAGACGCGGTGATCTGTACGTGGTGGCTGTCGTCGTCGGTGAGGAACGACGACAGTGCCTGTCCCTGCTCGGCTACGGTGGCGCGGTCGGCTTGAGAGAGGCGGCGCAGTGGGGTGACGATCACGGTGCCGGCATTGACGGTCCAGGTCGCGGCGACGCGGCCGTCGATCAGGACGACGCGAGCGCCGGCGACCGACAGGCCGCGGTGGGTGGTGTCGATGATCCGGGTGCGGTCGTGGTAGCCGAGGAGCGCGTTGTCGAAGGCCGGGAGGAACCGCACCGGGGCGGGTGTGTCGGGGTCGGGTCGGGGCGCGTCGGGGAGGTCCAGGAGTTCCCGGCCTTGTTCGTCGCGGAAGGTGATCAGCTCCTCGCGTATCGCGGCCACCGCGGCCGGTAGTCCGGCGAGGCCGCACCAGGCGCGCAGGTCGGCCGTGGCGGCGGGGCCGAACGCGGCCAGATAGCGCCGTGCCAGTGTTTCGCCGACCGGATCGGATCCCGTCGGGGCCGGTGGGTCGATCTCGCGGCCCAGCCAGGAGGAGAGCGGGACGTTGCGCACTCCCGCCCTCGTGCGCCACAGCCCGCGCGGCGGCAGCTGCGCCATCGGGATGAGGGCGGCGATCAGCATTTCGCCCAGCGCCCGCGGGCCCGGCGCCGGCCAGCGCTCGGCCAGCGCCCGCGCGAGCTCGGTCATCGAGCGGGGCTCGGCGTCGGCCATCACCGCCCGGCCCGCCGTCGCGAGCTCGTCGAGGTCCACCCCGGCGAGCTCGCGGCGGTAGGTCCCGAGGACCCGCTGGCGCAGCATGAGGTCGTGGCGGGCCCGCCAGGCCAGGACGTCGTCGGCGGTGAGCAGGTGCACGGTACGGCGCATGAGGTGGGTCCGCACCACGCCCCGCCGGATCAGCAGGTCCGAGAGCACCGCCGGGTCGAACGCGCGCACCCGCGACCAGAGCCCGACGAACGGCTCCTGCGGCTCCTGCGCTTGCAAGCCGCACAGGTGCGCGACGGCGTCGAGCACCGGCACGTCGGCGTGATCGAGCAGCAACTGCCGGGCGAGCGTCGCGCGGTTGAGCGCCCGCGAGGAGAGAACGGTCATCGGCTCAGGTTGATTTCTGACCGTCGCGCATCTCGCGCAGGATGTCGGCGCGCAGCCACCCTTCCTCGATGGACGCGACGTGTTTGATCAGCCCGCCCAGGCACAGCGCGCTGGCCGTCGGGCGCTCGCCGAGCCCGCGGACGGTGTTGGTCAGGGCGGATCGCGCGGTCGCGAGCGCGGCGAGCAGGTCGTCCCGCTCGGCGTCCAGAGTGGTGATGGCGGTCACGGTTTCCGGGCCCTTCGGGTTGTCGTCGTTGACTGGCACGCGACAACAGTCACAGGAGAAGCGGCCAGGAAGTGACCGCTTCTCCGGGCAATATGGGGATCATGCCGAAGACTTCAGCGCGGTTGCTGTCGTTGCTCTCGCTGCTTCAGGCGCGCCGGGACTGGCCGGGGGCGCTGCTGGCCGAGCGGCTGGACGTCAGCCCGCGCACCGTGCGCCGTGATGTCGACCGCCTGCGCGAGCTCGGCTATCCCATCATGGCCTTCAAGGGGCCCGACGGTGGGTACCGGCTCGACGCCGGCACGGAGCTGCCCCCGTTGCTGTTCGACGACGAGCAGGCCGTCGCGCTGGCCATCGCGCTCCAGATCGCCACCACCGCCGGCGCCGGCATCGAGGAAGCCGCGGCGCGCGCGCTGAACACCGTCCGGCAGGTCATGCCCGCACGGCTGCGCCACCGGATCGACACCCTCCAGATCACCGCCGTCGAGCGGCCCGCGATCCGGCCGGACCCACCGGTCGACAGCGGCGTGCTCATCGCGCTCAGCGCCGCCGTCCACGCCCGCGAGGTGCTGCGCTTCGACTACGCATCAGGGATGGATGACAACGGCGAACTCGCCCCGCCGCGCCGGGTGCAACCCCATCACCTCGTCACCTGGGGCGGGCGCTGGTACCTCGTCGCCTGGGACCTCGACCGTGAGGACTGGCGCACCTTCCGCGCCGATCGCATCACCCCGCGCACCCCCACCGGCCCCCGCTTCACCCCGCGCGAACTGCCCGGAGGCGACGTGGCCACCTTCGTGGCCAGCAGGTTCCTGGGCTCCGACGGCACCGGCGACTGGCCCTGCCGCGGCGAGGTGATCCTCGACCTGCCCGCCGCCGCCGTGTCCCGCTACACCCGCGACGGAGTAGTCGAGGAACTCGGCCCGAACCGCTGCCGCCTCATCCTGAGCTCGTGGTCCTGGCCCGGCCTGGCCGCCACCATCGGCAGATTCGACGCCGACATCGAGGTCGTCGGCCCAGCCGAACTCAAGGCCGCCTTCGCCCACCTGGCCCGCCGCTACACCAACGCCGCAACCGATCCAAAGAGCCGACTACGGTTCGGGGCGGATGGGCAGCGCGAAGATCTGAGCTGATGCGACCGGGGCGCGCCAGCAAGGGGGCGATGACGACCCAGTAGCTGTTGGTCCGACCCCTGTCCGACGCCTGCCGCGCACACCTGGCAATGCCTTTCGCGCAGGTCGTACGTCCTGGCCTGCTGGCCCTACTCAGTCCTGCGGCTTGCGCCAGGTGATGCTGTAGCGCAACAGGAGGTGGCGGCGATACTGCGAGCCGGGCAGGATCTCGGCGGCCAACGCACGCATCTGCGGGTACGTCACCGGCGGCGGCCACACAATGGGGGACGGATGCTCCCAGCGGCCCTTCATGGCGCGGTGGAAGGTACCGACGGCGACGCCGGCCAGGTCGCGCGGCAGGTCGTTGGGCATGGTGCTACGGGCCAAGCCGACGATGGCCAGGACGCCGCCGGGGCGCAGCAGGTCGCGCATGCGGGCCAACCCGGTGGCGGCGTCCATGTGGTGCAGGGTGGCCACTGACGCGACGACGTCGAACGAGGCAGGTTCGAACGGGTAGGTGAGGAAGTCGCCGAGGACGTAGTCGACGTCGTCCGGGTGCTCACGGGCTTGGTCGATGCTGAGCCCGTCGAGGTCGATGCCGGTGACGCGCGGCACGGCCCGCCGGAGTTCGCGGGCGAGCATGCCCTCACCGCAGCCGACGTCGAGGGCGCGCTGGGCGCCATCAGGGATCGCGTGCAGGATGCGGGGGTGGTAATGGATGTTGTGGTTCCATCGCCTGCCGTTCTTCTCCGTCATGTGATCATCCTGCCGGACACGGGCGTTCGGCCGGCACAAGTGCCCTGGATATCCCGCCCGCGAGACTAGGCGTGTCGGACTCTTCGTTTTCTCCCCTAACCAGATCTGGTGGCAATTGGTTTCGGCTAGGGGTGGAGAAATTAGGGGTGTGCTCCACGGTACGGGTGTCGCACGCTGGTGCCCGGACAGGTTCACTTTCGCGTCACTCGTGCTCTCCCTCTACCGAACGGTATCCATGCTGGCCGGAATGGGTTCGGAGGTGCGCAGGAACCAGCCTCGTGAATGCGAGGTGAACGACGGACCTGAACTTGTCGGCACCCCTATCGATGCCGAGCCCATGCAAGAGGAAATACCAGGCGCCGAGCGCCTGACGACAAGGAGACCGATCGTGTTCCGACGAATCCTTCTCATTCCAGTCCTGTTAGTCAGCATGCTGACGCTGGCGAATCCCGTACAGGCTCAGGCGACTCCGCCGTCGCTGCGCATCCTGCTCACCAACGACGACGGGTACGCCTCGAGCTACACGCAGGCGCTGCGCACCGCGCTGATCGCCGCGGGTCACCAGGTCACGATCGTCGCCCCGGCGGCCGACGCGAGCGCCGTCGGCACGTCGATCAACATCAAGTTCGGCACCACCCTGACGGCGTCCCAGGTGTCGCCCGGTGTCTGGTCGGTCGCGGGCAGCCCGGCCGACGCGGTCGCGTTCGGCGTCAACACGGTCTTCGCCGGCAACCCGCCGGATCTGGTCGTCTCCGGCCCGAACCCGGGCGAGAACGTCGCCTCGCTCGCCAACCACTCGGGCACGGTCGGCGCCGCCGTCACCGCCCTCGCGGCCGGCCTGCCGTCGATCGCGCTGAGCGTCGCCAGGGACGGCTCGGCCTTCCCGACCATGACGCAGGCCACCGCGTTCGCCGTCAAACTGGTCAACCGTCTCGCCGTGACCGCGCAGAACGGCCGCCTGCTGCCGCCGCACACCGGGCTGAACGTGAACTACCCGACCGTCACGACCGGCCAGGTGAAGACCGCCTCCCTGGGCCTGTCGCTGCCGATCACCACGGCCTACACCCCGGCCACGGACGTCTGCCCGACGTGCTACCGCATCCTCCCGGTCTTCGCCACGACCCCTGACCCGGACAACAACTCCGACCGGACCCTGCTGACCGCCGGAAATGTCACGATCACCGCGATAGACGGGAGCTGGGAGGCCGGCCCTGTGGCCACCACCCTGGTCCGCGCCCGCGTGCACGGCCTCACCCCGTAATTCGCGAGCCGACTCGGACGAGTACCAGCGCCGAACTACTGCGATTTCAGTAGCGGAAATACCAGCAGGCGCACGACGACGGCAACGTTCATGAGGGGCGAGTCTGACGAGGTCCTCGATTCCGATACGGAGGCCTCGTTCGTGGCTGCGTTTCTCTACCGACTGGGCCGCCTGGCCTTTCGACGGCGCTGGTATGTCGTTCTGGTGTGGGTGGCCGTTCTGGGGGGCGTCGGCTTCGCGTCGGCCGCCGCGTCCGAGCTCCCTGACGACACCGGGTCGATGCCCGGCATCGAGGCGCAGAACGCGTTAGCCCTCATGCGGCAGCGGTTCCCCGGCAACGTCGAGAGGGCGACCGCCCGGGTCGTGTTCGTCGTCCCGGCAGGGGAGAAGGTCACCGACGCCGGGAACCGCGCGATCATCGACGGGCTCGTCGGCGAGGTGTCGCGGGGAGGCCAGGTCGCCGGTGTTGTCAGCCCGTTCCAGGCGCGGGCGGTGAACGAGGACGGGTCCACGGCGTACGCGACCGTCACGTATGCGGCGGCGTCCGGCGATCTCACCGACGCCACCAAGGATCACCTTCGGGCGGCCGTCGACCGGGCGCGGGCGGCGGGGTTGACGGTGGACGTCGGTGGACCGGTGCTGGCCAGTGAGCCTGAGGTCGGCGGGCTGAGCGAACTGGTCGGCGTCGCGCTCGCCGCACTGGTGCTGCTGATCACGTTCGGTTCGCTGGCGGCCGCGGGACTGCCGCTGGTGACCGCCGTGCTCGGCGTCGGCGTCAGCATGCTCACGATCTTCACCGTGGGCGGTGTCTTCGGGCTGTCCGCGACCAGCAGCACCCTGGCCTCCATGCTGGGACTCGCGGTCGGCATCGACTACGCCCTGTTCGTGGTCTCCCGCTACCGCGAGGAACGAGCCAAGGGACACCCGCCCCAGGAGGCCGCCGGCCTGGCCGTGGGCACCGCCGGTTCCGCGGTGGTCTTCGCAGGGCTCACCGTCATCGTCGCGCTGGCCGGGCTCGCGGTGGCCGGCATCCCGGCGGCGGGCAAGATGGGCGTGGCCGCCGCCGGGGCGGTCGTGGTCGCGGTGCTCATCGCGCTGACCCTGGTTCCCGCGCTGCTGGGCTTCTGGCCGGACGCCGTACTCGCCCGGCGGGTCCGTACGGGCGGGACGAGGAAGGAAGCGGACAACGCCGGGACTCGTTGGGCGCGGTTCGTCCTGCGCCGTCCTGTGCTCGTGCTGCTCGGCTCGGTCGTCAGCCTGGCGGTGCTGGCCGTACCGGTGGCGGACCTGCAGTTGGGCATGCCCGGTGACGAGGCCAAGTCCACCGCGACCACCGAACGCCGGGCCTACGACGAGCTCGCCGACGGCTTCGGGCCGGGCTTCAACGGCCCGCTGACCATCGTGGTGGACGCCCAAGGCGCGGGCGACCCGCGGGTCGCGGTGCGGACCATCGCCGCGAAGATCGCCGGCACGCCGGGCGTGGTGTCCGTCTCTCCGGCCCGGTTCAACCCCGCGGGCGACACCGCGCTGTTCACCGCCACCCCGTCCACGGCCCCCACCAGCGAGCAGACCAAGGACGTCGTCCGGATCATCCGCGGCGAACGGCCCGCCACGTCCGGCACCGGCGCGACCTTCCTGGTCACGGGTACCACGGCGGTGAACATCGACGTCGCGCGGAAGGTGCAGGACGCGCTCATCCCGTATCTCGCGATCGTGCTCGGCCTGGCCTTCCTCCTGCTGCTGGTGATCTTCCGTTCCGTGATCGTGCCGCTCAAGGCCGTCTTCGGCTTCCTGCTGTCCGTGCTCGCCTCGCTCGGCGCGGTCGTCGCGGTCTTTCAATGGGGTTGGGGCGCCGGCCTGATCGGCCTGCAGCAGACCGGCCCGATCATCAGCATGATGCCGATCGTGCTGGTGGGCATGATCTTCGGCCTGGCCATGGACTACGAGGTGTTCCTCGTCACCCGGATGCGGGAGGCGTACATCCACGGAGAGTCGGCCGGACAGGCGGTGGTCACCGGCTTCCGGCACAGCGCCCGGGTCGTGGTGGCCGCCGCCCTGATCATGATCGCGGTGTTCTCCGGGTTCGTCGGCGCCGACCTGCCCATGATCAAGATGATCGGGTTCAGCCTGGCCGCCGCCGTCCTCTTCGACGCCTTCGTGGTTCGCATGGCCCTCGTGCCCGCCCTCCTCGCGCTGCTCGGCCGGCGGGCCTGGTCGCTGCCGCGATGGCTGGACCGGCTGCTGCCCCGCGTCGACGTGGAAGGCGAAGCCCTCAGCCGTACGTGGCCGCCCGCGAGCCGATACGCGGCTGACCCACCTCGGGTCAGCTCCTAGCGTGGGAGACTCCCAGACAACCCCGGCCGGAGCATGCGATGACGATCAGCTGGCGCGAGTACGCCAAGAGCAACCCCCGCGTCGTCGACGTGGGACTCGTCGCCCTGCTGCTCTTCGCCACGTCCGGCCCCGCGGTGCTCAACAGCGACCTGTCCTACACCGACAGCCTGAGCTGGCGGTCCGCCGTTCCGCTGGCCGTGCTCGGCTCGCTGGCGCTGCTGTGGCGGCGCGGCCATCCGCGCGCCGTGGTCGTGGTCACCGCGGTATGCGCCGGCGCGGCCGGCGGTTTCGGCTACCTGATCACGCCGGTGCTGCTCGCCCCGGCGATGGTCGCGCTCTACGAGCTGGCCATACGAGTTCCGGGCCGGACCACCCGGCTGTACTGGCTCGCCGCCACGGCGTCGATCATCGTGTCGGCCCTGGCCGGTGACCGGTACGGCTATCCCTGGCTCCTCACGATCCTCAACCCCGTCCTCTTCCTCCTGCTGCCGGTCGCCCTGGCCGAAACCACCCGCCTCCGGCAGGATTACCTGGCCGCCGTCCAGGCGCGCGCCGAGTACGCCGAGCGCAACCGCGAGGAGGAGGCCCGCCACCGCGTCGCCGAAGAACGCGTACGCATCGCCCGCGAACTGCACGACGTCGTCGCCCACCATCTGGCCCTGGCCAACGCCCAAGCCGGTACGGCCGCCTACCTGACCCGCACCCGCCCCGATCAGGTCCAGGGGATCCTCACCGAGTTGACCGGCACCACGTCCGCCGCGCTGCGCGAGCTGAAAGCCACGGTCGGCCTGCTGCGGCAACCCGGTGAGACCAGCTCCCCGTTGGACCCCGCCCCCGGACTCGGGCAACTGCCGGAACTCACCGCCGCGTTCGCCTCCGCCGGGCTCCACGTCGAGGTCGCCGTCGAAGGCGAGGAACGGCCGCTGTCACCCGACGTGGACCTGACCGCGTTCCGCATCGTCCAGGAGGCCCTCACCAACGTCACCAAACACGTCACCACCCCCACCGCCCGCGTACGGCTGTCGTACGGCACAGACCGGCTCACCCTCACCGTCACCAACGACGCCGGACCCACCACGCCCGCGAACCCCGGCAAGGGCTTCGGCCTCATCGGCATGCGCGAGCGCGCCCACTCCGCGGGCGGCGACTTCCGCGCCGGACCCCGCCCCGACGGCGGTTTCACCGTCACCACCGACCTGCCGATCCTGCTCTGACGACGAAGACGGACCTATGACCATCCGCATCCTGCTCGCCGACGACCAGACGCTGCTGCGCACGACCTTCCGGATGCTCATCGAGGCCAACCCCGACATGGACGTGGTCGGCGAAGCCGCCGACGGCGAGCAGGCGGTCGCGCTGACCCGCACCCACCACCCCGACCTCGTCCTCATGGACATCCGCATGCCCGGCACCAACGGCCTCGCCGCCACCACAGCCATCTGCGCCGACCCGAGCCTGTCCACCACCCGCGTCCTCATCCTCACGACCTTCGAAACCGACGAGTACGTCGCCCAGGCCCTGCGCGCCGGCGCCAGCGGATTCCTCGGCAAGGACGTCTCCGCCGACGCGCTCCTCGACGGCATCCGCACTGTCGCGTCCGGCGACGCACTCCTGTCACCCACCGCCACCAGAGCCTTGATCACCCGATTCCTCGCCACCCCGGATGCGCCACCTGCCGAGCGACTGACCACCCTCACCAGCCGGGAACGCGAGGTCATGGCCCTGGCCGCCGAGGGCAGGTCCAACACGGAGATCGCCCACCATCTGGTCGTCAGCCCGCTGACCGTCCGCACTCACATCCAGCGCGCCATGACCAAACTGCACGCCCGTGACCGCACCCAACTGGTCGTCATCGCGTACCAAACCGGCCTGGTACGACCCCGATCCCTCCCGCTGACGAACAAGAATCCTTGAGGGCCTGTCGATTTGGCGGTGTCCTGTACGACGTCATGGTGAACCAACAGAACAACCCAACTGGAGTCGGACCATGAAGTACATGTTGCTGATCAACGCCGGTGCGGTCGACGGGAACGGCGCGGCCGCCGAGTGCAGCTTCGAGGACTGGGTGAGCTACGACAAGGAGTTGAAGGACGCCGGGATCTTCGTCTCCGGGGAGTCGCTGGCGGACCTGGTCACCGCCACGACGGTGCGGGTCGGCCCGGATGGCAGGCGGACCGTCACCGACGGACCGTTCGCCGAGACCCGCGAGGTTCTCGGCGGCTTCTACGTCATCGACGTGCCGGACCTGGATGTCGCGCTCGACTGGGCCGCCCGCAACCCCGGCGCGCGCGGCAGCGGGTCGGTCGTGGTGCGTCCGATCGCCGACTTCGGGGCCTGACGGTGCGGGACGAGGGAGCCGCCGCACCCGGCACGCCTGTCCAGTCCTCGGTGGAGTCGGTGTTCCGCGAGGAGCGCGGCCGGCTGCTCGCCTCCCTCGTCCGCCGTTTCGGCGATCTCGACCTGGCCGAGGAGGTCGCTTCCGAGGCCATCGAGGCGGCGCTGGTGCAATGGCCGGTCGAGGGGGTTCCGGCCAGGCCGGGCGCCTGGCTGCTGACCACGGCCAGGCGCCGGGCCGTCGACCGCCTGCGGCGGGACCAGGCCTACGCCGCCCGCCTCGCCATCCTCCAGGTGGAGGCCGACCGGGCCGACCCCGCTCCGCCCGCGGACGCCGGCGGCGACCTCCCCGACGAGCGGTTGCAGATGTTCTTCACCTGCGCCCACCCCGCCCTCGCGGCCGAGGACCGCGGCGCGCTGACCCTGCGCTGCCTGGCCGGCCTGGCGACGCCCGAGGTGGCGCGGGCCTTTCTGGTGCCGACCGCGACGATGGCCCAGCGGATCGTCCGGGCGAAGAAGAAGATCCGCGAGGCTCGCATCCCCTTCCGGGTGCCCGGCGCCGACGAGCTGCCGGAACGCCTGCCCGGAGTGCTCCAGGTCATCTATTCGATCTTCACGGAGGGATACGCAGCCAGCTCAGGCCCGCGGCTACAGCGGCTCGACCTCGCGGAGGAGGCCATCCGGCTGGCGCGGATACTGCGCCGGTTGCTGCCCGCCGAGCGGGAGATCGCCGGTCTGCTCGGGCTGATGCTGCTGATCCACGCCCGACGCGACGCCCGGACCGGCCCGGACGGCGAGATCGTGCTCCTGGACAAGCAGGACCGCGCCCGCTGGGACCCTGCGATGATCGACGAGGGCCGCGCCCTGGTGCTCACCGCGCTGACCGGCGGCCCGGCCGGCCCGTACGGCGTGCAGGCCGCCATCGCCGCCCTCCACGACGAGGCCGCCGACCTGGCAACCACCGACTGGCCGCAGGTCGTGGCACTCTACGACGTACTACTCGCGCTCACACCGTCCCCTGTCGTCGCGCTGAACCGCGCAGTGGCGCTGGCGATGCGCGACGGCCCCGAGGCCGGCCTGGCACTACTCGACGAACTGGCCGACGAGCCGCAACTGCGCGGCCACCACCCCTACCCGGCCGCCCGGGGCGACCTGCTGCAGCGCCTCGGCCGCCTGCCCGAGGCCGCGGCGGCCTACCGGGAGGCGCTCGAACTGGCCGGCACCGAACCCGAACGGGCCCACCTGCGCCGCAGGCTCAACGAGACCGAGCCGTGTTCCCGCAGGACGACAGCCCCGTAGGAGGCTCAGAGGTCGCGGCGTTGGAAGGCCACGGCCGCGAGTCCGAGGACGAGGACGACCCACAGGCCGGTCCAGGCCAGGTAGGCGGTGGTGAGCGGGGCCGCGCTCAGGAACGGGGAGCCGCCCTGGAGCGCCGGGCCGCCGAACTGGGTCAGCACGGCCGGGTCCTGGAACGCGTGCATGGCCCCGCGCCACAGGCCGTCGGTCGGGAGCAGCATCTGGGAGACCGTGCCGACCCGGGCGACGCCCGCGTTGCCGAGGGTCTGGCCGACCCAGCCGACCACGCCCGCGATCCAGGTGGTGCCGAAGAGGCCGACCGCCACGATGCCCGACGCCATCGGCGAGATGACGGTGGACAGCAGCAGGCCCAGGGTGAGCAGGACCGTCGTCTGCGCCGCGAGCAGCGCCAGACCGGCCAGCGGCTGCGGTGGCCAGTAATCCACGGTGACCCAGACGATGACGAACTGGGTCAGCCCGGCCATGGCCACGAAGCCGCCGCCGAAGGCCACGAGCCCCAGCCACTTGCCCGCCAGCACCGCCGAGCGGCGGATCGGCCGGGCCAGGACGGCCAGCGCCGCCCCTGACTCGATCTCGCCGGCCAGGGTGGGGCCGGCGAGGAACGCCGTGCCGAGCGCGGCGATCAGGCTCAGGCCGAACATCACCAGGTTGAGCACCTGGGCGGCCGCCAGCCGGGCCTCTCCGCTGGTGAGCGTGGCGAACTCCGCGTCGAGCCGGGAGAACCCCCAGGCGCTGAGCGTGAGCAGCGCGAGCGTCATCGCGGCGAGCGCGAGCAGCACGCGCCGGCGCGCGGCCTCCTGGAGGGTGAGGGAGGCGACGGTGAGCACGGTGGTCATCGGTGGTCCCCCGTGGGGTCGGTGCGGAGAATGTCCAGCAGTCGCTCCTCGAGGCTGATCCGTCCGGGCTCGACCGCGTGGACGCGTACCCCGAGACCGACCAGGTCGGCCACGAGGTCCGGCACGGTGGTGGTGTCCTGGTCGGCGGCCAGCGTGACGGTGAAAGAGTCCCCGTTCCGGGTGAGCCGGCCGGTGGCGGCCAGCCGTGCCTCCGCCGCCGCGCTCACCTCGTCCAGCCGCAGCCGCAGCTCGCGCTGGCCGAGCAGCTCCGCCAGCGTGCCGGCGGCGGCGACCTGGCCCTTGTCGAGGATGACGACCCGGTCGCAGACCCGCTCGACCTCGCCGATGAGGTGCGAGTTGAGCAGGACGGCGACGTCGCGGGCCTTGAGGGACAGCAGCAGGTCGCGGACGTCGGCCCGGCCGATCGGGTCCAGGGCGCTGGTCGGCTCGTCGAGGACGACCAGCTCCGGGCGGGCCACCAGGGCGACGGCCAGCCCGAGGCGCTGCTGCATGCCCTTGGAGAAGCCGCCCACCCGGTCCCCGGCGCGGTCGGCGAGGCCGACGGCGGCCAGGCACTCGCGCCGTTCCTGGTCCGGCACCACGGCGCCGGCGAGCCGGACGTGCAGGGCCAGCACCTCGGCGGCGGTGAGCCACGGCTGGTACCGGAACAGCTCCGGCAGGTAGCCGACCCGGGCACGGGCGTGCGGGTCCCGCGCCGGCCGCCCGAGCAGCAGCACCTCGCCGGCGTCGGGCCGGACGAGCCCGAGCAGGATCTTGATGACGGTGGTCTTGCCCGCTCCGTTCGGTCCGAGCAGGCCCACCACTTCGCCGCGGCCGACGGTGAGGGACACGCCGTCGACCGCGGTCCGCCGCCGGTACCGCTTGCGCAGGCCGGAGCACCACACCGCCGCCGCGGGGGGCAGCTCGGCGAGCAGGGAATTGCCCTGCCGGGTCGTGGAGTCCGCGCTCACCGCAACCCCCGGGCCACCGACAGCACCTCGTCGCCGCTCATCGAGCCGGCCACCGCGGTGACGACACCGTCGTCCGTCCAGATCACGGCCGCGAGCGTGCCGTCCCGTGTGGTGAGCACCGTAGCCGGCGCCCCGCCGACGTCGGCGGCGGAGCTCGTCAGCCACTCGTCCGACGCGAACAGGGGCAGCGTCGTCCCGTCGCCGGAGAAGCCGCGCAGCTGCGCCTCGACGGTATCCGGCAGAACGTGCAGGGACAGCAGGTAGTCGCGGCCCGTCTCGAACGGGACCCCCGAGGAGTACGCGGTGGGCGCGACGGCGCGCACCACGGCCAGGGCGGGCACGGGGCGGCCCTCCGACCAGACCGCGCCGAGCCCCGGACCGGCGATCAACCGGAACCGGCTGCGGTCGAGGCCCGGCGGCGCCGGTGGCAGCGTCTGGCCGGCCGCCGCGACGGTCCGCGCCGTCCTCTCGGCCGAGAAGGTGAACTCCGCGCTCACCTGGCCGCCGACGTAGTACGTGGGTTCTCCCGTGACGCCGCGGGGCAGCACGCTCACCCGCGGGACGGAAAGACCGCTGGCTTTCGCCGCCGCGTCGGCGTCGGCGACCCTGCGGATGGCGATCTTCTCGGTCACCTTGAGCTCGCCGAAGGCGGACAGGTCGGGCAGCTTGACCAGGTCGGCCCGGGGGATGGTGACCGGGGCGATCTGCTCGGTCCGGAAGATCTGCAGCCAGTCCGCGGCGGCCGCGGCGCCACCCCCGATCAGGAGGGCGACGGCGCTGACCGCGGCGACCACCGGGCTGCGCAGCGCCGCGCGCCATCGGGCGGCGGGCGCGGCCCTGGCCGCCCGTTCCTCGGCGGCGACCGCGCGGGACAGGCGGCGCCACCCCGTGTCCACGTCCACGGCGAACTCGACGCTCAGCGCCGCGCCGGCGACCGCCGCGTCCTCCTGTACGGCTGCCAGCCCGGACAGGCACACCGGACAGCCGGCGATGTGCTCGCGGTCGGCGGTGGCGACACCGGCCGGCTCGTCCAGGAGCCGGCGCAGCGTGCCGTCAGTCGGATGACGCATGACGGTTCAACTCCTTACGCAAGGCGGATTCGGCGCGTCGCACGGTGGTGCCCACGCTGCCGGGGGACAGATCGAGAGCGGCGGCGACCTCGGCGTAGCTGAGGCCGCTGTGCCGCAGGACGAGGGCGACGGCCTGCCTGCGGGGCAGCCGCGCCAGCGCCGCCCGCACGCGGCGGCGCTCGTCGCGGGTCACGACCGCGTCGGCGACATCCGGGCAGACGGCGTCACCATCGTCGGCGGCCTCTTCCCGGGAGGCGCGGCGACGGCCGGAGCGGAGGTGGTTCAGCGCGGTGTGCGCCGCGGCGACGGACAACCATCGCACCGCCTCCCCGGCCGGCACCGAGGAGCGCCCGAACGTCAGGAACACCTCCTGCGCCACGTCCTCGGCCGCGTCCCTGGATCCGAGCACCCGGGCGGCGACCGCGACGACCCGCGGATAGGCCGTGCGGAAGACCTGTTCGAGGTCGGCCCGGACAGCCTCTCGTCCCGGCGGACTCGACACCTCCACGCCGTCCTCCCGCCCGGCCGCCGCGCCATGTCCCGTACCGGACAGGACGGCCGGTGCGCTCCCACCATGCCCTACAACGTCCACACATGTAGAGCACCGCCGGCGCCCCACATGTGACACCGGCTCTATCGAGTCCCGTAGGCTGGGGGAGCGCGCGCAGGACGCCACCGGTCCGCGGGAAGGGCCAAGCCCACCTGATGCTCATCGAACGACCTGGCCCGACCTCTTTTCCGGCCTGCTCATGCGGACACCAGGCCAGACGGAAATGAGGTTCTGGTGCCCATCCATCGCCTGCCCGACAACCCCAGCATCGAACGGCTCCGCAAGCAGGCCAAAACACTCCTGCAGTATGTGAAAGCGGGAGTCCCCGAAGCGCTCGGACTCGTCACCGAGTTCCACCCGCGACCGCCGCAGACGCTTAAACTGTCCGACGCGCAGCTCGTCACAGCCCGCATGTACGGCTTCGCGAGCTGGCCCAGGCTGAAGGACCACATCGGCACCGTCGAGCGATACTCCCGCTCGCCGCACCTGGTCGTGCCGAGCGAAGAGCCGCCGCAGGAGTTCCTGCGGCTCGCCTGCCTCACCTACGGCTCCGACTACCCGGGCCGGACCGGGGAAGCCGACCTGCTGCTGGCCCGGCATCCGCGGCTGGCCACCGCGAACGTCTTCACGATGGCGGCCACCGGCTCCGACGACGCGCTGGCCGACGCGCTCGCCGGGAATCCAGGGCTGTCCCGGATCCAGGGCGGTCCCTTCGGGTGGGAGCCGCTGCTGTACCTGGCCTACGCGCGTCTTGCCGCTCCCGGCCGGTACGTGGCAGCGGCCCGCCTCCTCCTCGGCCATGGCGCCGATCCCAACGCCGGATTCCTGTGGGACGGGCTGACCTCGCCGTTCACCGCGCTCACCGGCGCGTTCGGCGGAGGCGAGGGCGACCAGCCACCCCATCCGAAGGGCCCGGCGCTGGCCAGGCTGCTGCTGGAGGCAGGAGCGGATCCCAACGACAGCCAGACCCTGTACAACCTCGGCCTCGGCGGCTCCTTCTCCGACGACACCGCCCACCTTCAGCTGCTGCTGGAGTTCGGCCTGGGCCGCGGCCAGGGCGGGCCGTGGCAAGCCAGGCTGGGTCCGACGCTGCAGTCCCCGCAGCAGCTGCTGCGCGACGAACTGGCCACCGCCGCGCTGCGCGGCGGCCCGCGGCGGGCCCGGTTGCTCCTCGCGCACGGCGCGGAGGTGAACGGCCTGGGCGGGCATCCGGCGTACGGCGGGCGCACCCCCTACGAGCTCGCCCTGCTGAACGGGCACACCGAGGTCGCGGACCTCCTCGCCGCCGCAGGCGCCTCGGCGGTGCTGGAGGAGATGGACGCGTTCACCGCCGCCTGCATGCGCGCCGACGCCGACGCGGTGGCCGGACTCGGCCCTGAAGCGCTGACGCGAGCGCTCGCCCGATCCCCGGAACTGATCGGCACCGCGGCCGAGCAGCGCAAGCCCGCGGCGGCGCGCCTGCTCGCCGGCCTCGGCTTCGACGTGAACCACCTGCGTCGATCCACCCCGCTGCACGCGGCCGCCTGGAACGACGACGTGGAGACGGCCAGGACCCTGATCGAGCTCGGCGCCGACCCAACGATCAAGGACACCGAACACGACGCGACCCCACTCGGCTGGGCCGAGTACGGCGGCAAACACCGCGTGGCGGCGTACCTGCGAAGTCTGGAGTGAGTTCGGAACCTCTCCCTGACCCACGATCAGGGAGAGGTATCACGCGAGCGCCGGTGACTCCTTCGGCGTCAGGCCTCGTCAGTGCACGAAGGCTCGCGAAGGAACGTGGTCGTGGCGGCTCCGGAGGCGTTGCCGGAGCTGTCCACCGCGCGGACCGCGATGGTGTTGGCGCCTACGGGGACGATGCCGATGGTGGAGGTCCCGGCGCCGCGCACCCAGTTTTCGTGCTGGCCGTTGACGAGGATCTCGTAGTCGATCGCGGGCTGGGGATCGTTGTCGTCACTCGACTGGGCCCAGGTCAGCGTGACGGTGAAGCAGGCATACCTCGCCATCTTCGCCGTAAGTCCGGTGGGAACCGACGGCGCTCGCAGGTCTGTTCGCGGGGGTGTGCTGAGCGTCAGGGTGTTGGATGAGGGCGAAGCGCCGAACGCCTGGCGAATAGCCCGCACCGAATACGAATGCGACGACTGCGGCGTGAGTCCCCGGAAATCCAGCGTCACAGTCGGCACGCCGTACCAGGAAAAGGCGGGGACTGAGGCGACCATCGTCGCCCCGTCGAAGACCTCGTAGCGATCGACGTCCCAGCTGTCGTCGGGTTGGCCGAAGGCGAGGCCGACCCGGGAGGGAGCCACCTCGATGGCGCGCAGGTTCGCCGGTCCCGGCGGAACCACGCCCGGACCGCGGGTGGTGACCGTGAGGGTGCGGCTTGGCGGTGAGGTGTTGCCGACGCCGTCGACGGCGACGACATGGAAGGAATAGTTCGCTCCCGGGACGAGTCCGGAAGCGGTGTAGCGCACCAATGGCGTGGTCGCGACCAGTGCCCCATTCTGGTAGACCCGGGCGCGGATGGTTCCGACGCTTCCGAGGGTGTTCTGCGACCAGGCGAAGGAGATCTGGGTCGCGGTGACGTTGGTGACGCGCACCCGCTCCGGCGCGGACAGGGCGGCAGCCGTGGCCGGAGCGGGTAACAACACCGCGGTAACTGCCACCACCGCGAGAACCGCGGCGATCCTATAGAGCCGCTTGCTCATCTACGCTTCCTTTCCTGGGCGACGATTCCGCGGTAATACGTCCCTGCGACGCGCCATGGATTCCACCGTGCCGATGTTTTCGAGGCGTTCCTCAGCCAGCACGTCCAACCCGCGCCACCGAGGCGGGCGACAGGGCGGCTCGGTGCTTCGAAGAGCGCGTCATCCGGCCGAGCCGATGGGTCGCACGCCGCTCGCCAGTTCGGGGGCGCTGGTTCGCCAGGCGTACCAGCCGCGGCACAGCACGTAGGCCACGAGGGTCGTCACCGTGAGGGTGAGGTCGACGAAGGCGGTCATCGGCGCGTCGGGCATGTCCCACATCGCGAAGGAGTAGACGGTGATCGCGCCCTTCTGTAAGAGCAGGAGCTCCCACAGGCCCCATTGCCTGCGGGGTGCGACAGCGAGCACGGCCCACAGGCCTGCGAAGACGATGTAGGCGAACGTCCGCCAAGCCTCGGTGATGACGCGATCGTCGGACACGCTGGCCATGATCACGAGCCCGTTCGCGAACGCGCCGAGGGTCGCGACCGCGTCGAGGGCCATCAGCCCGCGCCCGATCCGATCTGCCCAGCGGGCCGGGCGGCGAACGGTGGCGGAGACGCTAGCTCCAATGGTCATGAGAACTCCTTGTGTTGGGGGGACCGCTGAGCGGGTCGCCATCGCGGATCGGGGCTCACCAGCGAGCTCCGGTTGCGATGGAGGTTAGCTTTGGTTACGAGCCTTAACTTTAGCGTCGGTTCGTATTGAACGCAATGGGGCTACACTCTGGTCATGTCCATGAACGGCGACACCGAAGGCCTGACCCGCCGGGAACGGCTCCGGCGGCAGACGGTTGAGGAGATCAAGCAGCGCGCCTTCGAGCTTGTCGACGCCGGGGGAGTGACCGAGGTGACGATCGCGTCGGTCGGAAAGGCCATGGGCATGAGCCCGCCGGCGCTCTACCGCTACTTCCCCTCACGCGACGCGCTGCTGGAAGCGCTCGTCGTCGACGCCTATGCCGACCTCGGGTCCACCGTCGCGTCGGCCGCGCGGAGCGGGGCGGAGCAGGACGCTCCGGCCAGGGTCGTCCTCATCGCCCAGGCCTACCGGCACTGGGCATTGGCCCACCCACGCCGGTACGCGATGCTCTTCTCCGACCGCTCGCCTGGCGCGCAGGACCCTCCGGACGGCATCACCGCGTTCAACCAGGCCATGCTCGCGCTGCTCCCCGCCCTGGGGGAGATCGCACCGCCGTCCGCCGCCGACGCCGCCACCCCGCTCGAGGAGGCGTTGCTGCGATGGGCGCAGGAGATCGGCGCACCCGCGGACATCCCGCTGGCGGCGCTGCGGCTCGGTGTGCTCGGCTGGTCGCGCATCCACGGGCTCATCTCGCTCGAGATCGCCGGTGCCTTCGACAGCATGGGCATGGACGCCGGGCTCCTGATGGCCGCGGAGATCGAGACCGTGATCAACGCGGCCGGCGGCTAGCGTGTTTCAGGTAGGCGGATCTCGGGCGACGATCAGCCGCGCTCGTGAGCCGCTGCTCCGGCGCGACCGAGGGCGGCGCCGATGCGGGCGCGCGGGTCCGCGGCCCCGGCGAGCATTCCGGAGGGCAGCACGTCGATGAGGTGCGCGTGCCCGAAGTTGTCGCCGTACGGCTCGTGGCGGACCACGTGGCCGCGTTCGGCCAGGCCGGGCGCCCAGGCGGCGCCCTCCTCGACCTCGACGACGACCTCGCCGCCGTGCCAGGTGTCGAAGCCGGTGCTGCGGTCGACGCCGAGCGCCCAGCGCGGCGCGTCGATCACCTCGCCGGGGGTCTGGCCGTGGGCCAGCAGGCGGGTGACGAGCTGGAGCAGGATCTGCGGTTGCGCGTCTCCGCCCATCGTCCCGATCACCGTGCGCAGCGACCCGTCCGGGCGGGTGATCAGGGCGGGGGACAGGGTGTGCGGGGGGCGGCGGCCGGGGCCGTACTCGGCGGGGTGGCCGGGCGTGAGCGAGAAGCCGATGCCGCGGTTGTGTAAGTTGATCCCCGTGCCCGGCTCGAACAGCAGGCTGCCGAATCCGGCGGCGTTCGACTGGATCAGCGACACGCCCATGCCGTCGCCGTCCACCGCGCACAGGTAGGTGGTGTCACCGCGGGCCGTCGCGCCGCCCAGCCCTGCCGTACGGCGGTCGGGGTCGACCAGCGCGCGGCGTTCTGCGGCCGAGCCCAGCGGGGCGAGCCCGCCCTCGTGCAGCACCTCGAGCCGGTCGTGCCCGGCGGCGCGGGCGGCTTCGACGAGCAGGTGGGCCCAGCGCGGGTCGGACGGATCGCCGGGCAGCTCGAACCCTTCCAGCACGCCGAGCGCGAGCAGCAGCAGGTAGCCCTGCGAATTGGGAGGGATCGTCCATACGCCGTGCCCGAACGCGGTGACCTGCAGCGGGGTCACCCAGTCGGCGTTGACCCTGGCCAGGTCGGCCTCGGTGTATTCGCCGCCGCCGAGGGCGAGCAGCCCGCGGCCGAACTCCCCCTGGTAGAAGCCCGCGCGCCCACTCGTCGCGATCGCGTCGAGCGCCCGCGCCACGCCAGGCCGCCGCACGCGGTCGCCGACAGCCCGGATCTCGGCGAAATCACCGGCTCCCGGCAACGACCCGATGAACGGCGCCCCCGGCACGAGCAGCGGCGATGCCGGAAAGCCGTCGGCAGCCAGCTGTATCGCGGGTGCCAGGACCACGTCGAGCGGGAGCCGCCCGAAGCGCTCGTGCAGCGTCAGCCAGCCGTCCACGCAGCCGGGCACGGGCACCGACCGGATGTCGTACAGATGGGGCATCCGGTCGTGGCCCTCGGCGCGCAGCCGCCGCGGGTCCGCGCCGCTACCGGCGCGCCCGGAGGCGTTCAGCGCGCTCACCCCGGTGCCGTCATGCACCAGGGCGAACAGATCTCCGCCCAGCCCGCACATGTGTGGCGCCGTAACCGCCAGCACCGCGTTGGCCGCCACGGCCGCGTCAGCGGCACTGCCCCCTCGGTCAAGTGCGGTGATCCCCGCGGACGAGGCGAGATGATCAATCGTGCAAACCATGCCGTTGAGGGCGTATCGGGTATCAGTCATATCAGGACATTAGGCTTTCCCGATCGCCCTGAGGAAGATCCTCTAGCTTGCCGGTGCCTGACCCAGGTCGCCCGTGGAAGTTCCATCGGATGCTTATCGCTCGAACATCCCGATGAACGCTTCGGCGCTCTCCCGCAGCGCGTCGTCGATGGTCTGGCCCTTGCCGCGGTAGAACAATGGGCGGCCCACCAGGGCAGCCGCGCCACCGGCCATCGACAGGTGGGCGTAGTGCGTGACGCGTTCGTGCAACCGGTCGGTGGGGACGACTTCGTCGACGATGCCGAGGTCGAGGGCCCGCGCCGCCGTGAAGGGCTGGCCCGTGAGCGCGTTCGTGATCGCTGCCTTTTCCGGGACGCGGCGGGCGGCGGCGACCTGCGCGATCATGGGCCAGGTCCCGAGGGTGGCCTCGATGGTGCCGAGTCTGCTGCCCTCGACCGCGATCACGATGTCGGCGGCGCACACGAGTCCGAAGCCGCCGGCGAGCGCGTCGCCGTTGACGGCGGCGAGGATCGGGGTGCGCGAGCGGGGAAACCGGCCGAACAGGTCGACCGCGGCCGCCGCGAACGCCTTGGCGGTGCCGGTCTCGCGCAGCCTCGGCCCGTCGGCTCCGCCGCAGAAGTACTCGCCCTCCCCGGTGATGACGATGGCGCCCGTGTCGGCGTCGTCGTCCAGCTCGACGAGGGTGCGATACAGCCGTGCCGTGAGGTCGGCGTCCAGGAGGTTCCTGGGCGGCCTGCGCAAGGTCACCCAGGTCACGCGGCCCTCTCGCCGCAGGTCGATCGTCATCGCACGACCTCCGTCAGGCCGGCTCCGGCGGACTGCAGCGCGTCCAGGGCCAGCAGGTCCGCTTCGGCGAGTCCGTGCCCGATCGTCGAAGTGATCAACTGCTGGACCGCGGCCGCGAGCGGCATGGGCACCGCCAGCTCACGGGCGGCTCCCAGTCCCAGCTCGAAGTCCTTGCGGAGCATCTCCATGGTGAACGTCGGCTCCCAGTCTCGTGTCGCCACCGCTTCGGCGCGGGCCCTGACCCACGGAGATCCCAGGACCGTGCCGCCGAGGAACTCCACGAAGGCGGCACGGTCGGTGCCCGCCTTCTCCGCCAGGCTGGTGACCTCCAGCAGCGCCTGGACCATGACCCCCAGGTAGAGGTTGTGGCACAGCTTCACCAGCCGGCTCTGCTCCGCCTCGCCGGCGTGTACGACGGTCCCGGCGAGAACCGACAGCCACGGCCGGACGAACTCGTGCACCGCGGCGGGGCCGGAGGTCACGATGCAGGCCGCGCCGGCCGCGACGACAGCCGGATTGCCGCTGACCGGCGCGGCGAGGAAGTCGCTCCCCACCGTGCGGCAGGCCGCACGCACGGCATCGGACGTTTCCACCGACACGGTCGAGCAGTCGACGAGGACCCCGGGACTCCGGGGCCCAGTGAGCACCCCTCCCTGGCCGTACGTCACGGCTACCAGGTCGGCCGGGCCGCCCACCGTGACGAATACGATGTCGCAGGCCCCCAGCTCGGCCGCGGTGGCGGCCACGGCCGCCCCGCGTTCGGCCAGCGGCCTGGTACGGGCGGCGGTGCGGTTCCACACGATCAGTTCGTGGCCGGCGTCGAGCAGCCGGGCCGCCAGAGCGGTCCCCATCCGCCCGGTTCCGAGCCACCCCACGGTCGTCATCGGCCGGCCCCGTTCGCGGGCAGTTCCACGCCGGTCCAGTAGCGGGTCCCCGCCACGTACAGCTGGTCGGCAGGGAAACGGGTGAGCAGCCGGCATCCGTCCGCGGTGACCACCAGCTCCTCCTCGATCCGGGCCGCGGCGGAGCCGTCGGGAGTGGGCCAGTACGTCTCGATCGCGAACACCATTCCTTCGACGAGCTCGATGGGATGCTCCAGCGAGTGGTAGCGGCTCATCAGCGGCCGTTCCCACAGCCCGAGCCCGATCCCGTGGCAGTACTGCAGCCCGAAGGCTTCTTCTTCGGTGGCGAAACCGAACTCCCCGGCGGCCGGGAAGTGCCGGACGAGGTCGGCGGAGCTCGCGCCCGGCCTGACTTCGGCGATGGCGTTGTCCATGTATTCGCGTGCCCGCTTGTAGGCGTCGCGCTGCGCGGAGTTGGCGCTGCCGACGTTCAGGGTGCGGTAGTAGCAGGTCCGGTAGCCGTTGTAGGAGTGGATGATGTCGAAGTACGCCGTGTCGCCGGGCCGGATGATGCGGTCCGAGAAGACATGCGGATGCGGGCTGCACCGCTCGCCGGAAATGGAGTTCACGGCCTCCACCTCCTCGGAGCCGTTCTCGTAGAGGAAGCGGCTGACCAGCGCGACGCAGTCGTTCTCGCGGATGCCCGGCCGCAGGGCGCGGTAGAGCTCGTCGTACGCGCCGTCGACGAGGGCCGCCGAGTGGTCGAGCAGGGCGATCTCGTCGGCGGTCTTCACCGACCGGGCGTCCAGCATCAGGCTGTTGCCGTCCTCGACCCGCAGGCCCTCGCGCTCGAGCGCCCGCAGCACCGGCAGCTCCACGACGTCCACGCCGACCGGCTCGTCCGCCAGCCCGTGCTCGCGCAGCAGGTTCGCCAGCCTGCGCGCGTTACCGGCCTCGATCCCCACGTTCTCCGGGACCGCGCCGCGCCACGTCGACAGGCCGGCCCGCCAGTTGTCCTTCCCGAACCAGGGCGCGAACATCTGGTGGGTCCGCGCCGCCGACCCGATGTCCCACAAGATGGGGTCCTGTCCCCGCATGAGCAGCGCGCACCGGAAGAACTTGTCCCGGGCCCAGTTGCCGATGTGGGTCGCGGTCACGTACCGGATGTTGTTCATGTCGAAAAGGATCAGCGCGCCGAGGTGGGATCTTTCGAGTTCGGCGCGGGCCTTCGCCAGGCGCTCGGCGCGCAGCCGATCGAAGTCGACGCGGCGTTCCCAGTCGACTCCGCTGGTCGCGCCCGGCGAGGCGACGGGCGCGGATCCGCCGGTGGCCCGGTAGAAGGCGGGCAGGGTGGTGGACATGAGGGCGGTCCTCCGAAGGTTCTGGTTGGGGGTCATACCGGGGAGTACTCACCGGCTGCCGCCGGCGAGGCGGTGACGGCCGGGGGCGGGCCGGGGCGGCCGAGCACGGACCAGGCGGCGTCGACCACCGATCGGGTCGACAGGCCGTACTTGTCGAACAGGTAGGCGGCGTCGAGCGAACCCTCGGCGAAGACGTCGCGGATCCCCACCCGGCGCAGCGGCCGGCCGATCCCCGCCTCGGCCAGAGTCTCGGCGACCGCCGAGCCCAGGCCGCCGACCACCGAGTGGTTCTCCACGGTCACCACGGCCCGGCACTCAGCGGTGACGGCGCGGACGGTGCGCTCGTCGAGCGGCTTGACGACCGGGACATGGACCACCGAAGCGGCCACGCCATGCTCCCCGAGCACCTCCGCCGCGGCGAGGACCGGGGCGAGCATCATGCCGGAGGTGATCAGGGCGACGTCCGTGCCTTCGGCCAGAATGTACGCCCGGTCCAGCCGGAGGCGATGGTCGCCGGGGAAGATGACGGGGATCTCGCCGCGCTTGAGCCGGACGTACACCGGCCCGGGGACCTCGGCGACCGCTTCGGCGACCTGGTCCGCCTCGACGGCGTCGGCGACGTCCACCACGGTCATGCCCGGGAGCGCGCGCATCAGGGCGACGTCGTCGATGGCCTGGTGGCTGGGCCCGCCAGGGGTGGAGAGTCCCGGCATGAATCCGATGATCCGCACCGGGAGCCGCGGGTAGGCGATCGCGTTGGCGATCTGGTCGTACGGACGCCGCGTCGCGAACACGCCGAAGGTGTGCACGAAGGGCTGGTGCCCGCACCGGGCGAGCGCTCCCGCCAAGCCCATCATGTGCGCCTCGGCCATCCCGGCGTGCACGAACCGCTCCGGCAGCCGATCCCGGAACAGATCGATCTCGCACTGGCGGGTGAGATCGCCGCTGAGGCACAGGATGTCCGCACGGCTTTCGGCCAGGCGCAGCAGGGCCCTGCCGTAAGGCTTGAGCACCGTCGGATAGACCAGCGACGTCATCGGAAGGACTCCAGTTCCTCGGTCAGCTCCGCCACGGCGGCTTCGGCCAGCTCCGGCGGGAGCTTGATGAAATGCCCGTCCGCGTCGGGCGGCAGGCACCGCAGCCCGTGTACGGTCGACGTCCGGCAGACCAGAACCGCGGGACGCGCGGTGTCGCGACCGGCCTCCTCCAGCGCCTCGGCGACGGCCGCCACATCGTGCCCGTCAAGATCGACCGCGTGCCACCCGAACGCCCGCCACTTCTCGGCGATGGGCTCGATGGTGGTGATCGAGTCGACGGGCCCGTCGACCTGCGAGTTGTTGGCGTCGAGCAGCACCGTGAGCCGGTCGAGGCGGTGGTGACCGGCGAACATGGCCGCCTCCCACACCTGCCCCTCCTGCAGTTCCCCGTCGCTCACGAGCGCGAAGACACGGCCGTCACGTCCGCGCATCCTGTCCGACAGGGCGAACCCGGCCGCCGCTGACAGGCCCTGCCCGAGCGACCCGCAGGTGTAGTCGAGGACCGGCGACCGCTCGGTGCCGATGGCCTCCACTACCGCGCCGTTCCCGCCGTAGGTCGCCAGGACGTCGTCGTCGATGAGGCCGAGTTCACCGGCGGCGGCGAAGGGAGCGATCACGTAGTGCCCGGGGCTGCAGACCAGACGGTCGACGCCGAACCGCAGGACGGCGAACACGGCCGCCACCTGCTCGGCGGCCGAGAGCGCCTGGCCCAGATAGCCGAAGCCCTGGGGCGCGACCATCCGGACCGCCCGCAGCCGGATGGCGGTCGCGAGCCTTCGTGGATCCATGTCGGTGGGGCGGGTGGCGATGGTCATGGGTTTCTTCCGATCGGACGGCCGGTGATGCGCTCGCCGACGCTGTAGTCGAGCGCGAAGCGCGCCTGGCAGAGCTCGTCCAGCCGGCTGAGCAGGCGCTGGTGCGCCGGGTGCGTCCAGTAGGCCGCCAGCCCTTCGGCGCCGGTCAGCCTGGCGAGGCAGCCATGGGTGTAGCCCTCGGCGAGCCCGGACGCGTTGGTGTTCTCGCCCCAGGTGAACTCGAGCAGCTCCGGCAGGGTTCCCCTGACTCCCTCGCCGAAGGCGCGCAGCTCTTCGGCGAGGGCGGCGACGCGCTCGGGGAAGGGTTTGAAGATCACGTAGTGCTCCAGCATGATGTTCCTTTCGTCACGAGGCGAGAGCGCCGAAAGCACCGCGATAGAACAGCAGTGGCCCGTCCGTTCCGCCCGCAGCGAGGTCGACGACGCGACCGAGGACGATGAAGTGGTCGCCCGCCTCGTGCACCGAATGCACGTCGCATTCGATGTGCGCCAGCGCGGACTCGAGGATGGGAGCTCCGGTGCGGCCGGGCCGCCAGGGCACGCCGTCGAACTTGGGACCGCCCGATTTCGCGAACTTCAGGCTGAGGGCGTGCTGGGCGGAGTTGAGGATGTTGGCGCAGAAGACGCCGCCGCGGGCGATGCGGGGCCAGGAGGTCGACGTGCGCTGCGGGCAGACCAGGATCAGCGGCGGCTCCAGCGAGGCGCTCACCAGGGACTGGACGGTCATGCCGACCGGTTCGCCGCCGTCGATCCCGGTGATCACGGCGACGCCGGTGCAGAAGTGCCCGAGCACCGATCTCATCGTGCCCACATCGACGGTGGGAGCTATCCCGTCTCGGGGAACGCCGGAGGCCGGCCCGGGATCGGCTGTGACCATCTCCATCTTTCTTCCTTATCGATCTCGTTGTCCAGGACGACCTCGCCGAGCACCGCGGCGGTCCGCAGCGCCACCTGCAGTTCGACCCTCGGCAGGGCGGAGAGCTCCTTGCCGAGCAAGGTCTCGATCTTTTTGACCCGGTAGACGACGGTGTTGCGGTGGGTGTGCAGGTGGCGGGCCGTCTGCGCGACGCTGCGCTGGACTTCGAGGTATTCCGCGAGCGTGTCGCGCAGCTCGCTCGCCCGGGGGCTGTCCTCGGCCAGCGGGCCGAGCATCCGCCGTACGAAGGAGCGGGCGAACTCGAGGTCACCGGTGACGAGCGCGACGAGCTCCACGTCCTCGTAGTCGCACAGCCAGTCCAGGCGCGGCCCGGCGAGCGCGGCGACGCGGGCCGCGTGCAGGGCACGCGCGTGGCTGCTCCGGAACCCGGCCACGCCACGCGCGCGCCCGCCCAGCGCCATCCGCGCCCGCCGCGCGGGCAGCGGCGACTCCGCCAGGGAACGCAGCCCCTTGTAGACACCGCCCGCGTGCCAGATGTGCACGGTGGAGGGGCCCGTCCACCGCCGCAGCGAGGCCGGCCCGCCCAACCGGCGATCCAGCCGGTCGAGCGCGGCCTCGAGTTCGTCCTCGGCGCCGGAGTGGGCGTACGGCGCGTCGAGCCAGACCACCGACGCGACGTGCTCGCCGTCGAGCGGGTAGCCGAGCGCCGCCGAGACCTGCTTGGCGTCGAGGGCGGAACCCGAGAGCACGTTGCCGATCAGCTCGGCCCGGAGCGCGGCGGTGGAGCGGGACCAGCGCTGGGCCTCCAGGGAGTACCGGGCCGCGATGTTCGAACCGAACAGGTCGAAGCAGCGGAACAGCAGCTCGTTGGCCGCCTGGGCGTCGGTGACCGGGAGGCTGCGATGCTCGATCTCGGCGAGCACGTCCCGGGTGATGATCTCCTGGCAGAGGTGGATCCCCCGGAGTACCAAGTCGAGCGGGATGCCTCGCCGTACGTACGAGACGGTGGCGTCCGCAGGCTCCGCGCCTGGCCACAGTGCTTCGATGTCGCCGTGCAGGAACGCCCGCAGCATCGCCAGCGTCGTCGACTCGACGGCGCGGCGCAGGAGCTGCTCGGCCGCGAGATCACCGCCGAACGCGGGCAGGATCACGATGATGTGGTCGGCGGCGCGGCGAGCGGTCGCCACGCCCCAGGCGACCGGTCCTGGACCCAGCTCGGCGGCCGCGAGGGTCCTGGTCGGGGCGTCGCTCAGCGGCTCGACCGGTTCACCCTCCGGCGGAGTCAGCTCGAGCAGCCAACGCGTCACCGGCGTCCCGGGAAATGTCCCACCCATCGACGCCGCCTTCAGACGGCGATCGTCAGCGGGTCGTCGGCCCCGAGCAGCAGCCGCCCGTAGACCTCCCTGCCGATCTCGGGCGTGGCGAAGGCGTGCCGGCCCGCGGCGTTCGCGTCGCGCCAGATCCGCCCCAGCAGCCCGTCCTGAGTGAACGCGCCCGCGCCGTTGGCCGTCATGAGGACATCGATGGCCTCCTTGCACAAGGTGACGGCGTGGCCGGTGTCCATGCGGATCCGGCCGCGCGCGCGTTCGTCCGGATAAGCGCCCGCCGCGGCGAAGGCGTCGATGTCGTCGGCGGCCCGGGCCAGCAGCAGATGCGCGGCGTCGATGTTGCTCGCCGCCTGGGCGACCGCGAGGTGGTGGGTCGGCGAATTGCGGGCCTCGGTGTAGACGGTGTATCCCACCGATCGTGCCGGCAGCTTCTCCAGCGAGTAGTCCAGCGCCGCCTTGGCCAGCCCGATGCCGGGAGCCGCGAGAATCACCGTGCCCACCGGCAGGAACGAGGCGCGCGAGCTGGGCTCGGTGCGCGCGTACGGCGTGGCGTAGTCACCCCTGGCCAGGGCGTCGAAGGTCTGGATGCGATGGTCCGGAACGTAGGCGTCCTTCACGACGAGCGTGTTGCTGCCCGTGCCGCGCATACCGAGCGTGAACCAGGTGTCCTTGACGGTCCAGTCCCCGGCCTCGACCAGGCCCAGCGCCATCGCCGGCGTGCCGTCCGGGCCGTCGATCAGCATGCCGAGCGTCGCCCAGTCGGCGACGGCGTTGCCGGAGGCGTAGGGATACTCGCCGGTGAGCAGGTATCCGCCCTCGACCTTCTCCCCGGTTCCCAGCTGGTGGCGCCGGGTCATGCCCGGGAAGAAGATCCCGCATGCCTTGGCCTTCGGGCCGACGCCCCAGATCTCGCGCTGGGCCTGCTCGCTGTAGGTGACGGCGAACCACGTACACGCGTTGACCAGCGCCGCGCTCCACCCGGTCGAACCGTCCGCGCGGCCGAGCTCGACGAGCACCTCGATCATGGTCCGGGCGCTGGCGCCGGGACCGCCGAGCCGCTGGGGGACCATCAGGTTGAACAGGCCGGCGTCGTCGACGGCGTCGGTCACCGCCTTGGTGACCTGCCGGTCCTCCTGTCCCTGCGCGGCCTCGGACCGGATCAGGTCGAAGAGGGCGCTCGCGCGCTGAACCGTCTCAACGTCCGGGCCGGGCGACCGCACCGTAACTGGGATATTCGTCATCGAGTCCTCCGAAGATGGGAAGCCGCTTCACCGGCGGGTGAAATGGATTGTGACCGTTGGGAGTTCCGCAGGTAAACGGGCTGTGATGACAGAGAACGCCGCCGCTGTTGTGCCAGCCTGTTCCGGCCCCGCGACCGCTTGACAGCGGCGTGACGCCGGGCACACCATCAGCCAGCCGCCAACCCACTGCATCCGGGGGCCACCGTGTCGCTACAGCCGGAAGGTCGTGGGTTGCTCGTCGTGTCGACCAGCGACCTCGACCACGCGCGCTCGGTCGGCGCTCAGGCGTTCTTCCGCCACCGGCTGTCGATGACCGAGACGCGTGCGATCCGCATGCGGCTGCGCGCGTGCGCGTTCGGATCGGACATCACCGTGGGACGGATCGGCTACGGGGCGCCGGTCCGGCTGGACTGCGGCCGGCTGGAGACCGGATACCAGATCAACATCCCGCTGTCCGGCCGGATCCGTTCCCGCTGCGGCGATCAGCGGCTCGCGGCGTCGCCGAAGGTCGCCGCCGTGTACACGCCGGACCCGCCGTCCGCGATCGAGCTGTGGAGCGCGGACTGCGTACAGATCGGAGTCCGGTTCAGCCGCGCGATGCTGGAGCGCACCCTCGCCGAGCTGCTCAACCACCCCGTACGCCGGGCCATCGCCTTCGACCACGCCTTCGACCTGGCCGACGGATGTCGCAGATCCTGGGCGGCGCTCGCGCGGTCCGTCCTGGATCTCGGCGCCGCCCTGCCCGCACCGGGACGGGCGCGGCTCATGGAACCCGTGATCCGCACCATCGTGACGTCGTTCCTGCACGCCGCCCGCCATGAGTACCGGGAGGAGCTCGACGCGGAGCGGCCGGTGCTCGCGAGCGGTCTCCTCCGGCGCGCCACCCGGGAGATCGAGGAGCATCTGGACGAGCCGCTCGACCTGGCCGCGCTCGCCGTCTCATGCGGGGTGAGCGTCCGCACGCTGCAGGACCAGTTCGCCCGGCAACTCGGCGTCACGCCCACGGCCTACCGGCGCCAGCTCGCCCTCCAGCATGCCCACCGCGACCTGGTACGGGCGGATCCCGCGCACACCACAGTCGCCGAGATCGCCTGCCGCTGGGGTTTCTACCACCTGGGGCGGTTCGCCCGGGAATACCGTGACCGGTTCGGCGTCACGCCGGTCGACACGTTGCGCGCATCTTGATCGGGTCTGCGCGTAGTGGCCATCCGCTGCGCTGACCGGATAGCCCTCGCCGTTCCTCGTGTCTACCTTCCCCTTCATGCCGGACAACAACACGAGGGAGTCCGTTGTGAGGAAGATCCAGCTGACCGAGTTCAACCCGATGGTGTCCCCGCACCGCGAGAACCCCCACCAGTTCTACACGTGGTCTCGGGCCGAGGAGCCGATCTGCTACAGCCCCGCGTTGAACGCCTACATGGTGACATGTTACGACGACATAAAGACCATTGTGGACGACCCGGAGACCTTCTCGTCCGCCAACGCCATTCCGACCATGTGGACCAACCCCCCCGAGGTGCTCGAAGCGCTGGACGGACTGCTGCCGGAAGCCTCCACCGTCGTCAACACCGACGAGCCCGAACACGCTCCGCTGCGCCAGGTGCTCAACCACGCTTTCTCCGGCCGCCGGGTACGCCTGCAGCTTCCGGCGATGAGACAGCGCGCGAACGAGCTGATCGACGCGTTCTCCCCCGGGCGCCGCGCGGATCTCGTCGGCCAGTACTCCGATCCCTACGTCCAGCTAGTCGTCAGCCTGGTGTTCGGGATCCCGCGCGAGCACGTGGACCGGGTTCAGGCCTGGACCGACGACTACATGCTGCTGATGAATCCGCTCGCTCCGGTGGACGGGAAGGTGGAGGCGGCCCGCAGGCTGCACGACTACCAGGCGTACGTGGAGGCGATGGCCGCGGACCGCCGCGAGAACCCGCGCGAGGACTTCATGTCCGACCTCGTCCACGGACGGGAGAACTTCCCGCCGGTGAGCCAGGGCGACCTGCACTACATGTTCCGCGGCCTCCGCTTCGCCGGCCACGACACCACCCGCGACCTGATGACCAGCGCGCTGCTGCTGATGCTCGGCGACGACCGGCGGCTCTGGGAAACGGCACTCGCCGACCGGGCGGTCCTGCCCCAGGTCATCGAGGAGACCTTGCGCCGGGACGCGCCGCACCGCGGCCTGATGCGGATCACCACCCGCGAGGTCGAGCTCAACGGCACCACGCTCCCCGAGGGCACCGCGCTGCTGCTCCTGTTCGGATCGGCCAACCGGGACGAGTCCAGGTTCGACGACCCTGACGGCGTGGACATCCACCGTCCCAACGTCCGCGAGCATCTGGCCTTCGGCAGCGGCATCCACCAGTGCCCCGGCTCCCAGCTCGCCCGCACCGAAGTACGCGTCGCCATCGAAACCCTGCTCGACCGGCTGCCGGCACTCCGGCTCGCCGAAGGGTACGAACCCGCCTACATCGCCAGCTACTTCTTCCGGGGGCTCGAGCGCCTTGACGTCGCCTGGTGATCGCACACCGCTGTCCGTCCGGGTCACCCAGGCACGGATGGAGGCGGCCGGCGTCCGCTCCCTCATCCTGCGCCGCACCAGCGGGGCCCCCGTGCCGGACTGGGCCGCGGGCGCCCACATCGACGTGCTGCTCCCCGACGGCACCACCCGGCAGTACTCGCTGTGCGGTGAGCCGGGCACGACCGATCACTACCGCATCGGTGTGCTGCGGGAACGGGACGGCCGCGGTGGCTCCCGATGGCTGCACGACGAGGTCACGGTCGGCGATGTGCTGCGGATTCGCGGGCCCCGCAACCACTTCCGCCTCGAATCCGCGCCCGGCTACCTGTTCGTCGCCGGCGGCATCGGCATCACCCCGATCCTCGCCATGATCCGCGAAGCGGAACAGGCGGGCGCGGACTGGCGCCTGCGGTACGCCGGACGCTCCCTGGGTTCCATGGCGTTCGTGGACGAGCTCACGCCGTACGACGGCCGGGTGTCCATCCAGCCCGAAGACGAGCGAGGGCGGCCGGACGTGGACGCGCTCCTCGCCACCGTGGCCCCGGACGAGCTGGTCTACGTGTGCGGGCCGACCGGCTTGATCGACGCGGTGCGAAACGCGGCGGAGCGGGCCGGCCTCACCCGGCGGGTCCGGTACGAGCTGTTTTCGGCACCGGTCGCCGGCACCGGCGATGAGACGGCCGAGCAGGGGTTCGATGTCGAACTCCTCAACTCAGGCCTGGTGCTCCGGATCCCGCCCGACCGGTCCGTACTCGATGTCGTCCTCGCCGCCGGTGTCAACGTGATCAGCGATTGCCAGGACGGCATTTGCGGTAGCTGTGAGACGGAAGTGGTCGCCGGGGAACCCGATCACCGTGACCATGTCCTCACACCCGATGAGCAGCAGGCCGGCACGTGCATGATGATCTGCGTATCGCGCTCCCTGGGACCGAGGCTCGTCCTGAGACTCTGATCAGCATCTTTACCACAAGCGTTACCATATTGCGGTGCTTCTTCAAGCCTTTGGTAAACGTAATGTCCCGCATTGACGACTCGCCGTGGAATAACTTCTCACGATTGTCTCGTAGCGTTAATCGGAGTCTTCTCTGGCATTTTAGTTTAGGCGGGCCGGCCCGCGACAACGTGGTGATTACGGAGTATTATATAGATATGCGTGCGCGTCTATTGTCGTTGCTTCTACGGCCGACGCGTTTGCCTCTCATGGCGGGCATCGGGATCAGCGCCTTGATCGTGGCGGCCGAGACTCTGCTGGCATTCCTGCTGCAGGGCCTCGTCCCCGCGAGTTCCATGAACGTGATCTACGTGCTCGGCGTGCTGGTGGTCTCCTACGCGTGCGGCCTGGTGCTGGGCACGGTGACCGCGGTGGCCAGCGGCCTCATCTACGACTACTTCCTGCTCCCCCCGTTCGGGGTCTTCACGCTGGCGGACCGGTGGGCCTGGGCGACGCTCCTGATCTTCGTCATCACCGCGGTCCTCGCCGGCGGCGTGGCGGCGTTGCTGCGGTCGTTGGTCATCGAGGCCGACGAACGCCGCAGGGACGCCGTCGTGGACGCGCGGATGGCCCGGCTCCTGCTGCGTACGGAGCATCTGCGCGAGGCCCTGCCGCTCGCCTCCCGGCAGCTGGCGCGCACGCTCGGGCTGCCGTTCGCCACGATCGAGACCGATGCCGTCGAGGGCGACGAGCGCCGCGACGCGCTGCCCCTGATGGAGGGCGCCAACCGGCTCGGCACGCTGACCGTCCCGACCGGCCTGCCGGAGATCATGACCCGCCGCGTGCACGAGCGAGTGGTGCCCTCGCTGGAGGCGCTGCTGCACGCGGCGCACGAACGTGTGGCGATCAACCAGGCCCTGGAGGTGAGCCGGGAGGAGCTGCGCCGCTTCGCCGCGGAACAGGCCGCCCTGCGCCGCGTCGCGACGCTGGTCGCGTCCGGAGTTCCGCCGGTGGAGATCTTCAACGCCGTCGCCGCGGAGGTGGGAAAGCTCCTGGGCGCCGACCGCACCGTGCTCGAACGCTACACCCCTGAGGCGGTCGTCCTGGTCTGCTCCTGGGCCAAGGACGCCTCCCGGCGCCTGCCGGCCATGGCTTCGCGCCGGCCCCTCGACGACTCGGGCATCTGGGGGATGGTGATGGCGAGTGGTCAGCCGATGCGGATGCCCGCGGGGGAGGAGCGGAAGCCGGGCGAGCCGTTCACGGTCGGCGTCCCCATCATCGTCGAGGCGCGGCTGTGGGGAGTCATGATCGCGTACTTCGGTGCCGAGAAGTCGGTGGAAGAGTCCGTCGAGGAACGTATGGTCGACTTCACCGAGCTCCTCGTGACGGCCGTGTCCAACGCCCAGGCCCGCGACGAACTGGCCGCCTCGCGGGGGCCGATGGTGCGCCACGGTATCGATTAAGAAGGCATCGACGCCGAGCCTGTCGTCAATCCGAGGGCGAGGTGGCGTCTTCGCCGGTGGCCCATGCTCCCCGCACGTGCCCGATGTGCCGGCGCATCAGCTTCTCCGCGGCGTCGGCGTCGCGGGCGCGGATCAGATCGAGCAGCTCGAAGTGCTCGCGGGCGGTGGCGACGAGCCGGCCGCGATCGGCCAGCTTCGGGATGCCGTACAGCCGCGAGCGGATCCGCAGGTTGTGCACGGTCGCCACCAGGTTCTCGTTGCCCGCGAACGCGAGCAGCTTGAGGTGGAACTGCAGGTCGGCGACGTGATGCCCGATGAAGTCCTTGTCGCGGGCCGTCCGGATCAGCTCGTCGGCCAGTTCGCTCAGCTCCATCATTCCGACGGGATCGGAGATGCCCCTCTCGGCGATGAGCCGGACCGTCGGCACTTCTATCAGCTGCCGTAATTCGGTGAGCTCGTCGAGTTCGCGCTCGGTCAGCTGGACCACTCGGAAGCCCTTGTTCGGGACGGCTTCGACGAGGCCTTCCTTGACCAGGTCGAGCATCGCCTCCCGCACGGGAGTCGCCGAGATCCCGAGCTGAGTGCCCAGCGCACGGGCCGAGTACACGGTGCCCGGCTTGAGGTAGCCGGAGATGACCGCCGCGTGCAGCGTCCGGCGCGAGGCCTCGCGCAGCGACTCCCGCGGTGCCAGCGCCCCCAGTGATTCTCTGTCACCGGCTCCGCCAGACATGTCGACCGGGCGCTCCTTCATGGGCGGGAGAAAAGGGGCTGCGTTGAGATTCATCATGGCATGCGGTCCATCGAGATCACGGTGACGCCTGGCTCCAGCCGATCGTTCATCATGCGCTGAGCAGCGCCGGCCTCGTCAATTGGGATCATCCTACTGGTGCGTCCTCCATCCTCATGCTCGCTCCACCGGACGCGTGACGCGTCGGCGAACACCGCCCGTCGGCTCGGAAACTGGATCGTTCAGAAACTGGATCGTTCAGAAACTGGATCGTTACGTCCTGGACCCACTGACCCCTTCACAAGGAAAAGGCTATCGCCTTAGTGTCTCCAGTGCTATATCGCATATCACCGATCACACCGCGGCTGCTGCCGGCCGGTGCGGAAGGAGAGAGTCCATGGCTGAGGGGACGAAGCGGCGGCTCGCGGTAGATGTGGGCGGCACCTTCATCGACTACGTCCTTCTCGACGAGGCGACCGGCGAGGTCGTGGTGGAGAAGCAGTCGGCTATGGCGAGCAACCTGGTCAACGAGTTCATGGCCGGCATCGAGCGCCTGCCGGTGCCGCTGTCCCGCATCGAGATGCTGATCCACGGCACGACGGTCGCGCTGAACACCCTCGTGCAGCTGCGCGGCGCCAAGACCGGGCTGCTGACCACCAAAGGCTGCCGCGACGTGCTCGAACTGGGCCGCGGCGGCCGCCCTCAGATCTTCGACCTGCAGATTACGGCAGCGACGCCACTGGTCGAGCGCAAGCTGCGCCGCGAGATCGGTGAGCGGATGGCCGCCGACGGGACGGTGCTCCGCCCGGTGGAGATCGAAGAGGTCAGGCGCGAGGTCGATTTCCTGGTCGCCCAGGGCGTGACGGCCGTCGCCATCACGTTCCTGCACAGCTACAAGAACCCCGAGAACGAGCGGATCGTGGCCGACTTCGTCCGTACCGCCTACCCTGACCTGGCCGTCAGTGTCTCCAGCGAGCTGGTACGGGAGTGGCGGGAGTTCGAGCGGACCTCGACGACGGTCATCAACGCGTTCACCCAGCCGCACTTCGCCGGCTACGCCCGCTCGGTCGAGAAGGCGACCCGGGAGGCCGGGCTGGCTCACCCGATCGCCTTCCTGCGGTCCAACGGCAGCGTGATGCCGATCAGCGCCGCCGAGAGCCGTCCCGTGGACACGCTCGGTTCCGGCCCGGCCGGGGGAGTCGTGGGGGCGAAAGCGGTCCTGGAGGCCACCGGATACAAGAACGCCATCTGCGCCGATGTCGGCGGCACGACCTACGACGTCGCGCTGATCCAGAACGGCGAGATCGTCGAGCGTTCCAACACCATCGTCGAAGATCGGCCGATCATGGGCTCGGTCATCGACATCATCTCGGTCGGCGCGGGCGGCGGGTCCCTGGCTTCCCTCGACCCGCTGTCGGGAAGCCTGAAGGTCGGGCCCGAGAGCGCCGGCGCCCAGCCGGGGCCGGCCTGCTTCGGCCTCGGCGGCCTGCTCCCGACCGTCACCGACGCGCAGGTCGTGCTGCACCTTCTCGATCCTGACCGGTTCCTCGGGCGGCGCATGACCCTCAACAGGTCCCTGGCGGAGAAGGCGATCGGCGAAGCGCTCGGAACCGGGGCGACCGTGGTCGAGCACGCGGCGGGGATCATCGCGGTCGCGCAGGCCAACATGGCCAACGCCATCCGGCAGATCACCACCCAGCGCGGCCTCGATCCCCGGGACTTCGTGATGATCTCCTATGGCGGCGGTGGGGGGTTGTTCGCGGCGGGCGTCAGCGAAGAACTCGGCATCAGGACGGTGCTCATCCCGCCCGCGGCGGCGGGATTCTCCGCCTGGGGAATGCTGACCAGCGACTATCGCGAGGACGCGACGCTCACCTCGTCGCGCCCGATCACGGCGGACAGCCTGCCGATGATCGTGCGAGACCTGCGGGAACTGCGTTCCCAGGCGTCCGCGGCGCTGATCGGGTACGGCTTCGCCCCGCAGGCACTCACGTGCTCCTTCACCGCGGAAGTGCGGTTCGCCGGCCAGGAGCACACCATCAACACGCCGATCGACTCCGACATCCTCGACGGTGACGCCGGCGGCCTGCTCGACGAGCTCCCCGCCCGTTTCGTCGAGCGCCACCGTGAACGGTACGGACACGGAGACCGTGACGCTCCGACCGAGATCGTCACCCTGCGGTGCCGAGCCGTCGCCCCCGTCGTACGGCCGGCGAACGCCCGGCCCCAGGCGAGGGCCGCCGCGGCACCGGTGACCAGCCGCGACATCTGGTTCGCTGACGGCGGCTGGCGCGCGGCCGTCCCGGTATACGAGCGCGGCGACCTCGGAGCCGAACGCGTGTTCGACGGCCCGGCGGTCATCGACGAGTGGACGACCACGGTGATCGTGCCGCCGCGGTGGAGCGCACGCGTGGATCAGCTCGGCAACCTCGAACTCATCCTCCAGGACAAAGGATCCGACCGATGACGATGATGACCGACCCGGTCCGGGCTGAGATCACCCGCAACGCGCTGGTCTCGGCGGCGCAGGAGATGCACGACACCCTGGTCCGGAGCGCGTACAACCCGCTGATCTTCGACGTCAAGGACTTCGGCGTCACGATCCTGTCCGCGGACGGCGACCTGTGGGCCGACGCGCCGGGGCTGCCCGTTTTCATCGGAGCCCTGCCCGAAACCGTGCGGTCGGGGATCCGCCGCTGGGGAAAGGACGGCTTCCGCGACGGTGACGTCCTCATCGCGAACTGCCCCTACATCACCGGCACCCACCTGTCGGACACCGCCGTGTACATGCCCGTCTTCCATGACGGCCGGCTCGTCGCCTTCACCGCCACCATGGCCCACTGGGCCGACATCGGCGGCATGAGCCCGGGCGGCTGGACGGTGGACTCCACCGAGATCTACCAGGAGGGCCTGCGCTTCACCAACCAGCGGCTGCACATCGCCGGCGAACCCAACGTCGACCTGCTGTCCTTCATCGAGACCAACGTACGCGTCTCCAAGATCGTCATGGGTGACCTCCAGGCCCAGATCGCGACGTGCCTCACCGGCGCCCGCCGCGTCCAGGCCCTCTGTGACCGTTACGGGCCCGGGGACGTGACGGCGATCATGAGCAATGTCATCGACCAGACCGAGGCGGCGTTGCGCCGTGAGATCGCCGATCTTCCCGACGGGGACATGGCGCGCGAGGTCGAACTGGACTTCGACGGCGTGGACCGGAGCTACCGGCCGCGCGTCGCCGTGCAGGTCTCGGTCAGCGGCGACCGCCTGCGCGTGTCGTTCGACGGCACCTCGGCCGCGGCGTCCGGGCCGATCAACATCGGGCAGGCGGCGACCATCAGCGCGGTCATCGAATCGGTGAAGGGAATCCTGGATCCGCTCAGGCCGACGAACGAGGCGCACCTGCGGGTCGTCGATTTCTCCTGGCCGGAGAGCGAGACCATGGTCACCCCCCGCGAGCCGGCGCCCTGCGACTCGTACGGCTATGTCGGAACCAGCCTTACCGAGCTGCTGGTGCACGCCTTGACCGACGTCGCCCCGCATCGGGGACGCGCTTCGTCTTATCAAATGTGGTCCGAATATGTGATGTGCACCAATGGTTCGGCACGTAATCGGTTCGTCTTCGCGGAACCTGTTATGGGGGGACACGGCGCATTCGAGGGTCACGACGGGGGGACATTCGTCTTCACCGGCGATGGGGACACGCTTAACACCCCCATCGAGGTCATGGAAACCCGGTATCCGCTGCGTTGCGAGGAATTCGCGCTCAATCCGGTGTCGAGCGGCGCCGGCCGGTTCCGGGGCGGTATGGGCGTCATCCGCGATATCCGCATCCTGCAGGACGACTGCATGATCAAGACGGCGCTCGAGAACACGAAGGATCCGCTCGCCCGCGGCCTTTACGGCGGCGCGCCCGGTGCCGGTTCTCGCGCGATCCTCACGTACCCGGACGGCGAGACCGTCGTCCAGTACGAGCGAGTCGGCGACGTCGCGATGCCCAAGGGAACGGTGATCGGCGTCCGTACCGGCGGGGGAGGGGGATACGGCGATCCGCTCGACCGGGATCCCCAGCGGGTCATGAACGACGTCGACAACGAACTCCTGACCATCGAGGACGCCGTGGCGATCTACGGCGTGCACCTGCAGCACACCGTCGAGGCCGGCCTGTCGGTCAATCAGGAAAAGACCGACCTCGAACGTTCGATGGCCCGTGACGCCCGTTCCGCAGAGAAAGGCGATATTTCATGAGAACAACCACTTTGGGCGCGATCATCGCGGGAGCCGGCCTCGTCATCCCGATAGTGGCGGCTTGTGCCGCGAGCGACCCCGCCGGCACCCAGTCGCCCGCCGGCGGAACGCCGTTGCGCGTAAGCTTCGCCACCGCGCCGTCCTCCATCGACCCCGCGAAGAGCTGCACGGGCGAAGACCGGCAGCTGCTGAACTCCCTGTACGTCCGGCTCGTCGACTTCGGCGCCAAGCCCAGCGAAGCCGGCACCACGAAGATCGACTACTCGAAGATCCTGCCCTACCTGGCGAAGAGCTGGACCGCGTCCGACGACGGCAAGACCTACACATTCCAGCTGAACACCGGCTGGAAGTTCCCCAGCGGCGCCGCGATGGACGCCAGCGCGGTCAAATTCTCCCTGGACCGCGCCCTCACCATGAACCAGTGCGGCGCGACCATCCTGAACGACCTGTACTCCGACCCCAACCTGATCACCGAGATCGCCGCGCCGGACGCGAACACGGTCGTCATCACGCTCGACAAGCCGGACCCGCAGATCCTCTCGGCCCTCGCCGACACCTCGGGCGGCATCGTCGACCCCGGCGTCGTCAACGCGAACGGCGGAGTGGTCAAGGACACGGCGAACACGTGGATGGATTCGCACTCCGCCGGCGGCGGCCCATTCACCCTGGAATCCTATTCACCCGGCACATCGGCGGTCCTCAAGGCCAACCCGGCGTTCGGCGGCCCGCCGCCACTGAGTAAAGAGATCAACGTCACCTGGACCACGTCCCCCGCGACGGAACTCGTCAACGTCCAGAACGGCGCCACCGACATCGCCTTCGGACTGGGCGGCTCAGCCTTCAATTCGCTGCGGTCATCCTCATCGGTCCAGGTCGTGTCCTACGACGACACCCAGTCGATGCTCATGACAATGCCGAACAACAAGGCCCCGTGGACCAACGAGAAGGTCAGGGAAGCCGCCGTTCTCGCCATCCCGACGCAGGACATCATCAAGAACGTCATGTACGGCTTCGGCAAGCCCTACTACGGCCCGATCCCGCCGTCCATGCCCGGCTACAGCGACCAGTACGGCCAACCGGTCGCGCAGGACATCGCCAAGGCCAAGGCGCTGATCGCGGAATCCGGCGTCAAGACACCCATCGAGGTCACCCTCGACATCCAGTCCGGCGACCAGAACCAGAAGACCATCTCGACCATCGTCCAGAGCGCCCTCCAGCAGATCGGCATCAACCTCACGCTCCGGACGCTCACCTCGAGCGCCTGGTCTGACGCGGTCTACAACGGCAAGAGCCAGGCGGCGCTGCGACTGGACGGACCCGCGTACGCCAACGCCGGCTATTACCTCCAGTACGACGAGGACTGCGACAGCGCGTACAACACCGGCTACATCTGCATCCCCGCCAACACGGACCTGCTGAAGCAAGCCCGGGCCACCAGCGACACGGCGAAGCAGAACCAGCTCTACGCCGAGATCACGAAGAACTACGTGGCGCGATTCCCGCGAGTGACCCTGTACCAGAGCCTCACGCCGGTCGCGCTGAACAAGACGGTGAAGAGCTTCCACTACTCCGAGTCGCTCGACATGCGCCGCTGGGCGAAGTCATAGGCAGGGCGGCCGACCATGACGACACGCGTTGATCCAGGCATTCGCCATCGTGTGCCTGGAAAGACGGGACGCGGTGCACGACGGTGGCCTGCCGTCCTGTCCGTCGCCATCCTGGTCGCCTATGTCGCGCTGGCCGTCGCGGGAGTATTCCTGCGGCACCAGGCGGACCTGGTGGACGTGAGCCGGACACTCCAGCCTCCCGATGGCCACCACCTCTTCGGCACCGACGGCGAAGGGCGCGACATCTTCGCCCGGGTGTCCGTCGGCGCCGGGATCTCGATGGCGCTGGCCGCGATCTCGGTGGGTCTGGGCGCCATCGGCGGTCTGGCGGTGGCCCTCGTGTGCGGAGTCGGGCCGCACTGGCTGGACCGGACGGTCATGGCGCCGATGAACGCGATCCTGGCGTTCCCCCAGCTGCTGCTGGCGATGGCCATCGCCATCGGCCTGGGCACCGGGCTGACCAGCGCGGTGACCGGCATCGTCGTGACGATCATTCCGGTGTTCGCCGTGACCCTGCGCGCGGAGGCGCTGCGCAGCAAGTCCGAGGCCTTCGTCCAGGCGGCGGTCACGATCGGAGTCCCGAAATGGCGGATCGCGCTGCGGCACGTCGTGCCGTACCTGTCGACGACCTTGACGATCCAGGTGGCCGCGAACTTCGGCGCGGCGGTCCTCACCCTGGCCGCGCTGAGCTACGTCGGCGTCGGCGCGAAACCGCCGACCGCGGAGTGGGGAGCGATGATCACCGACGGACTGCAGTACGCGGCCAGCGGCCAGTGGTGGGTCGGTGTCGCCCCCGGTGTCGCGCTGCTGGTGCTCGTCCTCGTCGTCAACATCTTCACTGATCAGCTTCGCGTTCGTAACCGGGCCGAGGGGAGTGACGCGTGATTCGCAACTTCCGCCGGCGGCTCGTGGAGAGCCTGGTGACGATCGTCATCGCCTCGCTGGTGTCCTTCGTCGTCCTGCGTACGCTGCCGGGCGACCCGGCACGCCTGATCGCCGGACCTCTGGCGAGCCCCGAGACCCTGGCGGCCACCCGGCGTGGCCTCGGGCTCGACGAGCCCTTCTTCGAGCAGTACGCGGGCTTCCTCTGGGACTTCGTGCGCGGCGAATGGGGCTATTCGTTCTCGTTGGGGCAGGATGTGCTCCCGGCCATCGCCGCCCGGCTGCCGGCCACGCTGGAACTGGCCGCCTACGCGTTCGTGCTCGCGGTGCTGGGCGCGATCGTGTGCGCGACCCTGGCCAGCTATCGCGACGGCTTCGCCCGCGGCCTCATCCGCCTGTTCGCCCTCATCGGCCTGGGCAGCCCGCCGTTCTGGGTAGGCCTGGTGCTCATCGTCATGTTCTCCTCGAAGCTCGGGATCTTCCCAGGGCCGACCGGCAGGCTGTCACCCTTCCTGAGCCCGCCGGAGCCGGTCACCGGCTTCTACACGCTCGACTTCCTGCTGCGGGGAGACCTCGTCGGGCTCAGCGACGCCGCCGCCCATCTCGTCCTGCCCGTCGTCTCCCTCGCGCTCCTGCCGTGGGCGTTCCTGACGCGGCTGCTGACCGCGAACATGACCGACACCTCGGCCTCGCCGTTCGTGCTCGTCGTGCGCAGCAAGGGCGTCAGCGCCTGGCGGACTCACCTCCGGCACGTCCTGGTCAACAGCCTGCTGCCCACCGTCAGCTCGTGCGGCGTCATCTTCGCCTCGCTGATCACCGGAAGCGTGCTCACGGAGACGGTCTTCAACTGGCCGGGCGTGGGATTCCTGCTGACCAAGGGCATATCCGCCCAGGATTTCGCGCTCATGCAGAGCTTCATCCTGATCAGCGCCATCGTCTACATCATCGGAAACATCATCGGGGACGTCGCGAACGCGATCATCGACCCTCGGCTGCGCGCACGCGAGAGTGTCACATGACCACACCATCCACGAGCGTGATCGACGTTCGCGATCTGCACGTGTCGTACGGCCCGACCGAGGTCCTGCACGGGATCTCCTTCACCGTGAAACGAGGAGGGAGGCTCGGGATCGTCGGGGAGTCCGGATCGGGAAAGTCGACCGTGGCCCGGGCCGTGCTCGGTCTGCTGCCAGGCGCCGGCCGGGTCGGCCACGGGGAGATCAGCGTGCTCGGCGCCGACGTCGTGTCCCGCTCCGAGCGGGAGATGAACCGGCTGCGCGGCCGCGTGATCTCCCTGGTCTTCCAGGACCCGCTGACCTCCCTGGACCCGGTGAAGAGCGTCGGCACGCAGATCGCCGAGGTCATCACCCAGCACCACCCGAAGCTGTCCGGGCGTGAGGTGTCGGAGCGCTGCGTACAGCTCCTGGAGGAAGTCGGCGTGACCGAGCCGCGGCGACGGCTCAAGCAGTACCCCCACGAGTTCTCCGGCGGCATGCGCCAGCGCGTGCTGATCGCGATCGCCATCGCCAATCAGCCCGACGTGCTCATCGCCGACGAGCCCACGACGGCCCTCGACGTCACCACCCAGGCACAGGTGCTGAAGCTGCTGCGGACCACCGCGGAACGGCACGACATGTCGGTCATCCTCATTACCCACGACCTCGGCGTCGTCGCGGAATTCTGCGACGAGATCGTCGTCATGAAAGACGGCGTCATCGTCGAGACCGGACCTGCGGCCCAGATCTTCACCGCGCCCGCCAGCGAGTACACCAGGCATCTGCTCGACTGCCTGCCACGTCCGGGCGACCGCCGGCCAGGACCCGAATTCGACTACGCCCAGGCGCCGCCGCCGAAAACCGTGCTCCAGGTGTCGAGCCTGCGCAAGCAGTACGGCCGCGCGGTGCTGCGCGGCGTCGACCTGACCATTCACGCCGGCGAGACGATGGGGGTCGTCGGCGAATCCGGCGCGGGAAAGTCCACCCTGGCCCGTACGGTCATCCGGATCGAGCAGCCCACCTCGGGCACGGTCGAGATCAACGGCGCGGACTTCACCCGCGCCTCGGCACGACACCTGCGTGATCTCCGCCGTGATGTGCAGATGGTCTTCCAGGACCCCTTCGGCTCGCTCGACCCCCATATGCGCGTCGAGGACATCGTGGCGCAGCCCCTGCTCGTGCACCGCCTCGCCGATCGCCGCGCCGCGCGGGAACAAGCGGCCGGCATGCTCGCCGACATGGGCCTCGGCGCGGAGTACCTGTCGCGGCTCCCGCGCAACCTGTCCGGCGGCCAACGCCAGCGGGTCGCCATCGCGCGCGCCCTGATCATGCGTCCGGCCCTCGCGGTGCTCGACGAGCCGATCTCGGCTCTGGACGTCTCGGTGCGCTCCCAGGTGCTGGATCTCCTCCGCAAGGAGCAGCTCCAGCTGGGCACGGCGTATCTCTTCGTGGTCCACGACCTCTCGGTGGCCCAGTACTTCTGCGACCGCATCGCCGTGCTCTACCAGGGCGAGGTCGTCGAGGTCGCCACCCCGAAAGATCTGTTCGATCAGCCCAAACACCCCTACACCGCCAGCCTTCTCAACGCGATCCCCGACCCCTGGAAACAGTTCGGCCTGATGGAGGACACCCAGTGAGCACCCTCGGCCTTCGTGGCGCGACAGTCTTCGACGCGACCGGCCGCGACCCCGTCCGAGCCGACGTGTGGCTGACCGGCTCGACGATCGCCGAGATCGGCCCCGGGCCAGGCCACCGAGACGCCGGGGAAGTCCTCGACCTGGACGGTCACACCATCCTGCCGGGCTTCATCGACGCGCACGCGCACGTCGGGCTGCTGTCGTTCAGCGCGCAGTCGGCGTGGTCGGACGCGGAGCAGGCCGGCTACATCTTCAGGAACCTCCGCGAGGCGCTCGACCAGGGTTTCACGACGCTACGGGATCTGGGCGGGATCGACGGCGGCGTCGTCAAAGCCGCCGCGGCCGGTCTGATCGAGGCGCCCCGGGTGCTGCCGAGCGGGCAGATCCTCTCCCAGATCGGCGGCCACGGCGACATGAGGCCGAGGTTCTCCGACGACCCCGAGAATCCGAGCCTCGGGTGCGGGGGACTGGCGCGCAACCACGCGCTGTGCACGGGGGCCGACCAGGTGCGCGCCGCCGTGCGGACGCAACTGCGCCGCGGCGCGACCCAGATCAAGATGTTCGTGACCGGCGGCGTCCTGTCCGAAGGCGACCCGCTCGACAAACCCCAGTTCACGGTCGAGGAGATCCATGCCGCCAACTTCGAGGCCGAGAGCTTCGGCAGCTACGTGACCGTGCACGCGCACAGCCGCGAGGGGATCCTGCGGGCGCTCGAGGCCGGCGTCCGCTCCTTCGAGCACGGCTCGATGGTCGACGACGAGGTCGTCGCGGCGCTGGCCCGCCACGGCGCGACGGTCGTTCCCACCCTGGCCGTCGACGAGGTGCTGGGCTCGGACCCCGCCGCCTGGGGCGTTCCCGCGCACCTGGTCGAGGACATCGAAGAGCTACGGCAGGCCCAGCAGCGCTCGGTCGAGCTGCTGCACGCCGCGCGCGTGCCGCTGGGGTCGGGCGCCGATCTCATCGGCATCACGCAGCGCACCCGGGGCAGGGAAATCTATCTGAAGGCCAAGCTGATCGGGTTGCCGGACGCCATCGAGTCCGCGACCAGGGTCAACGCCGAGCTGCTGCGGATCTCCGATCGTGTGGGGACCATCGAAGCCGGGAAGACCGCCGACCTCGTGATCTATGAAGGCGACGCGGCCGTAGACGCGGAGATCATCGGCACGACCCGTCCGAAGTTCGTCGTGCAAGGCGGACGGATCATCCGACGGTAACCGTTCGCCCCGGCCCTGCGTCGCCCCTAACAAGGAAACTACGAATGTCTGCCCTACCCCACGTCGACTCCGACCGTCTCGCCGAACTGCTCCCGTGGCCCACGGTCATCGGCGCGCTCGAGCGAGCCCTCACCTCCCCCCTCGCGGACAGCGAGATCACCTCCCGGGTCAGCGTGCCCCTCGCCCACGGCGAGTTGCTCCTGATGCCGGCGGCCACCGGCGAATCACTAGGCGTGAAAATCGTCGGCGTGGCCCACAATCCCGGACCCGACCTGCCCAGGATCCAGGCCCTCTACGTGCTGCTCGACGGAGCGACCCTCACCCCGGTCGCGGTTCTGGACGGCACCGCGCTCACCACCTTGCGCACAGCCGGCCAGTCGGCCCTCGTCGTACGGCAGATGGCCCGGCCCGAGGCGCACAAGCTGGTCGTCTTCGGCGCGGGGCCACAAGCCCGAGCCCACATCGAGGCGCTCCGCACGGTCCGGCCGATCGACTCGGTGCTGGTCGTCGGCCGTCGCCAGGCACCCGTCGAGCTACTGTGCGCTCAACTCAAGTCCATCGGTGTCGACGTGCGGCCCGGAACCCCCGGCGACGTCGCGACCGCCGACATCGTCGTGTGCGCGACCAACTCGCCGACACCCGTATTCGACGGCCACGATCTCGCCGCCGACACCTGCGTCGTCGCGGTCGGCTCCCACACCCCGGACGCGCGCGAACTCGACGACACCGTCATCACCCGGGCGTCCCGCATCGTCGTCGAACACCGGAAGACCGCGCTGCGCGAGGCCGGAGACATCGTCCAGGCGATCGCCAATGGCGTCCTGCACCAGGGCCGGCTCACCGACCTCAGCGACCTCGGCGCCAGGACCCCGGGGATTTCGGTCTTCAAGAGCGTCGGGATGGGCTGGCAGGACCTGGCGGTCGCCCAGGCCGCCTGGCAGGCCGAACTGCGTACCCTCGCCTAGCCCGCGGGAGGCGCGCAGGACGCGCGGGTGATGAGTTTGGCGCCCACGCGGTAGGCGCGGCCGCTTCCGTGCTCGACGGGGGAGCGCTTCTCGATCTGCTGGAGGAGCAGGTCCATGGCCAGCTCGCCCAGCTCCCTCGCGCCGTTGTCGACCACGGTCACGGCGGGCTGCCACCAGCGTAGCCAGGGGATGTCCTCGTAGCAGATCAGCGAGAGCCGGCCGGGAATGTCGATCCCGGCGGCCACCAGGGTGGGCAGGGCACCGAACACGGCTTCGTGGTTGGCCGTGAACAGGGCCGTCGGATTCTGGCGGAGCAGGCGGGTGGTCGCCTCGGCGCCGAAGGCGGGGTCGAAGGGCCCGCGCTCCACGAGGGCCGGGTCGACCTGGCGGCCGCGCTCGCGCAGCGCCTGCTCGTAGCCCGCGAAACGTTCCCGGCCCGAGTTGGTCGTCAGCTCGCCGCCGATGAAGGCGATCCGCTCGTGCCCGAGGTCGAGCAGGTGGGTGGTGGCGGCGTGCGCGCCCTCGCGGTCGGCCGCGAGCACGCTGGGGGCGGCGCTCTCGGCGGCGGCCCGGATGACGCTGACCATCCCGATGCCCTCGGCCAGGAGCGCGTTGGTGAGCGCCGCGTTCTTGCCGGTCCCTATCATGATCAGCCCGTCCACGCCGTACGTGGCGAGGGTGCGCAGGAACGACTCCTCGCGCCGCGGGTCGGCGTCGGTGATGCAGAGCATCACCTGGTAGTTCTCGACGGCGGCCCGCCGCTGCACCACCTCGGCGATGGTGTGGAAGGAGGCGTTGATGAGGTTGTTCAGGACCAGGCCGATGAGGTGGGACTGGCGGGAGCGCAGGGTGCTGGCGGCGCGGTTGGGGCGGTAGCCGAGCTTGGCCGCCGCCTCTTCCACGGCGGCCCTCGTCTCCGGGGAGATCAGCAGGGACCCGCTCAGGGCACGTGACGCGGTGCTCCGTGACACGCCCGCCGCGCCCGCGACGTCCTTCAACGTGATCGCCATCCTGCTCCTTGCTGGGATCGATCCCATCCTATCGCGTGATCTTCTCAGATGGGAATTCCGCGCTGCCATGTTTCCGGGAAATTGAACAGGTAAAAAGCATGTTTCTTGCTTGACCGGAACCAGCCCTTGGGCGCAACCTTATGCAATCGATCCCACAAACGTGGAGCGTAGCAGAGACCCGGGGGACCCATGGATCGCGACGACGTCAGCTGGCGGGGCTACTGGCCGGCCGCGCCGACACCCTTCACCGCGGCTGGAGCGCTGGACGAGCAGGCGTGGCGCGCGCTGCTCCGGCTCTACGCGGCGCAGGGGGTGCACGGCGTCCTGGTCAACGGGAGCACCGGTGAGTGGTTCAGCCAGACCCCCGCCGAGCGTCGTCGCGTCGCCGAGATCGCCGTGGCCGAGCTCTCCGGGCGGATCCCGGTGGTCGTCGGCGTCACCGCCTACACCCCCGGCGAGGCGATCGACCTGGCCAGGCACGCGGCCGAGGCGGGCGCGGACGGCGTGCTCGCCACCCCGCCGCCGTACGTCCATCCGGGTCCCGAGGAGATCCTCGCCTTCTTCCGGGAGGTCAGCTCGGCCACCGACCTGCCGTTCATGGTCTACAACTGGCCGCGCGGCGTCAGCGTCGACATCTCCGCCCACCCCGGGCTCACGCGGCGCCTGGCCGACCTGGACCAGGTCGTGGCGATCAAGGACAGCACCGGCGACTGGCTGCGCATGCTCGGCACCGTCGAGGCCGTGAGCGACCAGGTCCGGGTCTTCGGCAGCTTCCTGCACCGGCGCGGCCTGGCCGTGCTGATGGAACTGGGCGGCGACGGCAACATCGACGGGGGAGGGCTGGGCGCGCCGTTCGCGGTGCCGTACTACGACGCGGTCGCGGCTGGGAACGCCAAGGCCGCCCGCGGCTGGGCCGACCGGTACGCCGGGCTCTCCACCCGCCTGATCAACCCCGACTACAGCGGCGTGTACGGCACGCCGATCGCCCAGCTCAAGGCCGCCATGGCGATCCTCGGGCAACCGGGGGGACACCTCAGGCCGCCGCTGCTGCCGATCGGCGACGCGGCGGCACTCGACGCCATCGGCGCGGTCCTGCGGGAGTCCGGCCTGGCCGAGGCTCTCACCCGGGGTGTGCGATGACCCGCGTCGCGACGATCATCGTCGACGACCGCCCGGTGACCGCCGTGGCGGGCGTGAGCCTCACCGCCGCGCTCGTCGGCGACCGCCGGTGGGCGCTTCGCCGCAACCCGGTCGACGGCGGGCCGCGCGGCCCGTTCTGCGGGATGGGCGTGTGCTTCGAGTGCGAGGTGACCGTGGACGGCGTGTCCTCGGTCCGAGCCTGCCTCACCAGGATCCGGCCCGGCATGCGCGTCGACACCGGAGCGCCTGATGATCGTTGAGCGTGACGTCGTCGTCGTGGGAGGCGGGCCCGCGGGGCTCACCGCCGCCGCCCGGCTGGCCTCGGCCGGGCTGACCGTGACGATCCTGGACGAGCAGCCCGAACTCGGAGGTCAGTACTACCGGCGGCCCGCGCCCGAGGTCGCCAGGCGCTGGGGCGACCACCGCCGCGAAGGCGGCGAGCTGATCGCCGAGGCGCGCGCGGCGGGCGTGGAGCGCCGGACGGGCCATCTGGTCTGGGGGGTGGCCGACGACGGCCGCACGCTCCTCGCCGAGGACGAGGCCGGGTCGCCGGTCCGGCTGCGGGGCCGCGCCATCGTGCTCGCCACGGGCGCCTACGAGCGGACCTTCCCCTTCCCGGGGTGGCAGCTGCCCGGCGTGACCACGCCCGGCTTCGCCCAGCACCTGGCGGCGAGCGACCACACCCCGATCGGGGAGCGGGTCGTGCTGGCGGGCTCGGGTCCCTTCCTGCTGCCGGTCGCCTGCTCGCTGCTCGCGCTCGGGGTGAAGGTGGCCGGAATCGCCGAGGCGGGCACGCCGTACCGGCCGGGACTGCGGGCTCTGGGCGCGCTGCGCCACCCCGCGCGGCTGCGCGAACTGGCCGGGTACGCCGCGCGGCTGGCCCGCGCCCGGGTGCCGATCTGGCAGGGCACCGTGGTGCTCCGCGCCGACGGCCGTGACCGCGTCTCCGCCGTGACGCTGGCCGCCGCAGCGCGCCCCGGCCTGGCCGTCCGCACCGTCGAGGTCGACGCCCTGTGCGTCGGGTACGGCTTCCGCCCGCAGACCGACCTGGCCCGCCTGCTGGGCTGCGAGGTCGTCTCCGACGCGGGCACGGGCGACGCCATCCCGGTCACCGACGCGGCCGGCCGCACCTCCCGGCCGGACGTGTACGTCGTGGGCGAGGCCGCCGGGATCGGCGGCGCGCACACCGCCAGGGCGCGCGGCCTCGCGGCGGCCCACGCCATCCTCACCCGCGAGACCGGCCACCCCATCCCCGCGGCGGAGATACGCCGGCTCGCTACGGATACTCGCCGCCTCGGCCGCTTCACCGCCCTCACCGACGCGCTCTACCCCAGCCCGGCCCTGCTCCTCGACACGCTGCTCCCCGCCCTGCCCGACAGCACCCTGGCCTGTCGTTGCGAGGCCGTCACCGCGGGAGAGGTCCGCGCCGAAGCCGCCGGAGACGTCAACACCGCCAAGGCCAGGACCCGCGCCGGCATGGGCCCCTGCCAGGGGCGCGTGTGCGGCTTCGCCGTCGCGGGACTCGCCGGGGGCGGCACGGTCTTCCCCTCGCGGGTCCCGGTACGCCCGGTGCGGATAGCGACGCTGCTCGAACTCGGCGCGGTGGAGGAGACGGGATGACGCGCACCGCGGACGTCGTCATCGTGGGGGCCGGAGTGCTGGGCGCCGCGGCGGCCTGGCAGCTGGCCCGCGGCGGCAGCCGGGTCGTGATCTTCGACCGGGGCGCGCCCGGCCGCGAAGGGTCTGGGACGACGGCGGGCAACCTGCACGTGCAGGCCGTGCACACCCGGCGCCCCGGGCAGGAGGTGCCCCTCGACAGCGCCAGGTTCCTGCCGTTGCAGCGGGCGGCCAGCGATCGGTGGGAGAGCGTGGAAGAGGACCTGGAAGCCTCAGTCGAACTGCGGCGGAGCGGCGGATTCACCATCGCGGAGACCCCCGAGCAGTGCCAGGAGCTGACGGAGAAGCACACCTGGGAGGCCGCCGCCGGGATCCCGACCGAGGTCCTCGACGGCGACGCCGCGCGGGCGGCGCTGCCGCTGCTCGGCCCCACGGTCACCGCCGCCACCTGGTGCGAAAGGGACGGCTACGCCAACCCGTTGAAGGTCACTCCGGCCTATCTGGCCGCGGCGGCCAGGCACGGGGCCGAACTCGTGCCGTACGCCCCGGTACGGGAGATCACGCGGCGCGGCGCGACCTGGCAGGTCACGGCGGGGGAGCACGTCGTGGACGCCGCCGTGGTGATCGACGTGGCCGGGCCGTGGCTGGGCGAGATCGCCGCGCTGGCCGGGATCCGGCTGCGGATGACGCCGGTGGCGATCCAGATGCACGCCACCGTGCGCGCCCCCGTCACCCTGTCCCACCTGGTCCAGCACATCGGCGAAGGGCTGTCGGTGAAGCAGGTCACCGCGGGCAACCTGCTCATCGGCGGCGGCTGGCCGGCCGGAAGCCTGAATCTGACCGGCCGGAGCGCGACCAGCACGCGCAGCCTGCTGGGCAACGTGGCCCTGGCCGTACGGGTGCTGCCCTTCATCCGGGACCTGCGACTCCTGCGCGCCTGGGCGGGACCGCTGGCGGCCACCCCCGACGAGATGCCGCTGATCGGCGAGGTGCCCGGTGAGCCCGGCTTCCTGGTGGCCGGCGGGACGTACGCGTTCACGTTCGCGCCGCTGTGGGGCGAGACGCTGCGCCGCCTGGCCGAGGGCGCGCCGCCGCCGGTGGAGATCGCCGACCTCGGGCCCGACCGGCTCATGACCCAACCGATGACGCACGAAGGGAGACAGCGGTGCTGACACTGACCGGCGGGCACGTGGTGGACGTACGCTCCGGGCGGATCCGCCGGAACGTCAACGTGGTGGTGCGGGACGGGCGGATCGAGCGGATCACCGCCGCCGCCCCGCCACCGGAGGCGGCCACCGTCGAGCTGGGCGGCAGGTACGTCCTGCCCGGCCTGATCTCGGTGCACACCCACCTGTCGGTGCGCTACCCGTTCTCCGCCATCGACGAATCGGAGGACTCGGGGCTCACGGCACTGCGCGCGCTGTCGCGAGCCCAGGACGCCCTCCACGCCGGGGTCACCACGATCCGCTGCGTGCACGAGCAGAACCGCGCCGACCTCCTGGTGCGCACGGCCGCCGAGCAGGGCTGGGTGGCCGCGCCGCGCATCGTCGGCGCGGGCCGCGCGATCTCCACGACCGGCGGGCACGGCCACGGGAGCGCCTGCTCCTACGCCGACGGCCACGACGGCTTCCTGCGCGCCGCCAGGCAGGAGCTCGCGGCGGGCGCCGACCTGCTCAAGATCTTCATCACCGGCGGCATCGCCCACCAGGGCGAGTCCTTCACCGGCGCGCAGATGACGGCGGAGGAGATGGCGGCGGTCGTCCGCGCCGCCGAGGAGCACGGCACCTACGTCACCGCGCACGCCGGCTCCGGATCGGCGATCAGGGAGGCGCTGCACGCGGGGGTGCGCGGCTTCGAGCACGCCTACGAGCTGGACGAGGACACGGCCGCGCGGATGGCGGAGCGGCGGGTCTACCTCACCCCCACCCTGTGCGTCACCCGCTGCCCGGAGTGGATGGCCGAGCACGACTTCACGGCGTGGCAGATCGAGCGCGCGCTGGAGGTCGGCCCCGGCCACCTGGCCAGCATCCGCCGGGCCATCGCCGCCGGCGTCGCCGACCCCGCCGACCCGGGGGTCCCGGGCATCACCATGCTCGCCGGCACCGACTACCCGCCGGGCGAGCCGATCGAGGACACCGTGGTCGCGGTCCGCGAGATGGAGTTCCTGGCGGAGGCCGGTCTCGACCCGGCCCAGACGTTGCGCGCCGGCACCCTCGACGCGGCCCGCCTGGTCGGCCTGGCGGGCCGGGCGGGCGCCGTCGAGGAGGGCTACCTGGCCGACCTGATCGTCACCGACCGCGACCCGCTCGGGGACGTCTCGGCGCTGCGCCGCATCCCCTTCGTCATGCAGGCCGGGCGCATCGTCCGCGACGACCTGCCCGCTCCCCGGCACGGAGGTGCCCTGTGAAATCGGCGATCCGCTTCGCGGTGGACATCGGCGGCACGTTCGTCGACGCCATCGCCTATGACGAGACGACCGGCGAGCTGAGGCTGCACAAGGCCCCGACCACGCCCGGCTCGCCCGCCCGCGGCGTGTTCGACGCGGTCGGCGGCCTCGCGGACCGGCTCGACGACGTCGAGGCGTTCGTGCACGGCACGACGCTCGGCCTGAACGCCATCCTCCAGCGCCGCGGCGCGGACGTCGGGATCATCACCAACGAGGGTTTCCGCGACCTGCTGGAGGTCGCCCGGGCGAACGTCCCCGCGGCGCACATGTACGACTTCTCGTACGCGCCTCCGCCGCCGCTCGTGCCCCGCCGTCACCGCACCGGCGTGCCCGGCCGGATGGACGCCCAGGGCGCCGAGGTGACGGAACTCGACGAGGACGCGGTGCGGGAGGCGGGCCGCCTCCTGGTGGAGGAACGCGGGCTGCGCTCGCTGGCGATCTGCTTCCTGCACTCCTACGCCAACCCCGCGCACGAGCGGCGGGCCGCCCGGATCCTGCGCGCGGCCTACCCGGACGTGTCGGTCTCCACCTCGACCGACATCACCAGGGAGTACCGCGAGTACGAGCGCACCAGCACCGTCACCCTCGACGCGTACATCAGGCCGGTGCTCAACGACTACATCGGCGCCCTGGAGGGCGGCCTGGCGGGCGCCGGGCTCACCCGCCCGCTGCACATCATGCGCTCGGGCGGCGGCGCGATGACCGCCGAGCTGGCCCGGCGCGCGCCGCTCATGACCGTGCTGTCCGGCCCCGCCGGCGGCGTGGTGGGCGCGTCCTTCCTGGCCCGCGAGCAGCGCCTGCCCAAGCTGATCTCCTTCGACGTCGGCGGCACCAGCGTGGACTGCTGCGTGATCGAGGACGGCGAGCCGGGGGAGGTGCACGAGGCGGCGATCGACGGTTTCCCGCTGCTCATCCCCATCTTCGACATCCGTACGGTGGGCGCGGGCGGCGGCTCGATCGCCTGGATAGACGAGGGCCTGCTCAAGGTCGGCCCGCACAGCGCCGGCGCGGTTCCCGGGCCGGTGGCGTACGGCGCGGGCGGCACCGAGCCGACGGTCACCGACGCCGCGCTGGTGCTCGGCTACCTGGACCCCGCGGCGTTCCTGGACGGCGAGATGGACATCGACGCCGGAGCCGCGCGCGCCGCGATCGAGGCCGAGCTCGCCGTCCCCCTCGGCGTGACCGTCACCCAGGCGGCGGCGAGCGTGTTCCAGGTCCTGCTGGCCCGCACGGTCGGCGCCCTGCGCGAGATCACCGTCGAACGCGCCTTGGATCCGCGGGAGTTCGCCCTGCTCGCCTACGGCGGCGCCGGTCCGCTGCTCGGCCCGATGCTGGCCCGCGAGATGGGCATCGCCACCACCCTCATCCCGCGGGTCCCGGCCGCGTTCTCCGCCTTCGGCATGCTGATGTCGGACCTGGAGTACGAGTTCGCCACCACCGTGCTGCGCCCGCTGAGCGACGCCACCCTCGCCGCCGTCGAACCCGCCTTCGCCGAGCTGGAGCAGCAGGGCGAGGAGGTGCTGTCCACGCAGGGCATCAAGCCCGAGGACCGCAGGCTGATCCGCCGCCTCGACGTGCGCTACCACGGCCAGGAGCACAGCCTCGGCATCGACCTGGTGCCCGGCGACACGGCCGCCACCGTGCTGTCCCGCTTCAACGCCCAGCACGAGGCCAGGTACGGCCACGCGATGCCGGACGCGGGCCAGATCCTCACCCTGCGGGTGCGCGCGGTGGGAAAGCTGGCCAAACCGGGACTGCGCGAGCTACCGGCCACCGGCACGGGCGGCGCGCGGCCCGCCGGTTCCCGCCCGGCCTTCGACGTCGCGACCGGCGAGGTCACCCCCTTCCAGGTGTACCTCAGGGACTCGTTGTCGCCCGGCCACACGCTGCGCGGCCCGGCGATCGTCGAAGAGGGCACCTCGACCACCGTGATCTTCGCCGACCAGCGGCTCACGGTCGACGGCTACGGACAGCTGCTGGTCACTGGAGGAAACGATGACTGAACCTTTGGACGGGGCGACCGTCGAGGTGATCCGCAACTACCTGGTCTCGGTGGGCGAGCAGATGCGCCGCACCCTGGTCAGGGCCGCCTTCAATCCGGTGATCTACGAGGTGCTGGACTTCGGCATCTCGATCTACAACGCCGACCTGGAGCTGACGGCGGAGGCGGCGGGGATCACCTCCTTCCTCGGCGCGAACGACCACGCCATCGTCAAGGGCGTCGAGTACGTCGGCCGGGGGAACCTCCGCCAGGGCGACGTCTACCTGCTCAACTATCCGTACTGGAGCGGCGCGCACTCCTACGACGCGATGCTGTTCGCGCCCGTCTTCCGCCCCGGGCACGAGGGCCCCGCCGCCTACCTGGCCGTGCGCGCGCACTGGATGGACCTCGGGGCGAAGGCCCCGGGATACGTCCTGGACTCCACGGACATGCACCAGGAAGGGCTGATCTTCCCGGGCACGAAGATCGTGAGCGGGGGCGAGGTCGTCCGCGACATCGTCGAGCTCATCCGCTTCAACTCCCGCCTGCCCGACCTGACCATCGGCGACTTCCACGCCCAGCTGGCGGCGCTGCGCACCGGCGAGAACCGGCTCGCGCAGGTCTGGGAGAAGTTCGGCGGGCCGACCGTGGACCAGGCCGTGCGCCAGATCATCGAGCACGGCGAGCGGGTCGCGCGCAAGGCCGTGGCGGCGCTGCCCGACGGCACCTGGACGGCCTTCGACTACTGCGACGACGACGGCATCACCGACGACCTGATCCGGATGGAGGTCAAGGTCACCATCGACGGCGAGCGCATGGAGGTCGACTTCAACGGCTCGGACGGCGCGGTCGCCGGGCCGGTCAACCTGCCCATCGGCGCCACCGAGAGCCTGGCCAAGGCGATCTACAAGGAGCTGACCACCGCGACGGAGCCGTCCAACGCGGGGCACTACCGGGCGCTGGAGATCAAGGCGGACCCCGGCAACTTCTTCCACGCCGTCTACCCGGTCGCGACCTTCACCCAGTGGAGCGGCATCGTCGCCTTCGAACTGATCCACAAGGCGCTGGCCCAGGTGCTCGACTCCATTCCCGCCTCCTCGGGCGGCGACGAGCCCGGGTTCATGGCGCTCGGGCACGACCCGCGTACCGGCGCCGACTATGTGATCAGCAACAACGAGGGCATCGGCTGGGGCGCCAGTAGGGACCACGACGGCGCCAACGCCCAGCAGCACCCCTCGCAGAGCGTGGTGCGCAACACCCCGATCGAGGTGCTGGAGCACAAGGCGACCCTGTTCCACGAGCGGCTCGAACTGATCCCCGACTCCGGCGGCGCGGGCCGGCACCGCGGCGGCCTGGGCGTGCTCCGGCAGGTCCGCTACCTGGCCGACGGCGAGGTGCTGTCGATGAAGAAGAAGAGCAAGACCCGCCCCTGGGCGCTGCACGGCGGCCAGGAGTCCGAGCCCAGCGAGATGGTGCTGTGGCCGGAGACCGAGCGCGCCAAGCGGGTCGGAATGTACCGCGCGGCGATGCGGGCGGGGGACCGGTTCGTGAACCGGACCGCGGGTGGCGGGGGATACGGCGATCCGCTGGAACGTGAGCCGGCCGCGGTGGTGGCCGACGTGCTGGACGGATACGTCAGCGCCGGGGTCGCCGAGCAGGTCTACGGGGTGATCGTCGATGAGACCGGCGGCTGGCGGCCCACACCCGCCAGAGCCGAAAACCACGAAGGGTAACAGCCGATGCACCGCTCCCATAAACTGATCCCCATCCTGCTCCTCGGTTCGCTGGCCCTCGCGGCGTGCGGCGGCGCCGCCGATTCGACCGGACCCTCCGCTGGTCCCGACCCGCGCAAGCAGACACTGATCATCGCCGAGAACGAGCCTCCGGCCACGTTCGACCCGGTCCAGGCGGACAACTCCACCGTGGACGAGGTGGTCATCCCCGCCTACGACACCCTGGTCCGGTACGAGGGCGACAAGCTCACCCCCTCGGTGGCCACCGAATGGGCCTTCGCCGCCGACGGGAAGAGCCTCGACGTCACCCTGCGCGACGACGTGACCTTCCACGACGGCGCCAAGCTGACCGCCGCCGACGTGGCGTACACGCTGGACCGCATCGCCAAGCTCAAGATCGGTGTGGCCTCGCTGATGAGCGCCTACGACTCGACCACGGTCACCGACGACACTCACCTGACGATCAAACTGAAGCAGGCGTACTCGCCGTTTCCCGCCGCGCTGACCAGGGTCTACCTGCTCAACTCCGCGCTGGTGAAAACCAATGCGGGCGCGGACGACGGGCAGCGGTGGCTGGCTTCCAACGACGCCGGGTCCGGGCCGTACAAGCTGGGCGGGTACACCCCCAACCAGGAGGCCAAGTTCGTCAGGTTCGACGGCTACTGGGGCGGCTTCACCGGCCAGGCGACCAGCGTGGTCTTCCGCTACCTGCCGCAGGCGGCGACCCAGAAGACCTCGCTCACCAGCGGCGACGTGGACATCGCGATGGACATCGACCCCAACGACTGGGCCGGTCTGGAAAGCTCGGGCTACGTGGTGAACAAGGCCGACACCAACGTGCAGCTGTACGTGTTCTTCAAGATGAAGGACTCCCCGCTGGCCGACAAGGCGCTGCGCGAGGCCATCGCCTACTCCTACGACTACGACCAGCACGTCTCGGCGATCCTCAAGGGCGCGGGCAAGAAGGCCGTCGGTGTGCTGCCCAGCGCGATGTCCTGTTTCGACGCGACCGTGCCGCAGCCCGGCCGCGACCCGGAGAAGGCCAAGAGCATCCTCGCCGCCGCCGGTCTCAAGGACGTCACCCTGACGATGACCTACCTGAAGGCGACGGCCGAGATGGAGCAGGCGGCCACGTTGCTCCAGTCGAACCTGGCGGAGGTGGGCATCACCCTCCAGCTTGAGGCGATCACCTACCCGCAGTACGTGGAGAAGCTGAAGAGCAACGCCACCACTCCCGACCTCGGCATGATCTACGCCTTCCCGCCGTACCCGGACCCCGACTCGGTCCTGTACCTGCTGTTCGACTCCAAGTTCATCAACAACGGCCAGAACAGCGGCGGCTACGACAAACCCGCGATCGACACCCTGGTCCAGGGTGCGCAGCAGCAGACGGACATCGACGAGCGGTGCACGGCCTACAAGGAGGCCCAACAGACCATCGCCGCCGACGTGCCCTCGATCAACATGTCCAATCCGCAGTACGTGACGGTCCTGCGCGCCGGGCTGAACGGCTACGTCTACCAGCCCGCGCACCACCAGACCGTGGACGTCTACAAGATCCAGGTGGGCTGACCTCCCATGGGCCGCTTCCTGCTGCGCCGCCTGGTCACGAGCGTCGTCGTCCTGGCCGGGCTGGCGGTCGTCACGTTCCTGATGACCCAGGTCCTGCCCGGCGACCCGGCCAGGGCCGCGGCGGGACGGAACGCGACGGCCGAGCAGGTCGCCGCGGTCCGCGCGCGGTTCGGTCTCGACCAGCCGCTGCCCGACCAGTTCTCCGGCTACCTCGGGCGGCTGCTCCACGGCGACCTCGGCACCTCGGTCTTCACCCAGCGGCCGGTGCTCGACGACGTGGCCGCCATGCTGCCCGCGTCGGTGGAACTGGTGCTGGCCGCGATGGCGATCAACATCGCGGTGGCCGTGCCGCTGGGCGTCTACGCCGCCTACCGGCGCGGCCAGGCGGCGGACGTCGCCGCCCGGCTCATCACTCTGCTCGGCGCGGCGGTGCCCGTGTTCTGGCTGGGGCTGATGCTCCAGCTCGTCTTCGCGGCCCAGCTGGGCCTGTTCCCACTCACTGGACAGCTCGCCTTCGGGCAGGAGGTGCCCGCGATCACCGGCATGATCTCGCTCGACGCCCTGCTGTCAGGGAACTGGGCGGCTTTCGGCGACGCCCTGCTCCATCTCGTGCTGCCGGCCGTGACGCTGGCGGCGGCGTTCGTCGCCGTGGTGGCGCGGACGGTCCGCTCCTCCATGATCGCCACGCTGGACTCCGACTACATCACGCTGGCCCGCTCGACCGGCGCGTCGGAGCTCCGCGTGGTGGTGCGCCACGGCCTGCGCAACGCCCTGGTCCCGGCCAGCACGATCCTCGGCATGCAGCTCGGGTGGATGCTCGGCTCCACCGTGCTGGTCGAGGCCATCTTCGGCCGGACCGGCATCGGCGCGTACGCGGTGACGGCGGTCCTGCAGAACGACCTCTACGCCGTGATCGGCACCATCCTGGTGATCGGAGTGGTCTTCGTGGTGATGAACGTCGTCGTGGACCTGGTCCAGCTCTGGCTGAACCCGCGCCTGCGCCAGGCGGGCCGCCGCGACCGGCGGGCAGAGATCCCGGTGGCGATATGAAACGTGAGATCCGGGCGGTGGACAGGATCGCCTTGGTGGTCGCGGTCGCGGTGGTGGTCCTCGCCGCCGTGGGGCCGCTGATCGCGCCGGCCGACCCCTACACCGTCGACCTGGCCGACGCGCTCCAAGGCCCCTCCGCCGCGCACTGGTTCGGCACCGACGTCAACGGACGCGACGTGCTCAGCCGGATCCTGTACGGCGCCCAGGTCACCCTGCCCGCCACCGTCATCGTGATCGTCGCCGCCACGCTGATCGGCACCCTGATCGGCACGGTCGCCGCGCTCGGCGGCAGGGCCCTGGACGAGGTGCTGATGCGGCTCACCGACATCGGCCTGTCCCTGCCCTCGATCATCCTCGCCCTCGGGCTCGCCGCCGCGCTCGGCCCCGGCCTGCGGTCGGCGGTCATCGCCCTGGCCCTGACCTGGTGGCCCGGCTACGCCAGGCTGGTCCGCACCCTGGTCCGCGAGGTCAAGGACGCGGAGTACGTGGACGCGGCCCGCATGCTCGGCGTCTCCCGGGCCAGGCTCGTCTTCCGGCACATCCTCCCCAACGCCCTGAACAGCCTCTACGTCCAGACCACGCTGGACGTCTCCGCCGTGATGCTCGTCATCTCCGGCCTGTCGTTCGTCGGGGTGGGCGCGCAGGTGCCGTCGGCGGAGTGGGGGGCCATGATCGCCGCGGCCGCCAACAACCTCACCAACGGCTGGTGGGCGGTGGCCTTCCCCGGCCTGGCCATCCTGCTCACCGCCGTCGCCTTCAACCTGGTGGGCGACTGGCTGCGGGTACGCAACGACCCGACGATCCGGGAGGGGGTCCGATGACGTCTGCCTTGCTGGCCGTACGAGACCTGCGGGTGTCCTATCCAGGTCCCGTCGAGGTCGTCCACGGCGTGGATCTCGACCTGGCGCGCGGCGAGAAGCTCGCCCTGGTCGGCGAGTCCGGCTCCGGCAAGTCCGTCACCGCCAGAGCGATCCTGCGGCTCGACACCGACGCCACGCTGAGCGGGCGGGTCGAACTCGACGGCGCCGACCTGCTCACGCTGCCGCCCCGCCGCATGCGCGCCATCCGCGGCGCCCGTATCGGCCTGGTGTTCCAGGACCCGCTCGCCGCCCTCAATCCCGTCATGACGATCGGCTGGCAGATCACGCAGCCGCTGGTCATCAGGGGCGTGCCCAAGAAGGTCGCCAGGCGGCGCGGCGTCGAACTGCTCGCCCGCCTCGGCGTCCGCGACGCCGAGCGCCGCTTCGACGACTACCCCCACCAGTTCTCCGGCGGCATGCGGCAGCGTGTCGTCATCGCCATCGCGGTCATCGCCGAACCCGACCTGCTCATCGCCGACGAGCCGACCACCGCCCTGGACGTGCGCGTCCAGGCGCGGGTGCTGGAACTGCTGCACGAGCTGACCGGCGAGCGCGACATGGCCGTCCTGCTCATCACCCACGATCTCGGCATCGTGGCCGGCTTCGCCGACCGGGCCGTGGTCATGCGGCACGGCCGCGCGGTGGAGACGGGCCCGGTCGAGGACATCTACCGGCGGCCCCGGCACGAGTACACCAAGGCGCTGCTGGCCGCCGTCCCCCGGATCGGCGGCGACCACACCCGCCCGCTGGTCACGATCAAGGAGGGCGAACGGTGACCGAGCCCCTGTTGCGCGTGGCGAACCTGACGAAGAGCTTCGCCGGGCGCCGCGTGCTGTCCGGCGTCTCCTTCGAGGTCGCGCCGGGCGAGGTGCTCGGCCTGGTCGGCGAGTCCGGGTCGGGCAAGTCCACCACCGCGCGCTGCGTCGCCCGGCTGACCGAACCCGACGCCGGGCAGGTCACCCTCGGCGGGCGCGACGTGCTCGCCGCCGGCCGCCGCGAGCTGCGGGTGCTCCGGCGCGACATGCAGATGGTCTTCCAGGACCCCTACGCGTCGCTGAACCCGCGCATGACCGTGGCCGCCCTGATCGAGGAGCCGCTCGCCGTGCACGGCCTAGAACCCGACCGGCGGCTGCGCCGGAAGCGGGCCGCGGACCTGCTGGAGACCGTGGGCCTGTCGGCCGAACACCTGGACCGCCACCCCCGGTCCTTCTCCGGCGGGCAGCGGCAGCGCATCTCCATCGCGCGGGCGCTGGCCGTGCGGCCCCGGCTGCTCATCTGCGACGAGCCGGTCTCGTCGCTGGACGTATCGGTGCAGGCGCAGGTGCTCAACCTGCTGCGCGACCTGCGGCAGCGGCTGGACCTGTCGATCCTGTTCATCGCCCACGACCTCGCGGTCGTCTACTACCTGTGCGACCGGGTCGCGGTCATGGAGCAGGGCTCGCTGGTCGAGGTCGGCACGCGAACGGAGGTGTACGGGAATCCGCGGCATCCGTACACCAGGTCGCTGCTGGACGCCGTGCCCGTGCCTGACCCCACCGATCGAGGGAGTCACCCATGAGAATGTTCGTCAACGGGCAGGCGATGTCCGGAGGCAGCCTGAACACCGCCCTGAGCGGCGCGCGCCTCCTCGGACCCGCCGAAACCGCGCCCCGCTACCGGTTCTACTCGGTGCGGGATGAGTTCCCCGGCCTGCACCCGGTGCGCGACGACGGCGTGGCCGTCCCCGGAGAGGTGTACGAGGTGACCTACGAGATCCTGCGCGACGAGCTGCTTCCCCGCGAACCACCCGAACTGGAACTGACGGTGATCGAACTGTCCGACGGCTCGGGCTGCCTGTCCATGCGGATGCGCGCGGAGTCGCTGACGGCGCCCGGGGTGACGGACATCAGCGCCGCGGGCGGCTGGCGCGCGCACATGGCCGCGAGCACGCGATGACGCCCGCTGAGACGGTGGTGCGCGGGGGAACGGTGGTCGAGGCGGGCTGGTCCGCGCCCGCCGACGTGTTCGTCGCCGGCGGCCGGGTGACCGCCCTCGCCGTGCCCGGCACCCCCGCGCCGCGCGGCGCCACCGAGATCGACGCGACCGGGACGCTCGTCATGCCCGGCGGCGTGGACCCGCACTGCCACGTGGGCTTCACCTCCGGCGAGTTCACCTCACTCGACGACTACGCGCAGTGCACGACGGCCGCCGTGTTCGGCGGCACCACGACCATCGTCGACTTCGCGATCCCGCGCCCCGGCGAGCGGCCCGCCGACGTGGCCTACGCCCAGCGGGCCAAGGCCGGGCAGGGCCTGTGCGACAGCGCTCTGCACGCCTGCGTGGTCGAGTGGGACGAGACCGTGCCCGGCCAGCTCGGCGCGCTGGTCGCCGACGGCGTCGCCACGGTGAAGATGTTCACCACCTACCGCGGCGAGACCATGGCGAACGAGGACACCATCCTGCGCACCATGAAGACCCTGCGCGACCTCGGCGGCATGGTGGTGATCCACTGCGAGGCCGACCACATCATCGAGGACGCTCAGACCCGCTGCGCGGCCGGCGGCGCGATCGGCGCCGAGCACATGGCCGGCACCCGCCCCGAACTGGCGGAGACCGCGTCCGTGGCCGAGGTGCTGGCCATCGCCGAGTCGCTGCGCGCCCCCGTCTACTTCGTGCACCAGTCGACCGCCGAGGCCGTCGAACTGGTCGCGGCGGCCCGCCGCCGCGGCGTGCGCGCCTTCTCCGAGTCGGTCGCCCACCACCTGATCCTCGACGACACCCGGTACGGCGGAGCCGCCCCGGAACGGTTCGTCTGCTGCCCGCCGCTCCGCCCGCGCTCAGCCGTGGACGCGCTCTCCCGCCACCTGTTCACCGGCGAGATCACCACGATCGGCAGCGACCACTGCTGTTACGACCTGGCCCAGAAGCGATCACACCGGACCGACGTACGAGCCATGCCGAACGGCCTGCCCGGCGTCGAGACCCGCCTCCCCGTGATCTTCTCCGCGTACGTCGCGGGCGCCGGCCTGCCCGCCAGCCGCTTCGTCGCCCTGACCTCGGCCAACCCCGCCCGGGCCAACGGCCTGTATCCCCGCAAGGGCACCCTGATGCCCGGCGCCGACGCCGACATCGCGATCTGGGACCCGGCCGCGCGATGGCAGGTGACCAGCGGCGACCTCCACATGGCCACCGACTACACCCCCTACGAGGGCATGCTCCTCACCGGCCGCCCGCGAACCGTCCTGGTCGGCGGCCGACCCGTCGTCCACGACAACACCCTCCTCGACCCCACCCCACACGGCCGCCACCTGCCCGCGGGGCCCATCCTGGCCTGAGCGCCGGTCTCGGCACTACGTACGCCTGGGCCGGGGGGACGGGCTGGGGGCAGGTTTGTTGATCTACTTTGTAAAGGGGGCTCATCTTCGGCTGTCCCTCAGCGGCCGCGGCGCAGCCCGCGCAGGAAACTCCACAGCCCGGAAGGAGCGGCTTGTTGTCCGGCGGCGGTCTCACCCGTGAAGGCCGGCTGCGTAGCCTGTTCGTGCATGCTTCCGGAGTTGGCCGTGGCGACGAAGCTCTTGGTGAGTTCGAACTGGACGGGAAGGGACCGCAGGGCTCGCATGAAGGGCGAGGGACGCCAGGGCAACTGGTCGGCTGGGAGCGCGAGCTTCAGCTTGGAGAACCGGTTGAACAACTGGCGTACGGCGATGGTGGTGATCTGGGTGGCCAGCCGCTGGCCCAGGCAGCTGTGCGGGCCTGCGCCCCAGGCCAGGTGGGCACGCGTGCTGCGCATGGCGTGGCGATTTATCGCCTCGGCGAACCTCGGGTCGGCGTGGGCGCCGGCGATGGACAGCATCACCGGATCGCCGGCGGCGATCGTGTAGCGCCCCAGCCTGACATCGGTTTTCGCGAACCGGAAGGTCAGGTTGGCCATTGGCGGGTTGAGCAGGGCGACCCGGTTCACCGTCTCCTCGATTGTGCCCATCGACAGGCTCGCCCGCACGTCCGGATTGGAGATCACCTCGACGACGACGTTGCAGATGAGGCTGGCGGTGAAGTCGAGCAGCCCGGGCAGCATGAGTAACTCGCGGGCCAGTTCGTCCTGGGTGAAGTCCGGCTTGGCCTTGATCATGTAGGAGGAGAGGTCGTCGCCGGGCTGCTGCCGCTTGGCGCTCGCGAGCTCCGCCATGGCGGTGTAAATCCGCTGGAACGCGGCGGCCGCGTCCGGGCCCGCGTCTATCATCCGCCAGATGTCCATCACCACGTCCTCGCCGCGCGCGGTGGTGAAGCCGAGGAGGCGGTTGGCGACCATCAGCGGGAGCGGTCGCGCGTACTGCCCGGCCAGATCCGCCCACCCGGTGGGGCCTCCCTCCGCCAGCACGTCGATGAGGTCGTCGGAGTAGCGAATGATGGCTAGTTCGAGCATCTGGGCCTGCGGGTGGATGGGGTCCTGGTATGGCGCGAGCGCCGCCGTCCACGCGTCGCGTAACGCGCGTTGCGTGGCTCCCTCCTGGAACGCCGAGCTGTTGACCTCGAAGACGGCGCGCAATGGCCAGTCGGCCGGTATCCGGTCTTCCTTGTTAGCGCGCCACCGGTCGGGATGCTTGCTCCAGAGGTCGCCGGTGTTCCGCAGAACGTACAGCACTTCGTCGTATCCGAGGACGAACCAGACCGGCACGCCGAGCAGATCGACCGGGGCGACCGGCCCGTACCTGCTGCGCAGGCGTTCGTGGACGAGCGCTGGGTCCGCATCGTAATCCCTGGTCAGCAGCGGTTCTACGGACAACGACACGAGTGCTCCAGCAGTCGACTGGGGCAATGAGTCATACGTCAAGGGGATGCACAACCTTCCTGGTTTACGAGCCCCCGCTCTGGTTGGTGAGCTCGCGCCAAGGTGGTGCAGATGCTCTGTCATCGCATGCGGGCCCCCCGACCCGCAGAATGCCCGAAAGAGTACCGCGTGGCGCTGGGCACGTTGGAAACAGGTGCCGTTGTCCTCAATTGGGACAGGGTGCCGGCCTATGGTGCTGCCACGATGCGCGAAGGGAATCGGTTGGAGGACTCCAATGGCGACCAGACAGACCAGAGGCGGCATGCTGCGGCTGCGGGTCGGGCGGGGCTACCTGTGCGTCTCTGGGAATCAGCACGCGGCGAGCGGGCAGCGGTACGAAAAGGGCTCACCCACTTGGGGAGCGAAGTACACTCGACGGCACAATCTCAGCAACCTGCATCTCCGGTATACCGAAAGGTGATGGGCGCATGGAGTCAAACGTCGATTTCCGCCTGGAAGTTCCGCACGACTTCGACGACTCGGATGCCGAGACTCAGGTCCACCCCATGGCCAGGAAGCTGTTTCCCGCCACAACTGCCGCAGGAGCATTCGGAAAAGCAGGGCAGTGGGTGGAGGAAAACGACGTTTTCCTCGTTGATGTTTCTTGGGATTTCATGCACGACGAACCCGAGCCCTACGTGCTGAGCATTTACTTTACCTTCGAGCTGAACGCCGAGGACGAGTAGGATCGACCGGCCACGCGACGTCGTCGATCGCGAGCCACGGCGCGACGGCCACGGCCGTGGGCGTGAGCCCGGCGAACGCCTTGACCTCGCGGTGGAGGTGGGGCTGGTCGACGTAGCCGCTCTCGGCGGCGACGCCGGCGGCGGCGTGACCCGCCGCGAGAAGGTGGGCGGCGTGGTCGAACCGCACCAGCCGGGCGGCGCGTTTGGGAGTGATGCCCAGTTGGGTCCGGAAGCGGGACCATAGGCGCTTGCGGCTCCAGCCGACCTCGTCCGCCAGGCCGTCGATCCGCACCCGCCCCCGGCTGGTGAGCGTCCGCCGCCAGGTGTGGACGACTTCCGGATCGACGGGTGGGCGGGCGCCCAGCCGTCGGCCGAGGATTTCCGCCGCGATCGTGAACCGTTCGTCCCACGACGCGGCGGCGCGCAGCCTGTCCTCGGCTCGCCCGGAGTCGCGGCCCCAAACATCATCGAGGGAAACCACCGTCCCGCTGAGCTCGGTAGCCGCGCCGAACACCGCGGCTACCGCGGCCGGCTCCAGCCGGATCTGGAGGCACTCGCCGGCCCCCCGGCCGGCTACTCGAAGATCGCCGGGGAGGAGCCCGATGACGACACTGCCGCGTTCGTGCCGGCCGTGGGTGTCGTAGACGAGGCCTTCTCCCTCGCTCAGGTCGATGATCAGGGTGACGGATGGGTGCGCGACCATGGCGATGTCCACGAGTGCGGGGGCACGGTGGCGGAACCCGGCCATGCTGATCCCCGGCAGCCGATCTGACCGGCGCGGGACCGCGATGTCCACCGACGCCCAGTCGGGTGGTGTCCTGGTCGACAGCACGTGACCATTCTAGGCTTTGGGGATTACCGGCGGGCTGTCAGCGGCCGTCGCCGTGAAGCCCAGCAGCAGTTCGCTGGTCGTCTCGGGTGCTTCGAACATGGGTATGTGCCCGACGCCGGGCAGCAGCTCGACCCGTGCGTTCGGCACCGCGTCGTACCGGTGCGCCGACGACGGCTCCCAGCGGGGGTCGGCGGCGCCGAAGATCACCAGCATGGGGACTTCGAGGGCGGCGAGACGTTCGGGCACGCTCCGCTGGACGATGTACTCGGTGTTGCGGCGCAGCACCGCCCTGAACGTGCGGTACGTGGTGGCCCGTACATCGGCGACCAAGTCGTCTGGGATCTCCACAGGGCGAGCGCACGTCGCGCTCATCGCCCTGCGGGTCATCGCGTCCGAACGCCTCGAGAACAGGAGCGGGCCGAAAGGCGGGGCCAGCAGGACCCGAAGAATCAACGGCTGCGGAAGGAGCGCGTCGAGACTCGGGCCTGTGCTGATCAGCGCGAGCGACCTCACCAGGTCGGGGCGCTGTTCGGCGAGCGCGGTGGCGATGTAGCCGCCGCTGGAGTGCCCGACCGTGGTCACGCGACGAAGGCCGAGGTCGTCGAGCATCGCCGCCAACCGGCCCGCCTGCACAGGCACGTCGTATGACCGCGCGGGCGGAGACTGGCCGCAGCCCGGGAGGTCGACCCGGATGAGGTGATGGTGGCTGGCGAGTGCCGGGACCACCGGGCTCCAGGAACCGCCCGAGAACCCCGATCCGTGGATGAGCAACAGCGGCGGCGCCTCCCGCGGGCCGTCGTGGACCACGCGCATCCCATGCGACTGCTCAAGGTTGTACTCACTCATGCAGAAGACGATGCATGGGCTGCTGGCTATCAGTCTTGGACAAATGTCTGCACTCCCGCCGAGCAGGACCCCTGGGGGACATAACCGCTGACCTGGGCTAACGCAATCACGTGTACCTGGTGACAGCACACCGGTCAGTGGACGATACATCGGATGTTTTGTCACGGCCTATCGGAAGTGTACAGAAGATTGTTCTGATTCGGTGAGCTGTGCAAGGGCTGGGACCTCCCGCAAAGGGATGGTGAGCTGGGACGGTCGAATCTCGCCGGGAGATGCGAGCGCCGGAGGACGGCCACCGAGGTCTGATCACGAGTGAGAGAACATCGGACCATAAGTCTTGTTGCGGACAGGTTTCGGTGCTATTTCCTTATTTCGGACCCCCCATGTGATCGGAGGAATCTGTGATCAACTCTCTGCAACGAAGACTAGGTGTCGCCCTGCTCGCCGCGTTAGCGCTGGCTGTCGGGTTGACCATACCGGTGCAGGCGCAGGCCGACCCCGAATCGGCAGCTACTTCTGCCCAGACACCCGATGACTTAACCCTGTGGTACGACAAGCCCGCGACCAACTGGGAGACGCAGGCCCTGCCGATCGGCAACGGGCCGTTGGGCGCCAAGGTCTTCGGCGGCGGGGCGAGCGAGCAGATCCAGTTCAACGAGAAGACCTTGTGGTCCGGCGGTCCCGGTCAGGCCGGGTATGACTTCGGCAACTGGCGGACGCCGCGGCCGGGCGCCATCGCCGACGTGCAGGCGCAGATCGACCGCGACGGCAGAGTGAGCCCGGACAGCGTGGCCGCCCGGCTCGGGCAGGGCAAGACCGGTTTCGGTTCGTACCAGACTTTTGGTGACCTATATCTGGACATCGCCGGAGCGCCGCAGAGCTCCACCGGCTACCGCCGCGAGTTGAGCCTGCGCGACGCCGTGGCCAGGGTCGGCTACACCGCCGACGGTGTCACGTACTCCCGCGAGTATTTCGCCAGCAACCCCGGCAACGTGGTCGTGGGCAAGCTGTCGGCCGACCAGGGCGGCAAGGTCTCCTTCACCTTGCGGCACACCTCGCCGCGCAATGACAAGACCGTCACCGCCGCCAACGGGCGGCTCACCATCCGCGGCGCGCTGACCAGCAATCAGCTGAAGTTCGAAGCTCAGGTGCAGGTGATCGCCCAGGGCGGCTCCCGCGTGGACGCCGGGGACAAGATCACCGTCACCGGCGCGGACAGCGCGGTGTTCGTGCTGTCGGCGGGAACCGACTACGCCGGGACGTACCCGACCTACCGGGGCGAGGACCCGCACGCCGCCGTCACCGGCGCGGTGGACGCCGCCGCGGACAAGACCTACGACCAGCTCAAGGCCGCCCACCTCGCCGACTACCGCGAGCTGTTCGACCGGGTGAAGCTGGACCTCGGCGGATCAACGCCGGCGATCCCCACCGACGAGCTGCGCAGGAACTACACCGGCGGCTCCGCCCGTGACGACCGCGCCCTGGAAGCGCTGTTCTTCGCCTACGGCCGCTACCTGCTGATCGCCTCCTCCCGCGAGAACGACATCCTGCCCGCCAACCTGCAGGGCGTGTGGAACAACGTCACCAACCCGCCGTGGGACGCCGACTACCACGTCAACATCAACCTGCAGATGAACTACTGGCTGGCCGAGCAGACCAACCTGCACGAGACCACCAAGCCCTACGACCGCTACATCACCGCCATGGTCGCCCCGGGCCGCAAGACCGCCCAGGACATGTACGGCGCCCGCGGCTGGGTGGTCAACAACGAGACCAACCCGTACGGTTTCACCGGCCTGCACAACTACCCCGCCTCGTTCTGGTTCCCCGAGGCCGCCGCCTGGACGACCCAGCACCTCTACGACACCTACCGTTTCACCGGCGACGAGAACTACCTGCGCGAGACCGCCTACCCGGCGATCAAGGGCGCGGCCGAGTTCTGGCTGGACTTCCTGCACACCGACCCGCGGGACGGCAAGCTCGTCGTCTCGCCCAGCTTCTCCCCGGAGAACGGCCAGTTCTCGGCCGGCGCCTCGATGTCGCAGCAGATCGTCCGCGAGGTCTTCACCAACGCCCTGGCCTCGGCCAGGAAGCTGGGCCTCGACCACGAGTTCCAGGCCGAGGTGACCACGGCCCTGAGCAAGCTCGACCCCGGCATCCGGATCGGCTCCTGGGGCCAGCTCCAGGAATGGAAGACCGACTGGGACTCGCCCACCGACACCCACCGGCACGTCTCCCACCTGTTCGCCCTGCACCCGGGCAACCAGCTCACCGCGGGCACCCCCGAGGGAGAGGCCGCCAAGGTCTCGCTGACCGCGCGTGGCGACGGCGGCACCGGCTGGTCCAAGGCCTGGAAGATCAACTTCTGGGCGCGCCTGCTGGACGGCGACCACGCCCACAAGATGCTCGCCGAGCAGCTCAAGTCCTCCACCCTGGACAACCTGTGGGACACCCACCCGCCGTTCCAGATCGACGGCAACTTCGGCGCCACCGCCGGCATCGCCGAAATGCTGGTGCAGAGCCAGCACGACGTGGTGCACGTGCTCCCCGCGCTGCCCAGCACCTGGAAGGACGGCTCGGTGACGGGCCTGCGCGCCCGCGGCGACGTCACCGTCGACGCCGCCTGGAAGGGCGGCGCCCCCGACACGATCACCGTACGGCCCGGCAAGACCGGCCGGCTCAAGGTCAAGTCGTCCATCATCACCGGCCACTACCGGGTCTACGACGAGCAGGGCGACAGCGTCGTCCCGCAGCGTGACGGCGACGTCCTGAGCTGGGAGGCGCAGGCGGGCAAGGCGTACACGATCGAGAACGAGTCCGCCGTCACCCTCAAGGCGCCGGCCGCGGCCTCGCCCGGCGTCCCGTTCGACGCCGAGGTCACCGTGACGGCCATCCGCGAGCGCGAGGTGCCCGCCTCCGACGTGACCCTCACCCTGCCCGCCGGGTGGACCGCCCAGCCGGCCTCCCAGCACCTGCCGGCCGCCTCGCCCGGTTCCCCCCGCACCGCCACCTTCACCGTCACGCCAGGCCCGGCCACCGGATCACGCCAGGCGCAGCTCATCGCCAAGGTCGTCGGCGACTCCTGGCAGGGCTCGGCCACGGCCGTGCTCGCCCTGACCCCCTGCTTCGCCCCGCCGGCCGGCTCGGTGCTGGTCGCCTGGAACCCGACACAGGGCGGCACGGTCACCGACTCCTCCGGCAACGGCCGCCACGCCACCGTCGCCGGCGGCACAGCCACCTACGACACCACCGCGCCGACCGGCAGCGGGCTTAACCTCACCGGCTCCACCTACCTGGTCACCGGCAACACCCTGCTCGGCTACCTGCCCGAGGCCACGTTCGCGGCCGAGGTGAAGATCGGCGGAACCGGCTACCGCCGCCTGTTCGACTCCCAGCCGTCCGGCAACCCCGGCACCGACGGAGTCCTCATCGACGTGACGCCCAGCAACCAGCTGCGGTTCATCGGCGCGGGCACGGGCGTCACCCTGAACACCACCCTGCCCACCGGCCGCTGGATCGACCTGGTGGTCACCCTCGACCGCACCGGCCTGATCACCGTCTACGTGGACGGCGAGCAGAAGGCCACCGGCCAGGCCACCTCCGACGGCATCACCGGCTGCACCGCCCGCTCCCTCCGCTTCGCCGCCGACCAGGGCGGCGGCCAGCGCATGACCGGCGCGGTGGACCGCGCCGTCATCATCGCCGGGAAGCTGACCGCGGCCGAGGCGAAGAACTGGAAGCAGCTGGCCGACAAGTTCGCGCCGGAAACGGCCGCGACGACCACCCCGGCGCAGCCGGCGAGCGGCTGGTTCACCGGTGCGATCCTGGTCACGCTGTCGGGCGCCGATGAGGCGCAGGGCAGCGGGGTCGACCGCACCGAGTACCAGGTCGACGGCGGTGCCTGGACTCGTTACGCCGAGCCGGTCGTCATCACCGGCGATGGCCCGCACACACTGGCCTACCGTTCCACCGACAAGGCGGGCAACGTCGAGGCCGCCAAGACCCTCGCGGTCAAGGTGGACGCGACGGCACCGGTGACCACCGCGGAACCCGCTCCGGCGAACGACGACGGCTGGCACGCCGACAGCGTGCCGGTGGTTCTCTCCGCGACGGACGAGACCTCTGGTGTGGCGGGCACCGAGTACTCGCTGGATGGTGGCGCGTGGACGCCGTACACCGAGACGGTCACCATTTCGGGTGAGGGCGAGCACGAGTTGCGGTACCGCTCGACCGACAAGGCCGGGAACGTCGAGGAGATCAAGGCCGTCACGGTCAAGATCGACGACAGCGCTCCCACCGTGCTCGTCACCGGCGTCGCGGACGGCACGCGCTACGGCGACAGCCTGAACCTGGAGATCGCCTGGGAGGCCATCGACTCCGGTTCCGGGGTGAAGACGGTCACCGGCACCCTGGACGGCCAGCCGTTGCAGTCCGGGACTCTCCAGCCGCTGTACAAGCTGGCCCTGGGAGAGCACACACTCACCGTCACCGCCGTCGACAACATCGGCAACCAGACCGTCCAGACGGTGAAGTTCACCGTCTGGACCTCGACCGACGACATCTCCGCGCTGATCGACCGCTTCGAAACCGACCACAAGATCGGCGCCACCGGCGCCGCCAAGCTGCAGGACCGGATCGCCAAGGTCATGGTCTCCGAGGACAAGGGAAGAGAAAGGGACAAGAAGAAGATCGTCAAGAAGCTCGAACGCTTCGTCGAGACCGTCAACGACCCGAAGATCGTCTCGAACGCCGAGGTCAAGACCACCCTTCTGCGTGACGCCAACGCCCTGATCACCGAGAACGGCGGCACACCGCAGAACTGAGTCGACCCCACGAGAGGTGCCGGGCAGCCGCAAGGAAGCCCGGCACCTCTCCGCTTCCTACACCCCCGCGAACGGCACCTCCGCGCGGGGGCGTGCTCGCCGACCGGTATCACCGCTTCTCAAACACCGTCTAGGGTGTCACCACCCCTCGTCCAAAGGGGGCGAAGGGGGTCTGGTGGACAGGGTTCGGGCGGCGCGGGTCGCGGTCTCCGTCATGTTCGCGGTTCACGGGTCAGTGACCGGCAGTTTCGCCACCCGGTTGCCGTGGATCGCCGACCGGCTCGGGACCGATCCGGGCGGGCTGGGGCTGGCGTTGTTGTTCGCGGCGGTCGGGTCGTTGTCGGCCATGCAGTTCTCGGGGCTGATCAGTCACCGGTTCCCGAGCCGGGTCGCCACCCCGTTGCTGATGGTGTGCTGGTGCCTGGCGCTGATCCTGCCGGCGCTCGCGACGAGTCCCGTGCTGCTCGGGGCCGCCATGGTCGTGTACGGGGCCACCGGTGGCCTGGCCGACGTCGCGATGAACGAGCAGGGGGTGATGATCGAACAGCGGCTGGCGAAGTCGATCATGTCGGGACTGCACGGCATGTGGAGCATCGGGACACTGCTCGGTTCCGCGATCGGCATCCTGGCGGCGCACGCCGGTCTGGACGCGCGGGTCCACTTCGGCATCGTCGCGCCGGTGCTCGTGATGATCGCGGTGTCGGCCGGGCGCGCACTCCTCGACTTGCCGGATCGGGAGCCCGACGCGGGGCCGCACTTCGCGTTGCCGTCCAAAGCCGTGTCGCTGATCGCGTTGGTCGCCTTCTGCGCGGCGTTCGGTGAACTGTCCGGGCTCGACTGGGCGGCCATCTATCTCACGGACGTGACAGGGGCGGACGCGTGGGTCGCGGCCGCCGCGGTCACGGGGTTCGGCGCGACGATGGCGATCGCGCGGTTGGCGGGAGACCGGATCGTCGATCGTTTCGGGCCGGTGGCGACCGTACGGACGGCGGGAGTCCTGGCGGTGACCGGGGCGCTGACCGTGGTGGTGGCGCGGGACCCGGTGCCGGCGATCTCCGGGTTCGCTTTGATCGGGCTGGGGGTCGCGGTGATCGTCCCTCTCGCCTTCACCGCGGCGGGGAACGCCGGGCCACGTCCCGCGCAGCAGATCGCCGGTGTGGCCACCATCGCCTACGGCGCCGGGCTGATCACCCCTGCGGCCATCGGCATGATCGCCGACGTGACGTCCCTGCCGATCTCATTCCTCGTGGTCGCCGGAGCGTGCGCGTTCACGATCATCGGGGCGGGGCGGCTGCGACGAGGGTCTACGCATGGCCACGCCCGCTAGGACGGCCAGCCCGCCGAGACAGAGCCAGGCGAACACGTCACCGATCCGCGCGTACGGCGTCGGAGAACCCGCGACGGGCACGTACGCGGTCATCGTCTGCTGGGTGACGGTGAAGTAGTCGGCTGAGGTGAGCATCCGGCCTCGCGGGTCGAAGACGGCGGCCAGGCCGTTGCTGGCCTGGCGAATCAGCGAGTAGCCGTTCTCCACCGCTCGGATGGCCGCCTTCTCGGTGTGGGCGGTGCCGAAGCCGTACCAGTCGTTGGACGGCACCAGCATCAGGTCCACGTCGGCGGCCTGTCTCATCAGGGCGGGGAAGTCGGCGTCGAAGCAGATGACGTTGGCCAGGCGGCCGAAGGGAGTGTCCGCGGTCGGCACCCGGCCGTTCCCGGGGTCGATCGGATCCATGCCCGGCACTGGACGGGCTTTCTCGTACGTCCATCGGGCGTGCCCCGTGGGATCGACGAGTACCGTCTCGTTTCGCATGTACGGCGACGTGCTCGTGATCACGATCAGTCCGGCATTCACATAGGCGCCGGTCCTGACGGCGATCGCCGCGATCTGGTCGATCAGCCGCCGCCGATCGGCCTCGCGCGCCGCGCCGCCCGCCTCCGGCCAGACCACGATCTCGGCCCCGGCGTTCGCCTCCCGTTCGGTGGCGGCCAAGAGCGAATCGTTGACGGGGGCGAACACCTGCCGGACCACGCGGGGGTCCGCGCGGGCGAGCCGTTCGGGGGAGGGGAAGCCGTTGCGGGCTCTCTTGGACTCCTCCAGGGCCGAGCGGGCCGGGCTGACCCCTGCCACCCGCACGCTCTCATGAGCCGGCGCCGCGAAGGCCAGGCGCATGCTGCCGCCGACGAGCACCAGCACCAGGACGGCCCCGAAGGGCGCCACCCGCCGCCAGGTGAACCCGTCCTGCCACAGGTGATTGCCGACGGCGGCGAACCAGGCGATGAGGAAGCTGACGCCGTAGCCGCCGGTCACCGAGACGAGCTGGAGCAGCGGGAGGTTGTCGTGCTGGGTGGCGGCCAGCGAACTCAGGATGTTGCCGACCGGGCTCAGACTCGCCAGCGCGTACTCCACGCCGACCACCCCCGCCGGGAACACCAGCGTGGCCCACGCGCCGGGCAGGCGAGCCGCCAACAGCCGGTCCAGCAGGTACGGCAGCACGGTCACCAGGGCCATGACCAGGGAGAGCAGCAACACCGGACTCAACACCGGCAGCCCGCTCTCATAGAGCCAGAACGTGGTGGCCACCATGGTGGCAAGCGCGATCCCGCCCAGCGCGGGCAACACCCGGCTGGTGCGGGAGAACCGTAACAGCAGGATCAGGTAGACCCAGGCCGCCCCGGCCACCTCCCACCGGCCGTGCGCGGCCACGAGCGACAGGGCGGTTCCGGCCACGAGCACGGTCCATCGCGTCAGCCGATTCATGCGGCGAATCTAGGAGCCTCGGTCCCCGCTCCCCATCCTGCACACCCCCGAACCGCAGGTAGGGAACACCCTTCCCAGGTGAGGCCCTGCGGTCCGAGGAAATCTTTCGTCGTCGCTGTCACAGGCCGGGAGGCTGTCCTGTCTTAGCTGGCGACCGGATGGCGATCGATGCCCCGGCGGACAGGAAGGCTTGTCATGAAGATCGTGGTAATCGGTGGTACCGGCCTGATCGGGTCGAAGGTCGTGGCCAAGCTCGGTGAGCACGGTCACGAGGCGGTCGCGGCGTCGCCGAACACCGGTGTCAACACTCTCACCGGTGAAGGGCTCGCCGATGTGCTGGCCGGGGCGGCTGTGGTGATCGACTTGTCGAACTCGCCGTCGTTCGAGGACGCCGCGGTGCTGGAGTTCTTCGAGACCTCCACCCGCAACCTGCTCGCGGCTGAGGCGGTGGCGGGCGTCGGTCACCATGTCGCGCTGTCGGTGGTGGGAACGGAGCGGCTGCCCGGCAACGGCTACTTCCGGGCGAAGATCGCCCAGGAGAAGCTGATCGAGGGCTCGTCGATTCCGTATTCCATCCTGCACGCCACGCAGTTCTTCGAGTTCGCCCGGAGCATCGCCGACGCGGGCACCGATGGCGGGACGGTCCGGATGCCTCCGGTGCTCTTCCAGCCCATCGCGGGTGACGAGGTCGCCCAGGCGGTCGGCAGGATCGCGGTGGGGTCGCCATTGAACGGCAGGGTCGACGTGGCCGGGCCCGAGCAGTTCCGGATGGACGTGTTCTTCCGGGACGCTCTGGCGGCGTGGCACGACCCGCGCGAGGTGGTCACGGACCCGCACGCGCGCTACTTCGGCAGCGAGCTGGCCAACGGAAGCCTCGTGCCGGCGGGTGAGGCGATCCTCGGCGAGATCCGGTACGCCGACTGGCCGGGCCGGATCCCAACCGGCGAGTAGCGCGTCCCCACGGCCCAACGCGGAAGGCGAGATGATCGTTGTCGTGAGACCCGGGGTGCCACAATCGTTGCGCGACCCTTCACCGCAGGTCAACCGGACTGGGGAACCTCCGATTCCCCAGGAGATCTCAACGGCGGGAACGCTCGTCGACCAGCAAGGACCACCAACGATGCAGTCGAACAACACCTCTGCGGCGGACTCCGGCGGCCTCCCGGAGGCAGAGGCGTTGTTCCAGGCGGCGCGTGGGCGCTTGTTCGGGATCGCCTACCGCATGCTGGGCAGCGTGAGCGAAGCCGATGACCTGCTTCAGGAGGTGTGGATCCAGTGGCAGACCTACGATCGGGCCACCGTACGGAACGCGGAGGCGTTTCTCGCCACGACGACGACCCGGCTCGCGATCAACGTCCTGCAATCGGCGCGGGTACGCCGGGAGACCTATGTCGGTCCGTGGCTGCCGGAGCCGGTCGACACCACCGCCGACCCGGCGCTGGGCGCCGAGCGCGCGGAGGCCCTTGAAGTCGCGGTACTGATGTTGCTGGAGAGGCTCACCCCCACCGAGCGCGCGTCGTACGTGCTTCGGGAGGCGTTCGGATACTCCTACGAGGAGATCGCCGAGATCATCGGGCACACGCCGGCGAACGTGCGCCAGCTGGTCAGCCGCGCGCGAAAGCACCTGACCGCGGAGAAACGCGCGAATGTCGCCGCCTCCGAGCAGAAACGGTTCCTGACCGCGTTCGTGGCGGCCGCGCGGTCAGGAAACGTGGCTGCATTGGAGGAGCTTTTCGCCGAGGACGTCATCTCCTACTCCGACGGCGGAGGCGCCGTTCGGGCGTCGAAGTTCCCGGTCGTGGGCCGTCACCGCGTGGCGAAGTTCGTGCACGCGTTCGCCGGCACGTTCTGGTCCGGAGTAACGGTGGAGCCCGTCGAGGCCAACGGCTGTGCCGCGATGCGCCTGTCCCGTGACGGGGACGTGTTCGCCGTGGTCACCGTGAGCGCCACCTCGAACGGTATCGACCGAGTGCTGTGGATGATGAATCCGTCGAAGCTCACAGCCATGGCCCGCTAGGGATGTTCGCGTCGCCGTTCGGCGAGATGTACCGGAACCTCGCCGCCTTCGCCCGCCGCCGTATCCGCCGCCCGCGGCAGGCGACGCCGCAAGAACATCACCGCGTCGTCACCGCTTTCTGGTCGGCTTGCGAGACCGGCGATGTCAATGCTCTGATTTCGCTGCTCGATCCGTACGCCATCACGCTGAGTGACGGCGGCGGGAAGGTTCGCACCGCCCTGCATCCCATTCGAGGCGCGGACCGCACCGCGCACTTCATGCTCGGCGCGTTGTCGCATCAGCCCGCGCTGGAAGCCACCCTGCGATCGGTGAACGGCAAGACCGGCCTGGTGTTGCGACACGCTTCAGTCGTCTCCGCGGTCGTCAGTTTCCAGGTGCGGAACGAGAAGATCACCCACGTGTGGGTGGTGCTCAACCCTGACAAACTTCGCAGTTGGCACCACAGCTGAGCGCCGTCCAGATACGAGGACTTTTGGCCCTACCGCCGACGTGGTCTTCCGATCGATGTTGAGAATTAGTGAGTTGGGGCAGCTTCTCGGCAGGGTGCGCACGACGCTGCCGAGCAGCGTCGGGGGATTGAAATGTTCGTCGATCGTCATGATGCGGGTGTGCGTCTGGCCGAGCGCGTACATGAGCTCATCGGGGCCGAGAATGCGGTCGTTCTGGGTTTGCCCAGGGGTGGAGTGCCGGTGGCGTTCGAGGTGGCTCAGGTTCTGGGTGTTCCTCTGGATGTAATCGTGGTCCGCAAGCTTGGTGTGCCGTTTCAGCCGGAGCTGGGATTCGGTGCCATTGGTGAGGGTGGGGTACGTGTCGTCAATCGCGAGATTGTCCGGCTGGCCGAACTCACCCAGGCGGAGATGACCATGGTGGAGGAGCGTGAGCGGCTCGATCTCGACCGTCGTGCGCACCGCTTCCGCGGTGACCGGGTCCCGATAGATCTCGCCGGCCGCACGGTGATCGTGGTGGACGACGGGATCGCCACCGGCGGGACGGCACGGGCGGCCTGCCAGGTCGTTCGCGCTCGCGGTGCCTCGCGGGTGGTGCTGGCGGTTCCGGTGGGACCACCGGACACGATCGCGAGTCTCCGGAAGGACGCCGACGAGGTCATCTGCTTGGAGACCCCCACCCACTTTCACGCGATCGGCTCGTGGTACGTCAATTTCGCGCAGAACTCGGACGAGCAGGTAGTCGGATTCCTTCGCCGGGCCGCGTCCCTTGAGGGCGAGCGAGACAAGAACGCGGCCGGCCCGCCCGGACCCACCGGTGACGTCCAGGTGGACGCCGGGAGGGTCCGGCTGCCCGGCCAGTTCATCGTCCCGGAGAAGACCACGGGCGTTGTGGTGTTCGTCCATGGCAGCGGCAGCAGCCGGCACAGCCCTCGCAATCAGTATGTGGCTTCGATCCTCAACCATGCCGGTCTGGCGACACTGCTGTTCGACCTGCTCACCCCGGAGGAGGAGTTCGAACGGCGCAACGTTTTCGACATTGAACTGCTCGCTGGACGGCTCGCGCGAGTGGCCGGCTGGCTGTCCGGCCAGCCGAACGCGACGGGGCTGCCCATGGGCTACTTCGGGGCCAGCACAGGAGCGGCGGCCGCGCTGTGGGCGGCGGCGGAACCGGGCAACGAGGTGGCCGCCGTCGTCTCCCGCGGCGGGCGCCCCGATCTGGCCGGACCACGGCTCCCCGGCGTCCGGGCGGCGACGCTCCTGATCGTGGGCGGCGACGACAACGCGACCCTCGACCTCAACCGGGCGGCACAGAGACGGCTACGCTGCGAGAACCGGCTCCAGATCGTCCCCGGCGCCACCCACCTGTTCACCGAGCCCGGCGCGCTCGACGCCGTCGCGGAACTCGCGCGCGACTGGTTCATCGGCCACTTGGGTTGAGCGGGCGGCCGGTCCGCGGCTCGCCGACGATGTCGCGCCTAATCCGCGCATCCGGGCGGCGACGGAAGCGCGACGATGAGAGTCCGGCCGCCTTTGCGGACGATCGCCCACACGGTTCCGTCGTGATCCGCCAACGGCACGATCGAGGAGATGCCGAACCGATCGGCGAGGGAGTCGAAGTTCGGCCAGGTAACCGCCTTCCGGGTGATTCGGCTGCGCCGGTATTCGGTCGTGGTGACCCACAACTGTCCCGCGCCGGCGTCAATCTCACGCAGCAACGGGCTGTTCCAGAAATCAGCCTGCTCGGCCGTGTCAGAATGGACATTGATCCGGAAGATCCGCAGTTTCGGCTCTTTGGGATAGGTACACAGGGCGAGCGGCCCGGTGTCGGGGTGATCCCGGAAGATGACGTCCGAGGGGTAACCGATGTCGTGAGCTTCCTTCTTCGTGTCGATCCACAGCCAGTCATGCCCGCTGCGGGTGTAGTTCCACGCCACGACGAAGGCACTCGCGGTACTCGCCGCTTTCCAATAGCTCGCGGTCAGCGGGGCGTCCTTCTGCACCGCCTTGGGCGCGACCTTCGCATCTCGATCGACAGTACGGATGATCTGACGGCTGCTGACCTCCCAGTTCAGGGTGCCCGATCGGGCGAACTCGGCGAGGAGGCACGCGAGCTGGTCCCCATTGACGCCGCCTCGAAGGCTGAATCGCCCCCAGGGCGGGTTGAACTCCCCGTCGGGTGTGTCCTGCCAGTCGACGGCATCCGGGAGCCTGGCCTGGCCGACCTCATCGCAGACGGAGTTGTGGATCTCGACGCGCGGCAGGACACGGTAACGCGAGCGCATGAAGCCGGTTTCGTATTCACGGCTCTGCCAGACCAGCCAGAACCTGTCGGCCCCCGAGAAGGCGTCGACGAAGTCGACGTTGAAAATCTTCTGGCTGAACACCAACCGGGTGCTGGTGATCCAAGCCGTCCTCCGGCCCAGGACGGCGACCCCCGCCCGGCCCGCGCTCATCCGGACGACCTCGTCCACGTCCACCGCCGAGCTGTACTGCCGGCCCTGGCTGGTGACGACGCGGAGCCGCTTGCCGACCTTGTCCAGCAGGTAGCAGAAGAGTTCCTTGCCGTCCTGGTGCCAGACGGCGTCGATCAGCGTGCTGTACGCGTCTTCCACCTCGACGAGCACGGTCATCTTCGGCTCGGGCGGAGGCGGCGGCGGAGGTGCGGGCGGCGGGGGCGGATTCACCCATGCCGCTCCCACGGCCACCACGGTCTTCGGCTCCGGCACCCGCCGTACGGCGAAGCCCGCCCGGACCAACAGGTCCGTGACAATGGGCACCTGTGCGGCCTGCCCCGAGACCAGGACCGTGAGATTCTGGACGGCCACGCCGGCCTGACCGGTGAGCTGGGTGAGTGAGCGGATGCTCTCCTCCAGCAGCGCCGTGCCGATCCGGTCCACATCGGCCCGCGACAGAGCGGTCTGGGCGCTGATGGGCTGGGGCACGATGACCGATGCCCGGGAGCTCGTGGAAAGCTGGTGCTTGGCCGCGCGAACGCCATGAATCAGCGCGCTGACCAGGGCGAAGTTCGGCTCTGTGCCGGTTTCCTCGCCGGCCAGGTATTCGTGGTAGCGCTCGAGTTCCTCGTTGAGCCTGGGACCTTTCTCGCCGATCCTCGTCACGACCAGATCCAACAGGCTCGCGTCGAAATCCTCGCCACCGACGCGCAGCGAGGCGCTCTGGGCGAGGGCCTTCCAGCCGTTCTCGGTGCGTTGCTGGATCGAGAGTTCGCAGGTGCCTCCGCCCAGGTCGTAACAGGCGACGACCTCGCCGTCCTGGATGACCCCGGCCATGCCGCGGGCGACGGCCTCGGGTTCGCTGCACCACTCCACTTGGTCGTGCCCGGCCAGCCGGGCGGCCTCGCGCAGGACTTCGAGTTGAGGGCCGCCGGCCGTCCAGGACGCGGGATGGGTGAGGACCACGCTGGCCGGGGTTCCGTACAGCTCGGCGCACCGGGCGAAGGCCGTACCGAAGACGGCGGCGATCACCGTCGGTAAGGAGAACAGTTCGACCCCGCCGTCGCCGGTGATGACCGGCAGCGGGGCGCGCGGATCATGGGCGAGCATCAGCTTGGGCGAGCGGATGCCCTGCCCCTGCCCGCTCTCCACCCGGGCGAGGGCGTCGGCTCCGGAGATCCACCCGTGGGGCGACCAGAGCGCCGCCGAGGGGTAGGAGCCGTCGACAGGGAACGTCAGAGGTACCGGACCGCTGCCGGTGTCGACGGCCGCCGCGCAGCCGGAGGTTCCGAAATCGACGCCGAGGCACGGGTATCGCCGGACCGACTCACGACGGGTCGGCATCGTTTCTTCCCTCGATCCGGGACCTGAGGCCTTCGATGGTCTTCAGGTGCTCCCTGGCCCGGCCGAGTTCGGCGTCGGTCGGGGGACGCTCGGTGAGGCGGAGCCGTTCGCGGGCGTCCTGGACGCGCTCCTTGAGCCGCCTTTTCAGCTCGCCGTCGGCGGCGCGGATCTCCTGGTGGATGTAGTTCTCATTCGCGGTGATGAGATCGGCCCGGTAGATGGTCTTGGCGTTGTCGAGATATTCTTTGGCGTCGCGCCGGCGCTTGTCTTTGGCCTTCTGGTGAGCGTTGAACAACGCGCGCGGTACCTTGCTCACTACCTGGGTCCAGGCGTCGACCTTGGTGACGCGCTTCAGGAACCGCTCGCTCTCATCGAGGACATCATCGAATGCGACCTTGGTGGTGTACGTCCGTTCCATCGGGCGAAGTTCGGTGCCCTGGAGAGAGCCCGGATTGGCGGCCGCCTGCTCGGAAAAATCGCCGATGAGGTCGGCCATCGCCATCACGATCCGGTCGTGGACGAGTTTGGCCTGCGCCTGCCATTCCTCGGCGTAGACCTGAGTGATCCGGTTCTCCAGGACTTCGATATCGGAATGGCCGCCGATGCGCGCGGCCTCGTTGGTGAGGATCGCGTGGGCGTGATCGGCTCGTTCGTGAATCCGCTGTTTGAGCGCGGCCTCGTCAAGCCGCTTGAGAAGGTCGGCCGGAAGGCTGATCGCCTCGTAGCCCTCCAGCTCGCGGGCGATCTTCCGGTATCCCTGGGTCGGGTCGTCGGCGGCGCGGATCTGGGTCGTCTCGCGTTCCGCGAGCAGATCGAGCACTCCGGTCAGCACCTTGCGCAACTCGCCCCGGCGTATCTCGCGGACCTTCGGGATGAGCTCCAGCAACGTCTCCCGCAGGAGCGGGATACCACTTTCCGCAAGCAGTTCCGCACGCAGTTCGGCGTCGTCCTCGTCCAGGGTCTCGGCGAGAAGCGCGGAGGTCAGGAGGAGGGGTGCCTCCCCCAGGCGGGGCGACACCTTCGACAGGCGGCTTCTGGAGTCCTCGCGGCTGCTGGCGGCGCTGAGCCCGGCCGCGTCGCTGCGCTGGAAGACGAAGACGACCGGGCGTTCGTCATCGGTCGTCTCCCGCGCGAAATCCAGGACCGGCTGGGAGACCGGACGCTGCGCGTCGACCACCATGACCAGGATGTCAGCTGACTTGGCGGCCGCGCGCATGAGCTCGCCATGGGTTGCCACCAGCCCGCCGCCGCCCGGAGTGTCAACCAGGACGAGCCCGTCGAGCAGCAGCCGGTGGCGGAGCAGGACGTCGATCCGCTGGACCCGCAGCCGATTGGCGGGATTGGCCTGCTCTCCCGCGTAGGAGGCGATCTCGTCCAGGCCGATCCGCAGGGGCTCGTCCCGATCCTGAAAGCTGACCGTCGCCGCGGCGTCCCCGGGCGACCCCGCCCAGCCCACCTTCACTTCGACGTTGCTCGCCACATCGTCATGGACCGGGAGCAGCCCGGCATGCTCGACGAGCGCGTTGATCAGGCAGGACTTGCCGACGCTGCGATCACCCGCGAATACCGCCGTGATGGCGGCGTCGACCGCCGCCGCGGCCCGGTCGATATCGTCGGCGGCCACCATGAGCCCCGCGGTTACGGCGAGTCGCCGGACGGCTTGGACGTGATCCATCTGAGGAGAGCTGTTCGTCACCGTGACTCCTTTGACTCGGCCAGACGCCCATAGGCCGCCGCGGCGTGGAGGGCGAGCGTGCGAAGCACCGGGGGAGTGCCGGGGACGTTCGCCGGACGCAACCAGCGCACCGCCGCCTTGGCGGCCTCGCCGGGCGTTCCCGCGTAGTCGCCGGAGAACAGCACGCGGAGTTCCTCGCGTTGGCCTGGTCGCAGCGGCGTGTTCTGGTCGCTCGCCGTGCGCAGATCGTTGAGGTCGCGGAGCTCTCGCCCGTACGCGGAGGCGTACATGTCTTCGATTCTGGAGAGAGTCCGGGTGTCGCCGTCCGCGAAGGCCGCGTGCGAAAGGCGCCGCATGGCGATCGCGGACCGCAGCAGACCTTGGCGTCGGCGAAAGATGTCGTTGATGACGCTCTCGAGCGCGGCGATGCCGCTGGCCTTCTCCAGGGCGGCCGCGAGGTTCTCCGCCGTCAGTTCGCCCCGGTCGGCGAGGGCGAACCCGAGGCTCAGGCCGTACGGCAGCAGGTTCTGCCAGAGGTCCTTCGCGCCAGACTCGTCCACCTGGGTGTTCAGTCTTCTGACCAGCATGTCCACTGATCTGCACGCGGCCTCGCGCCCCTTCGGCAGGGCGGCCAGTTTCCGCAGGGCTCCGAGCAGGGAAGCGTCGAGCACGCCGCAGCGGGCCGTCTGCGCGAGCTGGGCGATGACCGGCTTGACGTTCCACGCCACCGACTCCCATTCGGGGCGGTGCGCGGCGGCGATCTCGGCGGCCCGCGCCAGAGGATTCTGGGATTTGAACCCCAACTTGTCCACCTGGGCGAAGACCAGCAGGATGTCGACCGGCGTCTTGATGGATCCCACGCCCAGCCGCCGGAACCCGCCGGCGATCCGCTCGGCGTCACTGCTTCCCGGTAACTGATCGCTGACGTAGATCAGGACGTCGGCCTTACCCACGCCGGCGAGCGTCTCCTGCTCTCCTCGTGGATGAACACCCAGCAGGTCCGCGGTCCGGCCCGAGTTCTCCTGAACCTGTGAGTGCAGTCCCGGGGTATCGATGATCGTCAGGTCGGCCAGGACCGGTTCGTCAAGCTCGGCGATCACTTTCTCGACCGAGGCGGCGGGCAGCGCGGCCACCTCAGCCGAATCCGTGATCTTGTACGTGTCCTCGCCCGGCCGATCGCGGCGGATCACCCTGATCCTCGGGCCATCCGGCCCGGCCGCCTGAAACCACCAGTTCCACGCGGTGTTCTCGGCATGATGGGTGACCACGATCCGATGCCGCAGCAGCGCGTTGACCAACGTGGACTTGCCGACGTTGACATCACCGACGATGGCCGCCCGCAGCGGCCGGTCAAGCATGCTCGCCAAGTCTTTCGCGCATCTTGCGGTCTTTTCATGACCCGACCGGGCACCTACTTCGCCGAGTAGCGCCGCGACCTGCTCTTTCTCGTCGGCATAAACCACCACAAGAATAAATATACTAGGGAAATCCCCAGAAAGTCGAAGGCCTCTTTAGCGATTATATGCCGCGCTCGACGTCGTTAGGGATATTCAACACGCATGCGGACAATAACCCCCCCAGTACGGGCTGAATTCGGTGTGGGGTTACAGCAGGGTGCTCCAGTAGGACCAGAACCTGATGCCGATCGCTGTGACGACCGTCAGGAACCAGATCGTGAGCGGCACCGCGTGGTAGCCGATGATGGCCCGCGCCATCGGCCGCCGCCGCAGGTTGTGCAGGGTGACGTACCAGAAGAGCGGGATGGTGACCGCCCAGACGACCATGCAGTACGGGCACAGCGCGCCGATGACGTACAGGCTCTGGTAGATCAACCAGTGCACGAACACCGCGCCGAAGGTGACGCCGGCCTGCAGGCCCAGCCAGAACCAGCGGGGCGGTCGCGCGCCCGTCACCAGTACCACGCCGACGGTCACCAGGATGGCGAAGGAGGCGATGCCCAGCAGCGGGTTGGGGAAGCCGAACGCCTCGGCCTGCGGGGTGCTCATGACCGAACCGCAGGACAGCACGGGGTTGAGGCTGCAGGTCGGCACGTAGGACGGGTCCTTCAGCAGGGCGATCTTCTCCACCGCCAGGGTGAAGGCCGCCGCCAGCCCGAACAGCCCGCCGATGGTGAGCAGCCAGGGCAGCAGGCGCGGGAACGGATCCTGCGTCCCGGCCGGATCGGCGAGTCGCACGTTGGACGCGTTGAGTGTGGCCATCTCGGGGAGCGGCTCAGCCGGCGAGGGCCGCATCGATGGCCGTCTTGAAGTCGTCGGAGGTCTGGGGCTGGAACTTTTCGCCGTTGAGGAAGAACGTCGGCGTGCCGCCCACGCCCAGGGCCTGCCCGTCGGCGACGTCCTTCTTGACCCGTGCCAGGGTGGCGGGGTCGTTGTAGGCCTTCTCCCAGGCCGTCATGTCCAGGCCGAGCCCCTGGGCCAAGCCGCGGAAGACCACGTCGGCCGGGACCTTCTTCTCGCCCCACTGGCTCTGGGTCTGGTACATGCGCTGGTACATGGCGTCGAACTTGCCCTGCTGGGCGGCGGCCTCGACGGCGCGGGCGGCGCGTTCGGCGTTGAAGTGGCTGGGTATCGGGAAGTAGCGGGCCACGAAGGTGACCTTCCCGGCGTACTGCTCGCGTAGGTCCTCCACCACGGGGAAGGCCTCCCGGCAGGCCTCGCACTCGAAGTCGAGGAACTCCACCAGGGTCACCTTGCCGTCGGCGGCGACCGACAGTTTGTGGCTGTCGGCGCGCACGAGACGTGACTCCCCGGCCGCCAGATCCGCCGGCTTCGAGCCGGAGACCCGGTTGACGGCGAACACCACGGCCAGCACGATGGCGAACACGCCGATCACCGTCAGCGAGATCGTCACGTTCTTGCGCCGCGAGAGTGTGCGCTTCTCCTGCTCGCGCATCGCTTGGATTTTGGCCTTGGGGGCCTGCCCGTGGTCTCTCAGATCCGACACGTCGCCTCTTTCGTCGTGGGGTGGCCCTGGCCTGGAGTCGCGAATGCCGGTCTTTCCGGGCATGGGGACTGTTCGCCCATGACTCCTCGTTCGATGCGGCCTGAACTTCTACATCACGTAGAACTTCTACCGTACGTCGAATACGGACGACATAAGCCGGGGCGCACCGCCTCCCTCGACACGTCGTGGAGGTCTACGACTCAGACATGAAGGGTGGGCCGGTAGAGGAGCTCTTGGGTGTGGCCGTCGAGCGTCCGGCTCTCGATCAGCTCGAGGTCGAAGTCGGCCCCACCCTGGAAGATCGGGTCCGCTCCGGTCTGACCGGTGATCACAGGGAAGAGCGTCACCTGGACGAGGTCGACCAGACCGGCGGCCATCAGCGCCCGGTTCAGCGACAGGCTGCCGTGCGAGCGCAACGGCACCTCGGACTCCTCCTTGAGCCGGGCGACGATGTCGACGGCGTCGCCGCTCACGACGGTCGCGTCCGGCCAGCCGAAGGGTCCTTCCAGTGTGGCCGACACCACCGTTGCCGGCAGGTTCCCCATCCGGGTGACCCATGGGTCACGGGCCTCGGACTCCCCGGTGCTCGAGGCCAGCATCTGCGCGAGCGCCCGATACGTGTTGGCTCCGAAGACCATCCGCTGCTCCTGGTCGTACAAGGCGAGGCGGTGGTCGAGCAGCTCGGGGCCTTGCTTGCCCCAGTAGCCGCCCCAGTCGCCGCTGTGGGCGCCGAAGCCGTCGAGGCTGGTAAAGACGTCGAAAGTGTAGGTAGCGGTCATGATGTTCTCCTCGAATTCGGTTGATCGGGTGTGTGGATCCAGATTGGAAACCACGGCTTGGTCGACGACATCACCTATCGGAGACAAGCTCGGCCAGGTGGTGCAGCGAGTTGTTGGCCGTCTTGTAGTCCCCGTCTGGATGCTTGGCGTGATGCATGTCCATCCGGAAAATCTGCCCCACCTCGGTCAGCGGCGCCTGGTCGACAGCTTCCTGAACCCAGCCGGTGCCATCGATCGAAGCATGGGTCGTCGGGTCCGCCAGCACCGCGAACACCCGCGCGGCGGGCGCGGCGACAGTCAGGGTGGCGTTCACGTTCTCCTGGTCCACGGTGTGCACGCTCCTTGTCATCTCATCTCGGGCCTCCCGCCCTAGGCGCGCCCGTCGCGTCTGAATGACGGACATCATGGACCTCCGGTGAGCGGTGACCGGCCCCTTGCCGGCCTCTCGCCTTGGCTACGAACGGGCTCGACGCCACCCGACATCACCACAGAAAAAAATCGAAGACGCCTCAAAGTAGGGACCGGCCCCACCAGTAACCAACACGCCTGGTGGTACTGCACTGCGGCGGTGCCGAGCGGGACACCCACGCCGTCTGTGAATGGTCTTGGCTGAACAGGTACGTGGTCGTCGCCACCGGCATCCCGGGCACGGGCGCTGTCTGCGGGTAGGCAGTGGGGGAGTGGGCCATCGCCTGTCTTGCGGACGGTTACATATGCGGTCGTGGCTGGGCGCGCGGACAGGACGAGCATCGGGGCGAGCCATTGGGAAATCGAATCGCTTGCTGGCGCGGTTTCCTCACCGGCTCCCCGAACTGGTTCGGCAGGCCACGCATCGAACGACTCGCCGCCCTGACCGGACGCTCCCCAGAAATCCTGCAACGCGCCCTGACCGACGCCAGCCCACACAAACCCCGCAAGCGCCACGCGGCTCCCAAACCGAAGCGCATGAACAAGGCCGAGCTCTACCAGCGCATCCGGCACGACGCCGAAACCGAGCCACTCTCCATGAGAGCACTGGTCAAAAAGCATCGAGTCACCTGGCGGACCGTCCGAGCCGCCCTGGACAACCCCGAACCTCGCCCCCGGAAACCACTGCCACGTCGTCCATCAATGATCGATCCCGTCCAACACCTCATCGACTCCATGATCGAGGCCGGACACGGGCCGAAGCAGATCTGGGAGCGGCTTACGGACGAACATGACGCCGCAATCTCCTACGGCGCCGCTCAGATCCTACGTTCACGACCAGACAGCACTTGATTCACTCAAACTCCGATGACACGTGCTCAAGGTTCGATGACACAGGACAACTGAGCATCACAGTGGTGCCCGTTCTCACCTACATAGCCACAGGCCAGCATCGTCTTGGCCTGCGCGGCAAGGAACTGCTTCCAACTCGGCCCGGATCGGCGCTGGATCGACACCGGCCTTCTTCAAGATCAGCCACACGGTGCTGGGGGCCAGTTTGTAGCCCAGGCCGATCAGCTCCCCGTGAATGCGCCGATGCCCCCATGTCGGGTTCTCGGCTGCCAGGCGGAGGATGAGTGCGCGGATCTCGTTGGAGATTTGGTGGACGGCCCGGGCGGCGCTGCGGATAAGTCCACTTTCGTCGGACCATGTCGCGGTGCCAGCGCAAGAGCGTGGCCGGGGTCACGACGAAGGCCGGCCACCGGATCCGGGGCAGCAGCCGGGACAGCACCGCCAGCAGCGCCCGGTCCGCCGGCGCATCGGACCGGTCTGGCGGCGCAGCACGGCAAGTCGATGGCGCAGAACGATGATCTCGACGTCCTTACCGGTGTCGCTACACAGCCGCAACAGCAAGAACTGGCCGAGCCGAACCAGCGAGAGATAGAGCAGCGAGACAAACACGAGTCGCGATCCTGCCAGACGGACCATCCTGACTGCGCGACAACATTGCAGGTCACAACCCCGAATCCGGGTTTTCGGACCCGACAGCCCACCAGCGGCAACGCACGGCGATCACCTCGTTGCGATCCCCGCCAATGAGATGCGCCGCTTGTTCGCGCTGCTGACCCGGCCGCCCATCGACGAAGCCCACATCCGGCACTGGTCAACCTGGCGGCTACGCCATCAAATCCGCGCCCGACGAAGCCACTACCAGCGAAGACGCCTCAGAGATCAATAAGTGCGGCTGCCCTACTAACCTCGTCTAACCCCGCGTCGAGACGTTCTCGCGTAGTCCTCTCAGGAGAGGGGGCGACGGTATTCGGCCGTTGAAATGCGCCCGGCCATTGGCAGCCCTGTTCTGTGATGGACTGCTCAAATCCCAGGTTGATCGAGAAAGTGCACACCTCCCCCGAAGGTGGCCACTTCTATGTGATCAGCCCGCGTCAGCGGTCGGCTGTCCACCGAAAGACGAGCTTCTTTTCCTTGATGTGATCGTCGACGTCGAGGTCGTAGTAGGGCGTGTGGATGCCGAAGACACCCGCTTTCCAGAGGATGATTTTGCCGCCTTCGATATCGTCCCACTCGATCTCCGCGACACCTATTTGCGGTGCCGTCGACTCACACCAGGCGACAACCTGGCCGCCCGAGTTCTTGATCTCTATTCCCTTCCACCAGTTGACTGCGCCGCCCGCCCGGAGCCGGAACTGCGTGACGTCGTCCTCGTCGTAGTCGCTGATCTTGAGGGTTATCTGATCTCCTGCGGGCAACCGCTCGCTGTTTTCCAGCTGCTTCCAATCGATGTGCACGGTCATGAGCTACTCCATCCTCTTCGTGCAGCCTGTCTTACTGTGAGGATGAGCATTAGGGGTCGATGGGCGCCTCAGGGACGGGCCTAGAGAAACCCCCGGCTCCGAACGGCTGTCCCGGATACAGGACGGCCGGGCTGGCCGATAGCGGCGCGGTCTTCGGCAATTCCTCTGGTCGGGATGCTTCGAGTCGATGAGCCGCGCAATAGCGTTCGGCGCACAAGAGGCAGCGTCGCCGGGCCGCGGGCCGAAAGCAGCGATCCGGCTTTCTAATATTCAGCCTTCGCACCCAGGGGCGTGCCCGGAGGGGTTCTCAGGCTTCGTGGCCGGCGAAGCGGGCGGCGAGTTCGGCTCGGTTGGTGACGCCCAGTTTGGCGAAGACCTGACTGAGGTGGTGTTCGACCGTCTTCACGCTGATCATCAGTTCATGGCCGACCTGCTGGTTACCTCGTCCGGTGGCCACAAGTCTGGCTACCGCCAGCTCGCGGCCGGTCAAGTCCCACTGGCGCGCTCTTCTGGGCGCCGTTCGGCCGCATCCGGCCAGCTCGCGTTCGCAGTGTTCGAGGTAGGGGATGGCGCGCAGCCTTCGGAAGATCTGCTGCGCGGCTGTCAACCGGTCCGCCGCCGCGTTTCGCGATCCATGCCGCCGCAGGAAACACCCGTAATCCAGATCCAGCCGCGCCTTGTCGAAGGGCACACGCGCACGACCGGCGTAGTCTGCACCCTGCTCGAACGCCGTCACAGCACCGTCGAAATCCCCCTGCTGGGCGAGTAGATTCCCTTTCGCGCGGAAGACCCGGATCAGCGAGGTATCGCGGCCGCAAGTTAGCGCCCGCTGCTCGAACGGTGCCAAGACGGCTTGCGCCTGTGCGGGCTCGCCGCAGGCGAGGTAGGCGTCGCTGAGCAGGTCATACCAGTCGAATGATCCGGGCTCGTCCACTCCGTCCCTATGTTCAAGATCCAGCAGGGGGGCGAGCGCGCGGATGACCCGGGCCGGATCGTTTCTGGAGGTGGCCAGCCACGCCTCGGCAACCGCCATGAAGAACCGCGAGGTGGAGATTTCCCCGCACGTTCGCCACCCCTCCGACACGTGGTTCTCCGCGGTGGCCCATTCGCCGCGCTTGGCGGGGACCAGGGCTGCCAGCGCGTGCGTGCCGCCGGCCATCCAGAGCTGATCCGCCTCTTGCGCGAGGACGGTCGAGATCTCCCCGTGCACCATCGCGTTGTCCCATTCCCCGACCAGGTGCCAGGCGTTGCCGAGGTGGCCGTGGGCGACAACCTGTTGGAAGGAGGAGAGCTGGTCGGCGCAGCGGAGCAGGCCGGTGAGATCGGCGATTGCGCCATCGAGATCACCGACCCATATCTTTATCGTGGCTCGACCGATCAGCAGGTCCCGATCCTCCCGGCTGCCGGTCGCTGCCGGGGGCAGATGCGCGGTCATCTCCAGCGCCTCGTCGGGGGCACCGATCAGGGCCAAGGAGATGACCTGCACGCCGCGGACGATCCCGGTGTCGAAGCCCGCTACCTCGCCGGTCAGCGCCCGTTCGGCCCACACCAGCGCCTGTGCGCTGTTCCCGGTCATCATTGTCACTATGGCCAGCTGCTCTGCCGTGCGAACCGCCAGCACCGGGTGGGCCGCCGGGTCAGTCCGGTTCCACGCCTCGATCAGCAACCGTATGGCCTCCTGACTGCGCCCTTGGATCTGGGCGAGCACGCCATGGGCGAAAAAGCGCACCTCCGGCGGGCACTCCTCCGGCAACACCTCGATAAGTCCGGCCGCCTCCTTGACCCGGCCCGCATGAACCAGCGTGCCGATCGCCTCACCAATCAGGCGCGAGCGTTGACGGGTGTCCTGGACGAACTGGGCGGCGTGCATCAGGTGCGTGCTGGCATTGGACCACAGGCCGGCCCGCTGTTCCTGCTGGGCGAAGGCGGCCAGCTCGGCGGACAGTTCTGGGGCGGGACCGGTTGTGGCGCGCACGCGATGGTGAAAGCGTTCCAGGTCGGTTGCGGCCAGTTCGGCGGCCCGCGCGTGCCACCTGTGCCGGGCTGCCACCCCCAACCCTTGGTAGACCGCAGCCTGGGTCAGGGGATGCGGGAAGGCCACCCGCAGCCCGTGCCTGGTGTGCCGTTCCTCCAGTAGTCCCTTCTGGATCGCCTCATCGAGCGCGGCCAAGGGCTCGGTCTCGGCGAGCGTGGCGACCTGGTCGAGGAGGCAGGGCGTGGACAGGATGCTGGCCGCCGCCACGAAGTCACGAACCACCGGGCCGCAGGTGGCCAACCGGGCAAGCACGAGGGAGGCGTAGTTGAAGGGGGCAGGCAACGGCCGAGTGAGATCGTTGAGAACCTCCGCTGGCAGGTATTCCATGAGTTCACGCGCGTGCAGAGGGTTGCCACCGGTGAAGGATCGCAGGCGTTGAGCGGCGGCACCGCTCAACGACAGCCCTCCGACGCCACGGCCGAGCACCCGCAAAGCCGAGGGTGGCAGGCCACTGATGCGCATATGCACGGTCCGCTCGTCATCTAGCAGTTTGCGCAAACCAGTGGGGATCGCAGAGGCGGACAGCTCCCGGGCGATGATCACCGCCAGAACCTGGTCGGCCCGCAGACGGCGCAGGGCGAACGTCACGGCCTGGAGTGAGGGCGTGTCGGCCCACTGCGTGTCATCCAGGATCACCGCGAGCGGGCCGCCGCTCTGGAGCTGCCCCAGCCGCTCCAGCAACTCCACCCCTGCCGTGATCGCGTCGCGTTCAGCCGGGCACGGCTCTTCGATGAGTTGAGCCAAAACGCCATAAGGGAGCAAGATCTCAGTCTCATCCCCGCTGGCATTGAGCACCGTGAGGTCGGGATGGCCGGACAGGAAACGCCGCACCAGAGTGGTCTTGCCGATGCCGGCGGTGCCGTCCACGAGAACCAGGCGCGGATGGCCTGCCCTGACATGTTCAAGAATTTCAGCGAGCCTGTCCAGTTCGCCGGACCGTCCCACGAACGTTGTAACCATTGGCTCATCGTCGCTGGAGGTTTGTGCTGCGCCTAGGTCGCGGCGACCCTCTTATGGGGGAAATCCCTGAGTCTCACCCTGAGGTGCCCCCGTAGGTGCAACTTAGCGGCCTATGACATCGGATTGCTTAGAAATCTGACTCACGCCAAGGGAAATACGCCGGCGGGTCGGTGACACCCGGTGGGAAACAATTGGAACTCCAAGCACGGCAATCCCAGCCTGTCGGTGCCGAGAACTGTGTCACCTTATGCAACCTGGCAATACTCGTGGATCAGTCCGCCGAGACGATCGTGGCGGAGCACTCGTGCGGTGCCCGGATGGGTTACCGGTAGACGGGCTGCTGGCCCGTTCGGCGGTGTTTGATTTAGCGTCCGGTGCGGTCGGTGGCCGTTGTAATGATCGATATATTCGGTCAGGATGGCGTGCAGATGCTGCGGCCCGACGATGAGTATCCGGTCCAGGCACTCGCGCCGGAGGCTCAGGATCCATCGTTCGGCGATGGTGTTCGCTTTCGGCGCCCGTACTGGGATGAGGATCGTGCGCATGCCGATCGCGGTGAACACCGCATCGAAGGCCACGGTGTATTTCGCGTCACGATCGTGGATCAGGAACCTCCACGCCTGCGCACTGATATGTTCCTGCAGGTCCATGAGTAGGTTGCGGGCCTGTTGCACGGCCCAGGCGCCGGTGGGGTGGGCGGTGATACCGGCCAGGTGGACCCGCCGGGTGCCGTGCTCGATCACGAACAGCACATACAACCGGCGCAGGAACGCGTTGGCGATATGGAAGAAGTCGACGGGGTGATGATCAGACGTAGCCAGCGACGATGCGGGGTGGGCAGTAGCCGGGTCAGCCCGGACAGCAGGGCCCGGTCGGCCCAGGACAGCCGTGGCGTCATCACCTGCCGTTGCAGGACGGCGACCTGGTGGCGCAGGAGGAGGATTTCTGCGTTCTTGGCCGCCTCGGAACGGGGGAGCAGGGCCAGCCAGCCGAACACGCGAAGCAGAATCAGGTAAACAGACATAGGGCCACAACTACTCACGGTGCCAGGCCGACCTCTATCTCGCAGCCGAATCACGAACGAAGCGGCGTGCCGATACCGCAGGTCAGACCCCGTGACACCATTTCCGGCACGCTCAGGCACTCGCGACGCGACTGCCTGAGGGATCTGCCCGACGCGATGGAAACGGACCTAGGGAAGTCCCTAGGTCGCACCCTGGGGCGAGCGCAGCCAGTGGGGGCTACCCTCCGCAGAAAGCGAGGTCTCTCGGCGGCTTCGCCAGGCTGATGGAGATCGCTCAAATGAGTACCGAGATCCCAACGACGCAGAAGACATGGCGGCCCACGAACAAGTGGTGGGCGATGCTCGTCACGGCCAGCGGGGCGGTGGCAGTCAACTGGATCAATGCGGGCGAGTTCGACAAGCAGATAGCGATCGCTCTCGTGGGCGTCGTCGTGCAGGCGGTCGCCACGTACCTGCTGCCGAACCAGGACACGCCCGGCGGGGTGCCGGTCAAGAGAGTGCGCTGAACCGTAGCCGTATGGTTGACCGTCGAGGTCGGCCACGCTCCGGATGGCATTGAAAGCACGCGCGCTCACGGGAACGGGCCGATACACGTCGCCGCCGTCATGGAGACGGCCACCGAACTGCTGATCGTCTACTTCGCCGTTCACGGCCTCGTCAGGACGGACGGCGCATTGTATCTGAGCGCCTCGAGCACACGGCGCTGCCATATGGCACGCCCCGCCGTCATCTTATGGACTGCGCCGCGTGTAGGTGCCGAGAATCGTGTCACTTTATGCGACCTGGGTATACCCCGTGGATCAGTCCGCCGAGACGATCGTGGCGGACCACTCGCGCAGTAACGATCATCCTGTCGCGTTTGGCCGTTGTTCGACAGGCGGATCGGGGGTGCACGCCCGGAGGAACCGGTAAGCCGGGTGAGCTGCGCGGATGATATTACCGGCAGGGGCAGAGCCCATAGGCGGGGTGGCTGCTATTGCAAGACTCTGCGCGGGGTTGGTTTCGCCCCAGAGCGGGCGGTCGTGGCTCTGCGCTTGCCGATGCAGTTCAAGTGGCATGCAGGTATTCGTGCAGGGCTCCGAGCCGGTCTCGTCGGCGTATGTTGAGATCGATAATCTGTTCTGGATCGGTGATCGGGCCGGTCCGGCGCGCAGCGGAGCGGCCTGCGCAAGGGCCGCCACGAGCGTCAACCGGTTTCCGGAAATCCTCACGGGCGTGCAGGCACCAAAGACTCATACACTCTCAAAACGTCCTCCTCAAACCTGGCCAGTATTGATCTACTTTGTAAAGGCGTCGGCTTCGAAGAAAATTCACTCCCACCCAAACCCCCAGCAGCAGTGAGCCGCACCCGACACCCTCGCTCCGACTTTCCATCTCCTCCGCAGCGCTGACTCCAGCACGCCGTGATCTGAACCAGCGGCCGAACCGGTTCACCGAGGGGTTAAGCGGACCGGTGTCGTGGTGGTCCAGTCGAAGTGGTCCAGGGCGGTGTGGATGGTGCCGCGGATGACGGCCGAGTCGCCGAGGGCGGAGTGGTGGACGGTGACGAACGGGGGTGCGTCGGTCAGCAGGGATTTGACGGTGGTGGTGAGCAGGTCTCCGAAGGCCCAGGTGAGGGAGCCGCCCAGGACGATGTGGCGGGGGGCCAGCATCCAGCTGAGGGTGGACAGGGCGCGGGTGAGGATGGCGGCGAAGCGGTGTACTTCGGCGAGGGCGGTGGGGTCGCCGGTGTGGGCTCGGGTGAGCAGGGCGGTGGCCTCGGCGCGTCGGGGTTCGGGTTGGAGGCGGCCGAGGCCGATCAGGGGGGAGGTCATGAGGTCGTCGAGGCCGAGGGCTTTGGCCCAGAAGATCTCGCCGGCGGCGCCGTCGACGCCGCGGAAGGGGGTGCCGTTGACGACGATGCCGAGGCCGTTGTTGCGGCCTTCGAGCATGAGCCAGAGCATGTGGTCGGCGCCGGGGGTGGCGCCTTCGCGGAGCTCGGCCAGCGCGGCGAGTTTGGCGTCATTCTCGACGTGGATGGGGCAGCTGAAGTCGGCGGCGAACTCCGCGCCGAGCCGGACGCCCATCCAGTCGCGCATGGACAGGCGGACGGCGACCATGCCCTGGTCGTCCACGTTGCCGGGGGTGGCGACGCCGACCGCGCCGATCTGGCCGGGGCGCAGGCCGACCGCGCCGAGGGCCTGTGCGATGGCCTCGCGGGCCAGGGCCAGGCGTTCGGCCCTGCCCGGTTCGCCGTGGACGGGGAGCACCCGCCGGGCGAGTTCGACGCCGCGCAGGTCGGCGACGGCGGCCGCGCAGTGGCCGTGCGCGATGTCGACGCCGAGGACCATGCCGGCGTCGTCGCGGAAGGAGAACAGCCGGGCGGGGCGGCCCCGGCCGTTGGCCTGCGGGTCGGGCGGGTGGGTTTGGATCCAGTCTCGCTCCTCGAGGTCGGCGAGGATGAGTTCGACGGTCCGCCTGGACAGGCCGGTACGGGCGCTGAGCTGGGCCAGCGAGACGACCGAGTGCTCGTAGAGGGTGCCCAGCACGGTGTCCGCGTTGGCCTGGCGCATCGCCTTCGGATCAAGTGCCGCCACTGGAGTCCTCCTGCCGCGCACCCCGGGACCGCCGGTCATTCGACGCGGACGGTGGCCGTCAGTGGACGGTGGGCGGAGGAGAACCCGGCCGTGAGGGTGAAGTCCCCCGGCTCGTACGCCCAGCCTCCGGCCCAGTGGGCGAAGGTCCGGACGGGGATGTCCAGCTCGGCTTCGCCGGTCGCGCCCGCGGCCAGTCGTACAGTAGCGAAACCGGCGAGCCAGGTCACCGGGCGGTCGATCGCGGTTTCCGCGCGGGCGCCGTACAGCTGGATGACCTGCTTGCCCGCCCGGTCGCCAGTGTTGCGGACTCGGACCCGGACGGTGAAAACACCGCAGGCCGGGTCGACGGTGGCGGGGGCGCGGAGGTCCTCCAGGGTCCACGTGGTGTAGCCGAGGCCGTGGCCGAAGGGGTAGGCGGGGGTGCGGCCGAGGCGGAGCCAGTTGCGGTAGCCGACATGGATGCCCTCGTCGTAGTGGACCTGGCCGGCCACCGGCTCGATCCGGAGGATCGGCACCTGGGCCTCGTCGGCGGGCCAGGTGGTGGGCAGCCGCCCGCCGGGTTCGGCGGCGCCGGTGAGCAGGTCGCCGACGGCGGCGCCGATCTCCTGGCCGCCGAACCAGACCTGGAGCACGGCGCCCACGTCGGACGCCCACGGCAGCAGCATGGGGGCGCCGCAGTTGACCACGGCGACGGTGGCCGGGTTGGCCTGGGCGAGCGCGGCGACCAGGTCGTCCTGGCGGCCGGGCAGGGCGAGGGTGTGCCGGTCCTCGCCTTCGGCCTCCAGCTCCTTGTTGCTGCCGACGACGACCACGACCAGGTCGGCGTCGCGGGCGGCGGCGACGGAGTCGGCGATGAGCCGCTCGTCGTCGATCTCGGGCGGGAGCAGGCCGATCCGGAAGCCGAGTGCGTTGCGCAGGCCCGCGTCGGCCCGGCGCAGGACGAGCGTCAGCTTCAGCTCGACGGGCCGGTCCTGGTGTACGGCGAGCGGGAAGGCCTCCACGGGGGCGGCGAGCAGGGCGGCGCCGAGGTCGGTGCCGACCGGTTCGATGTGGCGTTCGCCGACCACGTGACCGTCGGCGGTGACCTGGAGCAGGCCGAGGGTGCTGACGCCGAGCCGGATCTCGCCGCCCGTCTCGGGCAGGTAGCGGGTGCTGACCTCCAGGGTGGCGGCGCGCTCGATGGGGGCGTCACCGCCGAACCAGACCAGGTCGCTGGAGCGGCGCTCCTCGGTGTGGATGACCTCGCCCTCGGAGTCCAGGAAGCGCACGTGCGCGCCGGGTTCGCCGGTGCTGGGGTTGGTCATCCGGCCGGGCGCGAGGTAGGCGAGCCCGTTCTCGACCAGCGGCCCCGGCCGGTAGGCGACCTGGGCGGCGGGGAAGGCCGCCCGGATGCCGTCCAGCGGGGTGACCACGTGGGCGGGGACCACGGTCGCGCTGCCGCCGCCCTGGGTGCGGGGGTGGGCGGCGCCGTGCCCGACGACGAGCACCCGTCGCACCCCGGACGGGTCGATCGGCAGCAGGCCACGGTTCTCCAGCAGCACCGCGCCTTCGGCGGCGGCCTCGCGGGCGAACCGCACCGGGTCCACGTCCGGCGTGGTCCTGGGGACGGTGAGCGGGCTGCCGTCCAGCTTGCCGAGCCGGGCGGCCAGGCGCAGCAGGCGGAGCACCTTGCGGTCGATCACCGCCTCGTCGATCTCCCCGGCCTCCACCGCCTTCACCAGGGCCTCACCCCAGGGTCCTTCCGGTCCTGGCATGACCAGATCCTGGGCGTACCGGGCGCTGTTGAGGCTGCGGACGCCGGTCCAGTCGCCGACGACCACCCCGTCGAACCCCCACTCGTCGTTGAGCGGCGTCTCCAGCAGCGGGTTCTCGCTCGAGGTGGCGCCGTTGACCGCGTTGTAGGCGCTCATCACCAGCCAGGCGCGGGCCCCGGTGACGGCCTTCTCGAAGGCCAGCAGGTAGACCTCGCGCAGGGCGCGTTCGGACACCCGGACGTCCACCGTGTAGCGCTCGGTCTCGAAGTCGTTGCACAGGTAGTGCTTGGGGGTGGCGCCGATGCCGTGCCGCTGGATGCCCTCGGTGTAGGCGGCGGCCAGTTCGGCGGTGAGCACCGGGTCCTCGCTGAACGCCTCGAAATGCCGGCCGCCGCCGGGGGTGCGGTGCATGTTGATGGTCGGGCCGAGCACCACGTCCACGCCCTTGCGCTGCGCCTCCCCGGCCAGCACCGCCCCGTACGCCCCGGCCACGTCGCGGTCCCAGGAGGCGGCGAGGGCGGAGGCAGAGGGCAGGTTCACCGACGGGTCGCGCTCGTCCCACGCCTGGCCGCGGATGCCGGAGGGGCCGTCGGAGAACACGATCGGGCGCAGGCCGATCCGCGCCAGCTCCCGGGTGGACCAGAAGTCGCGCCCGGTCAGCAGGGAGACCTTCTCCGCCAGGGTGAGGCCGGCGCAGAGCCGGTGCAGGTTCATCGAGGAGCCTTTCGTCATTTCAGGCCGGTGGTGGAGATGCCCTGGATGAAGTAGCGCTGGAGGAACAGGAACAGCACCAGGATGGGGAGCACGATCACGGTGGCCCCGGCCAGCAGCAGGCCGTAGTTGACGGTGTTGGCGCCCGCCGAGATGAGCGCGATGCCCACCGGCAGCGTGTACATGTCCTCGGTCTGGGCGGCGACCAGCGGCCAGAGGAACTCGTTCCAGGAGGACAGGAACTGGAGGATGGCCAGGGTGGCCAGGGCGGGGCCGGAGAGCGGAATGACGACGGTGAAGAAGATCCGGAACTCGCCCGCGCCGTCCAGCCGGGCGGCCTCGATGAGCGAGTCGGGGATGTCGCCGATGAACTGCCGCATGATGAAGACGCCGAGCGGGGTGGCCAGGAACGGCAGGATCAGCGCGCCGAAGGTGTTGGCCAGCCCCATCCGGGTGACCAGCACGAACAGCGGGATGAAGGTGACCACGGTCGGCACCATGAGCATGGTCATGACCACCGCGAACAGGGCTCTCCGGCCGGGGAACTCGATCTTGCTCAGCGCGTACCCGAGCATGGAGCAGAAGAGCAGGTTGCCCAGGACGACGGCGACCGCGACGACCACGCTGTTCACGAAGTACGAGCTGAAGTCCACCCGGGTGAACAGGTCGGCGAAGTTGCGGAGCGTGCCGTTCTCCGGCAGCAGAGTGAACTCGCCGGAGAGGATCTCGCGCTGCGGTTTGAACGCGCCGCTGACCATCCATACGAACGGCAGCACGGTCAGGCCGAGGCCGATCAGCAGCGGGATGTAGAGGTACCAGCGGCCGCGCAGGATATTTCTCATCATCTCGGTCAGTCCTTTGGACGGAGCACGCGGAACTGGACGAGCGTCACCACGGCGATGGCGATGGCGAGGACATAGCTGGCCGCGGAGGCGTATCCGTAGTTGCCGTAGCCGAACTGGTTGTAGGTGAAGTAGGTGATCGAGAGCGTGCTGTCCAGCGGCCCCCCACCGGTCATCACGAACGCCTCCTCGAAGAACTGGAAGTAGTAGACGCTGATCAGCACGCAGCCGAGCAGGATGGTGGGGCGCATCAGCGGCAGGGTGAGGGAGCGGAAGCGCTGGAAGGAATTGGCGCCGTCCATCCGGGCCGCCTCGTACACCTCGGCGGGCAGGCCCTGCAGCCCGGCCAGGAACACGATCATCAGAGTGCCCATGTTCCGCCACATCGCCATCAGGATCATCGACGGCATCGCGAAGCCGGTGTCGTGCAGCCAGTCGGGCCCGGTCACGCCGAGCGCGGCCAGGCCCTGGTTGAGCAGGCCGTCCGGCTCCAGGATGTACTTCCAGACCACGGCGATGGCGACGATGCTGGTCACCACCGGCGTGTAGAAGCCGACCCGGAACAGCGTCCGGAACCGGGTGATGCCGTTGTTCAGGGCCAGCGCGATCAGCATCGCGACGGCCACGGTGAGCGGCACGCCGACCCCGGCGAAGTAGAGGGTGTTCCCGATCGCCCGGAGGAACTTCTCGTCGGAGAACAGATCGACGAAGTTGGACAGTCCGACGAACCCCACCGCGAACGGCGTGCGCAGGTCGCGGCTGGTCGCGTCGGAGAAGCTCAGCGCCAGCGAGGCGGTGAGCGGCCCGACCATGAAGGCGGCGAACAGCGCGGTGAACGGCAGCGCGAGCAGCCAGCCGGCCAGGGCGCGGCGCCGTCGCCACGCGGGCCGTCGGCGGCGGTGCGCGGCCGTCGTCGCGTTGGCAGTGGGGCTCATGCGGTACGTCTCCTAGGCAGCGGGGATTATCGCAGCGGGGGCTATTTGAGGCCGACGGCCGACATGTCCTGCTGCAGGCCCGCCGCCGCGTCCTGCGGGGTGATGGTGCCCCGGGCCAGGCGCTCGCCGTACCCGTCGACGATGGCGGAGAGCTGCGCCCAGGTCGGGATCACCGGCGGGGTGGCGGTGGACTTGAGCTGGTCGTTGAAGACGGCCACGGCGGGGTCCTTGTCCAGTCCGGCCACGCCCCACGCGGCGGTGACCGCGGGCAGGTCGGCGGTCAGCTCGCTGAAGCTCGCGGCCTGCTCGGGGGTGGAGATGAACCGGATGAACTTCCAGGCGCCGTCGGGGTTCTTGGCGTCGGCGAAGACGGCCAGCTGGCCGCCGCTGAGCCAGCTCACGCCGCCGCCGGCGCCGGCGGGCACGGTGGCGATGCCGATCTTCTGGTCGAACTCGTCGCCGAGCAGTTCCTTGAGCGGGCCGATCAGCCAGGAGCCGTTCACCACCGAGCCGACCTCGCCGCGGGCCAGCCGCTCCTCGACCGAACCCCACGGCTCGTAGGTCCCGGTCTGGCTGGACACGCCGTCCTTGACGAGCGACTGGTACTTGGCCAGGCCCTCGATCACCTGGGGGGTGTTCAGGGTGAACTCGGTCTGGTCGGCGTTGGTGAGGGCGCCTCCGGCCTGCCAGATGTACGGCAGGAGCACCTGGTGGGTGAAACCGGCCTCGCCGGTGGCCAGCAGCAGCCCTTCCTTGGCCCCGGCCTTCTTCAGCGCGGCGCCGAAGGTGTTCAGCTCGGCCCAGGTCTTGGGGGCGGCGACGCCGGCCTTCTCGGCGAGGTCCTTGCGGTAGAAGAGGGTCCGGGTGTCGACGTAGAGGGGGACCGCGTAGCTCGCGCCGCTGATCTTGGTGGCGGCGATGGCGTTGGCGTCGAAGCCCGATTCGTCGATCAGCCCGGCGGGCACGGGGGCGAAGCCCTTGGCGGCCACGAACGTGGCGAGCGCGTCGGGGTTGAGCAGGGTCACGTCGGGCGTCTGGCCGGAGGCGATGGCGGTCGAGATCTTGGTGGGGGCGTCGTCCCAGGGCACGCCGGTGACGGTCACCTTGGCCTCGGGGTTGGCCTGCTGGAAGGCTTCGCCGATCTTGGGCATCTGGTCGCCCTCGCCGCCCATCGCCCAGACGGTGATCTCGCCCTTGGCGGGGCTGTCGTCGATGGCGGTGGCGGCGGGGGTGGCGGGGGCGTTCGCGGTGTCGCCGCCGGAGTCGCGGCCGCAGGCGGTCAGCGTGAGGGAGGCGGCGGTGACCAGGGCCAAGCCTGTGGCGTACTTCTTAATGATCATGTGGGTCGTCCTTCGGGAGTGGGAGGTGGTGGCGGGTCCGGCAGCCTCCCGACGGCTGCGTGCCAGCCACTATGTGGCGTGCGGACCGATTTATGCAATAGTCGCGCGTAAAATATCTATGAAGTAGTTTCAGTGGTAGTGGAATCTGTGGGCGGGCGTGACGGCAGACGGCCGAGCCTGCTTGACCCCAGTTCACTGTGGCTGAAACCGTGGGCGCTGCCCGCCCACCTCTGATCGGAGATCCTTTGGACGCGCCGGACGCACCCAACCAGCAGAGTGCCGACCAGACCATGGCGCAGGTCGGCGCCCGCATCCGGGTGCTGCGCTCCCGGCGGGGGCTGACCCTCAAGGAGGTCGCGGAGCGGACCGGGATCAGCACCTCCATGCTGAGCATGCTGGAGCGCGGCGTCTCCAACGCCTCGGTCGGCACGCTGGTCTCGGTGGCCTCCGCGCTCGGCCTGCACATGTACGACCTCTTCGACCGGCCGGACCCGGGCGCCGGCACGCCGGTGACCCGGCTGGCCGAGCAGACCCTGATCCGGGCCGGGGAGGGCACCACCCGGCGGGTGGCGCACAACGACACGCAGGCGGGGGTCGAGTTGGCGGTCAACACCTACGAGCCGGGCGGCGCGAGCGGCCCGCGGGCCACCCATCACGGCGGCCGGGAGTTCGGCCTGGTGGTCTCGGGCTCGCTCACCGTGGAGCTGGGCGGTGAGATCTACGAGCTGACGGAGGGCGACGTGATCGCCTACCCGTCCGGCCGCCCGCACCGCATCGTCAACCCGGGGCCGGATGAGGCCGTCGCGGTGTGGATAAACATCGACTGATACATCCCACCATGACTGATTTTAGTACCACTTAATAACTTCGATGCAATTGAATGCTATGGTCCTTGGCGTGACGGAGAACCATCAGACCTCCCCGGGCATGCGCGTCGTCTCCCCCGAGCAGTGGGGGCCCGACCTGGGCCTCGCCGCGGGCGGCACCTGGCGCGAGATCATCGGGCCCCGGGTCGGCGCCAGCTGCCGCAGCCTCTACGCCATCGACCTCGGACCGGGCGCGGCCACCCGGCCGCTCGCCCACGCCGGCGAGGCCGTCTACTACGTCGCCGGCGGCGCGGTGACGGTGACCGAACACCTGGCCGGGGGCGGCGCCGCCGGTCACGAGCTGGGGGAGGGCGCGATGGCGCACATCCGCCCCGGGTCGGTGTACACGTTCGCGGCCGAGGCGGGAGCCCGGCTCGTCGGCGGGCCCAGCCCGGTGGACCCGGCCCTCGGCACCGCCGCCGAACCCGCCGCAGAGCCCGGCGTGACCACCTACCATCGGGACCGGCCGGGCCTGCTGGTGCCGTTCATCTCGGCCGATGCCCGGCTGGTCGTCTGGCTCGGCGCCGGGGCGGTCACCGCCAACATGAACTACGTCGTCCTCGAGCCGGGCGAGCGCAACCGCGAACACGTGCACGCCGAGTCCGAGGACACCATCCACATCCTGGCCGGGCACGGCACCGCGGAGAACGTGACCACCGGGGAGAAGCTCCTGTTCGGGCCCGGCGACACCATCCACATCGAGATCGGCTTCTGGCACGCGGTCGCCGCCGACCGGGGCGAGCGGGTGGTCAGCGTCGGCGGCCCCTGCCCCGCCGACACCGACATGCTGCGCGCGGCCGGGGTGGACGTCGACGCCCTGCCGCTGACCCGCACCGCATGATGACCACCGTCGCGCTGGAGCAGATCGACGTGGTGGCCGGCCAGGTCGCCGCCAACCGCGACCTGGCCGTCGCCCGCGCCGCGGCGGCCTTCCGGGCGGGCGCCGACCTGGTGGCCCTGCCGGAGCTGGCGGTCAGCGGCTACGTCGTCGATCCGGCGCTCGCCCGTACGGTCGCCGAACCGCTCGACGGGCCGAGCCTGGCCGCCTTCACCCGGGTCGCCGGGCGGTCCGGCCTGGTCGTGTACGGCTTCTGCGAGCGCGACGGCGACGACCTGTTCAACACGGTCGTCGCGGTAGACGGGGACGGGCCCGTCCTGCACTACCGCAAACTCCACCTGTTCGATCGCGAGAAGGGCGTCTACACCCCCGGCGACCTGGGCCTGCCGGTCCGCGAGACGCCGTACGGCGTGCTCGGCCTGTGCGTCTGCTACGACCTGCGGTTCGTGGAGGTGCTGCGCGCCCTCTCCCTCCAGGGCGCCGACCTGGTGATCGCCCCCGCCGCCTGGGTGGCCGGTTTCGACCGCACCGTCCCCGCCGCCGGGGCTACCCGCCATGTCGACTCGGTGCTCGCGCAGGCCAACCTGGACCAGGTGGCCGTGGTCGCGGTGTCCCAGGTGGCCGGCAGCTCGCACGGGGGCCCGGCCACCCTGGGCGGATCAGTGGCCTGCGACGCCTACGGTGAAGTGCTGGCAGGACCGCTCTCCCGCACCGTCGCCGACACCGCCCTGGTGGAGATCGACATCGCGGCGGTGCGCGCCGCCCGCGTGCGCGGCCCGGCGATCCGCCCCCGCGAGGACCGCAGGACCGATGTCTATTCCCTCAACTACCGTGGGGAGCCCTGGTGAAGCCCAGCCCGTTCGAGTACGTCCGCCCGCGCGACCTCGCCGAGGCGCTGGCGGCGATCGCCCAGGATCCGGACGACAGCAAGATCCTGGCCGGCGGGCAGAGCCTCATCCCGATGATGAACTTCCGGCTGGCCCGCCCCGCCCGCCTGGTTGACGTGAACCGGGTGCCGGGCCTGGCCGGGCTGGCGGCCGACGGGGACCGCGTGCGGGTGGGCACGCTGACCCGGCACCACGCGATGGAGCACAACCCGCTGCCCGGCCCGCTCGGCGACCTGCTGCGGCGGGCCGCCGCGCACGTCGGGCACCTGCCGATCCGCACCCGGGGCACGTTCGGCGGCTCGATCGCGCACTGCGACGCCGCCTCGGAGTGGTGCCTGGTCGCCCGGCTGCTGGACGCCGAGATGACGGTGCGCAGCCAGGCCAGGGGGACCAGGGTGATCCCGGCGGCGGACTTCTTCCAGGCCGTCTTCACCACCGCGATGGCCCCGGACGAGATCCTCACCTCGATCGCGCTGCCCGCGCTGGACGAGCACTACCGCACCGGCATCGCCGAGTTCGCCCGCCGGGCCGGGGACTTCGCGATCGTGGCCGCCACCGCCGCGGTCCGGGTCGAGGACGGGCTGGTCACCGAGGCCAGGATCTGCCTGGGCGGGGTGGCCGAGGTGCCGGTGCGCGCCGATGCCGCCGAGCGCGTCCTGCTCGGCGAGCGCTGGTCGCCTGAGCTGGTGACCGCCGCCGCCGAGGCGGCCGCGGCCGACTGCGATCCGCCGGGCGACGCGCACGGCGACCCGGCCTACCGCCGCGACCTCGTCCGGGCCCTGGTGCCCCGGGCGCTCGGCCTGGACGTGCGGCGATGACCGGGGCCGAACCGCCGACCTGGACCGGGCGGGCGCTGCCCCGGCTGGAGGATCCGGCGATCGTGCGCGGCTGGGGGCGTTACGTCGGCGACATCGCCGCCCGCGACCAGAGCTGCCTGTACGCCCGGTTCGTCCGGAGCGGCGTGGCCTCCGGCAGGCTGATCTCGGTCTCCGCCCCGCCTGGCGTCACCCTGTTCACCGCCGCCGACCTGGCCGATGTGAAACCCATCCGGGCCGTGCTCAACCGGCCGGACTTCGTCGCGGTGGACACCCCGATCCTGGCCGTCGACACGGTCCGCTTCGTCGGCGAACCGGTCGGCCTGGTGATCGCCGCCTCCGAAGCCGAGGCCGAGGACGCGCTGGAACTGGTGGACGTCGAGATCGAGCCGCTGCCCGCCGTGGTCTCCACCGAGCAGGCGCTGGCCCCCGGCGCGCCGCTGGTGCACGCGGTGGAGTATCCCGGCGACCCCAACACCGTGGTGGACGGCCGCATCCACACCGAGGGCTTCGACGCGGCCTTCGCCCGGGCCGACAGGATCGTCGAGATCCAGGTCAGCTCGGCCCGGCAGAGCGCCATGCCGCTGGAAGCCCGCGCCGCCCACGTCGCCTACGACCGCGCCGGCGGGCGCTCCACCCTGCACGTGACCACCCAGATGCCGCACCTCATCAGGACCGGCATCGCCGACTCGCTCGGCCTGCGCGAGGACGATCTGCGGGTCGTCGCCCCCGACGTGGGCGGCGGCTTCGGCGCCAAGATGGCGCTGGCCAGGGAGGACGTGGCCCTGGTCTGGGCGTCCCGGCGGCTGCGCCGGGCCATCGCCTGGCTGGAGACCCGCGAGGAGAACTTCCTGGCCGCCTGGCACAGCCGCGAGCAGGTCTACGACATCACCGGCGCCTTCACCGCCGACGGCGAACTGCTGGCCCTGCGCGGCGACCTGGTCTGCGACGTCGGGGCCTACAGCTGCTACCCGGTGACGTGGGGCGTGGAGCCGCTGATGGCGATGGCCGAGCTGCCGGGCGCCTACCGGGTGCGGGAGTACTCGGTGCGGTCCCGGGCGATCGTCACCAACAAGTGCCCGATCGCGCCCTACCGCGGCGTGTCCCGGCCGGTCCAGGTGCTGGCCATGGAGCGGCTGTTCGACGTGGCCGCCGCCGAACTGGGGCTGGACCGGGTCGCGATCCGGGAGCAGAACCTGATCGCGGAGTTCCCGCACCGCTCGCCCAGCGGGCTCGTCCTGGACCAGGCCTCCCACCTGGAGACGCTGCGCGCCGCCACCGAACTGGCCGACCTGGCCGACTTCCGGGACCGGCAGGAGCGGGCCCGCGCGCAGGGCCGCTACCTCGGCCTCGGCATCGCCTGCTTCGCCGAGCGCACCGGCTACGGCACGCCCGCCTTCGCCGCCAGGTCCCGCCCGATCAAGCTCGGCCGGGAGCCCGCGCCGCTGATCACCCCCGGGTACGAGCGGGCGGTGCTCACCATGGACCCGTCCGGCGCGCTCACCCTGCGGATCGGGGCCTCCCCGCACGGGCAGGGGCTGCGGACCACGCTGGCCCAGCTGGTCTGCGACGAGCTGGGGCTTGAGCCGGGCGCGGTCCGGGTGATCGCCTCCGACACCGACGCCACGCCGTACGGCTGGGGGAGTTTCGCCAGCCGGGCGATGGTGATCGCGGGCGGGGCGTCGCTGCTGGCCGCCCGGGAGCTGGCCGCCCGGCTGCGGGTGCTGGCCGCCGCCCGGCTGGGCGGGCTGCCCGACGACATCGAACTCGCCGGCGGGCAGGCCGTACGGGCGGGGGAGGAGAGCGGGGTCTCGCTGGCCACGCTGGCCCGCGACACCTACCTGAACGCGCACCTCATCCCCGACAAGGGCGAACCCGCGCTGGAGGCGGTCGGCAGGTACGACCCGTCCGGCACCTTCGCCAACGCCTGCCACGTCGCCGAGGTCGAGGTGGACCCGCTGACCGGCCACGTGTCGGTCACCCGGTTCCTGGTCGCCGAGGACGCCGGGCGGCTGATCAACCCGGCCATCGTGGACGGGCAGATCCACGGGGGAGTGGCGCAAGGGGTCGCCAACGCGCTCTACGAGGAACTGATCTACGACGAGCGGGGAGTGCTGGTGACCACGTCGCTGATGGACTACCTGCCGCCGACCATCGCCGAGATGCCCGGCATCGACATCGTGCACCTGGACACCCGCTCCGCCGAATCGATCACCGGCGCGAAGGGGGTCGGCGAGGGCGGCACCATCGGCGCGCCCGCCGCCATCGCCAACGCCGTCAGCGACGCGCTCGCGCCGTTCGGCCTCGGCGTCTTCCACCTGCCCGCCACCCCGCACCGGGTCAGGACCGCCATCCGCACCGGCGCCGACATCCGCCGAACCGAGAAAGGGACCGCATCATGAGCTCCGCGATTCCGCTCCGTCTGTACGTCAACGGCGACCGGTACGAGATCGCGGTCGAGCCCCGCCGCACCCTGGCCGACGCGCTCCGCGAGGACTGCGGCCTGACCGGCACCCACCTGGGCTGCGAGCACGGCGTCTGCGGCGCGTGCACGGTGCTGGTGGACGGGCAGCCGGTCCGGTCCTGCCTGATGTTCGCCGTCCAGGCCGAGGACACCTCGGTGCGCACGGTGGAGGGCCTGGCCCCGGACGAGGAGCACCTGCACCCGGTGCAGCAGGCGTTCTGGGAGAACCACGGCCTCCAGTGCGGGTTCTGCACCCCAGGCTTCCTCGTGCTGATCGCCGGCTACCTGGAGGAACATCCGGACGCGGGGGAGACGGAGCTGCGCGAGGTGCTCTCCTCCAACCTCTGCCGCTGCACCGGCTACCAGAACATCCTGACCTCGACGATGTGCGCCGCCCGCGCCATGCGCGGGGAGGAGCGGCCGTGATCGGGGCACGGGCGCTGCGCCTGGAGGACCCGGTGCTGCTGCGTGGCGCCGGCCGGTTCGCCGGCGACGTCATCCGCCCCGGCGAGCTGCACATGCGGGTGGTCCGCTCGCCCATCGCGCACGGCCGCATCCGCTCGCTCGACGTCACCCCCGCGCTGCTGCTGGACGGCGTGGTGGCCGCGTGGACCCACGCCGACATCGCCGAGCTGCCCGCCATCGGGTTCCGGCTGACCCCGCTGCCCGACCTGCTGCCCTACCGGCAGCCGGTGCTGGCCCGGCGGATCGTCCGGTACGTCGGCGAGCCGGTGGCCGTGGTCTTCGCCACCTCCGCCTACCTGGCCGAGGACGGCGCCGAGCTGGTCCGGCTGGACCTCGACCCGCTGCCCGCGCACCTGGACGCCGACGCCGAACCGGTGGCCTGGGTCGACGCCGAGCAGGCCACCTGGGCGGCGGGCCTGGGCCGCGAACTGCCCGCGCAGGACTCCCAGGCCACCGCCTTCACCGTGGAGTACGGCGACGTGGACGCCGCCTTCGCCGCCCCAGGCCCCGGCTACCGGGTGATCGAGTCGGACGCCCGGATCGGCCGCCACACCGGCGTGCCGATGGAGTGCCGGGGCCTGGCGGCCGTCTACGACGCGGCCGAGCAGCAGCTGATCGTGGACGGCGCGGCCAAGGTGCCGTTCTGGAACCGGGAGGCGGTCGCCGCCATGTGCGGCCTGCCGCCCCGCCAGGTGCAGGTCAGGGAGACCCACGTCGGCGGCGGCTTCGGCCCGCGCGGCGAGCTCTACCCCGAGGACGTCCTGGTCACCCTGGCCGCCGTACGGCTGCGCCGCCCGATCAAGTGGATCGAGGATCGGCAGGAGCACCTGATGGCCACCAACCACTCCCGCGGGCAGCACCACCGCCTGCGGGCCCTGGTCCGGGCGGACGGCGTGATCGAGGCGCTGGACGCCGCCTTCGTCCTGGACCAGGGCGCCTACGTGCGCACCCACGGCGCGACGGTGGCCTCGCTGACCGCCTCGATGTTGCCGGGGCCGTACCGGATCCCGAACTTCCGGGTCCGGGCCCAGGTCCGGCTGACGCACAAGACCCCGGCCGGGACCTACCGCTCGCCGGGCCGCTACGAGGGCACCTTCGCCCGGGAGCGCCTGGTGGACCGGATCGCCGGTGAGCTTGGGCTGGATCCGGTGGAGGTGCGCGAGCGCAACTTCATCCCGGCCGAGGCGATGCCGTACGAGCGGCCGATCCAGGCGATGGGCACCGAGCTGGTGCACGACTCCGGCGACTACGCGTTGCTGCGCGCGAAGGTATGGGAGAAGTTCGACCTGGACGGTGTGCGGCGCGAGGTCGCGGCCCGGCGGGCGGCCGGGGAGCTGGCCGGGTTCGGGTTCGCGTTCTTCGTGGAGAAGAGCGGCATCGGGCCGTACGAGGGGGCCCGGATCTCGGTGGACAGCTCCGGCGCGGTCACCGTGACCTGCGGCGCGTCCTCGGTCGGGCAGGGCGTGGACACCGTGCTGGCCCAGGTCGCCGCCGAGGTGCTGGGCATCGCGCACGACTCGATCCGGGTGGTCCGGGGGCGTACCGACCAGTTCGAGTACGGCCGGGGCGCGTTCGCCACCCGGCTGGCCGTGATGGCCGGTTCGGCGGTCTCCAACGCCGCGCAGGCCCTGGCCGACAAGGCCCGCCGGGTGGCCGCGCACACCCTCGGCGTCCCGGAAGAGGACCTCGGCCTGGCCGGCGGCAAGGTGCTGGTGACCGGCGACCCGGCCCGCGCCCTCACCTTCGGCGAGATCGCCCGCCTGCTGGACCCGTCCGGCGCGGCCGAGCTGAAGGAGTCGCCGGGCCTGACCGCCGACGGCTGGTTCCACTCCGACCACATGACCTACCCGTACGGCCTGCACGCCGCCGTCGTCCGGATCGACCCCGGCACCGGCCAGACGCACGTCGAACGGTTCATCGTCGGCTACGACGTCGGCCGCGCGCTCAACCCGACCCTGGTGGAGGGCCAGATCGCAGGCGGCGTCGCGCAGGGCCTCGGCGGCGCGCTGTACGAGGAGTTCCGGTACGCCGAGGACGGCACCCCGCTCTGCACGACGTTCATGGACTACCTGATCCCCACCGCCCTGGAGATCCCCCCGATCGAGACCCTGATCACCGAGGACGCGCCCAGCCCGATCAACCCGCTGGGGGTGAAGGGCGCGGGGGAGGGCGGCACCACGGCGGTCGCCGCGGCGGTGGCCGCCGCCGTGGACGACGCGCTCGGCCGGCCGAACGCGATCACCTCGGTGCCCATCCACCCCGCTCAGATTCGCGGCCTGCTGGCCTGATGCCCGCTGACCTGGGCCGGTGGCCGTACCAGCCCTACCGACTTCACTCCACTCGAATATCTATCACTCACATTGAACGGAGCACCATCATGCGGATCGTCGACCTGACCCACCCCTGGGGCATCCACACTCCCGGCTGGGTCGGTTACCCGGGCGGCAAGATGTACTACACCCAGAACCTGCAGACCAACCAGATCGTCTCGCAGCGGATCGAAAGTTCGCTGCACAGCGGCACCCACCTGGACGGCCCGATGCACGGCACCGACGGCGGCCTGGACATGGCCTCGCTGCCGCTGACCAAGCTGATCCACCCGGGGGTGATCGTGGACGTCTCCGACGTGGTGTCCGACTGGGACCTCATCGAGCCTGAGCACATCACCGCCAAGGTGGAGGTCCGCAAGGGCGACATCCTGATCATCCACACCGGGTTCATCGACTACTACCAGGGCCGGGAGAAGCAGGACCTGGTCCGCTACTTCACCATGCACCCGGGCGGCAGCCTGCGGCTGGCCAAGTGGATGGCCGAGATGGAGATCGCCTGGTGGGGCATCGACGCCGGATCCGGCGACCACCCGATGAACACCACCATCCGCAACATGCGCCCCGACCTGCTGAAGAAGTTCGAGGAGCACGTGGGCATGGGCTACAAGGAGTTCCTCGGCGAGTACACCTACACTCACCACATGTCCGGCCGGGAGATCACCTCTGACATCTTCCCCATGCACCACCTGGCCTTCCAGGACGGCTGCATCCACGCCGAGAACGTCGGCGGCGACCTGAAGACCGTGCTCAACCAGCGCGCGATCATCGGGGCCTTCCCGTGGAAGATCGAGGGCGGCGAGGCCTGCCCGTGCCGGATCATGGCCTTCTTCGACTGCGGCGCCGACGAGGTCATCGACGGCCTGGCCGGCTGGAAGGGCTGACCGCCATGCTGCTCAAGAACGAGTTCGAACTGGACGCCGACCTGGACCGGGCCTGGGCGCTCCTGACCGACCTGGAACGCATCGCGCCCTGCATGCCGGGGGCGCGGCTGGACGGCCGGGACGGCGACACCTACCTGGGCAGCGTCCGGGTGAAGGTCGGGCCGATCGGCGCGCACTTCACCGGAACCGCCAGGTTCGACCAGCGGGACGACGCGGCCCGGGTCGCGGTGATCGCCGCCAGCGGCAAGGACCCCAAGGGACAGGCCACGGCCGCCGCCCGGATCCACGCCCGGCTGGAGCCGGTCGGCCCGGCCAGGACCCGGGTGCTGATCGACACCGACCTGGACATCTCCGGCCGGATGGCCCAGTTCGGCCGGGGCGCCATCGCCGACGTCAGCAACCGCCTGATCGGCCAGTTCGTCAGCAACCTGAGCACCCAGCTGGTGCCCGCCGACACCCCCCAGCAGGCGGCAGCCCCACTGCCGCCGCCGTCGCGGGAACCGGAGCCGGAGCCGGCCGGCCTCAACGCGGTCGACCTGATCCTCCCCGTGCTCCGGGACCGGTACGGCAAGGCGGCGGTCGGCGTCCTGCTGGGCTTCCTGCTCGGCTGGCTCGTCTTCGGCCGCCGGCGATGACCGAGCGCCTGCCCCGGCTCACCCCCGCCGACCTGGACGAGGCCCAGCACGCGGTCTACCAGGCCATCGCCGGGGGAGACCGCGCCAAGGGCGTGCAACACTTCCCGCTCACCGCGGACGACGGCTCCCTGCACGGGCCGTTCGGGATCATGTTGCACGCCCCGGGCGTCGGCCTGGCGTTGCAGGCGCTCGGCGCGGCCGTCCGCTTCGGCACCGACCTGACTCCCCGGATCCGGGAGATCGCCATCCTGCAGACGGCGCACGCCACCGGGAGCACCTTCGAGTGGTGGGCCCACGAGCGCGTCGGCCGGGCGGTCGGGCTCACCGCCCCCGAACTGACCGCGCTCTCCCTCGGGTCCTTCCACTCCGCCGACCCGGCCGAGGACGCCGCCGCCACTTTCGTCGCGACCCTGCTCACCTCGGCCACGGTCACCGACGCGGAGTTCGCGGCCGCCTCAGCCGCGCTCACCGACCGCCAGCTGATCGACCTGACCGTACTCGTCGGCTACTACCGAACGCTGGCCCAGCTACTGACGGTCTTCGCGGTGGGCGCACCCACCGAACCTGGCTAGTATTGATCTACTTTGTAAAGGCGCGAACTCTCAGAAAAAATCCATCCGCAAAAATCCATCCGCCCCCCCAAAACCCCGCAACGACAAGGCCCTCGCTCCAGCTTTCCCGCCCGCTGTCATCCCCCCGAAGCCGGACAAGCCCGTGCGGGACGTCACGCCTTGATCAGCTCCTCGCTTAGCTCCCAGAGCCGCTGGGCGGACTGCGGGTCGATGGCGTGTGGCGCGATGTCGGATCGGATGTCCTGCTCGGTGCCGAAGGTGACGGGCTTCGAGTCGTCGTCCAGCGGTGAGATGTCGTTGTCCTTGAGGTAGACACCGCCGATCCCGGCGAGCAGGGGACTGGTCGCCGCGAACACGATGGTGCCGGCCCCCTGCTGCGGGGTCTTCCTCCCGCGGCTGGGGTCGATGATCGCCCGGCCGGACTCGTCGATCAGGCCCATGGCCCGCAGCTGGTCCTCGCCCGCCGAGCTGTTCAAGTTCGTGCCGACGACGACGCCTGGGTGTACGGCGTAGCCGCGGATCTCGTCCTCCGCCCAGCGGCGGTCCAGCTCGACGGCGAACAGCACGTTGGCGGTCTTGGACTGGGCGTAGGCGAGGTGGCCGTCATAGCCGGTGGTGAAGTGCGGGTCGTCCCAGCGGATGTCGGACATTCGCTGGGCGCCGGATGACACGTTGACGACTCGGGCGCCGTGGGCGGCGCGCAGTGCGGGCAGCAGGCCCAGGGCCAGCTGGAAGTGGCCGAGATGGTTGGTCGCGAACTGCGACTCGTAGCCGCGCGCGTCTCGTACCAGTCCGTCCGGAGCCGGGAGGCCGGCGTTGTTGATCAGGACGTGGAGCGGACGGCCGGAATCGAGGTAGCGGGCCGCGAAGGCGTCGATCGACATCGGGTCGAGCAGGTCCAGCCGGCTGGTCTCGACCCGCTCGATCCCGGCCAGCGCGACCGCGGCACGGTCCGGGTCGCGCGAGCCCACGGTGACGGAGGCGCCGGCGTCGCTGAGCGCTCGGGTGGTCTCCAGGCCGAGCCCGGAGTGGCCGCCGGTGACGATGACGTTCGTGCCGGTCAGGTCGATGCCCGCGAGGACGTCGGCGGCCGTCGACGCGGCGGTGAATCCTGTCCCGATGGGGTGCTGCTTGTGAGTCATGAGACCGGTCCTTTTCGTGGGGGAGCGATGACGGTCAGGCGGCGGCGCGTTCGTCGACGGGGCGGCGGCGCAGGCGAGCGTGCTCGATGGCGGGTGGGTTGTAGGCCATGTCGAGGGCGCCGATGTCGGTGCCGGGTGGCGCGATCTCGTCGATCCGGTCGAGGATCTCGTCGGTGAGCGTGACGTCGAGGCCGGCGAGGAGGTCGTCGAGGTGGTCCATGGTGCGCGGTCCGATGATCGCTGACGTGACGCCGGGGTGGGCGATCGCGAAGGCCGTGGCCAGGTGGGTCAGCGGGATTCCGGCGTCCTGGGCGAGCGGGATGAGCTGCTCGACGGCGTCCAGGCGGCGTTCGTCGCGCAGGTGCTGGAAGCCGAACTGGGACCGGTGTGTGGCGTTCTGCTGGTTCTTGCGGTAGCGGCCGGTGAGCAGGCCGCCGGCGAGGGGGCTCCAAACCAGGGTGCCCATGCCGTACTGCTGGGCTACGGGGAGGACCTCGCGCTCGATGCCGCGGTTGAGGATCGAGTACGGCGGCTGCTCGGTGTGCAGCCGGGTCAGGCCGCGCCGCTCGGCGACCCAGTGGGAGTGGACGATGTCCGAGGCGGGCAGGGAGGAGGTGCCGATGGCCCGGACCTTGCCGGCGCGCACCAGGTCGGTGAGGGCCGAGAGGGTTTCCTCGATGTCGGTGTCGGGGTCGGGCCGGTGGATCTGGTACAGGTCGACGTAGTCGGTGTCCAGGCGGCGCAGTGAGTCGTCCAGGGCGCGGATCAGCCAGCGGCGTGAGGCGCCCGACTGGTTGGGGACGGGCGGGGTGGCGCCGCTGGGGTCGTAGTTCACGGGGAATCGGGCCTTGGTGGCGAGCACGACGTCGTCGCGGCGCCCCTTGAGGGCCTTGCCGACGATCTCTTCGGATTCGCCGTGGGAGTACATGTCGGCGGTGTCGATGAAGTTGATCCCCGCGTCCAGAGCTCTGTGGATGATCTTGATCGAGTCGTCGTGGTCGGGGTTGCCGGCGGCTCCGAACATCATGGCGCCGAGCGCGTAGGGGCTGACCTTGATGCCGGTCCTGCCGAGGGTGCGGTACTGCATGCCGTTTCTCCTGAGGTTGCGGTCCGTTCAGATGTCGTATCCTGGACCGAAGTGGAACGTCTTTCCGGAACTATACGGAAAGGCTTTCCGGTTAAGCAAGCGAAGGAGTGGCGTGACGGAGAACACAGCGCCGACCGGAGTCGACTCGACCGGCTCGGCGGGACGCGGCGCACCCGAACGCGCGCCGCGCCGGCTGCGCGCCGACGCGCAACGCAACATCGACTCCCTGCTCGAGGCGGCGAAGGCCGTCTTCGCCACGTCAGGCGTGGACGCCCCCGCGAAGGAGATCGCCGATCTGGCCGGCGTCGGAGTCGGCACGCTGTACCGGCACTTCCCGCAGCGCTCAGACCTGGTCAAGGCCGTCTTCCAGCGCGAGGTTGACGCCTGCGCCGACGCAGCCCCGGCCCTTTCCGCGGCGCACGATCCAGGAGTGGCACTCGCGAAGTGGCTCCTCCGCTACACCGAGTTCGTCGCAACCAAACGGGGCCTCGCCACCGCCCTGCACTCGGGCGATCCGGCGTTCGACGCCCTGCCCGGCTACTTCATGGGACGACTCGGACCCACCCTCGGGTCACTGCTCGAAGCCGCGACAGCGAGCGGCGAGATTCGTACCGACATCAGCCCCCAGGACCTCCTGTACGCCGTCGCCAATCTGTGCATGCCGGTGGCGGAGGAGGGAGTCGCGTACAGCCAGCGCATGGTCGCGCTCCTCATCGACGGACTACGCTACGGCGCCGATCCGAGCCCGCCTCGCTCCTGAACGCCCAGGACGATAGATCTTCCAGCCAGACTCAGTTGCCCACGCCGAGGTGGGACATGAACGCGGACGGGTATCGGTCGCCGCGGGCCCCGCCCGGCGGCACCGCCTTCTCGATTTCGGCGAGGTCGTCCGCGGTGAGGCTCAGTCCCATGGCCGGCAGCGCCTCGGCCAGCCGGTCGCGGGTGCGGGCGCCGATCAGCGGCACGATGTCCTCGCCCTGTGCGGCCACCCAGGCGATGGCCAACTGGGCGACGGTGCAGCCCTTCGCCTCGGCGACCCGGCGCAGCGCCTCCACGAGGGCGAGGTTGTGTTCCACGTTCCCGCTGGAGAACCGCGGGCTGAAGCCGCGGCTGTCGCCGGGGCCGGCGGTGTGGCCGGCCGTCCAGTGCCCGGAGATGAGGCCGCGACTGAGGACGCCGTAGGCGGTCAGGCCGATGCCGAGCTCTCGCAGCGTGGGCAGAACGTCCGCCTCCACCGCGCGGGAGATCAGCGAGTACTCGATCTGCAGGTCGGCGATCGGGTGTACGGCGTGCGCCCGGCGGATCGTCGCCGCGTCGACCTCCGAGAGGCCGATGTGCCGCACGTATCCGGCGTCGATCATCTCCTTGATCGCGCCCACCGTCTCCTCGATCGGCACCGCCGGGTCCAGCCGGGCGGGACGGTAGATGTCGATGTGGTCGGTGCCCAGCCGGGTCAGCGAGTAGGCCAGGAAGTTCTTCACCGCCTCGGGACGGCAGTCATGCCCGCCGAAATCGGGTCCCGGCCCCCGCAGCATGCCGAACTTGACGCTCAGCTGGTAGCTGTCGCGATCCCGGCCGCGCAGCGCCTCGGCGAGCAGCAACTCGTTGTGGCCCATGGCGTAGAAGTCGCCGGTGTCGATCAGCGTGACGCCGCGCTCCAACGCGGCGTGCACGGTGGCGATGCTCTCCGCGCGGTCGGCCACGCCGTAAGCGCCTGACATGCCCATCGCACCCAGGCCCAGCGCGGAAACAGCCGGTCCGGTGCGGCCCAGGGTTCGTCTCTGCATCACGTTCTCCCTCGCTCTCGATGTTGTCCCCAACCATGCGCCCGGGCCGGGACGGGCGGGAGCGGAGCGTTCATCATGGGAGAGCCGCTCCCTGGCTCGGCTCGCCGGCCGCGAGGCAGGATGAAGCCATGCAACGTGACGAGCTCGCCGACTTCCTGCGCCGCCGCCGCGAGGCGATTCGCCCGGCCGAGGTGGGCTTCACCGACGGCCCTCGCCGCCGCGCCATCGGCCTGCGCCGGGAAGAGGTGGCGATGCTCGCGGGCATGTCGGTGGACTATGTCGTACGCCTCGAGCAGGGCCGCAGCAGTCAGCCCTCGACCCAGCTGCTCGGCGCGCTGGCCCGGGCGTTGCGCTTGTCCGACGACGAGCGCGACCACCTGTTCCACCTGGCCGGCCATCGGCCTCCGCCCGCCGACGGGGTGGCCCGCCTGGCCCGCGCCGGCCTGGTGCGCATGCTCGACCTGCTCGGCGACACCCCGGCCCTGGTCCTGTCCGACCTGGGTGAGATCCTCGCCCAGAACCGGGCGGCCGTCCTGCTGACGGGCGACCACACCGGCTTCTCAGGCGACCGGCGCTACGTCGTATACCGCTGGTTCACCGAGCCCGCCGCGCGCGCCGTTTGCCCGCCTGAGGAGCAGGAGCATCAGGCCCGTCAGCTCGTGGCTGACCTGCGCGCCGCCGTCGGCCGCCAGTCCGGCGACCCCACGGTCGCCGGACTCGTCGGCCGTTTGCAGGCCGCGAGCGCCGACTTCCGGCGGCTCTGGGCCGAGCACGAGGTGGCGGTCCGGCGCGCCGACCGCAAGACCATGCTGCACCCGCGGGTGGGCCGCCTGGTGATGAACTGCGAGACCCTGGTCACTCCCGACCAGGGTCAGCAGCTGCTGGTACTCACCCCGGCGGACGCCGAGACCCGCGAGCGGCTGGAACTGCTGCGAGTACTCGGTATCGAAGAGTTCCCCACGAGGGCAACGGACGACTCCCGCCTCCCAGGCTGAAGGGCGGTGTCGTCCCGGTCTGAGCGGCCCCAGAACGCTTACCGTCAAGACATGCAGACGTTCCACTCCGTGCACAGGATGAGCCTGAGGCTGCAAACGATCGGCACGCGCGTCGTTGCCGGAGCGCTGCTCCTCGGGGTCGGCGCATGCGCGAGCGCGGCGGGCGGCCGCGACGCGGGCCTGCCGACGGTCACGCCGGCGACCGCTTCGCCCGAGCCCCTCGCGGCCGGGCGGGGAATCGGTCCGCTGTCCCCGGTGCCCCTCACGGTCGCCGACGGCGCCGACGCGGGCATGGCGAGCGGCCGCTCGCTGAACCTGCCGGAGGGGTGGACCGCGGAGGTGTGGGCCGATGTGCCGGACGCCCGGGTGGCGGCATGGAGCCCGGACGGCCGCCTGGTCGTCTCCACCGGACGTCGCGGTGTGGTGTCGATTCTCGCTCCGACCTCCGCCGGGAGGGCGCCGACCGTGACGACGCTGCTGGACGGCCTGGCCAACCCGCAGGGCGTGGCGTTCACCGAGCAGGACGGTCGCACGATCCTGGTCGTCCGCGAGGCGACCCGGCTCGTCGCGTGGGACTACGCCGTCGCCGCCGTGCCCGGCCCTGACGGCTCGATCTACGTCACCGACGACCACGCCGGCCTCGTCTACCGGCTCACGCCCGGCAGATGAGGAACCCCTTCCCGACCGCGCGGCACTCCCTGCTCGTACGGCTCTCGCCGGCCCTGCTCGGAGTGCTGCTCGGCATGCTCGCCCTCGGCCCGGCCCTGGGCCCGGGCTTCGCCCTCCGGTACGACATGGTCTTCGTCCCTGATCCACCCATATTTCGGGACTTAGGGGGATTCCCCAGGGCGGTTCCCAGTGATCTGGTCGTGGCCGTGTTGTCGTACCCGATCCCGGCCGTGGTGGTGCAGAAGCTGATCCTGCTCGGGATCTTCCTGCTGGCCGCGACGGGAGCGGCGGCGCTGATGCCCTCCGATCGGACGGCCGCCCGCCTGGTGGCCGCCGCCTTCTACGCCTGGAACCTGTACCTGGCCCAGCGGCTGCTGCTCGGCCAGTGGGCGCTCCTCCTGGGATACGCCGGACTGCCGTGGGCCGTCCGCGCCGCCGCCCAAGGCGGGGTACGCCGATTCGCGATCGCCCTGATTCCCGCGGCCGTGGGCGGATTCCAGGCCATGCTGGTCACCCTGCTCGCCGTGATCCCGGTCGCCGCCCGGCGCGCCGAGCGGTGGCGCGCGGTCGCCGTCGCCGGTGGGGTCGCCGCCGTGCTCAGCCTGCCGTGGCTGATCCCGGCGCTGCGCTCGGGCGCGGCCACCGATCCGGCCGGGGTGGACGCCTTCGCCGCCCGGGCGGACGGCCCTTTCGGCGTCGTCGGCAGCCTGCTCTCGCTGGGCGGCATCTGGAACGCCGAGGCGGGCGTGCCCGGCCAGGGCTTCTGGGCGTCGGCGACCATCCGCCTCCTGGTCTCGGCCGTCGCCGTCTGGGGTTTCGTCCGGCTGCTCCGGCACGGCCGGCGCGACCCGGCGCTGCTCGGGCTCGCCGTGGCCGCCCTGCTCGGGCTGGCGATCGCCGGCCTCGGAGCCTTCGCGCCGGAGGTGCCGAAAGGCCTGATCAGCTGGTGGCCGGGCTTCGGGCCGCTGCGGGACGGGCAGGTGTACCTGGCGCCGCTGGCCCTGGTCCAGGCGCTCGGTCTCGCGTCGTTCGCGCGCGGCAGGATCGGCCTGGCGGCGGTCGCGGTGCCCGTGCTGGTGTTGCCGACGCTGGCGATCGGGGCGTTCGGGCGGCTCGCGGCGGCCGATTATCCGGCCGAATGGCGGCAGGTGCAGCGGATCGTCAACGCCGATCCGGCGCCGGGCGCGCTGGTGTCGTTGCCGTGGCGGGCGCACCGGGTGTTCCGGTGGACGGGCGGCCGGGTCATCCTCGACCCGGCGACCAAACTCTTCGCCCGCCGGGTGGTCTGGAACGACACGCTGGTGGTCGAATCGCGGGAGTACGGGCAGATCAGCGTCAGCGCCGAGGACCCGCTGGCGGGCCGGGTGGGCGCGCTGCTCGCCGGGCCGGGACCGGCTAGGGCCCGGCTGGCCGCCGCCGGGGTCCGCTACGTCCTCATCGACGGCAACGAGAACGCGTTCCTGCTGAAGCTCCAGGACGCGACCCCGATTTTCCGTGGCGAGGGACTCCTCCTGTTGCGCTTGTGACCAGCAACGTCCCGAAATTTCGCGACATACCGAGCGGTAACTTTCTTTATCACGGTTTGGGAAGGTCTCTGGCTATTGCCTGTATCACGTTCTACTCTCGGCACACTGCGCTGGAACCTGCGGAAGGGAGAAGCCGGTGTTGAAGGTGCTCGTGGCTGTGGCGATCGGAGCTGTGCTCGCCGGCGTCGCCTCGGTGGCCATCCTCAATGTCGCCTCGCCGAGCTTGCAGCCGCCGGACCAACCGCTCTACAACTACGGCACTCGCTGACCTTTCCCGTCCGCGCCGGAGATCCCCTTCAGGTCTGACCTTGGCGTGAGCCATGCCCGAAAGCGCCGCTCCGGGAGGAGATGTTGTTGGTAAACATGAGTAAGGCTCACATTGGCCCTGGTTTATCGGGCGCTAGGGTCGCCATCCTGAACTTCCGCGAACCGCTGCAGTCCGTCGCCGGCGGCGCCGAGGAGTACGCCTGGCGGGTCGCCATGCACCTGGGCGCCGAGGGAGCCCACGTCTGGTTCGTCACCGCCCGCGAACCCGATCAGCCGAGATCCGAGGTACGGCACGGCGTCACGCTGCGCCGGATGGGCAACCGCTACACCCTCTACCCGCTCGCCGCGCTCTGGCTGCTGCTCCGCCGTCGGCGGCTCGACCTGGTCGTGGACTGCATGAACGGCATCCCGTTCTTCGCCCCCGCCGTGCTGCCCCGCCGTACCCCGGTGATCTCGCTCATCCACCACGTGCACGGCCGGCAGTTCTGGGCGTTCTTCCCGCCGTGGCTGGCGCGGATCGGGTGCTTCGTCGAGGGGCCGGTGGCGCGGCGGCTCTACCGGCGGTGCCGGACGGTCACCGTGTCCGACTCGTCGATGCGCGACCTGCGCGAGCGGCTCGGCTGGACCGCGCCGATCCAGGTCATCCCGAACGGGGGCGCGACCGTCGCCGAGGGAGTGCGGCCCGATCCGGCGCTCGGCGAACCCGCGCTGGTCTTTCTCGGGCGGCTGGTCGGGCACAAGCGGGTGGCGCGCGTGGTCGAGCTGGCCGACCTGCTCGCCGACCGGTGGCCGGGGCTGCGGGTGCACGTCATCGGCCGGGGGCCGGAGTTCGAGCCGCTCGCCCAGATGGTGGAAGCCCGCCGATTATCCGGAAAAGTCGTCTTGCATGGCCATCTGCCGGAAGAGGCGAAGATCCGCCTGCTCGGCGCGGCGACCCTGCACGTCACCGCCTCCGAGTTCGAGGGCTGGGGCCTCACCGTGATAGAGGCCGCCGCCCTCGGCGTCCCGACCGTCGCGTACGGCGTGGCGGGCCTACGCGACTCCGTCCGGGACGGGGTGACGGGCTGGCTCGCGGCCGAAGGGGAACACCTGGCCGACGTGGTGGACCGCGCGCTGAAGGAACTCTCCGACCCGCCGGCCCGGGCCGAGATCGGCGCCGCCTGCCGGGCCTGGGCGGGGGAGTTCTCCTGGGAACGCACGGTCACCCTCATGGCGGCCCTGGTCGAATCGGAACTGGCCGCGCGTTTCGCGCCCGCGATCGTCCCCGAATCCCGGGTCTCGCCGGAAATTTCGTGATCTATCGGCGGCGGAGCACGAGCACCAGGTTCCAGGTCACGAACTCGCGGACCCCCGGAACCCTGGTCACCCACCACGCCCAGGACGGCAGGTACCGGGGCAGAATCGCGACCACGTCCGCCTGGGTCTGCCGCCGCGCCCATCGGATCGCGGACGCGATCGACACCCCGAACATGCTCTCGCCGTACACGTTCTTGGGCGGCCGCCCGTGACGGCGCAGGTAGCGGCGCGCGGCGCGGTGGCCGCCCAGGTAGTGCCACGGCGAGGTCTCGTGCCCGCCCCACGGCGACAGCCAGTTGGTGAACGACAGGTACACCAGCCCGCCCGGCCGGGTCACCCGCACCATCTCCTCGGCCATCAGGTACGGATCCGGAACATGTTCCAGCACGTTGGACGAGAAGCAGACGTCCACCGTCCCGCTCCGCAGCGGCAGCCGCAACGCGCTGCCCAGGACCGATCCCTCCGGCATGACCCCGTTCCGCGCGGTCATCTCCCCGGCGTCCACGTCCACGCAGACGATCCGCGCCCCCGCGCCCCGCAACGCCTCGGCGAAATATCCGGCACCGCCCCCGACGTCCACCACGAGCCGCCCGTCCAGCGGGACGAAGGCACGCAGCTGAGCGACCGTGTCCCGGGCGAGCAGGCCGTAGAAGAACTCCGGATCGCGCTGCTCCTGGCGGAACGCGGCGAACAGCCGTACCGACCTGGCGAGGTCGGCGCGGAAGGGCGGGATGTCCACGGCGGGCAGCTTACTGGTACCTGTTTCAGGCGCCGATGGGCGTTCCGTCACAATTCGGGGAACGGCCTGGCTCTTATCTGGAACGAGTTCTAGCCTCAGGGCTACTCGCGCGTGACTCGGAGGAGATTCTTGATCGTTCCGGAGCAGGCCGACTCCCGGTTCCGCCGCCGGTCGCGCCTGCTCGCCGCCTGCCTGGCGCTCTTCGTGGTCGCCTTCTCGGTCGCCCCCGAGAGGATCATCTCGGAGACCAAGCTGGACATGCCGGTCAATCCCTGGGGCTTCCTGACTCGGGCCCTCACCCTCTGGGACAGCACCCATTTCGGATATATCCAGAATCAGGCATACGGCTACCTCTTCCCGATGGGCCCCTTCTACGTGGCCGGCACCGAGCTCGGCCTGCCGCCCTGGGTGCTGCAACGCCTCTGGATGGCCCTGGTCCTCTGCGCCGCCTTCCTCGGCATCGTGCTCCTCGCCGACGCGCTCGGCATCGGCACCGCCAACACCCGCGTCATCGCCGGGTTCGCCTACGCCCTCGCCCCCCACGCGCAGGCCCTGATCGGCGTCAACTCCTCGGAGTTCCTGCCCAGCGCGCTCGTCCCCTGGATGCTGATCCCGCTGGTCAGAGGAACACGGGAGGGGGCGAGCCCACGCCGGGCCGCCGCGCTCTCCGCGCTCGCGTTCGTCTGCTGCGGCGGCGTCAACGCCACCGCCGAGCTGGCCGTCCTGATCATCCCGTTCCTCTACCTGCTCACCCGCGGCCGGGGCCCGCGCCGCAACCGGCTGCTGCTGTGGTGGCTCGGCTGCACCGCCGCCGCCTCCTTCTGGTGGCTGGCACCGCTGGCCATCCTGGGCCGCCACGCCTTCTCGTTCATGCCGTACACCGAGAACGCCGCCGCCACCACCGGCGTGACCTCGCTCACCAACACCCTGCGCGGCGCCAACAACTGGATCGGCTACCTGCCCATCGACGGCCTGCCCTGGTGGCCGGCCGCCTACGAGCACTCGGTCCGCCCGTGGCTGGTGGTGCTCACCGCGCTGGTGGCCGGTCTCGGCCTGGTCGGCCTGGTACGGCGCGGCCTCCCGGAACGCGCCTTCCTGATCCTGCTCGTGCTGGCCGGTACGGCGATCATGGTCACCGGCCATCTCAGCGTGGTCGCCAACCCGCTGGCCGGGAACCTGCGCGACCTCTTCGACGGCACCCTGGCGGTGTTCCGGAACATCCACAAGTTCGACGCCCTGGTCCGGCTGCCGGTGGCGCTGGGGCTGGCCTACCTGCCGGTCTCCGCCGTGCCACGGTTCAGGGCGCCGATCGCGGCGACCTCGTCGGTGCTGCTCGGCGTCACCTTCCTGCCGATCGCGACGGCGGGGCTGGCCGCCCGCGGGTCGTACCCGGAAATTCCCGGATACTGGCGGGAGGCGGCGACCTGGCTGAACCAGAACGCGGGCGACTCGATGGTGCTGGCGCAGCCGGGCGCGCGGTGGGGGGAGTACCTGTGGGGCCGCCCGATGGACGAACCCCTGCAACCCCTGCTGAAAGCGCGCTGGGCCAGCCGGATGATCGTGCCGTGGGGGTCGGCGGGCCTGACCCGGCTGCTGGACGCGATCGACCAGCGTTTCGCCACCGGGCAGGGGTCGGCGGGCCTGGCCGAGGTGCTGCGCCGGATGGGGGTCGGCTATGTGCTGGTCCGCAATGACCTGGATAAGTTCTCCATCCGGGGCGCCTGGCCGCCACGCGTGCACGAGGCGGTCGCGGAGGCCGGACTCACCCTGGTCAAAGGCTTCGGCCCGGTGGTCGGCGACCCGAAGACCGCGAACGCGACCACCTGGTTCAACCAGCCGTACCAGGCGCTGGAGGTCTACCGGGTCGACCGCCCGGCACCGCTCGCCGCGACCCTGACCGGTGACCCGCTCCGGGTGACCGGCGGCCCAGAAGCCTTGCTCGCCCTGGCCGACCTGGGGTTGCTCGCGGACGGGCGGCCGGTGCTGCTCGGCGACGACCCCGGCGCCGCGTCGGTGCCAGGGAGCCGGACGATCGTCACCGACACGCTGCGCCGCCGCGAGGTGGCCTTCAGCGAGCTGCGGTTCGCGAGCTCCCCGACGCTCACCGCCGGTGAGAAGTTCCGGCGCCCGGCCGCCGAGCACGACCTGCTCGATCCCGGCTGGGACTCCTTCACCTCCGTCGCTCGGCCGGCCGGGATCAAGGCGATCACCGCGTCCTCCTCGGCCTCCGACGTGACCGCGCTGCCGGACACCCGGGACACGGGCAACCTGCCGTTCGCGGCCGTGGACGGCGACGCCCGTACGTCGTGGCGGTCCGGCGGGTGGGACGGCGCGGTCGGCGAGTGGCTTCAGGTGGACCTGGTCAGGAAGGTGTCGATCCCGCAGCTGGCGGTGGCCTTCACCCAGTTCGTCGGGCCGGCCGTGACCGAGATCGAGGTGGAGACCTCGGCGGGGAAGGTCCGGCAGACGGTGAAGAACACCGGTGCCGCCCAGCTCGTGCACGTTCCACCGGGAGCGACCGATCGGGTGCGGATCACCGTGACCCGGGTCGCCTGGCGGCCGAAGTCGAACCTCGGCAGCCGGGTGGGGATCACCGAACTGGCCATTCCCGGGGTGGCCGCCGGGCGGACCGTGCTGGTGCCGGGGGTGGCCGCCAACCCGGTGATTCCGACCTACGCGCTGGGGGGAAGCACCGGGGCGGCACCCGGGTGCATGCAGGGGTCGTTCATCTGGACCTGTTCCGGTCAGTTGCAGATGCGCGGTGAGGACGGGTTCGGCTTCGACCGGACGATCACCTCGCCCGCCACCGCGCCCAGGGAGGCGGTCGGGCAGACCATGCTCACCGATCCGCACGCGATCGAGACCGCGACCACGTTCCCGAACATCTACCCGCACGTCTCGGCCTCCTCGACGCTCGTCGACCATCCGGCCGCGGTCGGCCTGTCCGCCTTCGACGGCGACCCCAAGACCATCTGGTACGCGGGAGCCTTCGACGCCAAGCCCACCCTGACCATCGATTTCGGCAGACGGCGCAAGATCGACCAGATCGAGATCACGTATCCGGAGACGATCACCGGGGCCGCGCCCATGCAGCTGCTGGTCTGGGCGGACAAGGCGCTGCGCGGCGGGTACGTGCCGGCGGACGGCGTCTTCCGGTTCAAGCCGGTCACCACCCGGAAGGTGGTGCTGCAGTTCCTGCCGCGCCGCAGCCAGGCCGTGCACGTCGCCGACATCCGCATCCCGGGCGTGCGCCCGGCGGGCGTGCCGGGGTCGTTCCCGGTCCGGACGATCTGCGGGGTCGGGCCGGCGTTGTCGGTCAACGGGTATCCCGTCCAGACCCGGATCGTCGGCGGCACGGTGGCCGACCTGATCAGCGGGCGGCCGCTGACCTTCGCCAGCTGCCAGAAGTGGACGCTGGCGGCGGGGGAGAACCGCATCCGGGTGGCCGCGCGGGACCCCTATCGGATCCTGTCGATGGCCGTCAGGGATCCGCTGGACCGTCCTCTGCCGTCCGTCACGTCCACCCCCGTCGTCACCGAGAAGTGGACCGGCGGTGAGCGCACGTTCTGGCCGCAGACCGACCAGCCTGGCTATCTGGTCGTCAATGAGAACTTCAATGGCGCGTGGCGGGCCAGGCTCGGGGACACCGAGCTGACCGCCGTCCGCCTCGACGGGTGGCGGCAGGCGTGGATCCTGCCACCAGGAGCGTCAGAGCATCGGGTCACGTTGGAGTACCCGCCGGAGACGAGCTACCGTGCCGCGCTGGTGGCCGGGTTCGTGCTGGTGATGGTGCTGGTGGCGCTGGCCAGGTGGCGGCGGCCGGGGGTGGCGATCCCGGCGGCCGTCCCTGCCGGGGTGTCCGCCCGCGCGGCGGCCGGGCTGGCCGTCGTGGTCGGGGTCTGGACGGGCGGGCTGTTCGGGTTGTTGCTGGTGCTGGGCACGCATGCCCTGGTCGTGGGCCTGCGGCGGGCGCCGGCGCTCCGCGCGGCCAGGGTCGTCGATTCGCCCCTCCTGGTGGTGGTCTTCCTCGGGCTGGCCGGTCTGGCGGCCGGGCTCGGTCAGTACCTCGCCGGGCTCGGCCAGGAGGCGGCGGCCGGGGTGATCGGTGATGTCGTGGCCCAGTTGCTGTGCCTGCCGGTGCTGGGGCGGCTGGTGGCCGGGCTGCTGGAGCCGGAGGAACCTCCTGTGCCGGAACCCGATGAGGTTCATGCTCTGGCGGGAGCGCGCACATGACCCAGACCGAGATACGGCCCACCGTCGTCGCGCCGGCGGGTTCCCGGCTGACCGTTCTGGTGGGTGTCATCCTGGTGGCCGTGCAGCTTGGATGGCGGACGCCCGGGGTGCTGCGGTCGTTCTTCCGCGAGGACGACTTCGTCCTGATCGTCCGGGCGCATGAGCAGGATCTCGGCTGGAGCTCCCTGTTCACGCCGCTGGGTGGGCGGCTGACGCCGGGCGGACTGCTGCTGGCGTGGTTCCCGGCGCGCGCGGACGCCTACGACTGGACGGTCGTCGCGATCACCATGCTGGTGGTGCAGGCGCTGGTGTCGCTGGCGGTGCTGCGAATGCTGGTCGTCGTCTTCGGGCGGCGTCCGGCGATTCTGGGACCCTTCATCATCTTTCTGGTGACGCCGTTGACGTTGCCCGTCCTGACCTGGTGGTCGGCGTCGCTGTCCGCGCTGGTCCCGCAGCTGGCGGTGGCCATGGCCGTCACCTCGCACGTGTTGTGGGAGCGGACAGGACGGCGGGTGCACGCGATAGCCGCCGTGTCCTGGGTGATCGCGGGCGCGTTGTTCTCGCTGTCCGTCGCGGCGGTGCCCGTCCTGCTGTTTGTTCTGTCCCGTGTCTATCTGCGCCGACGGCGTGCGCCTGTCCTGTGGACCGGGTACGGATTCGTGGTGGCCGTCAGCGTTGTCGTACGCCTGGCGGCATCGGGGTGGAACGCGCCGGACCCGGCCACCGGCGTCAGGTTCCTGTGGCGGCTGATCGGCCAGACCTTCGCGACCGGCCTGATCGGCGGGCCGGGCCGGTGGTACTTCGGGCGGCCGGACCACGGGATCGCGTTACCCGCCCCCGCGCTCGTCGTGGCCGCCTGGATCGTCATCCTGATCGTCGTCGCGGTCACCGTGAGGGCGCGCGCGAACGCCGCCGCCGCATGGCTGATGCTGCTCGGGTACGTCCTGGCCGCCGGAGCCCTCCCCGCGCTGCTCGGTCCGGTGGCCTCGGTCGGGGAGATCCTCGGCGGGCAGACCGAACTGCTGGCGGGAACCGCTCCCGTCGTCGCGCTCTGCCTCGGCCTGGCGACGCTGGGACCGGACGCCTGGCCGCGCCTGCCCAGGCTGGCCGCCGTGGTCGCGATCGCCGGTGTGGTGGTGCTGGCCGTGTGGTCGTCGTCGGCGTACATCGGAAACATCCGGACCCAACCGGCCCGCGACTACCTGGCCACGGCCGCCGCCGAACTGGCGCGAACGCCGTCGAGCGTGCAGATCTACGACACGCCGGTGCCCCGGCAGCTGATGTCGAGCTGGTTCGGGGACTACCGGATGACCTCCCGCGTGCTCGGGCCGCTGGCCGGTCCGGACCTGCGGGACGCGATGCGCCGCCCGGCCCCCGCCGCCGACCCGATGGTCTTCGACCGGACCGGACGGCTCCGCCCGATGACGCTCACCACCGTGGTCGCCGCCGCGCCGGCCTCGACGCCCGCCTGCTACCGGCTGGTCGCCGGCCGGATCGACATCCCGCTCGCCCACGACCTGCCGGCCAGGAAGTACACGGTGGCCTTCTCCTACACCGCGACCCGCGCCGCCCTCGCCACCTTCTCCCTCGGCGGCGCCCGCGTGCCGATCACCCTCGACCGGGGTAGCGGCGTGCGTTACCTCCAGGCGACCGGCGGCGGCCCGGCGGTCCGGATCTCCGGGATCACCGCCGGCGCCGGGGTGTGCGTCAGCGGGATACGGATCGGGTCACCGGCGCCGCGCCCGCAGTGACCGCCCGGCCAAGCTGGTGGAAGGGCTGCTCGATCAGGTGGTGGGTGAGGGCCGCCAGGGCCAGCGTGCCCGCCGCGGCGACGGCCAGGACCGTCGCGAAGCCGCCGCCGAAGGACACCTCATTGCCGGTCAGCTCGTAGTAGCCGTAGATGACGACGAACTGCCACAGGAAGATCCCGTACGAGACGCGTCCCAGGTAGCGGGCGACGGGGTTGCCGAAGACGAGGTGAGTCAGGCCCCCGCGGCCGGTGCTGAACGCCGAGGGCGCCACCAGGAAGAGGCCGACCACCGCCCACAGGACGGCTTTCGTGGTGCCTTCGGTGGCGGGGAGCGCGCCCAGGTGCAGAGGGCCGGTCAGCGGGGTGCTGCCGACGGCGAAGGCGAGCGCCGCGATCGTCCAGGACAGGGCGGGACGTCGGGCCACGACCGCGCAGAACGAGCGCGCCCGCTCGTCCGTCGCGGCCCAGGCCGAGGCGATGGCCAGGGCCATTCCGGCCCCGAACCACAGGAAGTACCGGGGGAGCAGCATGTTGAACTCGGGCGGCATGCCGGGCTGGTGCGCGATCACCGTCCAGATGACCGAGATCACGCCGAGCGCGCCGACTCCGGCCAGGAGTGCCAGCGCGCGCGTCCCGGTGGCCGCGCTTCTCCTGGCGAAGGCGGCGAGGGCGGCGGCGATGAGCGGCAGGGCCAGGTAGAAGGCGACTTCGACGGAGAGCGACCACATCTGCTCCAAGCCGCGGCCTTCGGTGCCGCCCCACCACGAGCCGACGTCGTAGATCTGGAGCAGCAGCAGCCATTTCGCCCAGACCCACTGGGAGGCGTTGTGGCCGGAGTTGAAGAAGATCATCGCGATGACGGCGACCAGCCAGTAGGCGGGGAGGATGCGGAACGCCCGCCGCCACAGGTAGGCGGTGGTGTCCGGGCCGTCTCCGTCGTCCAGTGCGGCGCGGGCCCAGGGGCGGTACAACAACAACCCGGACAGGGTGAAGAAGATCGCCACGCCGACGTCCCCGCGCGACACCGCCCAGGCGCCCCAGCCTTCGGTCAGACCGGTCTTGCCGCCGACGTGGTAAACGAGCACCGCCAGGGCGGCGAGCGCCCGGATTCCATCCAGCGCGTCCTGATGGGCCACATCCCGCTGACGCGGCCGCCTGGGTGGCTTAACCGATATTTCCCGCTTTTTCGTGACTGGTTCTGGCGGTGTGGGCGCTGGTTCCCGAGGTTCGGCCGGGCGTCCGAGGAGGGGCCGCTCCACCAGGTAGTAGGTGGCCGCCGCCAGCGCCACCGTGCCCACCAGCGACAAACCCAGCACCGTCAGGAAATTTCCTCCGAAATACGGCAGTCCAGTGACCCGGAAGACCGCCTCCATCACCACGAACTGCCACAGGAAGATGCCGAAGGAGGCCTGCCCGAGAAAGCGCATCGGCCCGCTGCCGAGCACCCGGTTGACCCCCGTCGGCCCGGACGGCTGGCAGGCCACCGGCAGCACCACCAGCAGCGTGATCAGCGCGTGCAGCAGCAGCCGGAGCTCCTCGTCCCGCAACCCCGTGAACGGATCCCCGAACCGCCCGGCCACCGGCGTCATCAGCAGCCAGTACGCCAGCGCGGCCATGACCAGCAGCGTCCCGGCCGACTTGGCCGCCGTGTCCCGCGCCCCGCGCGCCCGGAGCCCGCCCGGCGAGTCGGCCTCCGCCCAGGTCAGCACGGTGGCGACCGCCATACCCAGGGCGAAGAAGACCAGGTAGTGCGGTAACAGGAACTGGATCCAGAACACCCGTTCCGGCACGTGCATGAAGATCGCGTAAACGAACGAGGTGGCGCCGAGACCGCCCAGCGCGGCGAGGAGCCGTACCGCACGGGAATCGGTGTTGCCCGACCGGATGAAGCGGCGGGCCGCCCACGCGAGCAGGGGCAGCACCAGATAGAAGGCGGCCTCGACGGCCAGGCTCCACATCTGCCCGAGCGCGGTCGGGCCGAGCCCTCCGTTCGGCCAGCCGGGGTCGGGGTCGTAGACCTGGACCAGCAGCAGCATCTGGATCCACTGGCGGACCGTGTACCCGGTCGATTCGGCGAGCATGGTCATCGCCACCACGACGGTGATCCAGTACGCGGGCAGGATGCGCAACGCCCGCCGCCACAGATACTCCCGCACAGCGGGCCGCGGCTCCGCCAGCAGGATCTCCCGCGCCCACGGCCGGAAAAGCAGCAACCCCGACAGCGCGAAGAAGATCGACACAGCCACGTCCAGCCGCGCCACGAGCGCGCCGGCCACCCCGCCGGTCATCGTGAAGTTGGTCATCGCCGCCACGTGGAACACCAGGATGCCGAGCGCGGCGAGCGCCCGGAGCCCGCTGATCGCGTCGATCCGCCGCGTCACGCGCGCTTCCCGAACCGGCGCGCGGGCTTCTCCACCAGCTGGTACGTCCCCCACGCGAGCACCGAACTCACCGCCAGCACGACGAAGAACACCGGAAAGAACTGCTGATCGAGGTACGCCCGCCCGCTGATGTCGTAATACGCCCAGACGACGATGATCTGCCACGCGAACACCCCGTACGACAGGTTGGCCAGCCACCGCATCGTTCGGTTGCCAAGCAGCACGTTCACCCAGGTCCGTCCGGGCGGTTGCAGGGCCACCGGCGCGACGATCAGGAACGCCATCACCGCGTACGCGACCAGCCGGAACGCGTCGGGGAGCAGGTCGGGGGCGAGTGACTGCGGGGTCTTCGGCCCGCCGAGCGGGGTCGCGGCCAGGCCGAACACCATGGCGGCGAGCACGAAGCAGGTGCCCGCGTTGGCGGCGATCTCGGCGCCCCGGCGGCGGATCCGTTCGGCGCCGGGGGAGTCGGCCCCGGCCCAGACGGTGAGCACGCAGATCGCCATGCCCACGGCGAACCACGGGAAGAAGCGCGGGAGCCACCATTCCATGCGCATGGTGTAGACGGGATGGCGCACGGCGTACATGTAGGCGAAGGACGTCAGGGACAGCGCGGTGAGCAGGATGAGCAGGCGTTTGGCCCGCGTGTCGACGGACGCGCCGCCGGCGCGGGCGGCCCGGCCGAGGGCGGCGGCCAGCAGGGGGAGGAGCAGGTAGAAGCTGACGTCGATGGAGAGCGTCCACATTTGCTGGAGGCCGATGGGGGCCAGCTGGACCACCGGCCACCACGGCGTGGGGTCGAAGACGTACACCAGGAGGAGGACTTCCGCCCAGTCCCAGACGGTCTTCGCGGCGTCGAGATTGAAGGCGACCAGCGCGGTGATCGCGACCACCCAGTAGAGCGGGAAGATGCGCAGGATCCGGCGGGTCAGGTAGACCCGGGTGCCGGGGGGCTGCGCGGTGGTCAGGAGGTGTTTGACCCAGGGGCGGTAGAGGAGCAGGCCGGAGATGGCGAAGAAGACCGCCACGCGGGCCTCGCCCCGGGAGAGCAGCCAGGCCAGCGGTCCTTCGCCGTACTGCAGGCCGGTGATGCCGGCGATGTGGAAGACCAGGACCGCCAGGGCGGCGAGCACGCGGAGGCCGTCGACCGCGTTCAGCCGCGGGGTGGTCGCGGTGTGCTGGTCGACGTGCATCAGGCGCCTGGCCAGGGGTGCGGCGGAAGGTGACAAGTCGCATTACCCTACCTCTTGCCTAGAATCTGTTCTACTGCGGATGGGAAGTCGGATGCGGCGGTCGGCGGGTCTCCTCCTGCTCGCGGTGGCGGGGTTTCTCGGGGTGCTCGCGGTGGTCGTGCCCACCTATCTGCTGGGGGCGCTGGCGGTGGCGCCGGAGGACTATTACGGGGTGTTCCGGCTGCGCGCCGTTGGGGCGGAAGGTCTCGATCAGGCGAGCGGGAAGGTGCTGACCGGGCTCGACGTGGAGTCCGTTTCGACCGTTCGCGGTGATCCGAACGCGGCCACCGCGGATCTTGTCGTCTGGGACGGGACGACGACCGTGCAGACGTCGACCGGGATCGTGCTCGCCTACAGCGATCGCCGGGTCGCGTTCGACAAGACGTCGGGGCTGGTCGTGACGTGCTGCGGGGCGTACGTCGGGGAGAGCGACGTCGAGCAGTCGGGCTTGGCCTACAAATGGCCATATTTCGCCGGGCGCCGGGATTATCCGTTCTTCGATCCGGTCACGTTGCAGACCCAGCCCATGCGCTACGAGGGCGAGGAACGTGTTTCGGGACTGACCGTATACCGCTACCACCAGACGATCCCCGACCGCCGCGTCGGGCCGGTTCCCGGTGGGATACTGCCCGCCGCCACCCCCGACGTGCCCGCCTTCCTGTACGCCTCCGTCGACCGCACCTACTGGGTAGAACCGGTTACCGGAACTCCGCTCCGCGTCCGCGAAACCCAGAACCAGACCATCAGAACCGCTGGCGGGGTCCCCCGCCTGACCGCCCTCGCCGCCGACTTCCACACCCCACCCGAGGAAACGACCACCCACGCGAACGACCTCCGCCCCACGATCACCGTCCTCAGCTTCGCCCGGGGTCCCGCGCCCTGGGTGTGCGGGGGATCGGCGGCGGTCGCCTTGGTGGCGGGCCTCGTGCTTTACCGGCCGCGCGGAGATGTGGAGTCAGATGGCTGAGTTACGTGACTTTTACGAGAATCCGGAGACGCCGGTGTCGGCGGCCGAGGATCGGACCACGCGGATTGTCGGGTTCCTCCGGCAGATCGTGGGGACGGCGAGCGAGCCGCTGACGATTCTCGACGTGGGCTGCGGCGACGGCGGGATCACCCGGATGGCGGTCGAGGCCGCGCCCGGACATCGGGTGGTCGGCATGGACTGGGCGGCGGCGCCGTTGCGGACGGCCAGCGGCAAGGGGTTGACGGTGGTGCGCGGGGGCGCCGCCCATCCCGGGCTGCCGATGGCCTCCGGCCGGGTGGACGTGGTGATCTTCTCGGAGGTGATCGAGCATCTCGTCGATCCGGACGCGGCGATCATGGAGCTGCGGCGGGTGCTCCGGCCGGGCGGGCATCTGCTGCTGTCGACGCCCAACCTGGCGGCCTGGTTCAACCGGGGCATGCTCCTGCTCGGCATGCAGCCGGTGTTCTCCGAGGTCAGCATGGCGCACGTGTTCGGCCGCCCGGGCAGTTCGGTGGCCGGGCACCTGCGGCTGTTCACGCTGCCCGCGCTCCGCGAGTTCCTCCTCGCGTACGGCTTCGCGGAACTGATCGTGCGCGGGGCGGGCTACCACGACGTCCCGGGGCCCCTCAAACCGGTCGACCGCCTCCTCCGCCACTGGCCGTCGGCGGCCGCGATCCTGACCGTGCACGCCCGCAAATCGCGCTAGAACATGTTTCGGTTACTTTTCAGTATCCTCAGTGACGCATGTCACAACAAGCTCTACCATGACGCGAAATGGACCATGTTTCACGGACATGGAGGGGCCGATGCGCCGCAGGCTCGGAATCACTCTCATCGCGCTCGGGGCCTTTCTCGTCGTCCTCGCGCCGCTGGTCAGGTATCCCGTGGCCGACCGCCTGGTCCAGGCCCCCGGTGACCAGTACGGCATCACCAAGCTGGCCGCCGAGAACGCCACCTACTTCAGCGTCGGCGACCTGAAGGTCCTCACCGGAAACCTGGACATCACCGTCACCACCCGCGGCGACGTGGACCAGGCCACCGGCGACCACGTCGTCTGGGACCAGTTCACCGCCGTCGACGACGTCACCAACAACAAGCAGGGCATCTCCCTGTCGGAGTTCCGCAGCGCCTTCAACAAGTACAACGGCGTCGGCGTGAACTGCTGCAACGCCAACATCGACGAGGTGCCGGTGACGCTGGAGGGCCAGATCTACCTGTTCCCGTTCGGGGTGGAGAAGAAGACGTACAAGGTCTTCAACCCGAGCACCAAGAAGGCGTACGACGCGGTGTTCGTCGGCGAGGAGACGATCGGCGGGCTCCGGGTCTACAAGTTCGAGCAGAAGATCCCCCCGACCGTCATCGACACGCTGGACGCGCCCGCCTCCGTGCTCGACCTGCCGGAGACCGGCAACGTCAAGGTCGACCGGGTGTACGACGGCGTGGTGACGTACTGGGTGGAGCCCACCACCGGCGCCCCCGTCAACCAGCAGCAGCAGCGCCACGAGGTGCTGAAGACGACCGACGGCGTGGAGCGTTTGCCCGCCTTCATCGCCACCGCGAAGTTCACCCCGGCCACCGTGGACGCGCAGGTCGCCACCGTACGGGAGAGCCTCGACCAGGTGCGGCTGATCAGGAGCACCCTCCCGCTGGCGGCGCTCGTCTTCGGCGTGCTCTCGCTGGCCGTCGGCGTGATCCTGACCCGTTCGCGCCGCGAGAAGGCGCCAGAGTAGAACGCGTTCCAGTTCGGCCTCAGGAGCTCGTGAGGATGACGAGTCGCTGGGTCGCCCGGGTCATCGCGACATAGCGGTCGACCGCTCCCTCGATGCCTTCGCCGAACGCCTCCGGGTCGATGAGGACGACCAGGTCGAACTCGAGCCCTTTCGCCAGCTCCGGGGTCAGCGACCGGACGCGGGACGTCGCCCGGAACGCGGGGTCGCCGATGACGCAGGCGATCCCGTCGGCGTTCGTGGCGAGCCAGGCGTCGAGGATCGAGCCCAGCTCCGAAGCGGATCCGTGGACGACGGGGGTGTCGCCGCCGCGGATGGAGGTCGGCACGTTGGCGTCCGGGAGCACGGCCCGGATGACCGGCTCGGCCGCCGCCATGATCTGTTCCGGCGTCCGGTAGTTGATGCTCAGGGAGGCCAGGGTGATCCGGTCGAGCCCGATCCGCTCGAGCCGTTCCTGCCACGACTCCGTGAACCCGTGCCTGGCCTGGGCCCGGTCCCCGACGATGGTGAAGCTCCGGGACGGGCACCGCAGCAGCAGCATCTGCCACTCCGCGTCGGTCAGTTCCTGCGCCTCGTCCACGACGATGTGCGCGAACGGGCCGGCGAGCAGGTCCGGTTCGGTGCCGGGCGCGGTCTGGTCGACCAGGGTGTCCTGCAGGTCCTGTCCGCGCAGCATCGTCACCGCGCCTTCGCCGTCGTCGTCGGCTTCGAGCAGGATGTCGGTGACCCTGGCCCGCTGCTCGCGTTCGGCGGCGACGGCGGCCTGGTGCCGGCGCTTGCGTCGCGCCGCCTCGGGGTCGCCGAGCCGCTGCCGCGCCGCGTCCAGGAGCGGCAGGTCGGACACCGTCCAGGCCTGGGCGTCCGCGCGCTGCAGCGCCCGTACGTCGTCGGGGCTGAGCCAGGGAGCGCACATCCGCAGGTAGGCGGGCACCGACCACAGGTCTCCGACGAGGTCGGCCGCGTCGATCAGCGGCCACGCCCGGTTGAAGGTCGTGAGCAGCTCCCTGTCCCGCAACAGCGATTTGCGGAGCAGGTCGGCCGAGGCGTCTCCGTCGTGCTTGTCCATCAGGATCGTGAGCAGCTCCGCCCAGATCTGGTCGCGCGCCTCGTTGTGCGGCGTGCCGGGTTCTGGCGCTTCGAACGCCTCGGCCCAGTCGTCGGCGCTCAGCCAGATGTCGGACCAGGGGGTCGTGACCGTCATCCCCTTGGCGGGCGGGTTCTCGTAGAACCTGACGGCCGGCTCGATCGCCTTCACCAGGTTCGCGGACGACTTCAGCAGGGCCACGTCCGGGTCGGTCTCGATCGCCGCCGCGGCACCCTCCGCGACGAGGTCCCGCAGGGTGCAGGTCTGCACGCCCTCCTCGCCGAGGCTGGGGAGGACGTCGGCGACGTACGCCAGGTAGGGCTGGTGCGGACCGACGAACAGCACGCCGCCCCGGTGGTGACCGAGGCGGGGATCGGAGTAGACGAGGTAGGCGGAGCGGTGCAGGGCGACGACGGTCTTCCCCGTGCCCGGACCGCCGTCGACGACGAGAGCGCCGCGGGATCCCGCGCGGATGATGGCGTCCTGGTCGGCCTGGATGGTGCCGAGCACGTCTCGCATCCGGGCCGACCGGTTGCCGCCCAGGCTGGCGATGAAGGCGGACTGATCGTCGAGCGCGGCGTGCCCGACCAGCCCGTCGGCGGTGAACACCTCGTCCCAGTAGTCGCTGATCCGGCCGCGGGTCCAGCGATACCTGCGGCGGCTGGCCAGGCCCATCGGGTTGGCGTGGGTGGCGCCGAAGAACGGCTCGGCCGCGGGGGAGCGCCAGTCGAGCAGCAGCCGGCGGCCCGTGCTGTCGGTGAGGCCGAGCCGTCCGACGTACACGGGCTCGGGGTTGTCCGCGCTGACCATGTGCCCGAGGCACAGGTCCAGACCGAAGCGGCGCAGGGCGCGCAGGCGAGAGGTCAGCCGGTGGACCTCCAGGTCCCGGTCGAGCGCCTGCCGGCCTTTGCCACCGGGCGCCTTGCGCTCGGCGTCGAGGCGGCCGGACAGGTCGGTGATCGACTGCTCGAGGCTCTCCGCGATGGCCGCGAAGTGCCGCTCATCACCGGCGATCAGCGCCGGGTCGGCCTTGGGCGCGAGGTGGCCGGAAAGGTCGAACGCGCTGGTAGTCAGGGGATTCACGACATCAGCTCCGATCCGAGGTGGACACTGGGCGGCTCTCTCGGCCGACCGCGTCGAGCAGCAGCTTCGCGGCCACCGTCGCCCCGTCGGTACGGATCGTGCCAGCCAGGGCGGTCGCTCGCGCGCGGGTCCCGAGAGCCGTCGCGAGCGCGGCTGACAGGGACTCGGTCGTCGGAGCCGGACCGTCGTGTGCCGCGCCGATGCCCAGCTCGGCCACCCGGCCCGCCCAATAGGGCTGATCCGCCAGCTGGGGCACCACCACCTGGGGCGTGCCGGCCTGGGCGGCGGTCGTCGTGGTGCCCGCGCCGCCGTGGTGCACCACGGCGGCCACCCGGCCGAACAGCGCCTGCTGGTTGACCTCGCCGACGATGAAGCAGTCGTCCCGGTCGTCGATCAGGGCCAGGTCGGCCCAGCCGCGGGCCACGACCACGCGGCGGCCGTGCGCTCGGACCGCCTCGATGGCCACCTTGGCGACGTCCGTCGACGCGCGCATGGGCATGCTGCCGAAGCCCACGTACACCGGTGGCGTGCCGGCGTCCAGGAACGCCACCAGCTCGGCCGGGAGCGGGCGAGCGTCGGGCAGGATCCACGCGCCGGTCTGGACGACGTCGAGGTCCGGCGTGCCCTGCCACGGGTCCAGGATCGGGTCCGTCGCCAGCCACGGCCGGTCGCCGATGACGTAGTCGCGGACGTTGTCCACCGGTGGCAGGCCGATCGACGCCCGATTCGTGTTGAGCGCCGCGCCGAACAGCGCGTTGACGTTCTGGGCGTCCAGGTCCCACAACGCCTGGTTGTCGGTCACCTCCGGCGGCAGCGGCCGTCCCGGATACGCCAGCGGCGGGCGGTGCGGCGACGGCAGGGTGAGCTGCTGGAAGGTCACGGACACGGAGGGGATGCCCAGTTTCTCGGCCACCGACCGCGCGCCGGCCGCGGTCGGCGTCATGCCGGTCGCCACCAACGCGTCACATCCCTCGGCCGCCGCGGTTACCGCGGCGAACTGGGCGGCGATCAACTCGGCCGCGCGCCGGGGCAGCGTTGACGGCGGCGGCGCCTGGTCCGTCAGCGCGCGAGCCGCCGGGCCGACCGGCACCAGCGGCACGCCGGCACCGGCCAGCCGCCGCGCGAACTCCTCGTCCGGCGGCGCGCACACCCGCACCTCCGCGCCGAGTTCCCGCAGCCGCACCGCGAGTCCCGCCATCGGTTCGACGTCCCCGCGCGACCCATACGTCGACAACAACACACGCACTTCGCAACCCCCCATTGCCGCAGCTTCTGGCTTCGGCCAGCGATTCTGCGGCATGACGGGGGTCTTGCCGCAAGCCCCCCGGTCCGCTATACGTTGAGAGTGGAAAGGAGCGGGAGCTCTCCTTTCCCTTCGGTCAGTCCGGGCGGGGAGCCGGGTCGGCGGTGACCGCTCGCAGGAGCGGGCGGCTGAGCGCGCCCGCGCCGATCACGCCCGCGAACCCCACGACGACGCATCCGGCCAGGGTGGCCGCGCCCACCGTGCTGGCGCCGCCGGACGTGGCGCCGGACATGAACGGCAGCGCGCAGAACACGCCCACGAGGATCGCTCCGCCGCCCATCACCGTCAGCGGGATCAGCGTCTCGGCCCGGCGGGCCCGGTCGAGCACCTCCAGCGGCGTGCCGGCCAGGCGCAGCAGCCCGTACGTCTGCCGCCGGTCCAGCACCGACGACATGGCGGTGATGCCCGAGCTGGCGATGGCCACCAGGAACGACACCGCCAGCACGACGTTCGTGCCCACCCGGATGTCGGTGAAGATCTGCCGGGTGGACTGATTGTCGGCCCGAGTCGTGGGCGTGCGCCCGGGAACGAGCCCGGCCAGCGCCGTGCGGGCCCGGTCCACGGTGGCCGCGTCGGCGGCGCCGTCGAGGGCCGTGACCACGGCGTTCCGCTCGGGTTTCACGGTCGCCGTCACGCCGGCTTCGCGCAGGCGTTCGCGGGCCTGCTCGCTCACCTGCTGGGCTTGCCCGGCGGACGTGGTGACGCGGAGTTCAGGGGGTCCGGCGGTCCCGCCGTCGAGCACGGCAGGGCTGAGCAGTCCGAGGAAACCGGCCACGAACCCGGTCAGCGCCACCCCGCTCACCGTTCGCCAGGCGGAGCGGGGGTCGTCCACGAGCCTGCGGCCGGCGAGCAGCCGTACTGGGCCGCGGGCGAGCCTGGCCGTGATCCGGCCGATCATGCCGACCACCCAGGGCCCGACCAGGTTCACGCCCAGGAACGCCAGCGCCAGCGCCACCCCGATGATCGCGATGCCGGTGTTCATCGACAGCAGCGGGATGACGGCCAGCACCGCAAGCAGGGCGAGCACTCTGACGAACCGCATGGCGGGCGGTGTCTCGCGTTTGGCCACCCCCAGCGGGCTGACCACCACCCGCCGCAGCCCGACCACCGCCGACAGGCCCACCAGCAGCGGCACGGCGACCAGCACCGCCGCCATGACCAGCGGGCTCGGGAACACGTCGGCCGCGAACCAGGGGCCTCCCTGCATCTCGATCCTGGACAGCAGCGGCGCGGCCAGGGCGTAGCCGACGGTCCCGGCCAGCGCGCCGGCCAACGCCACGATCACCGCCTCGGCCACGGTCATCCCCACCACCTGGCCGGGCCTCGCGCCGACCAGGCGGAGCGCGGCCAGCCGCTGATCGCGCCGGGCCACCGTGAGCCGGGCCGCCGCGCCCCCGAAGATAAGCAGCGGCACGACCATGAGCACGCTGGCGATGACCGCGAGCATCTGGTACTGCGTCGCCTCCTGGCTCGCCTGCCCGCCGAGGGTGGCGACCTTGACCGGCGCCGTGTCGCCGATCGAGTCGCCGCCGCCGGACGCGGCCAGTTCGGCCGGCTTGTGGCCGACGACCGCGACCAGCTCACCCGGATACACGAGCGCCTCGTCGCCGAGCACCCCCGCCTGGCGGGGGAAACGCGCGGCGAGCTCGGCATCGGGAAGCCGCCCGGCCAGCTCGGCCAGGGCGGGCGAGAGCCACGCCTCGCCGGGGCGGGGGAAGCGAGGCAGGCCGGGCGGCGGATCGGGTGCCTCGCCGAGCGCGGCCAGGTCGACGACGGTGATCGCCTGGTCGCGGACGAAGTCCTGGCGCGACCCTTCGATCGCCACGGCGCCCGAGGAAGCCGGGACCGGGTTGCGCCAGGCGCCGCGATCGGCCCTGGCCTGGAAGGCGAAGTTGGCGGCCACCGCGAACAGCAGCAGTGCCGTTGACACGGCGACCGCCCCGAGCGTGAGCCAGGTGCCGAGCATGCCGCGGCGTCCGCCGCCCTTGAGCAGGCGCCAGGTCAGTGCGAGGTTCATGCGCGCACCTCGCTCACCAGCTGCCCGTCGCGGACCTCGACGGTGCGGTCGCACCAGGCGGCCACGTTCGGGTCGTGGGTGACCACGATCAGGCTGGCGCCGTTGTGCCTGGTCGCCTCGACCAGTAGCCGCATCGTGTCGTGGCCGGTGCGCTGGTCGAGGGCGCCGGTGGGCTCGTCGGCGAACACCACCGCTGGCTTGCTCACCAGCGCCCTGGCGATGGCCACCCGCTGCGCCTGGCCGCCGGACAGCTCCCCGGGCCGCCGCGTCTCCATCGTCTGCAGGCCGAGAGGCGCGAACCACTCGCGGGCCTGGCGTACGGCCTGGGCCCTCGGCACGCCGCCCAGCATGAGCGGGAGGGCGACGTTCTCCTCGGCGGGCAGCTCGGGCAGCAGCTGGCCGAACTGGAAGACAAAGCCGAAGCGGGTACGGCGCAACTCGCTGCGCTTGCGCTCTCCCATCGTGTCGATGCGCTGCCCCAGCAGGTGCACCTCGCCCTCGTCGGGTTTCATGATCCCGGCCAGGCAGTGCAGCAGCGTCGATTTGCCCGACCCGCTCGGGCCCATGATCGCCACGGCTTCGCCGCCCCGCACCGCGATGTCCACGCCGCCGAGGGCGACCGTCTGCCCGAACCTCTTCACCAGGGCCCGTCCAACAAGCACGTCATCCATGCCGACGAGCCTCGCGCCCGGGACGGGTACAGGAGATCGGCCGTTCGTCCACATCCATCTCGACCGCCTCGGCCGAACGGCGGATCCCGGGGACCGGCTGGACCAAGCTCGAGCGTGTGCGATGAGGGAAAGTACTTGCCAGCCAGGAAACCTCATTGTACTTTCCATCTAGGAAAGTATTGTCGAGGAGGGCACATGTCTGACCAGGTACGGCCCGAGGAGGCCGCACGCGCGCTCACCGAGATCGGCCAGCGGCAGGAGCAGGTCATCCGGCTGACCGTCATTCCCCACTGGTACTGGTGGGCCATCGCCGTCCTGATGGTCGCGTTCGCGGCGGCCGTCGACACCCGGCAGAGTCTCGTCGTCGGGATCGGCACCGCCGTGTTCGTGGCCGGCGTGCTCACCAGCACCGGGCGGGTGGTGTTCCGCACGGTCCGTAGCGCCCAGCCGCGCAACGACCTGCTCGGCCCCGGTGGCGTGGTCGCGATCCTGGGCTTCGTGGCGGTCACCAACGTCGTGTCGCTGGCGGTCGCGTTCATCCTGAAGGCGTTCGGGGTTTCGTACGCCGCGACCATTGGTGTCTCGGTCGCCGCCGTCATGCTCGTGGTCGGCGGCCCGATGCTCATGCGGTACCTTCAGGGACTCATGCTCGCGAACCGGTCCGGGAGTCGTCGGTGATCAAGCCCAAGTTCGACGAGCTGATCCACGCACCCACCCGGCTCTCGCTCGTCTCCCTGCTCGCGGCCACCGGGTGGGCGGACTTCCAGTTCCTGCGCGACAGCGTCGGCCTGTCGGACTCCGCCCTGTCGAAACAGCTCACGACGCTCGAGGACGCCGGCTACATCGAGATCCGTAAGGGCTTCGTCGGAAAGCGGCCGCGCACGTCGGCGAGGCTCACCAACGTCGGCCGGGCGGCCTTCGACCAGCACGTCGCCGCACTGCAGGAGATCGTCGCCAAAGCGGGCGCGTCGGTGCTCCCCTCGACCTCCTCCGATGGGCCAGGTCGCTGGTGACCGCTGTCATAGCCGCCCGCGAGTGTTAATGGGGGATTCACGCCGATCTTGTCTGGGCTGGACATGATCAACACCGAATGCGGAGGTGTGCGTGAATACGCGAAGAACGACTGGCCGGGTGGCCTTGATCATGTCCGTCGTGGTGGCTCTGTTACTGGGCCTGACGCCCCCGGCGACAGCGGCGGCGGGGCCGCGGTTCGCCGTGCCGAGTGGCTCCCTCGGGAATTTCTCCGTGGTCGTGGCGGCGGAGTCCGTAACCCTGGAGCTGGACGCGTCCGGCTTCGACCGGGACCAGATGCGCGAGTTTCTCCAAGAGACGCAGAGCCGTAACCCGCGCCTCAGCGACACCATTCGCGAGGACTTCGAGGAGCATACGAACGGAATGCCGGGGGGCGGCGAGGACCCCAGCGAATGGCCCGACTTCGACGGGCAACTGTCGATCACGGATACCGGCATCGCGCTGCGCGTCGACTCCGATCAGCCGCTCACGAACGCCTCGTTCTGGGCCAACATTCTGGCCGCGGCCGCGGGCGTGCTGACCGGGCTGGTGCTGCGGTCCATCTGCATCGGCTTCGCCCCCGAGGCGGCCGTGATGTGTGTCGTCATCGGCAACTTCTTCGGCGGCATGACGCGGGGGATCATCATCCAGGCCATCGACGGCACCCTCAAGGACGGCAAGGCGTGGGCCGAGACGCTCGCCCAGTCGCTCCTCCTGGCCGCAGGGGGGGCCGCCTGGGAGGGCGGCGTCAGCCGCTGGTCCAAGGAGGTGCTGCCCGGTCACATCGACCGACTGGGGCAGGCGCTCGTCCGGCTGGGTGACCGGCTGTCCGCCGGGTGGGCGACCTTCAAGGAGGGCTGCGCGGCCGCGGGCGAGTTCCTCCGGGAGGTCGGCAGGAACCTCGCCGACGCGGTCTCCCGGGTCAGGGTTCGGAGCGCGCTGCGGGTGATGCCGGCGGGTGACTCGATCACCTACGGCGTGGGGAGCTCGTCAGGCAACGGGTATCGGGCGATGCTCTGGGACAGGCTGCGCGAGATCAGTTCCGGCCTGGACTTCGTGGGCTCGAACAGCTCGGGCAGCATGATGGACGACGACCACAACGGGTATCCGGGCCGGGAGATCGACACGATCGCCGGACCCGCGAGCCGCGACGCTTCCACCATGCGCCCGAACGTCGTGACGCTCATGGCGGGGACGAACGACATTCAGCGCGACGTGGACGTGGCGAACGCCCCCGCGCGCCTGGGCCGCCTGATCGATCAGGTGCTCGACGGCTCGCCGGAGGTGGCGATCGCCGTGGCGACGCTGGTGCCGGTGGTGGGCGACCCGCCGGCGCAGGCCCGGCGCAACGCGTTCAACACGGAGGTCCGCGCGCTGGTCGAGACGTACCAAGATCAGGGGAAGAAGGTCATGCTCGCGGAGATGGGGCCCATGACCGCCGACATGATGTTCGACCGGCTGCACCCCAACGACAGCGGGTACGCCTTCATAGCCCAGGAGTTCGCGGAGACGACGGACGCCATGATATCCCGCGGCTGGGTAGAGGAGCCGCAGGGCGGGGTCACCGATCCGAACGTCGGCGGCGGCGACGACGGTTCCTGCCCGACCGTGGGCGGCGGTTGGGTCGACCGCGGCAAGATCGCCACGGGTGGGGTGGCCCGCGTCAGCGGTGCGGTGCGGTTCGCGGACATCGACGGCAACGGCCTGACCGACTACCTGCTCCTCAAGGACGACGGCGCGGTCGACGCGTGGACCAAGATCACCGGCGGCTGGGACCGCAAGGGCCAGATCGCCCCGGGTACGGGCAATCCCGGGTCGAAGGTACGCTTCGCCGACATCGACGGCGACCACGACGACGACTACCTGGTCGTGCACGACAACGGCGCGGTCGACGCCTGGCGCAACGACGGTGTCTACGTCAACGGTCCCAGCGGGTGGTACTCGCTGGGCCGGATCGCCGAGGGCACCGGTAATCCCGGGTCGAAAGTGCGCTTCGCCGACATCGACGGCGACCTTGACGACGACTACCTGGTGATGCACGACAACGGATCGATCGACGCCTGGCGCAACAACGAGGTCGACGAGGTCGGCGGCAGTGGCTGGAAGTCACTGGGCCAGATCGCCGAGGGCACCGGTAATCCCGCGTCGAAGGTGCGCTTGGCCGACCTCGACGGCGACAAGGACGCCGACTACCTGGTCGTGCACGACAACGGCGCGGCCGACTTCTGGCGCAACGACAACGTCGACGACGTGGGCGGCAGTGGCTGGAAGTCACGGGGCCAGATCGCCAAGGGCACCGCGTTGGGCGGCGGGTCCAAGGTGCAGTTCGCCGACGTCGACTCCGACCGGGACGCCGACTACCTCGTGATCGGCGAACGCGGCGAGGTCAGCCTCTGGCAGAACAACGACGTCGCCGAGGTGGGCGGCAGCGGCTGGACCGAGAAGGGCCTGCACGTCCGTGACCTCAACGTCTCCGGGACGGTGCGCTTCGCGGACCTCGACGGCGACAAGGACGCCGAGTACCTCGTCGTCGGCCCGGGAGGAGTCGTCGACGCGTGGCGCAACGACAACGTCGACACGGTGGGCGGCAAGGGGTGGTACCAACTCGGCAGGATCGCCAAGGGCGTGTCGATGTCCTCATCGGAACGGGTGGCCTTCGCCGACTTCGACGGTGACGGCGACGACGACTACCTCGTCGTGACCGGTGCCGGTGTGGTGCGGGCCTGGCGCAACGACGGCGTCGTCGCCAAGGGCGGCAGCGCCTGGAAGGAGGTGGGCACGATCGCGCACGGCACGCCGAACCCGGGCGAGGTCCAGTTCGCCGACATCGACGGTGACGGCGACGACGACTACCTCGTCGTGGCGTCGGACCACTCGGTCACCGCGTGGCGCAACGACGGCACGAACGCCCCGGGAGGGGGCGGATGGACGTCCAAGGGCCTGATCGCCAAGCCGACGGCGAGCATCAACGAGAAGACGATGTTCGCGAACCTCACCTGCGACCGCCGGGCGGACTACGTGCTCCGGGACCCCACCCAGAACAACAAGTTGACCGGCTGGACGAACCTGGATGGGTTCGCGAACCGATGGGCCGCGCCGAAGAAGGTCGCCTGGGGGGTGGCCGTCGGTTACGAGGCCGAGATCCATCTGGCCGACCTCTCCGGTGACGGCCTTGACGACTACTTGATCGTCGACCCGCGCTCGGGGGCCACGGAGGCGTGGCTGAACGCGGGCGGCAACCAGGCCGACCGGTAGCAGGCGGAGCGCCCGGTGCCGTGAAGAGGCGCGCCGGGTGAGGGAAGCGGCCCGAAGAAACGGACCGGTCGAAAGACCGGCACCGCGCTTCGGGCCGACTTTCAGCACGGCCCTAGGAGATCTTGCGGCGGTAGGTGACCACGGCGAAGGTCCACGCGACGACGAGGATGCGCACGCAGCCGCTTCGACCTCAAGACACCGCGCGAGCGATCGCTGTGACAGGCCGGCAGCTGAGGGCCCCGCCGCAGCCTGCGGCGGGGCCCGATGGCCAGGACCTCCCAGGACCGGCAGGGGCAGCACGACCAGGGAGTTGCGGGCGGCGCCGGTGAAGACGATCGCCCGGCCGGTCCGCGTCCGGGTCAGCCCTTGCGGACCTGCCCGTTGCCGTGCCAGGCCGTCACCGCACCGGTGGAGGTGGAGACCAGATAGTCGAAGCGGCGGTCACCGTTGACGTCCTCCAGGAAGACCTGACCACGGGTCGCCCCGACGCCGGTCCTGATCTCACCCTGGATGAGCCAGTTCGGGCCCCCGCTACCCCGGTTGTTCAGCCAGGCCCAGATCCGCCCTCGATCGTTGACCGACAGGTAGTCGTCGCGCCCGTCACCGTCGATGTCGGCAAAGGTGATCATCGAATCGTGAAGGCCGATGCCCGCGGCGATCTCGCCCCATTCGGTCCAGATCTTGGAGGGGAAGGCGTTGCCCCAGGCGCGTACCTGCCCCTGCGGTCCGACCATCAGGTAGTCGTCACGGCCGTCACCGTCGATGTCGGCGAAGCGCAACCCTTCCCGCGTCCCGCCCGATACACCGGCGGCGACCTCGCCCCAGGGGGTCCAGATCTTGGAGGGGAAGTTGTTGCCCCAGGCGCGTACCCCTCCCTCCGGGCTGACGAGGAGGTAGTCGTCGCGGCCGTCACCGTTGAGGTCGGCGAACCGCAACTCCTCCCGCGTCCCGCCCGGCACACCGGCGGCGACTTCGCCCCACGGGATCCAGATCACGGAGGGGAGCTTGTTGCCCCAGGCGCGCACCCGTCCCTGCGGGTCGACCATCAGGTAGTCCGCCTTGCCGTCACCGTTGAGGTCGGCGAACCGCAACCCCTCCAGCGTCCCGTCCGATACACCGGCGGCGATCTCGCCCTGATGATCCCAGCGCTCGGCCCCGGCGAACCGCGCGCCCATCCACGCCCAGACCTGCCCGGCGGCGTTGATCGTCAGGTAGTCGGCGCCGCCGTCGCCGTCGACGTCCGCGAACTCGACATTCTCCCGGGACGCCCCGGCACCGGCGGCGATCTCACCCTGGACCAGCCATGACCCGCCACCGGACTGGCCGATGGTGTTGAGCCAGGCCCGCACCTTCCCCTGCGCGTTCACGACCAGGTAGTCGTCGCGGCTGTCACCGTCGATGTCGGTGAACCGCACCTCCTGAGAGGTCGCTCCGACACCCCAGGCGACGACGCCCAATTCGGTCCAGATCTTGGAGGGGAGGGCGTTGCCCCAGGCGCGTACCTGTCCCTGCGAGTCGACCATCAGGTAGTCGTCACGGCCGTCACCGTCGATGTCGGCGAACCGCAATCCCTCCCGCGCCCCGCCCGATACACCGGCGGCGACCTCGCCCCAGGGGGTCCAGATCTTGGAGGGGAAGTTGTTGCCCCAGGCGCGTACCCGTCCCTGCGGGTCGACGAGGAGGTAGTCGTCGCGGCCGTCACCGTTGAGGTCGGCGAACCGCAACTCCTCTCGCGTCCCGCCCGGCACACCGGCGGCGAGCTCGCCCCAAGGGGTCCAGATCACGGAGGGGAGGGCGTTGCCCCAGGCGCGTACCCGTCCCTGCGGGTCGACGAGGAGGTAGTCGTCGCGGCCGTCACCGTTGAGGTCGGCGAACCGCAACTCCTCTCGCGTCCCGCCCGGCACACCGGCGGCGATCATGCCCCCAAATCGCTCAAATCGGTTCCAGCCGTCCATGCCAGTGACCGAAGGGCCATTCCCGGGCGTTGGGCCGCACGCTCCGGGGACGCCGTTCTTGGCGGTCAGGAAGCCGCCCCACCGCAGGGCGGTGCTGATCGTCTTGTCGAATGCCGCGGCCATCTTCCGGTAGCCGTTGGCGTTCGGATGCAGGGAGTCGGTCATGTCTCCCGGTGTGACCGCGCCCATGTCGACCAAGTAAACGGCCCGGCCCGCGGCCTGGAAGCCGGCGACGATGCCCGGGATCGCCGCGTTGTACTGCTGGATGCGATTCATGATCGCCGGTGTCGTCGACGGAATGAGGGTGGAGACCAGGACCGTGGTCTCCGGGCCGGCGGCGATGATCTGGCCAATGAGGCCGCGCAGCCGTTCGGGGGCGCCCGCCACATCGATGTTGCGGGCCATGTCGTTGGTGCCGATGTGCAGCGTGACGACGTTCGGCCGGTATTCACGCATCGTGCAGGACGCGATTCCGCTGATCTGGCTGATCGTCCAGCCCTGATGCCCCTCGTTGTCCCCGTCCGCCAATTGGCCGGTCTTCTGGGCGCCGACGTAGTCGAGACTGTCGACGTCATCGGCGAGGAGAAGATCCCACAACTGGGCCCGGTAGCTGGAGCTGTCCGGCGTCCCGTCTCCGTAGGTGATCGAGTCACCCAACGGCAGGACCCGCAGATTCACGGAGCTGGTCGCGGCGCCTTCCTCCAGCCCGTCCGCCAGGCTCTCGGTGAAGCCGTCGGCGTTCATTTCGATCGCCTCGCCGGCCTGTTCGAGGCGGGACCCGGCCGTTCTCGCCCAGCCCGTGAGGCTTCGGCCTGTATCCCTCACCCATCGGCCCACGTTCCGCATAATGCCCGGGAGCTTGGTGCGGGCCCAGACGTTGAGCCCCGATTCCCAGGCGGCTCCCATCAGGGCCGCCACCACCGCGAGCCCCACCGCCTTACCCCAGCGTCTCCAGTCCTGCTGGGCGCCGTCGGCGAAGATGTTCACCGCCTGATAGATGAGGACGCTAAGGGCGTTGCCCACGGCCACGCAGAATGCCGCGGCGAAGACGCTGCCCGCCCCGCCGGTACCGAGACCGAAAAAGCCCTCGCACTGAATGCGGACCGCCAGTCCCGCGAGGTAACTGGCGGCGGCCACCAGGACGTCCTGCCACCAGCTCAAACTGTTGGCCTGCACCTCGTCGGCCTCGATGGTGAGTGACAGGATGGAACCCGTCACGGCGAGAGTGCCGTCGAAGTCCCGCTCCACCGTGAACGTCCCGTCCCGGAGACGGAGCGGGTAGTGCTCGGCCTCCTGCTGGAACGTGTCGCTCAGCTGCGGATTCCGGTTGTTGAGATCCGTCACCTCGGCTCGCACCCTGGCGAGGTCGACGCCGGCGGGCAGCGGGATGGAGATCGTGTAGCTGGTGGGCAGCGGGTCGTCGGCGGCCTCGGCCGTCCGCGCCAGGCTCACCACCATCGACATCATGACCAGGATCGCCACCGCGATCCTGCCCCACCCGCGAGATCGTGACGGCCGCCATCGTCCTTGCGTGCCGCCGCCATCTAATCTGACAGCCATTCTTCCTCCACTCATGAAAACAAAGCCCGTCGACAGAAATCGGGGGCTCTCGCATAAACCGCAAAGGAGCACCGTGTGGGCAACCCAGGCCGGGCCGACGGCCTGCTCCTTGTTTCGGCGGGTACCGCCCGGTCACGGCCAGGCTGATGTGATTACTCGATCGTGACCGCGGCCTCGCCGGGGCGGATGCAACCTCTGTCCACCCCCGGCGAGGCCGGAGTCAACACACCTTCACGCTCGCGCGACTCACCATGAGTTACGCGGGGATCCCGGACGGGTGTTTACCAGCCGAACTGCCAGTGCTCGTTCTGGTAGTTGCCGGTGATCTCCGAGTAGACAGCGCCGGTGACATCGGTGAACAGAGTCCACTTCCTGCTGGGATTGCCGTGCCACTGGTAGAAGACGACGTCCCTCCAGCCCGTGCCCTGCGCATACCACTCGGGATCGAGAGCGGAATCGGCGTTGTCGCACTCGGAGGTCGTCTTGATCCTGGAGCCCGAGTAAACGAACGCGAGACACCTCTTTGTCGCCTTGTTCTTGAGGGCGACGATGTCATATGCGGGGCCGCCGGGGCCGCTGCGCAGTTGAAGGAGCGGCTCCCAGATCTGGTGGTCGTTGGTGCCGCGGGCGCTGCACGGCAGCGTGTACACCTGCCCGGCGAAATTGCTGTCCAGGCACTGCTTGGTCAACTTGCTCCGCAGGATGCTCTCGCCGACGTACCCCGCGGCCTGGGCGGGCGCGGGCAGCGTCACACCCACGGCCAGCGCCACGGCGGCGATGATCGCGGCCGCGATCATCCTCCGGACACGGTGATGAGCCGACCGGCTCATCACCCAGTTGATACCGCTACCAGACATTTTCCCTCGCTGTCCGTTCAGGAAGGACACCCCCTGTGGGCGTTGCGGATTCCCTGAACGCGCATTCAAGTCGGGCTGGAGTGCCGTGTGGTGTACGGCAGATGAACGATTCATCAGCGCTAGATGACGATAAAGACGATTGATGCCGGGATTCCGCGATGAGTCGCTACTCGAGTGCTTTAAGTGATCATGTTTCCGGTAGGTTAAACGGCGTCACAAAAACGCAACAGGAATCCGCTCCTGTCAACATGAGAATGGCTCGCCGAACATGAGAACACCAAGCCCGCTCGTCGCTTCCGAGCGTCAAGAAACGATCGCAGTCTGCCGCGTTGTCATCACGGCGTTACCGGGCAGATTTCCCGGCGTCAATCTTTGAGATATTACAGCTTCCTTACGGCTGCCTCACCAGCGGATTCTTTCGTCAACTGGGGCACTTCACCACAGCGACGACAGGGCGAAGCCGCAATGACAACCAACTCAGGCCAAGGCGGAAAAGAAAAGCCGCACCGGACTGGCGGCAAACTCCGCGCACCGAATCGGCGGCAACCATCGACCGATGTCACCGCGACACTGATTTCCATCACATTGGTCGGAGCGGTGGAGTCCACGCCTTGGCGACCACCTGCGACCATGCTTGGTCGACCGACATTTCGCGCGGACATTCCGTTCATATTCAGGGAGGAAACCGGCGGGCAGGCGCTCGCATCGGTGAACGATCCGACCGGTGCCCTTCCCGCGTTCTACACGGTCATTTCAGCGCGACAAGCTCATCGAGATGTGGGGCGACGACGCCGGCCCCGCCCCGGACACCGCCGGCGTGGTGGCCGGCCTGGCCGCTCTGATCGCCGTCGAGAGCAGCCGCCACGCGAGCAGGAATGGGCAAGGACGCGCGAGTTTTGGGGATGCTCCGCCTGCCGCAGGACTGATTGCGTAGCCCTGAGAAAGGGAGGGCGATGACAAACCACCACCGCAGCGTGATTTCGCTGCAGGTCAACGGCGTGCCGCACCGGTTGAGTGTCGACAACCGCAGGACGCTGCTGGACGCGTTGCGTGAGGACATCGGCCACACCGGACCCAAGAAGGGCTGCGACCACGGCCAGTGCGGCGCGTGCACCGTGCTCTGGACGGCAGGCGGGTGGTGTCCTGCCTGACGTTGGCGGTGGCCGCCGAGGGCGCCGAGATCACGACCGCCGAGGGACTGGCCGGTGACGGCGAACTGCTGCCGCTTCAGCAGGCGTTCATCAGGCTCGACGGCTTCCAGTGCGGGTACTGCACGTCCGGGCAGCTCTGCTCGGCCGTCGGGATGCTGGCCGAGCACGCGGCCGGCTGGCCGAGCGCCGTCACCGCCGACGTCTCCCCGGACGGCCCGGCGGAGTTGGACGCGACGGAGGTGCGCGAGCGGATGAGCGGCAACCTGTGCCGCTGCGGCGCGTACCCGTCGATCGTACGGGCGATCTCGACACGGCCGCCCGCGAGGAGGTGGCGCGGTGAAGGAGTTCGCCTATCAGCGTGCGACGGAGGTCCGCGACGCGCTGGTCGCCGCGAACGGCGGCGCCCGTTACCTGGGCGGCGGCACGAACCTCGTCGACCTGATGAAGAACGGGGTCGAGGCGCCCACCCGGCTGGTGGACGTGCGCTTCCTGCCGCTCGACGGGGTGAGCGAGGCGCCGGACGGCGGGCTGGTGATCGGCGCGACGACGACCAACAGCTGGTCCCGGCACTGCGCGGCCACCCATCCCTCGGACATGGCGGTGGCGATGGCGGCGTTCGACGCGGTCGTGCGCTACGAGACGCTCGACGGCGCCGGTGAGATCCCGCTGTCGGAGTTCTACCCGCCCGTCGGCGACACGCCGGAGCGGGAGACGGCGCTGCCGCCAGGAGCCCTGATCACAGCGGTCGTCCTGCCCGGGTCCGCGGTCTCCCCGTGGTCGCGGTACCGCAAGGTCCGCGAGCGCGCCTCCTACGCCTTCGCCAACGTCTCCATCGCGGCCGGCCTGGATGTCCACGACGGGCTGGTACGGAGTGCGCGCATCGCCCTCGGCGGCGTCGCGTCCCGGCCCTGGCGCGCTCGGACCGCCGAGGACCTCCTGCGGGAGGGGCCCGCCACCCCCGACAGGTTCCGGGCCGCCGCCGACGCGGAACTGTCCGCCGCCGAGCCGTTGCCGCACAACGGATACAAGGTGACGCTGGCGCGCAACCTCATCGTGGCCGTACTGACCGAACTCGCCGAGGAGACCCGCGCGTGAACGATCTGACCACGGGCGCCGTCGGCATGGCACGGCCACGGATCGAGGGCCGGGCCAAGGTCACCGGCGGCGCGCGCTACGCCGCGGACGTGCCGATGCGGGACCTGGCGTTTGGCGCGATCGTCGTGTCCACCGTGTCCCGGGGGCGCGTCCGCGACATCGACGTCTCGGCCGTTCAGGACATGCCGGGCGTGCTGGGCGTGATCGATCACAGGAACGCGCCCCGGCTCGACCCGAAGGCCGGGCATTTCTTCGGCCCGGACGGCGGGCTGCAGCTCCTGCAGGATGATGTGATCCCCTTCGCCGGCCGGCCCGTCGCGCTCGTGGTGGCGGAGACGCCGGAGCAGGCGCGGGCGGCGGCCCAGGCGCTGCCGGTGACGTACGAGGAGCGGCCGCACGACACGGACTTCTCCGCCGGCCACCCGGCGGCCCGTCCGGCGATCACGCTCTTCGACGGGCCCGTGGACGTCGGTGACGTGGACGCGGAGCTGGCCGCGTCCGCGGTGGTCGTCGACGAGCGGTACCGCACACCCGAGGAGCACTGCGCCGCCATGGAGCCGCACTCGGCGACCGCGTGGTGGGAGGGCGAGCGCCTGCAGGCCGTCGACTCCAACCAGGGGCCGTTCTTCATCGCCACCGTCCTGGCCACGCTGTTCTCCCTGGACCTGGAACAGGTGCGCGTCCGCACCGAGCACGTCGGCGGCGGTTTCGGATCCAAGGGGCTGTGCGGCCCGCAACTCGTGCTGGCCGTGATGGCCGCGACGCGGTTCGGGCGGCCCGTACGGGTCACCCTGACCCGCGACGAGGTGTTCCTGACGACGGCGATGCGGCCGGCGACCGACCAGCGGATCCGGATCGGCGCCGGCGCCGACGGCCGCCTGCGGGCGATCCACCACGAGCCGGCGTTCGAGCTGTCGCCGCTCGCGGAGTACATCGAGGGGTGCACCGAGCTCACCAAGACGCTCTACGCGGCGCCCGCGATCCGTACGCGGCTCACCGCGGTCCCCCTCGACATCCTGCCGCCGTACTCGATGCGCGGCCCTGGGGCCGCGCCCGGGTCCTTCGCCCCACATCGCCGCGCACGCCGACGTGCCCGACATCGAAGCCGATTTCGTGCCCGACTACGAGCCCGGCCTTCCCATGGGCGTCAAGGGCGCCGGTGAGATCGGCAACGTCGGCACGGCTGCCGCGATCGCGAACGCCGTCTGGCACGCCACCGGGGTCAGACAGAGATCCCTGCCGATCCGTCTCGACCGCGTGCTGGAGGCTGACCTAGGTCGTCCACCTCGGCGGTGAAGAGCAGCGCGGCGTCGAATCCCATCCCGGTGAAGTGGCCGGCGAGTTCCAGGGACAGGACGCCGTGCAGCCGGGTCCAGAAGGTCAGGGCCCGGTGGAGTATCGCGGGCGGGGCGGGGTGGCCGGCCGCCCACTGCCGGTGGCCCTCGAGGTGCGCGTCGAACGGCGTCGCGGGGCCGTCGGCGGGCAGCGCGGCGCAGGCGTCGAGCAAGGTCGTCATGATCTCGGACGCGATCGCGGTGATGTCGTCGGGCGCGTGGTAGCCGGGCACGGGTGTGCCGTAGATGAGGAAGTACCGCTGGGGGTCGTCAAGCGCCCACCCGCGCAGTGCGTGGGCCAGCGCGGCGTGGTCCGGGCCGGGCTCCGAGGCCGCCCGGAAGGTGTCGGCCAGGCTTCGGTACGCGTCCCTGATGAGCTCGGTGATCAGCTCGTCGCGGCTGGCGAAGTACCGGTAGAGCGCGGGTCCGCTCATGCCCATCTGCTTGGCGATCGCGTTGAGGGAGAGCGCGGACGCCCCCGCCGTCGCGATCTGCTCCCATGCGTGTTCCTTGATCTCCGTACGCACCTGAGTGCGGTAACGCGTGCGCGGGGACGTGGTGTCCGTATCCACCATGGCCTTCCCTGGGCTGCTACATCTTCAAGATTTAGTTAGAGGCTATCACGAAACTTATTGACACTCCCCGTCCCTGGGCGTTACAACTTCTAACGAACGCAAAAGCTCATAACTCGATGCGGAGGTCGTCATGAACGCCGAGGGACTCGTCGAAGTCGTACTGCCGGGCAAGGTGGAGCCGGAAGGCCTGGAGATCCGGCACGGAGCCGTCCCCGCCCCCGGCCCGGGCCAGGTCCTGATCCGGATGGAGGCGACCGGGGTCTCCTTCGCCGAACAGCAGATGCGCCGCGGCCGGTACTACGACCAGCCGCCCTTCCCGTTCGTGCCCGGTTACGACCTGGTCGGCACGGTGCTCGCGACCGGTGAGGGCGTCGAGCCCGGCCTGGCCGGCACCCGGGTGGCCGCGCTGGTCAAGGTCGGCGGCTGGGCCAGCCATGTGATCGTCGAAGCGGCGGACGTGGTGGAGGTTCCCCAGGGGGTCACCGCGGCCGAGGCGGAGACCGTGGTGGTCAACGGCATCACCGCCTGGCAGATGCTGCACCGCAAGGCACGGATCCGCTCGGGGCAGTCCATCCTGGTGCACGGCGCCAACGGCGGCGTGGGCTCGGTCCTGGTCCAGCTGGCGCAGGCCGCGGGCGTGACGGTGATCGGCACCGCGTCCGCGCGCCACCACGACGCCCTGCGCGAGCGTGGCGTCGTCCCGGTCGACTACCGCACCGAGGACGTGCCCGCACGCGTCCGCGAACTCGCCCCCGGCGGGGTGGACGCCGTCTTCGACCACGTCGGCGGTCGCAGCGTCCTCGACTCCTGGCGCCTGCTCGCGCCCGGCGGCACGCTCGTCGCCTACGGCAGCGCCTCCACCCGGGATGACGAGGGGTCCAAGCAGTGGCCCGTGCTCAAGCTGCTCGGCCGGGTATGGCTGTGGAACGCGCTGCCCAACCGCCGCCGCGCCTACTTCTTCAACGTCTGGGCCGGGCGGGCTCTGGCCAAGACCCGGTTCAGGGCCCGGCTGCGCGCCGACCTCACCCAGGTCTTCGCGGCCCTCCAGCGCGGGGACGTCACCGCCCAGATCGCCGCCCAGCTGCCGCTCACCCGCGTCGCCGACGCCGTACGCCTGGCCGAATCCGGCACCATCGCCGGCAAGATCGTGCTCACCCCGTAGCGTTTCAACCTGATCATCGAGACATGTCAGGAGCTGCGCGGGGCTACCAGGCCGGATTCGTAGGCGAGGATGACGAGCTGAGCGCGGTCGCGGGCGTTGAGTTTGGCCATGGCCCGGTTGATGTGGGTTTTCGCGGTCAGCGGGCTGATCACCATGCGCTCGGCGATCTGGTCGTTGGACAGGCCCCGCGCGACCAGGGCGACGGCCTCACGTTCGCGGTTGGTCAGTTCTTCCAGCCCCGTGCCGGCGCCGGTGTCGAGCGGCTGGGTGACGTACCTGTTGATGAGCTTGCGGGTGATCGACGGGGCGAGCAGCGCGTCGCCGCGCGCGGCGACCCGTACGGCGTGCAGGAAGTCTTCGGGCACGATGTCCTTCACGAGGAATCCGGCCGCGCCGGCGCGCAGCGCGTTGAAGACGTATTCATCGAAGCCGTAGTTGGTCAGGATGACGACGTGCACCCCGGCCAGGGCCGGGTCCGCGGCGATGCGCCGGGTCGCCTCGATGCCGTCGACGACCGGCATCTGGATGTCGATGAGAGCGATATCGGGCAGATACTCCCTGACCAGAGCCAGGCCCTCCATCCCGTCGCCGGCCTCGGCCACCACCTCGATGTCGTCTTCGAGGTCGAGGAGCGCGCGGAACCCGCTGCGCAGGAGCGGCTGGTCGTCGACCAGCAGGACGCGGATCATGACGTACGGTCCACCGGAAGTTCCGCCTGGACGGTGAAGCCGCCCTCGCGGCGCGGCTCCGCGCGCAGACGACCGCCGAGGGCGGTGACCCGTTCGCGCATCCCGAGCAGCCCGACGCCGGGCACCGGGGCGGTGTCCGGCGTGGCCTTGCCGTCGTCATCGACGCGTACCGCCAGGGCGTCGGGACGGTAGTCGATCCGGACCGACGCCGTCGCGGCGGCGGCGTGACGGGCGATGTTGGTGAGGGACTCCTGAACGATCCGGTAGACGGTCCGGTCCACCGCGGCCGGCACGTCATGCCGTTGTCCCTCGATCGTCAGCGTCGCGTCCAGGCCGGTCGTCCGAGCCCGTTCCACCAGGTCCGCGACGTGGTCGAGGCCACCCGGCGGGGTCGTGCCGTCGTCGCGCAGCGCCTCCAGGGTCGCGCGCAGCTCCCGGGTCGCCTCACGGCCGGCCTCCTGGATCGCCAGCAGGGCCTCCGGCACGTGTTCGCCACGCCTGCGGGCCACGTGGACGGCGACTTCGGCCTGCACCTTGATGATCGAGATCTGGTGGGTGAGCGAATCGTGCTGCTCCCGCGCGATGTGCAGCCGCTCCTCGTCGGCGCGGCGCCGCGCGGTCTCCTCCCGGGTGCGCTCGGCTTCGTCCGCCCGCCGCTCGGCCTGCCGCAGCGCCTCACCCGCGGCGCCGGCCGCGATCAGCCAGGCCAGCTCGAGGGCGCCGCGGGCCTGCGCGAACGCCTCGCCCGTGTCGTGCAGGCCCGAGGCCAGGGCCGCGAGGGGGAGAAGGGCCAGCATGATCACGCTCGCCGCCACCGTGATGGTGCGGTGTCCCGCCCGCACGGCCGCGTAAACCGCGAACAGGTACGCGACGGCGGGCACGTCGAAACCTGCCCCCTGGTAACCCACCGCACACAGCCCCGTGATGGCCAGGACGGGAACCGGAGCCCGGCGGCGCGCGGCCAGCGCCAAGCCGCCGGCCGCCAGCAGCGCGCAGCCGAAGAGGTTGGTGGCGGAGTCCTGCCCGGACAGTCCGGTGACCAGCAGCGTCGCCGCCACGCAGACGGCGATCGCCCAATCCTTGACACCGACCCGTCCTGTACCCATGCGCGCACCTTAGCGGGATGTCCGCGCGGGCGACTCCTGCGCGCGGATGATCGGTCGACTACCGCACACGCGGTAGTTTCGCGGCTCCTGCGGCGTCCGCGGCAGCGCGAATTGCCTGCGTCCGCTAGACGACCGTCCGTGGGTACGGCGGGCATGATCAGGCCATATCCACTCGCAGGAGGAGAGGAGCACCTCATGTCAGCCCGATTTGTCATCACCGCGGCCGCGGCCGCTCTGATCGGAGCTTTCGGGCTTGCCGCACCAGCGGCCGCGCACACCTTGGTCCAGCCCGTCAGTTCTTACGCCTTGACCTCCGGGCGTCTCTGGTCTGTGGTGGCCGCGCTGCTGGGGCTGGCCGGCGCGGTCATCGGTGCAGTGGCTCTGGCCCGCTCCGCCGGTCGTATCGGCACCGGCAACGGACGAAGGGGAGCCATCGTAGCCCTGGTGGCGGGCCTGGCCGGCGCGGTCATCGGCGGTCTGGTCGTAGCCGCCGCCGAGGGCGGTCCCGGCACCGGCTACGGAATAGTCGGCGGCTTCGTGGCCTTGGTGGTCGGGCTGATCGCCATGATCCTCGGCGGTCTCGCTCTGGCCCACTCCCGCCGCACCGCCGCACCGGCTGACCAGCTGACCTGAAGCGAATACGAGCGCGCGGGCGCGTACTCCAGAATCGGCATCGGGTGCTTAGGCGAAGTAGTGGCCTTCCTTGAGGTCGGCGACCAGTCCCGGGCGGGTTGGCTGCCATCCGAGAAGGTCGCGGGTGATCTGTGCCGAGGCGGGGCCGTCGGCTCCCCAGAAGCGGCCGAGCCACCCGACGTATTCTCCGGCGTGCTCGGGGGCGGCGGAGACGGCGGGGACGCCCAGGTGCGTGGCGAAGACTTCGGCGACCTCGCGGATCGGGACGCCTTCGTCGCCGACGGCGTGCAGCACCGATCCGGCCGGCGCGGACTCTAGCGCGAGGCGGAACAGGCGCGCGGCGTCGTCGCGGTGGACCGCCGGCCAGCGGTTGGCGCCGTCGCCGACGTAGGCCGCAGTGCCGTTCTGGCGGGCGAAGCCGATCGCGGTGGGGATGAACCCGTTGTCACCGTCGCCGTGCGTGGCCGGCGGGAGCCGCACGACCGAGGAGCGGACCCCGCGGCCGGCGAGTGCGAGGGTGTAGTGGGCGTTGCCCAGCCGTCCCTGGGCGCCGCTGACCGGGATGTCGCGGTCGCCGGTGTCCGTCAGTCCGTCGCGCTCGGTCGCGACGGCGCCGGGCGGGAGGCCGAGCACGCCGAGGATGCCGGAGGCGATGACGAATGGCTTGCCGGTGCCTGCCAGGGCTTCGCCGAAGGTGGTGATCGCCGCGCGGTCGGCGTCGGCGGCCCCGGCATAGTCGCCGGCGAATGCGATGTCGTGCTTGAACGCGAGGTGGATGACGCCATCGGACGACGCGGCGGCATCGCGCAGAACGTCAAGATCATCGAGAGATCCCGAACGGGCTCCGGCGCCCGCGGCTTGCAGGGCCTGGGCCGCGGCGTCGGAGCGGGCGAGCCCGGTGACCTCGTGGCCTGCGGCGATCAGGTCAGGGACGAGCCCGCGGCCGACCCAGCCCGACGCTCCGGTGACGAAAACGCGCATAGGTGAAACCTCCTGGATCTTGATGGTTATTATTAGCACGTTCGTGCTACAAACTATTCCTAGTACAGTCGTGCCTGGAATGTCAAAACCCGTACAGGCATCTGGAGGCGGCGATGGCGGGACGGCCGGTCGACCATGAGCGGCGGGCCGAGCTGCTCGACGCGGTGGTCGACTACACGGTCGAGCATGGGTTCTCCGACCTGTCGTGGCGGCCGGTCGCCGCCGCCCTCGGGGTCTCGACCACCACGCTGGTGCATCACTTCGGGGCCAAGGAGCAGATGCTCGAGGCCATCCTCGGGCGGCTGCGGGAGCGTATCTTCGCGGCCACCAGCGAGGTCCTCGGCGAGCAGCCTGACCTGGCCACGGCGGCGCGCGCGGTCTGGACGCGGACCTCTGACCCGCGACGGGGGGCGGAGTTCAGGCTGTTCTTCGCGGTCTACGGACGTGCCCTCCAAGCGCCGCAGCAGTTCGCGGGGTTCCTGGAAAGGGTCGTAGCCGACTGGATGCGCGCCCTGGTCGACTTGCAGGGTCCAGGCACCGACCCGGCGACGGCGACGCGCACCGCCACATTGGTGATCGCGACGATCAGAGGGCTCCTGCTCGACCTGCTCGCCACCGGTGACCAATACCGGGTCCAGGATGCGGCCGAGAGCTTCCTCGCCACTCTCGAGCCCCCGGCGCCGAGTAGAAGGCCACCGACGGGACGGTGAGGCCGACGTTGGGACCGGAGGCAGACAGCAAGGTTAGGCTTACCTTATATTTGCACGATGGACCCCTCTGAGATCCGTACGGTGGACAGCGAGGCCGAGCTCCGGAAGATCGTGAAAGAGCCACCGCAGGCCATCTGGGACAAGGACATCGCCCGGATCGATGAACACGCGCGCACGATCATCGCGCACTCGCCGTTCGTGCTGCTGGCGACCTCGAACACGGATGGCACCTGCGACGTCTCGCCCCGGGGGGATCCCGCCGGATCGGTGCTGGTCCTCGACGACCACCGGCTGGTGCTCGCGGATCGCCCTGGCAACCAGCGGCTCGACAATCTCCGCAACATTCTGCGCAACCCCCACGCCGGGCTGCTGTTCATCGTGCCGGGGATGAACGAGACCCTGCGCGTGAACGGGCGCGCGAGGCTCGTGTCGGACGCGCCGTTCTTCGACGACCTGGCGGTCCGGGGCAAACGGCCGCGGCTGGCGATCCTCATCGAGGTCGAGGAACTGTACATGCACTGCGCGAAGGCGTTCCTCCGCTCATCGTTGTGGAAGCCCGAGACCTGGCCGGACCGCAAGAGCCTGCCCACGCTCGGCCGCATCGCCAAGGACCAAATGGGCATCAAGGGCGTCACCGCGAGAATGATCGACGCGGGTCTCGCCCTGGACGCCAAGATGAATCAGTACTGATCAGGGTTCGCGGGCGCGGAGGTACGCGTCCAGGTCGGCGGCGCCCTTGAGCATGGCGCGGCCCCGGGCGGACAGGCGGGCCTGCCAGTCGCGCAGGGTCGACTCCAGCGGGGCGACGCCTCCGGCGGAGCGGACCTGAGCGATCAGCGGGGCGATCCGCTCCAGCAGGTAGCCGCCCCGCCTGAGCTGGTGGGCCAGCCGGACGTCCCGGACGTCGGCCGCGCTGTAGATCCGGTAGCCCGTCTGCGGATCACGGCGCGGCCGGATCAGCCCGGCGTTCTCCCATTTGCGCAGGGTGGCGGGGCGGATGCCGAGCCTCTTGGCCAGGGGGCCGATGAACGTGTCGCCGCGCTCCTGCGGCACGGGCGCCAGATCGCGGAGCGCGGCTTCGACGGCCTGGAGGGTACGGCGGTCGTCGAGGAGCTGGCCGTGGCTCTCGTCGATGAGCCGCAGCGCGTCCTCGGTGGCACCCCGGTTGACCGCCTGCATGATCGACGTGGCCGTCTGGTGACCGTGCCCGGCCACGAGGGCGAGGAACGCGCGCAGGGCGTGCGCGTGCAGCGGCGTGTAGGTGCGATAGCCGTGGCCGGTGCGTTCGGCGGCGGGCAGGATGCCGGCGTCCTCGTAGTTCCTGATCGCCTGGGTGGACAGGCCGTGCTCGCGCGCCAGGTCCACTGGCCTCATGGATGCATCACCGATTGAAGATCCATCGTGGATGAGTGGGGGTTTTCAGGGAAAAGTTTACATTGAGTGTTCAACGATACCGTTGAAGGTATGGATATCAAGGACACGGCCCGGCCGCTCGATGGCGCGGGCGTCTCGGCGTTCCTCCGGTCGCTTCCCGCCGAGCCCCTGCTGCTCGGCCTGGGCGAGGCCAGGCACTTCGTGGGGGAACTGGGGGAGCTGCGCAACGAGATCTTCCGGCATCTGGTCGAGCACGAGGGCTACCGGTCGTTCGCCATCGAGAGCGACTGCCTCATGGGCCTCGTGGTGGACGACTACCTCACGACGGGCGCGGACACGCTCGATGACGTCATGGAACGCGGCTTCAGCCACGGCTTCGGCGCGTCACCGGCCAACCGCGAGCTCGTGCGCTGGATGCGGGCGTACAACCAGGAACATGACGGAAAGCTCCGCTTCTTCGGGTTCGACGGCCCGCTGGAGTATTGGGCGGCGAGCCCGCGCCAGGCGCTCACCGCCCTCTACGCCCTCCTCGACGGCCCACTCCCGTGCACCAGGGAAACCCTCGACACGCTGCTCGGCCCGGACGACCGGTGGTCGAACGAGGCCACGGCCATGGACCCGTCCCTGTCGATCGGCCAGTCCGCCGACGCCCAGCGACTGCGACTGATCGCCGACGACCTGGTCGCCCTGTTCGACACGCAGGCGCCGCGGCTGAGCGCGGAGGACAGGGAGCGGGCGGCACTGTACGGACGCACCGCCACCGGCCTGCTCCGCTACCACCACTGGATGGCCGACACCTCCCCGGCGCGGTGGCCCCGGCTGTCGGCGCTGCGGGACGCGATGATGGCCGCCAACCTGCGCGCCGTCGCCGAGCAGGGCCCGGCCCTGGTCTTCGCCCACAACCTCCACCTGCAGCGGAGCCAGACCTTCATGCCGTTCGGCGACCAGACGCTGGAGTGGTGGAGCGCGGGGGCGATCACCGGGACGCACCTGGGCGACCGGTACGCCTTCCTGGCCTCAGCCCTCGGCACGACCGGCGACGACACCCCGCCCCCGGACACCGTCGAGGGCCTTCTGTCCACGCTCCCGTGGGACCACTCGCTCATCGACGCCCGCCGCCTGGCCGAGACCCTCACGAAGCCCGCCCCGCGCATCTCCCACGATTTCGCCTACTTCCCCCTGGACCCGGCCCAGCTCCACCTGATCGACGGCATCGTCTTCCTCAAGCAGGCTGTCCGGCTGGGCAGTCCTTGACAGGGTATGACCGGCATCTAAAAACCTCGGGCCCTCCGATCACGACGATGTTCATGGCTTGCTCCTGGTGAGTGCGAGGAACTCGGCGCGGCTTGGTGGATCGTCGCGCAGGTGGCCGAAGAGGGCGGAGGTGACGGTGCGCGCGCCGGGGGCGCGGGCGCCGCGCAGGCTCATGCAGGCGTGCTCGGCCTCGATGACGACGCCGACTCCGCGCGGCCGCAGCCCCTGTTGGAGGTGGTCGGCGATGCGCTGGGTCAGCCGTTCCTGGGTCTGTGGTTGCCGGGCGTGGAAGTCGACCATGCGGGCGAACTTCGACAGGCCGAGGATGCGTGTTCCGGGCAGGTAGCCGACGTGGGCGAGGCCGACGAAGGGGAGCATGTGGTGCTCGCACAGCGACTGGACGGGGATGCCCTGGACCAGCACGAGTTCGTCGTACCCCTCGCTGTTGGGGAAGGTGGTGAGCTCGAAGTCGGAGGCAGTGGTCATCTCGAGCAGGGCGTGCGCCATGCGCCGCGGGGTGTCGACGAGGTTCTCGTCGGCGAGGTCGAGCCCCAGGGCGGTGAGGAGGTCCGCGGCCGCCTTCTCGGCCGCCCCGGGGTCGGTCTCCGGCCGCGTGGGCGTGATGCGCGGCCGCCAGCGATCGGGCATGGCTTTGACCATGGATTGTTCTCCTTGGTTTCTAAAACGGAAGCTTCTCGAAATTAGAACGCCGAGCTTCTTGTGTCAAGTAATTTGTGTTTTAGAATTCGGGCATGGAACTGGGATCGCAGGCCGCCGGGATCGGGGCGTTGGCCGACGACACGCGCCGGGCGCTGTACGAGTACGTGGTCGCTCAACCAGGGCCTGTCGGCCGTGAGCAGGCGGCCGCGGCCCTGGGCATGGCCCAGCACAACGTGAACTTCCACCTCGACCGACTGGTCTCCGAGGGGCTGCTGGGGGTCGAGTATCGGCGCTTGAGCGGGAAGTCGGGTCCGGGCGCCGGGCGACCGAGCAAGCTGTACCGACGCGGGACGCGGGAGTTCGTCGTTTCGCTGCCGCCCAGGCGCTACGACCTGGTCGGCGACATCCTCGCGGCCGCCGTGACCCGCGTCGCCGAGGGCGTGCCGCTGCCGCAGGCGCTGCACGAGGTCGCACGCGAGGAAGGACGCGCTGTCGGTGGTGCCGCGGACGGCGTGCCTGCCCACGAGCCGCTGGCCGCTGTGGCCCAGGTGCTGGGCGGTCAAGGCTATGAACCGCACCTCGAAGCGGGTGTCGTCGTGCTGAACAACTGCCCGTTCGACTCACTCGCCCGCAAGCACACGACGCTGGTGTGCGGGCTGAACCGGGACTTCGTCCAGGGAGTGGCCGAAGGACTGGGCTGCGGCACCGTGTCGGCTTGCCTGGATCCCGAACCCGGCCGGTGCTGCGTCAAGGCCCGCATCGAGGACTGAGGCCGTACTCCCGGCGGGCGTTTTCTTACCGACTCTTTATATTGGAGGATCTAAAGTACTAGATAACTAGATAAATGGAGAAACGGTGATCGAGTTCTACCTGGATGCCAAGTCCGGCCTCTCGCCGTACCAGCAGCTTGTCCAGCAGGTACGGCACGCGCTGCGGCTCGGCATGCTGCGCGAGGGCGACCAGCTGCCGACCGTCAAGGAGGTCGTCGCGCAATTGGCGATCAACGCCAACACCGTCCTGAGGGCCTACCGGGAACTCGAGCACGAGGGCCTCGTCGCGGCCAGGCCAGGGGTGGGGACGTTCGTGACGGCGACGCTCACCAACACCTCCCTGGCCGCGCACGGCCCGCTGCGGCTGGAACTGGAGCGCTGGCTGGCCAAGGCCCGCCGGGCCGGCCTCGACGACGAAAGCATCGAGGCCCTCTTCATGGCCACCTTTCGGACCACCGCTCAGGAGGACATAGCGTGACTTCTGTCCTGCAGGCCCAGGCACTGGGCAAGAAGTACGGCAAGCGCTGGGCGCTGCGCGACTGCACCATCGACATCCCGGCGGGCCACGTCGTCGGGCTGGTGGGTCCCAACGGGGCCGGCAAGACGACGCTGCTGAAGCTGGCCTGCGGCCAGCTCGAACCGACGGCGGGCGGCATCACCGTGCTCGGCGGCCGGCCTGGGGGCACGCCCGCGCAGCTGGCCAGGGTCGGGTTCGTCGCCCAGGACACCCCCGTCTACGCGGGACTGACCGTCGCCGATCACCTCCGGTTAGGGGCGCGGCTCAACTCCCGGTGGGACGACGGCATGGCGCGGGAGCGTATCGCCCAGCTCGGACTCGCATCGGGCGGGCAAGCTGTCGGGCGGCGAGCGCGCCCAGCTCGCCCTGACCCTGGGCCTGGCCAAGCGGCCCGAGCTGCTGATCCTGGACGAGCCCGTGGCCTCGCTCGACCCGCTGGCCCGCCGCGAGTTCCTGCAGGGGCTGATGGAGGCCACCGTCGAGCACGAGTTCAGCGTCGTGCTCTCCTCCCACCTGGTCTCGGACCTGGAACGGGTCTGCGACTTCCTGATCGTGCTCGTCGACTCCCGCGTGCAGGTCGCGGGGGAGACCGACAAGCTGCTGGCCACCCATCACCGGCTCGCCGGCCCACGCCGCGATCCCGACCGGCTCCCCGCCGACCAGCATGTGGTCTCCCAGCGCCACACCGACCGGCAGAGCGTGTTCGTGGTCCGCACCGACGCCCCGATCCACGACCCCGCCTGGACGGTCAGCCGGCTCAGCCTGGAGGACCTCGTCCTCGCGTACATGGACAAGCGCACCGTGGAGAACCGGCGGGTCGCGCTGGAGGTGCAGCGATGATCTGGCTGACCTGGCGGCAGTTCCGTGCCGCCGCCGCGCTGATGGCCGCGGTGCTCGTCGTCTTCACCGGCGCCCTGGCCCTGACCGGCCCGGGCCTGGCCTCCCGTTACGCCGCCGGGATCGCGGACTGCGCCCCGGACGACTGCATGCGATTCTTCGACCGCTTCTTCGGCGAGTACCAGCTCCCCTTCGTGGCCGTCAGCTTCGTCGTGCTGGCGCTGCCCGCTCTGGTCGGGATCTTCTGGGGGGCGCCGTTGATCACCCGGGAGCTGGAGGCGGGCACGCACCTGCTGGTGTGGAACCAGAGCGTCACCCGTGGCCGCTGGCTGGCGGTCAAGCTCGGGCTCGTCGGTCTGGTGGCCATGTTCGCCGCCTGTCTGTGCGGTCTCGTGGTGACCTGGTGGTCCGATCCTCTGGACAAGTCGGCCGTTGCGGACCTGGCTCTGATGGCTCCGTTGGTGTTCGGCGCGCGTGGCATCGCCCCGATGGGGTATGCGGCTTTCGCCTTCGTCCTGGGTGTGGCCGTGGGCATGCTGGTGCGTCGCACGCTGCCCGCCATGGCCCTCACCCTGGCCGCCTTCGCCGCGATCCAGCTCGCCATGCCGCTGCTGGTCCGGCCCCATCTGATGCCCCCGGTCACCGCGACCTTCGAGCTCGGCCCGGCGAACGTGGACGGCGTCGGTATCGAACAGTACGGAGGCGGAGCCGTGCGGATTTCCATGGAGGCGGCCGTTCCCGGCCACGCGGGCGCCTGGGTCCTGTCCAGCGACCTGGTCGATCCGTCCGGACGCACGATCGCCGGCAGCGGCGAACAAGCGCCCGTCCCCGTCTCCGGGACGTCGGGACCCTGCGCACCGCAGGGAGGACCACCCAGCTTGGACGCGTGCTGGGTCGAGATCAACCGGCTCGGCTACCGGCAGCAGGCGACCTACCACCCCCTTGAGCGCTTCTGGCCCTTCCAGTGGATCGAGACCGGGATCTACGCCCTGCTCACCGTCGGGCTCACGTGGTTCTCCTTCTGGTGGATCCGGAGACGCCTGTCATGACCATCCTCAGGTCCGCGGCCGCCGGGCTCGCCCTCCTCCTGGCGGCGGCCTGCACGGCGCCGACGCCGCCGCGCAGCCAGGCGAGTACGGCGGCCGGTTCGGCCTGCGCGCCACCCCAGGCGCCCCCCGAAGCGGAGACGGCCGCCACGATCGACGTCGTCGAGCAGGCGTACTTCTGCATCCTCGGGAACTACTACAGCGGCGCGACGCTGGACGCCCGCTCGCTGCTGACCGCCGGATTCCTCGCCCTGACCCAGGAGCTCAACCGCGACGGACGCGACGTGCCCGAGGCGATCATGCCCGCCCTGACCGGCGACAGGAAAGCCGACTGGGCCGCCTTCGAGGCCGCCCACCGGAAGACCACCGATCAGGTTCCCGACCTTCGCGACAAGCTGACCGTCGTCACCCTCGAAGCCCTCGTGGCCGCCCTCGGCGACAACCACGCCCGCTGGACGCACGACGTCAAACGTCCGCCCGACTACTACGACGGCGACGGCTACGGCGTGGGGTTCCAGGCGAACGTCAACGGCCCGCAGGCGGACGGCAACGTCGCCCTCGCCCCGCTGTTCGTCACCACCGTGCAGGGTGGCGCGGCGCAGGCGGCCGGGCTGCGCCCCGGCGACGTCATCGAGTCGATCAACGGATCCGCGCCCTTCATCGACGGGACACCCACCCCCGCGATCGCCGCCCTCTATCCGCGATACCCGGAAGCGCGTCCTGTCCAGCTGCGGCTCCTGCGGCAGACCACCGGCCGCCGCTGGACCGTGACGCTCAAACCCGGCCTCTACCCGCGCGATCCGGCCACCCTGCGGGTGGTGCGGTCGAAGCTGCTGGACGACGTCGCCTACGTACGGCTGACCGGATTCACGCCCGACTCGGCGAACAGGGTCCTCAAGGCGATCTCCAGGCTGCGAACCGGCCGGACGCTGTCCGGCGTCGTGCTGGACCTGCGCGGCAACGGCGGCGGCAGCCCCGTGGAGGCGACCCGGCTGCTGAGCGCCTTCGTCCACGGCAAGATCACCGCCTACCAATGCACCGTGGACGGCAGGTGCGCGACCGCGCGGACCGACGACACCGTCGAACTGCTCAACCTGCCGCTGGTCGTGCTCATCGACCGGAGCTGCGCCTCGGCCTGCGAGCACGTCAGCTCCGCGGTCAAGGACCTGCGCCTCGGCCAGCTGGTCGGCACCAGAACCGCCGGGGTCATCTCCGGCCCGGCGCAGTCCTACCTGCTCGCCAACAACACCATCCTGAGCTTCCCCGCCAGACACCACTTGGGGCCCAATCGCGAGGTCATCGACCGGATCGGCGTGCCGCGCGACCACCACGTGCCGCTGACCCCCGAGGACGCGGCCGCCGGACGCGACCCCGCACTGGCCAAGGCCCTGACCTTGCTGCACAAGTGAACGGACCTCCCCATGAGACAGCTCCTGGCCGTCGCCCTAGGACTGGTCGTCCTGGCCGCGTCCGCCTGCTCCGCCCCCGCACCGCCCCGGTCCGACGCCCCGTCGGCCACGCCGGCCGGGCCCGCCACCCTGCCCGCACCCACCGGGGCCCATCCGGTCGGCACCACCGCGCTGTATCTGAAGGACACCTCCCGCCCCGACCCCTGGAACCTCGACGTCGACGCCAGGGAGCTCAAGGTCACCCTGTGGTATCCGACCGAACGGCGCGACGGGCAGCGCGCTCCGTACATGACGCCGAAGGAATCGGAGCTCACCCTGAAAGGCTTGAGGGTCGCGGGGGTGCCGAACGACACGCTGAGCAGGACACGAACGAACGCCGTCCAGGACGCCGAGCCCGCGGGGCGGAAGCTTCCGCTGGTGGTGCTTTCCCCTGGTTTCACCAAGCCGGTGAGCACGCTCACGTCCCTGGCCGAGGACCTGGCCAGCCGCGGGTATGTGGTGGCCGGGATCGACCACACCTACGAGAGCTACGCCACCACCTTCCCCGACGGGCGGGTCGCGGAGTGCCTGGCGTGTGACAGCGACACCGACCCGGGCTTCGGCACGGGCGTGGTCCAGGGCCGGGCGGCCGACGTCTCCTTCGTGCTCGACCACCTGACGTCGACGTGGGACGGCTCCGACCTGATCGACCGCTCCAGAATCGCGATGGCGGGCCAGTCGATCGGCGGGGCCAGCGCCATGGCGGCCATGCTGACGGACTCCCGGGTGCGCGCCGGAATCGACATGGACGGCACCACCTACGCCCGGATCCCCAAGAGCGGGTTCTCCCGGCCGTTCATGTTCATCGGCTCGCCGCAGCACACCCCCGGCGGCCGCGACAATTCGTGGGACCGCGACTGGAAGCTGCTGACCGGGTGGAAGCGCTGGCTCGTGCTGTCGGACGCCGAACACCAGTCCTTCACCGACGGCCCACTGCTGGCGGGCGCCCTCGGCATCAAGCCCCTTCCCGGCGTCCTGCCCGCGGCGCGCTCCGCCGAACTCACCCGCACGTACGTGGCGGCCTTCCTCGACCAGCACCTGAAGTCGCAGCGGGAGCCCCTCCTGGACAAGCCGTCCTCGCGCTACCCCGAGGTCAAGTTCTGCCCGGGGACGTACTGCTCGGCGTAGGCGGTGGACTGCGGCGGCAGGCGGACGACCAGCGCCATCACCACGAGCAACACCAGGTCGGCCCCGACGACCCGCTCCAGCAGCCCGTAGTACGCCTCACCGCCGATCCAGCTGGGGAAGATCGCGCTGAGACGGTGACGATCCGGCTCAACGGGCCACCTCATCGTAGATCGCCTCGAAACGGGCCAGCGACACCTGGTGGTCGTGGGCCATCGCCATGGCCCGGCTGTTGCGGCCGAGTCGCTCGCGCAGGCTCTCGTCGGTGATGATCCGGGTGAGGTGGCCGGCCAGCGCCATCACGTCGCCGGGCTGGTAGAGGTAGCCGTTCTCCTCGACCAGGTGCGGCAGCGCCACCGCGTCGGCCGCGACGACCGGCAGCCCGCTCGCCATGGCCTCCAGCGTCGCGATCGACTGCAGTTCGGCGATGCCCGGCATGGCGAAGGCGTCGGCGGCGGCGTTCGGCCAGGCCGGTGGCCAGGCGGTGGCTGAAGTAGGCGGCCCCGTTGACATCGGGAGGGTAGGTGTCGGTCGAGATCAGCACGCCGCGTGGACGGAGCGGGGCCGGCCGGGGGGCGACTTCGGTCATGGTGTGCATGGGGATGGCCATCAGGAGGTCCTTCGGTCAAGAGGGCTGGTTCGGGCGAGGGCGACGGTGCCGGCCGCGGCGACGGCGGCGGCCAGGAGCGGGGGGACGCCGGAGGGCAGGGGTTCGCCGAGCAGCAGCGCGCCGAAGGCGACCGCGGTGAGCGGGTCGGCGATCTGCAGCGAGGCGAAGGAGACGCCGAAGTGCCCGACGGCGTAGGCGCGTTGCAGCATCATCAGGGCGAGCAGGGCGGGCAGCGGCAGCGCCAGGACGTACCACCAGTTCCAGCCGCCGTCCACCAGGACGCGGATCAGGGTGGCCGTCGCGCCGTACAGCACGCCTGAGCTGGTGGCGAGCAGGGCCGCGCGGCCAGAGGGCGGCGCCAGGCGCGAGCCCGCCCAGAGCAGGATCGCGCTGATCCCGGCGATCCCGAGCAGGACCGCGGCCTCACGGGGGCTGAACTCGATCGGGCCGCCGCCCGCCGGGACCATCATGACCAGCACGATCAGGCCGATCGCGACGACCGCGGCGGCGGTCAGTTCCCGCCGGGTAGGCCGGCGGCCGTGCAGGGCGGCGGCCAGTGGCAGGGCGAACAGCAGGCTGGCCACGCCCATCGGCTGGACGACGGTGAGCGGGCCGAGGCCGAGCGCCACGATGTGCAGGACGGCGCCGCAGGCGATCGACAGGCCGCCGAGCAGCCAGCGCGGCCGCCGCACCAGGTACCGCAGCCGGGCGTCGCCGGCCGCTTCGAACTGCTGCAGAGCCGAGCCGAGGGCGAAGAAGAGCGAACCGACGAGGGCTACGAGTGCGGCCAGCACGGTCATGCGCGCTCCTTGCCTCAGGATGATCTCTGCTTTCGAAGCTACGGGCGGGAAAGACCGAATCACTGGGACCGCGGGCGACTCTTCGGCGGCACACTGGTACCGCGGTACCAGCGGAAGACCTGGGTGAACTACCCCGAGGGTGCTGGGCGGCAACGTCGCGGTGGCCTACTGGGCATGGCCCTTGCTCTGTCTCCATTCGCGCATTCGGACCGCCACGAACACGACGATTGCCAGTGCGACGACCGCGATGACCACCTGCTGGAAGACGCCCGCGTACTCGTCCACGACCTGCCAGTTGGCGCCCAGCAGGTAGCCGGACACGACGAAGCCCGAGTTCCAGATCAGGCTGCCGAGCGTGGTCAGGCACAGGAACCGCCACAAAGGCATGCGTTCGACGCCCGCTGGTAGCGAGATGAGACTGCGGAACAGGGGCACCATCCGGCCGAAGAACACGGCCTTCGTGCCGTGTTTGAGGAACCAGCGTTCGGTGCGGTCGAAGTCTGACGGCTTCATCAAAGGCGCGCGGATGATCAGGGAGCGGACGCGGTCGCGGCCGAGCCACGCGCCCAGCCAGTAGGTGAGCAGGGCGCCGCCGACGGAGCCGAGAGTGGTCCAGAACAGCGCCATGAACAGGCTCATGGTGCCCTGGCTCGCGGCGAAACCAGCCAGTGGCAGCACCAGTTCGCTCGGTATCGGCGGGAAGATGTTGTCGATGCCGACGAGGAGCGCCGCACCCGGTCCGCCCAGCTTGTCCATGATGTCTACCATCAGGCCGGCGAGACCTCCTGGCTGATCGGCTGCTGCCACGTACATGCTCTGACTCCCTCGGGTTGACACGCCGCGACCGTAGATCGCGTTTGTGCGAGTTACCTGGAAGTCGCCTGGGTGGACTGTGGTAACCGGATCTTCATGGCCAGGACCCGACCATCGCGACTCCCAGGCTTTTTTGAGGTTCCGTACACACTGCTCGCGCATACGCCTGGCACACCTGGAGTCATGACTGGCACACCTGTCCCGGCATCCCCGCCGGACCTGACCAGCACGACCACGGTCGACGTCGTGATCCCGGTGTACAACGAGGAACGCGCGCTGCGCGGCTGCATGCAAGTCCTGAAGTCCTACCTGGACAACCAGTTCCCGTTCGAGTGGACCATCACCATCGTCGACAACGCCAGCACCGACGCCACCCTGGCGATCGCCAACGAGCTGACCGAAGCGACGGATCAGATCCGCGTGCTTCATCTCGACGAGAAAGGCCGCGGCCATGCCCTGCGCACCGCGTGGCAGTGGAGCGACGCCGACGTGGTGGCCTATATGGACGTCGACCTGTCGACCGGGCTGGACGCGTTGTTACCCCTGGTGGCTCCGCTGGTCAACGGCCACTCCGACATCTCGATCGGCTCGCGGCTGGCCCAGGGCGCGAGGACCATACGTGGCCCGCAGCGTGAGCTGATCTCCCGCTGTTACAACGCGATCATCCGGCTCAGCCATGGCGCGAAGTTCTCCGACGCCCAGTGCGGCTTCAAGGCCGCGCGCACGGACGTGATCCGCCCGCTGCTCGACCACATCAAGGACGACAACTGGTTCTTCGACACCGAACTGCTGTTGCTGGCCGAGCACAACGGACTGCGGGTGCACGAGGTGCCGGTGGACTGGGTCGAGGACATCGACACCCGGGTCCGGATCGGATCAACCGCGCTCGAGGACATCCGGGGTCTGATTCGGGTGGCGAGGGCGAAAGCCGTCGGCACCGCGAGAGTCGCCGACCTGCCAAGGCGTCCGGAACCCAAACCGGCCCATCCGGACGCGGTGCTGTCCAGACGGGATACGGGTCTGGTCTGGCAACTGCTGTCATTCGGCGCGATCGGCGTACTGTCCACAGCGGTCACTCTGCTGCTCTACGCGTTCTTCCGGTCAGCGACGCACCCGCTGGCGGCCAACCTGCTGGCGCTCGTCATCACCACGCTGTTCAACACCGAGGCCAACCGGCGCTTCACGTTCCTCGGCTCCCGTGGCTCGTCCGGCAGGGCGCACCTGCAAGGTCTCGTCGTCTTCGGTCTCTACTACGCGTTCACGTCGACCGCGCTGCTGGTCCTGCACTCGGCAGTGGCCGAACCTTCGCGTCTCCTCGAGCTGGTCGTGTTGCTCGGCGCGTCCGTGTTCGGCACGGCCGGCCGGTTCGTCCTGCTGCGTGGCTGGGTTTTCAAACAAGAAAAGGGAAACATATGACCGCCGCCGACACCGGCCAAGGGCAGCAGGCAGTGCACATCGAACCGACACGGCGACCTTCCCCGCGCTGGCCGCAGTTCGCGCTCATCGCGATCCTCGCACTGGGGACGGTGCTGTACGGCTGGGTGCTGTGGAGCGGCAGTTGGGGCAACCTGTATTACACGGCCGCGGCGAAGTCGATGTCGTTGAACTTCACGAACTTCCTGTTCGGTTCGTTCGACCCGGCCGGTGTGGTCACGATGGACAAACCTCCGTTGGCGTTGTGGCCGCAGGTGGTCTCGGTGTGGATCTTCGGCTTCCACAACTGGTCCGTGCTGCTGCCGCAGGTGGTCGAAGGGGTCGCGGCGATCTTCCTGCTGCACCGGACCGTCCGGATGTGGGCGGGGGAGAACGCCGCGCTGATCGCCGCGCTGATCTTCGCGTTCACGCCGATCACTGTGGTGACCACCCGCACGAACAACACCGACACCATGCTTGTCCTCACGATCGTCGCGGCGGCCTACGCCTTCACCCGCGCGATGAAGGCGTTGGAACCAGGCACCAGGACGAAGTGGCTGTTGTTCGCGGCGTTCCTGATCGGGTGCGGCTTCCTGGCGAAGATGTTCGCCGCATGGATCGTCGTTCCCGCGTTTTTCGCCGCGTACCTGGCCGGCAGCAAGGCACCTTGGCGCCGTAAGGTGCTCGACCTGGCCGGTGCGGCCGTCGTGCTGCTGACGAGTTCACTGTGGTGGGTCGCGGTCGTCGATCTGTGGCCGGGCCGGAAGCCGTACATCGGCGGCAGCACCGACGGCACGGCCCTGGATCTGGTGCTGGGCTACAACGGGCTAGGCCGCGTCTTCGGCGGTGAGGAAACGGGCAACGGCGGGGCGGTGACCGTCCCGTCCGGCCCCGGCGGCCCCGGCGGTGGCCCCGGCGGCGGGGTCGGCTTGATGTTCGGCGGCGCGTCCGGTCCGGACCGGATGTTCGGCGAGGCGGTCGGCGGGCAGATCAGCTGGCTGCTGCCGTTGGCGCTGATCACGCTGGTGGTCGCGGCGGGGCTCGGCGTCCGGCGGTTCCGCCGGTCCGCCCCGGCGGACACCGCCAACCGCGCGGGCTGGGTGCTGTGGGGCGGCTGGCTCGTGGTGAACGCCCTGGTGTTCAGCTTCCAGAAAGGCATCTTCCACCCGTACTACACCACCGTCATGGCACCGGCGATCGGAGCACTCGTCGGCGCGGGCACAGTGTGGGCGTTCCGGAAGTACCAGGAGCCCGAGGGACCGGGCCGGCTGATGCTGCCCGCCGGCGTCGCGGTGACCGCGGCATGGGCGTGGGTGCTCATCTCCCGGGACACCTCATGGCACGGCTGGCTGCGGTACCCGGTGGTGATCGTCGCGCTGGTCGCGATCCTGGCGCTGGCGCCGCGCAAGGTCCCGAGGGTGGGACTCGTGCTCGGGCTGGCCGCGGCGTTGCTGGCGCCCGCCATGTGGTCGGGTGCCGGTGCGGTCGGCGGCCCGGGCATCGCGGCCCTGCCGGCCGCGGGGCCGGCAGACGACGAGATGCTGCTGCTTGGCAGCGCTCTGGGTGGCGGGGACGGTGGGAAACTCACCGCCGACCAACGCAAGATCCTGAACTACGCCAAGTCGCATGCGTCCGGGGCCGAGATCACGCTGGCGATCGAGGGCGGTGCCCAGGCCGCGGAGCCGTACATCGTCGCCACCGACGAGACCGTCGTCGGTGTGGGCGGGTTCAGCGGTCGGGACCCGGTGCCCTCAGTGGACCAGCTGTCCACCTGGGTGCGTGCGGGCAAGCTGCGGTTCGTGCTCACCGGCGGTCAGATGATGGGCGCCGAAGACATGGGCAGCGAGCGGTCCCAGTGGCTCGAACAGAACTGCGAGCCCGTGCTCACAGCGGGCAGCGAGGGCGAGACACTGCACGAGTGCACGGACGCGTGAATCACGGCGGGTTCCCAGCCAATTCCCAGGTTCGTCGTTGACGGTGGTCCGGTGGACCAACAGCGTGGCGAGGCGACCGTCCTTGTCGTGGAAGACGAACCGAACATCCTGGAGCTGTTGTCGGCAGCGCTCCGGCTCAGCGGATTCACCGTTCACGCGGCGAACTGCGGAGCCGAGGCGCTGGCCACGGCCGGGTGCGTCCGGCCGGACATCGTCATTCTGGACGTGATGCTGCCCGACACCGACGGCTTCAGCCTCGCCCGCAGCCTCCGCGCGGTGCACGACCGGCTGCCGGTGCTCTTCCTGACCGCACGGAAGGCCGTGGAAGACCGGATCGCGGGCCTGACGGCCGGTGGCGACGACTATGTGACCAAGCCGTTCAGCCTGGAGGAAGTGGTGTTGCGGCTGTGGGCGATCCTCCGGCGCACGGGCGGCGGCGCCGACGTCCCGCCGGACGACGGCACCTTGCGGTACGCCGATCTCGTGATCGACGAGGAAGCCCACGAAGGCCACCGGGCCGGTCGGCTCGTCCACCTGTCGCCCACCGAGTTCAACCTGTTGCGGTACCTGCTGGTCAACGCCGAGCGGGTGGTCAGCAAACCGCAGATCCTCGACCGGGTGTGGGACTACGAATTCGGCGGGGACGGCCGGATCGTCGAGTCGTACATCAGCTATCTGCGCCGCAAGATCGACTCGGTGGAACCCCCGCTGATCCACACCATCCGGGGCGTCGGCTACTCCCTGCGGTTGCCCAGGGAAGAGCGATGAGCAAGTGGCGCAGACCGTGGACACTACGGGCGCGCCTGATCATGGCGTTGCTCGTGCTGGCCACTCTCGGCCTGGGCACCATCGGGGTCACGAGCGTCGTGCTGATCCGCGAGTCGATGATCGCCCGGATGGACGACCGGATCAGTGACCTCGTGCACCAGATGGACGGCAACCCGGGACGGTTGAAGCCGTCGTCGGAGGACCTTGGGCGCGACTCTGACGGTCTGCCCACGGATTTCGCGCTCCAGGTGCTCTACAGCAACGGGACACGGCAGTTCTCGGCCCCGGTCGGCGAGCCTGGGCTGGCACTGCCGGCGATCAACTCGGCCAACGTCGACCAGTACGACGAGCGCCCGTTCACGGTCGCCGACAAGCAGGGCGGCGCCGACTGGCGCGTCATGGTGTGGCAGCAGATGGTGCCCGACGGGCCGCGGATCATCGTGGCCGCGCAGTCGACGGAGACCGCCGAGGTGACCGTGACGCAGCTGATCTGGATCGAGGCCGGGGTCGGGCTCGCTTTGCTGCTCACCCTCGGCGTGGTCGGGTTCCTGCTGGTACGGCTGGGACTGCGGCCATTGATCAAGATCGAGAAGACGGCGGAGGGCATCGCCGACGGCCACCTCGATCTGCAGCTCGCGTCGGATTCGTACACCGAGGTCGGCCGGCTCGGCGGCGCGCTGAACACCATGGTGGGCAGGCTTTCCGCCGCGCTGCGCCAGCGGGAACAATCCGAGGCGCGGCTGCGCAGGTTCGTGGCGGACGCCTCGCACGAACTGTGCACCCCGCTGACGTCGATCCGCGGCTTCGCCGAACTGAGCCGCTGCGGCGGCGCGCCGGACCGGGCCGATGTGGACCGGCTGATGGGCCGGATCGAGGACGAGGCGATCCGGATGGGCCGGCTGGTGGAGGACATGCTGCTGCTGGCCCGGCTGGACCAGGAACGCGCGCTGACCCTGGCCGAACTGGACATCCGCACGCTCGTCGAGGACGCCGTGCACGACGCCAGGGCCCGCGACCCGGAGCGGCCGCTGATCCTGGTAAGCGCCGAGAAGCCGATCCGGGTCGCTGTGGACGAACACCGGATGCGCCAGGTGATCACGAACCTCGTCAGCAACGCCATGGCCCACACCCCGCCAGGCACGCCCGTGCACGTCCGCGTGGGCATGCCCGCCGAACGGCCGGAACCTCCCGCGGCCGTGGCGGGAAGTCTGGAATCGCGCGGCCGCGTCGTACTGGAAGTGATCGACGAAGGGCCGGGCGTGCCGCTGGAGGCCGCACCGAACATTTTCGACCGGTTCTACCGGGTCGACGAGGCCCGGTCCCGTAAGCGCGGCGGCACCGGACTCGGCCTGGCCATCACCGCCGCGATCCTGGAGGCCCACGTCGGCCGCGTCGAACTCAGGACGGCGCCCGGCGAAGGCGCTCGCTTCACCGTGCTGCTTCCCTTGTCCTAGCCGACCGCTGTCCTAGCCGACCGCTCGTCAGGCCACGCTGAAGGCGAGCGCGCCGGGGAGGGCCGCGAAGACCGACCGCAGCTCGGCCGCGAGACCCGCGTGGGTAAGCGTGCCGGGCTTGGCCGTCCAGGCCCGCAGCGCGGCGTGGAACGACGCGACCAGCAGGTCCAGCGCCAGCCTCGGCCGCGGGTCGGCGGGGTCCAGGCCCAGCCTGCGCTGCAGGGTCGCCTCGATGGCCGCGCTGGTGTCGTCGCAGTACTGAAGCCCGTACGCGGCGATCGACGGCGTGCGCTCGGCCAGTTTCCGGCTCCGTCGTACGCGGGTCACCCAGGCTCCGCCGTCGTCCATGCGCGCGAGCACCTCGAGCAACGCCTCCTGCAGCGCCTCCAGGACGGGTACGCGGCCGAATGGCAGGTGCTCGACGTCGTCCCGCAGGCCGTTCCACAGAGCCTCAAGTGGAGCGGAGGCGACCTGCTCCTTACTGGCGAAATTCCGGAAGAAGGTGCGTTTGGAGACCTCGACGACTTCGCACAACTCGTCAAGGGTCACCCCGTCGAAGCCGCGCTCGGTGAAGAGCGCGAGGGCCGTATCGACCAGCGCGGCCCTGGTCCTGAGCTTCTTACGCTCCCGCAGCGAGAGCGTTCCCGGCGCGGAGGTGGAAATGTCAGCCGTCATCGTTCCTAGTGTAACTGGAACGCAGATGCCTTCCATAGGCTTATGCTCCTGAGTGGCATTTTGGGCTCTGAGGAGAGGATCACCATGCGCGCCCTGATCGTTGATCGTTCCGTCCCCGGTGGCCTGCGGGTGGGGGAAGTCTCTGAGCCCGTGCCCGCCCCCAACCAGGCGCTGGTCCGGGTCACGGCCACCTCGCTCAACTACGGCGAGGTCACGCAAGGCATCGAGACGGCCCCGGAGGGGACGGTGCTCGGCTGGGACGCCGCCGGAGTCGTCGTCCAGGCGGCCGCGGACGGGTCAGGGCCGAGCGTGGGCACTCCGGTCGTGACCCTCGAGGAGAGCGGCGGCTGGGCCGAGGTCCGCGCCGTGCGGACCGGCTGGATCGGCGTGGTGCCCGAGCGCGCGGAGCCGAGCGCGATCAGCACCATCCCGGTCGCCGCCGGCACTGCGCTGCGCGCGCTCCACCGGATCGGGCCCGTACTGGGGCGCAGGATCCTCGTGACCGGCGCCACCGGCGGCGTCGGGCGCTACGCCGTCCAACTCGCCCGGCTCGGCGGCGCACATGTGATCGCCTCCACCGGCGACCCCGCCAAGCACGGCGAGGCGTTGCGCGCTCTGGGCGCCCATGAGGTGGTGTCCGGTCCCGCGCGAGTCGACGGCGGGCTCGACGGCGTGCTCGACATGGTGGGCGGCCCGCAACTCGTGGAGGCATTCGATCAGCTCGGCGCGAAGGGCACGCTGGTGGCGGTCGGGCACTCCTCGGGTGATGGCGAGAGCTTCCCGTTCGGAGCCATGTTCAGCGGACCAGAACGTGACGATCGCTCGATCGTCACGTTCATGCTGCTGTTCTGCGACGGGCTGGGCCGGGACCTGGTCTGGCTGGCCCGGCAGGTCGCGGACGGCGTGCTGAGCCCCGAGATCACTTGGCGCGGCGGCTGGAACGACGTGTCCGAGGCGGTGAGCGCCCTCGTCGAACGCCGCCTGCACGGCAAGGCGGTACTCGACCTCGCCTGACGGCCCAGCGGCACCACCCGCTACGGCTGTGCCCGGACCAGCCCCGCGTCGTACGCGATGATCACGGCTTGGATGCGGTCGCGGGCGCCGATCTTGGCGAGGACGCGGCCGACGTGCTTCTTCACCGTGGATTCCGACAGGACGAGCTGTTCGGCGATTTCGGTGTTGGTCCAGCCCCGGCCGATGGCGATCAGGACCTCGCGTTCGCGGTCGCTGAGGCCGCGCAGCCGGGGGTCCGCCTCGGCGGGGGCGTCCGCGGGAACCAGGACCCGGTGGGCGTAGGCGTCCAGGAGGCGGCGGGTCAGGCTGGGGGCGACCACGGCGTCGCCGTTCGCCACCGCCTGGATGCCGGCGACGAGTTCCTCGGGGCGGGCGTCCTTGAGGAGGAAGCCGCTGGCGCCGGCGCGCAGGCCGTCGTGGGCGTACTCGTCGAGGTCGAAGGTGGTGACGATGAGGACGCGGGTGCGGCCGCCCGCGGCGACGATCCGGCGGGTGGCCTCCAGGCCGTCCATACCGGGCATCCGGACGTCCATCAGGACGACATCGGGGCGGAGTTCCGCGGCCATGCGGACGGCTTCGACGCCGTTGGCGGCCTCGCCGACAGGGGTGATGCCATCGGTGCCCTCCAGGAGCATGCGCAGGCCGAGACGCTGCAGATGCTGGTCGTCGACGATCAGAACGGTGGTCACGAGAGGGGTTCCTCCAGGGTCTGCCGGGGTGGCGGGGGGGCGGCCGCGTCGAGCAGAACGTCCACCAGCCAGCCGGGCCGGTCCCGGCGCGGGCCGAGGGTGGCGGTACCGCCGTAGAGGGCGGTGCGCTGGCGGATGCCGACCAGGCCGTGGCCGATGTCACCGTCCTGTGGGTCCTGTGGGTCCTGTGGCAGGGAGGCGGCGGGCCCGGAGAGCGCGGGCGGTGGACCGGTATCGGCGACACGGACGTGGACTTCGGCGGCCGCGGCGGTGACGGAGACCTCGGCGGTGGAGCCGGGGCCCGCGTGCTTGAGGGTGTTGGTGAGGGCTTCCTGGACGATGCGGTAGACGGCGAGCTGGACACCCTCGCCAAGTGAGCCCAGGTCGCCGGAGGTACGGCAGGCGAGGGTGAGGCCGGCCGCGCGGACCCGGGCGATCAGGGCATCCAGGTCGGCGGTGCCCGGCTGCGGGCTGAGGCTTTCGGTTCCGTCCCCCGTCTCCTCGCGCAGGACGCCCAGGACGCGGCGGAGTTCGCCCATCGCCTGCCGTCCGGTGTCGCCGAGCAGCCGCAGCGCCCCGGCGGACTGTTCCCCGTTGTTGGCGGCGAGGCGTTCGGCGCCGTCGGCGAGGGTGACCATGACGGAGAGGTTGTGGCCGACGATGTCGTGCATCTCGCGGGCGATGCGGGCGCGCTCGGCGGCCGCGGTCAGCCGCTCGCGCTGGGTGCGTTCGGTCTCCAGGCGCTGGGTGCGGTCCTCCAGGGCGGTCAGGTACATGCGGCTGATACGCAGGGTGAGGCCGCTGGCGGTGGCCGCGATGACTGTGCCGGTGAGGAAGAACAGGGCGAGCAGCTTCGGTTCGAGCAGGACGAACACCAACAGCGCCAGCCCCGCCACGGACGCGGCGACGGCCCAGCCAAGCAGCCGCAGGGGGCCGTGCCGGGCCAGGTTGAACAGGGCGACGAGCCCGCTGACGCTCGACGGCAGCAACGTCCCCGCGAAGCCCTGCATCAGGAGGGCCGACGCGACCACGAGGAACACGGTGACGGGAGCACGACGGCGCCACCACAGCGGCAGGATCTGCACGACGGACAGCACCAGCAGGACATCCGACGGCAGTGGGTCGTGGAGTCCGCTCGTCCCGAAAGGGACCCTGCCGTCGCCGAAGATCAGGCCGGGCAGGCCGAAGGCGGCGACGAGGAGCACCACCCCGGTGTCGAGAAGCCAGGGGCGGCGGCTGTCCAGTTGTCGCAGGCGGTGCCGGCCGCGCAGCATCCGGCTCAGGACTGGGTGGCTCCGCGGGGAGCCGGCCCGGTCCGCGAGCGTGTCGCCGGTGCCGCGGGGGTGGCTCATGGCGTCCATCCTCGCAGCTCGGTCGCGTCCCGGCTGGTCAGGCGTCGGTCCGCTTGAGCCGGAAGGCCGCCGCGGCCAGGACGACGGCGACCCAGCCGGCCAGGACCGCCAGGCCCGCGCCGGGCGAGAGCGAGCCTGCGGATTCGGTCAGCGAATACACCGCCTCGCCGGCGTTGCTGAAGAAGTACGGGCCGACGGTGTCGAAGAAGGAATTGGGCAGCATGATGGCCACCACGGGCAGCAGCAGGGTCACGCCGACCAGGGCGGCGATGCCGCCGGCGGTGGAGCGGATCAGCGAGCCGAGGGCCACGCCGAACATCGCGACCAGACCGAGGTAGAGGCCCGCGCCGAGCAGGCCGCGCAGCACGCCGTCGTCGCCGAGGGACAGTGCGATCGGCTGCCCGTCCAGGCCGAACATGCCGATCGAGAAGGCGACAAGGACGCCGACGGTGGACACGACCAGGGCGATCGTGCCGATCACTGCGGCCTTGGACCACAGCACCGGCAGCCGCTTCGGAACGGCCAGGAGGGTGGAGCGCACCGTGCCGGTGGTGTACTCGCCCGCGCCGGCCAGGACGCCGAGCACACCCAGCGCGAGGGGGGCGAAGTTCATGCCGCTCAGGGCCAGGCTGATCGCGTCGGGGGAGCTCGTCGAGTCCGGTCCGGCGCCGAAAGTGTCGGCGGTGGGGGTGTAGGTGAACGCGGTGATCGCCCCGAAGGCGACAAGCAGCAGCAGGCCGACGCCCAGGGTGATCGCGCTGGAGCGCAGTGACCAGAACTTGGTCCACTCCGAGCGCAGCACTCCCAGGGTGGTCACCCTGCGCACGGGGGAGGAGGGCGAGGGCACCGCGGTCAGATCGGTGGTGGCCACGGGGATCAGGCTGCCTTTCGGTTGGCGCCGGCGCTCGCGGCGGGGGCGCTCTGGTACTCCACCGCGTCCCGGGTGAGGTCCATGAACGCCTCCTCCAGGGAAGCGGACTGTGGGGTCAGTTCGTACAGGGCCACTCCGTGCGATGCGGCGATCGTCCCGATCTCACGGGCGCTTCGGCCGCTGACCAGGAGCTCTTCCCCAGAAGTGGAGCTGATCGTGACGTCGGGGCCGGCCAGCAGGGCCCGCAGCCGCGCTGCCTCGCCCGTGACGACCCTGACTCCGCCGCCTCCGGCCCGCTGGATGAAGCCGTCCAGGGTGGTGTCGGCGAGCAACCGCCCCCGCCCGATGATCACCAGGTGGTCGGCGATCAGCGCCATCTCGCTCATCAGGTGCGAGGACAGCATCACCGTCCGGCCCTCGTCGGCCAGCGACCGCAGCAAGGTGCGCACCCACAGCACACCCTCCGGGTCCAGTCCGTTGACCGGCTCGTCCAGCATCACCACCGCCGGATCGCCGAGGAGCGCGGCGGCGATGCCGAGGCGCTGGCCCATGCCGAGCGAGAAGGTTCCCACCCGTTTGCCGGCCACGGCGGTCAGTCCGGCGATCTCCAGGACCTCCTCCACCCGGCGGCGCGCGATGCCGTGGGTGTGGGCGAGCGCCAGCAGATGCGCGAAGGCGCTGCGGCCTGGATGGACGGCCTTGGCGTCCAGGAGGCTGCCGATCTCGTGCAGCGGCGCCGGGTGCTTGAGGTAGGGCTTGCCGTTCACCGTGGCCGAGCCGCCGGTCGGCGCGTCCAGGCCGACGATCATGCGCATGGTGGTGGACTTCCCCGCGCCGTTGGGCCCCAGAAACCCGGTCACCTCACCAGGTTTGACGGAAAAACTCAGACGATCCACGACCGTCTTGTCCCCGTACCGCTTGGTCAACTCGTGCGCTTCGATCATCGCGGTCACTCCTCCTCGCCTCGTCACCGGCCACGGAAGGGCCGTGACCTCTGCTTCCGAAGCTACGGGCGGGAAAGACCGAATCACTGGGCCTGCGGGCGACTCTTCGGCGGCCCACTGGTACCGCGGTACCAGCAGGAGGACGACCTCCGTACGGCCTTGACGGCCGCGAACCCCGAGGCCGCCGCGACCATGCTCATCGGCGCCGCCGGTGAGACCGTCCTCACCAACTTCATCCCCACCGATAGCGCGGCTTAGGTGCCGTAGACTGAATCCCGTTCAGACGTGTCAGCGCGAGTAGATCGATTGTCGATGCGACCGCCGACCTGAAGCGGAGAGCATGTGGTGATGGCTGAAGCCAAGTCCAGAAAACAGGGGAAACCCTCGCGCTCGGGTGAAGAGACCGAGATGTCGATCGACCTGGAAGGTCCGCGGTTGCAGACCGAGGCTGCTCAGGCGCTGGCCGAGGCCGCCCGCGAACTCTTCGTCAAGAAGGGCTTCTCCGCGACGAGCGTGAGTGACATCACCGAGCGGGTGGACATGAGTGTGGGGTCGCTCTACTACCACTACGGCAGCAAGACCAACATCTATCTGGCCATCTGGCTGAAGTACCAGCGCAGTCAGGAGGCACGTGCCCGCGAGACGGTCCTGGCCGTGCGCGCGGCCGGGGTCACCAATGGACTGCGCCTGTTTCTCGCCGGAACCCGGGCCTACCTCCTGGGTGCGTGGGAGCACCGGGACGTGGTCCGGATGGTCGCCGACGGTGATACGCCTCCGGGGTTCGGCTTGCGCATGCGCCGGATCAACCAGGACTGGCTCCGGCAGAACGCCGCCCTGTTGCGCGGGAATCCCCATCTGTTCGAACAGGACGACGCGCTGGGCGTCCGCGCGATGGTCGCGATCGTGACCGATGCCATGGGCGGGATCTGCCGTGAGGTGGCCGCCTGCGCGAGCCGGGAGGAGGCCGAGGAACTGGTGGCCCGGGCCATCGATGTCTTCGCGCGGCTCGCGAACGTGCCTTCGAACCTCTACCAACCCGACAGTCGGCCGCAGGTGCACGGACGAGAACTGCCTTTCCCTGCGTAAAGGGAGTGCGGCCTGCGAAACGTGCTCAGGCGCCGCCCTTCACTGACTTGATCAGGAGTTGGGCCACGTCCACGACCTCCAGGCTGCTCTTGGCGGCGCCGGTGTTCTTCTTCTCGTTGATGGCGTCGCCGAGCATGACCAGGCAGAACGGGCAGGCGGTGGAGACGGTGTCCGGGTCGGTGGTGAGGGCCTCGTCCACGCGTTCGGTGTTGATGCGCTTGCCGATGCGCTCTTCCATCCACATGCGGGCGCCGCCCGCGCCGCAGCAGAAGCCGCGGTCCTTGCAGCGGTGCATCTCCTGGGTCTGCACGCCCGGCACCTTGGCCATGATGTCGCGCGGCTGCGCGTACACCTTGTTGTGGCGGCCCAGGAAGCACGGGTCGTGGTAGGTGATCTTCTCCTCGATCGGCGTGATCGGGGTGAGCTTGCCCTCATCCACCAGGTGGGCCAGCAGCTGGGTGTGGTGCACGACCTCATAAGTCCCGCCCAGCTGCGGGTACTCGTTGGCCAGGGTGTTGAAGCAGTGCGGGCAGGTGGCGACGATCTTCTTGACCCCGGCCTCGTTCAGCGTCTCGATGTTCTGCTGGGCCAGCATGTTGAACAGGAACTCCATGCCCAGCCGCCGCGCCGGATCACCGGTGCAGGCCTCCATCGGGCCGAGCACCGCGAACTTCACGCCCGCGATGTGCAGCAGCTCGGCGACCGCCTTGGTGGTCTTCTTGGCGCGGTCCTCCAAAGCACCGGCGCAGCCGACCCAGAACAGGTATTCGGCGTCCTCGGGCATCTTCTCGTCGACGACCTCGACCTCGAAGTCGAGCTCGGCCACCCACTCGGCCCGCTTCATCTCCGGCATGCCCCACGGGTTGCCCTTGTTCTCCAGGTTCTTCAGCATCACTCCCGCCTCGGACGGGAACGACGACTCGATCATGACCTGGTAGCGGCGCATGTCCAGGATGTGGTCGATGTGCTCGATGTCCACCGGGCACTGCTCGACGCAGGCGCCGCAGTTGGTGCACGACCACAGCACGTCCGGGTGGATCACCCCGTCCACCCCGACCAGCGGCTTGTCCAGCAGGGCCAGCACGTCCTCACCCTGGTGCGAGCGCTGCTCCTCGCTCATCAGCAGGTACGGCGCGATCTTGAAGGCGTGGTCGCGCTGGTCCAGGATGAGCATCTTCGGCGACAGCGGCTTGTCGGTGATCCAGGCCGGGCACTGGGACTGGCAGCGCCCGCACTCGGTGCAGGTGTAGAAGTCCAGGAAGTCCTTCCAGGTGGCGTCGGTCAGCTTGCCCCGGCCGAACGCGTCGGTCTCCGGGTCGGCCTCCTCGAAGTCCAGCACCGTGCCGCCGCTGCGCATCTCCTGGGCCGCGCCCAGCCCGTCGGGGCGGCGCGAGAACAGCACGTTCAGCGGCGCGGTGAAGATGTGCAGGTGCTTGGAGTGCACCACGATCAGCAGGAACACCAGCATGACGCCGATGTGCAGCAGCAGCGCGATCTCTTCCAGCAGCCGGCTGGCGGGCAGGATCTTGGCCACGGTGTGGGTGACGAACGCGCCCGACTCATACGGGAAGTTGCCGGTCTTGACGGCGGCGGCGCGGGCCAGGAACAGCGTCCAGATCACGTTGAAGATCATGAACAGGATGAGCCAGGCGCCGCCCAGGTGCGAGCCGGAGAAGCGGGACTTGCGGCCGAGCTTGGTCGGCGCGTTCCTGACCCGGATGGCCGCGAAGGCGATCAGGCCGATCACGCAGGCCAGCGCGATGAAGTCCTGCAGGAAGCCCAGCACCGGCCAGGTCCCGATCAACGGGATGTGGAAGTTCGGGCGGCCGGTGACGGCGCCCTGGATGATCGCGCCGTACGCCTCGATGTAGACGGTCAGCAGGATGATGAACGCCCACATGACGAAAAAGTGCGCCACGCCCGACGGCGTCCACTTAAGGAGTTTCTTCTGGCCGAATACCTCGACCAGTTGGGCTTTCAGTTCGGCGCCCGCGTTCTTCCTCGCGTACTCGATCCGCTGGGGGGCGGGCTGGCCGACGGTGGCCAGCCGGTAGAGGAACAGCACCCGACGGGCCGCCAGGGCGACCAC